>PABB01000040.1 GCA_002702655.1 Planctomycetaceae bacterium
TCTGCGCCGTGTCCAGCGGTGGCGAAATAAACATCCCAAGCAGGCCATCTTGCGCGGGGAACTGATTAAGCATGGTGCCAGCGCGACTCGCCTGTGCCACACCGATGTTGGTGTCCATCGTGCGATTCGTGGCGCCTCCCGTAGCCGTCCAGTCCGGGGTCCGCGTGGATTGTTCGCCGCTCGGCAGGGTGCCGCTTAACGAGGTTACAGCGTCGTGGAAGTACAGCCGAGTTGCCATTAGGCTCCCGCCTGGACGTATTCAAGAGCGACTGTGAAGCTCATGTTTTTGGGTGTTCCAAAAACCGCTGTCACGATTGGCTGAATGTAATCTCCCGCTGCAAGCGCAACGTCCGCCGGGTTGGTGAGCGCGGCGGTTGTCGTCACCGAAATTGCGGTGAATCCGGTAATGTCCACGCCGTTTTTCTGCAATTTCACCGTCGCCGATGTGCCTGCTCCAATTTTGTGTCGCGCCTCAACCAGCTTTGCAGTTTGTCCAACCGCCAGAGACGGCACGAAAAACCCAGGAATAACGTCGAGGTCGCCAGCGGGTACTTTGACTTCGCCGGCCACGGCCCAGGTGTGCGGGACGTTGATCGTCGTGGTGCGTGGTATCAGCGATTTACCGCTTGCCCGCTGGTATGCGATGCAGCGCCAATTTCCCGACCCCAGCGACAGCATGACAGCCACGTCACCGGCTGCCGTGGTGATGTTCGCGCCGCCAGGCAGGATCAGACTGGTGGCGTTGTGGGTGAGCGTAAGTGCAGCGGCAAATGTCAGCACCCGGACAGCGCCGTCCGCGATGGTGTCGAATGCGGTAATCGTGGTGGTGCCGGTAATCGTGATCGCGTTGGCCGCGGCCGCCCCGATATTCACAGTTGCCGCACTGGCAAGCGATACAGACGGCGCGTGGTTCAGCGCGGTGGTCAGCGTGCCGCCGGCAAACGGTAAGCGAAAACCGATGCGGACCTTCTCGACGGCCGCCCCGGACTCAACGCGGTAGTAGATCAGCTCGTCCGTGGCGGGATCCGGCACCACGAAATAGCCGCCCTCCGCCGTCGCTGCCAAACCAGCCGTTGTGTCGGGGTAGATGATCGTGTCGGATACGGCAACGTCCCGCGCCTCTAGCGCAGCGTCGTGCAACTCCTCGACGCGCTGGAAGTTGCCGTCAACCTCAGCGTAGGTGAGTGCGCGCTGAACGATGTTGCGGTAGGTGAACTCGGCCATATCAGGCTCCGGGTGAGTACATGATGAACGCCAGCGCGTAATAGGGCGGGTCTATGGGCACGTTGGCGTCGATGACGTGGTTGTGCGCAATCGATGATGCATGGGTAGAGGTTTTTTCGACTCGGTTCGATTCTCTCGCTCCGCCCTTGTGCGAGTGAGAAATCGTATTGGTTGTCGCAGTAGCGTTCACGGTGTTGTCGCCCTCCGCCGTACCCTCATTCCCGACGTTTGCGACCTCCACAAAATGATCGCGCATATCGGGGGTGCCGTTGGCGCCGTCGCACAGCACCCAATCAGCCGGCACCACTCCGCCCTCCCACAGTATGATCTGACCTGGCACGATATTGCCGGTCCCCGTCGTCTGGTATAGAGCCAATCGCCTTCGCTTTGCCCGAACGGCCACCTGCAACGTCGCAGAGTGACCATGGATTGAGCCGCCATGAACGGTGAAGTTCTTGGGAGTTGGGGGGATAAATATCTCTTCGCCAGCACTTGGGCCGGGAGCCGGAACCCAGATACCACCGTAATAATCCGGCCCTGGAACGTAGTCCGAAATGTGCCAGTGCCTGTCATCAGCCGACCCAGTCGTGAGCGGCACCTGTTGGCTCGCCGAGCCCGCATTGCCGTTTTCCGCCGCCGCCTCCAACACTCGCCCAGCCGCGGACACATCGCGACTCCATGCGTTGGTGCTGATTCCCGGCACGCCAAACACGGCACAATTCGGCGGCAGACTGGTTACCGACGTTGCTTTGATCAGCCTCCTGCGCACTCTCAGCGGGTCCAGCGCGACGCTGCCTGAGTCGTAGCTGTGGCTGTGTACGGGATTACCTACCAGTGCAGTCCCGTTCTCGCTCCCGGCAATAGAGGGCTCGCTGGGGTAGTCCGGAGTGTTGTCGCGCCGCGCATCGGTGAAAAAATCGGTACTCAAATTTGGATTATGGGCGCCGCCGGCGGTGGTCAGCCCGCTGAACGATACATTCCAGCCTGCCCCTCCGGTTTCGGATTGAGCGTGCGCCCCGCCGGCGCCCACAATAACGCGGCCGTTCGCCGCAGTGAACTCCGCAAAGTTATCCGGAATGCTGCCGCCCAGCCACAGGACGATCGCGCCAATCGGAAGTTGTGTGCTCTGCAAAAGCGACAGCTCGCCGAGATAGTGATTCGGGTCGTACATCTCACCGGATATCCGGTAACGCCCAGGGCCGGACATACCCACCTCCAGCACGCGCATGGGTAGTTCGGTGATTCCCCTGGCCGGGGAATCCAGCCGGATAACGTCGCCAACCTGGTAGGTGATACCACGATCCGGAACATCGCACGATATCGTCACCCGGCTCTGCATCCGGTTGAGTTTCGCCAGTGCTTTGTTGTCGGCCTCAACCGCCGAAAAAATGCCCTCCATCTTCAGCGTGGTTGGTGTCACAGCCCCGCCTGCAAGCTCCCGCCGCACAGAGTCCGTGGCCCACGGTAGCGAATCCGTCCGCGGCACGGTGTACATCACGTCCACGGACCTCGGAGCGTCCGCGGTATCCTCATGGCGTACAGAAAGCGTGCCGGCTATCCACTCGCGCTCGATCGGCGTTGCGGACAGGTCAACCGAGCTGTCGCGGACCAGCTTGATATCCGCGCCTTCGTGAATCCAATAGAACTCGCCGTAGCTGGATAACAGGTCCAGCCAGTCTGGTAGTATCGGGCGCGGGTTATCCAGCACCAGGGCGATGCGCGAGAGCTTCGTGGTGCCGTCCGACAGCAAAGAGTCACACCAGTCCGCCACATCCGCGACGTTGGTCGCGGTCAGGCCCAGCCCGTAGTCCAGATCAGAAATGAGGTCCGCCGTGCAGAGCGCGGTATTGTCGCTGTAGACGGTTGTATCGGTGCGCGGATCGTAGACCTTGCGCCCGCGTATCGTCGCGCGCATCCTCGGCCAGCCGCCGACGTCTGCGGTATCTGTGATCCGCAGCACCACATAGGCGATGCCGCGCCAGCCGTTGCCGGCGTCGAAGCGCATCGAATCGTTGTAGGCCACAATCGCCGATGACAACGTAGCGTCCACACCCTGGGTCGGCGTGCCGAGGTAGTTGGTGACGGTAACGCCGGTGATGGTGCTCGCGTCGATATCGTTGATCTGCACCATTTCAATGGCGTCGATCTCGCCCACACACAGCGCATAGCCCACCACCAGATCAGTGCCGATCAGGCCCTGCGCGAACAGCAGGCCGGGGACATTGGCGCGCCCGTACACAATAGGCAGCATCTGGTCCGCAGCCGCCACAGAGATCGAGCGCTGGACAGGATCGCGGGCGAACTCGTTGATTCGACTTGCCGGCAGCCGGCCGCCCCGAGCGGTTTCGGTGCCGCGATACGCTGGGAGTCTGGGCGCTGGCATCAGACGCCCGCCCCTGACTTATCCGCCATCCATGCCTCGATGGCCTGACGATCTGCGTCTGCAATTCCGTGCTGAATGTGGATAACGCCGTAGATTCTGCCGGGAAAATCATTCCGCCCGAGCAGCCCTGTTGGGCTGTCTCCAGCGTCACTGAGCGCCGGCGCGGTAGCCGTGCCGTAGAGCATACCGTTTAGATAAGACTTGCGTGCCGCGTTGTCAGTGGCGAGATGCACGGTACCCACATAATCGCCGCCAGTCGGCGCAGACCCAGCGAATGACGTTACATCCTGATTCCCGATCCGCGTAAGCAGCGAGTTGCTGTTGAGCGGGTTTAGCTGAGGGTGCTTGTGCTGTGCGTCGAATGCGCCCTCGCGGGACACATAAATGGTCGGTGACCCGGAACTACTATCGTGCCTCCAGCCCACTACGGCGCAAATGCCTGTCGTCGGCTCAGGCATCCCGGTCGGGATGACAAGCGTATGCGTGGTCCCGTTGTAGTCCAGATAAGTACGGCCGGCGCTGTCGCGCTGGAGTATCGGTTGGTTCGCCGCCGTAGCCTGCGTGGCTGCCAGGCCGAGATTGCCCTTGTCATCAATCCTGGCTACCGGGCCGCCCAATTGAGCGGGGATCGTGCCGGCAGTGTCCTGCCACATCGTCGAGAGGTCGGACGGATCATACCAGTGGCTGGCCTGTGCATAGGCGGCGATGATTGCTGCGATCGGATCAACAGATGCAACCCGCACCGCACGATATTGCGCCGTCAATCCGTACAGTTGTCCGCTCACCCACCTGCGCACAGGGCCGCCGATCAACTCGCCGGTATAGTCGTGTCCGTCTAGCGTGAATGTCACGGTCTCCAGGCGATACCTGAGAATAAAATCCTCCAGATAATCGCGCTGCGCCAGCGTCAGCAAATCCCAGTTCAGCGTCACCACATAATGCTGCTGCGCATACAGCCCGCGCCGGTGCAGCTTACCGCTGTCCGCATAGTCCAGCGTTATCCCGTGATCCGGCTCGACAGTCGAGGATATGGACGGCGGATACAGGCTCAGATTCAGCGCGGCCATCAGAATGCCACCTCAGTGCCCGCGATCTGCACGCGGATAGATTCGGGCAGGCTTGCCGCCCACTGATTCAGCGATTGCACAAGCTGCGTGGATTGCCGGCTGGTCTCGGCCTGCTGTTGGGATACGGCTTCCACCGCCTGTTGTACGGCCTCGCGCAACGTGCGCAACGCCTGTTCTGTTTCGCTGCGGATAACAGCTCCAACATCTCCGCCGCCCGTCACGTCGCCGCGCAAATCCTCCAGCAGCCCGGTCGTAATCTCGCGCATCTCGGTGACGGTCTTCAGGATGTCGTCGCGCAGCAGATCCTGTGATTCCTCGCTGAGCGATTGATAGGCTTGACCTACCAGTCGGTTGTACTGCTCGGCCGCCTGCTGAATGGCTTCAGGGTCTTGCAGCGACAGAATCTCTTCCGCAACGGCATCGGCCTGCTGTCGAAAATACTCGTAGCGCTCACGCTCGGACTCCAGACCGTCCACCACGATGCTCTCAATCGTGGCATTGAATGATGCCGCTACCGATTGCAATGCGCTGTCGATCTGGCCGATCAGTTGCAGCTCGGTGTCGTACCGTGCAATGACGGCCTGTTCCAGCGCTGCGAAATCGGATGCGCTCTCCAGATTCGCTGCCAGATCCTTAATTGCGTCGGTTTGCGCCTGGTAGGTCTCAAACAGTGTTCTCGTGCTGGCCTCGTAATCTCGCAGGATGCGATCTTCGGACAGCAGATCGTTGATGCGCTGCAACGTCTGGCCGTAGGCGGCAATCTCCGCTGCGCGCTGTTGTCCGAGTCCTCTAAGTGCGTTGGCTGCGCGCTCGAAAAACTCAACCGTATTGCTGGTTTCTTCTCCCACCGATGCGAGCAGCAGGGTTGCAGCATCCAGCCGGTTGACGGTATCCGCAAGCCCCTCGCCGGCTTCGGCGAATTGCCCCTGCAACAGCCCGATGGTTTCCGACAGACTTTCGATGCCGGCAAACACCTCACCGCCGCTATCCAACCGGGCGTTGATGTTGAGCAGCGTCTCAAATCCGGCGGCAAGCTGCTGAGCGCCTTCACCACCAAGAGACGCAGCGGCCATCTCCAGCTCGGCGTCGAATCCGCGTGATACCTCGTCGATCCACTGCCGGACGAAATCTCGGGCGCCTTCTTCGCCAGGAGGTATCGCGCCGAAACTCGCGCCGGACAGATCAACCGCAAACCCGGCGCCGCGTGTGACGGTGGTGAGCGCCTGATCAAGCTCTGTCAGAGCCTGCGTGAAGTTCCTGACGGCCTCTTCGCCCTCCTCGCCTACACGTTGGGCCTCGCCGGCGAGCGCCAGCCCGCTGGCGCCGACCTGCTGGGCGACCGTCCACTTGGGTTCTGCCCTGCTGGCATCCGTACCCGCGAATACGGCTGCGCGCACCTCGGGTCCGTCACCGCCCAATACCGAATCTATTGCCGACCCGACGAACGCTCCTGCCAAAGCGCCCAATGGTCCGGCAGCCCAGCCCAATGATCCGAGCAACGCGCTTCCGCCGATAGCCCCAGCAGCACCACCAAGACCAGAAGCCAAACCGGGCTCGCCGCCGAAAACCGCACCGCCGAGCTGGCCGCCCAAAAATCCTGCTCCAGCAGAAATCAACCCGCCGCCCACCAGCCCACCAGGCGCGGATGCAAGATTGTTCGCCGCGTTATTGAGCAGCACGCCAGCATCCGCTAGCATACCGCCTTGCGCCACAAGCTGATTCGTCAGGCCGAAGACGTTCTCCTGAACGCCGGGCAGAAGAACTCCACCGCTCAACAGCCCCGAAGATCCACCGCCAAACAGCGACCCCAATCCGGACAATATCGGCGTTGATGCGGTCTCGAATCCGAACAATGCGCCGAGACCAGAGTTAACGAGTTCGCGCTGAGTGCGTCCGAGCAGGTCGGTTATTGCGTCGCCCATGCTGCCAGTGGATGAGAGAAACGCGCCGGCAATCTCCGTCACGAACCCCTGCCATGCACGGTTGGCGTTGAGTCGTGCTTCTGCCTCGGCGTCGATCTGCTGCTTGAGTTCGATTTCAGCGCGGGTCAGCGATTCGATCTCCGCACGCTCTCTGTCGGTAAGCTCAATACCCTGATCCTGCAATGCCTGAATGCGGCGCTTGGTTTCCTCTTGCACCATGAGCTGCTGTGTATAAGCAGCATAGGCGTCTTCGCCCTGCCTCAATGCCGCGAGTTCGCGCTCCAGTTCCTCGACGGTCTCGGCGTGGGTCTCGATCGTTGTCCGCGTGATGGACTGAAGGTCGGTAAGCTGCTCTTGCAGCCGGCGACGTGCCTCTTCCAGGTCTTTAGTGCTGCCGGTCTCCTTCTGGATCGCAGCATCCAGCGTTGCGATTTGCGACAGCAATTCGCGCTGTTTGGCTTGATACGGCAAAGCTGCGGCGACGATCTGCTCCAGCGCATTCCGCTGTTTTTCCAGCGCCTTGGCGTGCTTGTCCGTCGCAGCAATTGCGCTTTCTGTTGAGCCTGTCAGCCCGCCGCTGTCCCTGAGCTTCCCGATATCCTCCTGTGCTCTGGCAATACGCTCATGCACAGAATCAAGAAACTCCTCGACACGGGACTGCGCCTGTCCGACCTCTTCCTCCGATCCAAAGAGCTGAAAATCAGGAACCGGCGCGTCGATGAGCGCCTGCCTGCGCTCCTGCAACTGCGCCATGGCCTGCTCAGCCTGGCGCAAGGACTCAAGCAGGCTGTCAGCCACGGCAGGATCATTTGCGCCAGCAGCAAACGCCGCCTGAGCCTCACTCAGCGTCTCCTGCGCTTGCGCGATCCTCTCGTCCAGCATCTCCAGTTGCCGGGCGATTTTCTGCTCATCGATCAGGTTGGTGATTTCCGCGATGTTCTGGACGGCCGAAGCCCCTGCTCCCAAGATGACAAGCCCTTTTTTTCCAAACAGCAATGCGCCGACAAGCCCGACAGACTGAACCTCGGTCGGCAGAGACTGGAACCCCTGCCACATGTCTTCCACAGCGCCGGCAATCAACCCCAGCGGCGGACCGAGCGTGTCAACAGCAATCGCACCGGCTCGAATGACATCCTCGAATGCCTCGACGATAACGTCGCCGGTATCCCGAGCAACATCATTGATGGAGTCAAAATTCTCATTCAGCCGTGAATCGACCTCGGCCATTGCTGCCTTGAGAAAGTCGAACGGCCCGGAATCCATAACCTCTGCGCGGAACAGGAACCACTTGTCTTGCAGCATCGAGACGAGACCGTCCCAGTTCTGCGCCATCTCAGCAGACGCGCCCTTGAGCGTATTAACGGCTCCACCAGGGCCAAACCACAGATCCTGAATGTGCTTTTTCGTCTGCTCTGCGGTTACCTGAACGCCCTGCTCAAACCCAAGCAGCGCTCCTACACCGCGCTCGCGGAACAGGTCGGCAGACGCAATCCCGCCAGACATTGCGCGTTGCAATTGCTGGGCAGTCTGCTCGAACGACAAGCCGGTAGCAGCGGCAATGTCGCCGGTGATTTCGAGGAGCTGGTTTAGCTCTTTGGTATTTTCCGCCACCACAAGCAGATTTGGTGCGGCGTTGGAGATTTCGCGGAATTCGAACGGAACGCGCGCCGCGAATTTCTGCAATGAATCTGCGGCAGCAGCAGCTTCTTCCGTGGTATCAGTGAGAAAGCGCATGCGAGTCTGGACGTTCTCCAGCTCGCGCGCAACATCGATAAAGCCCTTGACGGATAGAGCAGCACCCACAGCAAGCGCCGCATTGCGCAGCGCCGTAAAGCCTGTCGTCGCTCTTCGCGCAGATCCGGTGAGATCATCCAGCGAGCGCATACCGCGCACAGCTTGCGTGCTGTCGACCTCGATCCCTAGGCGAGCATATTCTTCAATTGCCATGTATCGCCTCGTGCAGCTCGTGGTCTAGTCTGAACAGCGCGTCAATCTCCCACCGTTCCGGCCTTCGCCTGGTAACCCTGGACCAAGCCTCGATCTCGACGTAATTCAGGGGTTTCCTTAGCTCCCTGAACCACCCCCACAAATACGCCAGTCTCTCCGGCATTGGCCCGTGTGCATCCAGCATCGGCGGGCGCTTTCCTGTATTGCGCTCGACACGCTCCAAGTGCTCGCGCAGGCTTATGCGGTCTTTTGCTCCTTGCGGGGGCTGGGCGAGATCGAACTCTCCCCTTGCCCATCGGCAGAGTTCGGCGACGCTGTCGAGTAGAGCTTTCCCTCAGTGGTGGCCTTCTCGATTATCGCGTTGTGAAGATGCGGCGCGAGGCAGAGGAACTGGTAGATGTTCTCCGCATTGCACTCCACGTCGAACGACCAGCCGGCAATCAGCGGCGCGATGATCCGCGCACTGCGCTCGACAGCCGGCCCTTCTTCCCCCTGAATCGCGATATCCCGCAGAACCTGTTCGCGAGCCTCGGCGTAGTCATCGGCGAGTGAATAACGGATGTCGATCCAGTCTCCCGTAGATTTGCCGGTGTCCGGGTCAGCGAGATAAATGCGCTGCCGCTGATTGATCTTCGCTCTGGTGTTGTACCTGTCGAACGGATTGCTCATATCACACCGCCAGGGAGTCTTGGATTGCGAAAGTGGAATCGAGCACGCCAGTGCCGACTGTGCTCGGACGGAATGCCGTAAACGGCAGTGTCTGGATGATGCCGACCTCTCCGTCGTCCTTGCTCGCCCCGCGGAATTTGACATTCGGAAAGTTGAACGCGACGAAATCAGCGTCCGCCGCATTGCTCGCCGTGAAAGCGCCGACCACGGAAACGACATCCTCGTTGACGAGCGCATCCCTGACAGCAGCGTCCTCGAAGTACACTGTCGCTTGTCCTGACGCGGTAGCTCGCCCACGGAATACCGCAGGAACCACGTTGCTGCCCACCACAGGCGGCGCGGTAAGCTGTTCGTCGATCGTGAAATTCATTCCGGTGACCACCAGCGACTGCGCGCCGGCCAGCAGCACAACGCCATTCACGCCGGCCAATCGCTCGGACTGAGTCGGTGCAGCAGGAGTGGTGAAGTACTGGCTCGATCCGGTGACCATGTCCTTGCCGAGGAAATTCATGTTCATGGTGGCGATGGCGTTCGGCGCCAAGTTCACCGCGAGATTCTGGAGCTTACACCCCGAGAATTGCTCGCTCTGAGTGATGTCCGCGTACCAGTCCTCGAAATAGAAGCTGTCGTCCGTGTGTCCTGTGGCAGGTACAGATGTCCGCTTGCCCTGCATCGTGCCGGTCACGGAATCGCCCGAGGCTTTCGCCACCACCGCAGAGCCATCCAAAGCAACCACCGTCATATTCGTCGCGGTTAACGCGGTGATCAGGAAATTCTTGGCGTTGTTCGCGGTCGCCGGAGAGGTCCATCCACTCCACCTCATCACGTCGCCGACCCGGAATCCGTCGGTGATGAACGAACCGGCAGCGCGCACGAAATGCGGAGCCGTCGCCGAGGCCGTGATGTTTGTCAGCGACCCAGTAGTCGGAGCCGTCGAGAATCCTGCCCGGGCAGCGGCCGCCCAGAAATCGACGTACTTGCCGGCTGCTAGTTCACCGTTGAACGCCACTGCTGAGGTCCGAGAGCCGTGACGGAACCCGCGTATTTGCTGGCTCTTGTCGATCTCGGCGGACTGATAGGTGGTTTTCGTCAAATTGCCCATGCCGGTAACACGGGACAATTCCTTGCCGCTCGTGGCGCCAGGAGCAACACCCCAGGACGTCTCTTTCTTGTAGGCGAGAACCTTGTTGATGCCTTGTGCGATAGCCATAAATCACCTCTGAATCCAGGAGTGGAAACCAACCTCGACGATGGTCTGTAACCAGTCCTCCGTCACCAATTGCGAGATGCGCCCGCAATAATCGCAATGCACGTTCACGCCGTTATAGCTGTGCGTTTTTCCCGCGCCGAACACAGCCGCGATGTCATCAGCCTTTGTGTTTGCCGCGCCCTGCCCTTGTCCCAACGGATAGAACAGATCGACCTGCATCACCCCGTCAATTCTGTCGTCGCCGCTTGTGCCCATCGATGCCACACTCGGACGGGCAGGCAATACCGACACCCTCGCCCAGGGATTGCCACCAGGGCCTGATAGCACTGTATGCGTTACAGGCTCCATCAACGGAAGATCAGCCACACGATACGGCAGGCCGAAACCTCCGGAATCCCACGCCTGCAACAGCGCAGAGTCGATATTCGCCCTCACCGCAGCCTCCGGATCTGAGATCGGAGGTTTGCTGCGATTCTCCTAAGGTTTCTCCGAACCATGCCCTGCGGGGCCTTGATGGTGCTGTGGCCTTCCTCGATGCGGATGGCATACGGCAGGTTGTTGCGCAGATACGATTTGCGCGGCCACGGTGCCGACAGAACACCGGATTGCATCTCGGATGTCGTTCGTACGCCTGACTGGTCCTCAGCGTCACGCTCCTGATCTACGGGCCGGCCATGCGAATACTGCCAATTCCCCCGCAGCCTGCCGGTATCAACCGGCGTGTCCATGATTGCCGAGCGAAACAGCTCCAGCTCGACCCCGCGAGTCAGCTTGTTTGCTCCATCTCTGGCGCGCTTCACGAATCGCGCAACGTCTGCGTCGAAGCTCACGATACCCTCCGCGCAATCAACGAATAGACGATTGCCGTCCCCGCTGGATTCGTCTCGCCAACGTGGATGATTTCGTAGGTGTCCGATCCGTCCACCAAACGATCCGTCAGTTGCGGCTCGACAGCAGCGGTCAGCTTGACCACGACCTCGCTCCCGCTCAGCCGCTCAGCGCCTCCAGACAAGGCCATGACGCGCTGGATATCTGCGCCGGAGATTTTGGTAATCAGGCCGGTAACAGCAATGGTGTCTGTCGTTCCTCCACTGGCGACTCCGGTCACCGGATCAATCGTCGCACCTGACACGCGCTGCAACGACATCGCCTTGCCGTACTGTGTCACCAGCTTGGTCGCAACCGATGCCATGTCGGTGTAGAACGTCATACGCGCACCGTCCGCAGATACGAGGCCATCATCAGCGGCGCCAGCAGGGCTTTTGCCTTCTGCAACACCGGCTGAATATTGGTGATGCCGAGCGGGTTGTATTCGACCTCAACCGCGCCTTCTACACGCTCGCGAATAACCTCTCGCCCTGCACCTGTCGGCATCAGGTCCGCAGTCTGCGCGTCCATCGCGAGCTGTGCCTGTGCGTCCTTCAGCAGTTGCGGGATGGCATTGTGCGCGACGATTTCATCATCCACATAGACGCCCTGCCTCGGCCACACCAGATTGTTGGTGACGCTGGTATAGGTGCGCTCGCCCTGATAGCGATTGCGCAGGGACTCGATATAGTCCATGGCCTTGACCAGCAGAACCTCGACGTCCGCATCAGCAGCAGGCAGCGTTACGCCCCTCGCCGTGGCATAGGCTCGCGCAGCGGCAACGTCGGTATAACTGTTAGCCCCGACTACGCCTGAGCCATCTTCAACGGTCAGAGCCATCGATCACCTCGTAGCCCGCTTCGCGCAGCATCTCGATGGCCTCCGACTTCGATCTGGGCAGCTTGCCCAGCTCATCCTTCACGGCAGCGCGTGCAGCCATCCATGGCCCGCTGATGTCGATGGATTTCTGCTCGATGAATGTCCACCCCTGCGAGAGCCTGCGGGGCACATGACGCGCAATCACGTCATGCACCTCGTAGACGCCTTTACGGTTGGGCTGCGGCGGTCTCATGCGCTTCATCGCCATCACCCGAGCAGCAGCGCCATGTGGGCAGGCTTGACAGCCTTGACGCCCCAGGCCAAGCCGATCTCGTACTTCACGCGCCGGTATTGACGATACAAGGCAACCTGAAACGCCAGCCCGCTTACCGGGTCGGTGATCTCCATCACGTCATCGGCAGCGTCTCCGCCATCCGGCATGGCCGGCGCACGGGTGACCAGGTGGATCGCCGAGCGGTGGAAGGCCATGTTCGCCCGAAAGCTCGCAATGGCTGCGACGGTCTCACTACCCGCCAGAGCAACGCGAAGGCCTGGCTCTGCGATGGTGATGGTTCCGGTCGTGGATGCACCGATGGTCACAGCGGCGGCGACAACGTACTTGTCAGATCCGCCGAATGTCACCACGTCACCAGCGGCCAAAGACACGCTTGCGCCCGATGCGGTGGTCACACCAATAGCAGTGCTGCCGATGGCATTAGCGCCAGTCACGGTCACAGTCCCGGTAACGGAGCCTGCACTGTGCGCCTTGATGCCCGCAGACTCACGGAGTTGGAATCCGTGGATATCCAGCAGTGCGCCTCGACGCAGCGGATCATCGCTGCCAGCTCGGTTGACATCCGTCACCTGGGTGAGGCCGCGCAGATTCGCGCCTGCGCTGGTATCCATCGCCAGGTGCAGATTGCCGTCGATCGGTGCGCCGTTGTCGGCCAGGATCTTGCGGATCTCCGCGACCTCGGTCAGGTCGGTTCCGAACGGCGTGGTCCCTGCGGTGCCATAAGCTCGGGATGCGCGGATGTACTCACCGGCCAAATCCGCTTCGACCTCGTTGGTCAGGGCTCGCATGGACTGCACGAAGCGGTCGCGTTGGATGGCGTTGAGCTGCCCGGAGTTTCTGACGCCCCGCTGCTCTTCGCCGGTCCACCGTACCGGAGCAGCCCGGGCCTTGCTGATGGTCAGCGTGACGTTGCCCAGCACGGTATCGCCGGAGTCCGCCGGCAGATCACCGGCAGTGATGTTCTCCAGCGCAACGGCGGGGACGATGAAGGAATTGACGGTCTCGTTAACGGCCGCACGATCTGCGGAGCTGTCGCGAGATACAGAAGGGATGATGCCCACGAGCTCGCGGGACACGATGTCCAGCGCCTCGTAGAGGATAGGGATTACGTCAGTGAGGGTGTTAGCCATGATGGCCTCCTACAGTCTGGTAAACACGGGGGTTCGTGCCTAGCAGGCCACAGGCCTATCTGGCTTTCACGCTCACTGAGCGGCTAACTGGGTGCGTCCACTGGACGCTTAATCGGTGACGGTGCCCTTCTGTTCGACGATGAAGGCCCGCTTGTCCTCGGGGCTCAGCTTATCGAATTCCGCTCTGGATATCGACTTCTGGCCGTTGTTGCCCGATTCGTTGCCACCCTTGGCACCGCCTCCGGTAGCTTTGCTTGCCCTGATTATAGGCGCGAACACCGGATTTGCAACAAGCTCCTTTTGCAGCTCATCCACCGTCAATGCGGATGGGTTGCCCTCGGCATCCAGAACGCGGGTAACGGCTTTTCCGTCCACCAGCTCCGCCTGGAGCCGTCCGCGAATATGAGGCAGCAGCAGGTCCGGCGAATCGCTGATCTTGGCCGCCAGGCTCTGCGCGACGTTATCCACCAGCAGCGTTTGCAGGTTACTGTTCAGGCCGGTGATCTGATCGCTCAGTTCCTTCTCGCGCTTACTCAGCTTCTCCTTGTAGCTCGCTTCGAGCTTGTCCACGTCGCCCTTGGGGATCGCGCCCTTGAGCAGGTTCTCGCGTTCCTCAGCGAGCGCTTCGAGCTGCTCCTTCAATTCCTGAGCTGACTTCGCCGCCTTCTGCCGTTCGGCCTTTTCGTAATCCTTTGCTCGCTTCAATGCGCCGACAGACGGATGATTGTCGATGTCCTCGACATCCAGATGAAATTTCCCGTCGTCGCCCTGCTTGTACTCCGCCTTCAGTGGATCGGGCAGGTCGTCGATGCTGTCCAGAATTGCCTTGATTGCCATGTTGAGCACTGCTCCAGTTGGTAGCCCAGATTAGATTCCCGCACGCTCGAAAACGAGCGGCTCCTTGGCGCGCATCTGCTCCAGCGTCAACGGCTGGAAATTACGCCCGAGATTCAGTTGCGCGAACTTCTCCGCCGATAGCCCGCCATCGCGCAACAGCTTTGCGCGGGTCGGCCCGATTGCGTCGTCCTGAAATGCCGCCGGCTGGCGTTTCAGCCATTCGTAATAGGTGAGGTCGGCGTCTACATAGCCGAACTGGCTGGATTGCGTCGCGCCCTCGCCGAGAAATTTGAGGTCGTCGCGTAATTCTCCCACCGTGGCACTCCGGCAATTTTGATGAATTGGGGGCAAAGGCCCCTTGCCCAACTCGAACACTTTTCCTGACAAACTTCTGCACTGGGCAGTCGTGCGGCTGTCGAGCGTAGACACCCACTGATATCCCGTCACCAGATCCGCGTTCTCTTCCCACGTCGCATATCTCCCGGCGCTGGCAACGTGCTGTACAGCAGTCCTCACGATCGTCTGCGCATCTCTGCGCCACTTCGCCGCTTCCCCATCCGCAAACCCGACTCTCCTGGTGCCGGTAACAGCGCGGACCATCTCTTGGTTGGTAATGCCGTTCGCGTAACCCTGGCTCACCAGCTTGCTCACGGCGTCGATCTGCTTACGCTTCCAGCCGATCAGAAACGGCTCCAGAAGCTCGCCTGTTGCCGACAGCGGGCGCTTCTGCGCGAGTTCATAGGCCGCCTTCGCTTTCGGGATTGCCACCTTTGCGCGGCGTATGGTGCGCTCCAGTGCGCGGGCCTCGAAGCCAGCCTCTGCTGCCGCGATTGCCTGAAGCTCTGTCGTAAGTTCGTCGATCCGCTCCGTCAGTATGCCGTCCTGCACCTCCCTCAGATCAGCAATCACGCGGTTTAGCCGGGTCCGCGTGAGCTCGGACATATTCTCGACTTTGAGGCTGGACAGGATACCGACAATCGCCTTCTCGATCTTTTTGATCGCCGCGTCATTGCCCTTGGCCACGCCAGACTTCAGCCTCTCCAGATAGACCTGATGGCGTGTGGCGATTTCGATGAGCCGGTCAGGCGTCGCCAATTACCGAGCCCTCTAGCATGTCCTTAGCCTCTTCGTCCGGCAGGTAGGCGACATTCGCCCGCCTGAGCCCGTCGCGCATCTCCTCGAAGGTGATCGCTCCGCCCTGCCATTCGGCGATCAGTTGGGCACGCTCTTCAGCAGTCATGCCCGACACTGCGAAGTCCTGCGAAATCTCGAAACTGATGTTGCCAGTCGCGCCGGCGAATTCTGCCGCCCGCTCCAGTGTCAATGTGTAGGCGGCCGATACGTTGCCGACAGCAGTTGCGAGTACGGACGTATTCGCAGCATCAGATTGCCTGGCCTCTGTCGCTGTCCGCTGCACCTCGCGCTGCTCTACGAGCCGGGCGCCGAGTGCAACCATTTGCCGCTCTTTCGCCTGCATGGCTTCCATCGGCATGGAATTGGGCGCGGCCTGTAGCAGCCCGGCAGTAGCATTCGGAGGCAACGCAATGGCAGTCCTCGTGCCCAAGGCCACAGAGCCCATGGCCTCTTTCCAGTTGTCCGTGATGCCGGTCAGGTATGGCGTCGGCTGCCCCACCATGTAGCAGGACTCCTCATAGTCCGCGCTGTTACGGTAGTGCGCGATGTTCACGACAGCGATGTCGTACAGCGGCGGCTTGTCGACACGCCAGTCGTTGTTCTCAGAGCCGACGAAGGTGAACGGGATTTCAGTCAGATTGTTGCCGCCGGCGTCCAGCGGGTAATAGCGCTCGACCTCGACCTCGACGTCACCGATCTTGCGCCAGATTTCGACGCGGTAGAATCCGGTCTCAGCCTCCAATCTCAACACGCGCCACTGCGCTTCCGTCTTGTCCTCGAAGCCGTCGGACTCCGCGACATAGCTCTCCTCCAGCACCACCATCGACAGAACGCGCTGAGCGCCCACCGTCATCGTGCGCCAGTTGATGATGTCGTGCGGCCGATATCGGACAATCGTCGGGCGAATACGGCCGGCCTCCAGGTCCGCCCGGCTGGTGGATTGCTGGACCGGCGGATAATCCACGAATAGCCCACTCCGTCCATAGCTCAGGACATCCCGCACCACGCGCTGCGACTGCTGCTCGATCGTAAGACCTGCGCCGTCGATGTCCTCGGCCACAGTCCCGAGCAATGCGGGAATCTCAATGACAGGCTGCTTGGCGTATGCCTGCCCGACCAGCCCGTCCAGCGTCCTGCCCGTCACCCCGTACCACACAGCGCGTTGCAAATACTGCTTGTAACGGATGGCGTTGTACTCGCTCCTGTCCTCCGGGTTTGGCTTTGGCAGGTAACGCTCTTTGCTGGCCTTGATCGCTCGATCCCCTGCAACAGCATCACGCACGGTTACCCATGCGTCGATCTGCTCTTCGTAGTCCGGGTGTTTCGTGTTGACTCCGCTCAAAGCGCAAACCTCACGTCGATTTGGGTGGCGTAGCGATTGCTGCCGGCCAAGCATCGATATTTTACGGCGTCCGCTATGTGATCGTCCGCATTCGTGTCGATATCGTCCGGGTCTTTCTCATCCCGAGGCAAGGTCGGCAGAATCGCAATGCTAGCCCGGCAATTATCCATGAAATACAGCGCCGGGCCCTCTCCGGTTTTCGATGCTTCAAGCCTGTCTCGAATCAACTGCAAGCCCACCTTTCTGCTCCCAGGACGCTTGTCCGACTCTGTCCAGTATACGCCTTCATCGGCCATCTTTTTCTCGATGCTGTCCGAGTCGGTTTCGTTGACGTTGCGAATCTGGTTATCCGCAGGCCCTGGGCGAATAGGCGCATTCACCCATCCGTCGCGCCTGAGAATCTCTTCTCGCTCCTTGATGCCCTGCGCTACTGCCTTGGCAGACAGCTTCAGGCCCTTGTTCTCGCCGATCGCTGTGGCGCCGTACCACTCCGCAATCTGGATGAGCGTGCCCTTCGGCGGACAGAATTTGCGGCCATCCGGCAACGTGGCCTCTTCGCCGTTTGCTTCAGCCCACCAGCACACCGAGAAAGGCGCGGTAGATCCCCAGTCGAACGAGCGATCCACGCGCCAGGTCTTGGGCACCCGGAACCTCGGCAGGATGAGATGCGGTCCCCACAGATCATCCAATGCACCGCCGGCCACGATGTCCCAGTCACCCCACAGCCAGGCTCTGCGCTGGTTCTCGTCGGTGATGGATTCAAGGCCGGCAATGTACTCCGGTGGCAGGTATCGATTCTCCTTGTAACTGCCGAACAGATGCACCTGCGTGCGCTCTACCGGCTCGCGCTGCTTGGTGCGCGGGTTGTAGACCTCGGTTACCGTGCGCACTACCTGGCCGGGCTCTGCGGCGTCGATGAAGCGGCGCTTGACCCAGTTGTGACCCACCCCGTAGGGGTTAGCGGTCGCAAACACCACTAGCGGGATTTCTCCCTCGCCATTCTCGCCCGCTATCCACGACGAGCGATTGCAGGACATCATGGCGTCGTACAGATCCGAGTTCGGGTGTTTGGTGAGCTCGTTCCAGCCGATAAATGGAAACTCCTGGCCGTGATAGTGCCAGTAATCCCGCGCAGACTTGGCGTGTCGAAACAACAGCTCTTCGCCGGTCGGCCACACCCACTTGTAATCCGAGTTCGACGCCAACCACTTGGCACCATCATCCAGCCCGCCGAACCAGCGCTGCGACTTGGCGATCATGTCGTCGAGGTCTTTGTAGTGCCTGTCGAACACCACCCCTCGCCAATAGGTGCCGAATCCCCGGCCCACATGCTGGCGGAAATACATCAGTTGAGCGTCTGTTTTTCCTGGTCCCCTGGTGCCCTGGTACAGGATGACGTCGCACGGGCACGCCATCGCTAGTGACTGGGAACCGGGGAGCGGTCGCCAGACGACCTCGATAGGCGCCATAGCCCCCATCAGTGCCTGACCTCCTCCCGCAGCCGCTTCTGCGCTTGTGTCGCAGCTTGCTCCCAATCGCCCAGGCTCTCAGCCATCGGTACGGTGATGACCTTGGATGTCACCTCGCCACCATGCTCGACGTCATGTCGGTCGCGCTGGCCGAGGTACTGCTTGCCCAGCCAGATCAGCATTGTGGTGTTGCCGCGCTCCAGTGCTGCCCACTGCTTTCTGCGCAGCGACATTTTCCCAGCATCCTGTCCCTTGTTATAGATGGTGAGAAATTCTGAATGCTGCCGGAGCGTGTTGATGTCCACGCCGATGAAGCTGGCGATCTCCTGCTGTGTACACTGGATCATTGCCAGGCGCTCTACGGCTGCCCAGTCGATTTGCTTGCGAGGCCGTCCGCGCTTCTTGCGCTGTTCCGGCGGTTTTCGTGCTGTCACTCTCTCTGCTCTCCGGGCATCCCATACTTGGCAATGCTCTCGACCAGGGCGGATTCGATAGCCTGGCGCCTAGCGTGGTGGCGCTCATGGGCTCTGGTGTATTTCATCGACTTGCTGTCGATGTCGGCATCCATTGAGCGGATGGCGTGTCTTGCCATCATGATGGTTTCGGGCCTCGCGATGGGTAGCGGGGCGGATGGGATGGTTTTTTCGTGTATCCAGTCAGTGCGTGCCATGTTTCTCCCTCAGGTTCTCGACTCGTTCCAGCAACTCCAACTCTGTCCCGTAGACCTCGACGAAGCGCCGCTTGTTGCGCGCCAGCGATGGGCCTATCAGGCGATCCATCTCCGGTATGGACAGGTTACCATCAGGCACCCCGCGATGACACCAACTACAGAGCGGGATGGTGTATTCATGCCCCATCCTGCGGCCGCCCTTGGTGATGTGATGGATATCCGCATACCTGAATCCACGGATTCGGCATGTGATACAGCCGATCCGCTGTAGCTCGCTGAAGCGCTCTTGCTGGGCCTTTGTCGACGACTTCGTTTTGCCGACCACTACTCACCCACCATGCACTGTGCCATGTGCTCGATCTGCTCGGGCGTGCAGCTCGGCCAATACTCGGCAGCCACATGCCGGCACAATCCCCTGAACACTTCGCGGAATTGTCCTTCGTCCATCGACGCAAACGACAGCGACTTCGGCAGCCTCTGTATCGCCATGCCGTACCCGGGTATGCGGTAGACCACTTCATCGCAGCCTATCCCGGACTCCAATTGTAGGCGCTTCAATGCTTTATGGCTATCCATCTCCGCAAAATCTTGAAGATTGTCCACCAGTAATTGCCCGAACGCATGGGCCAACCGGTGGAATCCCGGACTGCGTGGCTTGCGGATCTCCGCGAATACCACGTCGCCAGGGCTGTAACCACGGCTATGCATCTGATCGGCGGAATGGCGGTCTGCGGGGATGAATCCTGACTCAGTGACGCGCAGGGCCAGCTTGCTCAATGCAATATCTCCCGTATCTGAGCCAGTCTCTCGGCGGCTAGCCGCTTGTCTGTCGGTGCAGGCAGCGCTGTGACCGTAGATCGCGGCTTGGTTGACATGGTAGCCAGCCCGATGAAGCCGGCATAGCTCGGAGGCCAAGTTTCGTCACCAGTCTTTCTGGCATCCATCTCCTGCCGCTCCATCATGGCAACGCCTTGCGCGAACTGCTGGTCGGTGAGGTGTGCCGTCTTTTGCAGCCAGAGCTTGAATTCCAGGGTTGGCTGTCCGCCGATCACCGTGACCATTTCGTTGGCCTTGTGGCGATACAGCGACCGCATCCTGGCGAACAGGTCCGTAACCCGGTCCACATGATGGTCAGCCGAAGGGCACGTCTCCGCCGCCGTTGAGCCACTCGACGATGTTGCCCTTGGCGATGCGCTCTCGCATTTCCTGGAGTTCTCGGACTCCTGCTTCGAGAGGTGTCTCTTTGCGAGTTCGTCCGCTTGCTTCATTGGTGGTGCTCCTGGGTGGGAATAGCCCCTGGTATCCGTTGGCGATGCAATGGTCTATGACGGCTGTTGGGTGGTGACCCTGCTCGCGGTACTCGGCGAGCTGCTTGAGTTGCTTGTTGGCCGCCAACTGGGTGATGGTCTTGCCCTTGTCGCGTCTATGTTGGCACCACTCCAGCCATGAGTCTCTGGGTAGCCAATCAGGGATGGGTATGGTTTCGGGGTTGAATTTGTCCTTGGTGCGCTTAGTAGAGCGCGGCTTGTCCGCGCAATCTTTAGGTTCTACTTCCTGGTTATTACTTCCTGGTTTGTAGCTCACTGTGACCCCACCCCCCAGCTCACTGTGACCCCACCCTGGGCTCACTGTGACCCCACCCCCCTCATTCTGAACCGATGCCTTTTGCTCATCGGACATGTGGAGGATGTACTGGTTTGAGAGGTTGACGCCTTCTGCCTTCCTGGCCTGAATCGAGATATATCCCGCCTCAGAAAGCGCAGCAAGGCACCGCTTCAGGGTTGCCTGGCTCATTCCGCAGTCTTCAGCGAGGTTTTTGTGGGATGGGGTGCAGCGCCCGGTGTCACGGTTGATCCTGTCTGCGAGCATCAGCAGGACCATCTTCTGATTGGTGGGCAGCTTCTGCTTTACCGCCCACGTCATCGCCTGGAAGCTCATCTCATAGCCTCATCAGTAAGCACTCTACCGCCGGCTGGCGGCGGGCGAAGGGACGCACAGGCAGTGCTGATAACCCATTCCGACGGCAGAGTGCTTACCGATAAAGCCATTGTCACCCCTTCAATTCACGCGCCCGCCAGAGCGCACCCCCATCCTACCGCAGAGTCCGGGATCGCGCAACGCTGTGACCGATCGGTCGTGTTTGGTCGGCAAAACAGGTTGAGGCATGGCGTGTACCGTGAGAGGATACACCTACAACAACGCAACAGGGGACGAGCAATGAAACGTGAAATCTGCAAGTGCGAAGCCTACGACTTCCCGCACCGCATGTACGGCGGGCGCTGCTACGGCCACAACCTGGCCGACTGCCCCGCTCAGATCGTGGAGGTCGACCCCTACGGCACCGGGGATACCTGGTATCGAGAGGTCGAACACGGTTGCCGTCCCCGCACACAGGCGGGCTGCCTCGGGCGGGAGCTGGACGACTACATCGACGACTGGCGCGAGATGGCGCTGTCAGCGGTGCGACCGTAAGCGCTGACACGGTCAGCGAAAACAGGTTGCGAGGTGGCGTGCATCGTTAAATAGTACACCTACAGAAACAGGAGGAAGGCAATGGCCACATACCTACTCATGGCCGTCCTGTGGGGCGGCATGGCCTGGGCAGCAGGCACAATCATTGAAGGGAGGAAGCGCAATGAGCGATGATCTGGCGAAGCTCGCCAATCTGCGGGAGCCGTTCCCGCATAACCAGATCAGCAAGCTGCCGAAGCCGACAAAGCAGCAGACCGAAGCCATCCGGCAGGATTTCCGCAAGGGCGTTCGCTGCAAGGTCTGCGGCGCATGGCATCACCCGGACGTCGTCCACCTGGATTACGTCGGCCACGCGGCATTGACGGATCGTCTGCTCGACGTGGATTCCTGCTGGTCGTGGGAGCCCGTAGCATGGGATGACAACGGATTGCCACGATTCGACGGCAACGGCGGTCTATGGATTCGCCTGACTGTCTGTGGCGTAACGCGTCTGGGATACGGGCACCCGGACGGCAAGACCGGAGGCGACGCGGTGAAGGAGACGATCGGCGACGCCCTCCGCAATGCGGCCATGCGATTCGGCGCAGCCCTCGACCTATGGCACAAAGGCGACCTTCACGCGCCGGCGGAGAATGGCGAGGACGAAAGCGAGGATGGCGCCTCAGTTTCAGCGCTCACGCCCGAAGAGCTCACGCTGCTCAACAACCTTGACGCCGCCGCCGAGGCGGGCCCTCAGGCGCTCCAGATGGCATTTACTGCTATCCCCAAATCCGAGGCCAAAGCTCGCGTGTGGGCAGCCCATGGGCCGCGCCTGAAGGCAATGGCGGATGAGCACAGGCGCGCGGATGACAATCCGCCTGCGCCGGGAGAGGAGGAGCAAGCATGAGCATCACCGAAATCCTGCGCCTGCACGCCATGTGGCTGTGGGGCGAGGAAGGCGGACAGAATGCCGACCTGCGCTGGGCCGACCTGAGCAAGGCCGACCTGAGCAAGGCCAACCTGCGCTGGGCCGACCTGAGCAAGGCCGACCTGAGCAAGGCCAACCTGCGCTGGGCCGACCTGCGCTGGGCCGACCTGCGCTGGGCCAACCTGCGCGGTGCCGACCTGAGCAAGGCCAACCTGAGCAAGGCCGACCTGAGCAAGGCCAACCTGAGCAAGGCCGACCTGCGCGGTGCCAACCTGAGCAAGGCCGACCTGCGCGGTGCCAACCTGATCAAGGCCGACCTGCGCTGGGCCGACCTGCGCGGTGCCATCGGCATCATCCACCCGCCCATTAACGACCCTCGCGGCTACCGCTGCATCGCGGTCTGGCACGACGACCAATGGAGGATCGCGGCTGGATGCCGGTGGTTCACGGTTGATGAGGGACGCCGGCATTGGGGTCCGGGATACGTAGGAGATCGCGAAATCGGAGATGCTTACCTCGCCGCAGTCGAGTGGGCGGCACAACAGCCGGGAGAAGGAGATGTCCATGCGCCAGCAGACTAACGAATGGCGCCTAGCCCGCTGCGGCTGTATTGGCGCCAGCAGCATTGCGGACGTGCTCGCTACGGTCCGCTCTGGCGAGGCTGCATCACGCGCCAACCTGCGCACCAGGCTGGTGGTGGAGCGCATCACAGGCCGGCCAGTGGAGACGTTTCAGTCTCAAGCCATGCTGGACGGCATCGAGCGCGAACCGCACGCCAGAGCGGCCTATGAGGCCGAGACCGGCAACCTGGTGCAGGAGGTGGGCTGGATACCGCATCCCGAGATCGCAGGGGCGGGATGTTCGCCGGATGGGCTGGTGGGCGAGGATGGGCTACTCGAAATCAAATGTCCCGGACTGACCGCGCATCTGGAGACCATTCGCGCCAAGGCGCCGCCGGCGAAATACTTGCCGCAACTACAGTGGCAAATGGCGGTGACTGGTCGGCAGTGGAACGACTATGCGTCCTATCATCCTGACTACCCCGAGCATCTGCGGCTGGCGGTATATCGGGTAGAGCGCGACGACGAGATGATTACGCACATGGAGGCCGAGGTCAGAAAGCTGCTGGCCGAGGTCGAGGAAATCGTGAGGGAACTGGAGGCCGCCGAATGAGCAACATCTACCTGCATCCCTGCCTGTGCTCAGACCCCATGACGATATGGGCGGCGGAGGAAGTGATGAGGATGCGCGCTATCGTCGAGGGGCACAGGGTGCAACTAGTGCCGCGTGCCGAGCCAGTGTGGGAGAGAGTTGTGAACAACAACACCGCCATCCAGGCGAAGGAGGAGAAATGAAACTGCATTACGTTTTTGCGGCCGCACTGTGTGCAGGCTGCGCAACACCGCAAGGCGATGGCTCCTGGAGCGCGCACAAAACGCTGGTGGACACCTACGCGCCTGGGTTCGACTACGCGCGATACTCCGCCGATAACGAGGAGTGCAACAAACTGGCGGCGCAACGTCCTGTCGGTGATGCTGCCGTCGGTGGACTGTTGGCCGGCGCGCTGCTCGGCGCTCTGGTAGGCGCTGCGTATCACGATACCGGATAAGGATGGGAAGAATGACTGAAACACCGAAGCAGGAAAGAACGCAGGCAGCGGGCGCAGCGTCCGACTGCAACGATTTGTTAGAACCCTTGCGGGCTGGCGCTCCACGGCGCATTACGAAAGTTGGGCCGATACTGCTGGGGGCCGGGATCGCAAGAGATTTGGTATGGGCAACGCAGACGCTCGACAACAAGAAGCGAACCGAATACCTGATCGGGCTGCACCGTGTCACCAAGATGGCACACGGAAACAAGTTGACCGCGATTGAGTTTTTCGCTGGGCCTCTGGTTGTCATTTGCGGCTGGGTTGGCGTGGGTTCTAACGCCGGAAATCAGCGGCGTGCGTAGCACGTCCGCTGCATTGACTGGTTAGGTGGCACTGGCCACGAAGAAGGAGGAATAAGATGTACCCAAGAGACAGAGACCCCTACCGTGACTGGTCGCCCTGTGACCGCAGTGAAGCATGGCGCGACGGAGATCGTGACGGATGCCGTCGGTATGACGACGATAGAGATTCCAGCGACCGTGCGTATGACAACTGGCGCAATGGCGGCAACTTCCAGGACCCAGAGCCGGACAAGAGGTTCTCGTGACACCTAACGCTGACGTAACCGGCCTTGCGCCGGCGAAGGAGGTAAATCATGAGTGAAGCGACGATTCCGGCGCAAGGTCCGGTTGACGTAACTGTTGGGCCGCATTGGCATGAGGTGTCGAAAGACGAATTCTTCCGCCGTATCGGCGATATGGATGTGACGCCATACCCGATTGGGGATTGGCCCTACACCTCCCACTGGAAAACGCGGAGGGGCGACGTGGTTGCCAAGACCGTGGATTACCTGCCGGAAGGATCTGCACTGCCGAAGACCCGCTACATTGTGAGGCGAGTATGAATCAAGAGGATCTAAACGCCCTGATGCGCAACCCGTGGGAGGCAGCGAAGAAGCCCCGCCCGCAGCCGCTTCCTGAGTGCCCTCAATGCGGAGAGCGATATTGCGGTGACGGTATGGCTTTCTGCACAGAGTGCGCGAATACCGTGACGCCTAACGCGGATTAGGGAACTGGAGGCCGGCGCGCTGCTCGGCGCTGCGTATCACGATACCGGATACGGGGCTACGGCTGGCGCTGCGCTGGGCACTGCATCTGGCGCTGCTCAGGGAGTTGCTACGCAGCAACAAATCGTCCGCGAGTGTATGCGCGGGCGCGGATATCGCGTGTTGGACTGAGGACTGAACATGGCAACCGATTTGAACTTGTGTCAATTCATTGGCCGGCTGGGCAAAGACCCGGAAATCAGGTACACAGCTTCTGGCGATGCTGTCGCTAGTTTCAGCATCGCCGTCAACAAAAGCTGGACGCGGGGCAGCGACAAGGAGCAGCGCACGACCTGGGTGAACGTTGTCGCGTTCCGCAAGCTGGCGGAGATCATGGGCAAGTACCTGCGCAAGGGCAGCAGAATCTACGTCTCCGGCGAGTTCTCGGTGCGGACCTGGGAGGACAAGGAGGGCGCAAGGCGGTACACAACGGAGATCATCGCCAACCAGATGCAGATGCTGGACGAAAAGCCGGCATCATCCGGGGAGCGGAACTCGCCGGAGCAGAAAGCGGCGACGGACTTCAACGCCGGCGACTTCTACGACGACGACCTGGAATTTTAGGAGAACGCCATGACCTACCGCGTATTACCCATGCGCCACGGCGAACATGCCTGGAGCATCCGCATCGTGATCGCCGGCGAAAGCATGGATTTGTACCGCTCGCCGGATTCGTGGCTGACAAGCCACGCGGAGGTCGAGCACGAACGCAAGCGCATCGAGCGGATGCTGAAAAAGCTGGAGGCTGGAAATGAATAATGATGGAGCGACAGCCATAGAGCTTGCGTACGGGCTGCTGTGGCTGCAAATCACGCAAGACACGACCATACACGACGCCAGAAAGCTGGTCGGTGCAGGACTGCCAACACAGGCAAAAGCGCGCGGCATACAGCGCGCGAAGGAGCTTTACGGCGAGCCAGACATCCGGAGGATCATCAATGACGAATGACGACATCGACGTAGTTTGCGATATCCCGGAGGAGCCGAGCGCTCCGAAGCTGATCCGCCGCAATATCACCATCACCGAAGAGGTGGACCAGGTTCTGAAGTTCGCGGGTGACGGCAACCGAAGCCGTGGAATCCGTGAGCTGGCGCGGCTGTTCGTTCGGCTGGCGAAGGATCAGGAGGTGTGAGGTGAGCGACAAATGCAAGGTCTGCGACTGCACTATGGTCCAGCGCACAGTGGGCGACGGCAGCGACGGCCCAAAGGCAGTGCCGCTCTCACCAACGCCGGAGATGATAGACGCGGGCGCGCAACGCCTGGTGCGCTGGGAGGACGACTGCACGTGGCCGGGCTCCTGGGACGCGCTCGATGTTGCGGCTGCACGCAACGACGCGGAGCGCGTGTGGCGGGAGATGTGGTTGGCGGCAGGAGAAGAGCAATGAACTGCGATCGCTGCGGAAGGTTTCACGATCACGGCCCTGGCTCGGCTTGGAAAATGATCTATTCTGGGTACCCTCCGACTCCAGACAGAGAAATATCGAGGTGCAAGAAATGTGTCGAAACTTATGGGCCATTTTATCCAGATCTTGGGATTAAACCTGAGTATAGTTGTGGGTTGATATCCGAGGAACGTGTGTGACTGGCGGCGGGAGGCGAGAAATGAAACGTTATGTGGTAGTGATTGATGTGTGGAGCCAATGCAGTTCAGGAGGATTAGACACTCATGACCGCCATCGGAATTAGCCCAGGCCAGCGCACCGGCAACGCGCTGGGAAAGGACAGAAAATGTACGACGTAATAGCGGTCAACATGGGCACCCACAGGGTCCGCATCCTCGGAGCAAACGCCACAGAGCGCAACGCGGATGCGATTGTCAGCATGGCTGTAGCAGAGTTTGGCTGCGACGACGAATTTTTCATGTGTGTGGTGGCGGGAAAGTACAAAGACGGCGACGAATGGGACATGAGTGACGAGGACGCATGACCACCATCGGCCTTGATCCCGGCCAGCGCACCGGCGTGGCGATCTATCGCGACGGTAAGCTGTGCGAGCTGCGCACCGTGGCGCCTGCCGAGATCGAGGCGCTGATCGTCGAGCACGCGCCGGCACTGGTGGTGTTCGAAGATAGCCGGATGCAGAGCCCGGTATTCAGCCGCGGCACGAATCCGCGCGCCATGCTCAAGATCGCGCGCAACGTTGGCGAGATCGACCAGCTCTGCCGGCAGATCGATGACATGTCCAAGCGGCTGGGGGCGGAGTGCGTCGGTGTGTCGCCGCTGCGCAAGGGCAGCAAGCTGACTGCCGCGCGGTTTGCTAAGGTGACCGGCTGGCCGGGGCGGAGCAACCAGCACGAGCGCGACGCGGCTATGGTGGCGTGGCCGTATAGGCGGTTGAAATGAAACCATTCGTTGTGAAGCACTACAGCGCCGACGAAAGGCCAACGCTGAAAGGCAATGGTTTTGATGGGCTGGAAATAGGAGAGACACGTGAGGAGGCGGAAGAGTTCATTACAGGAGGATGAAGATTTGAAGACGCGGGACGATATTTATTTGGCGCCGTGCCCGTTTTGTGGCTCAACCCCTAAACTGGTAACGCGAAACGTTGAGCCACAGAATGACCCGTGGTACGGCGGCAGGGTAGAGACGTTCATCCTTTGTGAATGCGGATGCTGCTTATTTGATGGCGATTTCCATGAAGGGTTTTGGGATGCGGAGATTCGGGCGCCTATAGCATGGAACAAACGAGTGGATGACAAGAAGCCATGAAAACGCGCAGGCCCACAACGGGGATCGACATCTACTACCGCTACGTCCGCAGATACGATGTCATCATCAGCGGCGCCAACGAGCGGACGAATGGCGAACGAAAGCAGAGAAAGAAGAAGCTTGACACCCAGCCATCCCAGCGGTAATCTGGCCGTGAGCTGACAGTGCTCTTCCTACCCTGATGCTTTGCCCACCCGAGCGGTGGGCTTTTTTTGCCTACCAGAACCTATCCAAGGTCTTGTCCATCCGGTACGCGAGCCTGAGCGTAGCCCGGCCCAGCGCGTGGACCAGTGACCCGAGCTGGTGGATCGCAATGCCTGCTGCCCACAGGATGCGGGCGCTGGTCTTAATCGCCAGTCTTTTCACGGTAGCCATCGAGCAGGCCCTCCAGTTCCAAAGAGTACCCCATCAGCGCCTCTACTGTGGCCGCGTAGGCACGCAGGACATCAGCAGGCGAGCTGTCGGCAGTGATGTCGGCCAGGGGCAGCGCAGGGCGCATCAGGGCGGGCGGTGCAGGGCAATCGACGGCGACAGGTATCTCCACCTCAACCGTGCGAATGACCGGCTCAGCAGCGCAGCCGGCCAGCAGAGGCAGGCAGAGCAGCCAGCGCTTCACTGCGAATTCCACAGCCGCTTCATTTCGCGGTTGAGTTCAGGGTCCTTCCTCGCTTCCTCCGCGCTTCTACCGGCGCAGTTAACGGCTGGTCCATTATGCAAGCAGCTCCTGCACATGTAGTAACACGGGCCTTGCAACACTGCTTCCCCGGATGCCGTTAGCTTAGCCCACCTGCTTACAACGTTCTCCGGTGCTTCATCGCCATCACGATTTATCACGATGGGCATTTGCGGGAACATGTCGTAGCTGCCGCATTTCGGGCATGGGCTCATTTTCTGGCCGTAAACCCACTCAGCCCGCTTGGCTGGGTCGCGAAATATGTCCATCACATCCACGCCTCGCAGAATTCCCGCATCATTTCCTCCGTGGCAAACCCCATCCAGGTATAGCCGTCGATGGTCACACCGCCTCGTTTCCACTGCCCCTTTTGGCCACGCATCGGCACGGATTCTGGACCGCAATGCTCTATGCACCACTGGCTGATATCGTATTCGCGTCCCATCTCGTTGTGATGCCCGCCTGTGTATGCGTCCACGATCCACGGGGTAGGCTCCCATTCCTCGGCGAGGGATTTGCCACGCTCTCCTTCCTCACGCGACCATGCCAACATCCGCTGGTACAGGTCTGTCCCGACTTCTGCTATGGCGTTCATTACATCCACCTCTCAGCCAGCTTGGCGCCCTGCTCAGCGCCCCACCGAACGGCAGCAGCGCACTCCTGCGGCACTTCCTCGGCCATGATGCGCCTTACCCTTACCTCAGCATCGCGGCGCGCCTCTGCGGCGTCCTGTGCGGCTACGGCGAGGCGTTCGGCCTGGGCGTCGGCCTGAGCCTTCATCTCTGCGATGGCGGCGTTTTGGTCCTTGATGCTCTCCACCAAGGTCATGCGGTCCCGATTGCAGGATGCGAGCGCTGCCTCTGCGGTATCTGCACGGTTCTGAGCGATGCCGAGTCGCAGATGCTGGACGCCGATCACCGAAATGATGGTGAGTACCAGCCCGCCGAGGACAAGCGCTTTGATCTTGGTCACTCCCACTTCCTCCCAGTGTTCAAGTACAAGTCAGCCACCTTGCCGAACATACCGCCGATCATCGGCACTGTCACGGCGATCACACCAGAGGCCACGGCCTGGACGATCTGGCCGCCCTGGGTGAGGCCGGACATACGGTCGGCGAGGCAAACAATGGTCTGAAGCGCGTACCACGAATACCAGCAAAGGAATAGAAATGCGGACAGCAGCAGCAGGCGCGGGAACACGCGGTAGGCGTCGATGACCTCAGCGCGATCAAGCCACTGCTGCTTAGTCAGCATACGCTCCACACTCCCGGCATCGACAGCCGTCCGGCACAACGTAGAATAGACGGCTGCCACACCCGCATTCGTAGAACGTCTCCGGCTGGAACTCGCATTTCCATAGGCCCATCATACGCCCGCATTCCGGGCATTCCAGCTCCCACGCCCCTACCGGAGCCGCTGCCTGCCACTCATGGTGGTCGCGCCCGTCACTCCGCCTCCTTCACGACCAGATACTGCTCGGCCCACACCATGCCGTTGCACATATCGGTCGGATTGTTGAGCGCCTCCTCTCCGATCTTCCTGTCAGGCTCGCCGTTGCTGCCTTTGACCCACGTCTGGACCACCAGTTTGTGGGCGCCCAGGTCTGCGTTTTCGATCCGCACTAGCTTCGTCATCACTCTGCTCCAAATGTCATTAAGTCTCTAACCTGCACATAGGCGTAGGTGCGCCCGATGCTCTCGATCCCGACGTACACCCCCACGATGGAGGCCTCGTCCCAACTCGCCGGCGGGCGCTGCCACGAATAGGCGCGGATCAGCGGCCCCCAGTCGATCAGATAGGGCGCCCAGCCCGTCTTGGGCACTAGCGGTGCGTATGGGATATTCCCGGGGACGGTGTACTCGACGATCTCTCCGCCGAAATAACTGCGGCGGTCGTAAGTGCCGTCGGTATCGCACACACCAGCCGGAAGCCCGTCGGGGTTGCCCTCATTGATCTGCCCACACCAGTCGAAATCGTGCTCATACAAGTTCAACTCAATCCAGTTGGTGCGGCCATTCCATCGCACCCCGGCACCTATCAGCACCCGCTGATGCGCCTCGACACGGGGTGGGATATAGGCGCCGGCCAGGTTGATTCTGACGGCTGTCAGCGAATCGATGGGCGCGTCTGCGCCAAGGGCGTCATTCAATCCGATGAACAGCTTGTCGTACTGGTCGCCCTGCAACCTGTTGAGTGCGAACTGAAACTGATAGCGCCCGTTCCCGAGCGGAACGAATGCGTAATGATAATACGGGCTGTCCACCGGCAGGCTGTAGGTTGTGCCCGCGTAGGTCGGCGCATAGACTGGCTCATTCCCAACCCATGCGTTGTATTGCGGCCACACGCTGGGGTCGCCGTATCTGGCTGTGGGATAGTCCCGCCAGTGCGCGTTTGTCGAGATGCCCGGGTGGCGGGAGTAAATCTCCAGCGCCTCCGCCCGCTCGGCCAGCAGCATGAATGTGCCGATCAGGATGACCCCGCAGATAAGGGCTCGCAGGATCGCGACGACCATTTCTTTTACCGCTTCACGGTCTCCCACGCTATCCTCCAGTTTGTTTGCCATGCGCCCGGGCGCGGTTTGCCAGGCCTCCACCCGAAGATGTATTGATTCCAGCCGCGCTCCCTCTCGCTCTCGTCAGGGAGGGATTCAGGGACAGTGTATAACAGAGCGCGCGCCAATACGGTTGCGAGGATATCATTGTCTCGTACCGACTCATGGATCAGCCCGGGCGCGTCGACTGGGTAATCCAGCGCAGATAATGCGGGAATGAGCAACGGTCGTGCAATGCTGTGCTGGAGCATCAGTCGTATGGACACGACCTCAAATTGGTAGTAGCCGTGGGCTGGCGGATCCAGCGAATGCCACCACTCAGCAGCGCCGCCTACCAACTGTGCGCGATGCACCAGCCTGGACTCCTGAAGCGCGATGGCAATGAGCATGGCTCGCGCCTCTACCGTGTCGAGTTTCGGGGGGAGCAGGGAGAATGCTGCGGGGAAAATGAGGTCTCGCAGGGTTTCTGGGGTCATATCTCACACCCGATAAACAATCCAAAGATCGCCACGGCCATTGGGATAAAACACTACCTTCCCGCCGTCCGTAACCTTCCAATGCGCCCGATACTGGCCGGGCGTCAAATCCGCAGGGTCTGGCGTATAGCGCACGATCCCGGTCGCTGCATCGACCACCGTAACATCTCCGGACGTGTCAACTACAGTGCTGCCTGTGGTCAACACCAGCTCTACGGTCGCGCCTGTGAGGTCTACCGCTACGCCATCTGCGGTCAACGTGAAATCGAGGTCGCCCGTCCAGCCCTCTGTAATCTCTATGGTTGCCATCAGGCCACCTCTGCTAGTCTGGTTGGGTGATTGGTAATCCGTGCCTCATGGACAGGTTGCAAGCTGATTACAGTCCTCACTGCGCTGGATTGCGATATCAGCATAGCCCTGCGCTCTGCGGTTGCCGGGACCGCTGCGCACTGGACCTGAGTATAAAGCACGTCGCGAATCTTGGGCGGGTGCTCCTGTGATACCTCCTGAGTATCGACTACAGCGGATTCCGTGAGCGATGGCGACAAGCTATCTGAACTATCGACAATCGCCAGAACAACCGCGCTTTCGGTTAGGCTCGGTGTTACGGTATCCGAGCTATCCGTGGTGCTGAACAAACCGGCGGATTCTGTGATCGACGGCGCGATCGATTCAGAAGCATTTGCGGATACGGTGATTTCCGCAGATTCTGCGATTGATGGCGCCAGCGTTTCTGCTGCTTGCGCAACTGCGGTGACTTGAGCAGAATCCGATACGCTCGGGGTAACCGTTTCACTTGCTGTGGCAGACCCTAGCACCGAGGCAGACTCGGAAAGCGACGGGCTTAGCGTTTCCGGCCGATCCACGACAGCCAGAATCTCAGATGACTCGGCAACAGATGGTGTCGCGGTGTCCGAAGAATCCACTGACACCGTAATTTCAGCGCTTTCGCTAATCGCAGGAGTCAGCGTGTCGCTTGCTGATGACGCCGCCAGAACATCGGATTGCTCAGCAAGGTTCGGCGTCAGACCTTCTGACGTATCCGCTACCCCGAGCAGTTCAGCGGATTCCGTAATGCTTGGAGCTATCGTGTCAGATGCTTGCGCTGATACGATAATCTCGGCTGACTCAGTCACCGATGGCGTAATTGTGTCGGCAGCCGCCGCCAGCGCAGATACCTGGGCGGCCTCCGAAATCGCCGGCGTTATCGTTTCAGAAGCATCAGCGTCGCCGAATATCTGCGCGGATTCTCCTAGCGCTGGCGTCAGGTTCTCGACAGTATCCAGTAGTGCGATGACCTGCGACGATTCAGCAACAGACAGCGTTGCTGTGTCGGACCCCGTAACGGTTACCGTGATTTGAGTGGTCTCTGTGACGTCAGGGGTTAGGCTGTCAGACGTATCCGCAATGCCCTTCAGCTCAGCGATTTCTGTGACGGACGGGGCGAGACTTTCGCTGGTATCTGCAATGCCGAGAAGATCGGCGGATTCTGCGATCGATGGAGTAATGGCATCCGCAACATCAGCGGATACAGTGATCTCTGCCGATTCGACAACTGATGGCGTCAGACTTTCAGCAGTCTCAACAACAACGGTGAGTTCAGCAACATCGGCAACCGATGGCGTAAGCGCATCGGCACCATCTGCAATGCCCAACAATTCCGCTGATTCTGTGAGCGATGGCGTTAGTGTTTCAGCGCCGGAAACCGGAACAGTTACGATTGACGACTGGTAATTGATCGTCATCCATAAGCGATCCATTACCCACCTAGCTGACCCTGAGCCAACCGCTGTTGCTCGCAGCCTATATCCGTTCACCACGCTCAGAGAGTCCGAGCGTGTAAAAACCGCGCTGGAATAGGAAAGCTCCCCAGAAACAGGTTGCAAGATCGGTGTAGTAAACGACTCCAACAGAGTATTCGAGCTATCGAGCAGCTCAACCAATATCCTATGGCTCTCCGGATCGCCTAATACAACGCCGCCCTCAACATGGAGCTGCACAGAGTCCAGAGTGTCGAAATCTCCGGGAGCATCTTCAACCTCGACGAGAATTTCAGAGCCTGATGTACTTTCTAGTGCCCTCAAATTATCGCTTGTCGCCAAAGTGTCGACCGTGCCGCCAGCCCACTCGCTGAGGATTACCCCAGATGGATTCAGCTCGGCGGATGCCATTTATGCTGCCTTATCCAGCGTTGATCGTGATAGTGGTCGTCAGTTGCCAGCTCTGCGCGGACGTTTTCGTGCCGAGAGATTCGACTTTGCGGCTCATCATTGTCCCGCCGCTGGAAGCATTGAAGACGCCCCACTCTTCCCACGCGAAGTTGGCCTCTAAGGTACCGAATAGCGACCGGAACGTCAGAACATTGGTCGAGCGCTGCGGATACGTTGCTTCCATGGCCTTGCGCAGCTTGTTGGTCGCTGCCTGCAAGTCGGTTTGCGTGGCGGCAAACGCCGTGACGCTGTCGCCGACACCCAGATGCGCATTGGCGTTGTTGAATGCGGTGACCGCCTCGCCGATGCTTTGCTGCGCGATGAAATTACGGTATGCGTTGGTCATGCCCATGTCATTGCTCCTGTTGTGCTAGAAATTCATCCAGCGTCATGGTTTCGATGGTCTCAACCACCTCAACTGGTTCATCGCCGGGCTTTTTGTCCCCGTCGAACTTCTCCAGCGTGGTCTTGATGGTAACGGTTGGTTTTGCTTCATCAGTTTTCATTGCTGTTCCTCCGCGCTATGGATTCCCATGCATCGCGCAGCAGTTCATAAGTACCGTCCAGCCCATGCGGTGCTGGCTTTGAGTAGTGCGCCACACGCTCCAGCGCGACGCCGTGAATTTGCTTCGGTGTGAGCCCGACATACAGCTTGTCGTAGACGTGCGGAATTTTCTCTACATTCACTTCCCGATCCCCATCAAGAGAGCCACCACAATTGTAACCAATTGCCCCATGATTGCAGCGGCAGATACGAACAGAATTCGCTCGATCCTCGATAGCCTGCAATTGATCTGCCCGTACCTGTGGGTACACAGCTCTTCATGGCCCCTGATGCGCTCTTCCAGGATTTTGGGATCAACCATTACCTCGCCTCCAATATGTACAACTCGCCCGCCCACTCGAACTTCGTCCCCGGTGTTGGTAAATGGTTGCAGATCGGCGGGGCCAATCGCACCCTGGGTGTCGGCGTCTGGAGCGCAGCAACATGCCTCACCCCGAGACGGATCGGTCCATCGCCCGAGTATTCAGCCGATGTCACCTGGCCCTGCAATAGCAAAATGGGGTCGCCGACCTCATCCCCGAAAAACCCATAGTCATCTTCCGCGTACCCCTCCTCCACAAGCTGAGCATGTTCCCGGAAGGGCAGCAGCCAGATCGCACAGGCCGCACCACGCCACGATGCGGACATCAGCACCGCCGTATGCGCAGCACTGGGATTGAGGGCCAAGTCGGCTGTGCGCCAGTCCTGAGCGCCCCTCACACCGATCTCGCCGCCAGTGTAATTAATGCCACTCACCACATGGTCGGCGCGGGTGCTCCAGCGCTGGGTACCGCTCCAGTCCAGATCCACAAGGTATGTCGGCGTCGTGGTGGACTGCGCGAGGATCGTTTGCTGGATTGGGGATAGCGTGAGCATCAGATCATCATCCGTATTCTGTTTCCGGACTGCCCGAAAGTCAGCGTTTCCGCGAACTCAATGAAGCTCGCGTGGTTGGAGACAGTTGCGTTCTCGGTGGTGTTTTCCGTCGTACCGTCATAGTAAAACGTCGCGGTGTATGCGCCGGCAATAGCCTGCACGCTCCGCGCCCATACCTCGCAGACAATCACATCTCCGGCAAGAGCACTAATGCCTGTCGAGGTGATCCCCGTGATGTGTGTCACGGTTTCGCTGGTTCCGCCTTCGGTGCCGCCAAGGTCAACAGCATCCAGCAGCGTGCCAACCTTGGTGCCTGTGCTCGGGCGCCAGACGTAGATATTCAGCGAATCCACCCAAAAATTCGCGCCCGGAGAGCTTTCTGCGTCGGCGACGTTAAGCGTCATGTTTCCGCCGCCGACTGTCTGCGCCGTGTCCAGCGGTGGCGAAATAAACATCCCAAGCAGGCCATCTTGCGCGGGGAACTGATTAAGCATGGTGCCAGCGCGACTCGCCTGTGCCA
>PABB01000041.1 GCA_002702655.1 Planctomycetaceae bacterium
ATGGCAACAGCCTCGACTTGGCGCAATTGACGTTGGATTACGGCGCCGAGAACGCGTTTGGTTTTCAGTTGCATGTGTTTGCGTCTACCGATGGAGGGGCCACGGGCTTTGAACTCGGCGATCAACTATTCACGATCGCCAATCTGCAGAACGTGAACGAAATCGATCCGCCGGCAGTGACGCAGATTGTCACCAACACGCTCGATCTGGCGGGGATCGCGGCCCTGCAAGGGTTTAATGGCGCCGTTGAATTCCGGTTGTATCTTCAAGACGGTTCCAGCGCGGGCGCCCGCGTTCATCTGCTCGACAACGTCAGGCTCACGGCGCTGCCAAGCACGCAAAGCGATCCGCGGTGGAACGTGAACGCCGACGGGGTTTGGAATGTCGGTGGTAATTGGGACACTCTTTCAGTCCCCGGAGCGGGAGCGAGTGTCGTGCTGGGCGACGTGATCACGGCAAATCGCACGGTCACGCTCGATTCGGATGTCAGCTTGAATCGACTCACGTTCAGCGGCGAGGCGGGGAGTTACACCATCGCTCCCGCGGCCAATCAATCCATCACGCTGGCAGGCGATGGCGAGATCCGCGGCCTTGGTGGGCGAACTCATACGATCGACGCTCGGATTTCAGGGTCGGCCGGCCTCACCAAAACTGGCGGAGGCGTCGTCGTTGTTTCCAACGCTGCCAACAACTACACCGGCGGCACCGACGTCCAAAGCGGCATGCTCCGCGTGACGTCCGCCGGGGCGCTGCAGGGGGCAGTCGTCGTGGGCGCCAATGCCACTCTTGCCTTCAGCGGCGACGGCGCCGGCAATGGATACAGCGGCACGTTCGCCAACGCTCTCACAGGAACCGGGACCGCCCTATTGAGCAGCACTCTGACAATGGAGACGGTAGCGATCAACTCCGCAAAGAGTTTCAGCGGCGACATCGTCATCAACGGCGGAACGCTCAGTCTCGCCAATGGCAGCGGTCTGGGGACCGGCGGATCGCAAGCCAGCGAGACGTTCATTGACGGCGACGCCAGCACGGGCAAGTTGGCGATTGCGGGCAATATTGCGGTGGCCAACGAGTGGCTTGCGCCAGAAGGGCGGAGTACCGACGCCGTGCATCTCACCAGTGCCGGCAACAACGCGTGGAACGGCGCCATAGCGTCACGCGGGTCAGCCGGGCAGATCAACATCGAGTCGGCCAGCGGAACGCTCACGCTGGGCGGCTTGATCTCCGCTGCCGACGATGCCAACCAGCGCACCTACGTGTTTTCGGGCGCCGGCAACATAGCCGTCACGGGGGTGATTACCGACGACGGGGTTGATGCGGACGGCGTCACTCGGACCCCTAGCACGGCGAACAATGTGAATGTCGTGAAGCGTGGGAGCGGCACGCTGACCATTTCCACGGAACTCAATGACGTCGATGACTACCATCGCGGCAGCACCCTGATCGAAGAAGGCAAGCTCGTTGTCACCGCCGCCGGGGGAACGGTCGGCGAACTCAGCAGTCAAAGCGTCATCGTGCAAGCGGGCGCTACGCTCGACTTGACCGATTTCACGACTTACAACATGCAAGCGGAGTCGACCCTGGGGTATGTTCAGGAGTACGGCGGCGGTGGAACGATCAGTGCGAACAACTTCGGCTACTTCGACGATGGTTCGCTTTCGCCTGGCGACGGCGCCGGCACGCTCACATTCAACGGCAATCTGACGATGTCCACGTTTACCGCTGCCCCGCTCGGTGCTTTGAATTTCGAGTTGTCGGACGCGACCACGGTTGGCAATGACGTGAACGACCTGATCGACGTCAACGGTACTCTGACGGCCAACACGAGCGGCGGCGGAACGTTCTCGGTCAACGTCACTCCCGTGAACGGCGGGTTGGCCAGCGGCGTGTACCGCTTGATCGAGTACAACGGGTCGCTGGCGGGCAATGCGTCGGGGAACGCCTTTGTCGTTAATCTGATTGACGGCGCGGGCAACCCAATCGGCAATACTCGGCAGACCTTTGCCGTCAGCACTGCAACATCGGGACAGGTGAATTTGCAGGTCAGCGGCGTGGCCAAGAGTCTTGTCTGGTCAGGCAACGTCAACGACCAATGGGACACAGTGCTCACGTCCAACTGGAACAGCGGCACCGACCAGTTTTTCAATCTCGACAGCGTGGTGTTTAACGACACCGCAAGCCAGAAAACCGTCAACATCGCCGCCGGTGTGCTACCCGCTTCGGTTGACGTCAACACAACCGGCACGTACACGTTCACGGGCGCTGGAATTGTCGGCAGCCCCGACATTGACGTGAGTAGCGGCACACTGTTGCTCAATAACAGTGGAAACACATTCACCGGCGTCGTGACAGTCGCCAGCGGAGCCGTCCTGCAAGTGGGCGACGGGAGCACCGCGGCTAACAGGCTGCCCGATGGCGATACTCCCTATGTGATCAACGGCACGCTGGCGATTAATGAATCGGCTGACGGTGAAACGGTCAGCGGCCCGATCAGCGGCAGCGGCCTGCTGAGGGTGGATTCCAGCGTTCTCATTCTGGGGGGCGACAACAGCGGCTTCACCGGGGCGATTGAGGCGGGGCCGGGAACTGCCATTCGCATTTTCAATACCGACACGGTCAGCCCGCTCGGCACGACGGCTGTTGGCACGACCGTCGGTTTGGGGGCAAGTCTCCGGGCGTTTGGAGAATCGGGCGTCGTCGCCGAGCCGGTGACGCTCAACGGCGGCCAGCTTCGCGGAGGCGGCGGTTCGGCGAGCAATGTGACCTGGAGCGGGGATATTACCATTGGCGTGGGCGATCCGGACAATACGGCCGAGATCAGACTCGACGGCGGGACAGACACCAGCACCACCAATGGCATGACGATTACCGGCAACGTCATCGGTTCGAGCGGCCAAGATGTCCGTTTTTCAGTTGACGGAGGATCCACGCTGGTCGTGAGCGGAAATGTGCAGCATGGGGGCGGCGGACTGCTCAAGAACGGCGCGGGTGTCTTGAGGCTGCAGGGCTCTAATACTCACACGGGGTTCACGGTGATCTCCAGCGGCACGTTGGCGTTGGTTGGCGGGTCGGATTTATCGTCGTCTCCGCTGGTTCAGGTTCAGGGTCTGGGGACGCTTGACGCGAGCGGTCGCACGGGCGGTTCCTACAGTGTTCCCGCGGGGCAGACGTTGGACGTCGGGGGGACGGTCGTGGGGCAGACGACCGCGACCAGCGGTTCGACGCTTGCGGTCGGCGGCGACGGGTTGCTGGAGATCACCCCCCAGACGGTGACGGTGACGCCGCCGCTGGGGGCTCTGGGCAGCAACAGCGACGTGCGGACGCGCTCGGGGCAGGCCAACCAGAACGACGAAGCCGACCTGGCCCTGGGAGCGGTCAACGCGTCGAGCGTGTTTCGTTCGCTGCTGACCTACGACCTGTCGGCCGCCGGCATCGCCGATCCCGAGTTCATTGACGGGGTCAGCCTGACGATGGTGCTGAACGGCCCGTCGGGCGCCCAGGTCGACGTCCCGTCGGGGCCGACTTTGGAACTGCATCAGTTGGCCTCCGGCTACAACTCCGACACGGTGACCTTCGACACCCAGCCGGCGTTCAACGACCTGATCGCCAGCGTGGCGGGGCCGAATTTCGCCAGCGGTTACGCCGGCGGCGCCACGATCGCGTGGTCGGAGCAGACGTCCGGGACCTTGATCGACGCGGTCAAGGGGGCGTTGGGATCCCAACTTCACCTGGGCGCGAAAGTGGATGACGCCAGCGAGGCGGCCGGCACGCGTTCGTTTTACTTCCTGCAGTCGGCCGAAGACGGAGCCAACGCGCCGTCCTTGGAGATTACCTTCACCGATCCGAACAATCCGTTGGTGTTTGGGATCGGCGCGGGGCTGATCGAAGGCGATTTGACGACGGACGCCGGCTCGACGCTCGATTTCGACGTCTTTGACGACTCGCTGTTCGACACGCTGGCGGTCACCGGCTCGGCGACCCTCAACGGGACGCTGGCGGTCGATTTGCTGGACGTCAGCCGAGTGTCCCAGAACGATACGTTCACCATTCTGACTGCGGCCGCCATCTCCAACAACCTCGCGCTCGGCGGTCCCGACGGCAACTTGTTCAACCTTAGCGCCAGCACTTCAACCGAGTTGGTCCTCACGTTTGTCGGCGGCAGCGCGCTGCCGGGCGACTTTGATCACGACGGCCGTGTCGACGGCTCCGACTTTCTCGCCTGGCAACGCAATCCCGGCATTGGAAGTCTGGCCGACTGGCAGGCGAACTTCGGCGCCTCCTCGCAAGCGGCCGCCGCCGCAAACGTGCCGGAGCCAGCGACCTGCTGCACCATGCTGGCCGCCGCCGCAGTCCTGATCGCAACGCGAGCTGCGCACAAACCGAGATCACACGGCAACCAAAATGCAAACTAACTGAACTTGACGCTTGCTACAGCGGTTTTGGGCACTGCTGGACTTGATAAATCTCTGCTGGGGGGCCTGGAACCAACACAGTCGCCCATAACGCATGAAAACCGTGAGTTCATGGGGATCGGCTGAACGGTCCCAGTCCGCCAGTTCGGCCGCACGCGATGAAAAGAGGCAAGAGACGCAGATGATCAAGGCGAAGAACGGCACACCGCACACTGCTCCGCCTACTTTTCCGCCTACTTTCTTTCACCAAAAGTTCCCCGTCCATGCGAGTGCGACGCGACCCTCTGCCTTTCCAAGACGAACGTGGAGCGAGGTCTGGCTTCCCGCATCTGGCGAGACGTTGGCATTACTTTCGATGAACTATAGGACGCGCGGCACACAAAGAAGTCAGCTTGCGACAGCCGTGGTTTCAATCCGCCACCCCGAATGCGGACCGACGATGTCCTGGAATCGGCGTGCGGCGCCCATGCGGGCGGCGTCGCCAATCGGCTCAGTTGGGAGATTACAATGAACCGACGCGACTTCCTGTTGGCGTCTGGATCTGCGGCTTGCATGATCGGCTCGGCAAGGGACGGATCGGCGCGCCATGCGTCCGTCGCGCGGTCGGAGTTCTGCGAGAGACTTCGACCAGTCGGCCGCATTCTTGAATTAGACGAATGGCACGTGTGGGGCTGTTCGCCAATTGTCGGTCCGGACGGCCGGACGCATGTCTTCTACTCGCGGTGGCGTGGTTCGTTCTCCAATTGGTTGAAGACAAGCGAGATCGCCCATGCCGTCGCCACTCAGCCGGAAGGACCTTACCAAGATCTGGGCGTTGTCTTGCAGGGGGCGGGGCCGGGCTGCTGGGACGCTGACACGATGCACAATCCGACGATCCACCGCATTGGCAACCAGTATGCGCTCTTCTACATCAGCAGTAATTTGGCCGAGGCCAAACGCCGCGGAATCCATCCCGCCGGATCGCAGCGGATCGGTTTGGCGCTGGCTCCTTCGCTCGATGGGCCTTGGAAACGGGTCAGCGGCGATCGACCGATCCTGGATATTGACCCGTCCGCTGCGGCGTGGGACAGCTTCCTGACAACTAACCCCGCGTTCATGCGTCATCCCAACGGCGAGTGTTGGTTGTACTACAAGGCCTGGGACAGGGCCCACGATAATCTGCGAAAGATGGGGTTGGCCATTGCCGCCGGCATTGAGGGGCCGTATGTTCGCCATGCTGGCAATCCTATCGTTTCTTTCGCACACCTGAAACGCGAGGTGGAGGATTCGTACGTGTGGTTTGAGGGCGGCCGATTTCACATGCTGATGAGAGATATGGGCGTCGTCGATCCGCGCGTCGGACTCTACATGGAGTCGGACGATGGCGTGGAATGGTCCGCACCGCAGTTAGGCTACGAGTCCATCGATGTCTACGACGCACGGGAGCCGCGAACACGATTTGAACGTCCCCAGGTGTTGCTGTGCAACGGAAAGGCAACCCATCTGTTTCTGGCGTTAATGGGGGGCAAGGCCGGCAAATCAAGCGGCTACGTGGTGCGAATTAACGAGACGGCTGATTGATGCGGCCCCCGCTACAAAGACGCGCAGCGTCGGCGCGTGAATAGCAGGGGAATCTTACAGTCCTCGAATCGCTCCCCGCAGCTGGCGTCGCAAGCCCCCCATGTCGGACCTTTGAGAAGCCCTCAATCGCGCGCTTCGATGACGCCGTCGCCGCTTGCGACGACGGCTCTGTCCCTGAAGCTGCGTCCCGATGCTATATACTCCTGCAGTAGCGCCTGCATGCGGCGCACGCGCTGCACGATTTGCGGCGACGGACTCTGTTCCAGCAGATTGTTCTGTTCGCCCGGATCGGTAGCGAGGTTGTACAACTGGAGTTGGGTCCAGTCGCGCAGTGACGAGTTTGGATCAACGCAATGCCCCTTCGGGCGCGTAAAGCCCCCCGAGCCGTCACTGAATATGAGCTTCCATTCGTTGGCAGCGTCGTCAAACTGCCGAATGGCGAACGTACCGTTATGCGAGTGATTGACGCCGGCTTCTCGCAAAGGTTCGTCGAGGTGACGTCCGGTCAGTATCGGCAGCAAATTGTAGCTGTCTTCAGCGACGTTGGGAGACCATTTATATCCTGCGATTGCGGCTGCGGTCGCGAAGAAGTCAACGAGTTCCACGTATTCGTTACTGGTCGACGAGGTTGGGATGCCACCACTCCATTGGACGATAAAGGGAATACGATGCCCTGCTTCCCAAATGTCGCCCTTTTGGCCGCGTAGTGGGGTTCCATCGACAAAGCCCGGCGTAATCGAGTCGCTGGTTGCGAAGGCCTTGTCGGCGCCGTTGTCGCTTCCAAAGAAGACAATCGTGTCGTGCAGCACGCCTTGCGCTTCCAGGGCGTCAAGAATCTGGCCGACCGACCAATCCACCGTGGCGATGAATCTGTCGTACTCCGTGCCAACGTCTGGAATGAAATCGGGAGGGACAATTGGACTGTGGGGAGCGGATAATGCCAGGTAAATGAAGAAGGGCGCACCGGTTGCGGCACGATCGGTTATCGCCTGAACGGCGCGATTCGTCACCAGCGGCAGGGAATCGACTTGCGCATATCCCTCGGCGATCGGGCCAACGCGATTCCCGCCCGACCCGCCAAACGATCCCGTCATAGTCCCCTGAACGCGTTTATCTTCCATAAAGGCGTAGGGCGGGAAATTTATTGCGCCATCCCCAAAGTAAGTCTCGAATCCATTGTCGGTGGGACCTCCAGCAAAGGCGTGGCGGTGATCGACGTTCTGCCCGTCACGCCGTGGGGCGTGACCGTCGGTCGTGGACCAGTCCATTCCCAGATGCCACTTTCCGAACGCGGCAGTCGTATACCCTTGCTCATGTAACATTTCGGCCACTGTTGCTCGTTGCGGATCAATCAAGCGGGGCTCGTAGGGCTGGAGGACGCCTGCCTTGAGGCGTGTGCGCCATGCATAGCGTCCGGTGAGAATGCCGTACCGAGTGGGGGTACACACTGCGGACGGCGAGTGAGCGTTCGTAAATCGCATCCCGCCGACGGCAATACGATCGATATTGGGGGTCGGTGCTGGGGATTGCGGCGTGTAGCTTCTTACGTCGCCCAAGCCCAAGTCGTCGGCGAGGATGTAGACGATGTTGGGAGGTGCCTCTGCCGGGCAGGGCACTTGATGACATACGGCTTCCCAGACCAGCGCAGCAATGACAAATACTCGTTTCATTGGAAATCGCTCACAGTCATTCGGCCCTCTCAGGGAAATGACGCAAGGCCGTTGTTCAGAAATGGCAGGTAAGCAGACACATCACATCCACCGAGCGCTCTGCTGCGTCCACTCGCGACAGATTCCAAAAGCTAACTGAGCTTCTGCCTGTGGAGCAAGGTCGCATTCTCAAGTGACGGCGTGGCGTGACCCCTCATTCTGCGCTTGCTCGCCGTGCCCCTTAGTCGTTGTATCGGAGTATCGCTCCGCATCGCGACCCTCCCACTTGTCAAATCGAGGTAGCCATTGCGGCGAGCGATTTGCCCTGTCTGCACGTATTGGAGCGACAACTGCCTCTTTAAGGCCATCTGGACAAACCGGATCAAGCTGACAACGGCGACTCCTTGGATTATCCCCGCGGCGACAGCAGACGGTCGGGGGCATCGTGCGCTGGAACTGGCTGCCAATTGCCGTGAGCATGCGTCGTAGATCATCTTAAGCAGACATCGGCGGCGGTCGGCACGACGTGTCGCATTAGCGAAGGTTTTTTGCCTTATATTCGCTGTTCAAGCCGGGGGGCTTCGGTCATTTTAGAGCCATGCCTTCGGGCCTTTTCCGCTTATCTGCGCCCGCAATGCAGCTTGGAAGTCTGATGTCGCTCGACCAAAGATCCGCATCGCAAGCTACGTTGCGTGACGCCCTAAACGCTTCGCCTGCTCGACTCATGCTCGGAGGAAAAGTCCTATGCGTCTGAAGCATTGCACCAGGATGATTGTCACGCTCTGCGCATTGGGGGGCATCGGTTCGAGCCGCCCCGCAGGCGCCGTCGATGTTGCTGTGTACGAATTCGGCGGCAATTCCAACGGGTCGACCGACACGGATGCGACGACGACCGCGAATAACTGGACGCAAACGGTGGGCGTGATCGCCAACAATCGCGTTCAGGCCGACGGCACGGAGGTCGACAACACGCTGGCGTCCTCGCTGGTCAATATGGAGTACGGCGGCTTTATCTGGAACAGCAATGGCAACAGCCTCGACTTGGCGCAATTGACGTTGGATTACGGCGCCGAGAACGCGTTTGGTTTTCAGTTGCATGTGTTTGCGTCTACCGATGGAGGGG
>PABB01000042.1 GCA_002702655.1 Planctomycetaceae bacterium
CGCCTTGGCGACGAACTCCGGGCCGTTGTCGCTGCGGATATTCCGCGGCACGCCCCGCATCGCAAACAACTCGGCCAGCGTGTCGATCACGTCCTCGCTCGTGATGCTCCGGGCGACCTTCGGCGTCAAACACTCCCGCGTGTACTCGTCGACGATCGACAGCCACTTGAGCTGGCCGCCGCCCGTGGTCTTGTCGAACACGAAGTCCCATGCCCAGACATGGTCTTTGTGCTCGGCCTGACGGCGATGGCAGCCGTTCTCGGTGGTCCCCAAGCGGCGCTTCTTTCGCTTTTTCACCGGCACTTTCAGCCCTTCCGGGCGCCACAGCCGCAGAATCCGAGAATCGCTCGCACGAAACCCTTCGTCCCGCAACAACGCCGCGATCCGGCGATAGCCAAACCGCGGACGATGCCGAACCAACTGCAACATCCGCTTCACGAGTCGCGGCTCGTCCGAGCGCGGCTGCGACTTGTAGCGTTGACAACTCCGCGATTGATCGAGGACCCGATACGCCCTGCGTTCGGACATGCCAACCTGCGACTGCAGCTTGCACACGGCCCCCCGCTTCCGAGCAGGGCTCACCAGTTTCCCTCCGCGATCAACTTCAACGCCTTGATATCCAACTCCTTCTCCGCCACCAATTCCTTCAGCCGCACCGCCTCCTCCGCCTTCATGCCCCCGTACTGCCTGCGCCAACGCTCCAGCGTCGACTCGCTCACCTCCAACGCCTGCAACACCGCCGCCGGATCCTTCCCGGCATTCAGCATCGCATCCGCGTCGCGCAACTTCCGAACAATCTGCTCCGGCGAATGTCGCCGGCGACGCTTCGTGCTCATCCTTCAAGTCTCCTGCCCAGTAGCCGGTTGAGACCTTCATAACCGATGGAGCAGAAAATCAATAGCAGGCCAAGAGCAGATTGCGTTTGCGATGCGTCGTCACTAATCCGGCAGGCCGGTGACGGGGATTATCCAGGAGCTAGGGATTTCGGGGCAGACGTTCTCTCGCTTGAAGAAGAAGTCCGCAGGCGAGAATTGCTCGGAGTTACACCGCCCGAGACAATCTGCCCAAACATTGAGACGTTATCGCCTCATCACCTTGACTGCGTGAGCACAATGGGAATCGAGACATTACGCCCATTGGCGAGTTTTACATATGCGGTGTATCTCCGTTTTATCGCTGTGTCCACAGGGGGCGACGTGATACAGTCAATTCGGTAGACATGGTCTTTCCCTGTTTCTCGGTTGATATTCAGAATCCCTTCAGACTCAACCCATGCCTTTGTGGCCTTGAAGGGCTTTCCGGAGTGGCTCCTCAATTCCACTGCCGCACCACCCACCCCAGCATCATTAACTACCACTAGGGCAATTGGCGGGAAGGGGGCGACGTCTTCAATGACCTTGCCACTCACATCAACTCGATGTGCTGACATAGCTCCGCCGGCTTCCAGAGTTACATTCAAAGATGTCGAAAAAATCCCAAGCGGGCAGGTATCTGAGACGGCAAACGTCAAATCAACGCTCAGATCGTCCGCTGATAGTTTTTGTGTAGTCGTGTGACGGTGCGATTCCAATCCCGATCCGATCCGACTCCACTCGATTTCGCAACTAACTGCGCCTGGCTCCAACGGACCATTCTGGCCGCGAACTCCGTCAATCCAAGCTTTTTTGACGCTGAAACCTCTGAATCCGGGGTCCGATACAAAGAGCCGTTCTGTCCTACTTGTGCCACGGGGCATGCGGCGAAGCTGAACAAAATCCTCAGACACGACGCGAGCTCTCGGCACTGCCCCCGAGACCTGGAGGACCGCTTTATTACGTGTCGCGTCGTTGGAGGAAACCACGATGCGTTTCTGAAACACGCCATCTAGGTCCGTTGTGTCAATATTCACTTTCAGCATGCCCGACTCCATAGGGGCAAGCTCTCGCGTTGAAAGCTCGTATGAGGTGCAGGAACAGCCCAGCTCCACGCCCTTGATCTCCAGTATCCCAGGCCCCAAGTTGACGAAGGGAAACTCGAAACTCGCATCAAGCCCCTTTTCCAGGACGCCATTGTCCATAAAGCAGCGCTCCCATTGAATGCGCGGGCCTTCTCGGGAGTCTTCCGTACGTGCGTTTAACCGAGAAATCGCTAGTGACTCACCGTGATGCCACCTCGACATTAGCTCCGATCGGTTCATCCGATACGCAGGGCGATTAAAATCATACGACTTTACACACTCTCGCTGGTCAGATGACGTATCTCTAGGGTCTACAGCGATATAGTGATCGCCATCAACGAATAAAACTGCGACTCCATCAAATCGCAATAATTCCTCCCATGTCATATTGCATTGCCTTGCCTTAGCTCCGACGATCGACTCCGCATAGGCCAAAAGATCAGACATAGAAACGCCCGTCCTCGTCACCTCGCACGTCGACGCTATTACAGAAGGAGTTGCAGAGAACCCGAGGCAGCCGAGTGCCTTTGACAAGCTGACCGGTCCGCACATAACGTTGCGATAAGCAGGGTCACTTGGAGCAAGTGTTGCTGTGATGTCAAGTGAGGCGGCATCGCCTCCCATCGGCCCTTTGCTGCTATTCTCTGTCTCTGAGCTCCAACACGACGCAATTACAATCATGCCGCAGATGATTACTGCTTGCGGGAGAAATCGCAGAACCGAACTTGCTGAAACACGCATTAGTAACACCTAAATCCAATTGTTGGATATCGAGTACGAGCCTAACACTCCATATCCGGCACCTTGGAAACAGGGCACTTTAGGCTTTCGCCCAAATTTCCCAAGTGGACGACACCCAACGCAGGCGGACGGATTCCCTCCTCCGAGCGACAAAATTAGCCCTGCGGCGCAGATCGTAGGTCGGTGGTCTCAAGTCAAAACAACCGTTTCGTAACGCGCACACCACACTATATGCCGCCTTGGCACAATGTGCCGCGCGGGGCCTCGCTGCGCGCTCTTGGCGACCGCCGCCGCCATCAATTCCACGAAAGCTAAGCCACATTTTACTCGAATGAACTGCCTCGATAGCTTAATCACTGCCACGAAACTGGTTCCGTTGGATTCGCTGCTAGTAGCGTCGATACCAAGACAGGGTGCAAGCGACGTCAAGGCTCTTGAGCGGATTCCTTTTCGAGCTCACCAAGAGTCCGCGGTATTCGGTGCGCCGCGCGAACACTCGCTCCGCGCCACACAGTCGCTCTTTCTGGCAACCGCCCTTTTCCTTCCAGTCTTCGTGGTGAACTCGGCCCCAAACCTTACTCTTAGCCGAATACTTCCATAGTTTCTCGACTTCAGGGATTGTCGTAGTCTCGGTTCAGCAGCAACCATTCGATCAAATCACGTCGCACGACCACGACTGCGGACAACACCAATTCCAATCGCGCGACATCAGCCGGTTGGTGAGTGCCATTGTCGCGAACAGACGACAGCCGTGTCAAAATCCTAATTCAACCCCTTGCCCCAGCTGCACGAGGCTGTTCCAGCGCGCGATTAGTAGTGTCGCCTCACGAACCTCAGTTCACCTACGCAACGCTGTAGTGCAACATCCTACAGGGGGCCTCTTCCCAAGGCGAATCGCTCTCGCGTTCGCACCAACGACCATACTGTTGCGGGCTGCTACTGGAAGGCACATAAGCGTCCGGAGCGCAGCCTCGTACCCGATACCTGCAATTAACTACGAACTCTGACTGCCGGACAATCCAAAGCTAACCTTACACCGGCCCATCAAGTGCTGGAACGCTCGGTTCGACTCCGCTTCCGTAGCCATAGCAGGACAAGTACGATCAGGATTCCAGCAATGTTCAGCGCGTAAATAAGCAGCCTGCCTCCAATCGATCGATTCTCAGATTGACCACCAGGAGGGCGATTTGGCTCTGTAATGGTCATCGGCGAATTGCGAAAGTCGTGTAGAGTGAATTCCTGCTTCTCGTTGTTCGCAACTCGAGACTCAGCCTGCGTGTAGAGCGCCGTGTCGAACTGCTCTACTTTTGGCGATACCGTAACATCGCAAGTAGTATCAACTAGACTTCCTGGCTCGACTTCCAATGGTCCCCAGTGGTTGATTCGGGCTGATCGAGGCACGCAATATGGCCCGCTCCTTTGCACATCATCATTTCGCATTTCAAGGTCGATTGCATCAGGGTTTGCCTGCGCATGAAACGACGCGTATCTAACCATCCAATTTGCATCCGGATCGATCTTGAGCTTCCAAGTCCCGTTACGGCCCTTAATTTTTCTGCCCCTTGCAGATACTGCGATTAACGAATCCTGCTTATCCACATGTTCAATTTCGTCGATATATTCGACAAATCGCCGGCCGAGAGCCCAGACAATGGAATGCGGTGTCGCCGTTAAATCTACATCGTCTGGTCCAAAAACCAGTGAATCTGTCATCGTGCCAATTTGCTCCGCCTTATCGGCACGCGTAATGCGAAATACAAGTTCCTCGAAATTCACTCCGGAAATGTCATTGCCCCAGAAGCCCCACTCCTTCACCCTCATTATGTAGCGCGAGCTATCGGCTTCACGCTGTCCCGAGTTCCTTCGCCTCAAGTTCTCAAACTTCGGTAGTCTGTAGTCTTCTACCTCAAGTAGATACGCAATTCGACTCTTGTCGAATGTCATGCGCCAGCTTCTTGCCGTTGAGACTCCCCCCGTTACATGCATTAATGAATCTACCGATCGCAGCGTTCCAGATACTGCGCAGCCAGCTTCAAATATGGCATCGTTGTCTGCCATCGACGTAATTATTTGCTCTGCGTTTGGCAGATTGTGTGCGGACGAAAGTTCTGCCGCGGCGAATGCAACACTAGGGCAAAAGCAGATCGCCAAGAGTGAAATCCACTCGAAAGCAAGTCCGGAGAGACACGGAATGGCAAAATCGCTTTGGGAGTCTTTAGCACGAGTCGAATAACGTACAGCTACCGGCGTCAAAGCTTCAGATTGAGCCGACTCAATCAATGCCCAGCGTTCAAGCACCGATGATCCCTTGTCCTCGATAGTCTGCGCACGCAATTCAATCATAGTGTTAACCTATCTTCCTCCTTCAGGCACCGCGGCATGCGACGGCAGCGCACTATCGACTGGTTTGGCACAGCCACTCAACTTACCTTGCCCCAAGAGTTAACAACCCCGTGAACGGTTGCGCGATCTTATGCGGTCACCGCAAATATCGTCTCCCCGCTTTGCCATCTCTGGTTAACGTCGGCACCTCCGGCGGCCACCAGTAGCCACGGCTTGCTCTGACCATTGGCCGAGTTCGCCGAAACGATTACTGGCCTATGTCGCCTGCCGTCGCTGAGGAAGGGAAATTCGTGCCGTTGGCGAAAAACAATACGTTGCAATTATCGCTTCAGCACTATTTCTGTTACGCAACCACACGAAACGGTCTTTTCGACTCGTAGCTCCGTTCCAGCTTAGTTGTGGTGGCTTTAACGGGAAACCAGTACGATTTTCGACCACGAGCTGGTTGCGCCCCATGCTCACAAACGGCTAAATGCCGTATCACGTCTTTCGTCTAACCGGTTGAACAAGCACGCAACGATCGAGCGGTGACAGCTGAACGACCCTTTGGCACACCGCTGGAGGCGCGCACTATTTGCGACATCCTTGCTTCGCCCCGCAAAAACTACCCATTAGGCTGCGAGGTCTGTTCCGATATGGTCCGCGAGCTCAGGCCCAGGGCCCAATCAGAGAATCGCGTGCCTTTGCATCGCACCAACGGCCATTGCCGTAGCATATCGCACCTTGATTGCACTTTCGTTGGTTTCATGGCGATGCCAGAGTAAGGCGAATCTCTCGACATGCAGCAAGACGCAATTCAGCTGCCGCCCTCTCCGCACTTATCACGAGGGCAACTAGGGTCGGGGCCAGACATTGTAGTGATAAGCTGCCCATAGCATTCATCTGCTACACACGGAGTGGCGAAAGTTTCAGAACAAGAAAACTGACAGTCTGCAAGAGTTACGGAGTCGGGGGTATTCGATTCGCAGGAGTTGGCACGTGTATACTGATAGCGCCCCCAATCCGAATCGTCTGAGTGGTGGTAACACGGCAATGCCAATGATGAGAACGTCGCGTCTCTGCATTGTGCAAATCTGATGTTGTTGATTGTGCATGCAGTTGTCATACAATTCGGCCCACCCAGATCCAGGCATTCATAGATGGCGATTAAGTTGTTTTCGGTACACGGAGCATCGCAAAGAAGTTCACTCTCACCGCCGCGTAATTCATCGCGACTTGAAACCAGCCCCTGATTTGAAGCAATCACCAGCGTTGCGGGTACAATCGCCACGGCCAGAAGGTAGCTTCGCGACTTGCGATCCATAGTAAATCTCCAGTTTGGAATACAGAGAAACAGATCATTCGGATTGTGTAGGGCAGACAATGCGCCCCACACCGATGCTATGAGCTTGAGGCCCTGCGATGATGCCTTGGCCGAACACAGGAACCTAGGGGCCGACCCGACGCCAGATATCCCGCGGCCTACCCGAACTTCAAGACGCGCGACCTAGATTGACTTCAGACCAGCCCTGCCTGCCTCCCAGCTGGGAATCCTTCATTTGAGCTAGGGTAGCAGATTTCGCGATTTACGTGAAGCATTTTGGGGAGACGGTGCACTGCGTTTTTGGCCCTCCCTCCGCGTCATGTCGAGAATGGGTCAGTGGCTGATTGCCGTATTCGCCGACGAGTTTGGGGGGGGGCATGCAGGAGCTTCTCGCGCGTGGTCACGTCAGGCTGGTTGCCAAGCACCACTTAGCTAAAAAGGGGGGGCTGCGTAAAGCATTCGCGATAAGCGACACAGACACTCGCCGCATGCAATAGCCGTCGAAATACTCCTGGTCTCGAGAGTTCTGTGCCACGAGGAACCAATGCGCTACGGCGGTTACAGAATCCGGTACAGAATTTGTGGCGTTTGACGCAAATCCCTGTAGAATCCGCCATTTAAGCGCAAGCTGAAGTTGACTGCTGCTCCGGCGCAAGTTGAGGGACGCCACAAGGTTCCAGTAACTGGGTCACGACCGCGCGCAATGACCGCGCCGGTCTTCGGAACCAGGGGTTGCAGGTTCGAGTCCTGCCGGGCGTGCTTGGACACGCGCTGTCAGGACTGGACGGAGCGTGCCTATCTTGTTGCGGGAATTGCTGTTGCGGCGTTTCGCTGAAGGTGGCGGTCCCGCAGCGGAGTTGTCATGTGGCGCCGCCAATGCTCCCGTCAGGTCAGTTTTCTGGCGAACATACTGGCAACCTTAGCTCGATCGGTATCGTCTCCTCGCGGCACGCCCACGGTTTCAGCTTTTGCCGGCAGGCGGGTGAAGATCGTTGGTTCCAGCTTGGCGACCGCCTGCGCTTGATCCGCCAAGTCCATGTGGGTGTAACGCGTCGCCGTGAGTCGCGGGTTCGTCATGCTCGGCATGTCGAACTCAATGATGATTTTGGAAGCCAGGCCGTACCGCACTCAAGTTGGGACATTCGTATTCCAATGCGACCGCCATCGATCAGCCACGCCCGACGGATTTTCGCTGAAGCCTGACGTTCGCCGGGAGAGACCAGCGGACGGCGGCAAAACCGCTGCGAATGGAGGACGCTGCGAGTCCAGAGCTTCATCATTTCCGTCAATTGACCCGCAGGAAGCTCAAACTGAGAATCAAATCGAGCGTCTCTACGCGGCTGGCGTCCGTCACCGCACGTCTCGCTGAAGGCATTCAGCCAACGAGTTCTCAGGGCGCCAGATCAAATTCGAAGGACTGCGGCTCGCCGCCAGACTTGACCTCGGCCGTCAGCCCGCTGCCGCCAAATGAAGAGTACTTCATGGGTATTAGGGTCCGGCCTAGCACGGGTTCGCCGGAGCCGAGCGATTGGGAGTTGTTCGGATCGTTCCCCTCGAAACAGGTGATCCGCACCAACTGCGGACCGACCCGTACGCCATCGCCGAGTCCCGGCGTGGTCAACTGGAAACTGCCGTCAGACTGGATAGCCCCGATGGCTGGTTGACCGCCGGATTCGTGCTGGAACATGACCGTGCCAAAGCGGAGCGGCTGGCCGCGAAACGTGACGGTGCCGGATACCGGCGCGGTCTCGGGCCCCGAATCGCACCCCGCGGCGCCCAGCATGCATGCCAGCAGCGGCAACGCCCGAAAAGTTGCTTTCAGTGCGTCGCTCAAACTAGAACGCTCCATTGACCAAATCACCAGCGTTGGCCGTCGCCAGGGCGTGGTACGACTGGCGATCGACATCGTCGGAAATCGGATGGACGCTGCCATCGACCAACGCGAACTGCGTGATGCCAGGATGATGACTGCCAAAGGGAAGGTGGTTGAACTGAACGCCCTGGTCGCGATTGATTTGCGTGTTGGGCGTGAACTCCACCACTTTGAATGAATAGGGAGCGTTTTGGAATCCGCCTAGATACCACGGCCGAACGTTTCCGGGGGGATCGTCCCAGGTTCCTGTCGCAGCAACGAGGTCGCGGTGGACGAACTCGCCCACCAACAGCGTGTTGCTTTGTCCGTCGGTGATCTCGGCGAGTTTAACGACGCGACCTTTGAACTTTTGCGAGGACGAGTTGCCGGGGCGGCTGCCGCCCGTGGCGGCCGCGGCGCCGATGATCTCGGCCTGAAACGTCCCGTTCTTGGGAATGACGCCGTATCCGCTCCTGACGACCAGATCCGGATCGCCGAGGTCCAAGCCATCGACCAGGGCGCCCCCGACTCCATTGTAGGTGACCAACGCCCCGTTCTGATAGTCGTAGCGTCCGCCTACGATCACCGCCGGATCGGTCCAACTGGGGCAAATGTACGAGGCGACCACAACGTCTCTCGCCGGCTCGTTGTCCCACGGGGCGCCCGTGTAGTCGAAGTTAATTTGGTTGTAGAGCGGCTCTTGCTCCATGTAGGGCAACAGTTCCGAAAACAGATGCACCTTGCTAAAGTTGGCCCCCGTCCGCTCGGTGTCGCCCTCGTAACCAAGCGGCAGCGCGTCGCGTTTGGCGGCGGCATGGTTTTGCGCGGCGAGACCTTGCTGTTTCAGATTGTTGGCGCACTGCATGCGTCGCGCCGCTTCGCGAGCCGCCTGTACGGCCGGCAGCAACAAAGCGACAAGCACTCCGATGATGGCAATGACCACCAACAACTCGACCAGCGTGAAGGCGCGTCGTTCGGCGGGGCGTGCGTGGGCAATCCGTGCGATCATGGTTTCCCTTTTGGTTCAAACGCGTCGCGGCCGGACGCGAAGGTGAGCCGCCATCAACGCCAAGCCGCTCAGAATCAGCACGGCGCCAGCGGGTTCCGGGACGACCGCCGCTTGAACGGGCGCGGTCGACTGGCCGTATTGCGTTTGCCAGACCGACAGGTCGGCAGCGTCGACGTTGCCGTCGCCGTTCGCGTCGCCGTCGGCTAACAGAGCGGATCCGTCGTCGATGCCGAAATTCTCCTGCCACGTCAGGAAGTCGGAGCCATCGACGATCAGATCGCCGTTGAAGTCGGCGTCGTCGCCGGCGGTCAGCGGATCGAGCGTGAGCTCAAACGCTTGGATGCCATTATTGGTGCTCATACCGTAGACGATTGCCGTTCTCCCGTTGATGGCGCCAAATTTCACTTGGCCGGTTGCGTTGATGTTGGCGGTTTGGATGACGCCCTCCGGCAGTGCGCTGCGTTCAGCGATCTTGTAGTCTCCCACTTCCCCGGAGGTGTCCGTCAGATCGTAGATAAACACCCGAGCCCGCGCCGCGGCGCTCGTCGTGTCGGCGCTGGCTTCTTGGACCGCTAGCAGCGGGCGTCCGTCGACGACGGCGAAATCGAGCAGACGGAGCGTCGTGCCGTCCGTCATGATGTTGCCGGCCAACGTCCCCGTGCCGCCCGAGACGTCGACCACGCGCGTGGCGTCGCCCGACACCGCGCCGTCGCCGCGCCCCAGCACCGTGTCGTCGTCCATAAATGTGATTCCCAGCCGGAAGTCGCCCGCATTCGTCTCGCTGCCCGGAATACTCACGTGCGTGGCCGAGAAGCTCAGCCCGCCGTCCAGCGTGTCGAAAATGGCGAAGCCGTTGTTGCCTGCGACGCTTGGGTTGTTTCCGTAGCCAGCGACGATCCGCGTGTCCGAACCGCTGCCAATGACGTCGAAGGTATCGCCCATACGAGCCCCGGCCAGCGGCGCCCCGCTGTAAACGAGCGACGGCTCAGCGTCGGTCTCGCTGTCCCAGCGATAGATCTTGAACGGCGAGGAATCGGTATTCGTGGTGAGATTCGCCATGTAGATCGCGCCGTCGTCGGCAACGCCGATCATGTTTCGCGTAAAAGTGCCTCCGTTGACGATGGTGCTGTTGAAGTCCACAAAGCCTTTGTCAGCACCGGTCATGCCGTCCAAAATACGCAGGCTTTTCTCGACGTTAGGATCGCCCAATCGGCTGAGCAACAACAGGTTTCCGGTGACGGGGTTGTAGGCCAACCCCCGTTCCAGATTGTTGATGCCCAGGTATTTGTAGTTGCCTTCGCCGTCCGTCGTGCCAGTCAGATCCCCGATGACCACCTCGCCCGGATAGCGCTCGCCATCGGTCGTCGGATCGACTGCGCTCAGCCCAAACCCGACTAGCGGATTGAAGGTCGCTGCAGGTGCGGATTGGCAAGACGTCGCGACGAAAAGCGCACTCCAACAGATCGCCTTGAACATGTGCGAAACGTGAAATCGCATGTTGCATTCTCCTACGCACGCCTTCGCGGCGCGATGTGATGTCGACTCGTCGAATGTCGGGGGGGATTTGAGTTGCGACTTGTCGCGTTGAGTCGAATTGTTGCATGGTTGCTCGAGATCGTCGCATTCGAACAGCCAATGATTCGACCGCAGGGTCAGGGATTTTCAGCTTTGTTCCGACCTACAACTCCGCTGCGGCGGCAGCAACGCATCGCCAGCCGGGCTTGGCCCGACCGGCGACACGCCCCGTCGCTGCTGCGGTACGGCCGAGCTACGACCATCGCCGTCTCAGTAGGCACGTCAGTGCGGCGCCCCAGCCGGCCAGCGCCAGGGCGATCGGCTCGGGGACGACCCGGAATGCTTGGATGCCGTTGTTCGTATTGAGAGCGTACAGGCGCAAGCCGTCGGGTCCGGCGCCGAACTTCAGATCGCCCACGCCGTTCCCATTCGCCACATTCGCCGTCGTGTTGTTCGCCAGATCCAAAAAGCCGGCGGCGGTCAACGCCGACAAGTCGCTACCGTCGTAGAGGCGAACGTCACTGGAGTTAAAATCAAGGGTCGCGAGATACTTGGTCGTCGGGTCGAAATCGAGCAACGCTTCCCCGGCCGAATTGACCGCGTAGGCAGTCGCGGCGCCGCCGCTGACGGCGACCTGCGTGACCAAAGCGCCGGTCTGGGCGCCGAGCACGTTCCCGGCGCCATCCAGATCAATCCCAAGCCGGAATGCACCCGTCGCAGCGCCAGCGGCGGTCGGATTGCTGACTGAGAACGTCAGTCCGTCCGCGGTCGTCAGCAATGCGAAATCGTCGCCCGCGTTGCTGCCGCCCGCCGAAACGATCTGCGTGTTGGCTCCCGCGCCAACGACTGCAAACGAGTCGCCGGTGCGGCCGCGGTTCGCAGGCCCGTCGAACGCGACGGTCGGAGCCGCGCCTTCGCTCGCCCAGCGATAGACTTTGAAATTTGACGTGGCGGAGGTCGACAGATTGGCGGCATAGATGGCGCCGTCGTCCGCAACGTCGATCATGCTCAGCGCGAAGGTGCCTCCGGAGATGCCGGTCACGTCAAGCGACCCGACCTGCATGCCTGTGTCGCCGTCGAGAATGTCGACGAACAGGCCGCCGTCGCGATCAACCACGTAGAGATGGTTCGTCGCCGGGTTGTACGTCATCCCGCGGACCGTGGAGTTGGTTTGCGCGTTGAAACCCAATTCGCCAGGCGCCAACCAGCCGTCACCTCCGAAACTCGCCAGAGGAGCGAGCGATGCGCCGAACGAAAGGCTCGTCACGGCTAGCGCAGCGGTTGCGCAGAACGTGAATAGAGTTGCATGCAGGACCTTCATTAGCTCAGTCTCCAATGTAGCGAGGCAAGGTGTGAGAAGTGCCGCGGACCCGGTGCTGGTCAACTCGCCCGTCACTCCAGGGGGCCCGGCCGGCGTGAGTTTGAGCATACTGGGCGCGCAGTACCGCAACCAACACAATTGGCGCAAAAAAATCCATAGAGTGCGCACGGCGACAGCCCTCTCCCCAGACGGTTTGATCAAGGCGGGTGGCTTCGTCCAGATTCGTGCACCGTCGCTTGGGCGTGCGAGTCGGCGGGCGCGTATGCGCATGCTATGGAAAAATCTGCGCGGTCTCATTGGCCCTCCATGCCGGCGGCGTTTACAGTCAACAGGCTTCATTGACGACGACGCGTGGGCGTAATCGCTTCCGTCCGCACGCCGTTCTCACACCTCTCGCGAAAGGGTCCGATCGGTGCGCCCCGGTTCGAATTCGACCAGAACTGTCTCGTTGCGTTTGGCAATTGTCGCGTGGTTGGCTGTCGTTGCGGCGTGTCGGGCTGCCGAGCCCGCAGTGTCTTCGCCGGAGACGTTTGACGTGGTCGTGGCCGGCGGATCGACCGCGGCGTTTGCCGCTGCGGTCGCCGCGGCCGAAAGCGGAGCCCGCACTTTGCTCTTGGAGCCGACCAATTGGGTCGGAGGCCAGTTGACCTCCAGCGGCGTACCGGCTGTTGACGAAGCTTGGCACACGATTCGAGAGCCAGGGACCGAGCGTCCGCTGCTGAACGTGGCCGCCGTGGCCCGCACGCCCGAGAACATCACGCCCAACTTCTACAAAGCGCTGACGACCATTCGCCAACCGGGCGAATGCTGGGTCAGTCGGTTCTGCTTTTGCCCGGATCAGTTCGTGGCGGACCAACTCCGAACGCTCGAGCAGCGTGCCGGCGATCGCCTCGTCGTGTGGCTCGACACGGTGATCAAAGACGTCGAACTCGACGCGAGCGGACGACGGGTCGTCGCCCTGACCACGATTTCGCGCACTCCGCGTCCGGGCGTCCGCGGGCTGGGGTACGACGTCCTCCCGTCGCGCGATCTTCCGGATTGGTACTCGACCGCAGATTCGGAACGTTTTACGAAACAGGTCCGCCGCGTCCAGGCGTCGAATGAAACGGCGACGGTTTTCATTGACGCGACAGAATGGGGCGAAGTGCTGGCACTGTCTGATGCCCCCTACCTCATTGGCGCCGAAACGACGGACGGGGGCTCCGAAAGCATCGAGACGTGCGGGCAGGCGACCGTGTTCTGCTTCGTCGAACGGTTGCACGAGGGACCCGCGGACGATCCCGCTCCGCCGGGGGCCAGCGCTCCGGGGCTCGGGTTCGGCAGCTATCGCCATCGGGACGACGCCTGGGAAAAAGTCTGGACGTACCGCCGCATTCGAGGCGACGGGCCGCCCAGCCCCGGGGATCTGTGTCTGCAAAACTGGGGCTTCTCATTCTCTCTGGGGGAAGGGGGCAACGACTACCCGTTCGGTTACCTCTTCAAGGGCCGCGACGCGACAGCGAACGAGTGCGACGATTGGCAGGGGGGCCTCGATCTTCAGGTGATGGCGGCTGCCGAAGTGCGCGCCTTCGCGTGGCATCGGTGGTTCAAAGACCACGCGCCGGCGGGAATTGACCCCCGCCAAATCACGCTTGACTCGGAAACGCTGGGCACCACGCACGGTTTGGCCAAACTCCCCTACATCCGCGATACGCGGCGCTCTGTCGGGCTGGACGGATTCTTGCTTCGATTGGCCGATCTCACGGGGCCGGCCGAACAGCGGACGGGAACTCGTTTTGCTGATCGCATTGCGCTGGGCGCCTATCCGGCCGACATCCATCCGCTGCAGTGCGCACAAATGCCGGCGTATTTGAAAGAGGCTCACGACACCCTGCCGTTCTACATTCCGTTTCGCGCGCTCACCAATGCTCGCCTGGAGAACTTTCTCGTCGCCGGAAAGACGATGGCGCAGAGCTTCGCCGCGAACTCGGCGACGCGCCTGCATCCTGTCGAATGGTCTTCGGGAACAGCCGCTGGCGTGGCGGCGGCATACATGGCGCGAACTGGTAGGACGGCTTCGGAGGCTTTGGACGCGATCGACGAGGTGCGTTTGCTGATCGCCGAGCGCACTCCCGTTGACTGGACTTTCCCCCTCTCCGCGAACGAACAGTAGATTCGACGTCAGGCGGCTTCCGGCTGTCGAACGAGCCGGCCGACATGCCAGCGAAAGGCACGCAGAAACGCATAGGCCACAATCGCGGCGCCGATGGCGAGCCAGGTCGCCTTGCCATACATGCCGACGACCACCGCCGATAGCGCCAAAGTCGCCATCGAAGTCCACGCAGCGCCCAACAGCGCGGTTCCAACTCCAATCAGCAACGCGTTGCGGGGCTGAGTCATTCGCGAGAAGTTGACGCCCTCAGCGGCCAGCGCCTGCCGCACGGGTCCCCATAGCCCCATCGGTCTTGCGCGCAGGTAGAACGCCTTGAGCGTGTCAATGCTTTCCGGCGGGGTCGCCAAGGCGACGGCGACCCACAGTCCCGTCGTGACAGCCATAGTGATCGCGGCCTGGAGCATGGCCATGGCTTGCTCGGCCGAGGGACTGAGCGCCGCTTGCTCGCGCCACCAGGGCCAAAAGGGGAGCGCATACATGAGCGCCGCGTAAATGACCGGTCCTCCGAAGGTGGCGGCGCACCATGCCGGAAAGTTTGTCCGCCACCACCACCACTGCCCCCACCCGAACGTGAGGGACGAGCCGAACAGGCCGACCACGATCACCGCGATCCCGACCAGCGAGTCGGCGAATGCCATCACGACAATGGCCAGGGCGAGCACGAGCAACATCAACAATCGGCCGGCCAGCAGGGCGCGGCGCTGGCTCATGCGCGGCAGCAACGGGCGACAGACGTCGTTCAGCAAAGTTTGCGAACCGTAGTTGATGTGCCCCGCGACGGTCGACATCACAGCCGCCAGCAGCGCCGCAAGCGCCAGCCCCAGCGCGCCCGGCGGCAGGAATTCCGACAGCAGTAGGCCGTACGCGGTTTCTCGAGTTTGCGGATCCGCTTCATAGAATTCGGGATGTGCGGCCAGAACGCCTAGCATCGGCAACGTCAACAAGGCCAACATGCCAAACAGCGCAACTTGACACCACACGCCGACCGAGGCGGCGGATTGCGGCGTGCGGCAGGAAAACAGCCGCTGCCCTTCGAACGCCACGTTTCCTCCCACGCCCATCGTCGAGACGACAAGCCATGCCATGACAGCCAGCGGACCCATAAGGTGATGCCCCGCGACGGGGGCCAGCGACAAAACCTCGTCCGCCTGCTGGGGCAGCGCATTTTCGATGGCCGCCGCAAGCCCGGTTGGCCCTCCGAACCTGACAAAGACCGCGATCAACACGCAGAAATTCGCGCCAAGAATCACCACAGTCTGCATGAAGTCAGTCGCGAGCACGCCGGCGAATCCCGAAAACCAAACGTAGCTCAGCATCACCGGCAGAATGATCATGAGCGTGGCGGCCTTCGACTCCAGTCCGAGAATCGGCGCGAAGATCATGTGAATGCCTAACAGGCCGGCGCCAATCCAAGGAATGGCGCCGATGAGCACGCTGTAGGCCGACGTGTAGGGTCGAACCCAGCGGGCGGAGCGGTCGCCGAATCGGAGCGAGAAGAACTCAGGACCGGTACGAATACCGAGTTGATGCCACCGTACGGCAAAGAGCATCGCAGCCAGCATCAAGGCCAGGCCGAATCGGGAAATGTAAAACCACGCCACGGGCAATCCCACGACGACGGCCACGCCGCAATAAGCGGGGGCCACGTCGGCGTTCACCAGCGTCACAGCGTAGGAGACTCCGTTGAGCCACCCCGGTACGCTGCGGCCCGCGAGGTAATAGTCCTCCTCTTGCTCCGGCGCGGCTCGCGGAGTCAGCCAACTGGGGCCCTTCAGCCCGATAAATACCGACGCGGCCAAATAGGCCAGCACGACGGCCGGATCGAGCCATCCCTGCAGACGCGGCGCGGTTGCGGCGTCGGCCGCCAGAGGCCAATCGCCGACTGCGACGAGTACAGCGAGCCAGTCGTGAACTGCGATCACGCGTCGCTCCTCGGCGCCGCGTCGGCGCCCCCGCCTTGTCGCAGGTACTTGCGAAAACTGAGCGGCGTGGAACCGAAGCGTTTGCGAAACGCGACTCCAAACTGGGTCGCCCCGGCGTAACCGCATGCCTCGGCGATGGCGTCGACTGACATGTCTGTCTGCGCGAGTAGCTCCTTGCCTCGATCAAGTCGCAGGCGACGGATCTCTTCCGCAGGAAGTCGACCGAGGTAGCGCCGAAACTGCAGTTCCAAGTAACGCCGCGAGACGGGGACTTCCTTCAATATGTCGGCCACCACGATCCCCTGAAAAGCGTGGGCCTGGATGAAGCGGATGGCACGGATAATCATCTCGTCGTCAATCGCCAAAACGTCGGTCGATTGCTTGCTGCTGACGCAGATCGGCGGCAAGCGGACCGGTTCGCCGGGCGACTTCCCGGTATTGATCATCTGCAGCAGCATGGCCGCCGCGTCATAACCGATTTGCCGGCTGGCCACCTCGATGCTCGACAGGGGCGGCGTGCTCAGACTGCAAAGCAGGTCATCGTTGTCGCCGGCCAAGATGGCGACGTCGTCCGGTACGGAAATCCCCTCCACCGAACAGATTTCCGAAAGCTGACGTGCGCGCCGAGCGTCGACTGCCAGGATCGCTGCCGGTCGGGGCACGCTGCGCAACCAGCGCAGCGTTCGATTGTGCATCTCCTCGCGGCGAATACGTCGGCCAGTTCTGTAGCCGGGACGATAGACATGGCACCGTGCTCCCGAGGCTTCGACCGCATCGACAAAGGCTTGCTCGCGCGTGCGCGAATACTCATGACTCGGCGGAGCGAAGAATGCGAAGTTGCGAAATCCCCGCTGAATGAAATGTTCCAGGGCCATTTCCGCGCGTGCTCGCTCGTCGGTCAGCACGTAGCCGATGCCGGGGACCGCGGAAAACATGTCGTCGACGTTCACGGTAGGCAGATCGGCGGCGACAAGCTTTTCGAGTTGAATCGGGGTGCTGATCCGGGCAATGACGCCGTCGCCGTGGAACTGCTCTGGGGCGGATCGCCCCTCGCTGTCGTCGGCTTGATCGAACAGCAAGTTCCAGGGCCCGAAGTTCGCAGCAAAATCTCCGACGCCGCTGACGACGCTGCGGCCCCAGCTGCTGTCCAATTCGACCAGCACGGCGACTTGCAGGACGCGGCCGTTGGGAGGACGACTAGCCATGACGCAATCAATCGGCGAACGTTTTCCCGGGCGTCTTGGCGCGACGCGACGCGGCGGAGCGAAACTTTATTCTTGCTTCGTCGGATAAGATCATACTATGACGGGTGCGCGTACTGTGGAAAAATAATCGCTTTCGCTTGGGTCGCAGAATCCAACCATTGTTAGACTGGTCGCGTCGACACCCGCGGCACAGTCGCAGAGAAATTGCATCTGAGGCGCCCTGGTGAGTCGCTCCAAGATTACGAGAGCCGCTGGACTGATCAGCTCAGCGACGGGCGATACCGTCGAGGCCGCTGTCATCGACACCGACGGCCGGGACGACATTCGTCCGCTGGGGGGCGTTTCGCTTCCCTACGATGAAAGGCTCCGCTGGAGGATTCTTGAAGCGACGCAGAACGATCTGCCGACGACGGAGGTCCTGCGCTTGGAACGCGACTTGACCGAGCACTACGCCGAGGCGTATCGCGCTTTGGCGGCGGCCTATCCAGATGAGACCAGCAGCGTCGCCATGATTGGATTTTACGGGCCGACGCTTCGACACATTCCCAGCGAAGGGTTGACGCTGCAGATCGGCAACCCGTGGCAACTGGCTGAAGCGACGCAACTGCCCGTGGTGAGCGACTTTCGGCGTCACGACATGGCGACCGGGGGCCAAGGGGGACCGCTGGCGGCCATGTTCCATTGGGCCCACATGGCTCAAGAACCGCGACCCGCGCTGATGCTGAATGTGTCTTCGGTCTGCAGCGTGACTTGGCTTAGCACGAACAACGAAATCATCGCCGGCGACACGGGCCCAGGCATCGGACTGCTCAACGAGTGGGTGCAAGAAATGGCCGACCGTCCGCACGACCTCGATGGCGCCATCTCTTCCCAGGGGAAGATCGACGAGCAAATCGTCGACGCGACATTAGACGCCCCCTTCTTTTCGCGGCCCCTGCCGAAAGCGGCCGGGCGCCACGAGTTCGATCATGTCGACGTGTCCGGGCTCAGCGTTGAGGACGGCGCCGCTACGCTCTGTGCGATCACGGCTCGCGCGGTCGCGGCCGCGGCCAAACTGCTCCCTGACCCGCCGAATTTGCTGTGGGTGACCGGGGCAGGCAGCGAGCAACCCGTGATTGTTGAGTTGCTGAAGTCTCACTTCGCACAGGTTAGAAACGTCGCTCAGCGGGGGCTCGATCCGCGCACGATGGCCGCCGAGTGCTTCGCCTGGATGGCCGTCCGGCATGCGCGCGGCCTGCCGATTACGACGCCGGAAACGACCGGTTGCCGGTCGGCGGATTGCGCCGGCTTCATGGCACGTCCTCGATAGACAGACACAGATTCCAACCGCAATGACGCCCGCCACCCGCGACTGACTCGATGAAACGGATCGGATTTTTCGACTACCGATTGGACAACTTCCACGCAGAGGTGTATCTCACTGCTCTGCGCGGTCCGCTGTCCCGACGCGGTTATGTCGCGAGTGCGTGCACGGCGCTTGAGGAGGCGCCCAGCCGCGAATGGGCGAAGCAGCGGTCCCTCCCCTATTGCGCCACGCTCGATGAATTTGCGGAGCAAGTCGACTTTGTCATGGTGCTCGCCCCGTCGAATCCGGAGCTGCATCTGGCCATGTGCCGCGCTGCATTCGCTCTTGGCAAACCGACCTTTGTCGACAAGACGTTTGCGACCAATGAGGCTGAGGCCCGCGCGATCTTCGCCATGGCGGACGAGCGGGACGTGCCCCTGCAGAGCACGTCGGCACTGCGTTCGACGGCCGTGCAGCAGTGCGTCGCCGACTTGGCCGGAACGCTGCAAAGCCTTGTTGTCTACGCGTCAGGCAGCTCTTTGGCGGAGTATGCGATTCATCCGGTGGAGTTGGCCGTCAGTTGCCTGGGGCCCGACGTGCAGCGCGTCATGCGACTGGGGCCCGACGCTCATCCGCAATTCATCCTGGAGTTCTCCGACCGACGCACTGCGCTGATTGATCTCAATCTTGGATCAGACGTTCCCTTCGCCGCGACCGTCTCCGCGCCTTACGGGCATGAGCACGTGCCGATTGACAGCGCTCGCTTGTTCGTCGACGCCATGGCCAGCATTCTCGATTTTTTTGACGCGGGGCGCCCGTTGATCGACCGGCGGGAAACGCTCGCGGTCCGTCGCGTGTTGGACGTCATCGAGGGGACTTCCCTCGGCGAGTTTGCCTCTTGCGGAGAGGCTATCGCACTGGCGCCCCCCTTTTGACTGACGTGCACCTGCCGCGAACTCCCGCCCGGAAACGCATACTCCATGAAGATCGGAATCATTGGCGCCGGCGAAATTGGGCGTAAACACGCCGAAGCGGCCCGCCGTGCCGGAGCCCAAGTGAGTTGGGTCGTCGACGTCGACCCCCAGCGCGCCGCGCAGCTCGCACAGGACTGCGGGGCCGATGCCGCTGAGTCGCCCGAGCCCCTGTGGGCGGATCAGTCGACGCCGGCAGCGCTCGTGGCCGTCCCCAACAAGTGGCACGCCGACTATGCGATTGCCGCGCTTTGCGCTGGTAAAGACGTGCTGTTGGAGAAGCCGATGGCCTGCACTGTCGCCGAGTGCCAAGGCGTCAACGAAGCGGCGATCGCCAACGACCGCGTTCTGCAAATCGGCTTCGTTCATCGGTTCACCCCCGTCGGGCGGCTTGCCAAGTCACTCGTCGATCAAGGTTGCTGCGGGCAGATCTATCACGCCCGGGCGCAACTCTCGCTACGGCGCGGCATTCCCGGCCTCGGGAAATGGTTCACCACCAAAGAGACATCCGGCGGCGGTGCGCTGATGGACGTAGGCGTCCACCTGATCGATTTGGCGCTGCACGTCATGGACTTTCCGCGGGTAGGCGACGTATGCGGTCAGACTCACGCCACGTTCGGCCCGCGCATGAAAGATTACGTCTACGATACGATGTGGGCGGGGCCGCCTGAGTATGGCGGAGCGTGCGATGTCGAAGACTCGGTGAGCGGACTTGTGCGTTTTCAGAATGGCGCCTCACTGCAGCTCGACATCGCGTGGGCGGGGAATTTTCCGCAAGATTGTGCTTCATCGTCGATGCTTTTCTTGGGGGACCGGGGCGGCGTCTCGTTCGAGTTGTTCGGCGACCACGTCAGTCTCGCCGCCGAACGCGATGGCGCAATCGTCGACGACCGAGTCGATGCGCCAGCGTGCGATTTTTACGAGGATCAGCTTCGCGGGTTCCTGACGGCGGTCGAGACTCGCCGCGTCACCGGCGCCACCGGGCAGCAAGGTGAAGATGTGCAATCCGTCGTCGAGCAGATCTATCGCAGCGCAGTCGGAGCATAAGCACCAGGACATCGGCATTGACGGCCGTCTGGACTGCGGCGAGTCGTCTCGGGATGCTCCTGAGAAAGAACAGGATGTGCGCACAACTCGAACTGAGCTGACTTACTGCCGTACGTCGCTAGCGAGTGCGTGACGGGCGTAACCTGTCATTTTCTCGTGCCGCGTGCAGTTGGATCGACTTCTGAATTCAGCGATGGGACAATTTCGCAGAGTGCAGATCTCCGCCGCAAGTTTCGGAAGGGTTCAATAGGGCGGCGGCCGATACGACCTCCTTCGATCCGGGCGGTCAAAGTCCGCGACGCAGCAGTCGTCAGCGTGAAGCAAACGCGCAGGTGATGCGCATGCGGTCGCCGTCGTGTTGTGGGCAGCGCAACCCAAATTGGTCTTTCAAGACGACTGGCGCGTCCCTCGGGTTGCGAGCCGTCGAAGTAGCGGTCAGGTCGACGCCACGCTGTCGATGCCGGCTAGTTGACGATGAGATCCAGCAGATCGCCAATGCGCCGATGCGCTTCGATCGGATGCCGCAACGCCTGGCCGGTCTTCACCTTGTAACGATTCTTGCGGCCTACCCGAGTTCTCTCGACGAATCCGCCGTCTTCGAGGTCCTGCACGATGCGTTGGACAGCTCGCTCGGTGATGCCGACCTGGGCCGCCACCTGTCGCAGCACCAGTTCAGGGCTTGAGTGAAGCAGAATCAGGACGTGGGCGTGGTTCGTGAGAAACGTCCAGCGATGTGCGGCCGGCTCCGCCGCAGCGGGGACGGATTGCGCCGCCGCCGGTTTCTTGGCGTTGCGGCGATTCTTGGCAGATTTTGCAGTCTTGGCAGCCATGTGTTGGGATTTCGAAGAGCGGTGTGGCCGCCGGAATTCGGCCGATTCCTTCTGTATTTTACCCCGTATTTTCCGACAAGCAATTCGCGACATCAGTTTCGCCGTCACGGCATCCCGGCTGGGTGCAGATTGGCGGCCGCGGGGGCGATTCTTCGCAAAACGGGACTTTCCTTGAAATTCGCGAAATGCAATTGACGACATAAAAGTCGTATAATAAGATTCGTGCATCTGAAGTCACGTCAAGTTCGTCCTCGCCCAATGGGTCGTCGCCATGGCCGTCTTGCCCGCCTTTGTCGTCGTCATGCTGATCGCCGCTCTGCTCGTCTCCGCAGCGCTACCGACGCGTTTCGCCTCCGCCCCGTTCATTCGGTCCGGCGCCTGGTTGCGTCTGGCCACGACGGCCCTGCTGGGAGCTTCCCTGGCCGCCGGTCCCTGGCTGGGGCTGCAGAGCCGACCGCTGTTGCAGGCGCCGATCGGCGACGCTTCGATCGACCTGCTGTATTGGAATGGCCTGGCCTGGCTCATGCTCGCCTTGGTGAGCTTCATTGGGTGGATTGTCGCCCGCTTTTCGCGAAGGCAGCTCGACGGCGATCCTGGGGGCGCGACTTACTACCGGCACGTTGCGTTAACGCTTGGCGGCATTTTGCTGGCCGTCGTTGCCGGCAATCTCCTCCTGATGCTAGCGGGGTGGCTGGCGGCCAACTTCGGTTTGCGGCGTCTGCTGGCGTACTATCAAGAGCATCCCGGCGCCCAGGAGGGCGCAAGGATGAAGTATGCCGTCGATCAGCTCGGGGCAGCGCTGTTGGTCGGAGCCGTGGTCCTGATCTCTCAGACGTACGGCACGCTGAACCTCGCCGCGCTGGCTCAAGTCGACGCCAGCGCCGCGGCGGATGCCGCCGCTGCCGGCCTGGTTGCTTGGTTGCTCGTTTTCGCCGCCGCCGTCATTTCCGTTCAGTTTCCTTTCCATTTCTGGTTGCCCGAAGCGCTCGCCACGCCAACGCCCGTCTCCGCCTTGATGCATGCGGGCATTGTGAATGCAGGCGGCTATTTCCTGATTCGCCTGAGTGGTCTGCTCGTCGCCGCGCCGTCGGCCTTGACGATGCTGGCTGCGGCGGGAGCCGCAACCCTGTTGCTCGGCGGATTCGCCATGCTCGCCCAATCGAGCGTCAAGAAAACTCTCGCGTTTTCGACGGTCGCGCAAATGGGGCTCATGATGTTGCAGTGCGGCCTGGGAGCCTGGACCGCTGCGATGTTGCACATCGTGGCCCACTCGCTCTACAAGGCCTACGCGTTTCTCGCCAGCGGAGACGTGCTGGTGACGGCCCAAGCCGTCAAGCCGCTCCATGGGGAAGCGTCGGCGCAACAGCTCCCCGCCGCAGTACGGCTTGCGGTCGCCGTGGCCATCGTGGCGACGTGTTACCTCGCCGTCGCGACTGCGACCGGCTTGTCACCCCTCGCCAAGCCGGGCGGTTTTTTGCTCGGGGCTGTCCTCTGCATCGCGCTGGTCCGCCGCACGTGGGTCTTGTTGCAGGACAATCTCCTGCGGATGGCGGCCGTGTCCGCCGTGACAACGCTCGGATTGTGCCTCGTCTATTCGTTCGCCTACCTGGCGATCGACGCAGTCGTGGCGGGAAGCACCATCGCGCGGGCCCCCGCACCGGTGCAGACCGTGTTGAGCCTTGGCGTCGGGGCGGCGCTGGCCGCCTTGCTGGCTTGGGAGTTGGCGGTCGACCGCCGGCCAAGCGGGCGAGTCGCCACAGCGTTCTACGTGCATGCTCTCAACGGCTTTTACGTCGACGCGGCGGCCCGCCGAGTTCTGCGTTCGGTTTCTACGTAGTTTTGCGCCTGCTGCCGTCCCGTTACTCGGGCTCTCAAAACCTCAATCACATCTCCTGGTTCGGAGAACGATCACATGATAAGAACCTCGAACAAGCCGGCCGCCGCGTTGGCAAAGGGGCCCGCGCTTCCGCACGCCCCGAGCAGCCCGATCGAAACGCCGCCGCGCGACCTGCTCGACCAAGCCCTGCAGGACGTCGCCAATCGGGTGGCGCCAGTCTGGCCGTTGTCCGATTTTGTCGCCGTCAACCCATTTCTCGGTTGGGCCGATCAGGATTGGCTGCAGGCGCGGAGGTCCCTGCGAAACGTTGCGGCCGTCGACACGCTGATGCCGCTCTCGTACTACCGTAGCAAGTTGCGTCAGGGAGAACTCGGGACGGAGGATCTCGAAGCGGCGATTGACGAATTGCTGCGGGACGGGATCCCTGGGGCTGAGACACTGGATGCGGCTGCGATCAAGGAGGAACTGTTGTCGGTTGCCCCCGCGGAGTCTGAGGCGGAGCCTAGCGCCTCTGCTTTCCAAAGTCCGGCGATGGAGCCGCTGACCGCCGTCGTTGACCGGTATGCGCAAAGCGATTGGTCACAGTTCGTCGTCGACGAAATCTCCAAAGTCTGCGGCGCCCACTACGACGAAGGGCACGCCGTGTGGGGTAGCCCCTGGCAAAAATACACGCTCTACCAAGCTTGGCGCAGCGCGGCTGCGCATGATCGCCGGGCCGAAGTGGCCGGGCTCAGCGGATTTCGGCGCTTCATTGCTCAACTGCCTCTCACGCCTCAGGCAACCATTGCGTGCTTGCTGGATCGACTGGGCGTGCCTCAGCGTCACTGGCAACGGTTTCTCCTCTGCCAAGCGTTCACTGTGATGGGCTGGGCGTCGCGCTGCAAATACGAGGCGGTCCAGGCGAAACGTTGCGGCGAGGAGTCGGACGACTTGCTTGCCGTCATCGCGATCCGATTGGCCTATGACGCGGCTGTCTCGGAATGCCATGGCATCACCGTCGATTGGTCAACGATCCCCGGCGACGAGTACGGCGATCACCAGGACGTTTTGTTGCGGAATTGCTTGCTTCGGGCCAGCGAGGTGTCCTACCGGAGATCGCTGCTGAGCCATTTGGCCGATGTGGGCGACCAGTCGCACGATGACGGTTCGACCGCGCCCAAGCTGGCTCGCTTCGTCTTCTGCATCGACGTACGGTCCGAGCGGATTCGGCGGGCGCTGGAGTCGTGTTCCGACCAGATCGAGACGAGCGGCTTTGCCGGATTCTTCGGCATCCCCATGCAGTACCTGCGTTGGGGCGCATGCCGAGCGGCGAGCCATGTTCCCGCCCCGCTCGCGCCTCGGTTTCTCGTCGAGGAAGGGCTGACGCAGACGCCTGACGGAGAAGGTAAACAGCAGGTGCTGCGGCGGAGGCAGTTTGTCCGAAAGATGCGGCGCGCCTGGAAGGCCTTCCAGAGTTCGGCTGTCGGCAGTTTCGGTTTCGTCGAGACCGCCGGCTGGTGGGCGGCCGCGAAGATGGCGACTCGAACATTCGCTCTCGGCGGGAATCCTCGTGACGGGCGATTTGACGGCTTGCCGGCCGCCGACTCGAACCTGCTGGGACCGCAATTGGCGAACTTGGCGGAACGGGGCGTCTCGACGGCAGAACTCGTCGAACTGGCGCGGTCCGTCTTGAAGAATCTTGGCCTGACTGCCGAATTCCCGCGATTCGTCGTGTTGTGCGGCCACGCGAGCGAGACGACCAACAACCCGTTGCAGGCCAGCCTGGATTGCGGAGCCTGTTGCGGTCACTCCGGCGAAGCGAGTGCTCGGTTTGCAGCCGCGCTGCTGAATATGCCTGCGGTTCGGAGCGGCCTGGAAGCGGATGGGATCATAGTTCCCGGCGACACTCGATTCGTCGCTGCGGTGCACAATACGATCTCAGATCGGATCACGTTCTCGGACGTCGGCGATCTGCCGGCGTCGCATTGGCACGATCTGCAAACGCTCAGTTCGCATACCCAGGTCGCCGCGGCTAAGACGCGAAGCGAACGGATGCCGCCACTTGCGGCGCGCGATGACGCCGACCTGTTGCGACGGTCGCACGATTGGTCGGAGGTGCGTCCGGAGTGGGGTCTGGCGGGCAACGCAGCACTGGTGGTCGGGCCGCGGACGTTGACGCGCGGAGCCTCGCTCGACGGCCGGGCGTTCCTCCACGACTACGATTATCGGCATGACGACGACGGTTCCGTGTTGGAACTGATCATGACGGCGCCGATGGTCGTCACGCACTGGATCAACATGCAGTATTACGCATCGGTCGTGGACAACCGGCAATGGGGCAGCGGCTCCAAGCCGATCCACAACGTCGTCGGACGCTTCGGTCTGCTGGCTGGCGGCGGCGGAGACCTGCTGACCGGTTTGCCGCTGCAGTCCTTGCACGACGGCGAGGCTTGGCGGCACGAACCGTTGCGCCTGCAGGCGGTGGTCGCGGCGCCGCGGGAGAGAATCGCAGGCATCGTTGCACGGCATGAGCTACTGCGAAATTTGATTTCCAACGGCTGGCTGTATCTGGTCGCCGAAGAGGACGGGCGTTTCCATCGCCTGACGCGGCGGTTGGCTTGGCTGCCCTTGCATGTCGAACATGATTTGTCGGGCGAGAAGCAGGCTGACTCTTCGTCGGCTGAATACGTCGACGTCCTGCCGGAATGAACGCCAAGTGCGACCTTCCCCGGACCAACGATGCAGCCGGGGCTGACCATTGCCTTCAACCTTGTGGTTTCACGATGACCGTCATATCAGATCAGGCGGCGGCCGCCATGGAGACCGCCGCGCGGGCCAGGCCCGGGTGCTCGACGCATCTCGCGCGTCTGGAGGCCGAGAGCATCCACATCCTGCGGGAAGTGGCGGCAGAATTCGAGAATCCGACCTTGCTGTATTCAATTGGCAAGGATTCCTCGGTCATCCTCCATCTGGCTCGCAAGGCCTTCTACCCAGGCAAGCCGCCGTTTCCGTTATTGCATATCGACTCGACGTGGGAGTTCCGCGAAATGATCGAGTTTCGCGAAAACTACGCCCGCCGCGAGTTGGGCCTCGACGTGATCGCCTACGTCAACGAAGACGGCGTGCGGGCTGGCATCAACCCGTTCGACCACGGCAGCAAGACGTACACCGACGTCATGCGCACCCAGCCGCTCAAGCGGGCGCTGACTGAGTACCGATTCGACGCGGCCATCGGCGGCGGGCGGCGCGACGAGGAACGCTCGCGCGCCAAGGAACGGATCTTCTCGTTCCGTGATCGTGAGCATCGTTGGGACCCGCGCAACCAACGGCCCGAACTCTGGAATCTGTACAACACCTGGACGCGAAGCGGCGAATGCTTGCGGGTATTTCCGCTTTCGAACTGGACCGAACTGGATGTGTGGCAATACATCCGACAGGAGCGCATCCCGATCGTCCCGCTCTATCTGGCCAAACGCCGGCCGGTAGTCGAGCGGGACGGCGACTTGATCGTCGTCGACGACGAGCGCATGCCCCTGCAGCCGGGCGAGCAGCCGGCGATGCGATTGGTGCGGTTTCGCACGCTCGGCTGCTACCCGGTGACAGGCGCCGTCGAATCGACGGCGACGACCGTGGATGACATCGTCCGCGAAATGCTGACCACGCGACAGTCGGAGCGTCAAGGACGCTCGATTGACCGGGACGAGGCCGCCGCGATGGAGCGCAAGAAGCGCGAAGGGTATTTCTGACGAAGCGGCACAAGTCCGCGACCTCCGCTGCGGCCACATCGCGACCGAAACCCGCGTGAAACGAATGCAATGGCCGGCGGCTTGAGCGAATCGATTGAAGCCTTTTTTCCCAGGACTTCGCAACTATGTCAGCAGCCATTGCCAAAGCCGCTCTCTCACGGGCCAGCGCCCCACATCGCACAGTTGCTGGGGATGAAGTCCAACAGCAATCGGAGAAGGACTTGTTGAAGTTTCTGACTTGCGGGAGCGTTGACGACGGGAAGAGTACGTTGATCGGACGGTTGCTGCTGGAGGCAGGCGCCGTATACGACGATCAGTTGGAATCGCTCTACGCCGAGTCGGGAAAACACGGCACCACGGGCGGCGAGATCGACACCGCGCTGTTGGTCGACGGGCTGGAGGACGAGCGGCAGCAAGGCATCACGATCGACGTGGCGTATCGGTACTTTTCGACGCCGCGGCGCAAATTCATCATTGCCGACACGCCCGGCCACGAGCAATTCACCCGCAACATGGCGACGGGAGCTTCCAATTCCGACCTGGCTGTGATCGTCGTCGACGCCAGCAAGGGAGTCCTTACGCAGACGCGACGTCATGCGTTTATCGTTTCCATGCTAGGCATCAAACATGTCGTCTTGGCAGTCAACAAGATGGACCTGGTCGACTATAGCCAGGCCGTTTTCGACGACATTCGCAACGATTTCACCCGCGTGGCGGCACATTTGCAGATCCCCGATATCAGGTTTGTGCCGCTCTCGGCGCTACGCGGCGACAACGTCTCGCGGCCTAGCTCGAACACGCCCTGGTACGCCGACGGGCCGTTGCTGCACATCCTCGAGTCGGTCTACGTCCAAGGCGAGCAGGAGATGGAGCATCTCCGTTTTCCGGTCCAGTGGGTCAATCGCCCCCGGGCCGATTTCCGAGGGTTCAGCGGCTCGATTGCCGCGGGCGAAGTCAACGTCGGCGACGAGGTCGTCGTCCTTCCGTCAAAGAAGCGATCCCGCATTCGTAGTATCGTGACGATGGACGGCGACTTGCAGACTGCCGCGGCGCCTGCGGCGGTGACGTTGACGCTGGCCGACGAGATTGACGTCACCCGTGGCGACATGCTGGCTCACCCCGCGCATCAGCCGACAATCGTTCGCAGCGCGGAGGCCGCCCTCGTCTGGATGTCCGAGCAGCCGCTAGCTGTCGGCAAACAGTATTGGTGCAAGCAGACGACGCGGAGAACGTCGTGCGAGATTCGGGCCGTGCGTCATGCGATTGACGTCAACTCGCAGCGCGAGCATCCCGCTCAAACGCTGCGACTCAATGAACTGGGATTCTGTCGTGTCGCGTTCCATGACCCCTTGGTCGTCGACGATTTCCGCCATAGTCGCGGCACCGGATCGTTCATCCTGGTTGACCGCATCACGCACGAAACGGTCGCTGCCGGAATGATCCGCGCTCAACCGAATGCGACCACCGCCGAGCACTGGGACGACGAGCCGGCCGGGCTGCAACTCGAATGCGCGACGAGTCGCGTGACGCCACAGGAACGACGCGACCGCTACGGCCACCGGCCGGCCACAATATTGATCACGGGACTTAGCGGCGCCGGTAAGACCACGCTGGCGCTGGAACTGGAGGAGCGACTTTTTGATCAAGGCTGTATCGCCGCTGTCGTCGACGGTCAAACGTTGCGTTCTGGCATCAGCCGCGATCTCGGTTTCTCCGCCGAGGAGCGGTCGGAAAACCTGCGCCGTGGCGCCGAGATCGCCAAGCTAGCGAACGAAGCCGGTCAGATCTGCATCGCGGCTTTCGTGGCGCCCGAAAACAGCGTGAGGCAACGCGTCAAGCAATTGATCGGGAAGGATCGCTTGCTGCATGTGCACCTCGAAACGCCGCTGGATGTCTGCCGCGCTCGTGATCGACACGGCCGCTACCTCGCGGCCGATGCCGGCCGTATCGACAGCTTCCCCGGCGTCACTTTCCAGTATGAGCTCCCAGCTGACCCGGACCTTGTGGCTTCGACAGAATGGCGTTCGGCCTCGTCAATCGCCGAGGAGATTGTCGCATTGCTCGTCCAAAGAGGCGTCTTAACTGATTCTGCGACCGCCAGCGACCGCTGCGGACGGTGACTCGCGGCGTCGACGCCGGAACCAGGCAAAGCCGCCTCGCGAGAGTCCGGTTGTCGTCGCAAGAGTTGCGCGAGTTCTGTTCTTGTTGTTCGCCTGACAAACCTGGAGATTCTCATGGAATTGACGATTCGATTCGCCAGCGCTAGGCGGCCCAACATTGCCGCGAACGAATGCAAACGCATCCTCTCGCGATCGATGACGCGGTTTCGCCAGCGACTCCGCCAGGTCCTCCTCTACATTGAAGACGTCAACGGTCCTCGTGGCGGAGTTGACGTGCACTGTCGCTGCGTGTTGCACCTCGAGAAGATGCCGCCTGTCGTGATCGAGGACCAGGATGCGAACGCCAAGTCGCTGATCCATCGGGTTGCCAATCGCGCGTCGCACGCACTCAGCCGAAAGGCGGACCGGAAACAGAAAGCGCGGCGACGCGCGCGATTCAGCAGCCGGCTGCCAGGTCAGGATCAGGACCAGGACTCAAGCCCTTGATCAGCCAAGCCGGACAGGGACCAGAGAGAACGGTCGGCTCTGCGCGATTTCGTGCGATGGGCGGCGCTCCGCGGTACGAATTCGGACAGGTACAGAGACGGCGGAATCGGCAAGTGGTCCTTCCGCCGCGCAGTTCCGACGGTGAGCGCTATTCATGACAGGTTTGTCCGCTGGATCGAGTCGCTGCCGCCGACGCCTATTTCGATCTTCCACGAGCTGCTCGTTATTCGCGCTGCCGGCCTTTGCGCCGGTTTGGCGAGTCGAGTGCTGAACACTTCGGTCATCGTGGGGTACTTTCTCGTTGGCGCTCTGATCGGCGCGGGGGGACTGGGGTGGATCAGCGACGACGGACACGAGATTGAATCGATCGCGGATTCAGGCGTCTTCCTGCTCTTGTTCTCCATCGGGCTTGAGTTCTCGCTGAAAGAACTCGGGCGGTTGGGGCGACAATTGCTCATGGGCGGCAGTTGTCAGATGTTATTGGTCGCGGCGCCACTTGGGGCCCTGCTGCTTAGCACTGGCGTCGGGTGGCGAACTGCGGCCCAAATTGCGCTGGCTTTCTCGTTCAGTTCCACAGCGTTGGTCTTCAAAACACTCTCGGATTGGGGCATTCTGACCTGCCGCACGGACAGCGTGCGATTGGAATCCTCCTGTTCCAGGACGCCGCGCTCGTTCCCCTGTTTTTGGCCGTCCCGCTGCTGACCAGTTCAGGGGGGCCGTTGCTCCTGTGCAGTTCGTTCGACTTGCGATCACGTCGATGTTGTTTGTCGGAGCCGTCGTCATTCTGCAGCGTTTCATGGCGAATCGGTTTGTTCTGCTTGTCAGCGGCTACCGGAGCCTCGAATTTGCCGTTCTCTTCACGACCGTCTTCCTGGGCGGCGTGACCTGGTGCGCCCACGCAGCGGGGCTGCCGGCGGCTGTGGGAGCCTTCGCGGCGGGGCTCATCCTGAGCGAGAATCGTCGGACGGCTCAGATCGAGGCGCTCGTCTTGCCGTTTCGCGAGACCTTTGCGGCCGTCTTCTTCGTGAGCTTGGGACTGCTGTTCGATGTTGAGTCATCGCCGATAGGCCGCTGGCCATGCTCGCCAGCTTTGTCGGACTGTTGGCGATCAAGGCGACAGCCAGCGTGCTCGCCCTGCGGCTGACCGGACTCAACTGGCAATCGGCGGCGGGCATGGGGCTCGGGCTCGCGCACGTCGGCGAGTTTGCATTCGTGCTGCTGCTTGGCGCGGGCGCCGAGATCATCGGAGATTCTGAATATCAACAATGCGTCGTCTTGGCGGTCGGCTCGCTCACGCTGACGCCCGTCCTGTTGAAGGTCGGGCTCCGGTGGACGCGCACGCCCATAGAAGGAGATGGATCAGTCAGCCGGCTACACAGCGGCCCCTCGCTGCGAGGCAGCGCGATTGTCATCGGAGCCGGGCCGCTGGGGCGCCAAGTCGCGTCATTGCTGGAAACGGCGGGGGCCTCATCGACCGCAGTCCAATCAACCTGCATTCTTTCGCCCAGCAGGGTTTTCGCACCGTCGCCGGCGATGCAACGGAACGGGAACGCTGGAGCGCGCTCGCATTGGCGATGCGGCACGAGTAGTCTTGTGCGTTCCCGACGACGAGGCCGCCCTGCAGATCCTGCGACTCGTCCGTACGGCAAACCCAACCTGCGTGGTGATTGTGCGATGCCACTTCAGCGTCAACGTGCGTCGGCTGGTCGACCACGGCGCAGACGAGGTGATCTGAGAAGAAAGTGAAGTGGGAGCTGCGATCCAGGGGCACTCGTCAAAGATCTTACCACGCGGTGTGGCAGATTGCGGGCACTGAGAAGACGGACGAATCCGACCATGGCCCCAAGGACAACGCGCGAAGAGATGCACTGTCGAGGCCTCCGGCGGCCCGGATAGACGACCAATTGCGATCGCTTCTGCGGTGCATGACATCGCGAGGAAGCTGCACGGGCCCGACTCGCATCCGTCATCTTGCCCGATGTCATTTGTGCAATCCCCTGCATCGACGCAGTGAAACAGGCCGAAGTCGTTGCCTGAAATCAGCAATCACCACACAACGTCTTGACAGATCTCGAGAACGTTCGCGGGGGCCGGCCGGAGTGCTCGTGCCGTCAGTCATTGGTCGCCGGCGTCAGACTTGCCAACGTTGTCGACGTGCGTCACGATTCGGATGCGGCGGGCCGCGGCGGCTTGCTGCGATTCGGGACCACATCGGCATGAGGCGAACGACGACATGGCGCTTGATCGTTGGGACGACATTCCGTTTGAGGTCATTGAAGAGGGACGCACTGCTCAGGCCGGCCGACCGCGCTGGGGGCTGATTGCGGGCATTGCGGCGGTCGTCGTCTTAAGTTTGTCAACAATCGCCATCGTGGCGCTGCGCGTGACAAATCTTCTGGGGGCGAACGAGCCTGCGCACGTTGTCCAACACGATGGGCTGCAAGAGCGGCGGGACGAATCCCGCGAGGTGTTCGGGCGTTTCGATGCGCTCGACTTAGCCGAGCGTATGCGCACCGGCTCCGATGCGGACGAGTTGCAGTCCATTCAGGAATTGTTCGACAACCTGCAAACATGGGCCGCGGGGAACGACCATGCCGCATTTCGTCAGGCGGTCGATTGGGATCGGTTCGTCGCCCGGATGGAGGGCACGCGCCTGGCCCGCCAGCTGACGGCTTGGGAACGGCGCGCCTATCGCAGGGAGCTGCAATCCTCGATCGAGTGCGACGTCCAGTGGACGACCGTCGAGATCGCGGGCGTGACTACGCCGGATGGTGCGACCAATACGCGGATCGTGTACGCGTTTTGCGATCCGTCCGTAGGGACGGGCGAGACGCCGTTCCGGTTCTGGCTGGTCAACGACGCAGGGGCGTGGCGGATTTACGATTGGGAACAACTCGACCTGGGGATGCCGGATTCGCGTTATTATGCGATCTACGCCAAGTATCACGCCACCGGCGCGATGGCTGCCTACGACGAGTGGATCGAGACGCTGCACCGCGCCGACGAGCATCTGACCGAAGATGAGGAGGACCAGGCTCGCGCCGCGCTGCGGGAGGCGGAGGCGCTGTCGATTGTTCCCGAACTGAAAGACTACTGTTGGGTGATTCAAGGGCGCCGATGGGAACTCGTCGGCGACAGCGACGAGGCCGCGCGGTGCTTCAGCAACGTGCAGCGCCCGACGGTAACTCCGGGCGGATACTACAATCAGATGACGGAGCTCAGTTGGGTTGATCCGGCAGGCGCTCTTCGCAACGCCGACGCCTTTGAGGAAGCGGTCGGGCCGTCGCCCTCGTTGTTGCGGATCAAGGCTCAATCGTATGAGCAGCTGGGGCGTCGCGACGATGCGCTGGCCGCCTGGAAACGGCTGCTGAAGATGCGGCCTGACGACGGCGGCGCATTGACGGCTTGGCTGCTGGCGTTGCCGGAGGACGAATCGCGCGAGTTCTTCGCGCATCTGGACCGCTTGGAAGACGGGCCGTCGGTCGCGGCGCGCGTGGCCGCGGGGCTTGCCTACGATCATGTCGATCGCCTCGGTACGCTCGTTGCGTACCTGCAGAAGGCGGCGCCGGACGCCGCGGAGACATTCGAGGCGATGGGACTGGCGGCGGAAGCGGACGGTCGCTTTCGCGCTGCCGCCGACGCGTACCAGCAGGCGGCAGCGGCAGCGGAGGACGACGATGCGCGGACCGGCTACTGGGGGGATATGATTCGCGCCAGTGCCGAAGCCGGGAGGTTCTCCGCGGCGCTCGAAGCGTGTCCCGACGACGAAGACTTGTTCGCTGACATATCCTATTTGATCGACGACTGGGATATCGAAGTCAGCCGCGACGAGTATCAGGCGTTCGCCCAATTCTACGCCAGCCGCTATCCGCAGTCGCTGGAGGCGTTCGCAAATCAGATTTGGCTGGCGTTGTCCGAGGACAATTTGACGGACGCGGTCCGGCTGGCGCGTGCGGCGCTGGAAATTCCGCGTTCCCACGACGAGGCCGATTCCGAGTATGATCCGATGGAAGGGATTCGCAGCCAGTTGGCAACTGCCCTGCTGCGGCAGGGTCGCGTGGCGGAGGCCTACGCGGCGAGCGAGGACGCCGAGGAGAGCTTCGCCCGCCTGGCTCGCTTGGCGCAACATCGCGGTTTGTGGCGCGAGCTCGACGAGCTCATTGCGCTGCATGAGAAGGAACACGCGGACGATCCGCAGCTGCTGGCCGCGCGAGGCGAAGTCGCCATGCATGACGGCCTCGAACTGCCGGCGTTCAACGACTTTAGGGCAGCTCTGGAGAGGCTCCCCGAGGATCGCAAATGGATGGTTCGGGATCGTCTGGCCGCACACAGTTGCCGCTGCGGCTTGTGGGAGCAGTATTACGCGGGAGCTGAAGATCAGAGCGCTGCGTTCGCCAATCTCGCTCGCATTCTGATCGATCGCCGAAGGTGGAACGATCTCGAGGCGTTGGTCGCACTGCGCGAAGCCGATGACCGGTACGATCCGCACCTGCTAACGGTCGCATCGCAGGTCGCCTGGCAGCGGGGCGAGTATCGCACGTTCGTCCGTCTGGCCGAACAGCGTCTTGCGCTCACGGGCGAATCGGCTGTGCGAGGCTATTCTCGCCAGCGGCTGGACAAGCAGCGCACCGAAGCGTTGTTGCGAGTGGGAGATGTTGCCGCCGCCCGGCGGCTGACAGAGGACCGGCAGTTGACGCCCGCTGAATGGGCGAATCGTGCGGTCGTGTTGGCCGTCGATCACCAGCCCGAAGCAGCGGCCGCAGCCGCGCGCAAGGCGTTGGACGACGACGACTCGATCGATTTCTATTGGGATGAACTGGCGGGCCCCCTGTTCCTGGCGGGGGACTTCGCGGAGCTGCAGAATGACGTTCCGCCGCAGTTGCCGCCGCCGGTCGTGCGGACCGTCGCCGTTGCATTTGTGGGCGAGCCTGTTGCGCTGTCCGCGGCCAACTTTGCGAAACAACTTCAGCGTCTCGACGTCGAGGGGGCTCCACAGCCCGTGATGCGGCAAACAACGGAAGGCCCCGTTGCCGCCGGTTGGACGATTGAGTTGGCGGGAGCGCGGCTATGGCTGGCAACGGGCGACGGACCTTTCGCCGAGGCTTGGGACTTGGGGAACGCGACGCACGCGGAGTACGAAGCGATTCGCCGCAGCCCGCATTGGTTGGCCGTCGGCGTGACGGCGTTTGACTCGCGACGGCGGCAGGAGTTGGCGCCGCTGGCCCGTCGTGCCCTGACCGGCTTGGTTGATTCGCAAAGCGCGACGATTGCTCATTTTCCGGAGGAGAGCTGGCGCGGCGCCGTCCTGCTCGCTCCCGGCAGCGAGTCCGCCGCAGCGTGGGCGGCGGGCATCGACCCGGAGACAGCGGTCGACGAGCCCGTCGAAACGGTCGCACACGCCCATTCGCCGTACCTGCCGCGAGATCGTGATTTTCGCGACGCGATCTATGCGGCAGCGCGCCGACTCGAAGCCGCTCCCGACGCTCGGCTGACCGTGTGGACGCATGTCGCACACGACGCCGGCGTCGATCCGGCGGCTATCGAGGTCGACCAGGTGCGGCGGTCGGCGCTGGGCTGGCAATTCGTCGGCACGCTGCGCAGCGAATCGCGGCTCGTGCCGGAACTCGCCTTGGGCACGAAGGTGGCAGTCGTGGTGGATGTCGTGGACGCTTGGCAATTCAATGACGAACCGGTGCAACTGCGGCGGGAGTAGTTGAAACTCACCACAAGTCGCAAGGCCCCGTCGCAGGCTGGCCGGAGCGCGCGGTTTGCGCGGAGGAAGTCGGGGCGACAAACCGGCTCGCTGGTCTGATTACGCTTGCAACGCTCGGCGTTCGGTCTAGAATGTGCGGCAAAGCAGGTTCGGTCGTTTCAACCCCCGGGAGGCTCGCCAAATGTCGGGGTGCGGCACTTTTCTATGAGCGACATCAAGATTGAGATCTGGGACGCGACAGGCAATAAGCGCCAGTTGGTCGAGGCGCCGCGCGACGCCGAGGTGAACCGCCTTATGGCCGTACTCATCGATCGCATGCATTTGCCGCGGCACAGTCCCGACGGGCAGATGATGAGCTACAAGCTTCACCATAAGGCGAGCGGGCGCCAGTTACTCGACACGGACACGCTGGCCACTGCGAACGTGCAAGAGGGCGACGTATTGCGATTGCAGCCCGAGATCACTGCCGGCAGCGACCAAGCGATCGGAAATGAGCGAGACAAAATCGTGTCCGTTGTGCGGTGAAAAGATTCTCGCCGTGGCCGTTAAATGCCGGCATTGCCGGCAGTACCTCGATCCCCAGCGCCGGCGGGACGAGCAGCGCCAAAGCGGGCCGCTTGGCAATACGCCGCGAACGGCCGTGGCGGCAGGGTACCTGGGGCTGTTGGCATGGTTCCCCTTGATTGGATTCCGTTGGGGATTGCAGCGGTCGTGTGCGGTCGCCAGGCCTTGCGAGCGATCGAGGACGACCCGGCGTTGGATGGCCGCGGCCGGAGTTGGTTTGGCATTGTCGCTGGCGGACTGGGCGCCGCGGCGTGGGCGTTTCTCGTCGCAGCGGCCGTGATCGACGAGGTCAGTCGCCTGCAACACTAACCCCCTGGTAGCCCGTGTCCGCCGACGAACCGCTGACGCTCAGTTCGGATGACGACCGCTTCGCGCGGTTTCGCTTGATCGGCTGGTGGGATCAGCAGCGGCTCGCGGCGTCGCGGGCCCTGGTTGTCGGCGCGGGAGCCCTGGGCAACGAGATCGTCAAGAATCTGGCCCTGCTGGGCGTCGGCGAGGTGCTGGTCGCCGACCTCGACCGCATCGAGTTGTCGAACCTCTCGCGCAGTGTGCTGTTCCGCACAGTCGACTGCGGCCAAGCGAAGGCTGAAGTCGCCTGCCGCCGAGCGGTCGATCTGTATCCCGAGATGCGCGCCTGGGCCTTTCACGGCAACATCGTCTATGATCTGGGCCTGGGCGTTTATCGCTGGGCCGACGTCATCTTCGGCGCCTTGGACAATCGCGAAGCCCGCGTGGCTATTAATGCGGCGGCTGCGAAAGTCGGCAAGCCGTGGATCGACGGAGCGATCGAGCGACTGAGCGGCGTCGCCCGCGTGTTCGATTCGGCGGTCGGTCCCTGCTATGAATGCACGATGAGCGAGGTGGACTGGAAGATGCTGGAAGCCCGTCGCAGCTGCGCGCTGCTCACTCGCGACGAGATGACTGCGGGCAAGGTGCCGACGACGCCGACCACCTCGTCCGTGATTGCCGGCATTCAGGTTCAGGAAGGCGTGAAACTGTTGCACGGTCTTCCGGCCATGTCAGGGCAAGGGTTTGTCTTTGATGGTGAGAATCATCACAGCTATCTTGTTGATTACGCGCGGCTGCCCGAGTGCTTGGCTCACGAGCCGTTCGGCGACGTCGAGGTGCTGCCGTGGAGCGTCGCGACCGTCACCGGCCGCGAACTGCTGGAGCGAGCGCGGGCCGACCTGGGGTCTGGCGCCGTTGTGGATTTCAACCATGATCTGCTGTCTGCGTTGGTCTGCCCGCAGTGCGGCGAGGAAGAGCCGCGGCGCGGTTCGCTTGGCAAGACGACCGAAGCGGACGGTCGCTGCCCGACGTGCGACGGTCAGCGGGCGCCGATGCTCTACCACACGCTCGACGACGCATGCCCCGCGCTCGACGTGCCGCTGGCAGAACTGGGCGTGCCGGCGTGGGACGTGGTGTCAGCGCGCGCGGGCGAGCAACAACGGTGGTACGAGTTCGGCGCCGATCGCGATCGCGTCTTGGGGCCCCGGGTCGGAGGATTGCAGTCATGAGTGCCGTTGACGTTCGTGCCCTCGCCGACGAATCGCTGCCGAGTGGCAAATTTCCAGCCGATTCGCACGCGGACTTTCGTCTGTACCTGGCCCCTGACGCCCGGCAGGGAATGCGGCAGCACGCCCGCGAAGACACGTCCGTGGAAATTTGCGGCGTGATCGTCGGATTGTGGAAGCGCGACGAGGACGGGCCGTTCGCCGAGGCAACCGACTTTATTCGCTGTCGCAGCGCCGACAGCAAGTTCGCCGAGGTGACGTTCACGCACGAGTCATGGGCGCAGATCAACGGGGAGATGGATTCCAAGTTTGCCGACCAGCGCATTTTGGGCTGGTATCACTCGCACCCCGACTTTGGCATCTTTCTGTCCGATCGCGACGTGTTCATTCACGAGAATTTCTTCTCCGCACCGGGCCAGATCGCCTATGTCATTGATCCGGTACGCGACCTGGAAGGGGCGTTCGCGTGGCGCGACGGCAAGCCGGAGCTGCTGCCGCATTTTTGGGGCGGAGCCGACATCATTACCGCGCAGCAGGCGGAACGACCGCTCCGCAACGACAGCGCCGCGGCGCAAGTCGGCGAGGCGACAGCCCGCAGCTTGGCCGAGCCCCCCGGAGTTGGCCGCAACGGCGATCCGTTGGGGCTCGCGACAACGCTGCTGACCTGGCTCGCCGTGTTTCTGCTCGGCTACTCGCTGGCCGGTTGGCGAACGCGGTGGGAGCAAAACATGATCGTCGAGGGCGCCGTGGCTCACTACGGTTACAACAAGCTGTTGCGGTTCGGATTGGATGATCGGCTCCAAGCCGTCCGGGCGCAACTTGCCGACTTGTCGGCCGCCGCGCAGAAGCTGCCCGAGCCGAACGCTAAGTTGACGGACGAACAAGCGGCGACGGCCGCCAAGCTGCGCTCCGCCATCCTGAGCGGGTTTGCCGTCGTCCAGCAGTCGCTCAAGTCGACCGAGTTGAAGTACTGCTTTACGGATGCCGAAACGGCAATGTTGGCGCGGCTTGTTCCCGATCGGATCGAACAGTTGCACGAGCAGCCGCCCGGCGCGCCGCGGAACGTCCCCGAGGCCGGCGCAGCGCCGACGGATTCACCGCCTGCCGGGCCCCCGCCGCCAGCCGACGCGCCGGCCGACACGGATGCTGAGCACGGCGCGCGGTCAACGCGCAACGCCGCGGCGCCGCCGGGGGAATCCCCCTCCGACGCCCCCACCGAGTAACCCCGTCGCGGCGCAACGCCGATTCCTCAATCCGCCGTGAATACGCCTGCCGCGAGCCCGCGCCGTGCCTGATCCCATTCGCATCACCGACGCCGACCTGAATAGTCCCGCGGTCAACGATTACGTTGAAACGCAGAAGTATCTCAGTCGCGACGAATCGACCGAACAGGCGCCGTGGATCATTCGCGTGATCTACGCCAACTGGTTCTATCTGTCGATCGCAGCGATGATTGGCGGGCTGGTCGGCTGGGCGCTGATCGAGCCGTGGTTCACCGACGAGGATTTGGCCGACGACCAGTTTGACTTGGCGGCGTTTTTGATGTTTCCGGTCGTGGCCGGGTGCGTCGGGCTGTTTCTGGGCGCCGCCGAGGGGATCATCTGCCGCAATCCGTTGCGAGCGATCAAATGCGGGTTCACGGCGCTGGGCGTTGGGTTCCTCGGGGGGCTGATTGCCTTGGTCCCCACCGGCATGGTGTTCACCCTGATGTCCGTCTTGGCCGTACAGCTGTGGGAGAATCCCCAGGCGGGCGCCATGCCCACGGGCGTCGCCCTACTGGTGCTGATGATGGGACGCGGCGCCGCCTGGGCGATCGCCGCCATTCCCGCCGGCATGGGACAGGGGATCGCACTGCGCGAGCGCAAGATCATCATCAACGGGCTTGTCGGCGCGGTGCTGGGGGGCTTGCTGGGCGGATTGTTGTTCGACCCGATCTATTTGGCTTTCGTCGGCGACACCGGCGAGGCCGATCTCAGCCGCGCCGTGGGCTTTGGCGTGATCGGACTGCTGGTCGGGCTGTTCGTGGGCTTGGTCGAAGGATGGACCAAGACCGCCTGGCTGCTGATGCGCAAGGGACCGCTCGCCGGCAAGCAGTTCATTCTGTTTAAGGACGCCACGGTCATGGGCAGTTCGCCCAAAGCCGACGTGTACTTGTTCAAAGACGACGCCATCGAGCCGCGGCACGCGATCGTTACCAACCGCGGCGGTCGGTTCGAGATCGAAGACGGCAATACGGCCGACGGCACGTACGTCAACGGCGTCCCTGTCAAACGACAAATCCTGCACGATGGCGACCAGATTGTGCTGGGCAAGACGGTTTTGGAATTCTCCGTTAAGGAAACCAAGGACGCGTAGGGGGCCGGACGTCGCCGGCCAGCGACGGGGCGACGGGGTCGCCCGCAACACGACAACGAGTTCAGGACACAACTCGGGAGAACCTCATGCCCATTCAGCTCACGTGCCCCTCCTGCCACGCCAAATTGGCGGTTCCGGATCAATATGCCGGGCGGCGCGGCAAGTGCCCCAAATGCAGCTCGCCAATCCAGGTGCCCTCGGCCGCGGCGCCGCAGCAGGAGGAGCGATTTGGCTTCGGCGACGCCGAACCGCCGCGGCCGTTTGACGATGACGAGTTGCAGCCCGACGCCCCTGAGTTGGAGGCGGAAGCCGACGATCGTCGGCCGTGCCCGGCGTGTGGCGAGATGATCATGCGAGGCGCGGTGAAGTGTCGCTTCTGCGGCGAGATTTTCGACGCCGCGCTCAAGAAGCGAGAGAAGAAGGCCCGCCGAGGGTATGACGAAGACGCCGACCTCACGACCGGCGAATGGGCCGTGGCAATCCTCTGTTCGGGCATCGGTTGCATTGCCGGCATCATTTGGATGATTCAGGGCAAGCCCAAGGGCAAGAAGATGTTCCTCGTGTCGTCCGTCACGGCATGCATCTGGACACTGCTCAGAATGGGGCTGGAAGCTGCAAACCAAGGCAGAATGTAACGGGTCTGGCCGTCGAGCGGCGTCATGTCTGAAACAACTGTCTCCTGCACGTGCGGCGCCCGTTTAGTGGTGCGCGACCCGACGCCAGGCGCCGCCCTGCGCTGTCCGCAGTGCAAGAACCCGATCGATCTCGCGCAGCTCGCGCCGCCGGCTCATGACACCTCGCAACTGGCGGTGCGAACTGTGCAGATCGACGCGGGCGACGAACCGACGTGTCCGATCTGCCAAACGGCAATCGCTCCGGGCGAGGACGCCGTTGAATGCGAAAAGTGCCGGCAGCGGCACCACCGCGAGTGCTGGTCGGAGATTGGCGGCTGCGGCACCTTCGGCTGCAGCCAGGCCCCCGCGCCCGACAAGTCGGAGCACGCGGTTGCGGCTCCGTTGACCGCCTGGGGCGACACCAAGAAGTGCCCGGCGTGCCGCGAGACGATTAAGGCGATCGCGCTGAAGTGCCGGTATTGCGGCACCACGTTCGACACGGTCGACCCGCTCACGGTGGGCGATCTGCGGAACCAAGCGGAAGACGCTCGCAAGCTGGACGCCTTTCGCCGGACTGTCGTCGGGTTGTTTATCGTGTCGCTGTTGGGTTTTTTGGCTCCGCTGATTGCCGTCATCGCTGCCGTTTACCTGCTGCCGCGGCGGGAGAAGCTCGTCAAGGCGGGACCGCTGTATACAATCATGGGATGGACCGCGCTGGGGCTGTCGTGCGTCTATACGGTGTTGCTGGCCCTGTTTGTCTTAGTTTCGCGGTAGCGCAGCGCGCCGGCGATGGTCTTTGAACTTTGAGGATGCCACACTCGTGCCCGATCTCCCCCCGCGCATCGTACTGGCCGGCGACCGCGAGGCCGGCGCCATGTGCGTGTCGTGCCAGCGCGAAATCGTCCTGGGAGACGCCACGGCGCAATGCGCTCGCTGCGGGGCGATGCATCACCTGGACTGCTGGCAGCAGGGCGACCGCTGCCAGAGTTACGACTGCCGGGGCGAGCAAGAGCCGGTCGCCCCGGGGCCTGCCATGAAGATTACGGTCGACGAACTCGCCGCGGCGACCCCGCTGCCGCCGTCAGTGCGCAACAGCGACGCGACCGATCGCACGCCAAGCAAGCCGACATGGAATCGCGCCGCGTTGTGGGCCATGGGCGTCGCGCTGGCGTCGATCCCGCTGTTCGGATTGGTCACCGGACTGATCGCGATTGTCGTCGGCTGCGTCGCACTGGCCGGGCACCGCTCGTCGCAGCGCGGGCTCGTGCTGGCCGCGGGCGCCATTGTCTTGGGCGTGGCGTCGATGATCGGCTGGGCCTTCGGGCTCTCCATGTACCTGGGCGGCGGCATGAAGTCGGTCGCCCTGGACGCCCTGACGATCGATCCCGAGTCGCTCAAAGAACTCCCCGAACACATCGGGCGGGCAATGCGCTCCAACGTGCTGATCCAGTCGAGTTTTGGCTTGGGACGCGGGTCGCTGGGGTCGGGAGTCGTCATGCGGGTCAACAACGGTGTCGCCTACATCGTGACGAATCGGCACGTGATCGACGCCGACTACCGAGACGAGTCGTCGACCACGCCCAACTTGCAGGACCTCGGACCGCTGACAGTGACGACCGTCGACCAGACGACGACGCCCGCCAAGGTGGAATGGGTAGCGCCCCACGGCGTCGACATCAGCATTATCTCCACGCCGCTAGGCGCTGCGGCGAGCGACGTGCGGACGGCTCAGTGGGATGTGGCGGCTCCGCCGCATGTCGGCGATCCCGTGTTCGCAATTGGCAATCCCCAGGGGCTGGGATGGACCCATTCGGGCGGCAGCGTCTCGCAGGTGCGACGACGACAAAAGAACGGGTACAGCGTGCGGATCATTCAATCGACCGCGGCTGTGAATCCCGGCAGCAGCGGCGGCGGGCTTTACGACTCGGAAGGGAAGCTCGTAGGCATCAACACGCTGACGGCCGACAAACGGTTTGCCGAAGGGCTGGGATTTGCCATTTCGCTGTCGTCCCTGATTGACCTTGCGCCGGAGCGTTTACCCTGGCTGGCGCCCAAGTCCCAGGAACCGCCCGCACCATGAGCGCTGTTCGCCTTCGCCGCCTCGCTGCCGATTTCGCTCGCCTCGACGACTACGTGCGTCGGCACCCGCGGCTGCGCATGGTGCAAACTCACGGCGATCCCTCGGAGCGGTACCAGATCGAGTACCAGATTCGCAGCGTGCGGATGGTGGCGGGAGAAGTTCATGAGACGCGGACTCATCTGGTCGAGATTACGCTTCCGCTGCATTATCCGCGACTGCCGCCGCAGTGCCGGATGTTGACGCCCGTGTTTCATCCGAACATCGCGCCGCACGCGATTTGCATCGGCGACCACTGGACGGCGGGCGAGTCGCTGCAATCGATCGTGATGCGAATCGGCGAGATGCTGGCGTATCAAAGCTACAACGTGAAGAGCCCGCTCAACGGCGAAGCGGCCCACTGGGTCGAAAAGAACCGTGACCGCTTGCCGCTCGACCGCGTCAGCATGCTGGTCGAGGAAGACCCCGTACGGGCGAGCGCCGAGTCGACGCCCGCCGAATCCGCCCCACCGCGCCCGGCGACCGGCGCGGACAGCGCGGCGTCGCGCGCCAAGGCCCTGCATGTTCGTTGCCCGCACTGCGACAAGGCGTATCGGGTGTCCGCGGAATACTCGGGCCGACGGTTCCGGTGCACCGGTTGCCAGCAGGCGTTTCAAGTCGACTAGCCGTTCCTACTCGCTGCGCCCGGTCGCTGGCCGGAAGCTACTGCCATGAGCGCCGACAGCCCCTCCGTTGCCGATCTGCGAGATGCCGACGACGAGCGGGTTCCCGTCGTCGCGTTGTCCGACGAGGGCGTCGCCGAGGACGTCTTGCGTGCGCGCATCAAGGAGCGGCACGTCACGATGCTGGCGATGAGCGTGGCGATTATTGCGGCGTCGTTTGCGCTGCGATTCAACGACAGCGGCGGCCTGTCGGGCGGCGGCGTTGCACTGCCGCCGTTGTGCGGGAGCCGCGCGCTGTTCGGCGTGGAATGTCCAGGGTGCGGATTGTCGCGCAGTTTCGTGGCATTGGCCGCCGGTGACGTCGCCAAGTCACTGCAGTATCACCGCATCGGCTGGATCATGGCCGCGGCCGTATTGCTGCAGATTCCTTATCGCCTGCTGCGGTTGCGGCAACTGCGCACCGGGACGCCCGACCCGTCCTGGCCGCGCTGGTTCGGCAATCTGCTCATCGCGCTGCTGATCGGCAATTGGGTGTGGAATGTGGCAACTTCAAGTTACCCCCTGCCGTAAACCTCGCGCTGGCCGCGGCGTCGAGGCGCCGCGGCCGGATCGTCGCGGTCGCCCGCTGGACCGCTGCGAGCGAGGTTGTTTCTGCAATATTGCGGCCTTGGCGGGGCTTCGGAGTGTTCTGGGCTTCCCCCCGACCTATGTGCCGGCCTGAATGAGGGAAACTCGGGTCAATTGAGGTGCTCCAGAAAGTTGATCCACCTGGAGTGAGAATCTCAGGGCTTCAACTGGCCAGTTGCAGCGACTTCCCTGGGGGCCAGGTTGCCCAGCGACTCGCCGCGAACGAACGAGGCGTCGAAACGCTCCGACTCGCTTCGCCCATTGCCTGAGCGGGCGCCGGGGACGGCAGTGGGACGGCAGGCGAGGAGAGAGTTCCGAGAATCCGCAGCGCTCGCTCTGTCCATGTTTTCTGTGGGATCGGCGTCCGGTTCTGGGCGTCGTGGTCGCTAGGAACTATGGGAGCTCGAACTCGCTCCCCAGGCCTACGACATCCGGCGCCAACTCCGGAGTGTCAGTCGAGGCGGCAGTTCAATCCAAAACATGGGGAGGGAGAACGATGAAAGCGGCTCTTATTATGGCGATTGTGGGTATCGGCTTGTCGACCCCGGTCTTGAGCGACGAAGCGCGAGCCGACGGTTTTTCAGTAAGCGTGTGGCAGAATAACACGAACTATACGGTCGGCGGATCATATCGGTGGGGCAACGGGCGCTGGCAGTCGTTTAGCATCCTGCCAGGACGCGGCTTCTCCACGTGGTATCCGCAGGACCAGGGAAATCCGCCGTTGCAGATTCGCTTCGATGCTGATCCCGGTCCGGGCAACGACCAACATGGTTATCGCCTGCGCACCTACTACAGCCCCACCACGATCTTCAACCGAGGCGCGACGGAAGTGTTCGTCGTCCTGCCCAACGGCCGCGTCGATTTGCGACGCAACAGGCCCTAGCGGGCGGATCATTCCGCCGCAAACTCCATTGGCGCCCCGAGGGGCCGTTGGCTTGTCCGCCGACGGCCCCTTTTTTCTACAGAGCCGCGTGCGGGCGGCAAGCAACCCCGAAGATCCACGCCGTTGGTCTGGCGCCGTCGGTTCGCTTTGGGGCGGCAGAGCCTCGACGGGTTCCCACGCATGGTCCGGGGCGCCGTGTCCCCGCGCAGCCGCGCGTCGCAGCGCGAACGCATGGCTGATGCAATAGCACTGCGGCGCGTGCAACTCGTCGTCGGGAGGCGCCGCCGGCTGCGACGGCTGTCATCTGGCGGCGGCATTCGCAAGTGCCGCGACGGTGGCGGCTCGCCGCAACGCGTGGCGAGCTCATTTGCTGTGCCGGAGGGCGGTCACGCTGCCGCTTCTGACGCGGTATCGTCGGGCCGCGGCGCTGGTTAGAATGGGACCGCACTGCGGAGCGAACCCCTTATGGTTATCTACGGCACAGGTCTTTTGGCGTTTTGCCTGTTGGCGGGCGCCGTCGTGGGCCAATTGCTGGGATACCTGCTGGGCGTGGACGCCAACGTGGGGGGCGTCGGCATCGCGATGATCGCCCTGATCGTGCTGTCCGATCGTCTGCAGAAACGGGGAGCGCTGCAGCCGCCGACGCGACAGGGCGTGCTGTTCTGGAGCGCCGTCTATATCCCGGTGGTCGTGGCGATGGCCGCCAGCCAGAACGTGCAGGCGGCCGTCACGGGGGGCCCGGCGGCGATCACCGCGGGCGTGGCGTCGGTCGCGGCATGCCTGCTGCTTGTGCCCGCGATCAGCCGGTTGGCGCCGCCGCTGGCCGAATCGACGTTCGACGCCGCCGACGCCAATTCCTCGACCGACGAGGGGCGTTAGGGGCATGCTCGACGCGGTGGAAACAGTTCTTGCCAAGTACTCGCTCGTCACGGCGTTGGCGTTGGTCGCTGCGGTGATGTGGATCTCTTACGCAGCGGCCAACGGCGTGTTCCGCGGGCGGGTGCACGGGTCGGCGCTTGCCATCTTGATCGGATTGATCGCCGCCTACGCGGGCGGAGCGGTCGCCGGCGGAAACGCCGGCGTCGCGGACGTGCCCTGGCTCGCCGGGGTGGGCGTGTTGGGCGGCGCTGCGTTTCGCGATCTGGCTATTGTGGCCACGGCGTTCGGCGTGCGGCTGGAGGAGTTCCGACGCACAGGCGTGGCCGGGATCGTGGCCTTGCTGGCCGGCGTGCTGGTCTCGTTTATCATCGGCGGGGTCACTGCCTACGCCTTCGGGTATCGCGATCCGCAGAGCATCGTCACCATTGGGGGCGGAGCGGCGACATACATTGTGGGGCCGGTGACCGGGGCGGCGGTCGGCGCCTCGAGCGAGGTGATCGCGCTGAGCGTCGCCGCGGGGTTGGTCAAATCGATCCTGGTGATGACCCTCACGCCGGTGGTCGCGCCGTGGATCGGGCTGGACAATCCGCACGCGGCCCTGATCTACGGCGGACTGATGGGCACCACCAGCGGGGTCGCCGCGGGCCTGGCCGCCACCGACGAGCGGCTGGCCCCCTACGGCGCCATGACGGCCACGTTCTACACGGGGCTCGGCTGTCTGTTGGGCCCGTCGGTGCTGTACATGGCAATCCGAGTGCTCGTGTAGCGCGCACGCGCGAAGTCGCGCCGACGCGACTGAGCAGAAATCACAGCAACGTGAGAAGAGTAGCGAGAGGCAACGCAATCGTGATCGTGAGCAGTGAGAGCAAGGATCGCCAGCCAGGGGAGCGACCGCCCGTCGTCCAGCGCGCCGCCGCGCACGGGGCGCGTACGGCCATGCTGGAGCCCGACGGCGCTGTCACCTACGACGAATTGCTCTCGCGTACCGATCGCGTATCCGCCGCACTGCTGCCCGAGCAGAGCGACCTGCAAGAAGCTCGCGTGGCCTATCTGTTGCCCCCGGGCGCCGACTACGTGGCCGCGCAGTGGGGAATCTGGCAAGCGGGCGGCGTGGCGACGCCGTTGAGCCTGTCAGCCGCGCCCCGCGAATGGCAGTACGTGCTGGCTGACTCGCAGGCGTCCGCGCTGATCACCACCGCGGACCTGCGCGAACGCGTGGCCGCGACCTGCAACGCATTGGGCGTGCCGATCGTCACGCTTGAGGAAACTGCCCCGCACTCCCCTGCCGCGCTGCCGTCGATCATGCCGGACCGCCGCGCGATGATCCTGTACACGAGCGGCACCACCAGCCAGCCGAAGGGCGTGGTGTCGACGCACGGAAACATCCAAGCGCAAATCGAGACGCTCATTGATGCCTGGAAGTGGCAGGCCGACGACGCAATCCCGCTGTTTCTGCCGCTGCATCACGTGCATGGCATCATCAACATCATGTCGTGTGCGCTGTGGGCGGGCGCCCGCGTGGAGCCCTTCCCGAAGTTCGATGCGGCCGGCGTGCTGCAGCGCGTCGCGGCGGGCGCCTACTCCGTCTTCATGGCGGTGCCGACCATTTATGTGAAACTGATCGACGCCGTTGAAACGCTGCCAGAGTCCCAGCGCGCAGCGGTCTGCGAGGGTTTTCGCGGCATGCGGCTGATGGTGTCGGGGTCCGCCGCGCTGCCGGCGACGATCCATGTCGCCTGGAGCGAACTCACCGGTCAGCAACTGCTGGAACGCTACGGCATGACCGAGATTGGGATGGCGTTGTCGAATCCCTACGATGGCGAGCGACGGCCCGGGGCCGTGGGGCAACCGCTGCCGGGGGTCGAGCTTCGACTGGTCGATGAACAGGGCCGGACGATCGACGGCGAGAACCAACCCGGCGAGATCCAGGTCCGCGGTCCCGGGGTGTTTGCGGAGTACTGGAACCGCCCCGAGGCGACGGCCGAGGCATTCGTCGACGGCTGGTTCCGCACGGGCGACATCGCCGTGCGCGAGCGGGGCGCCTATCGCATCCTCGGCCGCAGCAGCGTCGACATCATCAAAAGCGGCGGCTACAAACTCTCGGCGCTGGAAATCGAGACCGCCCTGCTGGAGCATCCCGCGATCGCCCAATGCGCGGTGGTCGGCCTGCCCGACGACACCTGGGGCGAAACGGTCGCCGCGGCCGTCGTGTTGCGCGACAGCGCGGCGCTCGACGCCGAGACGCTGACCGCCTGGTGCCGTGAGCAGATGTCGAGCTACAAGGTTCCGCAGCGGTTGTTGTTTGTTGACAGCCTGCCGCGTAATGCGATGGGCAAGGTGACCAAGCCGGCGGTGCGGGAGTTGTTTTGAGGCCGTGTCACCACCACATCAGGTTTACTAGGGGACGCCGCTCGCTTGACCACCACGAGAGGTGAGCTTCGCGATCACGAATGTTGCCGCCGCTGCGGCGGCAATCCCGGCAGCAAGGATCCACGGCATCACCTCGAATGCCAGACCCGGGCCGTAGTGCAGAACGCGTTGAGGTCGGACCGCGCCCTTGTCAATCTCGTACCAACCCTGCAACTTGGCATCGTGTGTCGTCGGCTCTTCGAGCGACGCCAATAGGCGCCCCGATGGCTGCCGCTCAACTCGGAAGTACTCGTGATCGCCCCCCGCGTCGATCGAGTTGCGCAGGTCTTGGTTCACCTTTGCTAGCGGCAGGTCATCCAGCGAGGCGACCAGGGTGACCGGTGCATCGGCCAACTCGTACACTCGTATGGCGACGTACTCGCCGTCGTCCGTCTGCGCCAACACGGGGAATTGTCGCTCGTCCCGTTCGCCAACGACTTGTATGTGGCCGCGCTCGATCCACTTCCACGCGGGACGAAGTGATCCCATGCATCCGCCCAGAAAAGCGAGCGGGACCAGCGTCAGACCCAGGCAGCCGCGCAGTGAGTTCATGAGACGGGTCAGTTTATGACAGGTGGCAAGAAGACACGCGCGTACGGCGGCACTCGTTGGCGGGCAAGCACGGCCAATGCGTCCTCGCGGCTCGGTCGGTCAATAGATCAGGCTATTATTGGTATCGGCGATGATTGAAACACGCAAATCACCGACTGCGGGGCCCTTCGCGATGAGCATGGCGCGGTCCGCGCCTAGCGTCGCACCGGCGGACTGTGTCTGTTCCTCCAGTTGCTGCGACCTCCCAGCCCGCAACCGTCTCGTGCGGGCATCGTGGCGCAGCGCGCGGCTCATCGCCATTTGCCTCGCGATTCCTACGGCAGCGAACTGCGCGACGGCTCAAGAATCGCCGTCCGCCCCCGTCGACTTGGTTCTGCAACGCTACCGGCAGTTGCTCCTGCAAGGTGCTCCCGCCGATGACGAGATCGTTGCCGGCCGACTCGCGAAGCTGGCTCCTGACGGGTCGTGGCCGGACGTGGACTATCAGGACCGATCGCGCGCCGCTTGGAAGCCGCGCGAGCACCTGCTGCACGTGCAGGAACTGCTCAGCGCGTATTATGCCGACGACAGCCGCTACGGCCGCAGCGACGAGGCGATGGCGGCGGCCAAGTTGGCGCTGCAGCATTGGGCGGACCGCCGTTATCAGTGCCCCAACTGGTGGTTCAATCGCATTGGCGTGCCGCGCGCGATGCGCGACATCGCCGTGCTGCTGGGCGATGACCTGACAGGCGAGCTGCGCGCCGGCGTGCTGCAGGTGATCGCTCAATACCGCGTCGGCGGCACGGGCGCCAATCTCGCCTGGAGCGCTGAACTCGCGCTGCATCACGGCTGCCTGACGGGCGACGAAACGCAGGCGGCCCGGGCGGCAACGCAGCTGTTCAACGCCATCACGCTGGGCGAGCCGGAGGGCATTCAGACTGATTGGAGTTTCTTTCAGCACGGCCCGCGGCTGCACACGTTCGGCTACGGCCGGTCGTTTGTCGACGTGATCGTGCCTGTGGCTTGGCAGCTGCGCGGCACGCCCTGGGAGTTGTCGGCCGACAAACGGTCCGTGATGAGCCGCTTCTTGCTGGACGGCATGCAATGGATGTCGCGAGGCCCGTCCGTGCCGCCCAGCACGTTTGATCGGCAGGCGAGTCGCAAAGGGCAGCTGGCCAACGGCGACGTCCGGGACCACCTGCGCCTGTGGGCCGAAGTCGACGCGGCTCGGCGCGCTGGCATCAAAACGTATCGCGCACGGCTGGAGGGCGCCGCGGCTCCCCTCGTTGGGCACAGGCAGTTCCCGCTGGCCGACTTTGCCGCGCATCACCGACCCGGCGGCAGCTTTTTTCTCAAGACGATCTCTGATCGCACGCGTCGCAGCGAGTCGATCAACGGCGAGAACCTACGCGGCGTGCCGTACCTCAACTCGGGCGACCTGTACGTCATCTGCGACGGACAGGAGTACGACGGCGCTGCGCCCGCGTGGGATTGGGCGCGGCTGCCGGGGATCACGACGGCCCAGGGCGGTCGCTCCCAACGGCGGCTGCCCTTTGTCGGCGGCGTGAGCGACGGTTCGCTCGGGTTGGTCGCCATGGATTACGCCCGCGACGCGGCCGATGGCGAGCAGGCGTTTTCGGCTCGCAAAACCTGGTTCTTCGTCGACGATGCGGTGGTCGGGCTCGTGAGCGGCTGGCAGACGCGCGGCGACGGGGCGGCGATTACCACGTCGCTTGAGCAATGTCGCTACCGCGGCGAAGCGCTGGTTCGTGACAGTGACGGCGGCTGGAAGCCCTTTGACGCCGATGGCGGCGCGGCCGAACGCGCGCAGGCGGTCTTGCATCACGGCGTCGGCTATGTCTCGCTGACTGGCGAACTCCTGAAGTGCCGCGCCAGCGTGCAGGAAGGAAGTTGGGCGGCGATCAACCACCGCTACCTGGGCGAACCTCCGGTGGCGCTGCCCATGTTGCAGGTCGTCTGCCGTCATGAGTCGCCGCCGCAGCCGTTGGGGTACGCGATCATCTTGGATGCGGACCAAGCGAAGCTTGACGCGGTGTTTGCCGAACCGCCCTGGCGCGTGCTGCAAAACGACCGCCAGTGCCAAGCAATTCACTGCCCGGGTCGCGGCACGCTGGCCGCGCTCTTCGCCCCCGGACGACTCGACTGGGATGGCACGACGCTGCTCGCCGTTGATCGTCCTTGCCTTGCGCTGATCGCCGGCGAACGCCTGTGGCTGTGCGATCCCACCCACCAGGGCGGCGCCGTCGCGGCAACCTGGCAGGGCGTCGAGACGACGATCGAGCTACCTCCCGCCGGCCGCCCGTGCAGTCCGTTGCACGCCTCGTTGCCAACCGACAGACGCTAACCTCCGCCGGCGCGGGAAGCAATCAGGCACGCGGGCAGTCGAGCGTTGTCCCTCACTCCTTGATCATATCCTTCACCGTCATCCCGCCGGGGATCATCGGCAGGACGTGTTCCTGGTACGGGGCGGCGACGTCCAGGACGAAGGGGCCGTCGTAGGCGAGCATCTCTTCCAGCGCGGCCGGGAAGTCGTCCTTCTTGTCGACGTACGCGGCGCCGCAGCCGAAGCCTTTGGCGATCTGCACGAAGTTGGGGTACCGCTCGCTGGGGTCGGTCGAGCCGATGCCGTCGCCTTCGCCGGACCACTCGGGATTGTCGATCGGGCCCAGGTAGGTGTGGGCGCGGTTGCCGTGCATGAAGCGGTCTTCCCACTGCACGACCATGCCCAGGTGCTGGTTGTTCAACAGCAGCACCTTCACCGGCAGCTTTTCACAGGCGCACGTGGCCAGTTCCTGCACGTTCATCAGGAAGCTGCCGTCGCCGTCGATGTCGATGACCAGCCGGCCGGGGTGGGCGGCTTGCGCGCCCATGGCCGCCGGCAAGCCGAAGCCCATCGTGCCCAGGCCGCTGCTGCAAAGCCAGCGGCGGGGTTGGTCGAACTTGTAGAACTGGGCCGACCACATTTGATGCTGGCCGACGCCCACTGCGATGATCGGATCCTGATCGTGAATCGTCTCCCACAGCGTGCGGATCGCGTGCTGCTGCAGGATGCCGGGGTACGACTCGTCGTATTTGAACGGATCGTCTTTCTTCCACTTCTTGCACTGGGCGACCCAGCCGGAAATGTCGTCGGGCGCCTCGACGATCTTGTTGAGCTCTTCCAGTGCGAACTTCACGTCGCTGCACACGGGAATGTGGGCCTGCTTGTTCTTGTTCAGTTCCGAGGCGTCGATGTCCACGTGGATGATCTTGCCGTGCTTGCAGAACGCCTCCACTTTGCCGGTCACCCGGTCGTCGAACCGCACGCCCAGGGCGATCAGCAAGTCCGCTTCGTCCACGGCATAGTTGGCGTACACGCTGCCGTGCATGCCCAGCATGTCCAGCGATAGCGGGTCGGTTGACGGGTAAGCGCCCAACCCCATGACGGTCGTGGTGATCGGAATGCCGGTCTTGGCGACCAACTCGCGGAGGTCGTCGCTCGCCTCGGCGGAGATGATTCCCCCGCCGGCGTAGATGATGGGGCGCTTGGCCATTTTGATGGCCGCGGCGATTTGATTGATTTGCTCGGGCCGGGCCAGCGGCGGGTGCATGTTGCCGTAGCCGGGCAGATTGAGCGGCGCGTTGTAGTCGGGCACGCACTGGGCGAACTGCACGTTCTTGGGCATGTCGATCAGCACCGGGCCCTGCCGACCGGTCGTGGCGAGCACGTAAGCCTCGCGCACAATGCGGGCGAGGTCCTCGACATCGGTCACCAGGTAATGGTGCTTGGTGATGCCGCGACAGACTTCCACGATGGGCGTTTCTTGGAACGCGTCGGTGCCGATCACGGCGGTGGGAACCTGCCCCGTGATGGCGATCATGGGAATGCTGTCGAGCTTGGCGTCGGCGATGGCCGTGACCAGATTGGTGGCGCCGGGGCCGCTGGTGGCCATACAGACGCCCACCTTGCCCGTGCTGCGGGCCCAGCCCTGCGCGGCAAAGCCGCCTCCCTGCTCGTGACGCGGAAGGATGGTGCGAATCTGATCGCCGAAGCGGGTCAGCGCCTGGTGCAGCGGCATGCTGCAGCCGCCCGGGTAGGCGAAGATCGTGTCGACGCCCAAGTTGACCAGCGACTGAACCAGAATGTCCGCCCCGGAAGTCAACTCGCCCTTGGTTCGCGTCTGGTCGATCGTTGCCACAATTGCACCTCTCACAATCTCGGAATCAGTGAAGCGGGGCCAGCTGGAACATGTGCTGGTCTGTGCCGGTCGAAGTTGCGTTGCCGGTCGCGGCCACGGCGACCCCGATGTGAAGCGGACGCACCGCGTCGGTCACGGGTTCGGGCGCGAAGGTAGGATTACTGCGCCGTAAACCCGTTTATAGTAAGCGACTTACATCGCTTCGGCAAGGAGATTTGCCGGTCGACGGCGGTTCTGGCCCGCGTGGATATCGCCATGATTTCGCCCCGCGGCTGACGGCGGGGCCCGCGGGGCAAGCCCCGCGGCTCAATCACTGTGCTGCGATGCTGGCGGGCGTAAGCGCCGGGGCGGAGTACGAACACCCGTGATTGCCCGCCCTACGGCATGCTCCACCCGCCGGCTAGGTATTCACGCGCCGAGGGATGGTGAACGAATACAGAATGACCACCGCCCCGCCGGCCATCAGGCTCCAGGGGGCCCACTCCGGCGGGTTGATTTCTTTGACCGCGGAATTGGCAGGGGCGCTCTCGGGTTGCTTCAACACGGCCTTTTCAATGGCCAGCGCTTCGGCGCCCAGAATGGCGCTGGAGACCCCCAGGGCCAAGAACAAGGACCGCCACATGATGCTGCTGCTCCGGGAGGACGTGGTGGTGAGTGGTGAAGGGAGACGCCCAGCGGCGCTGCCGCGGCAGTCTCATTTTTTCCATCGGCGTCGCCCGCCGGGCGCGTTGACCCGCAGCGGCGGCGGTGCGGCGTATTCGCGTTCTATCCCGCCGGGTCGTGCGATTGGCGCCGTTTGTAAGGCGGGGTACCGTCCCCGTCACGGGAAAACTTGCCGCTGACCGCAGAGTTCACTGATAATGCCCGCCCGCGCCGCGGCCGTGCCAAAGGCCGCGGCTCGCGCTTCTCAAGAACCTATTGCCGCTGAGGTTGCCATGGCTGTCGCATTGCGTCGGATCGTTTGGTTGGGACTCCTGGCGTGCGTCGCCAGCGCGCTGATCGCGCCGCCGGCTGCCGCGTCGGACTGGTTGCGGTTCCGCGGACCCAACGGCACGGGTATCTGCCCTGACACGGCGCCACTGCCGGTTGAATTCGGCGCCGACAAAAACCTGGCGTGGCAAATCGACTTGCCGGGGCGCGGCTCCAGTTGCCCGATCGTCGTGGGCGACAAGGTGTTTGTCACGTGCTGGAGCGGCTACGGCATGGGCGCCCGCGACGAAGACCCCGGCGACCAGGCCGATCTGAAACGCCACCTGGTGTGCGTCGATCGCCACAGCGGCAAGATCCTGTGGGACACGCCGGTTGATCCCTACCTGCCCGAGGACGAATACGGCGGCATGTTCGCCGAGCATGGTTACGCGTCGCACACGCCGGTGAGCGACGGCGAGCGCGTATACTGCTACTTCGGCAAGACCGGCGCCGTGGCCTTCGACATGGCCGGCAATCAACTGTGGAAAACGCAGGTCGGCACGGAGTCGGATCCGCGCAACTGGGGCTCGGCCTCCAGCCCGGTGTTGTACAAGGATCTGCTGATTATCACCGCTTCGGCGGAAAGCGAAGCGCTGGTCGGGCTCGACAAGAAAACGGGCAAGGAAGTTTGGCGGCAGGAGGCGTCGGGGCTTTCGGGCACCTGGAGCACGCCGATTCTGATGGAGGTCGACGACGAGCGCACCGACCTGGTGATCGGCGTGCCGTACGAGATTTGGGGCATCAATCCCGAAAACGGCAAACTACGCTGGCACTGCAAGGGCGCCGACAGCAACTCGTTCTGCGCCAGCCTGGTGGCGGGCGACGGCGTCGTGTACGCCGTGGATGGTCGCAATGGCGGCGGCACGGCGGTGCGCGTCGGCGGCGAGGGGGACGTCACCGGCACGCACGTGGTATGGCGCACGCAGGAGCGAAACCGAATTGTCACGCCGCTGCTCGTCGACGGGCGGCTCTGCTACCTCTCCGGCGGCATGGCCGTGTCGATGGACGCGACCAATGGCGCCGCGAACAAAGCGCGGCTGCCGGCGGGCGATGCGCCCGCTCCTCCGGTCGGGGGCGGCGGCGGTCCCGGCGGTCGCCGGGGCGGGCGGGGGGTTCGCAGTATGGACTACGCGTCGCCCATTTATGCCGACGAGAGAATCTACTTCCCCTCGCGCCGCGGCGACATCTACGTGGTCGCCCCGGGCGATGAGTTGGAGGTGCTCGCGGTGAATCGCCTCAGCGACGACCCCGACGAGGACTACAGCAGCTCGCCAGCGGCCAGCGACGGGCAGCTGTTCATTCGCACGAGCAAGCGGCTGTATTGCGTCTCGTTGTCGTCGGAAGGGACGCTGTAGCGGGCGTTCTGCTCGGCCGTCGGTGCGCGTTGCTGACGCCGGTTCTGCGCGACGCGGTCGCTCGTTTCGCACTTGCGCGAAACCTGTGCGCGACGGGAAGAGCTTTTGGCAAGTTGCTCCATAAAAAGCCGGCAATTTGTCCGTTGCGAGTTTTGAACTGCGCGGCCCGCCGCTTACACTCAGGCAACAGCGACTTCCAGCGAGCGCTGCTCGCAGTCTTGCCCCCGAGTGAAGAGGCTCCTGATGCATCCCATCGCAATGCCGCGGCGACGTGCATTTACGCTGGTCGAGTTATTGGTCGTGATCGCCATCATTGGCGTGCTCGTCGCCCTGCTGCTGCCGGCAGTGCAGGCGGCGCGGGAAGCGGCGCGGCGAATGCAGTGCCAGAACTCGCTGCACAACCTGGCGCTGGCGGTGCTGAACTACGAGTCGGCGCGCGGGGCGCTGCCGCAGTCGAGCGACGGCGAGGTGGAGGACGAAGTCAGGGTCAATCTCTATTCGGGTTCGCAACTGAGTTGGATCGTACGCGTGATGCCGCACATGGAACTGCAGGCGCTGTACGACCAATTTGACTTCAAGCAGACGTTTAACGAATTCGTTTCGACTGCCCCGGCCACGGATTCGCCGGCCGAAGCGGCTCAGCCGGCGAGTTTGTTGTGCCCGTCTGATGACGCGCAAGGACGCTTGTACGGCGGCGGACGAGCGTCTCTCGCCAGACAGCGGCTGTTTGGAAAAGCGAACTACGTGGCTTACGCCAGCGCGGAGCATATCGAATGCCAGATGCTTACGCCGGGGGCGCTGTTGAACGAAGAGCAAGAACTATCGCGCATCACCGACGGCACGTCGAACGTGCTCATGCTGTCGGAGGTCCGCACGCGCGAGGAGGGCGAGGACGAACGGGGCGCCTGGGCCATCGCTTGGACAGGCACCAGCATTCTGGGGGCTGACGTGCATGGAGCCGGCAGTGCTCTGACGCGCATCTGCGGCATTGCCGAACGAAGTCGCCCCGAGTATTCGCCAACCGATTTCTTCGCCCAGTACGCCCTGCTGCCTAATGCGCCCGTGCCGGCAGATCCGCAGGGGGCGAAAGACAATTTGCGGAATTGTCCCAATCCGGCGGGCGCCGATTTGCTGGGCATGCCGTGCCGCGTCCGCGGCGACACCTCGGCCGCGCCGCGCAGCCAGCACCTGGGAGGCGTTAACGGCGCTCACGTCGACGGCAGCGTCCGTTGGGTCACCGACGATATCGATGTCGTCTCGTTCGGCCGATTGGTCTGCACCAACGACGGCCAGCAGGTCGAGCAGGCGCCCTAGCGCGGCCGCTGCTCGACTGGTTTGGCCGCCGCGCCGCGGCGAACATCACTCTCAGAAAAAGAACCTGCCAGTATGAAGTCCGCTCTTGCCCCCGCCGCCGTGGCCCTGGGCGTCTTGCTGATTGTGTTGAGCCTGCTGTGGGCGGTGATCTTTCCGCCGTCCAATGCGTGGACCGAACAGAAGAGCCTGCGACTGACCGAATTGGGCAATCAGGCGACTGAGTTGAGCCTGAAACTGCAGCAGTCCCAGAGCCGGCCCAGCATGCACAGCGGGCAGGGCGCCGCGGAGCTGAAGGAGCAGTTTGACAAGGTCGATGCGGAGTACCGCGAGCTTTACCAAGAGTTCAAATCGGCCAAAGACACGCCCCAAACGATCGCTGGTGCGCTCAAGTGGACCGGAATCGGCCTGGCACTGGTGGGCGGAATCATGGTGATGGTCGCCCGCGGGGGCTAGTCCGCCGCCCCGCGCGGCCTGATCCCTCCGCAGCGTGGTGCTAGCACCGTGGTGGAAACCCGCGAAAAATTGCTGTTGGAGAATCCGCACCGGCGCGATTAGGTTGATGAATCGGGGCAAATCCGGCGGGCGGTGGCAGGACATGAAGTCCGCACCGACGCGCACACGTCGACGTAACCCGCTGGATGACCGCACGATCAAGGACGGATCGCCGCGCGTCTCGCGTTAACGATTTGCAGGCTCGCGGTCCCTTTGTGCAGACCGCGGGTTGCCCTAGTAGCCGCGCAGTTGGTCAGGAAACGCGGCGTTGAAATGGAGGTCCGTCATGTTAGTGCTCTCTCGCGGCGTCAAGGAGAAGATCGTCTTCCCCAATCTGGGCGTGAAGGTGGAAATCCTTCGCGTCGCCGGTAATCGGGTCCGCGTCGGCGTCGACGCCCCGCGTGATGTACGCGTGCTGCGCGAAGAAATCGCCGACGAAGACGATTTGTCGGCCGAGACCCTGTCCGAAACGGCGCGGAAGCGTCGGCATGCCCAGCGGAATCAGCTCAACACGGCGTCGCTGGCGCTGCGTCTGATGGAGAAGCAAATCGCAGCGGGGATGCAAGACGACGCCATGGGCACCTTGCACAAGGCGCTGCGTTCGCTGGACGCCATTGATGCCGAATTGGGCGGCGATACCCTGCCGCCCAAAAAGAAGACGCCCGAGCAGTGCCGCGCCCTGGTGGTCGAAGACAACGCCAACGAAAGCGAACTGCTGGCCGGCTACCTGCGGATGAGCGGCTTTGCCGTCGACGTGGCCGCCGATGGCGTGCAGGCGATGGTGCAACTGTCGCGGCACGATCGGCCCGACGCCGTGCTGTTGGACATGAACATGCCGCGGATGAACGGCGGCGAAACGGTGCGACTGATTCGCCGCGACCCTGGATTCGAGGGCGTACGATTGTTCGCCGTGACCGGCAGCAGCCCCGGCGAGTTCGGCGTCCCGGTCGGCCCGCAGGGCGTCGATCGCTGGTTCACCAAGCCGATTGATCCGGCCGAGTTGGTCAAGGAACTGCGCGGCGAGTTGATCGCCTCGACTTCCTAGTCCGAAGGCGACCACGCGGTTTGATCCGCCAGCGCACGCGGACGCATGACGGGAGTCGCCCGCCGCGCGCACCTTTTCCTGTGGGGGGCATCGTTGCGTTTGCCTCGCGCCGCCACCGGCGACACGCTCCAGGCGGCGGCGCAGAACCTGCGCGCGTGCTGGTGCGTCAGTTGTTGTTCTTTGCCGGCCGGAAGGCGTGGATGAACGACAGGAATGCGGACACGTTGCGCGTTTGCACCCACACGCGCCCTTGGCCCGAAAACCGGCAGACGAAGCCCTCGCCGCCAAAAAAGAAGCTCTTCAGTTTGCCCTTGCCGCGCAGGCCTTGCAGCGCGGTGATGTTGTATTGCAGCGTGTCCTCGAAGGCGACGATGTAGCCGGTATCGACGATGTAGTCGCCGTCGACGTCGACTTCTAGTATGGCGCCGTAGGAGTTGAAGACGATGTCGCCCGTGCCGCTGGCCCGCAGCAGCACAAGTCCCTCGCCGCTGAAGAAACCCTTGGCGCCCTGCCACTTGCCGGTGACCTCGACGCCCGCGCTGTTGAGCATGTAGGCCCCGCGCTGCAGCATCAACGCGCTGTTGTCGAGTCGGTAGTGCACCGCGTCGCCCATTTGCCCCGCGGCGAACAGCACCTCGGCCGGCGCGTCGCCGGCGGTGAACGTGTTGATGATCAAGCTCTCGCCGCCAAACGCTCGGCCCAGCGTCTTCTTTAGCCCGCCCTTAAACCCGGCTTTCAGCGTCACGCTGGGGTCCATCGCCGCCATCGCCGACGGCTCGGCAAACACCTGCTGATGCGGCTGCAAACGCACCGTCGCCATCGCGAAATCGGGCCGCTGGGTGAGTTCAATGTCGAGATCGCTGCTGGTGGCTGTGGACATGATCAGAGAGCGGTGTGTGAAGGCGGGATTTCTACCGAGTTTGAATGACCAATGACCAAGTCCCAATGACCAATGCCGGCCCGGGAGAACCATTGGTCATTGGTGCTTGTGCACTGGTCATTCTCCTCATCGCGGCTTGAGTTTCGGCCCCAGCAATTTTCCGAAGCTGGGCGGGTTGTGGCTTTGGCAGTACAGGCTGCCTTGGCCCTGGAAGCGGCAGACCAGTCCTTCGCCGCCGAGGAAGCTGCCGATCAGGCTGCTGCCTGCTTTGCTGATTTTGAAGTCGAGCGTGTCTTCAAACGCCACGATATGCCCCGTGTCGACGATGTACTCGCCGTCGACTGCCACCGCGTCGATGGCCCCGAAGCTGCTGAGGAACAAATTGCCCGTGCCGCTGCATTTGACCCAGAACATCGACTCGCCGCTGAAAAGCGCCTTGCCAAAACCCCGCCAAGTGGCGTCGATGTCGATGCCCGTGTCCGAGGCGAGCCAACTGGAGCCCTGCACGACCAGCGTGCCGCCGGTCATACGGTGGTGCAGGATGTCGCCCAACATCCCCGGGCCGATGATCAGCGTCTGGTCAGGCGCATTGGCGGTGAAGTGGTTCAAGAAGAGGTTCTCGCCGCCGAGCATGCGCTTCAGCCCCTTCATGATGCCGCCCCCGCCGCCCTTGCTGCGGGTGGTGGTTTCGACCGACAGGCCCGAAGTCATGGCGATCATGGCGCCGACTTCGCACGTGACGGATTCGCCCGCGTCGAGCGTCAATTGCGCGACCGCGGCAGCAGGTTGAGCGAGCAGTTCGTGTTTCATGGTCGATTGCTATTTGGGAACCGCGAAGGACGCGAAATGCCACGAAAGATTCAGTGGAGCCCGCGAATGACGCGAATGGGCGCGAATAGGATTGGCGGACGTGTTATGGAAGATCTTGGGCCGCGTTTTCTCGCTGGCAGACTCGTAAGGTAGTGAATGTGCCTCGCCGGTTATCGTGTTGCAGGACGTTTTTCGCGAACGCCTCGCCACGAGACGCCCCAATCATTTTTCGCGTCCATTCGCGTCATTCGCGGGCTTGTCTGTTTGTGTTCGTTTCGCGGCCTTTCGCGTTTTTCGCGGTTTCTTATCGTGGACCGATCACCACAAATGCGAATTGGTCCACGCCGCCAGGGCGCTGAAGTTGCGGCTTTGCATGTAGATCTTCCCCGGCCCTTTGACGCGGGTGATGATCCCCTCGCCGCTGAGGAAGCTGTTGATGATCCCCCCGGCCATGCCGACGTTAATCTGAATCGAGGGTTCGTAGGCCACCAGGTGCCCCGAGTCGACGATGTATTCCTCGTCCACTTCGCGCTCGAAGATCCCGCCGTAGGCGCCGAACCAGACTCGGCCCTGACCGCGAACCTTCAAGCGGAATAGTCCCTCGCCGGCGATCAGGCTGCGGAATCCGGCGTAGCCCAGTTCCAGCTTCACGCCGGGGTCGCACGCGAGGAACGCGCCGGGCTGCAGGAACATGGTCGTGCCGGCCAGGTCGATGCACTCGATGTCGCCCGGCATCGGCTGCGTGATGACGATCTCGCCGCCGGTTTCGGTCGTGAACTCGTTGAGAAACAGCGATTCGCCGCCGAAGATGCGCTTCAGAATGGCCCGCATCGGGCCGCCGCTCCAGCGGGTCGACATGGTGATCGACGCGCTCATCGTGGCCATGGCGTCCGCCTCGGCAATCAGCCGCTCGCCCGGCTCCAGGCTGACCAGCACGTTGGCAAAGGCGGGACGGTTGCGAATCTCGGTCTGCATGGAATGCCCCTGCGCGAATCGACAAGCGGCGGCGCGGAATAGGCGCCGACCGGCTGCGAATATAAGGCGCGCACTGGGAGGACGCCACCACTTTTTCGCGGGGGGCTCTCCGAACGTGACCGCCTTACATCCGATCGACCGTTTCGATGCCCAGCAGAGAGAGCCCGCGGCCGATGGTGCGGGCCGTCAGATCGCACAGCAGCAGCCGACTGATGCGCAACTCGTCGCTGGGCGCTTTCAGCACGGGGCAGTTCTCAAAAAAGCTGGCGTACTTGCTGGCCAGGTCGAACAGATAGTCGGTCAGATAATTCGGCCGATAGTCGGCCGCCACGCGGTGCAGCGTTTCGGTGAACTGCACCAACGCCACGGCCAACGCACGCTCGGCGGGTTCGACCAGCGAGATCGGAGCGCTGCTGGTGCGCAATTGCTCGATGTCCACGCCCCCGCGGCCAAAGATGCCATGCACGCGGGCGTAGCTGTACTGCATGTACGCCGCCGTGTTGCCAGTCATGGCCAGCATCTTGTCGTAGCTGAACTTGTAGTCGCTGGTGCGATTGTGCGCCAGGTCGGCGTACTTGATGGCTCCGATGCCAATGCGTTTGGCCACCGTGCGTCGTTCCTCGTCGCTGGTCAGCACGTCGCTCTTTTCGGCGATGGCCTGCGCCCGGTCGACGGCTTCATCAAGCAGCCCGGCGAGTCCTACGGCCGAGCCGGTGCGCGTCTTGTACGGACGACCGTCCTCGCCCAACACGGTGCCGAAGCTGATGTGCTGCAACTCCACCTCGTCGTAGCCCCACTGCCGCGCGGTGGCGAACAGTTGCTCGAAGTGCAGCGACTGCCGGTGGTCGACCACGTACAAAATGGCGTCGGGCGACCACGTTTCCATCCGATAGGCGATCGTCGCCAGATCGGTCGTGGCGTACAGGAAGGCGCCGTCCTGCTTCTGCACGATGAACGGTGCGTCGAACCCCTCGAGAAATACGCACTGGGCGCCGTCGCTCTCGGTGGCCAGCTGTTTGGCTTTCAGGTCGTCGACGACCGCGGCCAGCTTGTCCTCGTAGAAGCTCTCGCCCAGCGTGTGGTCGAACTTCACGCCCAGCCGGTCGTAGGTGGCTTCCATCTCGGCGCGGCAGGCCGGCAGGAACCGCTCCCACAGCTCTCGGTTGGCGCCATCGCCGGCGTGCAGTGCCGCCGTTTCCGCGAGCACCGCCTTGCCGATGTCCGCGTGGGCGGCGGCAACTTTAGCCAACGCCGCGTCGGCTTCGACTTCGGCGGTCTTCGCCTGTAGGGCGAGCAACTCGTTGCGCAGGTCGGTCAGCGCGCCCTCGGCCTGCCGCAGCTTCTTTTCGGCTTTCTTCTTCGCTTTGGCGTCGTCGGGGAGCGGTTCGGCCCGTTTCTCGTCAAGCGTAGCCTGCGCGGCGGCAATCTTGTCCTCCAGCGCGGGTATCGCTTGGCTTTTCGTCGCGTGGTAGTCGACCAGACGATTCACATAACGATACAGCCGGCCCAATTCCGCCACGGGCGACTCGGCAATCGCCGCTTCGTCGACGAAATGCTTGTAGCCGTAGATGATCATGCCGAACTGGGTGCCCCAGTCGCCAATGTGGTTGTCGCTGATCACCCGATGGCCCACGAACGCGAGCACCTTGTACAGCGCGTCGCCGATCACCGTGCTGCGGATGTGACCGACGTGCATCGGCTTGGCCACATTCGGCGACGAGTAGTCGAGCACGTAGGTCCGCGGCTCCGCGACAGGCGCCACGCCGCTGCGGTCGCTGTCCGCCACGGCGGCGGCCAGCGTGGCGGCGAGCCACTCGTCTTTCAGCCGCAGATTGATGAACCCGGGGCCGGCGATCTCGGGCGGCTCGCAAAACGCGGCCACGTCGAGCCGCTCGATCAGCGCGGCGGCGACTTCGCGCGGCGGCTGGCCCAACCGCTTGCCCAGCGGCATCGCGCAGTTGGCCTGATAGTCGCCGAACTTGGCGTCCTGGCTGGGAAGCACCAACTCGGCCAACTCGCCCGCCGCGGCGTCGTCCGCCACGTCGGCCAGCGCAGTGCGAAAGCGGTCTCGAAGCGTCGCAAGCAGATTCATGGCGGGGAATTTCGAGGCTACCAATAGAGTGGATGCGCGGCGTAAGTCGCAACGACGCGGCGAGTTCTATGGAATGACCAATGACCAAGCACCAATGACCAATAGGAGGATTGCCGCATCGCGTGACGCAACCCAGCCACCATTGGTCATTGCGACTTGGTCATTGGTCATTCGACGTCCTCGTCGCGCCACGGCAGCTTGACCCGCACGCCCTGGTTCCAGAAATCCTCCAGGGAGTAGTAGTCGCGCGTCTCTTCGTCGAACAGGTGGATCACCACCGTGCCGTAGTCGAGCAGGATCCAGCGGCTTTCGTTGTAGCCCTCGATGCCCATCCGCTTGTCGCCCAGGTCGTCTTCCAGCTTGTGGTCGATCTCCTCGCTGATCGCGTGCAGTTGCCGGCGGCTGTTGCCGGTGGCGATCACGAAGTAGTCGAACACGGGCGTGACCGCGCGCATGTCGAGCACAACCACGTCCTTGCCGTTGTTGTCCTCGGCAGTGCGGGCGGCGGCCAACGCGAGCTGCAAACTCCGCTCGGCGGGCGACTGGTCTGGGGGGGCGGCGGCAGCGATGGATCTGTCCTCGCAGGAGCTTTCGAGTTTCGCGGGGTGCGGTGCGTTGTGGCCGGGGCCGTTAAATCCGGGCGCAAGCCGCAGATTCTACCGTAGCCGGCCCCGGTGCGCCGAGGGTCGCGTTGACGGCCCGGCCCTGGCACAATCGGGGCATCTGCAACAGACCAGCCGCGGCGGCCCGCGGTTCGCCGCGAATTCCGCACTCACCGAGGTACCTCCCCATGGGCGATTGGATCGAACCCGGCAAAAAAGCCCCCGCTTTCACGCTGCCAGCCGACGACGGCTCGAAGGTGAAGCTGTCGGATTTGGCCGGCAGCCCGGTCGTGCTGTACTTCTATCCGAAAGACGACACCCCGGGGTGCACCCGCGAGGCGTGTGCGTTCCGCGACCGCAAGAAGGACCTGCAGAAGCTGGGAGCGGTTGTGCTGGGCGTGAGCCCCGACACGGTCGAAAAGCACGAGAAATTTCGCGACAAGTACGACCTGAACTTCCCGCTGTTGGCCGACGCCGACCACAAGATTGCCGAGAAGTACGGCGCGTGGCGGGAGAAGAACATGTACGGCAAGAAGTCGATGGGCATCCAGCGCAGCACCTACCTGATCGGCGCGGACGGCAAGGTCGTTAAGGTCTGGAAAGCGGTCAAGGTCGACGGCCACGACGAGCAAGTGCTGGCTGCGCTGAAGGAACTCGCCTGAGCACCGACTGCGCGCGGGACGGGTCTGCGAGACGGGCAACCCCAGCTGCCGCTCGGCCGCGGGGAGTCCCCCGCTAGCAAAACCCCCGTCGCTGGCGTCCTTTCCGCTGCTGCTACGACCGGCGCGAAACTCTGCGGGCGGCGCCGGTCGTCGCGCCGGCGGCCCGTGGATTACGGGAATTGTGGGGGAGAAAATTGCGAGCGCCGCGTTGACGCGGCGGGTACGCTTGGCGTGGAGCCTGCCGCCGCGCCGCGTGAACCTTCGCCAGCGCGGCGCGTCTGAGGGGTGTCGTTGCGAGCGAGCGCAAGCGAACGGAGCTCGCTTTTCGCGTGACGATGCGGCTCCACTTCCCGCCTTACCCCCGTATGGAGCCGCCCATGAAATTCTCCCCCGCCGCTTGCTTGGGACTGTTGGACATGAACGCCGCCCCTGCCGCCAGGACACTGCATCTCGAAATCGATCAACTGATCGCCCGGTTGCGCGGCGTGCTGACGCGCAGCGACGAGCATTTGGCCCTGACGGCTCGTATCACTCCGCTCGGGGCAAGCGGCCCCGGCGAGTCGCGCGACGTGCGCCTGGCCGACCTCAGCCAACGCGGCCTGGCCATCGAGCACCCCTGCCCGCTCGCTCAGCGGCGCGCCATGCTGTCGCTGGAAAGTCCCGCGCTAGGCAAAGTCACCGCCGAAATCGATTTGTCGTGGTGCCGGTATCGCGCCGGGGGCCGCTACACGAGCGGCGGCCGGCTGGTGCAAGTCTGGCAAGAGGCATCCACGCCCCCCGGTTAGGCGAATCCGTGGCGGCCGGTTTCGCGCCGCCGAGCTTCATCAACCGAACAATCCACTTGGCCCCGGCCCCTGGCCGGGGTTTTTTCATGCGCCTCTCAATTCACCGTCGCCAATCATCCGGCGGCCGCGCTTCAATGCAGCCGAAAGCCGGCGGATTCCTGGTCGTTTTGACGAACGCCGCTCGCCTCCGGTAATCTCACCACATCGGCGGCGCGCCGTCCGGAACCGGCGCCGACCGCGAGATTCTCTGTTCCTAGCGCAACTGCGGGGGCAGTTGTGCGCCAACCGAGGAGGCAACTCATGCGGGTCACTTTCAGGGGCATGGTCTGCGCGCTGGTCGTCTGTGCCGGAGGCGCGATCGCGTTGACCGCGTTCGCCCAACGAGGCGGCGGACGCGACGTTGACGACCAGCGACGGGCCGGGCAAGAGGCGGAGCGAGAGCGAGAACGCGAGGAACCGCGTGGTGAATTCGGTGGCGGAGGCTACGGCGGCCGAGGCGGTTTCGGCGGGCGTGAAGGGGGCTACGGCCGCGAAGGCGGCGGCTACGGTGGAGGCTACGGGCGCGCGGTCGCAGAAAGCGGCGGCTACGGCATGGAAGGTCAACCGACGGCCGACAATCCGTTCGCCATGGGCGGGGAGTCAGCCGGTTCCCGCACTGCGGCGGCGGTCGCCGCGCCGGCGGCGGTCCGCAATGCCGCCGCGGCCGCCGAGCGAATCAACGCCGCGCTCGACCAGCCGCTGAAGCAGCCGCTGCAGTACATGGATACGCCGCTGAATCAAATCACGGCCGCGATTTCGGACGATTTTGAGATCCCGATCGTGTTCGACACGGCCGCGCTCGACCAACTGGCGATCAGTTCGGAGGTGGAGGTGAGCGTCAGCCTGCGGAACCTGTCGCTCCGCTCCGCGCTGCAAATCATGTTGGACCAGGTCGAGGACCTGGCCTACCTCGTCGAGAACGAGGTGCTGCTGATTACCACCACCGAGGCGGCCCAAGAGCAGCTTCAAACGCGAGTTTATAACGTGGTCGATTTGGTCGAGACGACGGCCGAATTCTCGCGGAGCGATCCGACAAAGGCGACCTTCGACGAATTGATCAGCGTGATTTTAGCGAGCGTCGAATCCGAATTTTGGGTGGAAAACGGCACGGGCCCGAGCGAGATTTGGCCATTGGCCCCCGGCATGCTGATCGTGACGACGACCGCGCCCGTGCATGACCAGCTGGCTGCCGTGCTGGCGGAGATTCGCCGCGTGCGGCAGCAGATCGTGGAGTCAGGCATGGTAGCGAGCGGCGCTCCGCCCGCTGCCGAGTCGGCCGCGATTCGGATCAATCCCGCGCTGGTCAACGACGAGGACGGTTCCCGTGACCGCATCACGGCGGCGCTGGTCTCGTCGGTGACGACTTGGGACGACTTTCCGGAGGACGCCGGTCGGCCATTCTTGTATGTCGTCGGCGACAAGGTCCTCGTGCGGCAGACCCCGGCTACCGTGGCCGAGGTTCGTCAGGCCGTCCGCGCGCTCGGACTGGAGCCGAGCGGCAACGCGTTTGCCGGAAGCTCGCGCCGACACGACGGATCGGACCGCCGCGGTTTCGGGCAGAGCGGCGGTGGATTGTTCCGCCTGCCGGCGGATGATCTCTGATACGCGCCGGTCAGTGATTTGCGCACAGCGAGCGGGGGGCGTGAGCCCCCGCTCGCCATTGGTTCCGCGTTGGCAACGCTTGTTTGACACGCGGGGCGCGGCAATGATGGGGCGGCGCGGCGATGGGCGTCGCGCCGTCCTTCCGCGACCAGTGGTCGCGGCTTTATGATGGCCGAACTGCCGTGCGCATTGGTTCCACGCTGATTGTCGACACGTTTGCCGAGGCGTTTCGCATGCGCTTCGCGCGGCTGATCGTTACCGCTGCCGATGCGCATTGGCTGGACGCGGCGTGCCGTGCGGTTTGCGGTTACGGGTGCTCGGTCATTGGTTGCGACACCGAGGCCGGCGTGGAGCGACAACTCGCGCCCGGCGAAACGCCCGACGGCCGTTCCGGCGCGGCGATCCTGCTGTTTGGTTTCTCGACCGACGCCCTGGCCAAGGCGGTCCCCAACCGCGTGGGGCAATGCGTCATGACCTGCCCCACCACCGCAGCGCTCAACGGGATGCCAGAGGCCGAAGAGACAATCCCCCTGGGCAAGCATCTGCGGTACTTCGGCGACGGTTTCCAGAAGAGCAAGCTGATCGGCGAGCGACGGTACTGGCGCATCCCGGTGATGGATGGCGAGTTTCTGGTCGAGGAGGCAGTTGGCGTCGCCAAGGGCGTGGCCGGCGGCAACATCATCATCCAGGGGGTCGACCAGTCGACGGCACTGGCGGCGGCCCGCAGAGCGGTCGATGCGATGGCCGGCGAGGCTGGCGTCATGACGCCGTTTCCCGGCGGCGTGGTCCGCAGCGGCAGCAAAGTCGGCTCGCGATACCAGCAGCTGCGCGCGTCAACCAACGACGCTTTCTGCCCGACCTTGATCGGCCGAGTGCAAACGGAACTAGCCGCTGACGCCCGGTGCGCCTACGAGATTGTGATCAATGGGATCGACGAGCCCACTGTGGCTGGCGCGATGCGGATGGCGATCGAAGCCGCCGCCGGCGAGGGAATCCCTGCCATTTCCGCCGGCAACTACGGGGGCAAGCTGGGCAAGTTCCACATTGGACTCCGCGGGCTGTTCGATGCTGCGAAATGATACCCGCGGCAAGCCTGCCCTGTGCGCGAATGCCCAATTCGCGGTGTGAAAATGGCGAAGCTGGCGGCTCGGGCAAGATCGTTGCCTTCCGGAGCACGCAACGACCGTTTGGCCGACTTGCTAACGACGTGCCGGGCGGCGGTCGTCGACCGCTGCTCTTCGACGCTCCGAGAGTTGCACCCCCCGGCTTATCACTGTTACACTTGCGCTTCCGCTGTGGAGCCGTCCGAAAGGCTATCAGCGGCCTGTCATTGTGATTCGGTTGGCCGTTTCCGTGCGAGGCGACATCGGCGCGAGATTTCGTTGAGCCGCGTTCGCGGCGGTCCGCCGATTTGCAGAAGAAGCCCGACACGATTCTCCGAAACGGTCTCCTTGAGGGACCCGGTTGTTATGACTTCTGATTCCGATGCGCCGCAGCCCGTTGAGACTTCTCCAGAGGGTGCTGCCGCCGCCAGCGAGCAAACCTCGGCCGACGTGACTGGCGTCGGCGCGCCGCCGCCGAAGCCGCCGGCTCAGGAGCCCGTCGAATCGGCTACCGAGTCGCCGCCGGCCAACGTGTCGGATCAGGTCGCCGCGGACGTCTCAAGCGATCCCGTGGGGGCCCCGCCGGCTGAAGAGGCGACGACGGATGCCGGCGCTCCCGCTGCCGAGCCGGTCGCGCCCGCAGCTGAAGCCGACCCCCCTGCCCCTGCGACCGCCGCAGATGCCGCCCCCGCCGACGCCGCTCCCGCGGCCAGCGACGAGGGCGCGGAACGCCCCAGCGCCCGCATTCAGATTGGCACGCAACGCCCCGCCGCCGAAGGCGACGTGCCCGCCGTGCCCAAGCCGACGTTGCCCGTGGGCGGAGTCCAACAGGTCACGCCGACTCCGCAGCAGCAAAAGAGCTACCCCCCGCCGAACAAACGCGGACAACTGACCGACGACCTGCAGGCCGAGTTCGAGGCGGCCATGGGCGGCGACGCGGTTGAAGATCTGATGGACCAATCGGCCGAGGCCGCGAAGGCGTCGCAGATTGCTCCCGAGACGAAGCTCACCGCCAAGGTGACCAGCCTGCACGGCGAGGACGTGTTCTTGGACCTGGGGTCGACTCACCAGGGCGCGATCCCGGCCAAGCAGTTCGAAACGCCCCCCGAAGTGGGCGCCGAGTTGGAAGTCGTCGTCAGCCGCTTCAACGAGGACCAGGGGCTGTACGAAGCCTCGCTGCCCACCGCCGCCGTCGACGTAGGCAACTGGGACGAAGTGGAAGTTGGCCAGATCATCGAAGTGGCCGTCGAGGGCGCCAACAAGGGCGGCCTGGAATGCACCGTGTCGGGGATTCGCGGGTTTATCCCGATGGGCCAGATCTCGATGTATCGGATCGAGAACCACGAGGAATTCGTCGGCCAGCGCTTGGCGTGCGTCATCACCGAAGCGAACCGCAAACGCAAGAATCTCGTGCTCAGCCATCGCGCCGTCATGGAGCGCGAACGCAAGGAGCAACGTGAACAGCTACTGCAGGAGATCGCCGCGGGGCAGATTCGCGAGGGCGTGGTCCGCAGCCTGCAAGATTTTGGCGCGTTTGTCGATCTTGGCGGCGCCGACGGCCTGATCCACGTCAGCCAACTGAGCTGGGAACGCGTCGGTCATCCCAAGGAGGTCCTGCAAATCGGCCAGACCGTCAAGGTGCGAGTCGAGAAGGTCAACCAAGAGTCCGGCAAGATCGCCCTCTCCTACCGCGAGGTCGGCGAGAACCCCTGGAGCAAGGTCCCCGAGAAGTTTCCGGTCGGCGCCACGGTCAAAGGCACTGTGACCAAGATCATGCAGTTCGGCGCCTTTGTGAAACTGGCGCCGGGCGTCGAGGGTCTGATCCACATTTCCGAACTGGGGCACGGTCGCGTGCATCGCGTGACCGACGTGCTGAGCGAAGGCCAAGAGGTCGAAGCGAAGGTGCTGTCGGTTGATCTCGACAAGCAGCGGATCGGTCTGTCGCTCAAGGCGCTGATGGCCAAGCCCGAGCGCACGCCGCGCAAGCCGAAGGATCCCGAGCCGGAAGTCAGCGCCGAAGAGATCGAACGCCGCCAGCAGAAGCAGCGCGAGCGCGCCGGTCTGAAAGGCGGTCTGGGCGGTCCCAGCGGCGGCGAGCAGTTCGGGCTGAATTGGTGAGCGGCGCCGGGGGCTTCGGCGTGCGGCAACTGGTCATTGCCAATGGTCTCGCGTTGCCGGGGATTGGGCTCGCCATGCTTGCCAAGCCGATGCTCTGGGGCGAGGGCGCGATGTTGCTTGGGCTGGCCTTGGCGTTTGCTCTGCCGCTGGCCTGGGTAGGTTCTCGCCCGCATCGGTGAGCGCGAGTCATTGCGGCGCCGCGCCCGCCCGGCATGCGATTTTGCGACCTCTGCCTGTGCGCGGTAGAATTGCTGCATGAGCACAGCTGCCACTCATCACGATGCGCTCCCCGGATTCACGCCGGTGTCGGCCCTCGGCCCCAAGCGAGCCGCCGACTATTTCGCCCTGCCCGAGGGCGAGCCGGTAGAACTCATTTATGGCAGGCTTGTCGTGTCGCCCTCGCCCGATTTTCTGCATCAAACCGTTGTCGGGCTCATTTACGAATGGCTCCTTGCGATTGCTCGGACGACGCAAGGTCGTGCCGTGATCGCTCCATTCGATACCGAGTTGGCCGATCACTCGATCGTCCAGCCGGACGTCATCTACCTCGGGCGAGGAAAGCGCAGCGCGATCAAACGCCACCTGCATGGGCCGCCGGACTTGGCCGTGGAGGTGATCTCCGCGAGTAACGCGCGACGCGATCGGGTCGACAAACTGGTAATGTACGCCGAGTTTGGCGTTGCCGAGTATTGGATTGTCGACCCCGCCGAGCGGCAATTCGAGTTTCTGGTGAACCGCGGCGGCAAGTTCGAGGTGCAACCGCAGCGGGACGATCGCTATCAGTCGCCCGTTCACGCGGAGTTGGATTTCGATCTGGCCGCGTTTTGGGCCGAGGTCGCTCTGCAGTTGGCGGACGATTGAGACGGGCTCAGGCTCTCAGCGGAGCGTCGCCCTCCCGCAGACTTACTCCTCCAGCCGCAGCAATTCCACCTTGCGGAACTCGACGGGGTGGCTTTCGGACTGCAGCGAAATGGTGCCGCCGGTGAGCATTTTCTCCGCCCCGTCGTCCAGCAGCCCTTTTGCATATTCGTCGCGCGGGTCGAGTTGCGGCTCGCTGTACTCGATGACCGTCTTGCTGTTGATCTTGTGGCGGATAAGCCGGCCGCCGTGCACCTCAACTTCGCACAGGACCCACTCGTCCTGCGGGTAAGTATCGCTGGTGCTGTTGGTGCAGTGGTCGGTGTGCAGTTTACCCTGGTAGATCACGTTCGTGCCCGGCGTGCAGAGATTTCCGGTGGGGCGCGGAGCCGTGCCGTCGCCGGCCAGCAGCTGCACCTCAAGCGACACAGGAAAGTCCTGATCCCGTTGCATGGTTTCGGGATTCTGCCCGTGGATCATGATGCCGCTGTTGCGGATCGCCCAACCGGGCCCGCCGGCCGCCTGCTCGCCGACAAATCGGTACTCGACCCGCAGCCGATAGTGCGAGAACGGTTCGTTGTAGAACAGGTGGCCGAATCGCCCGCGGAACGGGCCCTCGTACTTGTCAAAGCGAGCGACAATCTTGCCGTCCTCCACGCGAAAAGTCTCGGCGTGGTTTTCGCCCACGGGAAATCCCTTCACCTTGACGGTCCAGCCGTCGAGGTTCTTGCCGTTGAACAGCTGGATCCACTCGCCCGCGGCTTTCTCGGCCGGACTTCCGTCAACCACCAACGCGGGTTCCGCGGCGGTCGCAGTGGTCGAGGGGCCAAGTGCTGCCAAAGTCATCGCCACCGCGACGAGGAACGAGAGTCGGTGCATGAGAAAGCCCTGCGCTTGAGTGCAATGGAAAAGAACCGCAGATAGACGCGGATGCACGCGAATGAGGGGAGGTCGCTTCGCGTCGAGATTGCCAAATGGCAACTGGCAATCAGTCCGTTTTGCGGCGCGCCCCTTCGTGTTCTTCGTGTCTCCGTGGTAAGAAAACAGGTTCAAGCCGACTCGCCCGCGAGACGGCCCGTGCTAAACGCTGCTTGAAAATTGTAACCGCCGATCGGGCCGTCGACATCGAGAATCTCGCCGGCGAAGAACAACCCCGGTGCGAGCTTGCTCTGCATGGTGCGCGAGTCGACTTCGGCCAAGTCGACTCCGCCGGCCGTGACCTCGGCCTTCTTGAACCCCAAGGAGCCGCTGATTGGAATGCAGGTTCGCTTCACCGCAGCGACCAGCTCCGTGCGCTCGCGGCGGGCCAATTCGGCGAATGCGCGATCTGGCGGAATCTGGGCCTGTGCAAGCAGTTCAGTCGCCAAGCGGCGCGGCAGGCGCTCGGCGATCCAAGTGAGGACCTGACGACGGCCGGAGTTCCGTGCGGCGGCGGCCAGTTCGGCAGCCAACGCCTCCTCGCTGATTGCGGGAAGAAAATCGCAAATCGCCTGCCAGGCGCCGGCGTGCGGCGTGGCGGTGAGCACGCCGCTGGCGTTCATCGCCGCCGGGCCGGACAGGCCGAAGTGCGTCAGCAGCAGCGATCCGCGGCGGGTGCGCTCGGCGCGCTGCCGCTTGGTTGCCGCGACAGGTGCGGTTTCGTCGCCGGGGCGCAGTTCGATTTGCACGTCCGGAACGGTCACGCCGCGCAACTCGGCCACCCATCGTGCCGACGACGCCAATGGCGCCAGCGCTGGCCGCGGGGGGATGATTTTGTGCCCCAGCGCCTTGGCCCAGCCGTAGCCGTCGCCGGTCGTGCCGCAGCCTGGGTAAGATTGCCCGCCGACGGTCACGATCACGGCCGCCGCCGTGGCGTCGTCGCCCGTCGTGCTCACGATCCAATAACCACCGTCTGCGCGGATGCCGGTGACCGGCGTCTCGCGACGCAGCTGGGCGCCGCTCGTGCGGAGCATCTCCAGTAGCGCTCGCTGGACCTCGACGGCGCTGTCACTTGCCGGGAAGACTTTCCCGCCGGGCTCCACCTTGGTCGCGACGCCGGCGGCGTGAAACATCTCGACGACCGCGTCGGGATCAAACGCGGCGAGGGCCGACCGCAAAAACGCCCCCTGCCGGCGGCCAAAGGCGGCGGCAATCCCCGCGGCGTCGGTCGCGTGGGTCAGATTGCACCGCGTGCCGCCCGACATCAGGATCTTCGCGCCGCACTTGCGATTTTTTTCCAGCAGGAGCGTACGACGGCCCCGCTCGGCAGCACGAGTCGCGGCCACCAATCCAGCCGCTCCTGCGCCCACGACGATCACGTCCCAATGTTCCATGGGCGTCAGCGTAAGCCACGACTGGAGCGACGACTAGTTAGAGTGCCACGGCTCTGTGAGCCGTGCCAAAGCGGAGCGGGCGGGGCGTGCAGGAACAGAGCCGTGCCACGCTTGGTCATGAGGAAACGGCGTTCACTGGGGGTCTGCTAAGCTGCGTCCCCTGCCCCCCCCTGCTGTGAGCTGACCGCTGATAGCTGAAAGCTTCTCCCCTACCGATCAAACCACTTCTTGATCGAGTACACGGTCGCTTGCCGGCCCGCGCGGGCGATGCTGGTGGTCAGCGGGATGCTCTTGGGGCACACGGCCACGCAGTTTTGGGCGTTGCCGCAGATTTGGATGCCGCCGGGGCCGGTGAGCGCTTCGATGCGGTTGGCGGCGTGCATCTTGCCCGTGCCGTGTTCGTTGAACAGCACCGCCTGGCTGATCGGAGCGGCGCCAATGAACGCCTGGTCGTAAACCGCGTTTTCGCGAGCTTCAAACTCGGCGTCAGTCTCGTTGGGACGGCGAGTCAGTTCCACCTTGGTGTACTGCGGACAGGCTTCGAGGCAGCAGCCGCACGTCATGCATTCCGACAGCGGGTAGCGGATGCTTTGGGAGTCCTGCGACTCGCGGGGTCCCGGTCCGCGGTCGGCGTAGTCGTCGACCTCGACCCAAGCTTCCACTTTCTCCAGCGCCCGGAACATCCGCCGGCGGTCGACGCACAGGTCCCGCATCACCGGGAACTTGCTCATGGGCCGCAATTCAAAGCCCGAGGCGTCCTCCTCCAGCAGCTTATCGACCAGGGTCGAGCAGCTCTGCCGCGTCACGCCGTTGACCAACATCGTGCAGGCCCCGCAGACCTCTTCCAGGCAGTTGCAGTCCCAGGCCACCGGCGTGGTGGCGTCGCCGTCGGAGGTGGTCGCCTGCGCCGCGATCTTCTGCAGCACGCTGATCACGTTCAGGTTGGGCTCGTAATTGATCCGGTGCCGTTCCCAGTAGCTGGGCTCGCCCGGGGCGGCTTGGCGAAGGATGCGGACCTCGAACGAACTCGGCTTAGCGTGTGCGTCGGCGGGAGCGATCATGGCGTTTACTGGGGGGCGATGGCAGACGATGGCGTGCACCGGCTAGCGCGACCGCGTCCAGGGTCGCTCGGTGCATCAAGCTCGATTGTAGGGAACCCCGGCGGGGCCGCCAAGGAGAACCTCGCGGGCAGTCGGGGCCGGCGACAGTCCTCCTCGCCAGGTGAAAACCGAGTGCAAGGCCGGTCCCATCACCGAGTCGGCAGATTGGAATTGCTGCGGCGACGGGCATCGCTGGCGGTTGCGAGTCAGGCCGTCGCGGCGAGAATGGCTGGCATGCCGTCGTCAGCCCCCGCCGTTGCCGATTCCTCGCGGACCAACGTCGCCGATCGTCTGGAAACCATCGCCCGTCGTCTGCCCGACGCCGTGGGGGTCGCCTGTCCCGGCCGGGGCGACGTGGCGGGGCAGCGCGAGTACGCGACCTGTACGTTCCGCGAACTCAACGACGACGCCACGGCGCTGGCCCGCGGATTGGTCGACTTGGGCGTGCGCCCCGGGACGCGGCTGGTGCTGCTGGTGCGGCCCGGCGTCGAGTTCGTGAAGCTGGTGTTCGCGCTGCTGAGGTGCGGGGCGACGACCGTGCTGGTCGACCCGGGCATGGGCCGCGCGCACCTACTGGATTGCCTGGCGGCGACCCAGCCGCACGGATTTGTGGCGATCAGCGCCGCGCAAGCCGTGCGGCGGGTGTACGGCCGGCGATTCCCCCGGGCGCGGCTCAACGTGACGGTCGGCCGGCGGTGGTTCTGGGGCGGAGCCACGTACCGCGGGCTGCTGCGCGCCGGTCGCCGCAGTGCGGCGGCGTTGCCGGACACGCGCGCCGGTGATTCCGCGGCGATTATCTTCACCTCCGGCAGCACGGGGCCGCCCAAGGGCGTGCTGTACACCCACGGCATGTTCGACGCCCAGGTACGCGACATTGCCGATCGCTACGGGCTGAGCCCCGGCGGCGCCGACTTGGCGTGCTTCCCGCTGTTCGGGCTGTTCAACTCGGCGATGGGCGTGACGACGGTCTTTCCCGATATGGACTTCTCTCGCCCCGCGGCCGCCGACCCGGCCAAGCTGCTCGCCGCGGCCAGCGATTGGCAAGTGACCCAAGCGTTCGCGTCGCCCGCGGTGTGGGACAAGCTGAGCCGCTACCTGGACGATCACAGCGAGCGGATCAACACGCTGCGCAAGGTGTTCTCGTGCGGGGCGCCCGTGCCCGCTGCCGTGCTGCGGCGCACCTTGGGGTGCATCTCGCCCGATGCGCAGATGCACACGCCCTACGGAGCGACCGAGTCGTTGCCGGTGGCGACGATCGCGGCGGCCGAGGTGCTGGGCGAGACGGCCGCGTTGACCGACGCCGGCGCGGGGGTGTGCGTCGGCAGCAGATTCGACTCCGCCGAGTGGCGCGTGATCCGCATTACCGACCAGCCGATTGCCACGCTGGCCGACGCCCAGGAGCTGCCGGTGGGCGAGATTGGCGAGCTGGTCGTACGCGGGCCGCAGGTGTCGCCATCGTACGTGGTGGATCCGGGCGGCGGCGCCACTACCGTTGGGGTGGGGCAACAGGGGGCTGACGCCCCCCGCTCGCCGGCCAATGCCCGCTCGAAGATTGCCGAGGGGGACGCGGTGTGGCACCGCATGGGCGACGTCGGCTATTTGGACCAGCAGGGGCGGTTTTGGTACTGCGGTCGCAAGGCGCATCGCGTTGAAACGGACCATGGAACGCTCTTCACTGAATGCGTGGAGGCAATCTTCAATAAACACGAGTTCGTGCGGCGAACGGCCCTGGTCGGCGTTGGCGAACGCCCGAGGCAGGAACCAGTGCTCGTCTTCGAACCCGACCGGGGCGATCCGACCGTGTTCGAAGACTTTCTTGACGGCGAAACCGGGAAGCCCGTCTCTCGCGAGGACGTTATTCGTCGGATTCCAAGCGACTTTGCCGCCATTGCAGAGCAGCACGCGTTGACTCGAACCATCCGACGATTTCTCCGCCACGACGGTTTCCCGGTCGATGTGCGGCACAATTCGAAGATTCGCCGCGAAGATCTCGCCGCCTGGGCCGCCACGCAGCTGAATTCATAAGGGAGGGCGAGTCTCCTGCCGAGCCGGCGCTGGGCGCCCGCTTCTGGCTCGGCAGGAACCTCGCCCTCCCAGATGCCCGTGAGTTGCTTGTCTTCGGGGTCCGCCCCCCTGCCAGCAAGCTGGCGCCAGCCCCCCGCTGGCGTTGCCCTGCTCCGGGCCGTTCGCTAGCCTTCGCGGCCCTACGGACGCAGAGCACTTGACTCTGACATTGCCAGCGAGGCCAGCGCCATGCCGACTCCGCCTGCCGACGACAGTCCCGACTCCAGTTGCACGACGGCGGAGTCGCCGGTCCTGCTGCCTTATTTGGCCGCTGCGACGTTTCGCCCCGACCCGGCGCTGTTGGCCGCATTCGGTTTGTGGCCCGACCAGTTTGCCGGCGAGACAATCGTCGACTTCGGCGGCGACGGCGATCTGCCGGGGCGGTACTTCAGCGACTCGCGTGTGGCGGCAATCGACGCGGCGGACCGGACGGCCGTGGCCGAGTTCGCGGGCCGCGCTTCGTGCGTCGTGTCGATCAATGCGCAGGGGCTGATCGACAACCCCGCGCGCGGGATACTGGGCATGCAGCAATGTCTCAAGCCATACGGCGTGGCGGTCGCGTCGGTCGACATGCCCGCGGCCGACGGCTCAACATCGTCGACATTGACGCCCGAATCGCTTATCGACGACGCGATTGCCGCCGGCTTGCGGATCGAACGCGGCTACCTCTACACGCCGCAGCGCCGCAACTATCGCAGCGGGTATGCGTGCACGATTGTGGCGCGGATTCGGCAAACCGGCCAGGACGACGGCCGCCACGCCCCGCTACTGCCGCTGCGCAACGGCGTGCAATTGCTATGGGACGACGCCAGTCGCCATACGGGCAGCCTCGCCCGTCGGGCCCGCCGGGTCGTCCGCGGCGAGTCGCGCACCGTGCAACGCTGGCTGGGCAAAGCGGCGTAGGACCCGCGGCGATCACACCGACTCGATATGCAGCCCCCGGCGGCGGCGTTCTTTGCGGCGGACTTCGTCGATCATCGTGGCCACGTTGCGCACGTTGTTGATGCCCGTGATGTCGAACTCGGGCGTCGTGGCGTCGCTGGAGGTGATCCGCACCGTGCCGACGCCCAGCATCCGCTCGATCGGCCCCTGGCGGTAGGTGACGTCGTCGACGTCGATGGCCTCGATGCGGTCAATCTCGCGCCATAGCAGGCCGCGCTCATGCAACAGCCGCTGGTTGGTCAGGTAGTAGTGGACGGTCACCTGCCGGTACAGGAGCGTCAGCAGCGAGCCGATCCAGACGACGGCCAAGGCGCCGGCGACGCCCAGCCAGCCCGGCGTGGAGAACTTGGCGACGAAGGCCATCACGACCAGCGCGATCGAGAGCACGCCGGCGGTGATCCAGGTGCCGATCATCGCCCGGTGCGAGAACTGGCCCTGCCACAGGATCTGCTCGGGCTCGTCGTCGTCATCGCCGCCGCGGGCCAGCGCCGCGGCGAATCGCTGCTTGGCGTTCATGTCGGTGGCCAGGTCGCCCATCGGGGCGCCGCATTTGTGGCAGAAGGCCGCATCGTCGGGAGCGGCCGCGCCGCACTGATTGCATTTCATGGCTGGAAGAGGCGCACGGTTGAGAGGTCAGGGGACAGGGACCTGAAAGTGCGGTTGCCCGCGGCGGCTCATTGTACCCGGCGAGCGGGCGCCGTAAGGCCCTTGTTAACTGGCGCACCTGGTCTCGCTTGCCGAGCCATCCGACCGAAGACCGCCGTTTCTGGCCGATCGCTGACAGCCGAAAGCCGATGGCCCCGCTTGCTCGGCGGCATGCCGCACGACGGCAGTGCATTCGCTGAACATTTGCGAATCTTGCCGACGGTGTGCCGCGGGGTATGATGAGCGGCCATGAAATGCCCTTTCTGTCGCGTCGATAACGACAAAGTCATCGATTCCCGAGCCTGCCAGGACGGGTTTTCGATCCGCCGCCGGCGGGAGTGCCTGTCGTGCCAACGGCGGTACACCACCTACGAGCGGATCGAAGAGGCCGCCATCAAGGTGGTCAAACGCGACGGTTCGCGCGAAACCCTCTCCCGCGAGAAGATCAAGCAGGGCCTGGAGCGGGCCTGCTGGAAGCGGCCCATCAGCGACCGCGACATCGAACGCTGCATCGCGGCGATCGAGAACGACATCTACAGCAGCTTCGACGCCGAAATCGACAGCCAGCGGCTCGGCGAGCTGGTCATGGAGCACCTGCGCGACCTCGACGAGGTGGCCTTCGTGCGGTTCGCCAGCGTTTATCGGCAATTCGCCGACGCGGGTGACTTTGTCGACGAGCTGCGACCGTTCCTGTCGGATCGCAAGGCCCCGCGGTAGTGGCGGTGATTTCGGATAGGGGTGGCTGGGGACGACCGAAGGGAGCCCCCAGTGGCATCGGAATCACGAATTGCATTCCTGGGGGTTCGCTGCGCTCGTCCCCAGCCACCCAATCGTTTCAGCACGGCTCGCAGAGCCGTGGCACGCGGGCTTGGCTTAATGCCGGAAGTGCCGCCGGCCGGTGAAGATCATCGGCAGGCCGTGCTTGTTGCAGGCGGCAATGACTTCCTCGTCGCGGCGTGAGCCGCCGGGCTGAATGATTGCCTTAACCCCCGCCGCGGCGGCCGCGTGGATCGAATCGTCGAACGGGAAGAACGCGTCGGAGGCCAGCACGCTGCCGGCGGCGCGGTCGCCCGCCTTACGAATGGCGATCTCGACCGAATCGACGCGGCTCATCTGCCCCGCCCCGGCCCCGGCCAGCGCGCCGTTGTTCACCAGCACGATGGCGTTGCTTTTCACATGCCGGCACACTGCCCAGGCAAATTGCAGGTCGGCGGTCAGCCGTTCGTCGGGCTGAGCCTCGGTGACAATTTCCCACTTCGCGGGCTCATCCGGCAGGTCGTCGGCGTTCTGGGCCAGGTACCCTCCGTCGATGGCCCGCAGCTGAATGGCAGCGCGCCCCGGCTCGATGGCGCCCACCCGCAGCAGCCGCACGTTGTCCCGCCACTTGGGCTTGGTCGTCAGCACGTCGATGGCCGCGGGCGAGAATCCGGGGGCGACGATGGCTTCGACGAACTTGCCCGGCTCGGCGAGCAACTCGGCCATGGCCTCGTCGACTTCCACGTTCACGCCCAGCACCGAGCCGAACGCGCTGAGCGGGTCGCCCTCCCACGCCTTGGCGGCCGCTTCGGCGACCGTGGCCGCCGTGGCGGCGCCGCAGGGATTGTTGTGCTTGAGCACTGCCACGCCGGGCTCCGGCAGCGAGCGGGCGATCGCCAACGCCGAGTCAAGGTCCAGCAGGTTGTTGTAGGACAGTTCCTTGCCGTGGAGCTGCTCGGCGTTGACCAGCGCGTGCGGCTCGGCGTGCGGCAGGGCGTACACGGCCGCCGATTGGTGCGGGTTCTCACCGTACCGCAGCGGCGCCTTGCGGGTCAGCGTCACCGCCAGCCGCGGCGCGTGGCCCTTGGCCTCTTCGGCCTGCTGGTCGAGCACCTTGGCAAAGTAGCCGGCAATCGCCGCGTCGTACTCGGCCGTGCGGGCGAACGCGGCCGCGGCCAACTCGCGCCGCAGTTCCGGCGTCGTGGCGCCCGACTCCTGGATCTGTTCGACGATCCGGCCGTATTGTTGGGCGGACGTGGCGATCGTGACGAACGCGTGGTTCTTCGCCGCCGAGCGGACCATCGACGGGCCGCCGATGTCGATCTGCTCGATCGCGTCGTCGACCGCCACATTGGGATCGGCCACCGTCTTTTCGAACGGGTACAGGTTCACCACGACCAGCTCGAAGGTGGCAATCTCGTGGGTGGCCACGGCGGCCATGTCCTCGGGATTGTCGTGCCGGCAGAGCAGTCCGCCGTGGACCTTGGGGTGCAGGGTCTTCACCCGGCCGTCCATCATTTCGGGAAAGCCGGTGTAGCTGGCCACGTCGCGCACCGCCAACCCGGCCTCTTCCAGGTGCTTGCGCGTGCCGCCGGTGCTGAACAGTTCGACGCCGGCCTCGACCAGGGCGCGGGCGAAATCAACGAGCCCCGACTTGTCGCTGACGCTCAGCAGAGCGCGGCGAACCGGGGGAGAAAGCGGGGCGGACATGGCAGCAAACTCGGGAAACCACGACAATGCGGAAGCGCGCCGGCCTGGCATCCTCGGCCCCAGCACGCAGAGAGTCGCCGGCACGCCCTTCCCTAAGTCGCCGCCAACATGGCAGGTCACGATAACAGTCGCTTCGGGGAGCGACAACGTGCTGCGGCAACACGCGAGGCGCACCGGGCGCGAATCCCCAGCCCCCTCGTACCGATTGCACCGATCAGCGAAACGCGCGCGGGGAAAACCTGGCAACAACCGAGCTCGCCGCGCTGAAATTGGCGCCTCGCGGGTCGGTTGAGCGGGCCGGCGGGTGTGCGGTTCTGACATCGGAATTCGCCGCCGGCAGCCGCGCAGGTTTTGCGTCGTAAATCGCGCCTGCCGCGGCGGTTGGGCGGCTTTGCGACCGCTGGGCCGTCCCCTATACTGGACCGCTGTTTCGCTTGGCGATCTTGCACCTTAAGCAACGGACTCGGCACGCCGTGGACAGCACACAGCCCTCCTTTCTCGCCCGCCACGACTTTCTCATTCGCCGGTTGCACTCGCTCAGCGGGCTGATTCCGGTAGGCGCCTACATGGTCGTTCACCTGAGCGTGAACGCCAGCGTGCTGAACGGCCCGGGCACATTCCAGAACAACGTGTACAAGATCCACTCGCTGGGCGGCTTGCTGCCGTTCGTCGAGTGGACGTTCATTTTCATCCCGATCCTGTTCCACGCGATCGTGGGCATGGCGATCGTCGGCGGGGCGCTGCCCAACACGCACAACTATCGCTACGCCGCCAACTACCGCTACACCCTGCAGCGGGCGACCGGCGTCATCGCGTTCTTCTTCATCATGTGGCACGTGTTTCACATGCACGGTTGGTTCCACAGCGAAGCCTGGATGGAGAACGTGGCCAAGCCGTTGGACGGAGCCAATTTCAAGCCGTACAACGCCACGTCGACCGCCGGAACGGCCCTGCTGGGCGTCGGGATGGCCCTGTTTTACGTCGTCGGCATCCTGGCCAGCGTGTACCACCTGGCCAACGGCATCTGGACCATGGGCATCACCTGGGGCGTCTGGACCAGCCCGAAGGCGCAACAGCGGGCGTCGGCCGTCTGTGCCGTGTTCGGGATCGTGCTGGCAACTGTGGGTTTGGCCGCCGAGTGGGGCGTCCGCAACGCCGTGAGCACCCCCGAGAAGCTCGAAGCGGTCCGCCAACAGGAAGCGACCATGCTGAAGGCGAACATCGCCACCGGCGCCGTCGTGCCCGACGAGCACAAAGAGTGGCGTCCCGAGCAGGCCGAAAGCGACGGCGAGCAGGAAGCGTCGCTGCATGGCAGCGAAGCTGAAATGACCGAGTCCCGGTGACCAATTTGGTTGACCGAGCCGTCTTTGGGGCTTGGTCATTGGTCATTCTGATTTTTTACCGTTCGATTGTGATTTTTAAGACGACGGCAGGTTTTCGATGGCTGAACAGCGCGTGATGGTGGTCGGCGGCGGCTTGGCGGGGCTCGCGGCGGCAATGCAATTGGCCGAGTCGGGCACGAAGGTCGACCTGATGAGCTTGACCCCGGTCAAGCGGTCCCACAGCGTCTGCGCGCAGGGCGGCATCAACAGCGTCAACGACCTGACCCGCCAGCAAGGCGACAACGAATACAAGCACTTCGACGACACCGTCTACGGCGGCGACTTTCTGCAGCACCAGCCGCCGGTGATGGAAATGGCGAACTGGGCCCCGCGGATCATCGACCTGATGGACCGCCTGGGCGTGCCCTTCAACCGCACCCCCGAAGGCTTCCGCGATCAGCGCCGTTTTGGCGGCACGCTGTACAAGCGCACCGCCTTCGCCGGCGCGACCACAGGGCAGCAGTTGCTGTACGCCCTGGACGAGCAGGTCCGTCGCTGGCACGCCGCGGGCATGATCGACATGTACGAGGGCTGGGATTTCCTCGCCCCCGTGATTGCCGAGGACGGCCGCTGCCGTGGGGCCGTCGCCCAGAATCTGATCACCATGGAGATTCGCTCGTTCCCCGCCGACGCGGTCATCATGGCAGTCGGCGGCTGCGGGCTGATCTACGGTCGCAGCACCATGTCGATGGCCTGCAACGGCTCGGCCGCCGCGCGGGTTTGCCGGGCCGGCGTGAAGTACGCCAACGGCGAGTTCATCCAGGTGCATCCCACGGCGATCCCCGGCGCCGACAAGTGCCGCTTGATGAGCGAGTCGGCTCGCGGCGAGGGCGGCCGCGTGTGGGTGCCGCGCAAGCCGCAGGATCCCCGCCCGCCGCGGCAGATTCCCGACAGCGAGCGGTACTACTTCCTCGAAGAGCGCTACCCCGCCTACGGCAACCTCGTGCCCCGCGATATCGCCACTCGCGAGATTTTCGACGTGTGCGTCAACGACGGGCTGAGCGTCGAGAGCGATCGCCAGTGCGTATATCTCGATCTGACGCACATCTCCCGCGAGGAACTCGACCGCAAGCTGGGCGGCATTCTGCACATCTACGAGAAGTTCCAGGGCGTCGACCCCCGCGACGAGCCCATGAAAATCTTCCCGGCGGTGCATTACTCGATGGGCGGCCTGTGGGCCGACTACGAGCGCACCGCCGACGGCGGGTTGATGCCCGGCTCGCCGCGCAATCACCAGACCAACGTGCCGGGGCTCTACGCCATTGGCGAGTGCGACTACCAGTACCACGGCGGCAACCGACTGGGCGCCAACTCGTTGTTGTCCTGCATCTTCACCGGGCTGTTCGTCGCCCCATGCGTGCAGAACATGATGAATTCGCTGCCCGACTCGGCCGGCGACGAGAAGTACGATCAACTGCTCCGCGGAGAGCGGGCCAAGCAGCAGATGCAGCACGACGAGCTGCTCAAACGCGAGGGCGGCCGCGAGAATCCGTATCTTATCCACCAGCAGCTGGGCGACGTGATGACCAAGGCTGCCACCGTGGTCCGCCGCAACGAGCAGCTCAAGGAAGCCATCGGCACGGTCAACGACCTGTGCGAGCGGGCGAAGAACTGCTCGCTGTCCGACACAGGGCACTGGACCAACCAGAACGTGTTGTTCACCAAGAGCCTGCTGGACATGTTCCCGATCGCCAAGGCGATCCTACAGGGCGCCCTGGCCCGCGACGAGTGTCGCGGGGCTCACTACAAACCTGACTTCTCGATGCCGGGCATCGACTCCGAAGACCCGGCCGAGCGTCGCCGCCAGGCCGAAGAGTGGTGCGACGCGTTCAACGCGAAGAACGACAAGTGGCTCAAGAGCACGATTGCCGACTTCGACGCCGAGGGGAATCCGCAGCTCAGCTACGAAGACGTCGACGTGTCGATCGAACCGCCCCGCCCGCGGCTGTACGGCCTGGTCGGCGCCGAGGTGATCGAGGAAGTCTGGAAAGAGCGGCAAGCGGCCAAGAAGCAAGAAGCGGTCGCCGCGAGCTGAGCAGCATCCTTTCGGCGAGCCGTTCCTGCTGCTGGCGGGGTGGCTGGGGACGAGCGAAGCGAGCCCCCAGGGCATGTTGCTTAGCGATTGCTCAACTGGGGGCTCCCGGTGGTCGTCCCCAGCCACCCCCTTCGTCGCCCCGCCGCCTTCTGAGCGCTCGGTGGATTTGCAGCGTGTTCACTGACCGGCTGAGCTAGGCCATCGACTCATGCCGTGGAAGCGTCGCTCTGCGGCTTGACCAGCACCGCGACGACCACAGCCATCAGCGCCCCGGCGACGACTTGGTAGAGGATATTCCCCGCGGCGTAGCGCAGCGGGTGCAGCCACCAAATCACGTCGCCCAGGTTGGACCATAAGCTAGCAATCACCGGGATCAACATTGCGAAGGCGAACCGGCGGCCGAACGTCGGCAGGCTGCCGGCGACCATTGCCGTGAGCCCCGCAGTCAGCAGGGCCATCAGCGCCATGTTGGCGAATCCCAGGGCCATGGCGCCGCCGTCCATCGCGGGCCCGCCCTCTTTGCGGTACGCCAGTTGGAAGACGGGCCCCTCTTCGTGCTGTCGATTGAACTCGGCGGTGGCCGCCTCGTCGGTCATCTCCGCGGGGAACGGGTAGATGTACATGCCGGTTTCCATGCCAGATGTCCGCAGCACGGCTAACAGATCGAGTTGCTTCTCGACGGGCAGCGGCGACTGCGTCTTCGCCCCGCCGCCCAGCAGGGCCCAGTAAACAAACCCCCAGAAGAACATCAACACGGCCGACAGCACCGCGGCGGCAACAGCGCGGACCAACATGACGGTCACCCTGGGTTGGAGAGGCGGCGGAAGCGCACTTGCGGGACGGGCGTCGGGCGGTTTACTCCGCCCGCTCGCTCTTCACGCCGCGGATGGCGTTGAGGAACAGCTTCATTGACGAGTAGCGGTTTTGCGGCTCGGCCTCCATGCACTTGTGAATGGCCGCTTCGATCTTGGGATCGACCCACGGGCAAAGCTTCGACAGCGCCGGCGGCTTGGATTGCCCGTGCGTCATAGCCGCCAGGCCGTCGCTGCCGCGGGCCCAGGGCAACTCGAACGAGAACAGCTCGTACATCGACACGCCGAAGGCAAAGATGTCGAGCCGCTGATCGGTCGGCTTGCGGCGCACGACCTCGGGCGCCATGTAGTTGGGCGTGCCGGTGCGAATGCCCGGCTGCATAAACTCTTTCTTCGCCGGCACGGTCAGGCCGAAATCAATCAGCTTGAGGTCTTTGGCGTCTTTGCTGCAGACGTAATTTCGCGGACAGACGTCACGGTGGATGAAGCCAGCTTCATGGACGACCAGCAGCGCTTCGGCCGCCTCGCGCATCAGTTGAAGCCGTTTGCCTTCCAGCAGCGGGCTGCGGCCGACGATCAGCGAGTTGAGCCCGGGACCGTCCAGAAACTCCATGACCAGGAACTGCTCGCCCTTGTTGGTGAGCCCGTGGAACAGCGTTTTGACGATCCGCGGGTGATCGAACAGCATCGAGATCTCGCCCTCGCTCGGCTTGTTCAGCCCGCGAAAGCGCTGGTCGAGCATGTCGGTCTTGTCCTTGTCGAGGACCTTCAGGCCGATGATTTCGCCCGTTTTGCGATCGCGGGCCATGTTGAAATCGCTCATCGTGCCCGAGACCGCCTCGCGGAGGATCTCGAACCGGCTGGCAATGTCAACCTTGCCGCCTTCCATCAGCGATTTGAAGAATCCGCCGATTCCCATGGGCGTTGCGATGCGGTAGCGAGGACGGGGCGAAACCGAGGAAACCTCTAATCTAGGCACGGCCCCAGAACGAGGCAACTTGTCGGCCTGAAGATGGAACCGCCAGGCACGCCAAGTGCGCCAAGGGAATTCGGCCAGGGCGAAAAAAGGAGCCGCCCGGGTTCAAAACCGATACAATTGCGCCCATGCGAACGATTCAAGCCGCCAGCGCGATTCTGCTCGCCGCCATTCTGATCTGGGTGGCGATGCTGTCCGTTCTCCCGAAGGGCGGAGACGGCGGTCCCGGGTGGGCGGGACGCCTGCTGGCTGCCGGGCTGTTTGCATTTCTCGGCGCGACCACGGCCTACGCGGGCTTGTCCCTGTGGCGGCGGCGACGCGAGGGCGAGTAAACCTTCGCGCTCTTGGCGTCCTTGGCGGTTCAGAAATGAACCTACCGCTTGCCGCAGTAGTCGATGACCCGGGCGATTTCGCTCTTCATCTCGCGGCGGCGGACGATGCGGTCGACGTAGCCGTGCTCCAGCAGGAACTCGCTGGTCTGGAAGCCCTCGGGCAGTTCGATGCGAATCGTGGCTTTGATGGTGCGCGGGCCGGCGAACCCGATCAGCGCCTTGGGTTCGGCGAAAATGACGTCGCCCAGCGAGGCGAAGCTGGCCGCCACGCCGCCCATGGTGGGGTTGGTCAGCACCGAGATGAACAACCCCCCGGCCGCGTCGTAGCGGGCCAGCGCGGCCGACACCTTGGCCATCTGCATCAGCGAGAAAATGCCCTCGTGCATGCGGGCGCCCCCGCCGGAGCCGCTGACGATGATCAGCGGTAAGCGGTCGGTCGTGGCCCGTTCGATCAGCCGGGTGAGCCGCTCGCCGACCACCGAGCCCATGCTGCCCATGATGAACGCCGAGTCGGTCACGGCGAACGCCACGCGGCGGGCGCGGATCATGCCCGAGCCGGTCAGGATCGCGTCCTTCAAGCCGGTACGTTTCTGCTCGGCGACCAGCCGTTCGCTGTACTTCTTCTTGTCCGAGAATTCCAGCGGATCGACGGCCGTGATGTTGGTGTCCCACTCCTCGAACGTCCCCGCGTCGAGCACCGAAGCAACCCGGTCGCGGGCGCTCATGTACATGTGGTGATCGCACTCGGGGCAGCAGTTGAGATTTTCGTCGCACGACTTGCGGAACACCGTGGCACCGCAGCCGTCGCAGCGCAGCCACAAACCGCTGGGGACACCGCGCTTTTCGCGCTGCGGCTTGGGTGGCGGTGCGTCGGGGAGTGCTTCGCTCATGGTTGGCGAAGTGGGAGGCATGGGAGAGCGGCCGAGACTGCGGCAGGGGTGGCAGGGTAGATGGGCAGTATATCAACCGACCGGCCGGGGAGCCATGCCGTCAGCGGAGCAGACAATCCCGTTTGAAACGGGCGAGCGGGGGGCGTCAGCCCCCGTTTCATGGAAGAACAGCCGGTCGCGGTCCTTGGTCTCAAAGCGGCCAGAAGGGGGCGCGTTGGCGAGACACTCTCCCCGTGGCGCTGGCCAGTGCGACCCGTATACCGCCGGGCCCGGTCACTGGCTTGATTCCTCGTCGGGCGGCGGTTGCTCAGCCCGTTGCTGGGCAAGCGTCTGCTGAATCCGCTGGTAGATCAACCCCGCGGCGGGGTTCTCCGGCTGCAGTTGGACCATCCGCTCCAGGGCGGAGATGGCTTCTCGCCACCGTTCTTGCCGCTCGCAAATCAACGCCAGGGCCATCCAGTTCTGATAGTCGTTCGGGCCCAGTCGGCAGGCCTCGACCAGTTCGCGGCGGGCGTCGTCCAACTCGCCCAGCAGATACAGCAGCATGCCGCGGCGGTAGTGTGGGCCGGGATCGTTGGGAAGCAGCGTGGCGTCGCGCGCCAGCAAGTCGGCCTCCTGCTGCCGAAGCTCGCGAGCCTCCTGGGGGTCCTGCTGGTTCACATCGAGCAGCCGCGCCAGCTCGCCCCGCGGACCGGTCAGGTACGGCTCGCGCTCAATCGCGTTGCGCAGCGACCGAATCGCGGCCGGCAAGTCGCCCAACCGCGTCGCCAGGCCGGCCAGGCTCAAGTGCGCTGGCGCCCGATCCAGGTGCATTTGCTGAGCCTCGCGGAACTCGGCGATGGCTTCGTCCAGCGCCGAGCGGAACCCCGAATTGGTCAGCTCATCCGCGGCGTCGATCAACCGATTGGCGGCGGCCAGACGCACCGACCGGGCGTGGTCGTCCAACAGCGGGGACACTTCTTTGACGAACCTGCCGCGAGTTTGATTCCACGGATTGGCGGCGGCCTGCTGCACCGGATCGAGCCCGCGCGTGTCGGGGGGCGGCAACGGAATCTGCCGCACGGCCGCCCCGCGGACCATTGGGCTGCGATCGTCGAGCGACTTGTTCAACAGCTTGAGGTTCTCTGGCCCCGCGTACTGAGCCAGCAACTCGATGGCGGTGGCCCGCACGATCGCCGGCATGTCGCGGTCGTCGATTACGTCGCGCAGCAACCGCTCGCCCTCGGGGTCGGCGCGGCGGCCGGCGTCGATCGCCGCCGCCCAGCGCGGGTCGTCGGGCCGCTTATCGCCGTACCACTCGCGCACCTGCGCGGCGGCCCACTCGGCATCTTCTTCCGGCGTGTCGTGACAGCCGTTGCAGGCGTTGGGCGTGCCGATCGCCGCCGAGATATCCGGCCGCGGCACGCGGAAGCTGTGGTCGCGGCGGAAATCGATGTTCATGTAGGTGCGGCCCGTCATGTGGCAGTTCACGCACAGCGTTTCGGGGGTCCCGTCGACCGAGTTGACGTGCCGATGGTGGTTGGGCGTGTCGTAGATGCCCGGCTGATGGCACTGCGCACAAAGCCGATTCCCCTCGTACTTCAGCTTCAGCGAGTGCGGATCGTGGCAGTCGCTGCAGCGGACGTCTTTGTGGTACATCTTGCTCTGCAGAAACGAGCCGTAGACGTACACCTCGTCCAGGATCTGCCCGTCGGCGTGATACAGCCCGGCTTCCAGCAATTGCGGCTCGAAGTGATCGAAGTAGCTGTCGCCCGCGTGCCAGTCGGGGTGGATCTGCGCGCGGCGGGAATGGCACGGGGCGCACGTGTCGACCTGGTGGGCGTTGGAGCTGCCCTTGAGCGTGTTGACCAGGCCGTAACCGACGTTGCGGTCCCAGAACAGCCCGCGCGACTCGGCCAGTTGCACGTGCACGCTGCCCGGGCCGTGGCACATTTCGCAGCTCACGTCGATTTCTTTGTATGTCGAGTGGTACTCGTCTTTCGCGAAATCGTAGTTCTTGTGGTAGTCGGTCGTGTGGCACTCGGCGCACATCGTGTTCCAGTTCTGCGCCAGCCCGGTCCAATGCAGCGGGTCGCCCGGCTCGATGCGAGCCTCGGGGACGTCGTCGGGCGTGACAAAGAACCACTGCTGGCGGTCGACGTCCCACGACTCGCGCAGCACCTGGATCCGCCCGTCGGGGAACTCGACCATGTATTGCTGCAGCGGGCGGATGCCGAACGTGTATTTGACGTGGTAGTCGTGATACTCGCCGTCGGGTCCTTCGGTGCGGACCATGTACTTCTCACCGTCGCGGTAGAACCGCGTTTCGATGTTGTGCCGCACGAAAGTCGCGTCGTTGAAGTCGCCCAGCACGGTTTCGTCCGTGGCGGTTTCCATGGCGCGGTCGTGGTCCGACCCCAGCCACTGCTCGTACTCGACCTGGTGGCAGGTGATGCACGACTGGCGGCCGACGTAGGTGGCCGACTGCAGCACGCTGGGCGGCTCGGCGGCGTACCAGTCGGCGGCCGCCCAGGCGGCGAGCAGGCCCAACGCCGCGGCAAGCAGAATCAGCGGGCGGCGAGTAAGCGAACTGAGCAGCGGCATATCGACAGCGGGCGATTCGGCAGACGAGCGGGAGCGACCTACGGCGGGCAATCCACCTATTCTAGTGCAAGCGCCGCCGATCGCTACGCGCGGCCGGCGGATCGCGCGCAGTTCGTTTCACATAAGATAGTTCGTTTCACATAAGATTTAGCCCCGCCGCTTGCGGCGGGGTCGCGGAGAAAGCTCCGTGGCGAAATGCGGCTTGGTATTGCCAAAGCGCGTCCGCCGGGGCAGCGCCGCCCTCCGCGTCGCCGCGGGGGCTCTCATGCTTTGCCTCGGCGGCGGCCGCGGTTACGATCGAAGGATGAACTGCACCAAACTCGTCTCAAGACCCCTCTCCACCCTGGCCATTGCGGCGGCGATTCTCGCGGCGGCGGGCGTGCCTTCCAGTCTTCTGCATGCCGCGACTGGCGATTCACCGCTGCAGGTGCCGGAGGGGTTCCGCGCGGAGCTGGTTTACCAGCCAGCACTGGCCGACCAGGGTTCGTGGGTGTCGATGACCGTCGACGAGCGCGGCCGCCTGATTGCCAGCGATCAGGAAGGAGCGCTGTACCGCCTGACGCCCGCGCCGCTGGGCAAGCCGGCCTCGCAGACCAAAGTGGAAAAGATCCCCCTGGCGGTCGGCATGGCCCAGGGGCTGCTGGTGCACCAGGGCCATCTGTACGTGATGCTCAACGGCATGCGGGGCGCCATCACGTCGGGCTTGTATCGGCTGACCGACACGGACGACGACGACCAATACGACCGCGTCGAGCAACTGCGCGTGTGGCAGGGACTGGGCGAGCATGGGCCGCACGCGGTGATCGCCTCGCCCGACGGGAAGTCGTTGTACGTTTGCAGCGGGAATCAGACGCGCTTGCCGCTGTTGGACGGCACGCTGGTTCCCAACCACTGGCGCGACGATCGGCTGCTGCCGCCGCTGTTTGCCGTGGAAATCGCCTCGCAACCGCCGCGCGTGCCGGGCGGCTGGATTGGCCGCATCGATCTGGAAACCGAGGAGCTGCAACTGGTCGCGGTCGGTTTCCGCAACGAGTACGACATTGCGTTTAACGAAGATGGCGAGCTATTCACCTTCGACGCCGACGCGGAGGGCGACAATGGCATGCCCTGGTACCGGCCGACACGGGTGTGTCATGTGCCCAGTGGGGTCGACTTTGGTTGGCGCGACGCTGACGGCAAGTGGGATGAACATGCAATTGATTCGCTTCCCGCGGCCGTGAACGTGGGGCCGGGCTCGCCCACGGGGATCACGTTTGGCGCCGGGACCAAATTCCCTGCGCCGTACGATCGGGCGATGTTCGCCGGCGATTGGGCGCTCGGGAAGATCTACGCGATCCACCTGCGGCCCGAGGGGGCTGGCTACGGCGGCGAGGTCGAAACATTTTCCACCGGCACGCCGCTGGCCGTGACCGATCTGGTCGTGCGGCCGCAGGACGGCGCGCTGTACGTGGTCGTTGGCGGTCGCAAGAGTCAGTCGGCGGTTTATCGAATTTGGCATCCCGGCGGCTCGACGGGAAAGCGATACACAGTGGGCGAGTTGCAGAAGCGTGTTGCGGCCGAGAAAGCCCGTGCCCTGCGCCACGAGTTGGAGGCATTTCACGCCGGGCCCGATCCGGCGGCCGTGGAGAAACTGTGGCCGCACCTGGCGAGCGAGGACCCCGTTCTGCGCTCCGCGGCCCGGATTGCGCTGGAGCATCAGCCGATCGAAGCCTGGGGCGAGCGGGCGCTGAACGAGCCGGATCCGCGCTGCCGGATCGCTGCGCTGGCGGCGCTTGCGCGCGTCGGCAGCCCGGCGCTGGCGAAGGTGTGGACTGCGTCGCTGACGCGGCTGCCGTGGGACGACCTGCCGGTGGCTGATCGGCGCGACGTCGTGCGCACCGCGGCGTTGGGCGTCATGCGACTGGAACCAGCCGCCGCCGTGCGGCAGCAACTGATCGCGTGGCTTAACCCCCGTTTCCCCGCCGAGCAGCGGCAACTCAACCAGGAACTTGCCACGCTGCTGACCGAGTTGCAGGCGCCCGACATCTTGCCGCGGCTGTTGGAGATGCTGGCCTCCTCGACCACCTATGGCGAGGGCGTGGCCGCCGTGCGTCCGCTGAGCGTGATCAGCAGCGGCTGGACGATCGCCCAGCGGCGCGCCGTGTTGGAGTGGTTCGACAACGCCGCCGGCCAAGCCACCGCCGGGAGCTTTCGCTCGCTGGAAGACATCCGCAAGCGGTTCATCACCACGCTGACCGCCGCCGAGCAACGCACCCTGCGGCAGTATCTCGATCGGGCGTTCGTGCCGAGCAGCAGTTTCACGACCGGCGAGCCGCGGCCCTTTGTGCAGGAGTGGACGGTCGAGGACGCCGTCGCGGCGATCGAAGCGGCTCCGCAGCCTCGCGATCGCGAGAACGGCCGCAAGCTGTTTGGCGCCGCGCAGTGCTTTCAGTGCCACGCCATCGGCGGCGAAGGCGCAGCGGTCGGGCCGCAACTGGACGGCGCGGCGCAGCGGTTCTCGCTGACCGATTTGATGCGATCGATGATCGAGCCGAGTTACGCAATCTCCGACCAGTACCAACAGACACTGTTCATGGTCAACGGCATGGCCGTTGTGGGGCGCGTGGGCAATCTCGACGGCGACCAGTTGATGGTCGCCGCGGATCCGATGAACCCCTACCAATACACGGCGATCCCGCGGGACGAGATCGACGACCAGCGCCCGTCGGAAGTCTCGCCCATGCCCACAGGTCTGCTGAACACGCTCACCGGCGAGGAAATTGCCGACCTCGTCGAGTTTCTCAAAAGCCCATAAAGCCGCGACCGCTGGTCGCGGAATGCGGCGTGCTCTCTCCGTCGAAGCCGCCAATTGCCAGCAGACCCGTTTCCGCGACCACCGGTCGCGGCTTTGCGGGTTCGGGTGGAGAAACGGGCGCCGGCGCGCCGATATTTCAGCGCGTCTGCCTTGTCGTTTCCGGGCGAGGCGCTGTCTCCTCTTCGCGTGCTAGCAGATCATGCTCGACTACTTGCTGCGGCCGTTGCGACTGTTTGCTCAATCGCTCATTGGCGACGACTCGCCGCGGCGGGTTGCGTGGGGATTCACCCTGGGGATGCTCGTGGGCATGCTGCCCAAGGGCAATATCCTGGCGATTGTGCTGGGCATGTTGCTGTTCGGGCTGGCTGTGAACAAGTCAGCCGGGCTGCTGGCTGTGGGACTGTTCAGCTTGCTGGCGCCTTTGTGGGACGGGTTCGCTCATGCGGTGGGTTCGTCATTGCTGTCGGCGCCGGCGCTGCAGTCGACGTTTGCGGCGATCTATCAGATGCCGCTGGGGCCGCTCACCGGGCTGACCAATACGGTGGTCTTGGGACAACTGCTGATCGGGCTGTACCTTCTGTACCCCGCTTATCTGGCCGCTTGGCATGCGGCCGCGAAGATTCGACCGAGGATTGCGAAATGGCTGCTGGGTTACCGGGTGATTCGCTGGCTGAAGGGGGCGGAGATCGGGGCCCAACTGGGGCTGCAGGGTTGAACGACCCAGCCGCGGCCGCGTCCGCCACGGCCGACGCGGCGACCTCCTCCTCCGCCAAGTCCAAACAAAAGAAGGCCAAGAAGCCGGGTCTGGTGCGCTGGGGGTACGTCGCTCCCCGGCTTGCGCTGCTGCTGATAGTCGTGGCGACGGTGCGGTTCGGGCTGGACTCGGCTCTACGGTGGGCGATCACTTCCAGCGGCGAAGCGGCCCTGGGTGCGCGGGTCGAAATCGGCGACCTCGACACGGCTCTGCTGTCCGGCGAGTTGACGCTGCGCGACGTGGCGGCGGCCAACCCGTCGCGGCCGATGCGCAACCTGCTCAGCGCCCAGGAGGCGAAGCTGGTCATTGACGTCGCGGAACTGACCCGCGGCCGCCTGCTGGTCACCGACGGCCGCGTGGCGGGGATTCGATTCGACGGCGAGCGGACGACCTCCGGCGCGCTGCCTGACGTGGAACCCGACGAGGCCGAGGCCGGTCCGTCGATGTTCGACCCGCTGGTGCAGGCCGCCGAAGCGCGGGGCGCCGCGTGGCTCGACAACATGTCGGGTCGCTTGGAGGATGACCTGAAATCCAGTCTGCAGACGCCGCGCGTGGCCAAGGAGCTGGAGGAGCGGTGGCCGAAACAGTACGACGAGCTGCGCGCCGCGGTCGACGCGCTGCAGGCGCAGGGCAAGCAAATCGAAACGGCGTTTCGCGAGGCCCGCAAGAACCCGCTGCGGAACCTTGACAAGCTGCAGCAGCTCGCCGCTGATCTCACGAAAATGCACGCCGATGCCGCCGCGCTGCAAAAGCGGCTGGCCGAGTTGCCGCAGCAGGCCGAGGCGGATCGCCAGGCCGTCGACGCCGCCCGCCGCCACGACGAGCAGTTCTTGCGCGAGCATCTGAAGGCCGACACCATCAACGGCGCCCAACTCTCCCAGTACCTGCTGGGCGAGGAAGCGGGCGGCTATCTGGCCGCGACGCTCCGCTGGATTCATCGGGCCCGCGCGCTCGTGCCGAGCAAGAAACCGGATGTCGCGTCGCAATCGCGCGGCGTGAACGTGGCGTTCGTCGACCGTCCGCGTCCGCAGGTGCTGGTGCGGCAGGTGGAGTTGCTGGGCCAGGCGCGGCTGCACGGACAGCCGCTGGAGTTGGCCGGCCTGCTGACCAACTTGACGAACCAGCCCACGCTGCACGAGGAGCCGCTGCAGTTGCAGCTCTCCGGTTCTGGGGCGTTGGCCTGCACGTTGGACGTCACCTGTGATCGTCGGGACGAGACGCCGCGCGACTCGCTCCAGTTCGCTTGCCCGCAACTGCCGGTGCCGGGGCGGCAACTCGGCAAAGCCGACAAGTTGGCCGTGAGCGTGGCGCCCAGCGCGGCCGCGGTGACCGCGCATCTGGAACTGGTCGACGATAACGTCGAGGGCACAATTGTGTTTGCCCAGCAGGCGACCCAGCTCACCGCGTCGATGGCGGCGCTGGGCGACGCACGCCTCGACGAAGCCCTGAACAAGTCGCTCGCCGCGGTGGATCACTTCGAGGCCAACTTGGTGGTTGCCGGCACGATGCAGCGGCCGCAACTGACGCTCACTTCGAACCTGGGGCCTGACCTGGCCGCCGGGTTCAACGGGGCGTTTCGCGGCTACTTGAAAGAGAAGGCTGACCGCACGCTCGCCAAGGCGCAAGACAAGGTCGACCAACAGTTGGCCAAGTTGGAGGCCAAGCGGCAGGCGGCGCAGCAGGAACTGCTGGCAAAGCTAGGCGAGCATCAGGAGTTGCTCGCTCAAGTCGACGCGCTCACCGGCGGGCAGCCGCCGGCGGGGGCCACGCTGCCGGGGGGCATCGTCCTGCCGGGGCCGCTGAAGGGCGCGGCCACGAAGATCGGCGGTTTGTCCGAGAAGATCAAGCGGTGATTGCCGCAGGCGCCCCGCGGTCGGTCCCAGGCAGGAGAACTGCAAAGTAGTTCTTTTTGCGTGCCACTGCTGGCTTGTCCAGCAGTGCGAAGCGGGCGCCAGGCGCCCACTGCTGGTCGAGCCAGCAGTGGCACATTCGAATGGCGACGCTCTTCTGGCCCCGCCGCGGCGAGGATAGGCAAGCGTCAGCGGGGCAAGTATCGTGAAGCATTCGCCAGCCGCTTCGCCCTGCCCTGCTTATCGTGAATCTCAACGACCGCGCCGCCGCCGTTGTTCGCCAGTTGGTGGCTGATCCTGCGCGCTACCGCGTGCAAACCACGACGCTGCCTGGCGGGGCCACAGTGGTCGACTGCGGCGTGAGGTCCCCCGGCGGTTTGGCGGCCGGGGTGCTGCTGGCTCGCGCGTGCTTGGCCGATATGGGGCACGTGGAGCTTGGGCCGCTTATGCAAGAACACCGCGGCGTCCGACCGGCCGTCGTGGTTCACACCGATCATCCGCGCCTGGCGTGCATGGCCGCCCAGTACGCCGGCTGGGAGATCAAGGGCGACGACTATTTTGCGATGGGCTCGGGGCCGATGCGCGCCGCCGCGGCGCGGGAGCCATTGTTCGAGCACCTCGGCTATCGCGAGTCGCCCGACGCCTGCGTCGGCGTGCTGGAAGCGTCCGCGCTGCCCGGCGATGACGTGGCCGCGACGATCGCGGAGAAATGCGGAGTGCCGCCGGCCGCGCTCACCCTGCTGGTGGCGTCGACGCGCAGCCTGGCGGGGACCGTGCAGGTGGTCGCGCGCAGCGTCGAGACGGCCATGCACAAATTGCACGAGTTGGGCGCCGACCTGACGGCGATCGAGAGCGGCTGGGGTTGCGCCCCATTGCCGCCCCCCGCGGCCGACGATCTGGCGGCGATCGGTCGCACCAACGACGCCATCCTGTACGGCGGCAGCGTCACGCTGCACTTGCGTGGCGACGACGACGCGCTGGCCGAACTGGCGGCGGAGTTGCCCAGCAACGCGTCACGCGACTACGGCCGGCCGTTCGCCGAAGTGCTCGCCGCGCATGGCGGCGACTTTTACCAGGTCGATCCGCTGCTGTTCAGCCCCGCGCAGGTGACGCTGATCAACCTGACCACGGGCCGCACCTTCCGCGGCGGCGAGTTGAACGCCGAAGTGCTGGCCCGGTCGTTCGGCGAAGCGTCATGAACATCGCCGTGTTCGCGTCGCCGACCAGTTGGCATTATCGCGACCTGCTCCGTGCCGCGGGCGCTGCACACCAACTGACGCCAGTCGCGTACGAGCAACTCATGGCGACCGTGGGCAGCGCTGGCGCGGAACTGCGCAGCGGCGACGCGTTGCTGAATGGGTTTGATGCGGCGCTGGTCCGCTCGATGCCGCCGGCCGCGCTCGAACCGATCATTTTCCGCATGAACGCGTTGGCCCGGTTGGAGGCGGCGGGCGTGCCGGTGATCAATCCGCCGCGGGCCGTGGAGGCCGCGATCGACAAATACCTGACCACCGCGCTGCTGGCCGGCGCCGGGCTGCTCGTGCCTCGCACGTTCGCCTGCCAGACGGTCGACGACGCGTTGGCCGCGTTCGACCGCCTGGGCGGCGACGCGGTCGTCAAGCCGGTGTACGGCGCCGAGGGGCGCGGGCTGGTGCGACTGACCGATCGCGTGTTGGCGGTGCGGGCGTTTACGTCGCTGGCGCGGTTTGGCTCGCTGATCTACCTGCAGCAGTTCGTCCCCCATGCGGGGCGCGACTTTCGGTTGCTGGTTGTGGGCGACGAAGTGTGGGGCATGCAGCGCACCAACCACGACGATTGGCGATCAAACATCAGTTGCGGCGGCACGGGTGGGCCGCTCGATGTGACGCCGGAGTTGGCCTCCGCGGCCCGTCGCGCCGCGGCGGCGGTCGGGGCGAGCGTGGCGGGCGTGGACCTGCTGCCGGGAGAGGATGGTCAGCTGTACGCACTGGAAGTGAACGCGTCGCCCGGGTGGCGAGCGCTGTCGGCGGTCGCCCAAGTCGACGTGGCGGCGTGCGTGCTGAACCATGTCGCTGACTACGTGGAGGAGCGCACGGCGATTCGTGGCGACTAGACAGCTGTCATGATTCTCGTGCCACGGCTCTGCGAGCCGTGCGAAGAGCCGAACATTTCCCCGCTGCGCACGGCTCGCAGAGCCGTGGCACGCGCGATTGCTGTACTTCGCCAGCGTGCTGGAGTCGCCAGCAGAGCCTTGCAGCCGTGCGAACTCGCACACTGCAGCGGCTGCTGATGCTCGCTTATTATGCGGCGTGAGCTGCTTCACGGTTGGCGAGCCTCTTCTGCGCGCAGGCACGGAACCTCGGCAGTGCAGCGGGGTTGGCCCCGGAATGGCCATCGCTCCCTCGCGACGGCCGCTGCAGCAGCCTCTCATCTCACCGTTCGCTTGGCGAAGAAGGAGCACACTCATGAAATCCTCTCTGACAACGAGCCTGGCGGTCGTCGCAGCGGCAGCTCTGCTGACCACATCGGTTTGGGCGCAGCCGCCCGGCGGCGGACGTCCGGGTCGATTCAACCCGTTGATGCAGGTGTTCGACGCCGATGGGGACGGCGCGCTCTCGGCCGCAGAGGTCGCGGCGGCGACGGAGAAGCTCAAGGCGCTCGACGGTGACGGCGACGGCCAAGTGAGCGGTGCCGAATTGCTCGCGGCGCTGCCGGCGCGCCAAGGACGAACTGGCCGCGGCGGCGCCGGTCAGGGACAGCGCGGACCCGGTCGCCCGCCCCAAACCGCGGCCGCCGGCGAGCTGCAGAAGCAGTCGCTCGCTAAGAACGACGTGGAGAGAGAGATTCTCGCGACGATCGCGCAAATGCAGGCCGGTCCTGGGTTCGCCAACGTCTCGAACACCGACGGCCGGCTGCTGCGGCTGCTGGCCGAGACGATCGACGCGCAGCGAATTGTGGAGATCGGCACGTCGACGGGCGAGTCGGCCGTGTGGTTCGCCCTGGCGCTGAAGGCCACCGGCGGCCATATCTCGACGCATGAAATCGACGATGGTCGCGCGGCGGTCGCGACGGAGAACTTCCGCAAGGCGGGCGTCGACGACATCGTTACGCTCGTCATGGGCGACGCCCACCAAACGGTCGCGCGCTACATGGATCCCGCCGACCCGTTGTTCATCGACGCCAGCCAGGGCGAAGCGATTGACATTTTGTTTCTTGACGCCGACAAGGAAGGCTACGTCGACTACCTTGAGCAACTGTTGCCGTTGGTGCGGCCCGGCGGATTAGTGATTGCCCACAACATGAACACCCGGCAAGCCGACCGGCGGTTCGTGACTGCGATCACGGAAGATCCGCAGTTGGAAACGTTGATCTTGCTGAAGGAGGGCACGGGGGTCGGCGTGACTTTGAAAAAGCGTTAGAACGAGTGCTGATGTGACAGAACTTGTCTCGCTGCGCGAAAGGTCTCGTTGGTGTCCGACCCGTCCGCCCCGCCGGCGCCCACGCGGCAACTGACGCTGTTTGACTCCACGTGCTTGATCGTGGGCATCATCGTCGGGGCCGGCGTCTACCAGATGGCGCCCGACATCGCCAAGGGCGGGGCCACGTGGTGGGGTGCGCTGGGGCTGTGGGTGCTGGGCGGGTTGTTGTCGCTGTGCGGCGCCGCGGGTTACGCCGAGTTGGGCGCCGCCTACCCGCACGCCGGCGGCGACTACGTTTACCTGAGCCGGGCGTATGGCAAGTGGGCGGGCTTCCTGTTTGGCTGGCTGCAGTTGGCCATCGTCCGGCCCGGCGACATCGTCGTGATGGCGTTTGCGTTCGCCACGTACGCCCGCACAATCTACGAGCCGCACCTGGGGGCGAGTTGGTTCACGCCGCAGCAGGCCTACGCCGCGGCCGCGGTGATCGCGCTGACGGCCGTCAACGTGGCCGGCGTGCGGCAGGGCAAGTGGACGCAGAACCTGCTGACGACCGTCAAGGCCTTGGGAATGGTTGCCATTGCCGTGGTCGCACTTGCCGCGCCGGTCGGCATGGGCGAAGCGGTCGAAATTGAACCATTGCCGACGAGCGTCGCGTTGATTCTCGTGCTGTTTTGCTTTGGCGGCTGGAACGAAGTAGCGTACGTCGCCGCCGAATTGAAGGACCCGGGCCGCAACGTGCTGCGGGCGCTGGTCGCGGGGATCGCCGCGACGACGCTGTTGTATGTCGCGCTCAACGGCGCGTTCCTGTTCTCGCTGGGCTACCAAGGCGTCGCCGGCAGCGAGGCTGTGGCGGTCGATGCGATGAGCGGCGCCTTTCCGGAAATCGGCGGACGGTTGATTGCTGCGCTGGTGTGCATTTCGGCGTTGGGCGCCGTCAGCGGCTTGGTGTTCACCGGGGCGCGGATCTCGTACGCCGTGGGCGCCGACCATCGCCTGTTCCGCGGGCTCGGCTCGTGGTCGGCGCGGGCCGAGGCGCCGGTCCGCGCTCTGTTGGTGCAGGCCGCGATCGCCGTGGCCCTGATCGCACTGTTGGACGACTTTGTCGAGACGATTCTGTACACGGCTCCGGCGGTCTACTCGTTCTACTTGGCGACCACCCTGGCGGTCATCGTGCTGCGGCGGCGCGACCCCGCCGCGCCGCGACCGTACCGCGTGACGGCGTATCCATTGCCGACTCTGCTGTTCGCCGCGGTATGCGGCTACCTGATCTTCAGCAGCGTGAGTTACGCAGCGAACGTGCTGGGGAAACTGTGGATCGTGCTGATCCCCGCCGGCGTGATGGTCGTGGGGCTCGTCTTGTATCTGGCGACCTCCGCCACGGCTGCTGAGCCGCGCGACGTCGGGGCCTCTTGAGCCACGATCGCGTTAAGCTGGGGCGACTCTGCTGATTCTGCCGGCGGTGCGCGGGGCGGCGCGGGGTCGGGCGTCCTGAAATCGCCAGTCTTTCGCCCGATTTTCGCCGATACATCCGCTACAGGCTGCGGAATCCCTGTAGTTCGGGGGACCGCACGTGCCGCCTGCCACGAGAATCGGAGTGCGCCATGTCTGCCGCGAAATCTTGCCGTCGGTTGCTGTTGCTTGCCCTGCTTGCCGTCGCGAGCGTTCCTGGCGTCGCCGGTGCGCAGGGGTTGTACCTGCAGGGCGTAGGCACGGTGAATCGAGCCATGGCGGGCGTGGCGACGGCCGCTCCGGTGGATGCCGCCGGCGCGATCTATCGCAACCCGGCGACGATGTCGGCCTTTCACTGCTCGGAGGTGTCCGTTGGCGCCGAGTTGCTGCTGCTGACCGAGAGCGTCGCCTCGACCTGGCCGATTGGGCCGGTCAGCGGTTCCACCGACGGCGAGCCCGGGGCGACGATGATCCCCTCGGTGGGCTGGGTCCATCAAAACAAAGACAGCGCCGTCACCTACGGCTTGGGCATGTACGGCGTGGCGGGGTTCAAGGCCAACTATCCGTCCAGCGTCAGCAATCCCGTGCTGCTGCCGCAGCCGAACGGCCTGGGACGCGTGTTCGCCGAGTTGCAAGTGTTCGAAGTCGCCCCCGCCGTCGCGGTGCAACTGACGCCGGAACTGTCGGTGGGCGTCTCGCCGATTCTGGCGTTGGGCACGCTCGACGCGACTCCGCTGTTTCTGGCTGCGCCCGACGACGCCAACAGCGACACCTCGTTCACCTACCGCTCGGGCCTGGGCGGCCGCTACCACTACGGCGGCGCCGTGCAATTGGGCGTCTACTACGACCCGCAAAGCAGTTGGGCGTTCGGGGCGTCGATCAAATCGCCGACGTGGTTCGAAGACTATCGGTTCTTCACCACCGACGAGGTGGGCGCCCCGCGGCTCGACAAGCTTGCGCTGGATATGCCGATGATCATCTCGGTCGGGTGCTCGTGCAACGTGACCGACGGCTTGCTGTGGGCGCTTGATGCGCGGTACGTCGACTACAAGAACACCGATGGCTTCGGCGCGGCGACTTACGACGCCTTTGGCGCCGCCACGGGCCTGGGGTGGAGCAACATCGCCTCGGTCGCCACCGCCGTGGAACTGGACGCGACCGAGCGGCTGAAGTTGCGGCTCGGCTACAGCTACCAGGAGAACCCGATCAGCGAAACCAACACGTTCTTCAACGTCGCCTCGCCGTTGATTCTGGAGCACATCATCTCGGTTGGCGCCTCGCTGCAAGTGGCGCGGAACGCCAGCTTGAACGTGGCCTACCTGCACGCGTTCGAGGCCCAACAGACCGGGCCGTTCGTGCTGCCTGGCGTGGGAGCGGTGCCGGGTTCCTCGGTTACCAGCACCGTGTCGGCCGACGCCCTCTCGGCGGGCTTCACGGTGAAGTACTGAGCATCGACATTTAGCCGACCTCGGCGGTTGATGCATCCGCTGCCGCGGCTGCCTGGGCGGTCAGTTCGTCCAGCTTGGCGAAGAGCTCTTCCGGCTTGAACGGCTTGGTCAGGCACGCGCACATGCCTGCGTCGGCGCACTTGTGCTGCACGGCGCCCACGGCGTGCGCCGTCATCGCGACGATGGGCAGTTGAGCGATCACCGGGTCTTTGTCTGCGCGCATTGTTCGCGTCGCTTCGAAGCCGTCCATCACGGGCATTTCCAGGTCCATCAGCACGATGTCGAACGGCTGGCGTCGCACGGCGTCGACCGCTTGGGCGCCGTCGTCGGCTGTGACGACCTCGTGTCCCAATGTGGCCAGCAGTCCGGCTCCGACCTGCTGATTGATTGGGCTGTCGTCGACCAGCAGGATCCGCAGTTTGCGCGCCGCTTGCTTCGACGCCTCGGCGGCGTCGCCGGCCGTTTCGTCCTCGATGCTGCACAGCAGTCGGCGGGCTGCGGCGGCCAATTGCTCGCCCAGGATCGGTTTGGTGAGAATCGTGCCCGCCAACTCGGCGGCTTCATCGCTCAGCCAGTCGATTGGCGCCAGCCAGATCGTCTTCCAGCCGTGGGCATCGGCCAGCGGCTGCCACGTGGCGATTGTCTGCCGCCGTAGCGTCTCGTCGCAGGCCAAGTCGATCACAGCCAGGCGTGTTTGGGAATCGCCATGCTCGCCGGAGATGGTCGCCAACTCGTCACACGCGTCGCACGCCGCGACGTTGGCGCCGGCTGATTCCAGGGCGCCGGCGTACAACGCCAATCCGGAGGCGTTGGCGCTGAACGCAACCGCCGCGGCGTCTGCCAGCGACTCGTCGGCGGGTTTCATCGACAATTGGCCGTCGGGCGTGCGGAGCGGGATCTCGAACAGGAAGCTGGAGCCGACGCCCACCTCGCTCTCCAGCCAGATCGTGCCGCCCATCAGTTCCACCAGCTCGGACGAGATCGACAGACCCAGCCCCGTGCCGCCGTACTTGCGGGTGGTCGACCCGTCGCTTTGTTGGAACGCGCCGAAGACGTGCTGCTGCTTGTCCTCGGGTATGCCCGGTCCGGTGTCGGTCACTGCAAACCGCAGCACGGCGCCGCGCAGCTTGGGGACGAGTTGCACCGACGTCTTGACTTCGCCCTCGTCGGTGAACTTGATGGCGTTGCCCACCAGGTTGACGATGATTTGCCGCAAGCGGCTGGGGTCGCCCAGCACAGTCGGGGGCGTGCGGGCGGCCACGTCGCAGAACAGCTCCAAACCCTTATTGGCCGCGGCGGCGGACATCAGCTTCACCGCGTCGCCGACGACTTGCCGCAGATCGAAGTCGATGTCTTCCAACTCCATTTTGCCGGCTTCGATCTTCGACAGGTCGAGCACGTCGTTCAACAGCATCAGCAGCGATTGGCCTGACTGCTTGATCGTTTCGATGTAAGTCTGCAGTTGGGGCGTCAGCGAGGACCGCAGCGCCAGCTCGGCCATGCCGAGGATGCCGTTCATCGGCGTGCGAATTTCGTGGCTCATCGTCGCCAAGAACTGGCTCTTGGCGCTGCTGGCGGCTTCGGCGGCAATCTTGGCGACCCGCAGTTGTTCCTCTTTGACCTTCAGCTCGTCGGCGACGCGTTTGAGTTCGTCGTACGACTCGGCCAACTCGCGGGCCTTGGACTCAGCGGCGGCGGTGCGTTCGGCGACCCGCTCTTCCAATGTCAGGTTCAATTCCTGCAATTCTCGGAAGCCGGCGGCGTTCTCCAATGCGGCGCCGGCGATCGTTGACACGAAGGCCGCCAAACGCAGCTCGTCGTCGCCGAACAGCCCGGTCAACTCGCCGTGCGAGACCATCAACACGCCGCGAATCTCGCCGCGTACCAAGACCGGGGCCGCCAAATGCGATCCGGCGATGACTTCGTCCGGCAGCTCCGCGGCCACGTCGAGGGGACTGGCCCCGCGACGCCGAAACGTCTCCAGGCAACGCGCGGCGAGTTGCTGCTCGGCGTCCGCGGCCGGGTCGCCGGTGAGTTGTTGCCATTGATCCGCGCCCCCCTGCGTTTGAACCGCCCAGATGATGCACCGCTGGCCGCGAAGCAATCGCAGTGCGGCACACCGCGTCTGGTCGTAGATCGACTGCTCCTGCAGCGCCGAGGCGATACGGCGCCCCGATGACAGCACCGTGTCGAACCGGTCAATCAGCGACAGCGAGGCGGTCTCTTCCGGGGAGCCCGACGACTGATTCTTCTCGTGGAGCGGCAACTCCAGTTGTTCCTGCAGGCGCAATCCCGTGCGGCGACGCTTCTCGGCGTCGTTCCAACCCGCTTCCTGGCCGATCTTGCCGTAGGCGATGAGAGACAGCGCAAACTCGTATCGCGCGCGTTGGCGGCGCGCCAGCACCAGACTGCGCAAGAGCTTGCGGCGCGCTTGACGCTGGCGACCGCGCATCGAGTCGATCAATGCGCTCTCTCGCAGGGCACGCGGCAGATCGTTCTTGCAAACCCAGGCGGCGCGGATTGCGCGGCGGGCGGCCCGGCGGGCCTCGCGGAGCACGCGACGTCGCCGCCGCGGCGCGTAGGGGCTGCATCGCTTCGCCTCGCTGCGCAGAGCCGTGACCACCCAGGTGAGCAGCGGCAGCGTGTAGGGATTGCGCACGCCGCGAGCGTAAGAGCTGCCGATCGCCTGGCGTAAGACGCTGACCGCCTCGCGATTTTGCTGCTGTTTGGTTAGCCACACCGCGTACGCCAACTCCACCTGGGCGACCCCCTGCGGATCAAGCCGTTCGCGGCTGCGCTCTTCGCGGATGGCGTCGATGGGGATCGCGTCGTGGTCGGCGCGGGCCCACACTTCCAGATTGATTCCCGCCGCTTGGGCGTCGCCGGTCAGCAGGCCAGAGTTGCGATTCCGCTTGGCTGTTTCAATGGCCGCGGAAAAGTCGCCCAAATGGTAGTGCGACGCAGCGATCTGGTACCGCGCGAGGTGCATTTGCTGGTAGTCGCCCACGCGCTCCAGCAGCCGCACCGACTCGCGACACTTTTCGATGCAGCTGCGAAACCGGGACGCCGCGTACAGCACCATGCCCCAGTAGTGCAGCGATTGGCCCTGGCCCCACGCGTTGCCCAGTTTTGAGCGGATTTCGAGCGAGCGACGGCAATAATCCTCGGCTCGCCCAAACAGGCCGTACAGCGACATGCCAACGCCGTGCGATGCGTACGCTTCGGCCAATTCCTCCGACGGCTGATAAAGTTCGGCCGTGTTGAGGCACGCCAAATGCGCCCAGAACATGTCGGCGCGACTGCGCGCGTACCAGTACGAATGCGCGAGGCCGTTGAACAGCCGCAGCTTCAGGCTCATCCGAGGATCGGGCGCACGGCGGCGGCGATGCAGGAACAGTCGCGGCGCCACGGTGTGCAGCAGTTGGGCCACGCTCTCGTAGGCCAGCAGGACGACCGTCGCGGTGAAACTGCGCGGAATGTAGGCGCCTAGCACCCGCAGCGCCGCCTCGAATTCCGTGGCGGCTTGTTCCATGTCGCCGCGCTTCATCGCCAGTTCGGCCAACTTGCCGCAAACCTCGGCGTGCGCCTCGCTGCCCTCGGCGAGCCGGGCCGCTTGGTGCAGCGCCTGCGCGGCCGAGTCGTACCGCCCCTGCAGCAGCTCGACATCGCCGATCCCCTCCAGCACCGCGAACCGCGTACTCTGATCGGCTGAGGCCAGACCCCGCTGGGCGATCCGATACTGCTGCTTGGCAATCTCCAGCGCGTAGCGCGCTCGGGCGGACGCGGCGGCAGTCAGGGCGTACGGCAGAGCGGCTGTCGAGTTGCCGGCGGCATCGAAGTGATAGGCCGCCTCGGCCGCGCCGTCAGGCACGTCGCTAAATAGTTCTGCGGCGCGGCGGTGAACCTCGCGTGTGCGGTCCTCCGACAGGTAGTCGAGCACCGCGGCGCGGATCTTGTCGTGGACGAACACGCAACTTGTGCTGTCGGGCCGCAGCCAGACCAATCGCTTCTGGCGGGCTTCGTCCAGAGATTCGATCAGCTGCGAGGTGCTCGTCGACGCCAGGTGAGCCGCCAGGTCGAGGTCGAATTCCTTGCCGAGCACAGCGCCGATCGAGAGCAGTTCGATCGCCTCGGGGCTGAGCAAAGCGACGCGCTCGGTCAGCAGGGCGCCGACCGCTTCGGACGACTGGCAGTCGCGAAGCGCCTCGGAATCGACTTGCCAGCCGTAGCGACTGGCCCGCAAGGTGCCGCACTCGAACAACCCGCGCAACACGGCCGACGCCATGAACGGGCTGCCGTCGGCCGCCTTGACGACCACGTCCAGCACGTCCGCGGGCAGCGCGCCCGCCATGGACTCGGCGAGTTGGCGCAGTTCGTCGTCCGTCAGCGGCGGCAACGCGACCTGCCGTTGCGCGGGGAGCTGCCGCAGCGGATGATCGGCGGCGACCTCCTCGCTGCGAAACGCGGCGACGATCGACACGTACCGACTGCCGGGCTTCGTCGACTCGCCGACCGTCCAGTGCCGCAGCATCTTCTGCGAGAATTCGTCGGCCCACTGGCAGTCGTCCAACAGGACCACAACGGGCTGCCCGGCCACGCCCAACGCATCGAGCAAAGCCGCCACGGCGCGCAGGGCTCGCGCTTCGCCGAACTGCTCGGGTTCCTTGCGATGGGCGCGCGATTCGACCAGCGGCTGCAACCGGGGCAGAATCGCCGCGAGGGCGTGGCGATGGTCCTCCAGCGCCGTGCGCATGCGCGCGGCAAACGCCGGCTGAGCGTCAGCTCGCGCAAGCAACTCGGCGACCAGGCCGTCGAGCAACTGCAGCGTGCGCCGTCCAACTTCGTTGACTTCGTCGCCGCGAATGACCCACGCTTCCTGACGACGGGCCAGTTGGGCGACCTCGGTCAAAAAACGCGACTTTCCGCCGCCGGAAATGGCCTCGACCAACACCAGCCCGCCGCGACCTGACTTGGTCTCGGCGATGGCTTCGACAAATTGTCGCAGCTCCCGGTCGCGTCCTACGTAGGCCGGTTCGCCAATCGTGCAGCGCAGGTCGGTGGCGCCAATCACGACTTTGGGGTCGTCGTCGCCGCGACGCAGGCTGGCTGCGATGGCGCGCACGTCGGCCAGAGCGGCCGCGGCCGTTTGGTAGCGCGTCGCCGGGTCCTTCTTCAGCAGGTGCTGGAGAAACTCCTCGACGGCACGGGGGGCCTCGACTCCTCGGGACGCCAGCGTTGGCGGCGGAGCGGTCATGTGCTCATAGAGCACTTGCCCCATATCGTCCCCCAGGAAGGGGGGGCGTCCCGTCAACGCGGCGAACAAAGTCGCCCCCAACGAGTACAGGTCGGACCACGGCCCCACGTCGTGTTCGATCGAACCGGCCTGCTCGGGCGACACGAAGTACGAAAGTCGCAACGCGTCGGCGTCGGTGCACTCGGCCATCAGTGCGGCCCGAGCCGGTCCCAATCCGACCAGGACCGCGCGTTGGCAATTTCCTGCAGGCAAGGCCACGTTGCCCAGGTCGACGTTGTTGTGCAACGTTCGTTGGTCGTGCAGTGCGGCGAGCCCCTGGAGGACGCGATCGGCCGTCTGCAGCATCTCATCGATGCTGAGCGGCCGTTGAGCGACGCGGTCCTCCAACGTCTCCATTGCGGACCGCAAAAACACGGTGAATCGCCAGTCTGGCGTAGCCGCCCACTCGATGAGCCGGGGCAAGCAGTCATTGTCGAGACGTTTGAGAATCGGCAGATCGCGATCCAAACGCAGGCGAACGCCCGGCGGCATCCCCCCCGTGGGGAAGGCCTTCACGATACATTCGGCGTCGGTCTCCGAGTCGTGTGCGACGAACGCGACAAAGCTGGGGCAGTTGAAGTACTCGCTTGTGGCCGTGAATCGCCCGGAAAACGCCGCCAGAAACTCGGGCCACTCCCCTGACGGGGGGGCTCCGCGCGGGGCGCCGCCTTCTTCGGGCGCAGGATCGGCGAGATGTTGCTCCGAAACGCTCATGGCGGCGGGTGCCAGCGGAAGTTCGTTAGGGTCGGCGCGTACAGCGACAAAAGATACGTTCTGCCAGTCGCACCGCCGGTCGGGTCGCTGAAGATTCGCGCAGCTCGCGATAGTTCGTAAGCCCCAATGATGGTTCTGTCGTCTGGTCCGGTAGTGGGGGATGGTCCGATTCGGCAATGTGCGTGGGAGTCCAACGAATGCGCCATGCCGCACGCTTAGAGCCAACGCACCGGTATTTCTTGTCGTGATGTCGACTCGATTTTTGTTGCGGCAATCCGATGGTCCATTTACCCTGAAATCGATTGAGTTGCGCTTGGCGATTTCGTATAAGGCGGTTGGCTCTTAAAGCGAGCGATCGCACGGAGTCGTTTGAGCCGAGCCCGTGGGGATTGGTTTTCCTTCCCCGCCGCGACGGAGACTCCGCAGTCGATTACAGCGAGCCGACTGCCAGTTGCCGTCAGTTCGAATTGTTTTGCCTGGTCTTGTCAGTAAGGTACGCCGCCATGTCGATTGTCATCCCCGCCAGCCTGATCGAAGAGTTCTTCGCCAACGACGTCGCCGCGTTCACTGCCGGCCTGGCGCGCCTGGAAGAAGCGATCCCCGGCGACGCCCAGCCCGATTACGACGAAACCTACGACGAGTTGCTGGGCCTGCTGGAAAAGAACCGCGAGGCCTGCAAGCGCCTGGAGCAAGCGATCGGCGCCGACGACGTGCAGTTGCGGGAGACTCAGCAGCGGTACCAAGATGCGATCGCTCCCTGGTTCGAGCAGAGCTGGATGATGAACCACGCCCGCACCAAGCCGCAGGGGTACGCCGGCGACTTCCAGATGCTCACGACAATCTACGGGCGGCAGCCGCGTTCGACCGGTTTGGGCGGTTACCTCGATTTGTTCTTCCTGAACACCGAGTTGGGTCGGGCCGTCCCCGCGCGAAAGGACGCTCTGCAGGAGTTTCTCGCCAGCGAGTTCGCCGATCGTGACGGCGAGATTGACGTGGTCGACGTGGCCTGCGGCCCGTGCCGCGAGTTTGCCGAAGGCGTTGCGGTTCCGGACGGGCGCCGGGTGAAGGTGGTCTTTGTCGACTACGACGAGGACTCGTTGGCGTTCGCCGAGGAGGTTTTGCCCGCGTCAACCGAATCGCTTGCGTTCGAGTTCGTCCGCTTCAATGCCCTGCGGATGCAGGCGCCCAAACGGTTCATCGAAGCGCACGGGCAGTTCGACATCGTCTACAGCGTGGGGCTGTGCGATTATTTGAACGATCGGCAACTGATCTCCATGCTGCGCGGCTGGCGGGGCTTGCTCCGCGAAGGCGGCGTGTTGTATGTCGCGTTCAAAGACATGTATCGCTACGACAAGACCGACTATCAGTGGTTGGTCGACTGGTTCTTCCTGGAGCGCGACGAGGAAGACTGCCGGCGACTGTTCATCGATGCCGGCTACGCCCCGGACGAGATCTCAATGCAACGCGACGAGACCGGCATCATCATGAACTTCTCGGCCCGCGCTGTCGCCGCCGAGCGCATCGATGCCGCCCACGACGGCGTGCCAAGACCGGCCTCCGCGAAAGTCGACGCTACCCGGACTAATCTGCCGCGATAGCGGCGGGCGTCTGCGTATCGGGCGATTGCGCTTCGTCCACCGGCTCAGGAGCGTCTTGGAGCGATTCTCGGATGCGGATGAAATCGTCCTCGCATTCGAGAAATGCGTCGATGACCGTGGGATCGAACTGACTCCCCGAGCCGGAGACGACGATCTCGCGCGCCTCTGAGTGCGGCATCGCTTCCTTGTAGACGCGTTTGGTGGTCAGCGCGTCGTAGACGTCAGCCACGGCCATGATCCGCCCGCACAGGGGGATCTCTTCGCCAGCGAGTCCGCAGGGATAGCCCGTGCCGTCCCAGCGTTCGTGGTGAGTCCACGCGATGTCACGCGCGACTCGTAGGTAGGCGGCGTTGGGATGCGCCCGCAGGGCCGCGTCGAGCGTCTTGCCGCCGATCACGGTGTGCGCTTTCATGCACTCGAACTCGTCCTTGGTCAGCCGCCCCGGTTTCAGCAGCACGTCGTCGGGGATGCCCACCTTGCCGATGTCGTGCAGCGGGCTGGTGAGGTACATCATCCGGATGAAGTCGGGGTCGATCTCCTCGCGATACTTCTCGTGGGACGACAACTGCTCGCCGAGGGTGCGGACGTACTCGCGAACGCGCTCCAGGTGCGAGCCGGTGTCGGGGTCGCGCGACTCGGCCAACTTGGCGAGCGTGAAGATCACCACGTCGCGGCTTTCCATCGACACGATTCGCTCGCCGACGTACATCCGGACTCGCAGCTCCGCCGCGTCGAACGGCTTCGTGACGAAGTCGTCCGCACCGGCCCGCAGGCCTTCGACCAAGTTCTCCGATCCGCTGCGCGAAGTGAGCAGAATCACGTAGACGTACGAGCCGGTGTCGCGACTGCGAATCCGCCGACACAGCTCCAAGCCGTCCATGTGGGGCATTTCCCAGTCGGAAACGACGATCCGGCAATCGCACTCGCGGAGCTTCTCCCACGCGTCTTGGCCGTCGGTGGCCACGACGACCGAGTAGCCCAAGTTGGAGAGCACGCCCTCGAGCATCATTGCTGAGGTGGCGTCATCGTCGACGACAAGGACTTGCATGGCTTTGTTCCTGCGGCGTGGAGTTGAGGCGGCGTGCGGCGCGGCCGCGTCGTTGACGATGGCTACGATACGGTGGCCAAAATTCGATCCCACTCTTCCCGCAACCGACAGGCCGTCGGGAGTTCTTCGCTGCCGTCGCTTGTGCGAGCTGCGCATTCCACGGCGGCGATCTCCGCAGCCAGGGCGTTCGCTGCCACGCTGGAAGCCGAGCCCTTCATCCGGTGGGCAATCGCTGCCACGTCCGGGCCCACGCCCGATTGCAGCGCCTCCTCCAATGCCGTCAAGTCGTCAGGAAAGTGGTCGACAAAGGCGGTGACGACGCGCTGCATCAGATCGAGGTTGCCCATGCAACGGTCGATGAGCACGTCCATTTCGATTGGCGGTGCGGCGGCGTTGTTGCTCGACATGGGACTATCAGGAGTTGTGGTGTGATGGCACTATGCGGTGAAAATGCGCCTGGCAAGGTGCGTGCGCGGCAGTGCGAACCGATCGGTGTGCGGGCCGTCGTGATCGGAATACTCACTGCATCTGTCGTGGAAAAACTTAGGTCACGCGGAACAGGAGTCAAACATGGGGAAAACCGCAGGTGCCATCTGTAGCGGTCCTGCGGATCGCCTCTAGCCCCGCGAAGGGGGGGCCGTGTGGCATGTGCCGGTTGCTCGCAATGGTCGCGACCCCAGCCGACGGCTCCGCGCGCAACCCGGCCGTCGGCCCAGATTGGAGTTCCCCGCGGCGACGTCACGCCGTTGGCTGCGGTTACCCTGCTGAGAAGAGTTGCAGCGTGCGTTGGGCCATCGTGTCCGCTGTGAACGCGGCCCAGGCACGCTCGCGGCCGGCGGCGGCGCGTCGCTGGCGCTCTGCAGGATCGGCGAGCGCCGAGCAGAGACAGGCAGCGAGCGAATCGGCGTCGCGCGGCGCCGCGAGCCAGCCTGACTCGACGCCATCGTCGTCGCGCAGCATCTCGGGAATGCCGCCGGCGTCGGCGCCCACGACCGCCCGTTCTGCGAACATGGCGTCCAACACGCTGGTCCCCAGCCCCTCTTCCGGCGACGCGAGTACGAACAGGTCGCAGGCCTGCACCAGATCGGGGACATCGTTACGGTAGCCGAGCAACCGGACCGTGTCGCCCAGCCGCAACGCCTCGACCTGTTGTGCGAGCCCCGTGCGCAGGGGGCCGTCGCCCGCCAGGGCCAAGACGGCGGCGGGGTGGTGGCGGCGGACTGTCGACCAGGCGTCGATCAAATAGCGGTGGCCTTTGTATGCGGCGAGCTGCGCGACGCACAACACGAGCGGCTGCTGCGCGGCAAGTTCCAACGCCGCGCGACCGCGTTCCCGATCGCCGCTTTCCATGCGCGTTGGGTCGACTCCGTCGTGGACCACCGCCAGCAGCGACTCCGGCAGCCCGCTTTCGCGGCAGATCTGGGCGATCGCGCGCGAGACGCACACGACGCGATCGCACCGCCGGTACTTGCTGGTCGAGCGGATCGGAAACAGCGTCCGGCGGGCGGCGATTCGCAGCGGGCCGCCCTGCCCCGCTCGCGGCAGGCCCCAGCAGGCCAAGTTCATCAGCGACAGCCCATGCGGATCGTTCGCGTGAACGACCTGGGGCCGAAACCAGCGGAGGATTCGCCGCACGCGCCACGCCGCCCGGGGACCGCGGACGTTGCCCGCCAACTCGTCCACCGCCACGCCCGCTTCGCACATGCGGCGGGCGAATTGGCCGCCGGCACGGGCCGCCACCCTGCATTCATGCCCCGCGGCTTGGGCCGCCTCGACGAGCAACCGCAACTGTTCCTCTCCGCCGTGCCAGCCGCGTTCGGTCGAGAGCAGCAGGATCTTCACGGCCAGACGTCAGGGAGTTTTGGACAAGCGGGCGGCGGGGTTTCGCCGGAGGCCGGGACGGAGAACGGCCGCCAGCGAGCAACTCGGCATGATACAATCGGGCCTATGCTTGAGGCCGAATATACCGTCTCCCGCCCGCGCCGGCTGCGGCTACGCACCTGGCTGGGGCTGATTCTCGTGATGCTGGTCGTGTGGTCCGTGGCCAGCTACTGGAGCGACTACCGCGAGCAATCCGCCCGCCGGGCCCGAGAAAATATGGCCCCCGTTGCCGGCGATTACTGCACGATCGTCTTCGCCAGCCAAGCGGTCGGGCTAGAGCGATCCGGCACGCGGGCGGCAGAAATCAACGGCACGTCGAATTCAATTTCGGGGACTTTTGTGAAGATGAACGATCAGTGGATCGTCATTTCCACCGCCGAATCGCAACGCTGGATCGCCCGTGACAAGGTGCTCTTCCTGGAATTGAAAGACCTGTAGCGGCGGCCTGCCTTCCGCTCCCGGCGTTTTCCTGCGGGCCGCGACCGCGTAGAATCGGGGCGTGGCGACGGACACTGCCCCGCCGGCCGCTCGCGGCGAATCCCTGCTGCGGGCCCTGCCCGGTCAACTTGAACATCACGCCGGCTTCTCGGCAGTGCTTTCCGAACTGGCTGCGGGCCACGGGGGGACGCTGGGAGGAGTCTGGGGATCTTCGCGCGCCCTGGTCGCCGCCGCTCTGGCGGCCCGCTGCAACGGCGCCGTGGTGGTCGTCATACCTCACGCCCGCGATATCGATGCGGTGAGCGACGACTTGGCGTTGTTCACCGACCGCCCTGCCCTGCCGCTGCCGGCGTGGGAAAGCGATGTCGGCGAGCGCGTGCTGCACGACGAGATCTTCGGCCAGCGGCTTCGCGCACTCAAGCGATTGGCGGCCCCGCCGGCGGGTGACGTTGCGCCGATCGTGGTCACGTCCATTCAAAGCGTGCTGCAACCGGTGCCGAGTCGCGAGACGCTCGCCGGCGCCACGCGGACGCTGACAGTCGGCGATCTGCTGGACGTGTCGCAGTTCACGCAGTGGCTGGCCGAGCGCGGCTGCACGGGGACGACAGCGGTCGAGTTGCCCGGCGAGTTTGCTCTGCGCGGCGGAATCTTGGACGTCTACCCGCCGGATGCCGAACACCCGCTGCGGATCGAGCTGTTCGGCGACGAGGTGGAGTCGATTCGCTCGTTCGACGTGGCCACGCAGCGCAGCCTGGCGTCGCACGACGCGGTGGGCGTCACCGTGCTGCAACCCTCGGCTGCGAATCGCACGCACCTGATCGAGTATCTGCCGCCCGGCAGCTGGGTGATGCTGGTCGAGCCGGCCGAGTTGGAGGAGGAAGGTCGTTACTATCACCAGCGGCTGGAGCGGCCGGAAGACGCGTTCGCGACCTCCACGGCGCTGAAGGAGCTGTACAAGTTCCCCTCGGTGGCTGCTGCCGGCGTGCCGGCGGGATCTTACGAGACCACCGCCCACCTGCAGTTCGAGTCGATCGAGCAATTCAGCGGCGACATCACCCGCGTGAAGAAGGAACTCGATGCCGCGGCCACAGGGCAGGACGTGGTGTTGGTCTGCGACAACGACGCCGAGATCGAGCGACTTGCCGAGGTGTTCGCGGAAACGCAATTGGCGACCGACGGCCGGCTGTCGTTCGCCGCCGGGCGGCTGGCCGCCGGTTTCCGCGTGATTCCCCCCTGCCTTGAAGGGAGGGGCCAGGGGAGGGATGCAAACGACGCCGGCAACAACAAATTGGACGCTTCACCGTCCCGCCCCCAACCCCTCACTTCGAGGAAGGGGGGCCATGCCCGCGGCGTCATCCTGATCAGCGCCGCCGAGTTGTTCCACCGCCAGGAAATCGTGCGCCGCACCGTGCGCGAGACCGGTCGCGCGATCGATAGCTTTCTGCAATTGCGCGAAGGCGACCTGATCGTCCATCTCGCCCACGGCGTCGGCCGTTACCGCGGCATCAAGCTCATCGAGAAAGACGCGGGGGCCGAAGAGCATCTCGATCTGGAATACGACGGCGGTACGCGGGTCTACGTGCCGGCCAGCAAAATCGAGCTGGTGCAGAAGTATGTCGGCGGTCGCGCCGCCAAGCCGCGATTGGCGAAGATCGGCGGCACGTCGTGGCTGCGGCAGAAAAAGGCGGCCGAGCAGGCCGTCACCGATCTGGCCTCCGACATGATCCAGTTGCAGGCGTCGCGCGCCGCCCGGCCGGGGATCGCGTTTCCGGGCGACAGCCATTGGCAGCGCGAGTTCGACGCCGCGTTCCCCTACCAGGAAACGCCGGACCAGCTGTCGGCGATCGTCGACATCAAGTCCGACATGCAGCAGACCAAGCCGATGGATCGCTTGCTGTGCGGCGACGTCGGTTTCGGCAAGACCGAAATGGCGATGCGGGCCGCGTTCAAGGCAATCGACGCGGGCTACCAGGTCGCCGTGCTCGCGCCGACCACCGTGCTGGCCGAGCAGCATCGCCGCACGTTCGCCCAGCGGATGGTTGAGTACCCGTTCGAGATCGCGGCCTTGTCCCGGTTCTGCACGGCCAAACAGCAGCGGGAAGTCGTCCGCCGGCTGGCCGACGGCTCGCTCGATCTGGTCATCGGCACGCATCGGCTGGCGTCGCCTGACGTGCAGTTTCAGAACCTGGGGCTCGTGATCATCGACGAGGAGCAGCGGTTTGGCGTGGCCGTGAAGGAGCGGCTCAAAGCGCTGCGGGCCGCGGTCGACGTGCTCACGATGACCGCCACGCCGATTCCCCGCACGTTGCACCTGTCGCTGCTGGGCGTGCGGAGCATCTCGAACCTGGAAACGGCCCCCAAAGATCGCCTGGCCGTCGAAACGCGCGTGGCCCGGTTCGACGACGCCCTGCTGCGGCATGCGATTCTCCGCGAGTTGAACCGCGACGGCCAGGTCTACTTCGTCCACAACCGCGTGCATGACATCCAGGCGGTCGCGCATCGACTCTCGCAAATCGTGCCCGAGGCCACGATCGGCATCGGGCACGGGCAGATGAAAGAGAGCGAGCTGGAAGAAGTCATGCTGGGCTTCGTCCGCCGCGAGTTCGACATCTTGTTGGCGACGACCATCGTGGAAAGCGGGCTCGACATTCCCAACGCCAACACCATCTTCATCGACGACGCCGACCGCTACGGCCTGGCCGACCTGCACCAGCTACGGGGGCGCGTCGGGCGGTCGCACCATCGGGCGTACTGCTATCTGCTGATCGACGAGAAGCGTCATCTGTCGCCCGAGGCGGCGCGCCGGCTGCGGGCGATCGAGGAGTTCAGCCAAATGGGCGCCGGTTTCGCGCTGGCCATGCGCGATCTGGAGCTGCGCGGCGCCGGCAACATTCTCGGCGCGCAGCAGAGCGGCCATATCGCCACGGTCGGCTACGAGCTGTACTGCTCGCTGCTGGAACAGGCGGTGCGGCGGCTCAAGCAGCTGCCGCAGCGGGACGCGGTGGACGTGTCGGTCGATTTGCCGGTGGCGGCGTACTTTCCGCGGCAGTACGTCGCCGACATGCGCACCAAGATCGACCTGTATCGCCGGCTGGCTCGCATTGCCAACGAGTCGGAGCTGGACGACTTTGCCGCGGAGATCGCCGACCGCTTCGGCCCGCGGCCCGAGCCGGTTGAGCAGTTGATCGAACTGGCCCGCCTGCGGATTTGGGCCCACGGGTATCGCATTTCGGCGATCCACTTGGAAGACAAGTACGCGGTGCTCACGTACAGCAGTCGGCCGCAACTTAACGAGTTGATCGCCAACGGCGGCCGGGCATTGCGGGTGGCCGACGACCGCAGCGCGTACCTGCCGCTGGGCGAGGCGGTCGCCGATCCGGCGGCGGTGCTAGCGGCGCTGGAATCGCTCTTGCGGCCCGCGACCGCCGACGCCTAAACTCCCGCCGCGTTTGGCTCTCCTCCCGCCGCGGGAGTGAGGGGATCGCCCCCGCGCCGTGCTGGTTGTTCCAGTTGTGCGCAGGCATTCATAACTCGTCGTACTCGCCAATTTTGCGCGTGAATCGCACACTCTCCACGCTCTGTCTGTTCCTGTTGGCCGCGTCTGCGACGCTGCCGCCGCGCGCCGCCGCCCAATCGACGTTCGATCCGCCGCCGGCCCCGGCCGTGGATCCGCGCGTGAAGGGGTTGTACGACCCGTTTCGTACGCCCGCGGGGCCGACCAATTTGAACTCGCCCGCCGCCACGTTCACGGCGCCAGCCGCCGCCGCGGTACAGCCGACGGCGCCCGCGGTCACTCCGATCGACGCCGAGCCGATCGCCGGCGGCGAGATCGTAGCCCGCATCGACGGTCAGATCGTGCTGGCCAGCGACGTGCTGTGGCAGGTGAACGAACTGATCGAAATGAACCGCGAGCACATTCCCCCCGACCAGATCGACGCCGTGCGGCAGCAACTGCTGCGGCAGCAGGTGCTCGCGCTGCTGGAGACCAAGGTGCTGCTGGCCGACTTCCGCCGCAAAGTCCCGGCCGACGGCATCAAGCAAATCGAAAAGCAACTCGACAAACCGTTCGAGGAAGTCGAGATTCCCCGGCTCATGAAGATGACCGAAACCTCCAACCGCGTCGAGTTGGAGCAACACCTGCAGGCGAGCGGCGCGTCGCTGCGCGACATCCAGCGGCAATTCTTCGAGCGGACCGTCGCCCAGGAATGGATGCGGCAGAAGACGCCCAAGGCGAAGGAAATCACCCACGACGAAATGCTCACCTACTACCGCGAGCACCAGACCGAGTACGAGTACCCGGCCCAGGTGCGGTGGGAGGAGTTGATGACGCGACTGGACCGCTTCGGCGGCGATCGCACCGCCGCCTGGCAGGCGCTGGCGCAGATGGGCAACGACGTGTGGACGCAGGTCGTGCTGGACCCCGAAGTGCGCGGCCCGGTGTTTGCCGAGGTGGCCAAGGCGAAGTCGCACGGGTTCACGGCCCACGAAGGCGGCCTGCACGACTGGGAGACGCTCGGCGCGCACAAGTGCGAGGCGCTCAACGAAGCGCTCGCGACGTTGGAGCCGGGTCGGATGAGCGATGGCATCGAAAGCGATCTTGGCTGGCACATCGTCCGCGTGCTCGACCGTAAACCGGCCGGACGCACCCCCTTCACCGAAGCCCAGGCCGACATTCGCGAACTGCTCGCAAAGAAGCAGCGCGCCGAAATGGTCGAAGAGGAAATCACCGAGATGATGCGGTCCGCGCGGGTCTGGACGGTATTCGACGGCGACGTGCGGGGCGCCCAGCTTGAGCAACTGCTCAAGTCGCGGCGACGCTAACAGTCGGCCCGACTGCTCTCTTTGCCGCAAGCCGCCTGCGGAGTCTTGTGCGGCCATCTCTGCTGGCCGCTGCGTCCCGTCGGTCCATCGGTCGTTGCGGGGCGCGTTGGCGTCACAGCAGCCGCTGGGCGGTTCTGACACACTGGCGCGTTGTCAGTGAAACGGGGCCGCGGCGGTCGCCTTCGCCCGCCAATTGAACCGGCGCACGGGCCCCGGTAAACTGACGTTGCTGCGGGCTCGGCCCCGCGTGCACTTGCCGCTGTTGTGCGCCTGCTCCCGTGCTCTCATTGCACCCGAAAGGATTGTCCCCATGTCAGAAGCCGCGAAACTCGAATTACCCGGCGGCAAGGGCGTCGAGCTGCCCGTGATCGTGGGGACCGAGGACGAGCACGGCGTCGACATCAGCAAGCTGCGCGGCGCGACCGGCTTCATCACGGTCGACGACGGCTTTGTGAACACCGGCTCGACGACCAGTGCGATCACCTACCTCGACGGCGAGGCGGGCATCCTGCGCTATCGCGGCTACCCCATCGAGCAGTTGGCCGCGAAGTCCGACTTCGTCGAGATCGCTTACCTGCTGATTTACGGCGAGCTGCCCAATCAGCAACAGGCCGACGAATTCCGTCACGCGCTGCGGCGCCACACGCTGCTGCACGAGGACATGCGGCTGTTCTACGACGGTTTCCCCCGCGACGCCCACCCGATGGCCATTCTCAGCTCGGTCGTGGGCGCCATGTCGACGTTTTACCAGGACTCGCTCAACCCGCACGACCCGGATCAGGTCGACATCTCGGTGCTGCGGCTGCTGGCCAAGCTGCCGACCATCGCCGCGTTCGCGTATAAGAAATCAATCGGTCACCCGTTCGTCTACCCGCGGAACGATCTCAACTACTGCGAGAACTTCCTGCGGATGATGTTCGCCGTGCCGACCGAAGAGTACGAGATCGACCAGGACCATGTTGACGCGCTCAACCTGCTGCTGATCGTGCATGCCGATCACGAGCAGAACTGCAGCACGTCGACCGTGCGGATGGTCGGCTCGTCGAACGCCAATCTGTTCGCGTCGATTTCCGCGGGCATCAGCGCCCTGTGGGGCCCGCTGCACGGCGGCGCCAACGAAGCGTGCGTCGCGATGCTGGAGCGGATCCGCCAGGACGGCTGCAACGTCAAGAAGTACGTTGACATGGCCAAGGACAAGGACAACAACTTCCGCCTGATGGGCTTCGGCCACCGGGTCTACAAGAATTTCGACCCGCGGGCCACGATCATCAAGGAAGCGTGCCACAAGATCCTGGCCAACCAGCAGATCAAGGACCCGATCTTCGACATCGCCCAGGAACTGGAAGAAGTCGCGCTGAACGACAGTTACTTCGTCGAGAAGAAGCTGTACCCCAACGTCGACTTTTATTCCGGCGTCATTTATCGGGCGCTGGGCATTCCCGAGCAGATGTTCACGGTGCTGTTTTCGATCGGACGCCTGCCGGGCTGGATCGCTCACTGGCGCGAGATGCACGCCAACCCCAACAAGCGCATTTGCCGCCCGCGGCAGATCTACACCGGCGCGGGCGAGCGCGACTTCTTGCCGATCGAGCAACGCAAGTAGGCGCGTGATGCCGCCTTTGCAGTGTGCCACGGCTCTGTGAGCCGTGCGAATCATCGAAGGCCGCTCTGCACGGCACGGCTCGCAGAGCCGTTCCGCACGCTTCGGACGTTTGCCATTTTGTTCTTTCATGGGCGGCCGGTGGCCGCCGCCGCGACAACGCGAGTCCCGCCGTGCTGATTGCGACCGAAGCGTTGTCGAAGCACTACGGCGTGGTGGCGGCGCTGGACGATTTTTCGTTTGCCGTCGAGCGGGGCGAGATCCTGGGCCTGCTGGGGCCCAACGGCGCGGGCAAGACGACGCTGCTGCGGCTGCTGCTGGGCTATCTGAAGCCGACCGCCGGGCGGGCGCGCATCGATGGCCTTGACTGCTATCGGCAGTCGGTCGAAGTGCATCGCCGGCTGACCTATCTGCCGGGCGAAGCGAGATTCACCCGCCGGCTGACCGGGCGCGACACGCTGGAATTCCTCGCTGCGCTGCGGCAGGAGTCCTCCGTCGAGCGGGCGGTGAAGATCGCCGATCGGTTGCAGCTTGACCTCTCGCGGCGGGTCGGCGAAATGTCGACCGGCATGCGGCAAAAGTTGGGGCTCGCCGCGGCGTTGGCCCCCGACGTACCGCTCTTGGTGCTGGACGAGCCGACCGAGAATCTCGATCCTACGGTGCGCGGCGACGTGCTGGAACTGGTGCGCGAGTCCCGCGCGGCCGGTCGAACCGTATTGTTCTCCTCGCACGTGCTGTCGGAAGTGGAAGAATCGTGCGATCGAGCCGTGCTGCTCAAAGACGGCCGGCTGGTCGATTCGGTGCGGGTCAGCGAAGTGCGGCGGCAACATCGCATTCGCGCGCGGTTGACCGGTCCGTTGCAGCCGGCGCCGCCGGAGTTGGCAACCGGGCTGAAAGTGACTGAGCTGCCCAGCGGCGAAACGCAAATCCTTACGCCGGGCGACTTGGCGCCGTTGTTGGGCTGGTTGTCCCAGCAGCCGCTGGCCGAATTGCAGATTGAGCCCGTCGGGTTGCGAACCGTGTACGCCCGCCACCACGGCCAGGAGGGCGGCGCATGAACGGCGTGCTTGTGAAACGCGGCTTGCGCGACGCCGCCGGCATGCTGATCGCGTGCTGCGCGCTGATGTGCGGCTTTGTCTGGTTTCGAGGTTGGGTCAGTTCCAAGATCGAGTTCAGTGCACTCGCCTCGCTGCTGACCGACGCCTTTGGGTCGTTCCTGAAACTCCTGCCAGTCCCCATCGACCAGTTGGCGTCGCCGCTGGGGCGGATGGCGTTCTCGTTTGAAGAGGGGCCCGTGGTGCTGGTGACCGGGTTGTGGGCGATTGCCCGAGGCACCGATGTGATTGCCGGCCAACAGGGCGCCGGCACGATGGAAATGCTGCTGGCCCAACCGCTGCGGCGGATCACCGTCGTCACGTCGCACTTGATCGTCACGCTGCTGGGAGCGGCGGCGATCGTGTCGGCTGCCTGGATCGGGACGGGACTAGGCCTGTTGGTGATCGATATGCAGGACGAGCCGGCATGGCGCCAGTTCTGGCCCGCCGTGGTGAACCTGGGCGGCCTGCTCGTCTGCGTAGCGGGCATCTCCACGCTCGCCTCGGCCCTGGCCCGCACGCGCACGCAAGCGGTGGCGTTGGTCATTGGCTTTTACGTGATCGAGTTGGCCTTCATGATTCTGGGACGGCTGGTCCCTGAAACGCACGGAGAGTCGTTCACGTTCCTCACGGCCTACGACCCAACGCGGTTGACCCTGGCCCTGGCGGAGGGTGGAGCCGAGGCGGCGTCGTTGTTCATCAAGTACAACGTTGTGCTGGTCGGTCTAGGCGCCGGCTGTTGGGCGATCGCCGCGGCGATCTTCTGCCGCCGCGACGTGCCGGCGCCGTTGTAGTACGGATGTGAGATGTAAGATGTGCGTTTGTTGATGTGTGCCAGGGAGAGACACGTGCACGGATTTCCGCGCGTCCGTGTGCCACTGGGCGTTCATGCCGTGGGACCTGATTCGCCCACATCAGCATTCGTACATCTCACATCAAACATCTCGCGCCGTTTCGACCTCCTGCACGACGTACGAGCCCGTGAATTTCACCAGCGGTCCCGCGTCGTCGACGATCTCCACCGAGACGTCGACCTTCGACTTGCCTTTATGCTCCAGCAGTTCGAAGAAGTAGTCGCTCTGCTCGGCGGCGACCGGGTTGCTGCGGGCGCGGATGACCTCGTCCTGCACTGGCCGCAGGTAGCGGATCTGACTGCGGCGAATCACGATGTTGCCGTACAGCCCGCGGGCGTCGAGCATCAGAAACACCTTGCCCCAGCCGGTGATCGTGCACAGCGCGCTGAGACTGCCGGCGAACGCCGTCGATTGGTGGTTGCGATTGGGCAGCAGCGGCATTTCGACCGCCACTTGGGCGCCGTCCCACGAATGCACGGAAATGCCCATGGCGCCCGAGATCGGCATCTCGCGTAGCAACGTGTCTTGCAGGACGCCGACGGCGCGATGATCCATGGCGGGAGGTCGACGGGCTCGGGGTACGTGCGGTACGAGATGCCGGCGACGCCGGCCAGACTGGCCATGCTACCGCATGCCGGCCCGTTGCTCTAGCGGGCCGAGCGGCGCGCGGCCCGGAGGTCGCGGATTGCCCGTGGCGCTGCGGCCAACCGCCGGCGATCCTACAGCGACCAGATCATTAAGACCGCGTAATTGAAGCTATTCGGGTCGGCCCCGTCGGGCGTGCTGTCGTACCAGTCGATCAGCGACAGTTTCAGGCTGATGTCCTCGGGGCAGTCGAGATCGATCTGCCAGCCAAAATCGCTCACGATGCGGTAGCGGGTGAAGTCGGCCCACTCGGGATAGTAGTCGACTTTGGCGGTGAGCTTCTGCTGTTTGGTGATTTGGTGCTCGTAGTCGAGCCCGAACAACGCCGTCGGCTCCCAGTCCTCGTTGGTCCCGCCGAACTCGCGCGTGGCGCCGGCGCCGATGCGGCCGGTGAGATCCAACGCCGGCGTGTCGAGAAACTGATAGCCCACGCCCGTGTTCAGCGACAGTTGCAGGTCCCACGCCTGAAATTCGTCGTAGATCAAGTTTTCCAGGAAGAACAGCGACCACGGCGAGTCGTCCAGGATGCGATCGAGTCGCACGTCCAGCTTGCCGTTGTTTTGCGTTTCGGTCCCATTGGCGGCGTTCTTGTTGTAGGCTAGCGACGAGTCGAACTTCCAATCGTCGGTCTTGCGTTTCAAGTGCCCGCCGGCGCGCATGCTGAATGTTTCGTTGTTGCCCTGGCTGCCGTTGATGCCAAGTTCCACTCCTGCGTCCCACGGCGCGGGACCGAACCAGTAGCCCGGCTGGTACCAATGCGGCGTGGGCGTGATCGGCTCGTCAATCGGAACCGCCGCTTCGGGGGCGGCGCCGCCGTCGGGACCCAGCAGCAGGTAATTCGGCGGCCCGGGCGCGGGTGTCGGCGCGGGCGCCAGCAGCGGCTCGGACGGGGTCGACACGGCTCCTGGCGGCGGCAGGACGGCTGGGCCGGCGACCTCTTCGGCCGTTGCTGGCCGCGGCAGAGACGACAACCACGCTGCCCATGCGCAGAGCAGGCAAGTCCGGAGCGGGCGGGAAGTGCAAACATCCATGATGGCGGCTTCACTTCGGGGGCGAAGCGGGAACGACGAGGCGAGACGGAGGGCGGGCCGCGGCGGCGCGGCCGGAGGAGGGATAGCAAACGCCGGACGCCGCGGGCAAGGCGGATTCGTCTGGGCGTCACGTTCTGCTAGCGTCTCAAGCATGGCCAATACGCGTGGCGCATAAAAAATCGGGGCCGGAATCCCGCAGGATTCCGGCCCCGTCGTCAATCATCTTAAAACGGTTGGCTGAAAGCCAAACTCAGTTGCAGCCGCAACCGCTGGCCGGGGCCGGAGCGGCGCCACAGCCACAGTCGCTGCTAGCAGCAGGAGCCGCACCGCAACCGCAACCGGTGCTGACGGTTTCCTGGACTTCCTGAGCAACCATCTTGCAGACCTTCACTTCGACCTGCTTCTCGACCTGAACCGGCACGCAGACGGTGTAGGTTTCGGTCTTCTCTTCCGGCACGCACTCGTAGGTGGTGACGGTGTACTCGCGGGTCCGCTCTTCGGGGACCATCACGCACACCTGGACCTCCTTGGTGGCCTGCTCGGTGACGTACTTGGTGACCTGGTACTCTTGGGTCCGGGTCTCGGTACGGCACTTGTTCACGCACACGGTGCGGGTCCGCTCCTCGGGCACCATCTTGCAGACCTTGACGGTCTCTTCAACAGTCTCGGGAACGCACTTGCACACGGTCACGGTGCGGGTCTTTTCGACCGGCACCATCTGGCACACCTGGACTTCCTTCTGGCGAGTCTCGGTGCGGCACTTGTTGACCGTCACGGTGCGGGTCTTCTCGACCGGCACCATCGTGCAGACCTGAACCTCGCGCTGGCGAGTCTCGGTGCGGCACTTGTTGACCGTCACGGTGCAAGTCTTCTCTTCCTGACGGCACTTGGTCACGCAGTAGGTGTAGGGCACCTCTTCGGTGACGCACTGGTAGGTCGTGCAGGGGACTTCCTTGGTTTCGCAGGTCGGGACCCACACGCGCTTGCAGCACGTCGTGGGGCAACCGCATGCGTCGGTGCTCTCAACCTGCTGGGTCTCCCAGTGGCCGCCGCGGACCTGGACGGTCTTCATGGTGGTCACGGGGACGCGCTTGGTGACCGTACGCGAGCCAGTCATCTGCTCGGTGTAGGGCACGTTGACCGTGTAGGTCTTCTCGACCTGCTCGGTGTAGGGCACGTTGACGGTGTAGTCGACCGTCTTGGTGCTGTAGCTGGGCTCCATGACCGTGTAGGTCTGCTCGACCTGCTCGGTGTAGGGCACGTTGACGGTGTAGTCGACCGTCTTGGTGCTGTAGCTGGGCTCCATGACCGTGTAGGTCTGCTCGACTTGCTCGGAGACCTGACGCATCACCGTCTTGGTGACGACCTTGTCTTCGTAGCTGGGCACCATGACCGTGTAGGTCTGCTCGACCTGCTCGGTGTAGGGCACCTGCACGGTGTACTCGCGGGTCTTGGTCTCGGTGACCGGCTTGCACACGTTGTAGGTGACCGTCTTGGTCTGCTGCGACGGGACCATGACCGTGTAGGTCTGGGTCTTCGTCTCAGTCGTCGGGACGCGCTTGTAGACGGTGTAGGTCCGAGTCTTTTCCTGCTTCTGGTACTCGGTGGCCGTCACGGTACGCATCTCGGTCACGTAGGTCGGGACCATGACGGTCTTGGTGACCACGGTCTCGCCGCACCCGCACCCGCTGTCGGCGACGCCGCAACCGCAGGCCGCCACTGCGCCGCAGCCGCAGCTGCTGGCGGCAGCGCCGCAAGCGCTGCAACCGGTGGCGACAGCGCCACAGCAGGAATCACAGGCCGGTTCGGCCTCGCAGCAGCTCGTCTCGCAAGCGGGTGCACAGCACTCCGTCTTGCAACACTTCGACTTCTTGCGGAACAAGCCGGCATCGGCCTGCTCCACAGCGCCCGCAGCCAACACGCCAAGTGCGGCTGCCAGGCAGAAAACACGACGTAACATCACGCGCCCTCCATCAAGGCTGAAGAAAGAAAATTCCGATCCGGGGCAGCTCGAAATCGCGGAACCCCGCACCCGCAGTGTCAGACTGCGAAAAATAGGCGTTTCACGAATTCTAGTTTGGTTTTGCGGGTTCGCAAGAACTTTGACCTGCGCCCGGGAGAAACCCGCCAGAACTGGCGAGCATTGTGCGGCAGCCGGCCGCAACAGCCTGCGCTGCCAGCAATTCGCCCGGCCGCGCCAGTGGGGAATCGCGATCTTGCGTCCCCAGACCCATGAGGATAGCCGCAACTGGGGTGGTTAAAAGAGGTTGTTCGCAAAGAAAATGCGGATTGTGCCGACTCGGAGGGCGCGGAGCGCTCGCGGCGAGCCGCGGCGACCGGGGTAACTTGCGGCGTCGAGGAAAGTTGATACGAAAAGTCAATAAAAGCAGCGGCGCTCTGCAACCCATGCTGCAGAGCGCCGCTGGCAATTGGGTGAATTGCGGCAACTGGCCGCTGCGCGACTATTGCTGCGGTTGGCGGGGCCCCGGTTGAGCTTCGATCCCCAGCAGCTGCAAGTCGAAGATCAGCGTCGAATGCGGCGGAATCGCATCGCCAAAACCGTCCGGCCCGTAGGCCAACTCCGCGGGGATAAACAGCCGCCACTGGTCGCCCACCTTCATCTTCTGCAGCGCTTCGGTCCAGCCGGGAATCACTTGATTCACCGGAAAAGTGGCGGGCGGGCCGCCCTGGGTGCTGTCGAAGACCGACCCGTCGATCAGTCGGCCCGTGTAGTGGGTGCGGACCACGTCGGTGGCAGCCGGCGAAGCGCCAGCGCCCTGCTTGAGCACCTGGTACTGCAAGCCGCTGGGGGTGACCTGGACGCCCTGCTGCGTCGCATTCTGTTTGAGGAACTCGACATTCCTCTTCTGCAAAATGGCAATTCGTTTCTGCGCGAGCTGCTGCATCGCCGCGGCGAGCGCTTCCTGCGAGTACTCCGGCTGCACGCCGCCGAGCCCGTCTTGCACGCCAGAGACCAGAGCGTTCACGTCCAGGCCGATCTGATCAGCGCGGAAGCTCGCCCCCAAATCGTAGCCGATCGCGTAACTGTGGGCGGCTGGCGCCGCGGGCGGGCGGGCAGCGCCGCCGCCGCCCTGAGGCAGTGTTTCCTGAGCAACGACCCACGCGGCCGACGCGCCCACCAGGCACGCAACGATGACAGGGCTGGGTTTCACGATGAATACTCCGAATGATCTGAGATTGATAGGGGACGAACGGGCTTCCGAAAGCGACGCTCGATGCCGAGTCCTACGCACGCCAACGACGCCGCGTGCGGCCTGCGCAGCATAGCTCGATTGAGCCCCGCCGCGTGCGGCGGAAACGCGCCGAGCCAAACCCGCTCAGCCGCCGTGTCGTACCGCAAGATAGCCCAAGCCGCATAGCGCCGTCAGGCCGAAACCGTACTGGATCAACCGCAGGCCCAGCGTGTCTCTCAGCTGCCGGGCCGACTTGAGTTGGTTGTTGAGCTCATCGAACCGTGCCTGGGCCGCCGTGGCGCCGAGCTCGTCCGCGGCCGACTGGTGCGGATCGCCGGCGTGGTCGTGCCCGCCGCTGTGGCCGTGCTCCTCGGCATGCAAAGCCGCGGCAGCCTCCGCCAGAGCCGCGGCTTGCTCGTCGCTCCACAGCACGGACTGCGGCTGGACGGTTTGCCAGGCGACGCCTGCCACGATCAGCGCCAGCCCCACGATCATGCCAGCAACGGCGAGTTTGGCGGGGGGGCGGGACGTCGTTGGCTGGCGGGACATAGCGATCAAAGGGCCCAGTGAACTGCGGCTCCCTACCCGGCGGCGGGGCGGCCTTACTCGGCCTGGGAGACGCGACCGTCGTCCACTGAGATTAAGAACGCCAGCGCGAATTCGTCAATGTCGTCCCGCAAGAAGTGCACGCTGCCGTCCAGACGCGTCGAGTAGACGCCGCCAGGGTGCAGCGAGCGCGGCGCCGCTGAGATATAGCCTTTGTACTCGTCGACGCACGGCATTTGGTCGAGTTGTTCCCCGGCCTTGTCGGGGCATTCGTACAGCACGTCGTGGGCCGTGGGGGAATTCGGCAACTGAGTGTACCGCGGGTCAGCGGGCCGCGGATCGTAGATGCGCTGGGCGTCGCGACCCGGTTCCTCCGACGCGATAGGGTACCACTTGGGGTGCACGTCCAATGCCAGCAGCGAGGAACCGGACCATGGCAACGCCCACGCGCCGCGTTGATCCCACGGGTGCTCGCGGGTGCGCACTTCCGTCAGGGCGACGGTGTTGCTGGCGCCATCGGTGATGCGACTCAACCGCTGGCCGTACAGCGCCAACGCTCCCCGCGCGACGTAATCGTCGACATGGAACGGACTGCTAAATCCGGCGTAGTTGCCTTTGCCGAACCACCGTGACTCGCCGGAGCGCGGAAAGCGAAACTCATACAGCCGACCGCGCGCGGTGTCACTGGGGCAGAGCAGGAATGCCGGCTGAGCGGACTGCGGCGCGCCTGGACTCTCCGAAACGTGCTCTTCGAGATCAAATTGCTCGTAGAGCGGCTGCTGTTCCAGGAACGGCAGCAAGGTGACGATCCAACTGTGGTTGGGGCCCGATCGAAGGTCAATTCGATACTGGCCCTCGAAGTAGACGGCCTCGTTGATGGGAGCAAACGCGCCGGCGGCCGGCAGTCGCTTGGCGGTTTGTTCGTAATCGAGTACCGCCAGGCCCAACTGCCGCAGTTGACTGCTGCATTGCGTGCGGCGTGCGGCTTCGCGGGCCGTGCCCAGCGCCGGCAGCAGCAGCGACACCAGCGCCCCGATGATGGCGATCACGACCAGCAGTTCCACGAGCGTGAAACCGATGTGGCGCGCAGACCTGACGGCGCGACAAGCGGTGCGTCCCAGGGTCATGACGTGTCGATCCGCGAATACGAAGGGGACAGTGAAATGTGAGAGTTGAACAACTCCGTGCGCGAGCGACCTATGCCGCGCGACGCCGCGCGACTCCCGCCCCGACGCCGATGGCGATCGCCGCCAGCAGCCAACTGGTCGGCTCGGGAATCGCCGAGACGAATGCGAGGGTCGCGTTGGCCGAGCTAGCCGAACTGGCCGCGACCGCCGCCGTGCCGTAGGTCGAGTTGAGAATGTCCAAATCGTCGTTGTCCACGTCGCCGTCGCCGTCGGCGTCGCCTTGGCCGTGTGCGGCGCCCTGCAGCATACCGTTGCCGACCTGCCAGATCAAAAAGTCGCCGCCGTCAATCATCCCGTCGCCGTTGAAGTCGGCCGACGGTTGGTCGAACAGCGTCGAAGTCCGCCATGCCAGGCCGTAATCCCAGCCGCCGGCGCCCGCGACTTCGATCGTGTAAGTCCCCGAGGCCAGATCGTTGATCGCGTTGGAGTCGGTGTTGTCGAAATACAGGTGCTCGACATTCTCCACCGTGCTCACGCTCTCGGCGATCAGGGTGGCTGGATTCAAAATGAACCCTCCCGTGGTGTCGTAGAGCCGCAGGTCCAGGTTTTGCAGCGCGGCGGCGGCGTCAAACCCGGCTTCGGTCGGGTCTTCCACTTCAATGTGCCAGGCGAGCACGATGGATAGCTCTTGAACCGTCGTTCCTTCGGGAATCTCCAGGGTGTAGTACACCGAGCCGGCCGTGGGCTGGCCTTTCAGGTTTCCATAGTCCCACCCATTGCTGCCGATCGTGCTTGCCGGCTGCGTCTGGCTGCCGGCATACTGACCGCCGCTGGCGATGAGGTGATTGTTCCATACGTCCAATTCGCCGACGCCGCGGCGGCTTTCCATCGCCTGGGTCACCTGTACCGCTCCGCTGGGCAAGACAGTCGCCGCCCCGTAGTCCCATTCGTAATCGGGGACCGAGTCGATCCGCTTCGACGCCCCGGCCAGAATGACGCTTTTGACCACCTCGGCGTTGGCGCCCGGCGTGCCGCTGAGCGTGTCGTGCAGAATCGTCGCGGCGGAACTGACCATTCCTGCAGCGCCGCTGTGCGTGGTCCAGGGAGCGACAACATCGGGCTTCACACGCCCCGGTCCGTAGCTGTTGGTCGCCGGCGAAAGCGTCAACCCGTCGCTGTTGTTGCCGTTGGACATGCCCGCGGCGATGGCGTTGTAGGAGTGCGACATCAGGTACGGCACGCCCTTCGCTGCGCCAAATACGCCCACGACGCCGGTCATGCCTTCGCCATTGTTGGCCGTATCCAACAGGTAGTCGTAGCGCTGCAGCGCCGCCACATTCTGCGCGGTGGCCACATTGATCGAGTCGGGAAAGGCGACCGACGTGCCCACGGCGCCCACCCAACTGTGGTTCTGCACGCGGTAGTTCTGGGCGACCGGCCCCTGAGTCGAGTTGTACCGCAGCACATTCGACAGCCAGTCGCTCACTTCATGGAAGTAGACGGTGTCAACGCCCGTGGCCAAGCCCTTGGAGTTGCCGTAGATCAGGGCGCCGATGTTCGTGCTGTGCGAGGAGTAGACCGGCTCGCCGCCCGACATGGCATCCGGCAGATTGCGCACGTCGACAAAGTTGATCTCCCCCGCGGCCCACTCCCCGGCCGACTCGGGGGACGGCATGAAGGGGTCTTCGTTGTAGTTCAGCGACGCCGAGCCCAGATTGGCCGCGGCTTCGACTTGCGACACCGACACGCCCGCGCCATCGGGCACGTCGTCCCCCAGCGCAGCGACAAGCCGGTCGTAGCTGACTTCGATCTGCCACGTTTGCAGGGCGGCCGCTTGGACCTGCGCAAGCGTGGCGACGGTCACGGCGACGGCCGCCAGTAACGCCGGACTCGCGACAGCGCGGAGGCTAAAGGCGAGCAGAGCGGAGAGGCGGCGGGGCGAGGTGCAAGGCATCGGCTGAATCATGTGTGTTGCGGTCAAGTCGGCAGCGGGGCGAGATCTGTTCCGGAGCGGCTCGCCCGACGAGCAGTGCGGCGCGACCGATTTGGTCTGTGGCGCGGGCCCCTTGCAGATCGCCAAGGCTCAGCCGGCACGCACCCTCACGCAGCACTCTGCAGCGACCTGACCCCCGACAAGCCGCGACTCTCCTATTCTCGCCCCGATTCGGCGACTTTTCAAGGAATTTGAGCGCCTGGCGCCCAACGGCACGCTCGCGACCGCCTGGGCGAAGCCGACTTTGCCGGCTTGCGGCGGGCGGCAAATGGGCTTGGCGGCGGCCGCCGCCGCCTGGACAGTCCGTATAACTGCGCCAGGCCGAGTTGTGAATCCCCGCCGGGGTGCCTAGACTAGCGGGACTTTACGGCGTCACCGCTCTGCTCGATACAACCTGCCCGGCTGCCAGCTGTTGCGGGACGCCGCCCCGCCTGCCGCGCACTTGCGGCCTCAACCCGCCCGCCCGGCACGTTCTGCCTGCCCGACTTGCGAGACTTGCCATGTCGTCCTATCGCCTGACCCACCTCAAGCAGCTTGAGGCCGAGAGCATCCACATCATCCGCGAGGTGGCGGCCGAGTTCGACAACCCCGTCATGCTGTACTCGGTCGGCAAAGACAGCAGCGTGATGGTGCGGTTGGCCGAAAAGGCGTTCTACCCCGGCAAGCCCCCGTTCCCGCTGATGCACGTCGACACGACGTGGAAGTTCCGCGAGATGATCGAGTTTCGCGAGAACCTCATCCGCAAAGAGCTCGGCTGGGACCTGATCGTGCACATCAACCAGGACGGCGTGAAGCAGGGCGTCGGACCGTTCACGCACGGCAGCAACGTGCACACCGACATCATGAAGACGCAGTCGCTGAAGCAGGCCCTGTCGTTGCACAAGTTCGACGCCGCGTTCGGCGGCGCCCGCCGCGACGAGGAAAAGTCGCGTGCCAAGGAACGCGTCTACAGCTTCCGCGACAAGCATCACCGCTGGGACCCCAAGAACCAACGGCCCGAGCTTTGGAATCTGTACAACGGCAAAGTCCACAAGGGCGAGAGCATCCGCGTGTTCCCCCTGTCCAACTGGACCGAGCTGGACGTGTGGCAGTACATCCACTTGGAGAAGATCCCAATCGTGCCGCTGTACTTCGCCGCCGAGCGGCCGGTAGTCGACTACGAGGGCACGCTGATCATGGTCGACGACGATCGCATGCCGAAGGAACTGGCCGACAAGGCCCAGATGAAGCAAGTCCGCTTCCGCACGCTGGGCTGCTACCCGCTGACCGGCGCCGTGGAATCCGGGGCGACAACGTTGCCGGAAATCATCCAAGAAATGCTGCTCGCCACCACCAGCGAGCGGCAAGGGCGCATCATCGACTTCGACCAAAGCGGTTCGATGGAAGAGAAGAAAAAGGAAGGGTATTTCTAGGCGGACGATCCCCAGCGGGACAGACGACGTACGAGCAGGAGGGATACGATCTCGTCGGGGTAGCTTTCGAGGTCTACAACCAACTTGGCTATGGCATGGCCGAGGAAGTCTATCAGTAGTGTCTAGAAATCGAACTCAACCTTCGTGGCACCCAATTCGAATCGAAACGCCTGCTCGGACTCGCGTACAAAGGCCATGAGATCGAGAAGAAGTACCTTCCCGATTTGTTTGTCTGCGACGCAATTGTGGTCGAGCTGAAAGCGTGTAAAGAGTTGATCCCGGAACACGAAGCCCAGTTGTTCAACTACATGCGCCTCGCCCGGCAGCCCGTTGGTTACTTGCTGAACTGCGGCGCCAAAGGCGGACTGCAATGGAAACGCTACGTGCTGTCTGATCTAAAAACCTAAATGCGCCGACCTCCTTGAGGCGCCCTGCGATAACTCACTTCAACTCACGTAAGAAGCAAGAGGAACACTAATCGGCACTAATTCACGCTTATGAAAAGAGGAGAGGGAGGCTGGATTCTCTCAGGCGATACCACCCCATCGTTCTCATTAGCGTCGATTAGCGAGAATTAGTGTTCGCGAAAAAGCCTTCATACCAACCCGCGAATCGCCATGAGCCATCAGTCAGATTTAATCGCCACTGACATCAATGCTTACTTGGAGCAGCACGAGAACAAGGAGCTGTGCCGCTTCTTGACGTGCGGTAGCGTCGACGATGGCAAGAGCACGCTCATTGGCAAGCTGCTCTACGAAACCAAGATGATCTACGAAGATCAGCTGGCGGCGATTCAGCGCGACAGCGCCACCCACGGCACGACCGGCGACGATTTCGATCCCGCGCTGCTGACCGACGGGCTCAAGGCCGAGCGCGAGCAGGGAATCACGATCGACGTGGCCTACCGCTACTTCTCCACCGCCAAGCGCAAATTCATCATCGCCGACTGCCCGGGCCACGAGCAGTACACGCGCAACATGGCCACCGGGGCCAGCACGTGCGACCTGGCGATCATCCTGATCGACGCTCGACATGGCGTGATGACGCAAACCCGTCGCCACTCGTTCATCGTTTCGCTGCTGGGCATCAAGCACGTGCTGGTGGCGGTGAACAAGATGGACTTGGTCGACTTCTCCGAAGAGGTCTACGAGAAGATCAAGGCCGACTACCGCGAGTTCGCCACGCAGTTGGACATGGCCGATCAGCACTTCATCCCCATCAGCGCACTGAAGGGCGACAACCTGATCGAGCGGAGCCCCAACACGCCGTGGTACGAGGGCTCGACGTTGATGCACCACCTGGAGAACGTGCATATCGCCTCAGACCGCAACCTGGTCGACTTCCGCCTGCCGGTGCAGTACGTCAATCGACCAAATCTGAACTTCCGCGGCTTCTGCGGTACGATCCCCTCGGGGCGTATCCGCAAGGGCGACGAGGTCATGGCCCTGCCCTCGCGCAAGACCAGCCGCGTGAAGTCGATCGTCACCTACGACGGCGAACTGGAAGAAGCGTTCGCCCCGCAGTCGATTACGCTCACGCTGGAAGATGAAATCGACGTCAGCCGCGGCGATATGCTCGTGCGGCCCGACAACGTGCCGCAGTCGTCGGACTCGTTCGACGCGACGGTCGTGTGGATGAGCGACGAGCCGCTGGTACCCGGCAAGCAGTACTGGTTCAAGCAGGGCGCCAAACTGGTCCCCGGGGCGGTCGACACGCTGCGGTACCGCATCGACGTCAATACGCTGCACCGCCAGGAGTCGCCCGCGCTGGACCTGAACGAGATCGGCCGCTGCCGCGTGCATCTCAACCAGCCGATCGCGTTCGACGGCTACAAGAACAACAAGGGCACCGGCTCGTTCATCATCGTCGACCGCATTTCCAACGTGACCGTCGGCGCGGGCATGATCCTGGATCGCTCGACGGCCGACAAGGACGACCACTGGGAACAGGAAGCCGACTCGCACCTGCAGGCGAGCAAGAGCGCGGTGACGCCCGACGAGCGATCGGCGCGCTTCGGCCAGCAGCCTTGCACGGTGCTGCTGACCGGGCTCGCCGGGGCCGGCAAGACCTCGCTGGCCTACGCGGTCGAGCGACGGCTGTTCGACCGGGGCCGTGCCGCCACGGTGCTGGATGGACAGAACATGCGGCAGGGTATCAGCCGCGATCTGGGCTTCACGGCCAGCGACCGCAGCGAAAATCTCCGCCGCAGCAGCGAAGCGGCCAAGCTGCTCAACGACGCGGGCCTGATCGTGCTGGGCGCGTTCGTCGCCCCCGAGGACGCGGCCCGCAAGAAGGCCGGCGACGTGGTCGGCCACGACCGGTTTTTGGTCGTCCATCTGGACGCCCCCGTGGATGTCTGCCGCGAGCGCGACCAGGAAGGCCACTACGCCGCGGCCGACAGCGGCGAGATCGCCAACTTCCCCGGGGTGAGCGCCCCCTACGAAGCGCCCGCCGACGCGGACCTCCGGCTCGACACGGCCAAGACGCCGCTGGACGAATGCGTCGAAGCGGTGATGAAACTGCTGGAGAAGCGCGGGGTGATCAAAGGCTAAGTTCTGCCCGCCGGCGGCAGCAGTTCGCCTGCCGCACACACGCGAGACATTGCATCAAGATATTTAGCCCCCGGCCCGTGGCCGGGGGCTAAGTGTTTACCGACATCGGTACTTGCCCCGACTGCCGTCCGCCATGACGTCGCGTACTCAATTCAAATCGCTGTCGTCGAACGCGAATGAGCGCTTGGGCGAGTCCGATTTCTTCTCGTTAAGGGTCATCAGCGCGCGCAACACGTCGTAGTCGATCGTCTCGCGCAAGAACATCGCCCGGCCGCTGCCAAAGACGACGTTGACGCCGCCGCCGTGCTCGCTGGAAAGTCGCGCATTGGGCATGCGCATAGTTTCGGTGCACTCCGGCTTGCAGTAGATACCTACATAGCGACCGGTTCCCTCGACGACCGCGCAGGGAGGCATTTCATTCGTCAAGCAGATAGCGGTTGGGCCGTTGATCAACGCGCTGGTCGGCGGGGAATCGTGCCACAAGAACGCGGGATTCCAAACGCCGTCCTGGGGCGGATCCCCTTCGACCATCGTGTCGTCGAGGTGCTGTTGGTCGACGTAATTCGGCTCCGACAACAGGCCGGACCAGCCAATGACGTCGTACGGCCCGGCGGCGATCTGTTCGCCGAACGCCAGCGTATGATCCTGCCCGTCTTTCCAGTGCCCGGCGACAACTTGCGCGTGGCGCTCGTAGATCCGATTCAGGAACGGCCCGTTCGCGGGTTTTTGCCCGACGGCCGGGCCCGCCCGACCCGCGTTCGCGACATAGGAGTTCACACTGCCGGAGCGCGGCTTTGACGAGTCGCTGGGGCAGAGCATTGTTTCGACGTACGCTTCCGGCAGCGGCGTCCGCCCCGTCGCGTACTGTTGGTACAAAGCGTCCCGGTCGAGATCCGGCATCAGAACGACCGCCCACGTCGTCCAGCGTTCGGACGAGTAGGACGTTCGTTTCTGATCGGGCAGTTGGTCAAACAGCGGCGGGTAGCTCTCCATCCGCCCTTCAAACTGCAGCGCGGCCAACCCCAGTTGCCGCTGATTGCTCAGACACGTCGACCGCCGCGAAGCTTCGCGCGCCCGCTGCACCGCGGGCAGCAACAGCCCGACCAGTACGCCGATGATCGCGATCACGACCAGCAATTCGACGAGCGTGAAACCAAGACGTTCTTTCCTTTGCATACGAGCCTGCCTCTCTTCTCACGAGTTCCATTCGGCATTGAACCGCGGACCGAGCGTTCGGTCCGAACAGCGCGAACAGAATCGCGATCGTCGCTGGGATCAGCGCACGAAGAGACAGCTCACCGATGTGGGAGAGCAAGTGCCAAGTCCCGCCTGCAGCGGTACCCCCCTTTCGCGGCGGACGTTTGCGATGGGCGCGAAGAGTAGCGGTGTCGAGAAGGCCATCCCCCGACGCCTCGATTCTGTTCCGCTGCCCAGCCTATCAAACGGCGCTCGCGGCTGTCGAATGTTTGCGCAAACTGGGGCGTTTACCGCCAATGGAACCCGGCGGCGCAGGAGTCACGCGTGCAAGAACGGCAGTTCGCTGCGCACCTGCTGCACGCGCGGCACGTCGATGTCGGCCTGCAGCACCGTTTCTTCCGCGCCGGCCTCGGCGATGACCTCGCCCATAGGATCGATCACCACGCTGCGCCCCGGGTACTCGGCGTACGGGTCGCGGCCGCAGCGGTTGCAGCCCAGCACGTACGCTTGGTTCTCGATGGCCCGCGCGGTCAATAGCGCCGTCCAGTGGCCGGCTCGCGCTGCGGGCCAGTTGGCCACGTTGATGAGCACCTCGGCGCCGGCTAGCGCCGGCTCTCGAAACACCTGCGGGTGCCGAAGGTCATAGCAGATTGTCGGCCCCAGTTTCGCGCCCGCGGCGTCGACGACCACGGCTTGCGCCCCGGCGGCATAGTGCCGGCCTTCATGCACCAGCGCGAACGGCCGGCGTTTGTAGTAGCGACCCAGCTCGCGGCCGTCGGGGCCAAAGATTAAGCACGCGTTGCGCGCCCCCGCGTCGTCGCGTACGACGACGCCCGCCGCGACGGTGCATTGCCGAACGCGGGCCAGCTCCGCCACGCCCGCGGCCGAGTCGCCAGCGACGGCGACCTCCGACTTCATCGTAAAGCCCACGTCGAACATCTCCGGCAACACGATCAGCGACCCCGCGGGCACGTCCGCCGTCAGGTCGCGGGCCTTGGCCAGATTGGCGGCTTTGGCTTGCCAGGCGATGTCGAGTTGAACCAGGGCGACGTGCATGGGCAGCGGCGGTGTGAGTTCGCGGCGATGGCTGTGCGGATTCGACTCAGCTTAGCCGAAGCACGTCGATGCGGACAACTCGCGGCGGTTCGCGTGTTCATGCAGTGAGGGTGGCTGGGGACGCGGCGCAGCGAAGCCCCCAGAGAATGCCACTGGGGGCTCCCTTCGGTCGTCCCCAGCCACCCCTCGCCATCGCCTTCCGCCAATCACTCGGCGAAACCGCGGCGACGCCGGTTCATTCCCGCGGGTGAGCCGGTAGAATGCACGGCTTGCCGGGCGTCGCTGCAGGTGGGCGACGCCGATACCTTGTCGCCGCTTTCAGGATTTCTCGCGCCATGGCTGCCAGTTCCGACACTTCGCGTCCGCTCAACGTGGCATTGATTGGGTACAAGTTCATGGGCCGCGCCCACAGCCAGGCGTGGCGCACGGTGAGCCGGTTCTTCGACCTCGACGCGCAGCCCGTGATGAAGGTCGTGTGCGGCCGCGACGCCGCCGCGGTGGCCGAGTTCGCCGAACGCTGGGGCTGGGAGTCGTCGTGCAGCGACTGGCGCGAGGCGGTCAGCCGCGACGACGTCGACGTGGTCGACATCTCGACCCCCGGGCACACGCACTGCGATATCGCTGTGGCCGCCGCACAGGCGGGCAAGCACGTGTACTGCGAAAAGCCGCTCACCTTCACCACCGCCGAGGCCAAGCAGATGCTGGCCGCCGTGCGCACCGCGGGGGTGAAACACATGGTCAACTTCAACTACCGCAAGGTCCCCGCGGTGGCGCTCGCCAAGCAGATGATCAAAGCCGGGGAAATCGGCGAGGTGCGGCATGCCCGATTCACTTACCTGCAGGACTGGCTGGTTGATCCCGAGTTCCCCATGAACTGGCGGCTGCGGGCCGATGCCGCCGGCAGCGGCGCGCACGGCGACTTGGGCGCCCACTCGATTGACCTGGCGCGGTTCCTGGTGGGCGAGATTGCCGAGGTGGTCGGCATGAAGAAAACATTCATCGAAGAGCGGCCCGCCGAGGGCAGCTCCAGCGGGCTGACGGCGGTTGCCGGCGAGGGCACGGAGAAAGTGACCGTCGACGACGCCTCGCTGTTTTTGGCCAAGTTTGCAGGCGGCGCGATCGGCAGCTTCGAGGCGACTCGCATGGCGCCGGGCCGCAAAAATTTCAACCGCTTTGAGATCAACGGCAGCAAGGGCTCGCTCGCGTGGTGCTTCGAGGATCTCAACTGCCTGGACTACTACAGCACCAGCGACCCGGGGCATGCCCGGGGTTTTCGCCGCATCATCGCCACCGAAGGCGAGCACCCCTACGCGGGCGCCTGGTGGCCCCCGGGGCACATGATGGGGTACGATCACACCTTTGCCAACGCCACGGCCGATTTGGTCCAGGCGATTGCGGGCGACAAGTCCGCCAGTCCCTGCTTCCTCGCCGGCGCGCGGTGCGTGGCGGTGCTGGAAGCGGTGGACAAGTCGATCGACGGCGGGGCGTGGGCGGAGGTGGAGAAGATCGATTGAGCCCGCCATTTCGCGCCGCCGCAGCAGGGCAGCCCCGCACGATGTTGGCGGCCATCGCAGCTGCTGGGTCCATTCTGCTACAATGACGTCATGGCCACAGTCGACTCCTCTTATCTGACCGCTCCCGTGATCGTGATCCCGCAGACGCGGATGACGATCGACGATTTTCGTGAGTGGGTCTACTCCGAGGACTTTCCCGAGCGAGGACGAGTCACCTACGTGCAAGGGAGGGTCACCGTCGATATGAGCCCCGAGCGAGTCGATCTGCATACCAAGATCAAGGGCGAGATCAGTTTCGTCATCACCGGTCTCGTGAAAGCCGCAGGCCTGGGCGAGTTCTTCCCCGATGGCGCCTGGTTTACCAATCGTGACGCTGGCGTTTCTCACGAACCGGATGCGGCCTTTGCGTCTTGGGACACGTTGAAATCTGGCCGGCTCGCCCCGCCCGCTGACCGCGCGAACGACGACCGCTACATCGAACTGGTCGGCGCCCCGGACTGGATATGCGAGATCGTCAGCGACTCGTCGGTCGACAAGGATACGCGGCAATTGCTCGACGCCTACCATCGAGCCGGCATTCGCGAATACTGGCTAATCGACGCCCGCGGCGAGGAAATCAACTTTCAACTGCTCTTGCATCGTGAAGGCGGCTACGAGCCCGCGGTCGCCAACGACGGCTGGGTCTACTCCCCAGTCTTCCAACGCGAATTCAAACTCTCGCGGCGGCGCAATCCGCTGGGCCGCTGGCAGTATGATCTGGAGCATCGCACGAGCGAGTGAACGACCTCCTCGGCCCTTCGCTCCGAGAATTGGCGGGCAGTGATGCGACAGGCTGCCCGACGCCCATGACCTCCGACCTCTCACCCCTCACCTCTCCCCATGCAACGCATCAAAGCTGGCATCATCGGCACTGGATTCATCGGCCCCGCGCACGTCGAGGCATTGCGACGACTTGGCCACGTCGAGGTGGCGGCCGTCGCCGAGCGGGGGCAAGAGTTGGCCGATCGCAAGGCCGTCGAGTTGTCGATTCCCAAGGGCTATGGCGACTACCACGACCTGCTGGCCGACCCCGACATTCAGGTCGTGCACAACTGCACGCCCAACCATCTGCACTTCGAGGTGAACCGCGACATCCTGGCCGCGGGCAAGCATGTGATCAGCGAGAAGCCGCTGGCCATGAACAGCACCGAGTCGCGCGAGCTGGTCCGGCTGGCGGGCGAGGCGGGCGTGGTCCACGCGATCGACTTCAACTACCGCTACATGCCGCTGGTGCAGCAGTCGCGGCTGATGTGCCAGGCGACCGACGAGGTGGGCCGCGTGCTGGCCGTGCACGGCAGCTACCTGCAGGACTGGCTGCATCAGGACACCGACTGGAACTGGCGGCTGGTCCCCGAGCTGTCGGGCGATTCGCGGGCGATCGCCGACATCGGCAGCCATTGGTGCGACATCATTCAGTTCGTCACGGGGCTGAAGATCATCCGCGTCATGGCGGACCTGGTTACGATCCACCCCGTGCGTAAGCGACCCAAGGTCGAGGTGGAAACCTACGCGGGCAAGGTGCTCAAGCCCGAGGACCTGGAGGACGTGCCGATCAACACCGAGGACTACGGCTCGGTGCTGTTGGAGTTCGACACCGGCGCCCACGGCGTGCTAACGGTCAACCAATGTGCGGCGGGACGCAAGAACCGGCTGTTCTACGAGATCGACGGCGCCAACTGTGCGCTCGCTTGGGATCAGGAAAAGCCGAACGAACTGTGGGTCGGTCGGCGCAGCGGTCCCAACGAAATCCTGCTGAAGGACCCCAGCCTGCTGCACGCCGAGGCCCGCGAGTACGCCCACTATCCCGGCGGCCACAACGAAGCGTACCCCGACGGCCCGAAGAACTTGTTCCGCAACGTGTACGGCTTCATCGCCGGCACCCGCCCAGGCGGCGACTTCGCCACATTCGAGGACGGCCACAACGAAATCGCCATCTGCGACGCGGTGCTCAAGAGCAGCCGCGAAAAGCAGTGGGTCGACGTGGAGTATTGAGCCAGTGCGCGCAGTCACGCACAAAACAGCGAGTTAGCGCCGTCGGCAACGACGGCGCTTTCCATTCCCACTCTTGCCAAACCGCAGAGCGTGACGCATGCCCGCGCCCGACAACTTCGCCATCGCCCGCCTCGCCGATCTGCCGCCGGTTCAGTGCCCCTGCGGCACGACACGCCGGGCGTTCGTCGACGAAGCGGCTGGCGGTTCCATCCACCTGGTCGAAATCAGCGCCGACGCGCGGACGCACTACCACAAGCGACTCACCGAGATCTACTACATCCTGGCCGGTAGCGGCGAAATGGAACTCGACGGCCAGCGGCACCCCGTCTCACCCGGCGACGCGGTGCTGATCCGCCCGGGGTGCCGGCACCGCGCGATCGGCGAGCTGCGGGTGTTGAACATCGTGATTCCCGGCTTCGACGCCGCGGACGAGTGGTTTGATTGATCGGCGTTGCTGAAAATCTGCCAACCGCGCGAGAACCTCCCCCTTTGTCGGCTTCCTGGAGCCTGGCCATGCGGTTTTCAGTCAAGACTCTGCTTGCCGTGACCGCTGTTATCGCCGCTACGGTGGCCAGCACGCTGTATCCCGTCTTGCTGGTAGCAGGCGCCTATTTTTTCACCGCCCTGGTCACAATTCTGATGGCGATTGTCGCTGCGGTTCAACTGCCCGCGAGCCGCCGGGCATTTGCGGTTGGCTATGCAGTCTTCGCTGGCGGATATCTATGGATAGCGACTCCGGACACCAAACTACAGCAAGTCCTGTCTCAAGTTGACGGCCCAAGAGCTGCGACGCTCGAAGCTCCGTTGCTGACAACCGGTTTGCTCTATGTTTGGTATGACTTGATCAAACCTGGCCTAGCCAGTGAATCCACATCGGGTGGTTGGCCAGCATATCCGTTGCACGGTGTGAGGGGGCGCCCACCGGCAGAGCCGAAATTGGCGTCGGCAACTTTGTTGCTTCCGAATCGCTTCGCCTTTCTCTCGATTGGCCATTCAGCATTCGCGATGGCATTGGGGTGTTTTGGCGGCGCGTTTGGACAGCGACTTTGGAAGGGCGCGGCAGCAGAGCGGACGGCAAGCTGAAGTATTGAACATCGTGATTCCCGGCTTCGACGCCGCGGACGAGTGGTTTGATTGATCGCGGGCGCCCGGGTTTCCTGATCGCAGCGAGGTTCGACAGATGCGGTTCTCGGTCAAGATGCTGCTGGTGCTGACCGCCATGGTGGCGGTGACGCTGGTGTGCATGATGTACCCGGCGAACTTGCTGGGCAGTGCGTATTATTTTGCGGCGCTGGCGACTATTTTCGTCATGATCGTCGCGGCCATTCAATTGCGCGGCAGCCGCCGAGCGTTTGCGGTCAGCTTTGCGATTGTGGCGGGCGGGTATCTTTGGGTAAGCACTCCCTCAGGTCCATCGTCCGCGGCGCTTGCCCAATTGGGCGTGCCGGTGACGCAGTTGAATAACTCGCAGCTGCTGACGACGATGTTGATGTATTGTTGTTACGAAGCGTATGTGGACGATCCGAGTGTTGTGGCCGCTGGCGGATGGCAGTCCTATCCGCCGCGCCGCGTGCGTGCCGGAAGCACGCCCGTGGAATACGTACTGGCTCCCAGCCTGACATCGTTCTTGACGATCGGGCATTCCGTGTTCGCCGTGTCGTTCGGCTGGCTGGCGGGGATCCTGGGGCGCCGGTTGCACACCAAGGGCAACGACCTGTTTCAATCGCCGCGGCCGAGTGCGTGATGCGCGCGGCGCGCCGCGTTTCGCGCCGTCGGCCACGACGGCTCCGAACGGTTGAGTCCGCCCTCGCCGCGTGCGGGCGAGACACCGCGATGGCGGGGCCAACTTCCCCCCGATCGCAGCGGCGTGGCCGCCGCCGCTAACGCGGATGGTTTTTAGGGCGTGACGAGTTTGGCCAGTTTGCGGCCGGTCACGCTCAATGGCAACTCGGCCAACTCGGCCACTGGGGTCCAACGCACGGGGCGCTCGGCGGTGGATCGCACCCGGCCGCCGGTGCGGGTCGCTTCGTAACACTCCAGCGTAATGCGGTAGCGGGTCACGCCGTGCTTGAGCGTCTTGGCCAGCGGCCCCGGCTTCACCGTGACGCCGGTCTGCTCGCGGACTTTCGCGGCCAGTTCCTCCTCGACGAATAGCGGCCCCTCGGCGTCGATGGCGAACCGCGGGAAGTCCCACAGTCCCTCCCACCGTTCGCCGGGGGCGCAGCGGCGCATCAGCACGCTGCCGTTGCGACGCACGATCACGGCCGCCTCGCGAATGTCGGTCATCGCCAGCTTGCGCGTTGCCGCGGGGATCTCGTGCTGCAGGCCCAGGCGATTTGCTTCGCAATACTTGGCAACGGGGCACGCGCCGCACTGCGGTTGCTGTGGCGTGCAGACCAGCGACCCCAGTTCCATCATGCCCTGGTTGAAGCGGGCGACGTCTTTGGCCGGCAGCAACTCCTCGGCCGCCTGCCACAGCAGCTTCTGCCCGGCCGAGCGCAGCGGGTCTTCGCGATAACCCAGCAGGCGGGCGATCACCCGGATCGTATTGGCTTCGAGAATCGGCGCCCGCTGATCGTAGGCGATCGACGCCACGGCCCCGGCGGTGTAGCGTCCGACGCCCGGCAGCGCGAGCAGCCCCGGCACGTCGCGGGGAAACTCACCGCCCAACTCGCCCGCGATCATCTTCGCCGCGGCGTGCAGCGACCGGGCCCGGCGGTAGTAGCCCAGCCCCTCCCACATTCGCAGCACCTGCGCCTCGCTGGCGGCGGCCAGGTCCTCGACGCGCGGGAACGCGGCCGTGAACCGCTCAAAATACGGCTTCACCGCCGCCACGGTCGTCTGCTGCAACATCACCTCGCTGAGCCACACGCGATACGGATCGCGCGATCGCCGCCACGGCAGGTCGCGGGCGTGCTGGGCGTACCACGCAAGCAACCGTCCACGAAACGCGGAGCGCTGTCGGGCATTCAGGGGCAGAGCTTCTTCCATGCTTTCTCGTTTTACGAACTCACGCAGAGACGCAGAGACGCGGAGGAGATTGGAGGAGGGAACAATTTACGGCTTGCTCGCCGACAAAGAGACTCGCTCCCCAGTCGCAGATTGCCAGGCGGCCAAGCTTCGCCTTGGTATGTTGATTGCGGTTTCTCATCGGGCACTCTGCGTCTCCGCGCCTCTGCGCGAGACTTCTAAGGTTGCAGAAATCGCGCGAGCCTGCGCTGGAGAGAATCGAGCCGGCTCGCCTTCGTTTGGCATTCCCACACGACCAGCACGCTCCAACCTTCCCGGCGGAGTTTGCGCAGGTTGGCGGCGTCGCGTTTCACATTGCGATCGAACTTCGCCTGCCAATACTCGACACGCGAGGCCGGCATCGATTGGCCCGCCGCGCAGCGATGCCGATGCCAGAAGCAGCCGTGCACGAAGATCGCTTTGCGATGCCGCGGCAACACCAGGTCGGGTTTGCCCGGCAGGTCGCTCGCGTGCAGGCGGTAGCGGTAGCCCATGCCGTGCACTAGCCGGCGGACGACCATCTCCGGCGTGGTGTCGGCGGACTTGACCGCCCGCATGACGCGGCTGCGCTGTTGGGGGGTGAAGACATCCATGACAATATCCTTGATTGTCCCCCTCCCCCAGCCTCTCCCCATCAAGGGGAGGGGAGCAAACTCTTCGCCGCCGCCTGCCACACGGGCGTCAGCATCTGCTCGTCGATCCACCGGATCGCCGGCACGCACACCGCGTCGCCGAACCCGAACAGCGCTTGGATCGTGTTGTCGGGCAGCGTGTAATCGGGCGCCCCCTGCAGCCGGGCGTATTCGCGGGGCGTCATCCATCGCATGTCGAGCCGACCCCGCCCGGCTCGCAGCACGATCTGCTTGGCGCTGCCTCCGCGCGGCGTACGCAAGCAGCCGGCCACGCCGTCGAATCGCACTTCCATCCGCTGCTCGCCCTGCCGCACGCGGCGAAACGCCGTCAGCAGCGTCACGCCGCGGGGGTCGTCGACCAGCGCGTCGACCTGCTGGCGATGGCGGTCGAACATCATCGCCGCGTGGCGGTCGCATTGCTGCTGATCCCACCACGGTTGGTCGTCGTCGGCGTCGAGAAAGTCGGCCAACTCATACCGCCGCTGCGGCGGGCAGCCGGTTTCCACCGTGGCCCACCCGGTCGGCAGTTCGATCGACTGAATCGCCCGCAGCAGGTTCACGGGACGCATCTTGTCGCTCGCATGCACGGCCTGCTGCCAGCGATCGTCCAGAGCGAACCACTCGGCGTTCTCGCGACGCACGACCAACGGCGGGCCGATGATTGATTCATGATACCCCACGACGAACATCCGCGGTCGGCTTTGGGGGACGAACCAGCGGGCGTCGATCAGGAACGCGTCGAGCCAGTACCCCAAGTCCGCCAGCTCTTGGGCGGCGACCTCAAAGTCTTTGCCGCCGTGCGACGTGAGAAATCCCGGCACGTTCTCCAGCAGCACCATCCGCGGCCGCCGGTCGGCCAGCTGCTCGATCACCTGCAGAAAGCCGAACAACGCCCCGCTCTGGGCGCCGGCCAGTCCGCGCCGCTTGCCTGCCAGCGACATGTCGGTGCAGGGGAACGACGCGGTCGCCAGAAACGGCGGCTCGGCAATCCGGGCGAGCACCTCGTCGGCGTCCCAAATGTCGCCTTCGTGAAAGTGGTCGCTGGCGCCGTAGTGGCCGGCGTGCATCGCGTGTTTCTTGGGGTCGATGTCCCCCGCGTACAGGCAGCGCCAGCCGCTGGATTGCAGGGCTTCGTGGACCAGGCCAATGCCGGCGAAGAACTCGCAGACGGTTTTTTCGCCGAAATTGTCGGGCATCGCCAAGATCGCGGCTGAAGGAGCGAAGACGGGAGGACAAACAGGACCAGGCGGCAGCGTCGTCGCTGTGGGTGACGCAGGTCGTCGTTGGATTATAGAGCACACTGGCCGCGTGACGAGCGGGCCGCCGCCGGCTTCTAGGGAGGCATACGGCAAGATTCTCGCACGCGAACTGCAGGTAGAGGGCGTGGCACTGCTGGCTTGCCCAGCAGTGCGAAGCGAAAACCAGGCGCCCACTGCTGGACGAGCCAGCAGTGGCACGCTCATGTCGATTTCACAGTTCGCCAGTCGAGTTTTTCAGAACGATTTGCCGCGACCGGGTCGCTTGCGATACGATGCGCCCTCCGGCATGAACCGAACTTCCCAAACAAAGTTTGAGTCCGCGAAATGCAGCGATCCACGAAGCCGTTGACGCACACTGCCCTGGCGGGGCTGCTTGTCCTTGCCGTCGCTTTCACCGCGGTCCGCCCCGTGGGGGCCGTTGATCTGCAGCCGGCAGCAGCCGCGACGATCGACGATTTCACGCTCAACGACTATCTGGGCGCCAAGCGGTCGTTGTCGCAGTTTGCGGACAAGCCGGTCGTGGTCGTCGTGTTCCTGGGAACCGAGTGCCCGCTGGCGAAGCTGTACGCGGGCCGGCTGGCCGAGTTGGACCGCCAGTACCGCGAGGCGGGCGTGCAAGTGATCGGCATCAACGCCAACCAGCAGGATTCGCTGGTCGAAATCGCCGGCTATGCCCGCAAACACGATGTCGAGTTTCCCGTGCTGAAGGACGCGGGCGGCAAGGTGGCCGAGTTGTTCGGCGCCACGCGCACGCCCGAGGCGTTCGTGCTCGACGCGCAGCGCCGCGTGCGCTACCGCGGCCGCATCGACGACCAGTACGGCGTGGGTTCGTCGCGCAACGAAGCGAAAGAGTTCTTTGTGAAAGACGCGGTCGACGCCCTGCTGGCCGGCGAGGAGCCGCCGCTGACGCAGACCGAAGCGGTCGGCTGTTTCATCAGTCCGCCGCGCGAAACGGTCGTCGAAGGCGAGGTCACCTTCGCCGAGCACGTTGCCCCGATCATCAACGAGCATTGCATCAAGTGCCACCGCGCGGGCGAGATCGCGCCCTTTGCGCTAACCAACTACGACGATGCCGCGGCGTGGGCCGAGACGATGCTGGAGACGATCGACGACGGCCGCATGCCCCCGTGGCACGCTAACCCCGAGTACGGCACGTTCCACAACGATGCGCGGATGCCCGCGGAGCAAAGAGAATTGTTCCGCAAGTGGGTCGAGGCGGGCGCCCCCAGCGGCGATCTGGACGCGGCGCCGCCGCTGCCGGAGTTTGTCGAGGGCTGGCGGATTGGCGAGCCGGACGTCGTGTACACGCTGCCCGAGCAGGTCGAGGTGCCAGCGCAGGGCACGGTGCCGTACAAGCACTTCATCGTCGACCCGGGCTTCACCGAGGACAAATGGGTCATCGCCGCGGAGGCGCGGCCCGACAACCGCGAGGTCGTGCATCACCTGATCCTGTTCTACATTCCGCCGGAGCAGAACACCTGGCGGCCGCGCGATGCGCTGTTCAACGCGATTGCTCCCTTCGCGCCCGGCATGCCGCCGATCCGCACCACCGGCGAAGAGGCGTTGCGCATTCCCGCCGGCTCGAAGCTGGTCTTCCAAATGCACTACACGCCCAACGGCACGCCGCAGGTCGATCAAAGTTCGGCGGGCTTGATCTTTGCCGAACCCGGCACAGTCCGTCGCGAGGTGGCGGTCGAGGCGGCGCTGAACTTCCGTCTGCGGATCCCGCCGGGCGACTCTGACTACATGGCCCGCACCAAGTACACCATTGGTCGCGACTCGCTGCTGTACAGCCTGACGCCCCACATGCACTATCGCGGCAAGAGCTTTCGCTTCACCGCTCGCTACCCCGACGGCAAGCAGGAGATTTTGCTCGACATTCCCAACTACGATTTCAATTGGCAGAACACCTACCTGCTGGCCGAGCCGAAACGCATGCCGCAGGGCACCGTGATCGACATGGAAGCGCACTTTGACAACTCGGCTGACAACCCGTTCAACCCCGATCCCGAAGCGACCGTCTACTGGGGCGATCAAACTTGGGAAGAGATGATGATCGGCAGCCTGTCGTTCGCGGCGGCCGACCAGGATTTGCAGGCGAGCCCGCCGGTGGTCGAACCGTTGGAGGGCGGCCGCAGTCGCGTGACGTTCCGCTACCGTCCGTCCGAGCCGGCGGAGAAGGTGTACCTGGCCGGGTTCTTCAACGATTGGTCTCCCACAGGCCACGCCATGCAGGGCCCGGACGAAGACGGGGTGTTCACCGCGTCGCTGACCCTGCCTGCCGGGCGTTACGAGTACAAGTACGTGTTGGACGGCAAGCACTGGCGGGCCGACCCCAGCTCGCCCGCCGGCGATACCGACTACGGCAACAGCGTGGTGGTGGTGAAGTAGCGGTTGACGATTTGGCCTTCGCTGGCCGCTGGCGCCGCTGGCCTCTGCCGCAATTCCGCGGGTTTTCTGAGACGATTTGCGCACGATCCCCGTATCTTGCGCTGTTGTGTGAACGGCGCCACAACGCTGCGCACCGATTTGGCTTGTGCCCCGGACGGCAAAAGGTGTAGCGTGTTAGTCGGCGCACACGCTGCCCCCACTCCCCCCGCCAGAGCCGTACCGAGCTTCTTTCGCGTTCCCTTTGCGATCCTTGCGCCACGGCGCGATTTCGTTGCGCCCCCTGCCGGTCATTTCGCCGGCCCATTCGCCTTAAAATCAAAGCGCGGTCCGGCGTCGTGCCGGTCCGCTGTTTCCATGACCCTGGAGATGTTTCTGATGTCGTACCGCACTCGCGCCCGCGCCGGCCGGGGCTTCACCCTGGTTGAGTTGCTCGTGGTGATTGCCATCATCGGCGTGCTGGTTGGATTGTTGCTGCCGGCCATTCAAGCGGCTCGCGAAGCCGCCCGCCGCAACAGCTGCTCGAACAACCTCAAGCAAATGGGGTTGGCCGTGCAGACTCACCACGACGTGAAAGGCTACTACCCGCCGGGCCGCAACCGCACCGATCAACGCAGCGTGTCGTGGGCGTTCATGACGCTGCCGTTCTTGGAAGCGGAGAATGTCTACAAGGCCTACAATCCTCAGGAACGCGTCGACTCGGACGTGAACGCCCCCGCGTTCCGCACGCCAATTGAAACGTACGCGTGCCCCAGTCGTCGCCCGGCCGCGGCCGATCGCGACTTCGACAACAACGATCAGCCGCCGCTGGTGGCCGGGGCGGCCACGCTGGGCGACTACGCCGCCTGCGCGGGGATCAACTACATGATGGGCATGATCAACGTGTCAGGGCCCACCGACGACGGCACGCAGTTCGAGACGCGTCCTGAACCGGAGATTGCCGGAGCGATCTACAGCTTCTCGAAGGTCAAGGACCGCTGGGTCACCGACGGCCTGTCCAACACGATTGTCATCGGCGACAAGAACAAGCCGGTCGATCGCGAACTGGCCAACCCCGAGATGGCCGACTATGAAGCGGGCGACACGGCCTTCCTGCCGGGCGACTCGCCGCACACGATTTTTGCCCAGACCAAGAACGGCTTGGCTGACAGCAACGCGGACGCCGACCGCGTGAAATTCGGCAGCGAGCACCCGGGCATCGTGCAGTTCGTCTATCTGGACGGTCACGTGACCGCGCTGGAGACGAGCATTGAAGCCGAGGTGCTGGACATGCTGGGCGCCGTGGGCGACGGCGGCATCCTGCCGCCCGACGCGCTGTAAGCCGTCGCGGCTTGCGACTGCCGCAGCGCTATCGAGCAACGAAATCACGCCCGGGGGCGCAGCTGGCGTCCCTGGGCGTTTTGCGTTGGCGGCGGAGAATTGCCGCGGCTCAATAGTCCGACTCGGACAACGGCGGCTTCATGTATCCTGTCAGATATTGATTGGGAACAGAGGGCAACACGGCCTTGGCGCCGTTGGGCGTCATGAGCTGTTGATACACTCGATAGGCGATTGATTTGGAGATCGGAAGCACGTGGCCGTCGGCGAACGCCGCGTTGAAGGTCTCGGGATGGTCCGACGACGGTCGGGCATATCGGGCGCCCGCGTCTCCGTAGCTGTCGGGGGTGTCGTCGCTGCCGAACGGCAGTTGGAGATTTTGGACAAACGCGTCCTCTCCGTCGCCGGTCGACACCCAGGTGAATCCGAACAATTGCTCCGGCGAGTACGGCAGATCAGCCGGGTGAATCGGCCCCAGCCACGACGAGTAGATCGCCCCGGCGCCAATCTGATCGTCTTTCTGCGTGTTCTCAGAGATCAGCAGGGTCGAACTCGTCCCGTCTTTAATCCCGCCCCCCTTGGTCTTGGGTGCCTCGGTATGCCGCTGGTCGAAAGCCATGCCGTTGGCGGCGTAGTCGAAACCCGCATCGTTGGGGACAGTCTTTTGATCCCAAAAGCCTGAATTGATCACGTAGGTCAGACTGCCAAGGGTGGGATTCGTCGACGCATCGCTGGGACAGATAAAGATCCCCAGCCGAGGCGGCTGGTTCAGGGCGACCTCGCCGCGCAGCAGTTGCTCCCACAGTCCTCGATTGTCGAGTTCCGGCAGCAATTTCGCTGACCAGGGAATCGAAAGGTCGGTCACCCCGGTGGTGGCGGCGACGCTTGGCGCCAAATACTCCACCATGATGTAGCCGGGGAAGCTCTGCTTGCCGGATTCGGAGTAGGCGATCGCAGCCAGTGCCAGGTTCTTCTGGTTGTTGGTGCACTGAGCCTGCCGAGCCGTCTCGCGCGTGGTGACGACTGCCGGAACAAGCAGGCCAATGAGCGTGCCGATGATGGCGATCACCACCAGCAGTTCGACCAGGGTGAATCCGGTTCGGCGAGCCGACCGAGACGCGGCACACTGAACAGTGGTCTGCATGGCTTCAGGACCTCGCTCTTGCGTGAGAGGACGCGCGGCGAGGCACAAGCGCGCCTACCGCACGCGCAGCGCCGAGGAGTGTCGGCAGCGACGCGGCGCCCGGGGACGTGCAACGGGAAACGCTCAACAGACGGTCGAGTAAGCGATCAAACCGCCGCCATTTAATAGTCCGAATCAGACAGCGGCGGAGTCATGAAGATTGTCAGATAAGTCCCGGGGCGGGCCGGGTTTTGAGCTTTGGCGCCGTTGGGCGTCATCAACTGCTGATAGACGCGATAGTCAAGGTTCTTGTTAAGCGACTGCACGTGCCCGTCGGCAAACGCGGCGACGAAGATCTCGGGATGATCGGACGACGGCCTGGCGAATTGAGCCCCCTGCATGCCGTAGCTCTGCGGCTGCTCGTCGCTGTTGAAGGGCTGCTGCAAGTTGTTCGCAAAAGCGTTCAAGTCATTTTGCGTGTTGCCGTACGCAACCCAGGTGAACCCAAACAATTGTTCGGGCGAGTAACCGAGAAACGCTGGATCGACCGGTCCCAGCCACGACGAGTACGTCGCCGACGTGCCGATCTGGTCATCCTTTTGTGTGTTCTCCGACAGCAGCAGCGTCGTGGCGGCGCCATCTTTGATGTCGGCGCCGGCCTTCACGCGCGGGGCGTCAGGACGCCGCTGATCAAACGCCATGCCGTTGGCGGCGAAGTCCACGCCGGTCGCATTGAGCGCGGCATTGTTGTCCCAGAAGCCGGAGTTCATCACGTAGGTCAGCGAGCCAATCTGCGGGTTGGTGGCCGCATCGCTGGGGCACTGGAAAATCTCCAGGACCGGCGGGGCATCATACGGGTTGGCCGTGTCGCCCTTGCCGCCGTCAAAACCTTGGCTGTTGTTGTTGCTAAGCAGTTGATCCCACAGGCCCTGATTGTCGAGCTGCGGCAGCAGTTTGGCCGACCAGGGGATCGGGATTTCTGACACACCAGCAAGGGCATTGGGAGCCAGCTTCTCAACCATGATGTAGCCAGGATAGTTCTGCTTGCCCGTCGTCGAGTAGTTCACCGAACCCTGGCCGAGGTTCTTCAAGTTGTTGGAGCACGTCGCTTGGCGGGCGCGTTCGCGGGCCGCTTGCACGGCGGGGACCAGCAGGCCCACGAGCACGCCGATGATGGCGATCACCACCAGCAGTTCGACCAGGGTGAAGCCGACGGCGCGGGCGCGGCGAGAGAGTGTGCGCGGATTGGTCTGCATTGCTTCTGTTCCTCGTTCTGACGAATGCGCCCCTGGCCTCGCAGGCGCGGTGGCCGCTCGCGCGGGCGCGGCAAAGCGGACGAGACGCCCTGGCCACGGGCGCACGCACCCCCCGCCAGGCCGGCTGCGGACAGCCATTGAAGTATCGCTGAACTTGCCGAAAAAAGCCAGCAATCCGAGGGCAAACGGGTCGATTTTGCCCTTCAGCCGGGGCATTTCCCGCAGGGTAGACGGCCGCGTGCCCCCCATTTGTCGCTCAGCAGTACCCATGCCAGGGCGTTCTCGAACCGCGGAGGCCAAAAAGAAAAATCGCCCCGGAGTTTGGACTCCGGGGCGAGCCGTTGAGATATCAAGATGGCGACAACGCGACGAATCGCTTAGCGGCGACGACGCAGCTTCGCGCACCCCAGCAGGGCCAGGCCGGCCAGCAGGCAGGTCGACGGCTCGGGCACCTGCGTACCGAAGATGTCGACTTCGACCACGCCGGCATGACCGTTGTCCGCGTCGGTCACATGCAGTCGCACGTAGCGCACCGCGCTGGCGATGTCGGCGCCGCCGTCGTCGGCGATGCTGTACAGGTTGGTCACCGGCACGGTGATCTGGCCCGTGTCGTCGGGGCCCTTCGTGTAGCTGGCAATCAGCGAGTAGACGGCGTCGTCCGCCGAGACTTGCAGCTCAAACGAAATGGCGTCGCGGCCCGAGTCGTTCCAACCGGCAAAGACGTCGACTTGCGACAGGTTGTAGAAGCCGCCCAGATCGAACGTGGCGTCGCCGTTGGGACCGACTGTGCCGTAGCCGGCATGGTCCACCGCGTCGCCGCCGGGGCCGTTCTCGGGATACACCGTTGCCAGCGAACCGTCGGTCCACGCGGCCACGCCGGTCGACAACTCGTAGCCGGGATCGTCGCTGCCGCCCATGTACGTGGCGGTCAGCCCCTGGGCGATGTCGGTGCTGGAGGCCGACATCATCGGCCCCGAACCGGGCGTGTCGGTCGCCGGGTCGTAGGGATCGTGTGCGGCGCCGCCATCGGGGGCAATATTCTGCGAGGTCGTCACGGTGACGGCGGCATAAGCCGCATCGCCCGCGACGAGCATGGCGACACAGAGCATCGCCAGGAGGGATAAGAAACGTCGGGTCATTAGAATCATCTCCACAGGGGCCAAATCAGGAAGAGGCGTTCGGCACAGACGAATGCCAACCAGGGTGCGAGGAGACCGATCGGCGGCGCGACGCGCAGCCAACGGCGGAGCATCCCCGCATAAGTGTGATGGACCAACTCGCCCGGAGTTGACGCGGAATACAGGGAAAATATGCAGCGCCGGCGAAAGGAAACGCCCTAACCCGAGTGGTTTCCTGAGTTTGCGCCCTGCGAGAAGCGTTTCACCCGCCGGCGCTCTTGGCCTGGTATCCGAGCGCACGCAGCCGGGCGACGACCTCCTCGCGGCGGTCGCCCTGCAGGACCATCTCGCCGTCGCTGGTCCCGCCTCCGCAGCCCAGCTCGCTGCGCAGCGATTTCAGCAGCGGCTTCAGATCAGCCGCCTGCAGGCCGGCCACCACGGTGCACCACTTGCCGCGGCGTCGCTCGCGTCGCACCCGCGGGGCCTGCTGGGCGGGCGGCAACGTGGCCTGAGCCTCCGGCGCCGGCGGGCACTCGCACTGGTCAACGGCACGGCCGCACTGCTCGCACGTGACGGGACGCTCCCACTGCGTGCCGGCGAAGAGTCCGCTCATTCGTTTGCCTCGTTAGCGCGTGTAGTTCCCGTTGCCAGATCGTTGGTGATGCGGGCCCTTGCCAATGGCGCCGCGGCTTTGCGACGATGCAGCATGGCTGTCCAGTGTGACGGTCGCGTCGTACGCTCGCCAAGGCCCCTCATGAAACTTGCTTACCTGTACGTTGCCATTGGGCTGATCGCCAATCTGGCGACGATCCACGCCATGAACCGCACCTACGACGGTTGGGCCCGCGGGGCGCCGACCTGGTCGTGGGGGATGCTGCTCAACTACGCGGGCGTCGCCGTGCCGATTGTGGTGACGCAGTTCTGTTTGATTCTGGCCAAGTCGGAGATGTCGCTGACCGGCGCCATCGCCACGTTGATCTCCGCGGTACTGATCGGCTCGCTGCTGATGGAGTCGTACGCCGCCGGCCGCGCGCCCACTGCGCGGCAATGGGCGTTGGCGGCGGTGATGGTCGCGTCGGTGTGGGCCTTTCTGCTCGCGGGCGCTCCGGAGGTTCAGGCGAGCCGCGCCCCCGCCGAGGCGTCGTCGGTTGACGGCGCTCAGTGAAGCAAACTCGCGGCGCGCGGCAGTTTTGCTCCTGTGCAAAACATTGAAATCCTGGAGCAAAACTCCGGCCGAGTTGCGCCAGGCCGGGGCGCCGATGTACTTGCCGGTCTTCAACTTGCGCTTGTCGCGGGCGCCTGCGGCGGGGCGAGTTTTGCTAGCAAGACTCGTCACGCTCGTGCAAAACGCGCGGCGACGGCACTTGCGCCGATCGGCGTGGTCGCCGTGACCGGCGCGTCGGGCGACACGCTGCGCTCCAGTCGTTGTACGCCAATGCGTGGCACAATTTCCAGGACAATCTTCCCCGACTTGGCGCCAGCCACTCGCGCGCAGCAGAACGCTGCGGCCCACTTGCTGGCGGGGCAATGCCTGCGCGTGGAGCAGGAGGGCGCGGGCGACCGATGACAACGTTCATGCCGCGCGAGTTGCGGCGTCCGTGGCGCCAGCACGCCGATGCGCAAGGAAGCGATCATGAAACTCGACGCGATCCCCACGGGCGGGCGTGCCGCGCCCCAGTCGCCAACGCCTGATCGGCAGGTGCAGGGCGTGTTCAGCGCACTGCTGGAAGCCGCGGGACGTTCGGGGTACGCCTCGGCGCAGTCTGGGCGGGATACGCCGCTTGCCGACAACAGCGCCCAGGCTGCGTGGTTCGACTGGTTTGCCGTCGAGCGCGGCGGCGGGCGCTACGCCAGCGAATCGACGGCCGATGCGCAGCAGCTCCGGTCCGGCTACGGCGAGATTCTCGCCCGCGCTCACGCCGAGGGGGGATACGTCGCACCGTTCGATTTCTTGCGCCGACTGAGCCAAGACGAATTGGAGATCGTACAACATGTGCATCGGCTGGCTCAGCCAATTGACGTCGGCGCATTGAACGAGGAAGGGGCGCTCAACCTGCTGCTGCCTCCCGCGGCGCAGGTGGACCTGAACCACGATGGGTTGACGCAAGCTGGCGCCGGGATGTCGCTGCGGTTCCCCGACAGCAACACGCCGGCCAGCGTCGTCGACGCTTGGGAGGAAGCAACGGCCGGGTTGCCGCCCGGCGAGCGCATGATGTACGAGTTGCGGATGGTTCTGCCCACGGCCCTGGCGAACATCCACACCGACGAGACAGGGGCGTTCTCCCACGCCGTCGAGCCAGGCGATCCCGAGTGGATCAACCCGCTGGCCGATCCTGGTTACTCGTATGCCACGGCCACGCAACAGCAGCTCGACGGACTGGACTTTGCGTTGTCGCTGGGGAGCATCACGCGCGCCCAGTACGACCGCCAGCAGGGATTCTGGCAAGGTTTGCAGGACGCCCTTCGCGAGCGCGGGGCGCAGTAGGTCGTTCCTCGCGGCCGGCGCGACGATCTGTCCCAGTCGCCGCGGGCTTGGGCGTAGCGACCAAGACAGTCGCTACGAAACTCAGGCCGTGGGCGGCAGCGGGGGGCCGGTTCCGTCGTCATCGGGTTGCGGATATGCGCTGTCACCCGCCAGCGACGCCGCGGGCGCCATCGATTGGCCGCGCATTTGCGTCCCGCTGAACTCCGGTCCTGGGTACGGGCCGTTGCCGTCGTCGTCGGGCGGGGGCGTCGTGTTCAAACCGGCGGCCAGGGCGCTGTCGATCGCGGCGGCAAAGGCTGGGCTATTCAGCTCGTCGGGCCCGCCATCTTCAACGCCGGGACGGGCTTCTTGTTCGACTCGCCAGCCCAGCCCCGGTCCGCGCTCGCCGGTGGTGCGCTGCGGCTGACCGGTGGGCGAGAGACCCGCGTCCTGTCCGCCGCCGCCCAGCGCTGCCAGCGCTTCGTCGGCCAATGCGCCGCGCAGCTCGTCGGGGTCGTCGCCCTCGGGCTCGGAGTCTTTGACGATGGACGGCTTGCCGGAGGACTCGTCGACGATCGGGTCGTCCTGTTTGTCGTCAACGTTGGTCTTGCCGCCGTCGTCGCCGCCGGTCTCCTTGCCGGAGCCCTTGCCGTCGGGCTCGGGATCGCACCAACTGCTGGGAGGTCCTACGATCAAGAATCCCAAGCTGTTTCGCTTGGCTTGATGGGCGGTCTCCAGGTCGCCGCGGGCCAGGTTGTTGGGATCCAACGGGATGCCGGTCAGCGTGCCCTCGTCGCACGAGTAGTCGTGGGCGTCGTTGCGATCGGCCCACTCTTCGTCGGTGCCGAGCCAAGTGCGGTTGCCTTCGCTGGGCGGGGCGAGCGGGCAGCCCGGGCCGCCCAGTTTGCTCGTGTCGACCTCCTCGGGAATCGGCCAGGGCATGTCATCGGGAGGCAGCGGGTCGAAGTCGCCCGGGTTGCGGCCGCGTGGGCCGTCGAGCGTTTCGGGCACGGCGAGATCCGTAGCGGGCGTCCGCTGCGCTGCGCCTGGATCGAATTCCGCATGCATCAACAAATCGGCCGCCGGTTTGACGACTGCCATCGGCGCGCTGAGTGTTTCGCCGGCGCAGACGGCTGGTCCGTCGCCCACGACGACAGCCAACAGGGCGCGGGTTTCCAGGGCTTCGTGACGCAGGGGGCGACGACCGTTGCCGGCCGCGCTATGGCGAGTGTTGCCGCGTGTCATGGCACATGCCTCCAGATTAGGAACAGGCGATGGCAATCTAGACTTGCTCGTTGAGCATCGGCTCAACGGGCGGCAACTGGAGGGGGCTCATACGCAACGGCTATGCCAGTGGCGAGCCGTCGCGCCCCTGCCGGTGACAGCAAGGCGGGAAACGGTCGGTCTTTTCTTGTGGAGCCGGCCGTTCATCAACGCGACAACGTCCAAGCGGACCTCGTGAGAGTCAGCGACATCCCCGTCACATTGACGGCGCCCGTCCCAGTCTGAGACGGGGCGTGCTGCTGTCGTGTGACGCCATGGACTGCTCGCGGGCGGTTTCCACCGCTGGAAGAGAATGGCAGCAGACGGATGTAAGTTGCTGACACGTGTTTCAGCGGACTCGTCCCGGCAGGTGCGGCACTTGGCCGGCCGACTCACCGTGTGCAAATGCCCTAGATCTCTTCTGCCGATCCACAATTCGATTGTTTGGGCCCAAGGCAATTGGCTAAAATGCGGGACTGTTCGGAGGGCTAACGAATTGGGGCGGGTATGAGCTTGTCTTCTCTGCGTCACGTCGTCGGGGCGGTTGCGATTGCTCTGTGCCTTGCCCCGGTCGTTCGCGGCGACATTTTTGAGTGGGAGTACGTCAATCCGCTCGACCTGAGCCAGGGCAAACAAGCCAGCACGACGCTGACGCCGGATGGGGCGGGCGTCGACGCCGTCCCGGACGCCGAACTGTATCAACTCAATCTGCAAAAGGCCTATCTGATTGGCGCCGACCTGACGAATGCGTCCTTGTCGGGAGCCGATCTCACCAACGCCGATTTGAGCGGGGCCGTCCTGTCGGGCGCTCGGCTCGTCGAAACTGTCACGAACAATGCCCGATTTACCGACGCTGACATCCGCCACGCGTGGTTTTGGTACGCGACGACGACCGGGTTTACGGCGGCGCAGTTGTATCAGACGGCCAGCTACAAGGCGCACGATCTGACGGGGTGGCAAATCCCGTACAGCGATCTGGAAGGTTGGGACTTTTCGGGGCAGGTCCTGACGGACTCGTGGCTGGGCGAATCCCTGCTCGCCGGCGCCAACTTCACCGGGGCGATCGTCCGCGGAGCCCGGCTCGACGAAACCACGTCCGGCGGGTTCACGCTGGCGATGCTCCAATCGACCGCCAGCTTTCAGAATGGCGATTTGCGCGGCATCGGGCTCGCCGCCAATGATCTGAGCGGCTGGGACTTTGCCGGGCAGGACCTGACGGACGCGAGCTTCCGCGTCAGCCACGTGGACCAGGCGGACTTCAGCGGCGCCACGATTCGCGGAGCCGATTTCTCCAGCACGACCAGCCGAGGGCTGACGCCCGAGCAGATTTATGCCTCGGCCAGCTACCAGGCCGGCGACCTGAGCGGGATTGGCATGTGGGGGAACGATCTCACCGGCTGGGATCTTGCCGGCCTCAATCTCGCCGGCGCCGGGTTCTACCAAGCGACGCTGGCCAACACCGATTTTACGGGCGCCGACGTCCGCGGAGCGGACCTGCGAAGGACTGTTTGGACTGGCTTCACCGAGACGCAGCTCGCGTCGACGGCCAGCTATCAAAACCGCGATCTGAGCGGCATCTCGCTGGGCGACAACGACCTCGCCGGGTGGGATTTCTCAGGGCAAGATCTGTCGGATGCGTCGTTCTTCAATTCGAATTTGACCGGCGCTGACTTCTCCGGGGCCATCATCCGCGGCGCCAGCCTGGGATTGACGATCAGCCGCGGCTTTACCAAGGAGGTGCTGTACTCCACGGCCAGCTATCAGCAACACGACCTGCGCGGCCTGTCTTTGTGGGGCAGCGAGATGATGGGCTGGAACTTTGACGATCAGAACCTGGAGGGGGGCAACCTCGCGGGCTACCTGGACAACGCAAGCTTTCGCAGCGCGTCGCTGGCGAATGTCACTTTCAATTGGTCTGGCCAATATCCGTTTACGGCGACCGATTTCACCGGCGCCGACCTGCGCGGTTCGCAGATCCAGTTCGACGCCCAGCTGACGATTGCGACCAATACGATCGACGCGCAGGGCGTCATCGCCGGGCTCGACTTGACCGCCGAGAATTACTTGCTCGTGCGGGACTACGACGGCAACGACAATCAGTTCGCGCCCCAGCCGCCATTGCCGGTGTACGTGGTCGGCGGCGTGGCCATGAATTCGGCCAGCGTGCTTGAACTGCGGCTGGAGGAGGACGAGTGGGATTCGACCATTTCGTTCGAGGCAGGAAGCGCCGTGACAATCGACGGAACGTTGGTGCTCGATTTTGCCGACGATGTGAACCTGCTCAGCCAGATCGGTCGCACGTTTGACGTGTTCGACTGGTCGGGAGTGACGCCGGCCGGTCAATTCACAGTCGACAGCCCCTACCAGTGGGATCTGGCCCATCTCATGACGACGGGACAGGCGACTCTGACGGGCGCAACGGTTCTTCCCGGCGACTTCGACGGGGACGGCGACGTTGATGGTCGCGATCTGCTGGCGCTGCAACGCGACCCGCAGTTGGGATCGCTCGCCTCGTGGCGAGCCAACTACGGCGATCGCGTCAGCGGCATGTCGCAGTTCGTGACCGTGCCGGAACCAGCGACGCTCGCGGCCGCGGTGCTGGCGGTGGCGCTCGTCGCGGCCGGGAAACGTGCTGCGAGGTTCTAGAGCAGGTTTCAAATCCCCTTCCCTCGAAGGGAGGGGCAAGGGGAGGGATTCCCAGCGCCGGAGTTTTCGCCCCTCTCCCAGCCTCTCCCCTCAGGGGAAAGGGGTATTGAAACGGGCTCTAGCGGCGACCGCGCCCGCTGGTCGGCGGCGGCGCTTCGGCGCCGACGCGGCCATCGTGGCGATTGGCCAGATTGGCGTGCAGCTGCGGATCGAGGTCGTAGGACATGCTCTCCACGCGCCCGTCGCAGTAGGCCACGTACCAGCCGCTGGGATGAGCGCTGCCGAACGCCATGCCCAAATCGACGCCGGCCTGATCATGCGTCGGCAGTTGCGCGCCGGTGCGGAAGTTGTCGTTGTTGAACCCAGTGCACCAGCTTTCGTTGTCGTTGGCGCGGACGCCCGTGTCGTAGTGCAGCGGATCGAGGTACTTCTCGCCGATCATGTACACGTTCGACGTGCCGTCGGTGACGTGGGCGACCTCGACTTTGCTGCGCTCGAAGGAAATGCCGTTGAGCTCCGTGACTGTGGAGGTCAGCGGGTTGCCCGTGGAGTCCCACCGCCAGTTGTAATTCTTCACGGCCGACGCGTTGTACGACGAGGGACCGGCGCCGTTCTCGTTGACCGCCTGGTCGCCGCAGTTGAACGCGTAATCGCCGCGGGCGACGAATTCGTTGGCGCGGATGCTGTTCGCGTTGTAAGCGAGCGTGCCGGCCGCGTTCCACGGGCCGCTGTTGCCGCCGCCGTTGGCCGAGCCGCGGCGACTGACGCAGTTGAGCTGCGGCTGCGGCGTTTGGATCATCTGCTTCGTGCCGATTCGCTGATCGCGGCTGATCACGTCGGGCTGTCCGTCTCGGCCCATCTCGTAAGCGTTGTTGGCTTCCATGTAGGGCATCACGTTAAACATCCAACCGCCCGGTTGCTTGCGGCCGAACCCGCGGTCGGGATCGCCGGTCCAAAACCAACCCCAGCCGCCGGTAGGAAAATGTCCGTGGGTGTTTTCGTGATTGGTGGCGGCCAGCGCAATCTGTCGCAGGTTGTTCTGACACGTGGTCCGCCGGGCTGCTTCGCGCGCGGCCTGAATGGCTGGCAGCAGCAGGGCGACCAGCACGCCAATAATCGCAATGACAACCAATAGTTCGACAAGCGTGAACGCGGCACGCCGGGCAGTGCGCTTGAGCACGGCATCACCTTCGTGAGAGAAGCGACTAGCAAATGAAGAGAGCGAGAGAAGAGCGGCGTCAGGCGACCCGATCGCACCTGTCGATCGGCGCGGGGGCGGCCTGAAGCGTTGTCCTCAGGCCCTCAGCTTAACGCGCCCCTCGCGCAGGGTGAAGCCGATCGGAATGCGGCGACCCGCCAATTGGGCGCGCAATTGCCGCGGAAACCTCGGCAGCCTTGCCGAAAATGACCGCTGGGTCGTCCCTGCGGGCGGTGCTGACGCGTCGCCGCCGCCGCGGGAACGCGCCGGGGCAGCTTTGCTGTTCACCGATCCCACTGCGCCACGACGCGACAGGGGGCGCCGCTGCCGCCGGCGATCTTCATGGGCAGAGCGCTGACATGAAAGCCCGTTGCCGGCAGCCCGCTGAGGTCCGCCAGATTCTCCAGCGCCGGCACGTTGTGCTTGAACAAATTCACGTGGCTGCCGAACTGCTGCGAACGACCGTAGTCGATGCTCGCCGTGTCGATTCCCACGCAGCGCACTCGGCGGCGCGTCGCCAGCCAGGTCGCGGCAGTCGGATCCAGCCCCGGGAAGCGCAGTTGCTCGACGGCCTCGGCGCCCACGGCCGCGGTGCCCAGATACTTGACGCGGTCGCCCCAGACCTGCGCGTAGCCCGTGTCGAGCAACACGATCTTGTCCTCCAGCGACGCGCCGTGTTGCGTTTCCCACTGCTGCAGGTCCTCGACACGGATCAAATAGTCTGGGTCGAGGGCCGCCTTGGCCCGCAGGTCGACCCGAACCGCCGGGCCGATCAGTCGCTGCAGCGGAATCTCGTCGACCTTCTGCCCGCCCTCGGCAAAGTGCCACGGGGCGTCGATGTGGGTGCCGCCGTGCTCGGGCGCCGCGAACCGGTTCGACGCGTAGAAATATCCGCGCTCGGTCATGCCAGCCTTCTCCGACTGCAGTTCAAACCCCGGCTCGGTGGGCCAGTAGATCGTCTGGCGATCGAAAGGATGCGACAGATCCGCCACGACGTCGGCCGCACCGGCGATCGAAGGCGGCAAGCATACCGCCGGCCACAGGGCGATCGAAGCCACAAGAAGCGAACGCGCGCGAAGCATGGAAAACCTCCGGGTGGCGATGGGAGATCGTCACGAGATCAGTGAGCCAAGCAGGTGGGCGGATCCGCTCGCGACTGTTTTCTAATTTCTAGCCGCTGGGCGGCGGCGCTGCAAAGCAACTCGCTCACGATCCGCGAAACTACGCGTGCAGCGGGATTCAATTGGGCACGTTCAGCGAGGCGCGAGTTGCTCGTCCCGCGGCGGACGACGAGGCTGGTCCTTGTGGCCAATTCGACCGGCCCCGCGATTTGCTTCCCATCAAAATGACGGTGCGAACACGGTCTCCGTTGGTCAGTGCAGCCTCCGTTGGTCAGTGCAGCGTCGCCCTTGTTTTCGACGGCGACGTCAACCCCGTATTCACACACGAGTCAAAGGTGGGTTCCCGAATCCGTAGGAACCCACCATGCCGACTCGCGTCGTGGGCGACGGCGCGCTCAGCAACAAACCTGAGCATGCCCTGCGACGGCCTGCTAGTCGGCAGGCCCCCGCGCCCGTCGGTAGGCCAGCAGCCCCAAGCCAACGATCCCCAGGACGACGGTCGCTGGCTCGGGAACGGGCCGAAACTCCAGATTGTCGAACGTGGCGTCGGCGCGGGCCGGGACGGTCACGCCCAAGATCTTGTCGGCTGAGATCGCAATCGTGCCGCTGGCCGGTGCGGACGGGTCGATTTCGCTGTACTGAGGATCCAGAGGTTCCGGATCGCCGACTTTCCACACTTTGGCCGAGATCCGCTTGCCGACGGCGCCGACCTCCATGTTCCAGGTCTCGCCCAACTTGTATTCGATTCCGCTGCGCCACAACGCCGTCTCGGCGCCGTTGACGAACTTGCTGAGCTGGAACGTGCCCGCCAACGACGGATTCGTCGACGACGATTTCGTGCCGCCGAACATCACATAGCCCGAACCCGTTCCCAGGTCCGCACGCAGTTCCAACGCGGCATTTGAATTCGGCTCGTCGATCCGGATTTGGCCTCTCCAGTAACCCTGGTTGAACGGAGATAGCGCGGCCGTCGAATCATTCCACTGCGCGAACATTGCCGTCTGCGTGAACGGCGCCCCCGGAGTCACGAGTTCGCTGCCGGTGTGATAGATGCGCAGCGCACCGGACGTGGGATCGTAAGCCCCGGGCCCCCAAGGTTGTCCGGCTGACAGGTCAAACAGAGTCCAGCCGGGCAGCGTCGGGTCGCCATGGTCGAAATTGTCGACTTGGATAACCGCTGCGTCGAGCGTGCCGAGCGCGATGAGCGCGCACGCACAGGCGGCCGTGAAGGTGATTGTCTTGCGCATGAGTCGTCTCCCGCATGTTCGGACAGGTGGTCAGGAGCTGCGAGGACCGGCTCGGCCAACGTGTGCCTGCTGCGCGAAATGAGCCTGGCGACGTCGGTGCGCTGCCGGGGCTGACCCGTTACCTCCTTTCCGCCCGCTGGTCACAGCACGTGGTGGTGCGGCCGCGGCGCGGTTGCCGCGGCCATGCCAGCCGGTGCGGTCCCCTAACGAGTTACTGGCAAGAACTGGCTGCAACCCGACAGGAAATCTGCCCGGCGGCAGCGCGGCGTCCGCGCAGCGCGTGTTCCGCCGACTCGGCCGCTGGCGCCCGGCGGGCGAATTGCCGCCTGCGCGGCGGTTGTTTAGGCTGACGCTGGGAGCCAATGCTCACGCCGCCGCCGCGTGCGGCGGAACGTCGACAGCGTCCGACGAACGCTCTGTTGATCAGCCCCGCGGGTGATTGTCGTTCGTGTGGAAGCGCAGCGATCCAAGAAAGAAACGCAACCTGCTTTTGCCGTTGGTAATTGAGTTATGACTCGTCTTGCGGCGCTGCTGCTATTGGTCGTGGTCCATCCCGTCGCTGCGGCGGAGTTGCCCGACTGGGCGCTGGGGCCGTTTACGCGTCCCGAGGGCGCCCAGCCGGTGATCACGCCGGCGCCGGCGTCGACGTTCCACTGTCCGCTGGCCGACGCCGACGTTCGCTGGGAGGCCCTGCACACGTTCAACCCCGCCGCCGTTATGAAGGACGGCCAGGTCCACGTGCTGTACCGCGCGGAGGACGATTCGGGCGAGATGAGCATCGGCCGGCACACCTCGCGACTGGGGCTGGCGGTCAGCGACGACGGCGTGAACTTTGTGCGCCGCGCCGAGCCCGTGCTGTTTCCCGCTGTCGACGACCAACGCCAGCGCGAGTGGCCCGGCGAGTGCGAGGACCCGCGGATCGCCACGTTGCCCGACGGCGGCTACGTCGCGACCTACACGCAGTGGAATCAAAAACGATTTCAGATCGGCATCGCCCGGTCGGACGATCTGGTCCAGTGGCACAAACTGGGGTCGGCCTTCCGCGGCACGGCGTATGAGAATCTGCGCATCAAGTCCGCGGCCGTGGTGCATGAGCTGCAGGACGGCCAGCTCGTGGCGGCCAAGATCGACGGCCAATACTGGATGTACTTCGGCGAGTACGAGGTGAACGTCGCCACCTCCGACGACTTGCTCCAATGGACGCCGGTGGAGAGCGAGCCCGGCAAGCTGCTGGCGTTGGCCCGGCCCCGCCGCGGCCGGTTTGACAGCGCCTTGACCGAAATCGGCCCCCAGGCGGTCAAGACCGCCGCGGGGATCGTGCTGATCTACAACGGCAAGAACGCAACCGGCGAGGGCCGCGATCCCGCGCTGCAAAGCGGCGTCTACTCGTGCGGTCAATTGCTGCTGGATGCGGCCGATCCCACGCGGCTGGTGGCGCGGCTCGACGAGCCGTTCTTACAGCCGCAGCTCGATTGGGAACGCACCGGTCAGTACGGCGCCGGCACGACGTTTGCCGAGGGGCTGGTGCATCACAACGGCCGATGGCTGCTGTACTACGGCTGCGCCGACAGCTTCGTCGGCGTGGCAATGACGGAGTCGCCGAGCGAGTCGCCGGCGAATTGAGCGTTTGGCGGCTCGGGCCGCCTGCCAGCGCAGGCGCCGTCACTCGCCGCCGGAGGGCGTGCGCTCGTCGATGTGCTCGGTTGCGGGAGAGTCGAGTTCCTGCGCTGCTGCACCGATGCCCTCGCCGCCGGAGTCGTGTTGGGCGTTCTTCATCGAATGAGCGATCAACCACGCCCCGCCCGCCGCCACGGCCAGCATGGTCGCCACGGCCAAGATTCCGCCGAGCAGTTCAGGCATGGGGATGAGTTTTGGGAATGAAGTGAATGTTTTGCGTTCCTGGGAAGCCCGGCTTCTCGAAGCTCACGCCGCCGCGGGCGGCAAAAGGGGCAGTAGCAGGCCGCGTCCATCACGGCGCCTACCGTGGCTTCGCCGCACAGGTTCGAGAACCTGTGCTACCCGGTGATCCTCAACGCCATGATCAAAAATCAGGCCGCCTGGAATCAATCACAAAACACTTGATCGTCACGACAGTCGCTACTTCACTGGCACATTGTAGCACTTAGCCGCCGGTCATTGACCGGCGGCTAAGTGGGGCGTTGGGACGGTGGGGCGTAACGCAATGGCTACAGATTGCGGGCGGCGAGGTATTCCGCGAGCGGGGTGACATGCGGTTGAGGCATAGACCGCAGGTGCGCGGGGCGGTGGTTGTTGACGTAGTTGATTCGCGCGATCAGCGCGCGCTCGTCGAAGCAGAACCGTTTGTCGTAGCCGGCGGTCCAGATCGGGCGGTCCGGGTGCAGGGCGTAACGGGCGGCGTCTTTGGCGCATTTGACGATGTCGGCAATTGCATGCTGCGTGGCGCCGACAACGGCGTGCATGTGCCACGTGCCGACATGCAGCGCGAGGATGACCGCGGATTTGCGCGTGACGAGCGATTCGGCGATGGCCCGCTCGACCGCCAGCAGATCTTCGCGCCGGAAGGTGAACGGCTCGTGCTTCATGCGAGCGCGATCGTACGCCTCCAACGGAGGCGCAGCGGGCAGGATGCGGCCTTCATCAACCCAGCCGCGGCGATCGCCGCGGAGCCATGTGCCGTAGGTCGTGGCGGTGATCATGATGCCGAGGGTGCGGCCCATGAACGTGAATCTAGCGGAGTTGATTCGTGCAGTGCGCAAAAATTTAGCCCCCGGTCACTGACCGGGGGCTAAATGGGGTGTGTTTCCGCCACAAAGCCGCCGGTCATCGACCGGCGGCTAAGTGGGGCTTAGTACAAATCGTCCATGCCCGGGCCGCCGGCGCCCTTCTTGTCCTTCTTGGGGGCTTCGGCGATCAGCGCGTCGGACGTCAGCAGCAGCGTCGCCACGCTGGCGGCGTTCTGCAGGGCCGTGCGGGTGACCTTGGTGGGGTCGATGACGCCCGCGGCCACCAGGTCCTCGTACGTGTCGGTCGCCGCGTTGTAGCCCTCGCCGCCCTTGGCTTCGCTGACCTTCTCGCAGACGATGCCGCCGTCCTGGCCGGCGTTCGCGGCGATCGAGGTCAGCGGCGCCCGGCAGGCGCGGGTGACGATCTTGTAGCCGACTTCCTGATCGTGGCTCAGGTCGGACGGCTTCAGCTTCGACGACGCCCGCAGCAGGGCCACGCCGCCCCCCGGGAGGATGCCCTCTTCGACCGCCGCACGGGTGGCGTGCAGGGCGTCTTCGACGCGGGCCTTCTTCTCCTTCATCTCGCTTTCGGTCGCGGCGCCGACGTTGACCTTGGCCACGCCGCCGGCCAGCTTGGCCAGCCGCTCTTCCAGCTTCTCTTTGTCATAGTCGCTGGTGGAGTTGTCGATCTCGCGGCGGATCTGGTCGATGCGGCCCTTGATGTCGCCGCTCTTGCCGGCGCCTTCGATGATGGTGGTGTTGTCCTTGTCGACAATCACCTTCTTGGCGCGGCCCAGTTCCTTGATGCCGATGGTTTCCAGCTTGATGCCCAGGTCCTCGAAGATGGCCTGGCCGCCGGTCAGCACGGCGATGTCCTCGAGCATGGCCTTGCGGCGATCGCCGAAGCCGGGGGCCTTCACCGCGACCACGTTGAACGTGCCGCGGAGCTTGTTGATGACCAGCGTGGCGAGGGCTTCGCCTTCGATGTCCTCGGCGACGATCAGCAGGGGCTTGCCGCTGTTGACGACCGCTTCCAGGCAAGGCACTAGGTCTTTGACGTTGCTGATCTTCTTCTCGTGGATCAGTACGTAGCAGTCTTCCAACACGCAGGACATGTCGGTCTGATCGGTGACGAAGTAGGGCGACAGGTACCCCCGGTCGAACTGCATGCCCTCGACCCACTCGACCTCGGTGGCCAGCGACTTGCCTTCGTCGACGGTGATGACGCCGTCCTTGCCGACCTTTTCCATGGCCTGGGCCAGCATGTCGCCGATCTCGGTGTCGCCGTTAGAGGCGACGGTGCCGACCTGCGCCATTTCCTGGCTGCTCTTGATCTTGATCGACATCTTCTTGAGCTCGGCGGTGACGTCCTCGACCGCTTTCTCGATGCCCTGCTTCATCTGCACGGGGTTGACGCCCGCCACCACGGCGCGGAGGCCTTCGTTGAAGATGGCTTCGGCCAGCACGGTGGCGGTGGTGGTGCCGTCGCCGGCGACGTCGGAAGTCTTGCTGGCGACTTCCTTGACCATCTGGGCGCCCATGTTTTCGTAGACGTCTTCCAGCTCAATTTCCTTGGCGACGCTCACGCCGTCCTTGGTGACGGTGGGCGAGCCGAAGGATTTTTGCAGGATGACATTGCGGCCCTTGGGCCCGAGGGTGACTTTCACCGCGCGGGCGAGCTTCTGCACGCCGCGACGCATCGCGTCGCGAGCTTCCTGATCGAAAGCAATCATTTTGGCCATGGGTGGCTCCGATATGTGGTTGGGTTGAGTTGTGTCGCCGTGCGGAGCGGCGGTGTGGATTGGAGGGGCGACTGTCGGGTCGCCGGTCAGTTGTCAGGCGTCCGTTGTCCGTTGTGAATCGGACGTGTCGGAGTTCTGCAACTGACAACTGACGACTGACAACGGACCACTTACTCGATGACCGCCAGAATGTCGCTCTCGCTCATCAGCAGGTATTCGTCGTCGTCGACGGTGATCGTTTCGGGGGCGTAGCTGGTGAACAGCACGCGGTCGCCGACCTTGACCTGCAGCTCGCCCCGGCTGCCGTCGTCCAACAGCTTGCCAGTGCCGATGGCCACGATCGTGCCGCGGCTGGGCTTGTCCTTGGCGGAGTCGGGCAGCACGATGCCGCCAGCGGTGATGTCCTCCGACTCGTCGCGGCTGACGACGACCTTGTCGCCGAGGGGTTGCAGGGCGACCTTGCTCTTCTTCTTGGTGGCCGTGGCCATGGGAGATTCCTCCGAGAACTGTGGGAGTGATGTGGGAAAGCCGCCCGGCGTGGGTGTGTGGAGCCGAGCGGCTTGGGTTGGTCGAAGCTGTGCGTTACCGGGACGGGCGAGCTGGGGCTGGTCGTCCGAGGGGGGAGCGACTGCCGCGCGAGCGCACCGCAGGCCCGAGGCGGGGTAGGTAAGCAATCAGCGCGCCAATGGCCGGGCGCGACGCAACAGCAAATCTGATAGGGAGTTAGCGAGAATGGGCGGTCCGGGCGGGGCTGCCACTTTGGCGGGAGCGACCCGGGAGGCGGCGCTCGGCCGCCGCGGAGCCGCCAAATTGGCAGCGGGGGTGGGGCGTTTCCCGTCCCGTGTGCCACGGCTCTGTGAGCCGTGTGATGTGGGCGAGCTGGGAATTCGCGGCGCCCGGCTTGCAGACCCGTGGCACGCTTTTTTAGTCGGTTTTTGCTGCTCGCCGGCGTGGCGCGTAACATTGCCGCTGGGTAGCCGCTTGGCAGAAGAGAGCGGCCGGGCGATTGCGGCTCGGCCCTCTGCAACCAGGTTGCCCCTGACCACGGAGACTTGCCATGAAATCCCGCTGCTTGCGCGTCGTTTTGTCCGTCTTGGTTCTGGCCGCTGCGGTGGCCGTGTCGGCGCCGGCCGAGGCGGGGATCTTCAACCGTGGCGGCGGCCGGGGAGTGTTCGGTTCGCTGCGCAACCGCACCAGCAATGCGACGCGGCAGCGGACCTCGCAGCCGTTGCACATGACCAACTCGCGCAGCGCGATCCTGGACGGCGTGTTTGGCTCCAACCCGTACGGCAACGGCCTCGATCGGTCGTGGTACGTCGGGCGGTGAGTTGCTGGGGCAAGGGCGCGCGATGGTCGCCGTGACCATCGCGCGCCGCTCACCGAATCACTCGGGCGACCACGTCGTGCGGGCGCACTGACGCGTGATCGCCCGCTGGCCGGAGCGCTTTCGCGGTCCGGCTGTCGGCGCCAATTTGTGCTGTTGAGCCTCGCGCGGCGAAAGAGCCTCCGAATCGTCTGGCCGATAGCCGATAGCCGACAGCCGACAGCCCTGCCCGGGGTTCGCTAAAGGCAAAACCTCATTACGGCGTGTCGATCGTTTCGCCTCCGTCGCGCGTGGCCAGCGCGCGCCACGCGAGCAGATCAACCCCGTCGGCGATGGTGCTGACCGAGCCGTCGAGCTTGGCCACGTTGACCACGCCGGGGTGCGCGCTGCGCGAGGTGATGATGGCGTAGGTCGGCGACCCCGCCGAGCCGTTTTTGCCCTCCTGCCACGAATTGTAGTCGCCGTCGACGATCTCGCCGTTGTAGGGCAACGGCACGAACGTGTTGGGCGTCATCGTGGCGGTGAAGCCGGTGTGGTGCACGCGACCGTCAGGCCATTCGGTGTGGCCGGTGTTTTTCAGCTGCCCGCCGGAGGCGACGATCGCCTCGGCCTCGGCAACCGTGTTGGGGATATCGATCGTGGAGGGGCCGCCGTTGCGGTTGTAGTGGGTCCACGCTTTCACTTCGGCCGCGGCCAGCGTGTTGCTCGTGCCGTCGGTCACCTGGGCGAGGCGCAGATTGCTGTTGGGGAAGAACGGCCCGTCGCCGCCCTGCTGCGTGGTCGGGTCGTACACGAACCACGTGCCCATGTTAAAGCCGAAATTGGTGGCGAACAGCAGCGCCTTGCCGCCGCCGGGGTCGCGCATCTCGGCCGCCTTGTCATCGCTGGGGCACTGAAAGGTCTCGATCCGCACGCCGCTGATCGCTTGCTGGTTGTCCCAGGCCGTTTCGATATCGACCAGGCCGCGCAGGTTCTCTTGTTCGATGTAGGTCAAGATGCGGCCGTGCACGCCCCACGAGCCATTGTTGCCCGTGCTGTTGACGGACAGATCGACCAACGCGCTGGGGGGCAGACGCTTGCGGGCGCTTTCGTAGTTGTGCAGCGCCAGGCCCAGCTGCCGGAGATTGTTCTGGCACTGGCTGCGGCGGGCGGCTTCGCGGGCCGCTTGAATGGCCGGCAGCAGCAGCGCGACCAGCACGCCGATGATGGCAATGACCACCAGCAGTTCGACCAGGGTGAACGCTCGGCGGGGCGATATGCGGTCCGTGCGGCGGGCGAGTATCATGGGGAGACTCCGGTTCTCGGCGGCGGCATGCAACGGCGTGTTGCGGTAAGCGACGGAAGCCGAGCTCCGGAAGCAAACAGCATGCCCCAAGTCTTGCGCCGCGGATCGCCGCCCCAAAACTCGGCAAAACCAGCGTGCAACGTGATCGTCGGGCACAATCGCCAACTGCCGAGGACGCCGCGGCGTTGCACAGCGCGACAACCGCGTCGCGCGGCGCAACTCGGCACGCAGTGAAAACAGGGTCAGGCGCCGGCCACATGCGAGTCCCGCTGAAAGCACAAATCGTCCTGCCGCTGGCCGCGGTCACGCTGGCCACGATTGCGGCGCTGGCGGCGTATCAGGCCGGCACGGCGGCGCGACAGGCGGAGCAGCGCATCGCCCGGCAAATCGCCGGCGTCACCCAGGCGCTAGCCGGGTCGACGTTTCCGCTCACGCCGCGGGTGCTGGCCCAGATGCGCGATCTGTCGGGCGCCGAGTTCGTGGTGGAAACGCCCGATGAGATTGGCGCGGCCACGCTCGAGGCGACCGCGGCCGAGCGCGACGCGCTGGCGAAGTTGGCAACTCCGGCCGATGCGGCCGAGACCGCTTTTGCCACGACGGTGCAGCTGGACGGCGACCGGTACTTTCATGCCGATGTGACGCGGCGCGAATTCGGTCGCCGCGACCGCGTGCATGTGTTGTATCCCGAGGATGACTACCGCCGCGCGCTGGCGGCGGCCGCGTGGCCCCCGGTCATTCTGGGCGCCGCGGCGATGGCGGCGGTGATTGCCGCCGGATGGTGGACGGCCTCCCGCGTGACGGGGGGCGTGTCGGCAATCCGCGCGCAAGTCGACCGCATCGCCGGCGGCGATTTTCGCCCCGGCGACCCGCCGGCGCGCGACGATGAACTGGGCGACTTGACCCGCGGCGTGAATCAGATGGCGGAGCACCTGGCCCAATACGATCGCGAGGTCCGCCGCACCGAGCAACTGCGTACGCTGGGGCAGTTGGGCGCCGGTTTGGCGCATGAAATACGCAACTCGGCGACGGGCGCTCGGCTGGCCCTGCAGCATCACGAGCAGGCCTGCCCCGGCGACGCCGACCAGCGGGAATCGCTGGAGATCGCCGCGCGGCAACTCGAGCACATCGAAGAGTACGTGCAGCGATTGGTGCGCGTGGGGCGCGACCAGCCCGAGGGCGAGAAAACGAACTGTGATCTGGCGGCCGTCGTGCGGGAAGCGGCGGCGCTGGCAGCGCCGTACGCGCGGCATCTGGGGGTGAGCGTTCAACTCGCGGCGCCCGCGGAGACGGATCACCCTGCCACCGCCATCGCCAATGCGGCCGCCGTGCGGCAGGCGCTGTACAACCTGTTGGTCAACGCGATCGACGCGGCGCATGGAAGCAGCGCGCCGGAAGTGTCGATCGGTATCAATACGCAATCGGACGGGGCCGTCGTCACGATCGCCGACAACGGACCCGGCCCCGCTGCGGAGCTAGTCGAGCGGATGTTCGAGCCGTTCGCCACCAACAAGCCGGATGGCGCCGGGCTGGGGCTCGCCCTGGTCCAGCGGGTGGCTGACGATCACAATGGAAGCGTCGCCTGGCGCCGCGCCGGCGATCACACCCAGTTCACGCTGAAGTTGCCGCGCGAGCCATGCCCCGATTGTTGATCATCGACGACGAGCCCGCCATCTGTTGGGGGCTGAAGCGGCTCGGCGAGGAGCTGGGACACGACGTGACGACGTGCGCCACGGCGGAGGACGGTTTGCAGGCCGCCGAAACCGCGCCGCCGGATGTGATCGTGCTGGACGTGCGGCTGCCGGGGATGAGCGGGCTGGAAGCGATCGATCGGCTGCGGGCTGTGGCGGCCGAGGCGCCGATTCTGCTGATCACCGCGCATGGCGATTTGGCGACCGCGGTCGAAGCGGTTCGCAAGGACGCGTTTGAGTTCGTGGTGAAGCCGTTCGATTTGGCGCCGATGCGGCGGGCGCTCGAGCGGGCGGTGGCGCATCGGCAGGCTCACTCGAATGACGCCGAGGCGGCGTCCCCGGCGTCGGACACTCCCGCGCCCGCGCTGGACGTCGACGGCATGATTGGCGCGTCGCCGGCGATTCGCGAAGCGTTTCGGCAGATCGCGCTGGCGGCCGACGCGCCGGCTTCCGTGCTGCTGGTCGGCGAGAGCGGCGTCGGCAAGGAACTGGCCGCGCGAGCGATCCACAAATACAGCCGTCGTAGCGACGGGCCGTTCGTGGCGGTGAATATCGCGTCGCTCAACCCCGCGCTCGCCGAGAGCGAGCTATTCGGCCACGTGCGCGGCGCGTTCACGGGGGCCGACGCGGCGCGCACAGGGCTGCTCGCGCAGGCCGACGGCGGCACGTTGTTTCTGGACGAAGTGGCCGACATTCCGCTCACCACGCAGGTGAAGCTGCTCCGCGCGCTGGAGCGGGGCGAGGTGCTGCCGGTCGGCGGGCACGAATCGGTGGCGTCCGATTTTCGCGTGGTCGCGGCGACTCACAAAGATCTGCTGACGCTGGTGCAGACGGGGGCGTTTCGCCACGATTTGTACTTCCGGCTCTCGGCGATGCAGATTCGCTTGCCGCCGCTGCGCGAGCGCGTGGAGGACATCGTGCCATTGGCCGAGTATTTTCTAGCCGAGTTTGCGGCGCGGACCGGGCGTCGGCTCTCGCTCGGGGAGGCGGCCAAAGAGGAACTCAATTCGCGCCCGTGGTACGGCAACGTGCGGGAGTTGCGAAACGCCCTGGAACACGCGGCCGCCGAGGTGCGGCACGGCGAGATCGGCGTCGAGCAATTGCCGACGTCGTTGCCGCAAACCGCGTTGCCTGCCGAGTTGCGTCCCGAGGCGAGCGACCCCGCCGCCCAGTTGACGCAAGCCGTGCGTCGTTGGGCCGAGGCGCGACTGGCCGACCCGGCCGCCGCGGGACAGATTTACGACGAGTTCCTGGCCGCGGCCGAGCCGGAGTTGATCGCCGAGGCGCTGGCTCGCGAGCCGCATCTGCAGGACGCCGCCAAACTGCTGGGCGTGCATCGCACGACCTTGCGGCGCAAGATCGACCAGCGCGGCGTGAATGCTGAGTAGCTCGCGTCCTGCGAAGTCTTTGTGGGTCGGGCCGTCACTGAACCTAGGCCGAGCTGTCAGCTATTGGCTGTCAGCTATCAGCCAGAAGGCCCCGACGCTGTCTTGCCGTATCAGTTAGCCGGCGGCACACTTGCCGCCGGGAAATGCAGGGTGGCCGCTTTGTTCGCCTCGCAAAGCTCGAACCGGCGCCGTCCCGGCGGCAAGTGTGCCGCCGGCGAGAGTGTGCAGCGCGGGTGGCGAGTGGGAGTGACGGCCGCTTACGACGCCAGGCGCTGCTTCAGTTCCGCTGGCAACTCGGGCGTGGCGCCTTGGCGGGAGGCGACGAAGCCGCCGGCGGCGTTGGCCAGCTCGACGATTTGCTCCAGCGGCCACTCGGCCAACAGCCCGCACGTGGCGGCTGCGCCGCAGGCGTCGCCGGCGCCCACCGCGTCGGCGTCCGGTTCACGGCTGAGCGGCGGCGGCGGCGCGGCGTGCCACCGCTCGCCGCGAAACACGGCGGTACCCTCGGCGCCGCGGGTGAGGATCGCCGCCTGCAGGTCGCACTCTTTCATCAACTCGAACATCTGCGCGTCGGCGCTGCTGCCGGCTGAAAGCTTCATCAGCTCAGCGACCAGCTGCAGTTCGTCTTCGTTGAGCTTCACCGCATTGGCCGCGGCGAGGCTGGCTCGAATGACCTCGTTGTCGTAGTGGGGCGGGCGCAGGTTCAGGTCGCACAGCCGCAGCGCCTGCGGCGCCGCGGCGAGAAACGCGTGGATCGCAGCGCGGCTCGTCGCGGTGCGCTGGGCCAGCGTGCCGAAGCAGACGGCTTGGCAACTCCCGGCGAGCGACTGCCAAGCGTCATCAAACTGAAGTTGATCCCACGCGGCTCCGGCGCGGATGTCGTAGCTGGGTTGGCCGTCGTCGTCGAGCGTCACTTCCACCACGCCGGTGGGCGCTTGCGGATCGACTTGCAGCGCATCGAGCGCCAATCCGCGCGCGTCCAGCTCGCGGGTGAGCCGCTGGCCCAGCTCGTCATCGCCGATGCGCGTGGCGACGGCGCCCCGACCGCCGCGCACCGCCATCAGTTGGTTCGCGTGTACGGCGAAATTGATCGGCGCGCCGCCCAACACGGCGACGTCGCCAAAACGATCGAACAGAGCTTCGCCCAGCCCGACGACCAGCGGTCCGGCAGAATCAGAGTGCGTCATGCGAAGGATCACTTTTGGGAAAGGGTTTTCGAGATCGGCGCCGCCAATGAACCCCGGCAGAGCTGTCGGCTCTCGGCTGTCAGCTTTCAGCCAGAAAGGGCAGAGGCTCATCGGCCGCGCTTCGGCGGTGGCTGGGGACGACCATCGGGAGCCCGCAGTGGAATTCTCCGGGGCTCCACGACAATGTGGTCCCGAGCCACGTACTCCAGCACATCACCGCTGCACACGGCTCACAGAGCCGTGGCACGCAACTGATGGAGCGTGGCCGATTCGTCTACGCCGACTCGTCTTCGCCGGGCGCCGAGATGTGCTTGGCGATGTAGGCCGGTTCGCCCATCCGCTTGATCAGATCAAGCTGCAACTCGAGCCACGCCATGTGCCCCTCTTCGTCGAGCACGGTCTTCTCGAACAGGCTGCGGCTGCCGATATCGCCGGCGTCGGCGGCCTGCTTGGCGGCGGAGGTGTAGAACTCGATGGCGCCCTTTTCGTCTTCCAGATCGACTTTGAACATTTCCTCGAGCGACTTGGCCAGCGCCGGCGGCTTTTCCAACGTGAGGCTCGGCTCGCCCTTGAGGAACATGATCCGCTCCAAGAACGCGTCGGAGTGGCCCAGTTCTTCCATCAGTTCTTCGCGCATCTTGGCGGCCAGCCGGTCCATGCCCCAATCGGTCAGCACGGCGCCGTGCAGCTGGTACTGGTGCGACGCAGTGAGCTCCATCGACAGCGCTGTTTGCAGGTTTTTGAGAGTTTCAGCATTCTTCATTGTCTTACCCGATCACGATTCGAAACGTGACGCGGGGCCGCCCAGTCGGCGCCGGGGCGCCCCGCGCCTGGCATTTATTTAACCGTAGTTTGGCGCGCACTGGTCACCCGGGACAACCACTAGATGACGATTTGCGGGAGAACTGCGAAGACCGCGGCTGCGTGCCACTGCCGGCTGGCCCTGCAGTGGGCGCCCTTTATCCGCTTCGCACTGCTGGACCAGCCAGCAGTGGCACACTTGCGCTCGGCAATTGGGCGGCGGCAATTCGGCGGGCGAATGCGCCAATCTTCACGGCCGCGGCCCCTATTGGGGCAGCGTGATGACAAAGCTGGCGCCGCGGGGGGCGTCGCCGACTTTGATCTTGCCGCCATGGGCTTCAATCACCCGCACGGCGATCGCCATGCCCAGCCCCGTGCCGCGGGCCTTGGTCGTGTAGAACGGTTCGAAGACGCGCATCCGCTGCTCCGGTTCCAGCCCGGGGCCGTTGTCCTGCACGGTCAATTCGATCGCCGGCTTGGCGTTGAGGATCGTGGTCTGCGCCTTGACGGTGATGTCGACCGGGTCGGGGCAGGCTGCCAACGAGTTTTCGAAGAAGTTGCGAAACACCTGCGACATGCGGAAGTGGTCGATCCGCGCGATCAGCGGCGGGTCGCTGGGCGGTTCGTGCAGTTCGCACAGCCGACTGGTGCGCAGCGGCGAGACCATGTGCCACGCCTCGCGCCATACGGTCGACAGGTCGCACTCGCGCTTGGCCAGATGGATTGGCGCCGCGTAGTTGCGGACGTCGTCCAGCAGGGCGTTGAGCGCATCGGTCGCGCGTTCGATGTCGCCCAGGATGTCGCCCAGCGTATTGTCCTCGGTCACGCGCAGCTGCGCGGACTCCAGGGCGATGTGGATCCGCTGCAGGTAGTTGCGACTTTCGTGGGCGAGCGTGGAGATCATCTGGCCGATCGTCGAGAGCCGCTCGGCCTGTTTGATTTGGCGTTCGGCTTCCTTGCGCTCGGTCAGATCGCGGACGATGCCGGTGAACATCCGCTCCTCGCCCAGATCGACTTCGCTGACGGCCAAGTCGATGGGAAACCGCGTACCGTCGCGGCGTTTGCCTTCCGATTCTCGGCCGATGCCGATGATCCGCGCGTCGCCGGTCGTCAGGTATCGCTGCATGTAGCCGTCGTGCTCGCTGGCGTAGGGCTCGGGCATGAGCACGTTGACCTTTTGGCCGACGATTTCCTCGGCGGCGTAGCCGAACATTCGCTCGCCAGCGGGGTTAATCGAGCGGACAATACCGCGCTGGTCGATCGTGACAATCGCGTCGACCGCCGAGTCGAGAATCGCCTTGGTGTGGGCGGCCAGCGAGGGCGAATTGGCCGCGGCGTCGACGTGCACGCAGACCCAACTGGGGGCAGGACCCTGTTGGCAGTTGAGCGGGGTGGCGCGGAGGTGATACTCGCGGTATTCGCCATCGTGGCGGCGGTAGGCGACGACCATGTCGAACGCCACGCCGCCGACAATGCCCTGGCGCCACTGCGCGAGCAGATGATCATGTTGCTCATCGCCGACCGCGTCGAGCCAGCCCCATCCCAGCGCAGCGGCGTCGGCTTGCCCGGTGAAGCGGCGCCACTGCGGATTGAACCACTCGGCCCGGCCGTCCTGACCATGCGTGGAGAGGAACACCGGCAACGGTCCCACGCTGGCCAGCGCATCGACCACCGCCGCAGCGGAAGCGGGACGCGGCGTCGGCGGGCGGGGAACGTCGGATGAGCGGTGGTCGGTCATGTGCAACGGCGCGGCAAGTCGCCGGCAACAGGGCGCGACGCGTGAGGGTTGGCGAGCGAAGCGCTGCGGCAGCGCGGCTCGCGAACCTGAGGCGTCGGCGCGATCAATCGGACTCCAAGGCCAGGTCGGGCAGCTGCGTGCCGCACAGTTCCAGCATCTGTAGCCGAGTGGCCATCAGCCGCTCTTCGAGCACCTTGGCCGTGCGGCGCATGAACTCAAAGCCAAACGCGGCGTCCTCTTCGCACAGCTTCAGCAGCTTTTCGCCATCGAACGCCAACAGCGTGGTCGCTCTGAGCGTGTGGGCCTTGGCGGAGAACCGATCGTTGTGCACCAGCGGCGACCAGCCCATCAACTCGCCGTCTTCGACGGTCATCATCATGCGGCAGCCCAGGTGAGGCGTGCAGTTGGCCAGCCCCACCTTGCCGCTGAGGATCAGGTACACCTGCTTGGCTTCGTCGAATTCCTCGAAGATCGTCGTCTGGGCCGGTAACTCCTGCTTGCGGGCAATCGCCGCGAGTCGGCTCACCTGCTCGTCGGGCAGTCCGCTGAGGAATTCGATTTGGCTGAGGGCCGCTTTCAGTTCGGCTTCGTTCATGATAACTGGTCGCCTCCGTTGATAATCGCCCTCGGCGTGGAGGACGCACACTCTGTTGTACTTGCCTGGGAATCGCGGGGCGACGATGCTGTTGCCCTCAGCAGGCGTCCCGCGGGCGGGGATGATTGCGGCGATTGCCGGGCGGTCGCGGCGGCGCGTGGCCGGGGCGACTTTTGGCGAATCGCTGGTTGTGAAATATATTAAATACGGGCACTTTCTGGCAGAGCGAACCGGCGGAGTCGGCGATCATGGCGGGGCGAGTCATCCACATCAATCGCTACCCCAACCGGCGGTTCTACAGCCGCACGACCCGCGAGTACGTGTCGCTGGAGCGGATCGAGCAATTTGTCCGCGAGGGGGACACGGTCGAAATCCTCGACAGCCAAACCCAGGACGATATCACGCGGACCGTGCTGACCCAACTGCTGGTCGAGCGGCAGCCCGAGAAAATCGCCCTGTTTCCCGCCCCCATGTTGCACATGATGCTGCGGGCCAACGACATGATGGCCGGCATGCTGGGCAGCTACTTTCGCGATTCGCTCAGCTACTTGGAGTACCTGCAGACGCACGGTCCCGCGGCGCGGCTCTCGCAGCCGATCCACTGGCTGCAAGCGTGGTTGGAAGGCGTGGCCAAGCGAACCGGTTTCGCCCCGCCGAGCGGGGCCGACAGTTCGGGCGATCCGGCGGTCCCGGACGACGCTGCCCCGCAGGACGACCAGGCCGCCGAGCATCTCGCCCAGCGCCTTGCCCAGTTGGAGCAGCGGCTTCGCAAGCTGGAGGCGGTCGACGGCGACGAGCCCCCGGGGCCCGCGGCGTCCGACTGACTGCGGCCATGCGGCAAAGTGCGGCGGTGAAGCCTCCTTTCAGCAATGCGTTAGGTGTTTAATCGTTGACGCGCTCGTCGTCGCAACCTTGATTTGGTCCAGCCCACGAGGCGTCCCGGAGGGACGCGTGGCAATAGCCCAGCGATTCATCGCTGGGTTGGCCGGCGAGGTCATCCGTCGTCCCGGCAGGGACGGCTGATGGCAAGTCGCTTGGCGGTCCGCGTCAGTCGTCCCTGACGGGACTCTTGGTTCCTCCTGTCTGCACTCACCCAGCGATAAATCGCTGGGCTATGTTCGTTTCGTCCCTCCGGGACGGGCTCGATCGCTCAAATCGCGTAGCGGGACGTGAACTCGGCCAACGTCTGGACGTAGTTGGCGCGCTCCAGGGCGCTGGCGTCGGGCGTGTTCTCGCGGCTCATGCTGCCGCGCAGTTGGCCGACCGACTCGTAGTCGTTTTCTTCCATCCACTCGGTGAGCCCGGCCAGCACGGTGCTGACGTACTCGGGGCCGTGAACAATCAGGCTGCAGGCCATCATCACCGCGTCGGCCCCCACCAACAGCAACTTGGCGGCGGTGGCGGAATTTTGCACGCCGCTGGTCGCCGCCAGCGAGACGGTGGGCAGCTGATCGCGCAAGATGGCGATCCACCGCAGCGGCACGCGGGCCTCGGTCGGCTGGCTGAACACCAACTCGGGCTTGATATGCAACTTCTCCAGGTCGATGTCCGGTTCCAGGTAGCGGTTGAACAGCACCAACCCGTCAGCCCCGGCGAGCGTCAGTTGGCCCGCAAAGTGCGGCAGCGCCGAGAACTGGTCGCCAATTTTCACGGCCAGCGGGATCTGGATCGAGTCGCGCACCTTGGCCACCAGGTCCGTGTAGCGCTTCTCGACATCGGCGCTGGACATGTCGGGGTCGGTGGGGACGAAATACAGATTCAGCTCCAACGCGTCGGCGCCGGCCTGCTCGATGCGGCGGGCGTACTCGACCCAACCGCCGTCGGAGGAACCGTTGAGGCTGGCGATCACCGGGATCGACAGCCGCGACTTGGCGTCCTCCAGCCGCTGCAAATACGCGTTGGGCGTCGAGTACTGGTCGTTCAGTTCGGGGAAGTAGTCCAGCGACTCGGCGTAGGCGTCGGCATGCAGATCGTACAGCCGTTCCACCTCCAGCTGGTCGTGGACAATCTGCTCCTCGAACAGCGACGGCAGCACGACTGCCGCCACGCCGGCCGCTTCCAGCCGCTCGAGCGACGCGATCGTGCCGGTCAGCGGCGACGACGAGGCGACCAGCGGATTCTTCAACTCAAGCGCGAGGTAGACCGTGGAAAGATCGACGCTCATCGGGACTCTCCTTCCTGCTGGAGCAGCACTTCGCGGCTGACGCCGGCCATCTGCTCGTAGTAGTTCCACTGATCGTTGATGTCTTCCTGGGCCATGGCGAACAGTTGCTCGGCCACGTCCGGGTTGGACCGGGCCAGCATGGCGAACCGCGCTTCCTGCATGGCCACCTGTTTAAACGGAATCGTCGGTTTGCGGCTGTCGAGTTGCAGCGGCGTGCCGCCGTCGTGCGCCAGTCGCGGGTCGTGCCGGTACAGCGGCCAGAAGCCCGATTGCACCAGGTCCTTTTGGTGGGTCATCGCCGTGGTCATGTTGATCCCGTGGGCGATGCAGTGGCTGTACGCCAGAATGAGCGACGGGCCGGGCCAGGACTCGGCTTCGTGCAGCACCTTGACGGTTTGCGCCGGATTGGCGCCCATGGCGATCTGGGCCACGTACACGTTGCCGTACTGCACGGCGAGCATGCCCAGATCCTTCTTGCGAGCTCGCTTGCCGGAGGCGGCGAACTTGGCCACCGCGGAGCGCGGCGTCGCCTTCGACGCCTGCCCGCCCGTGTTGCTGTAGACGCCCGTGTCAAGCACCAGGATGTTCACGTCGCGATTGGTCGTGAGCACGTGGTCCAAGCCGCCGAAGCCGATGTCGTACGCCCAGCCGTCGCCGCCGACGATCCACACGCTGCGGCGGAGTAAGGCGTCGGCCACGGCGAGCAGTCGCCGGGCGTTGTCCGAGTCAATCGTCGCCAATTGCTCCTTGAGCACCGCGACGCGTTGCCGCTGCTTGGCGAGTTCTTCCTCGGTGTCCTGCGGCGAACTGAGAATCGCGTTGACCGAGGTGTCGCCCAACTTGCCGTCGAGATTGCCGTTGAGTTGCTTCAACAGGTGCTCGGCGTAGTCACGCTGGTGATCGGCCGCCAGCCGCATGCCCAGGCCGAACTCGGCCGTGTCTTCGAACAGCGAGTTGCTCCAGGTCGGGCCGCGGCCCTCGGCGTTCTGACTCCAGGGCGTGGTGGGCAGATTGCCGCCGTAGATCGACGAGCAGCCGGTCGCGTTGGCGATGATCGCCCGGTCGCCGAACAACTGGCTCATGAGCTTCAGGTAGGGCGTCTCTCCGCAACCGGCACACGCGCCGGAGAACTCGAACAACGGCTGCAGGAACTGCGAACCCTTGACCGTGCCGGACTTGACCTCGGTGCGGTCGATCTCGGGGATCGTCAGGAAGAAGTCGAAGTTGGCCCGCTCGCGCTCCAGGTGCGGCAGCTTGGGCTCCATGTTGATGGCTTTGCGTTTGACGATTTCCTTGTTCTTGGCCGGGCAGACGTCCACGCAGATGCCGCAGCCGGTGCAATCGTCGGGGGCCACCTGGATCGTGATCCGCGCCTCGCCATTGAGCACTGGCAGGTCTTTGCCCTTGTAGGGTCGCGACTCGAAAGACTCGGGGGCGTCGGCCAGAGCGCCCTCGCCAAACGGCTTGGTGCGAATGGCCGCGTGCGGGCAAACCAGCGCGCACAGGCCGCACTGGATGCAAATGTCGGGATCCCAGATCGGAATGTCTTGCGCGATCGAGCGTTTCTCGACCTTGGCCGTCGACGTGGGGAAGGCCCCGTCGGGCGGCAACGCGCTGACGGGGAGCAGATCGCCCAGCCCGGCGAGCAGTTGCGAAGTGACTCGCTTCACGAAATCGTCGCCGCTGGCCACGGAGATGGCGACCATCTTCTTGTCGCTGCTGGCGTCGGCCGGGACCTGCACTTCGTGCATGCCGTCCAGCGAGGCGTCGACGGCCGCATAGTTGCGTTCCAGGACCGCCTCGCCCCGCTTGCCGTAGGTCTTCTTGATCGCGGTCTTGATGCTGGCGATCGCTTCCTCGCGCGGCAGCACCCCGGCGAGCGCGAAGAAGCAGGTTTGCATGACCGTGTTGATGCGGCCGCCCATGCCCGCTTCGCGGGCCACGGCGTAGGCGTCGATCACGTAGAACTTGAGCTGCTTGTCGATGATCTGCTGCTGCACTTCCACCGGCAGTTCGTCCCACACCTCGTCGGGACCGTAGGGACTGTTCAGCAAGAACGTCGCGCCGGGTTGGGCCACCTTGAGCATGTCGATCCGATCCAAGAACTGGAACTGGTGACAGGCCACAAAGCTGGCTTTGCTGATCAGGTACGCCGCGTCGATCGGCCGCGGGCTGAACCGCACGTGGCTTTCGGTGACGCTGCCGGCCTTCTTGCTGTCGTAGACGAAGTAGCCCTGGGCGTACAACGGCGTGTTCTCGCCGATGATCTTGACCGAGTTTTTGTTGGCGCCCACCGTGCCGTCGCTGCCCAGGCCGTAAAACACGGCCCGGGTCACGTCGTCCGGCTCGGAGTAGACTTCCGGCTCCCACTTGAGCGACAGGTGGGTCACGTCGTCGGTGATGCCGACGGTGAAGTGCCGCTTGGGCTGCTCGGCGCGCAGCTCGTCGAACACGGCCACCGCCATCGCGGGGGTGAACTCCTTCGACGAGAGCCCGTACCGTCCGCCGGTCACCGCCGGCAGCGGCGCCGTTTGCCGGCCCCCTTCGTTCCACGCTTCGGCCAAGGCCGTGACGACGTCCAGATACAGCGGTTCGCCCAACGCGCCGGGCTCCTTGCAGCGGTCGAGCACGCTCAACTGCTGCACTGTGCGGGGCAGCGCCCCCACGAAGGCGGCGGCGTCCCACGGGCGGTAGAGCCGCACCTTCAGCAAGCCGACCTTCTCGCCGCGATCCAGCAGCAGGCCCAACGCTTCCTCAGCGGCGCCGGTGCCCGAGCCCATCATCACCACGACCCGCTCGGCGTCGGGGGCGCCGACGTAGTCGAACAGCTTGTACTGCCGGCCCGTGACCGCGGCCAGCTTGTCCATTTCCTCCTGCACGATCGCCGGAGTGGCCAGGTAGAACGGGTTGGCCGCCTCGCGAGCTTGGAAGAACACGTCGGGGTTCTGGGCCGTGCCGTGCAGCGTGGGCCGCTCGGGGTTCATGGCCCGATCGCGGAACGCGCGGACGAGGTCTTCGTCGATGAACCCGCGGATCGTGTCCTGATCCAACAGCTCGATCTTGTTCACCTCGTGCGAAGTGCGGAAACCGTCGAAGAAGTGCAGAAACGGAATCCGGGCCCGCAGCGTGGCCGCGTGGGCGACCATCGCCAGATCGTGAGCTTCCTGCACGCCGCCCGAGGCGAGCATCGCCCACCCCGTGCTGCGGGCGCTCATCACGTCGGCGTGATCGCCGAAGATCGACAAGGCGTGGGTGGCCAGCGAGCGGGCGGCGATGTGGAACACCGCCGGGGTCAGCTCGCCGGCGATCTTGTACATGTTGGGCAGCATCAGCAGCAGACCCTGCGATGCCGTGAACGTGGTGGTCAGCGACCCGGCCTGCAGGGCGCCGTGCACGGTACCCGCGGCTCCGGCCTCGCTTTGCATTTCGATCACGTCGGGCACCACGCCGTAGATGTTCTCGCGGCGTTGGGCGGACCAAGCGTCGGAGAGCTCGCCCATCGGCGAGGCGGGCGTGATGGGGTAAATGGCGATGACTTCACTCACCTGGTGAGCAATCGCCGCGGCGGCTTCGTTGCCGTCGAGCGTCACGAATTTCTGGGCCACGAGAAAGAGCTCCTGATGCAGCGAGTTGGGGAGATCGGCAAGGGCGGTCGAAATAGAAGGTTCAGCCAGCGGCAGTGCGGCCTGCCCCTTCGCAGTGGCAACATCCGTACCGAAGAGCGGTGCGCGGAGCAAATTGCCCCCGCGGCGCAGCAAACGGGCGGCATTCGCGAAAAGTCGCGTCGCGGGAGGATGCTCGCCGCGGGGCTGTGCGGCCCATAGTGTGCGATCATGCACACTGGCCGCCCCAGGTGTGCGGCGCCAGCGAGCGGGGCGTTCCGAGAGACTGCGAGGAGCCCGCGTGCCACGGCTCTGCGAGCCGTGAAATGCGGGCTGCCGACCGTCGAAGCGCACGGCTCACAGAGCCCTGGCAGGCAGAGATGCCCTACTTATTTGTCCGCCAGTTGCGACCACAGCACGCCGGCGGCGATGGCCGAGCCAATCACCCCCGCCACATTGGGGGCCATGGCGTGCATCAGCAGGAAATTCGTCGGGTCTTCCTTCTGCCCGACCATGTGTACCACCCGGGCCGAGTCCGGCACGGCCGATACGCCCGCGGCGCCCAGCAGCGGGTTGATCTTCTCGCGCAAGAACAGGTTCATGAACTTGGCGAACAGAATGCCGCCCGCGGTGGCCACAGCGAACGACGCGGCGCCCAGGGCGAAGATGCCGATCGACTGCGGCGTCAGGAAGTGGTCGGCGCTGGTGCTGGCGCCCACGCAGAAGCCCAGCAGGATCGTTACCACGTCGATCATCGCCGTGCGGGCCGTGTTGGCGAGCCGCTCGGCCACGGTGCATTCCTTCAGCAGATTGCCGAAGAACAGCATGCCAATCAGTACAATCGCCCCCGGGGCCAGCAGACCGCAGATCAAGAACGCGGCAATGGGGAAGATGATCCGCTCGCGGCGCGACACCTGCCGGGGGGTCTTCATGCGGATCAGCCGCTCTTTTTTTGAGGTGAGCAGGTACATGATCGGCGGTTGGATGACCGGCACGAGCGCCATGTAGCTGTAGGCGGCAATGGCAATGGCGCCCAGCAGCGTGGGGGCGAGCTTCGAGGACAGGAAGATCGCCGTGGGACCGTCCGCCCCGCCGATGATGCCGATGGCGCCGGCTTGCTGAGGCGTGAATCCCAGCGTCAGGGCGCCCAAGAACGTGAGAAACACGCCCACCTGCGCCGCAGCGCCCAGGAGCACCAACTTGGGGTTGGAGAGCATCGTCGAGAAATCGGTCATGGCGCCGATCCCCAGAAAGATCAGCGGCGGAAACACGCCCTGCGACACGCCCTGGTATAGATACCACAGCACGCTGTATTTGTCGTAAACGCCGACGCTCATGCCCGCGGCGGGCGGGATGTTGCCCACGATCACGCCAAAACCGATCGGCACCAGCAGCAGCGGCTCGTAGTGCTTGGCAATCGCGAGGTACACGAACAACAGCCCGATGGCAATCATCGCGGCGTTGCCGAAGGTCAGCCCCGTGAACGCAGTCGTCTGGATGAGCTGCGAAGCTTTCGTGCCGAGGTATTCCAAAGCGCCCATGGGTGTCTAACGCGGCTTGTGTGAGGTTTGGTGTTCAAAGCGGCCTTGTTGCGCCCAGGACAGCTCGCGCGGGGTGAGCTGCTGCGTGTGGATGACGCGGGCGCCGGGGCCCAGGGCGGCTTCCACGGCGGCGGCGATCACGGCGATCATCTCGTCGGGATCTTCCGCGGGCGCCGCGGGCTTGGCGGGTTTCGCTGGCGCCGGTTTGCCTTCGATCAGCGCCATCAGCCGCGGCAAATTGCTGATGAAGATCACCACGGTGATCAGGGCGCAGAACACGACCACCATGCCCATGATGGCCAGCGGGAGGCCCTGGTCGTGCCAGAGCGGTTCCAGCGAGAACGAGAACCCCTCCGTCTCGGCTGTCTCGGCGGCAGCGGCGGCAAGCAGATGAATCATGACGCTCAACTTGGATTGAAAGTCGAATGACAGGCGGCAACCGGCGCCGCACTCGAGCGACGCGCGCTGGTCTGCGCCCTAGCCGGACCGCCACGCGGTCCGGGCGGCGGGGGCGAGTTACTCGATCACCACCAACTCTTGCCCGTCCTGCACGCCCTGCCCTTCGGTGACGGCGACGGACTTCACAACGCCCGCCTTGGGGGCGCTGATCTTGTTTTCCATCTTCATCGCTTCCAGCACGATCAACACGTCGCCGGCGGCGACTTCGTCGCCCTCTTTGACCTCGACGGTTTTCACGGTGCCGGCCATGGGGCTGACCACCGCGCCAGGCGCCGCCGCGCCAGGGGGCGTCGCGGCCGTGGGCGTCGGCGTGCTGGCCGCCACCGAGGGGACCGCGCCGACCGTCGCGGGCGCGGCCCGCACGCCCGAGGGCGTATCGTCGCTCAGCACCTCGACCGTCACGTCGTAGGTTTTCTTGCCAACTGTGATGCGCAACTTCTTCATGGGAATATTCGCCTTTGCGGAAACTCCCCCTGCGGGGGCGGTCATTACAGCGGGATCAACCCGTGCTTCTTCGGCGGACGGGTCAGTCGTTTGTTCAGCGTGTTACGCAACGCCAGCGACACGATGCTGCGCGTTTCGGACGGTTCAATCACGTCGGTGATCATCCCCCGCGACGCCGCCATGTAGGGCGAGGCGAACCGCTCGCGATACTCCTCAACCAGTTCCTTGCGGCGGGCTGCCTTGTCCTCGGCGTCGGCCAACTCGCGCCGGTACAGCACGTTGACGGCGCCGTCGGCGCCCATCACGGCGATCTCCGCTGTGGGCCAGGCCAACACGATGTCGGCGCCCAGGTCGCGGCTGCACATGGCCAAGTAAGAACCGCCGTACGCCTTGCGGGTGATGACCGTGATCTTGGGCACGGTGGCCGAGGCGTAGGCGAACAGCATTTTGGCGCCGTGGCGAATGATGCCGCCGCGCTCTTGCGCGACGCCCGGCAAGAAGCCCGGCACGTCGACCAGCGTGAGCAGCGGGATGTTGAACGCATTGCAGAAGCGGATGAAGCGGGCGCCCTTGTCCGAGGCGTCGATGTCCAGCGTGCCGGCCTTGACCTGCGGTTGATTGGCGATGAGCCCGACCACAATGCCGTCGACCCGCGCGAAGCCCACGATGATGTTAGGGGCGAACGACTTGTGCACCTCCAGGAATCGCCCCTGATCGACCAGCCGATCGATCACGGCGTACATGTCGAGCGCTTCTTTGTGGTCCTCGGGGACCAGGGCGTTCATCAACTCGTCCTTATCCATCGCAATGTCCGCCGTGGGCATGTGCGGCGGATCCTGCGAGTTGTTCGACGGCAGGTAGGAGAGCAGGTCGCGGGTGATCGCCAAGGCGTGCTCGTCGTTGTCGGCAATGAAGTGCACGTTGCCGCTGACTGCGCCGTTGGCCTCGGCGCCGCCGATTTCGGCCATGGTCACGTCGACGCCGGTGGCCGCCTTGATCACCTGCGGTCCGCAGATGAACATGTTGGCGTTCTCGCGGGTCATGATCAGAAAATCCATCAACGCCGGCGAGTAAGCGGCCCCCCCGGCACAGTTGCCGGCGATCACAGCGATCTGCGGGACGCAGCCCGAGAGCATGACGTTGCGATAGAAAACCTGCCCGTAGCCGGAGAGCGAATCGACGGCCTCCTGAATGCGGGCCCCGCCCGAGTCGTTGATCGCGACGAACGGCATGCCGCATTCCGCGGCGTAGTCCATGGCATCACAGATTTTCTTGGCGTGCCGGGCGCCCAGCGCGCCGCCGCCGACTGTGGCGTCCTGGCTGAACGCGCCGACGGACCGGCCTTCGACGAGCCCGACGCCGGTGACGACCCCGTCGCAGGGCAGCGACTTTCCCTCGAGGCCAAAGTCATGGCACGAGTGATCGACGTGCTGGCCCCACTCCTGCAGCGTGCCGCTGTCGAAGAGCAGATCCAAGCGAGCGCGGGCGGACAGCATGCCCTTGTCGCGGCGTTTGTCGTGTCGTTCCTGGCCCCCGCCAATGCTCGCCGCTTCGCGGCGTTTGCGGAGGTTGTCCAGCAGTTCTTGCTTGATGGCCATGGATGTCCATTACCTCAAATGTTCGCAGACGGCGACGCGGCGGGAGTGCGCGGACCGGTGACGGCGGACTCGGATCGCATCGCGGCGGCGGGAAGCGGCAGATCGGGGGGAGGGAGGGAGCGACAACGGGCTGCTATTTTGGCAAATCCTGTGCCGGCGCGGCAGCCCCCTCCGCCCCCGACGCCGTCACATGCCGCCTTCGACGTACTTGAACGACACGTTGAGCCGGGTGCGGTAGACGATTCGGCCGTGGTCGATTTTGATGTCGCATCGCGTGACTTCTGCCACGCGCAAGTCGGTGAGGCGCTGCCCCGCCACTTCCAGGGCGTTCTTCGCGGCGTCGTCCCAGGAAACTTCGCTGGTTCCGACGACTTCGATCAGCTTGTACAGGCTCATAGTGACTCCTTCGGGGAATTGATCTCGCGTCGTGGCGCCGGCGTTTGCGGAGCGACGACGCACGTGAGAGCGCCGCCAATTGTGCCACGCCCAGCGGCAAGAACACAGCCCCCGCGCGTGCGGATGCGGCGACCTTTCGCCGTGCGAGATGGCGCGCCGTGCACGCAAACCGCACACTTCTGTGCGGGCCAAGGGGCCGCAGCGCGGGACGGCTCCGCGCGCCGCAGGTCCGCCGGTGATGACTCTGCTGCACACGGCCCGCTGAGCCGTGGCGCGCGGTCAGTCTTCGATTCGTTCGATGCGAATGTCGTCGAGCCAGAATTGCCCCGGCCCGGCCGCCACCACTTTGACGGTCACCGGGCGATACCCCTCCACGACTGGGGCGTCCAACTCGCCGGCGGCGAACTCGCCCGTCAATTCTCGCCACTTGTATGTGCCGGCGGGCAACACCAGCACGGGCGGCTGCGCCAGATCGCGCACTGTGACGAACATGGCGCCCTCGGCGGCGGCCGTGGCCTTGGCCCGCACGCGGATGCGGTAGCGGGCATCGGGGTCGGCGGGCACGGTTTGAGTCGTCATGCCGATGCCGTCGGCCGCGTCGCCCTCGGGAAATACGATGCGGATGCATTTCTGACCCTGGGGGGCGCCCGTCTGCTCGATGAAAGACTCGCTGCGACAATCGCCCGTGTTGTGCCAGGGGAGCCCTGCCACGTCGTCGTTGTTCCAGTGTCGGCCGCCCAGGCCCAGTTCGAATCCCGCGTTGAGCAGCGGCAGCCGGGCGGGCCGCGGGGCGTCGACCGTCAGCGCGGCGACGCTGCGCTGCTTCAGACGGGCTTGGACCTGGTCGGTGAATCCCGTGACGCCCAATCGCGTGGCCACGCCTTCGACGCTGGTCAAACTGCCGGACGGTTTATGCTCGCGCGCAGCGGCTGCGGCGGCGACCGCCTCCTCGGTGCGGCCCAGGTGCAGCAGCGCGCGGGACCGACCCAATTCGCAGGCGGCTCGTTGAAACGCCGTCTCGGCCGCCTGGAGGGTCGAGTCGTATTCGTCGAGCGCCGCTTGGTGATTGTCGAGATCCTCCAACGCGCGGGACACGCCGAGGCGGGCCGTCAGATCGCGCGGATCGGCGGCCAACGCGCGGCGGAAGTCGCCCAACGCCGCCTGCGGTTCGCCGCGCTTCAGCAGCAGCCGCCCCCGCACCGTAAACGCCGCCGCCGGCGGATCAAGGCCCGCGACCGCCACGGCCGCGTCTTCCCAGGCGTCGTCGTCTTCGCCGAGCTGCAACCGCACGGCCGCCCGCAGCGCGCGGAACCGCGGCGAGTCGGGGTCCTGCTCCAACAGTTCGTTGGCAATCTGCAGCGCTTCGGGCCAGGCGCGCTGTCGCTCGGGGTCGATCATCCGCGCCGCGACTTCCACGTCGAACCGCTCGCCCAGTTGCAGGGCGCGGAGGATGCCGTCGACCGTGGCTTGCTGGTTGCCGGAAATCCAGTTGGCAAACGCCCAGTACCATTGCACTTCCGCGCGGTGCGCCGCCAACTCGGCGGCGCGCTGCAGATCGTGCACCATCCACCGCAGCAACGCGTCCTCGCTCTCGGCCTGAGGATCGTCCACCGGTTCGTCGGGATGACGGCGCCGCGATTCGATCTCCTGCCGCGAGGCGCCGGACCGCTCGGCATACGACAGCCAATACTCCGGCTTGATCGCAATGCTGTGACCAAACGCAGCCCGGGCCGCGGCGTAATGGGGGCGCGACTGCGAGGGGATCACTTCCGCAGGGTCGCCCGCTTCGACCAGGTCGATGAAGCCCAGCAGGAAATGGCTCCAGTAATCGTTGGGCGCCAGTTGTTCGACCAACGCCAGCTTGCGTCGCGCGGCGGCCAGATAATCCGTTGCGCCGCGGCCGTAGGTGGCGGCGATCGCCTTGTTCTGCGAAGCCACGACCCACATGCCGCCCAGCATGTAGGCGTCCGCAGCGGTGACCGGGTCGGCGAGCGAAGTAGCCGCCGGCGGGGGCAGCAGACTTTGCCCCAATCGCAACCGCGCTCCCCCGGCAAAGAACCGCAGTACTTGCGTGGGACGAAACCGCTGTGCAAGATCGGCGGCCGCTAACAGGTCGCGGGCCTCGGCGGCCCCGTTGCCGGTGATCCCTGCGCGCAGCATTTGCTTGCTATGCACGGCGGTCAGCAGCACCAGTTTGCGGTAGACGTCAAACTGCAGCGCGTCGAGTTGCGTCGCCGTGAGTTCCTCGGCCGGCAGATGATTCCACCAATCGCCGTACGCGAACGCACCGATGCGCTCCAGCGCGTCGAACAGCGCGGCCTGGGCTTCGGCGTCGTGTTGGAAGAAGTTGAGCTCCTCGGCCTCCTCGCCCAGGCGATGGAAGTCCGCCAATTGGGCGGCGCGCTCCTGGCGCGCAAGCAGGTCGGCGCGCAGGTCGTCGAACTGCGACTCGCCCGCCAGCGACTCAGCCGCTTTGGCCAGAAACGCCTCGGCGGATGCGAATTCGCCAGCGCGCGTCTCGGCCAGCGCCGATTGGGCCGCGGCGCGGGCCGAGGCTTCCAACTCCGCTTCGCGTTGTTGTGCCTGCTGATCCAGCGCGAGCTGTTGCTGACGCTCTTTTTCTTGAAAGTGGCTCCAACCGATCGCGCCGATCACGATCGCCGCCGCCGCGACCGCCTGGGCCGCCACGGCCGCGATGACCAGCGTGCGATGATTGCGCATCCACCGCCACGTGCGCTCGACGATCGAATCGGAGTACGCCCGCACCGGCTCGTCGGAGAGCCACCGCTGCAGGTCCTCGCCCATGGCGCCGGCCGAGGGGTACCGGTTTTCCGGCAGGCGATCGAGCGCCTTCATGCAGATAGCCGACAGCGGCTTGGGGATCCAGCTCTCGCAATCGCGCGGCGTGCTCATATCGCCGCGGGCGATCTGATACATCAGCACGCCCAAATCGCCCGAGCCGTCGTGGGGCGTGCGGCCGGTGAGCACGTGATACAGCGACGCCCCCAAGCTGTAGACGTCGCTTTGCGGTCCCAGGTCGTTGAGCTGCCCCGCGGCTTGCTCGGGGCTCATGTACGACGGGGTGCCGATGGCCGTGCCGACGCGCGTGGCGCCGCTGCCCCCGCTGCCGCTGCCCACCGGGGTCCACTTGGTGTATGTGTCGACGACGATGTCTTCCTCGTCGCCGATCACCTTGGCCAGGCCCCAGTCGACCACCAGCGTTTCGCCGTAGCGGCCGAGCATGATGTTGTCCGGCTTGACGTCGCGGTGAATGATCCCGCGGCTGTGGGCGTACTCCAGGGCGTTGCACACCTCGACGAATCGGGCGAGCAATCGGCGCAGCTCCGGCAGCTTCTCGGCGCCCTCGAGCGCGTCGTTGCGGGGGCGATGAAACCGCTGCAACACCGTGAGCAGGCTTTCGCCGCGGATAAACCGCATGGCGTAGTACGGCCGCCCGCTCGCGTCGGCGCCCAGCGCGTAGATCGGCACGATGCCCGGGTGCTCCAGCCGCCCCGTGATTTTCGCTTCCAGCAGAAACCGGGCGCGCGAATCTTCGTCGTCGGCCCATTGCGATTTGATTTGTTTCAGCGCGACGGTGCGATCGATCTCGCCGTCGCGCGCCAGGAACACGGCGCCCAGCCCGCCCTGGGCGTGCAGTTGCACAATCTCGAATCGGTCGCTGTGCGGCAGCTCGACGGGCGCCGGCGTCTTGGGGCCCGCCGAGGGGCGGTCCGTGGGTCGGGTGGCGAAAGGGTTGTCCCGCGGCGTTTGGATCTGCGCATCGGCCGAGCCGGACAGCAGCTTGCGGACGCTGTCGGGCAGCTCGCCCAGTTGCGATTCAACGGGCGCAGTGCGGGTCTTGAGCGCCTCGGCCGCGGCGGCTTTGCGCAACTCGCCCAGTTGATCGGCCGACAGCCCCGCGTATTTTTCCAGCAGCGCAGCCAGCGATTGCGAGGGCTCGGCGGCCCACAGCTTGGCCGCCTCCTCGAGCTGCGCATCGGAAGCCCACCCCCGCCGCCGCGCGAGCAGGCACATCAGAAAATCGCGATCTTGCGGCGAGTAGGCCATAGACGCATGGTTGTACCGCGAAGCCCGCCGCAGAGCCAACGCTACGTCGGCGACTTTCTCGTTCGATCGTTGCACAGCCGACGCGTCTCAGAAGCTTTTGCCGCAGGCTGACTGCGAATCGCCGATGGCCCGGCCTGGATCTACCCACGCCGCAGCCTCACCCCCTTTCTCCGTCCGGCGGCTCATACTTCGACAGTCGACGCTGCAACTCGGCGACCTGCTGCTGCAATCCTTCGATGATCGGCGCCACGTCGCTTTGCAGAAAACGCCTGTGGATGTGCTGCGGGCAGTTCACGTCCCACGCCTCGACGGAAAACAGGATCGCCCGCTCGACGCGGCCCGGGTAGTCGGCGTCGGCCAACGATTCCAGCAGCGCGGCGTCGTCCTCGACCGCGCGGGCCGTGCCCCAGATCTTGATGCGGCGGCTGTTGGCGTAGTCCATCAAGAACAGCATGGCGCGCGGGTTCTCCGACAGGTTGCCCAGCGTGATGTACTGGCGATTGCCGCTGAAGTCGGCGAACCCCAGCGTGCGATCGTCGATGCGCCGGAGAAATCCCGGCGAGCCGCCGCGGTACTGAATGTACGGTTGTCCCGCGGCGTTGGCCGTGCCCAGGTAGAACATATCGAGCTGCGCGAGAAACGCCGCCAACTCGTCGGTGACGGTCGTCTGCCAGCCGCGGCCCTGCTCGACCTTGGCATAAGCTTGGCGGGACCCCTTGGCCGATTGCACCGCTTTTACGGCTGGAGTGAAGGCCACATCGCTGGGAAAGGCGGTCATGGCGGCGTTGCTGCTTGGAGGGGACTGGGGAAGGCGAAAGCGGTGCGAGCGTGCTCACTGCACCGCATCGATGCCGCGATCGTCGGCTGGCCGCGGACCTGGCGCCGGCCAATGGAAGCGGCGGTCGTCGTCGGCGATGGCCACGTCGTTGATGCTCGCCTCGCGGCGGCGCATCAGGCCCGACTCGTCGAACTTCCACTGTTCGTTGCCGTACGCGCGGAACCAGGAGCCATCGTCGCGGCGGTACTCGTACTGAAAGCGAACGGCGATGCGATTGTCGGAGAACGCCCACAGCGATTTGACGAGCCGGTAGTCGAGTTCGCTGTGCCACTTGCGCGCGAGGAACTCGCGGATCGCATCGCGTCCCTGCAGAAACTGGTCGCGGTTGCGCCATTGCGAATCGATGGTGTAGGCCAGGGAGACGCGCTCTGGGTCGCGCGAGTTCCAGGCGTCCTCGGCTGCGCGGACCTTGGCGACGGCGGACTCGTGCGTGAAGGGCGGTCGAATGGAAGCGGGGGCAGGCATGGCAGGCGCCTCAGTACGAAGTTTGTGGGAGAAGAAGAAAAAACGTCGAGCCCGCGCGGCATGCACGGCCGCGGCCGCGCGGGCTCGATCGCACCACGGCTAGCTCGCCACGCCGCAGGCGCCCGACGCGCACGCCTGACCGACGGGGCCGGCGGCCGGCACGTCCAGTTCCGTGTCGGCCACGTTGTTCAAGAAGTTGGTGAAACAGCCCAACACGACGCTCGTGACGATCTCCACGATTTCAGCGTCGCCGAAGCCCTGGTCGCGCACCGCCTGCAATTGCGCGTCGCTGACATTGCCGCCCGTGTCGAGCACCGCGGCGGCGAACTTCAACGCGGCGTCGGTCCGGGCATCGTCCGCCGAGGCCGTCCGCCCCGCCACGACGTCGTCGGCCGACAGACCGGCGCTGGGCGCGACGGCCGACAGGATCGACGTGCAATACTCGCAGGCGTTCGTCTCGCTGGTGGAGAGCTTGACCTGGTTGTGCAGCTTGCCGCCAATGCCGACGCCGCTCATGGCATTGGCGAAGGCCACGAAGCTCTCCAGCACGGCGGGCGAGTTGGCCATCACCTGGGCCGTGTTGGGCACGGCGCCGAATGCCTGCTCAAGCTGGTCGAACAGCTCGCGGACGCGACCGGTGGCGGAGGCGGGGGCGACAGAGGAAATGCGTTGCATGTCAGGGTTCCTTGGGGAACAGAGGAAAGGAAAGACCGAGCGGGTCGGACGGAAATAAACAGACAGGTCTGTATGCTTTGTAGGTAAAAAAACACGCGGCGGGTCTCGCTAGCTGACGGCCCCGCTCGCCATTGCCACAGCGGCGTCGCGAGCGACATCGGCGGAGGCCGGGTCCTGGTTCATCAGGGCGGCCACGATGGCCCCCTCGACCAACAGGCCCACGGCAGGGGCGATCGCCTCGGGGGCGCCGTCGTCGACGACCGCCTGATGGATCAACTTGAAAAACTCCCGTTTGTGAAAACGGGCAAACTCCGACACGGGATGTTCGGGGTCGGTGAACTCCACGGCGGCGTTGATGAATGCGCAGCCGCGGAAATCGTCCGAAGAAAACCATTCCTTCAGAGCTGCAAAGAACGCCGCCAGCGGCTGCGCTCCGGCATTGCGGTACCGGGCGATCGCGTCGGCAAATGCCTGACAGAGCTTCTTATCACGCGACTTGAGCACCTCCAGCACCAAGTCATCCTTCGCCGGAAAGTGCTTGTACAGGGTCATCTTGGCCACGCCCGCTTCGGCGATGATCCGATCGATCCCCACGGCGCGGTACCCCTCGGCGTAAAACAGCTTCTCGGCTGTCTCGAGGATGCGCCCTCGGGCGTCGGAGCGTGTTTTGGCGGCGGACATGCTGAAAGTATATAGACAGGTCTGTCTGCGTCAAGCGAAGTTTCGCAAGAATTCCGACATCCCGCTTCCCCGAAGCGCTCAATCGAGCTGCCGCAGCGCAGAGACGACCTCCGCCGGCGCCCGGAACGCCGTGCCGTGCCGCACGCCCCCGGGCATGTGCAGGCGGTCCGATTCGTCGGTCCAAGACTTCAGATCGGGCGAGGTGACCAGGCCGAATTTGTGGTCGCGGTACTTGTCGAAGTACACGAACCACTTCTCGCCGATACGGATGGCCGTGGGGCCCTCGGCCCAATAGTCGCCGGTGATCGGCTCGCTCAGATCGCCCCACGGCCCGGTCGCGTGATCGGACCAGGCGACGCGCAGGTTCTTGGCCGGCTGGTACGGGCGGTCCGTTTCGTCTTTGACGATCATCGCGTAACGATCGCCTGCGCTGACGAGCGTGGCGTCGATGGCGTTGAAGGCGGAGTCGTAGAACAGCCGCGTGGGCGAGAGCTGCTGGAAGTCGGGCGTCGTCACGTAGTACATGCGGTGATTCCATCCCGGGTCGGCTTCGTTGCGTTTGGTCTGGCCGTCGGTGTCGGGGAACTTGCCGGGGATGGTCGTCGCCCAGCAAATCACGTACTGCTGCGTCGCCGCGTCGTAGAACGCTTCGGGCGCCCAGCAGTTGCGCGCGTCCGGCTCGTGCTCCATGACGGGCAGCACGCGCTGCGGCGCCCAGTGGATCAAGTCGGCGGAACTGCTGTAGCCGATGCCCCGCTCGTGCCAACTGACGGTCCACACCATATGAAATCGCCCGTCAGGCCCGCGCGTGACGGCCGAGTCGCGCATCAGCTTGTCGTTTCCCGCGGTCGGCGTCAGCAACGAACGCCCGCCAGCGATCGGTTCCCACTGGTAGCCGTCGGCGCTGTGCAGCAGGTGCAGCCCGTCCTCGCCGTTGCCGACGAAGTAAGAGAAGAGGAGGTGATCGTCCGAGTCGCCGGCTGCTATTCCGTTGGCGGCTCCGAGTACGAACAGAGCCGCTGCCCAGGCGAGGACTGAAGGACGGTGTTGGCGCATCATGTTCTGTCGTGCCACTGAGGTAATTGCCGTCATGGCGGCGCTTGCGAGGACGCGCTACTCGCGGTCCCATTTCAGTACCCACGGGTCGCTGGTCGCATCCTGAAATCCCCGCAGCTTCTTCTTCAGTCGCGCCATCGTTTCCGCGTGCTCCGGCGCTTCGGCCAGGTTTTTTGATTCGTTCGGGTCGGCCTGCAGGTCGTACAGTTCAAACCGCGGGCGGTGCTGGTAGCTGCCGACCGTCCAGGGGCCGTAGGGGGCGTCGGCGCCCAGTTTCAGTTGCTCCTGCCAGGTGGCGGCGGCCCACAGGTCGCTGGCAAAGGGGAACGGCAGCGGCGCGGCCAGGTTGCAGATGAGTTTGTACTGCCGCTCGCGCACGACGCGCATCGGATAGTACATGGTCACTTCGTGGAACGTGTGCGACGCGAACACCTCGTCCCAGCCCGCGGGCGTTTCGGCTTCCAGAATCGGCATGAACGAGCGGCCCTGCAGGTTGCCGGGCTGGGCCGTGGGGAGCTTGTGGCCTGGGCGTTTGCGCGCCGCAGCTCGGATCGGTTGCAGTACGTCGCGGTTTGGTTGACCGGTGTCGGCGTCCAACACGCCGGCAAAATCCAGCAGCGTGGGGGCGATGTCGACCCAACTGATCATCGCGTTGTTGTGGATGCCTTGCTTCTCGGCGTAGGGGTTGCGCACCACCAGCGGCGATCGCAGGCCGCCTTCATACACGGTGGTCTTGGCGGCGGGCATGGCGATGCCGTGGTCGGACATGTAAATGACCAGCGTGTCGTCGTAAACGCCCGCGGATTGCAGGTGCTCGATCAGGCGCCCCACCGCCCCGTCGAGGCGGCTGACGGATTGGTAGTACTCGGCCAGTTCCTCGCGGCAGGCGGCCGTGTCGGGCAAAAACGGCGGCACGACCACGTCGGCCGAGGCGTATTCGATCGTCACGTCGTCGTCGCCGGCCGCTTCGTTGCCGAACCGGTTCGGCTCGTGCGGTCGCGCCCGGTTGACCGCGCCGCCGCGGTGCGGGTCGTGGAAACAGAAGTACAGGAAGAACGGCCGCGGATCGTCCGCGGCGACGAACTCGCGACAGTTGTCGGCCATCTGCATGTCGCGACGGCCGGCGTCGGGGAGGACCGTTTCGAAGTGGTACGCCGACTCGGGCGCCACGTGAAACTTGCCGCACCGCGCCGTGCGATACCCGGCCTCGCCCAGGTACTCCGGCAGGCTGGCGACGTTGGCGTAGCTCTGAAAGTGGTGACAGCGATGCTCCAGGCCGAACATGCCGTTGGCGTGGTTGTGCATGCCGGTCAGGATGACCGACCGGCTGGGCGAGCAACTGGCCGTGGTGCAGAAGGCGTGTGTGAACAGCGTCCCCTCGGCGGCGAGCGCGTCGATCGCGGGCGTCTTGATCACGGGGTTGCCGTAGCAGCCCGCGTCGCAGCCATGGTCGTCGGCGACGATCAGCACGATGTTGCGCTCGGCGGCGGAGGCGGCGCCGGCGGTCAGCGACAGGATCAGCACTGCGCCAGCGGCGGCGAAGATTCGGTTTCTCATGGCAAACGGGCGGCGAGGCGTGGCGGTATGCAGTTGCAGTGATTAGCGGCGTTGATTGACGGCATTTAGCCGCGGAGCATGCTCCGCGCCCGCTGCCAGCGGCGGGGCTCAATCGGATCGATGTGGGCGGACCGTGCGAGGCGCTCTGGCGAATCTTCAGTAGAGCGGCAGAGCCTTGGCGGGGCAAATGGCGACGGTGCAGCGACGCCGAAGAGGCGAGTTCCCCGGCGGGCGTCCCCGCTGTCAAATGCCTTCGCGGCCCGGTTTTCCCGCGGGATTTGACCCCCATTGGGCGGCGGCTCCGCGGCGCGGTACGTTGCACGCTGACGGCGTCGCGATGCCTGCCGCTGGACACCGCCCTAAAGGACGCCGCAAGGGGAAGGCGGGCATGTCAGCGGGCGACGCCACTTGCGCAACTGCGGCGACGAGCGATCGCTCGGCTTCTCGGCCCTTCTGCCGGTATCGTACGGGGTCGCCGCGCGACGTTGCGACGCGATGGACCTGTGTATCGCGGCGGCCCGCCCGCCTTCCCACGGCCGTGAGATGTGCGACGGCGCCAGAGCAATTGGCCTGCGCGACGTCGGATCTTCGGCCTGACTTGGCGATTCTCGTTGTCGGCCGTCCTCTGTTCGGGTGTTCTCACTCAGGCGGTCTGGTTCCCGAACCGGTCGGCAACGGACAAATGCCGTCGTGCTCCATGCGAGCTCGATTCAACGCTGCGCACTCGCTGCAGCGCTCGCATCGCGCAGGACGGGGGAGGTAGTTCTGATGACTCGACTGACGCTGTTTGTGGCAGCCGTCGCCGTGGCTGCATTTGCGGCCGTCCCGGCAGCTGCGGACTGGGATCCGAATGATCCAACAATCGTGACGAAGTGGGTACAACTGCCCGACCTGGAACCGACCGGGCTCGACGTGCTGGCCACGTGGCATGCGGACCCGCCCGGGGCGATTGGCAAAGTGCTGGCCGACGACTGGAAGTGCGATCGCACGGGGCCGATCACCGATGTTCACGTGTGGGGCTCGTGGCTGAACGACTTGTTGCCGGTGCAAGGACCCGAGCAGGTGGCGTTTGAACTGCGGATTTACTCGGACATTCCGGCCGACCCTGCCGGCGTCAACGGCGAGTGGAGCCGGCCCGGCGAACTGCTGTGGGAAAAGCGGTACCAGCCGCCCAGCACCGACATGCGGGCCAAGCTGTACGCGGATGCCGTGCAGGAGCAGTTCTACGATCCGAGCCAGAACGAGATGATTGGCACGGACACGCAGGTCTGGTTGTACAACTTCGACATTCCGCTGGACGAGGCGTTTGTGCAGAAGGAAGGCACGATCTACTGGCTGAGCGTGCAGGCGGCGCCGCACCTGGCCACAGCGGGCGGGCAGGCCGTGTTCGGGTGGAAGACGTCGATCAACCACTTCAATGACGATGCGGTGTTTGCCGACAACGTGGGTTTCGTCGGCCCGGCGCCCAACCCCGACCAGTGGTTCGAGATGCGCTACCCCAGCTTTCACCCGTTTGGCGGCGAAAGCATTGATTTGGCGTTCGCCATCACGACGATTCCCGAGCCGGCATCGCTGGCACTGATGCTGGTCGGGTTGGCGGCGCCGGTTGTGTTGTTGCGACGTTGGCGGCGGTAGTGCAGTCGTTGCGCGACGGCAAAAGTGGGAGATTCATGGACGACGCGCGCGGTTGGCATGCCGTGCGCGTCGGTTTTTTGCTGCAACGGTATTTGGTGCGAACCGCGTGCGACGTGTTGCCGGGTTGCCGCCGTCGCCCCCGGCGCGGCTCATGAGCCTCTGACTTTGTTTGCTGAAAGCTGACAGCCGATAGCTGACAGCCCTGCCTAAATTCATGGTCGACGCAGTTTTCAATTGAGCGGCAGCGCGTCGACTTCGGTCCCGGCGGCGAGTTGATAGTCGCCCGCCGCGAACACGCCCAGGCAATCGGCTTGGGTGAGCGTTTTGATGTCGGCTGAGCCGCGCCAGGCGAGCGGCTCGATCTGCGGCAGCGGGCTCGCGACGTCGACCGTGCGGCAGGGGTGGTAGGTCACGCGCCCGCCGCGGTGGTTGTAGTCGGCGGACAAGGCGCACCGCTTCGTTGCCGGTGGCGCGAACGGGGCCCCCGCCAACGCGGCGAGCGTCGGCACGACGAACAGCCGGAACGAGACCAGCGTGCTCACCGGATTGCCAGGGAGTCCGAACACGTACTGGCGTCGCTGGTCGGTATCGCGGACGCCGAACCACAGCGGCTTGCCCGGTTTCATCTTGAGCTTGTGAAACACCTCGCGGACGCCCAGCGTGGCGAGCACGCCGGGGACCAGGTCCATCACCCCCGCCGACACGCCGCCGGAGATCAACAGCACGTCGCACTCGGTTAGGCCGCGCTCGACGGCGGAGCGCAGCGCTGCTGGTTCGTCGCGGGCGACGCCCAGGTCGACCGCCCTGACGCCGGCCCCCGCCAGCGAAGCGAGCAACATCGGACCGTTGCTGTTGCGAATCTGCCCGGGGGCAAGCGGCTGATCGACCGCGACCAGTTCGTTGCCAGTGGGCAGCACGCCGACCGTTGGCCGGGGGACGGCCGCGACGCGCTGCTGGCCGATTTCCGCCAGCAGCGCAATATCCAACGGCGTGAGCACCTTGCCCGCAGGCAACACGGTTTCGCCGCGGTGGAACGCCGTGCCTTGCTTCAAGATGCAGTGCCCGGCGGCGATGCCGGCGGCCGGGTTGGCGATGCGGTCCTCGGCCAGCTCGCGACAGTCTTCCCACTTCACCACCGCCTCGGCGCCCGCGGGCACAGGGGCGCCGGTCATCACGCGAATCGTTCCGCCGGCAGAGAGCGGCTGGGTCGGCACGCCGCCAGCGATGACCTGCTCCAACACGGCCAGTTCGTCGGCCGCGTCGCCCAGCGCGATCGCGTAGCCGTCGACCATCGACTTGTCGAACGGCGGGGAATCGACGCCGCTGACGACATCGCGCGCCAATCGTCGGCCCAGCAGGTCGGTCAGCGCGGTTTCCTCGGCCGGCAAAGGCGCGACATGTTGGGCAAGCAGGTCGAAGGCGTCGGGGATTTGAAGCATCGGCGTCTCGAGTGCACATTTCAGCGAGGGAGCATCCGCCGTCAGCATAGCGAAGTCGGCGCGGCTCGGCGATCAGGACGCGTTCACTGGCGACGAAAGCTGCGCCTGCGCGATGATTGCCTGCCCCAGCGCGATGCCGCCGTCGTTGGGGGGGACCAAGTGGTGCGACAGCACATGGAAGCCGGCGTCGCAAAGGCGGGCCTCGGTCAGTTCCGCCAGCAGGACGTTTTGAAACACGCCGCCGGTTAGTCCAACGGCATCGAAGCCGGTTGATTGCTGCAACCGTTGGCACACCCCGACAATCATGTCGGCGACGGCTGCGTGGAATCGACCGGCGATCGGCGCGGGCCCAACGCCGGCGATCGCATCGCGACACACGGCTTGCAGCAGACTTTGGTAGCCGATGACGAGCGGTTCGCCGTCTGTCAGCTCAAACTCGTATCCGAGCGACGCGGCGTCGGCAGCTTCGTCGTTGATCGCGTGTGCGGCGAGGGCTTCCAGCTCCATGGCGGCTTGGGCTTCGTACGACACCTCGTGCCGCACGCCGGCCAGCGACGCCACCGCGTCGAACAACCGCCCCGCGCTGCTCGTGTCGACGCAGTTGAGCCCGACGGCAATCTGCTGAGCGAGGATCTTCAGCTCGGCGGACGGACAGTGCGCGACGCTCGGCAAGCGCTCGTCGGCGGGCAGGCCGCAGCGACCCAGCAGCGCCAGCGCGGCGCGGTACGGTCGTTTGATGCACGCATCGCCGCCCGGCAGCGGAAAGTAATTCAGGTGCGCCACGCGATCCCACTGCGCCCCGCGGGACAGCAGGAACTCGCCGCCCCAAATGGCGCCGTCGGGGCCGAAGCCGGTGCCGTCGAAGCAGCAGGCCAGCAGCGTTGCATCAGCCGGCAGTTGGTGCTCGGCAGCGAGCGCCGTCGCGTGGGCCGCATGGTGTTGCACGGGCACCAGCGGCACGCCCAACTCGGCGGCCAGCTCGCGGCCCCAGCGGCTCGACAGGTAGTCGGGGTGCAGGTCGCCCGCCACCGCTGCGGGAGCGACGCGGTACAGTCGCAGGAAATGCTGCACGTTGCGCCGCAGCGCGTCGAGCGTTTCCAGATTGCCGACGTCGCCAATGTGCTGGCTCATGTAGGCGTAGTCGTCTTTGGTCACGCAGAACGTCGCCTTGATCTCGCCCCCCACCGCCAGCACGCTGGGGCCCGCCGCGGCCAGCCGGATCGGCATGGGGGCGTAGCCGCGCGAGCGTCGAATTGGCAATAATCGCCCGCTGTGGGTCCGCACCACCGAGTCGTCGCACACCGCGTTGATTTCGCGATTGTGCAGCAGAAACCCGTCGGCCAGCTTGGCGAGCCGCGTTGCCGCCTCGGCGCTCGTGCGCACGATGGGCTCGTCGGACACGTTGCCACTGGTCATCACCAGCGGAGCGCATTGCTCGATGAGCAAATGGTGCAGCGGCGAGTAGGGCAGCATCACGCCGATGAAATCGTTGCCGGGAGCTACGGCCTGCAGCATGTCCGTCCACTGCGCGGAGGAGCGCTTGCGCAGCAGGACGATTGGCCGTTCGCGGCTTTCCAGCAATTGTTGCTGCTGGGCGTCGACGTGGGCGAACTGGCGGGCGGCGTCGACGCTGGCCGCCATCACGGCCAATGGTTTGTCGGTGCGGCGCTTCCGCTCACGCAGTTCGGCGACGGCCGACGGGCTGGTGGCCTCGCACGCCAGGTGAAACCCGCCGATGCCTTTCACCGCGACGATCCCGCCGCGGCGGATCCACTCGGCGAACGCCGCGATGGCGGTGTCTCCCTGCGGATGATCGCCCGGTTCCGATTCTGCGGCGGAGTCCGCATTCGCGGCGAACCAGATCTGCGGCCCGCACGCGGGGCAGGCGTTGGGCTGCGCGTGGAAGCGACGGTCGGTTGGGTCGTCGTACTCCCGCTGACACGCGGGGCACATGACGAACGATTTCATCGTGGTGAGCGGGCGGTCGTAGGGAATGTCCTGGACGATCGTGAACCGCGGGCCGCAGTTGGTGCAATTGATAAACGGGTAGCGGTGGCGGCGATCGGCCGGGTCGAACAGTTCGCGGCGGCAATCGTCGCAGATCGAAATGTCGGGCGCCGTGGGGGTGCTCGCGCCGCTGCGGCCGGCGCTGGCGACAATGACGAACTCGCGAGGGTCGCCGGACGACAATTCCGCCAGCGGAAGTTCCTCCTGCTCGACCGCGTCGATCACCGCCAGCGGCGGCGGGTTGGCGGTAAGCTGCGCGCAGAATGCGGCGATGGCGGAGGGGTCGCCCTGCACCTCAATCGTCACGCCGTCGGCGTCATTGCGCACGAATCCGGCCAGTTGCTCGGCTTGAGCGCACCGCCACACGAAGGGGCGAAAGCCGACCCCCTGCACCTGCCCCGCCACGCGGATTCGAACTCGTCGCTGGCTGTCCAAGAAACTGCCTGTTGCGATAGGAGACGACAAGAGTTTTCTTGAACCACGACGGCACGACGAACACGACGACGAGCATCGTGGAAGTCGGCATGTCCAGCGTGGTTCAACAGGCCTTGTCCTGGCGCACTTGGCGTCCTTGGCGGTTCAATCATCGGCCGTGCAATCACCAGGCCGGTCGCTAGGCCCACCAGTCCAGCAGCGAGATCATGCCCATGAACAGGCCCATGAACACGACGATCCATACCGCAAACCGGGCGGCGTGCGACAGGATTGGCTGCATGAACTCGTGCCGCGTCGCGGCGCAGACCAGGCTGACCACCACGATCAGCGGCGCGGCGTACCATAGCATGGTCACGGCGAGCAGCGGCGGCAGAATGGCGAGTGATGGAATCATGGCGAGCTAGGGCAGGCGTCAGGAGTTGTCCTGGGACGAATCGCCCTCGGGATGGTCCTTGCTACGGATGACCAGCGGCCCGGCGTACGCGTCGCACACGACCAGCAGGTTCAACAGCCCCGCGATCATGGTGTAGACGGTGCCGATTTCGAAGTGGGGGTTGTGGTCGACAATCCATCGCGACAGTTCGTTCGGCTGCCGGGAGATGTTGTCCGAGTCGTCCGTGGTTTGCACCTGGTCGTTGCGCGGCGGGGCGTACCAGGGACGCTCGTCGTCGGTCAATTTGCCTGGCTCGACGGCCGGCTGACCGAACGGCGGCTTGTCGTCCATCACGCGGCTGCGCTGGACCAGTGCCGGCAGCGCGACTCCGCCCGCGCCAAGTTGGCAGTAGTATTGCCACCGCAGGTCCTGCTCCGGCGTCGACGCGTAGACCACATGGCCGCCGCCCAGATACATGCCGTACCAGAACGCGCCCATGATGCAGACGAAGAACAGCAGCCCCTTGCCGGTGCGGCCTTGGTACAGGTGCCCCAGCCCGGGAACCAGCCAAGCCAACAGCGCGGCGAGCCACGGTTGCTTCAGCTCGATTTCAAGCGGTTCGCCCTCGTCGAGCGTGTTGTATTCCGAGGGGAGGACGGCGGTGGCCATAGGCGGTGCGGAAAGCAGGAGGAATCAACAACCGGCGGCAAACGCGGCGGCGAGCCTTTCTATTGTAGGGGGTGCGAGCAGATCGCCCCAGAGGAAGTCGGAGAATTGAACGGCCGGCGGCAATGTGACCGGATGACGGCGAACCGGGTCGCTGCCATTGAGAATTCGCTGCTCCCTGGGCGGTCTTGGCCGCGTTACCGCGAGAATCGCCAAATAGCCCAGATGACCGCACCTACGGCCGCGGCGCCGCCGAGTACGCCCAGCACGACCGGGTTGGGCCCCCGCGCGGACTCGGCCGGGGCGTGGAGCCGCTCGGTCAGATTGGGCGTTGGGGCGGGTTCAGCCTCGTCGGCGTTCGCATTGGCGTCGGCTGCTGGCGCCGCGGCCGGATCGGCGAGAATCGCCTCTAACCGCGTTGCGACCTCGTTGGCATCGGCCGGGCGATCCGCGGGCGCCTTTTCCAGCAAATGGGCCACCAGGTCAGCCAGCGACGCGGGCACGCCCCCGGCCAGCGCATCGACGCGCGGAGGCACGACCTCCAAATGCTGATCGAAGATTTCCACGTAGCCGGCGCCATCGAACGGCGGACGCCCTGTGAGCATCTCGAACAGAATGCAACCCAGCGCGTACAGATCGAGCCGCCCGTCGATGTCGTCGGCGCCGGTGATCTGCTCGGGCGGCATGTATCGCCATGTGCCGACGGTCTGTCCCTGGATGGTCAACCGCGAATCGTTCAGGTCGCGCGCCAGCCCCAGGTCGCCAATTTTCACGTGTCCGTCGGTGGAGAGATACAGATTGGCCGGCTTGAGGTCGCGGTGCACGCAACCCACCGCGTGGGCGTGGGCCAGCCCCAGCGCGGTCTGGTGGGCGACCTCCGCCGCGTCGCGCCACGGCAAACTGCCGCGACGCGCGAGCACCTCTTTCAACGAGCCGCACTCGACCAACTCCATTGCACAGTACAGCGATTCGCCGTGCAGCCCGCAGTCGAAGTGCCGCACGATGTGCGGATCGTCGAGCCGCTTCAAGAGCGCGATCTCGCGGACGAACCGGTTTTGCACTTCGGGTTCGATCTGCTTGTCGGTGTGCAGCACCTTCACCGCGGCGCGGTCGCCGGTGCCGCCGTGGGTCGCTTCGAACACGGCGCCAAACGCGCCCGTGCCGAGCGAGCGCCCCAGCGTGTAGGGTCCGATTTGTTCACCGGGATCAGGCATGGTTCGCAGTGTTCCTCAGGCAGCGGAAATTCGCCGCCCCGCCCGGCGTGCGAGAGACATTCGCCCACGGCGCCATTCTAGGCTTGTCAACAGCCGAGATCACGGGGTTTTCCGGGCGTTGTGACCCCCTGCCCAAAGGGGTAAAATTGGACGTTTCGCGGCGCTGCCGGCGGCCTGGTAGGGCCGGGGCTTCTTGGGCAGCTTGACTGGGCGGGGCGTCGCTGGCCGGCACGTCGCTGGCAGGTGCTGTGCCAGGCGCCGCTGATCGCAGAAAGGATTTTCCCACCGTGTCGACGGACAACCCCGATGAATCTGGCGGCGCGCCCGAAGGCGCCGAGGATCCCCAGGCGGAGGCCATCGCGGCCCGGCTGATCGATCTGCCGATCGAAGACGAGCTGAAGGACAGCTACCTGACGTACGCCATGAGCGTGATCGTCAGCCGTGCGCTGCCCGACGTGCGCGACGGGCTGAAGCCCTCGCAGCGGCGGATCCTGGTCGCGATGAACGACCTGAACCTGTCGCCGGGCGCGTCGCGGGTGAAGTGCGCCAAGATCTCCGGCGACACCAGCGGCAACTACCATCCGCACGGCGAAAGCGTCATCTACCCGACCCTGGTCCGCATGGCCCAGGATTGGAACATGCGCGCCGTGCTGATCGACAAGCAGGGCAACTTCGGTTCGATCGCCGGGTTGCCCGCGGCGGCCATGCGGTACACCGAAGCCCGGCTGTCGTCGATCGCCGCGTCGATGCTCGAGGATCTCAAGCTCGACACGGTCGACTTTGTGCCCACCTACGACGAGCGGCACCTGGAGCCGACGGTGCTGCCCTCGAAGTTCCCCAACCTGCTGGTCAACGGCTCGGGCGGCATTGCCGTGGGCATGGCCACCAGCATCCCGCCGCACAATCTGGCGGAAGTTTGCCGCGGCGTGATCGAATTGCTCGACAACCCGGAAGCCACGGTGCACGAGTTGATGGCCCACATCCCCGGGCCCGACTTCCCCACCGGCGGCATCATTTGCGGGCGGTCCGGCATCCTCAAGGGCTACCAAACGGGCCGCAGCACCGTGGTCGTGCGCGCCCGCACCAGCGTCGAGGAAGGCAAAAAGAACCGCACGCGGATCATCGTCCACGAGATCCCCTACCAGCAGTCGCGCGACCCCGTGGTCAAAAAGATCGCCGCGCTGGCGAACGAAGGCAAGATCCCCGGGATCGCCGACGTGACCGACCACAGCGATCTGAAAGAGCCGGTCCGGATCGTCATCGACCTGAAGCGCGACGCCGATCCCGACATCGTGCTGAACCAGCTCTACAAGTTCTCCCCGCTGCAGGATTCGTTCTCGATCATCCTGCTGGCGCTGGTCGACGGCAAGCCGCGGGTGCTGTCGCTCAAGGAGATGCTGGAAGAGTTCATCCGGCATCGCCAGACGGTCATCCGCCGCCGCACGCAGTTCCTGCTGGCCCGCGCACGCAAGCGCAAGCACACCGTGCAGGGCTTGCTGCTGGCGCACGCGAACATCGACGAAGTCATCCGCGTGATCCGCGCCAGCAAGACGCAGGCCGAGGCCAAAGAGCGGTTGATGGAGATCAAGACGCCGGGGGCCATGCTGAAGCGCGCACTCGGCGACGACGGCTACGCCCAGTTTCAGCAGGAACGCGGCGTGGCCGAGGAGTACACGCTGACCCCCGTGCAGGCCGACGCGATCCTGCGGATGACGTTGGGCCAGTTGGTCAACCTGGAGCAGGAGAAGCTCGCCGACGAACACAACAAGCTGCTCGTGGAGATCGGCGAGTACCTGGCGATCCTCGCCGATCCCGAGAAGATCAACGGCATGATTCGCGACGACTGCGAAGAGTTGATCCGCAAGCACGGCGACGCCCGCCGCACAGAGATCAGCGGCGAGGAAATCGGCGGCGTCGACATGGAGGACCTCATCGAAGAGGAAACCATGGTGGTGTCCATCAGCCACCAGGGTTACATCAAACGCACCCCGGCCAGCGTCTACCAGGCGCAACGCCGCGGCGGCAAGGGCATCCGCGGCGCCCAGGTCGCCGAAGACGACCCCGTCGAGCATCTGTTCGTGACCAGCACGCACGACTACCTGCTGTTTTTCACGAACTTTGGCAAGTGCTACTGGCAAAAGGTGTACAACCTGCCGCAACTGGCCCGCGACAGCAAAGGTCGCGCGGTGGTCAACCTGCTCAATCTGGCCGAAGGCGAGAAGATCGCCGACTGCCGCGCGGTGCGCGACTTTGACCAGCCCGACCACCACCTGGTGATGGCCACCCGCAACGGCTTGGTGAAAAAGACCGAGTTGAAGGCGTACAGCCGTCCGCTCAAGAGCGGCATCATCGCCATCAAGCTGAAAGACGGCGACGAACTGGTCGACGTGTCGGTCGTCGGCCCGGGCGAGGAACTGGTGCTGTCGACCGCTCAGGGCATGGCGATCCGCTTCAGCGAAGAGGACGCCCGCCCCATGGGCCGCAACACCAGCGGCGTGAAGGGCATCAAACTGGCCAAGGGCGACTATCTGGCTGGCATGGTCGTGGCCGACCCCGACGCCACGCTGCTGACCGCCACGGAGAACGGCTACGGCAAGCGGACCCCCTTTGGCCCCAACGCGGCGGCCGAAGAGGACGACGTGGACGACAACGAATCGGAAGAGTCGCCCAGCAACTACCGCTACCGCACCCAGCGCCGCGGCGGCAAAGGCCTGCGCGACATCAAGACCTCCGACCGCAACGGCAACGTCATCGGCATCGTCCGCGTCCACGAGGGCGAGGAGCTGATGATGATGACCGCCCGCGGCAAGATCCAACGGATCCGGGTGAGCGACGTCAGCGTCATCGGCCGCAACACCCAGGGCGTGCGGATCATGAACGTCGACGAAGGCGACGCCCTGGCCGCGATCGTCCGCGTGCCGGCCGAGGAACGCGACGACGACGAAACGGCCGAAGCGCCGGCGACGCCCGAGTCGCCGACCACGCCCGAGCCGCCGACGCCCCCGGCGGAGGAGTAACGTCCACGCCAACCCGCGCGGTTGGCGCGGTCGGCCACGACCGCGCATTGCACGCGGGCGGTCCGGACTTTGCCCGCCACGACCCAAGCGACTAACATCGGGGAAAAGGAGCCGACATGGATCTGCAACTCCCCCCCGACGTGACGCTTTCGCTGCAGGCGTTTCTCGACGAAGGTCGCTACGGCAGCGAAGCGGACGTGTTGCGCGATGCACTCGCGGCGCTCCGCCGCCAGCAAGACCTCGCCGCCATCGCGGAGGGCGCCGCCGACGCCGCGGCCGGCCGCGTGACGCCCGCCCGCGACACACTCTCGGCAGCTCGCCAGCGGATCGCGGATCAGTGCGAATGAGTCGCGAGGTTGAGTTTGCGGACCGCGCGACGCGTGACTTCGACGAGACGCTCACCTGGTATCCGCGCCAATCGGCGACCGCGGCGACGAAATGGATTGATGCGGTTGAGCGTGCGGTCGAGCAACTGGAAGCAGAGGCCGAGGCAGGTTCGCCGGTTCCGGAAAGCCAACGATTGCAGATCACGTTGCTGCAGACTCTCATCGCTGTCGGAAAGAAACCAACGCATCGCATGGTGTACGCCGTTCGCGACCGCACAGTGACGGTGTACGCAATCCGCCACCTGGCGCGCGTTGAACTCACCGAGGACGAGTTGTCTTGAGTGCATGGCACTGGGGCGACCGACCAGGAACTCATCAATGGCACGCTTCGAAATTGCCGATCCGGACGCCGACCGGCCGCGACGACGTTGGCCGCGCAAGGGGACGATCGCGCTGGCAGTAGTTCTACTGCTCATCGGCTGGCAGGCGTGGCAGTACTTCACGGCGGGGATCACCGTCTCGCCGCAGACGACCGTCATCACCGCCCCGCTGGCGGCCGATGGGTATCCCGACTTTGAGAGATACCTGGTTCAATTGCAGTCGCAAGGCGTGACGACGCAGAACAATGCGGCCGTGTTGCTGTGGAAGGCCCTGGGACCGGGCCAACTTGATCCCGGCGAGCAGCGGCTCTTGAAAGCCGCGTTGGGGATCGACGAGAAGCCCGTGGCAACGTCCGTGTTGCAGCCGCTCGACGATCGCGCGGTCCGAGCAAAACTTCGCACATGGCTGGGGGGCAAGCAGACCGCCGAGCGCGCTGCCTTTGCGGGGAGCTACGGCGACTCCAGCGACAGGACCTCCCTGTCGACCGGGCACGCGATCGACGAGATCGTTCGATTGGCGACGGCCCGCCCGTGGCGCGCCGAGCAGATTCCGCCGTTGGCCGAGTGGGTTACTGCCAACGACGCCGCGATTGACATGATCGCCGCGGCGAGCGAGCGGCCCCGATACTGGGCGCCCTCGCCGCAACCGCTTGACGCCCGATTCGACGACCTCAGTTCCTTGCACTTGCCGCTGACGGGTCGCCTCCGCGATGCCGCTGCCGCACTTGCCGCACGAGCCATGCACCGCGCGGGATCGGGAAGCCTGCGGGAAGCGTGGCGCGACGTGCTGGCCCAGTTCCGGTTGTCGAGGCTGGCAACGCAGAAAACCTTCCAGGTTGAACAGTTTATTGCCTTGTCGCTTCAGGAACGCGCCACTGAGCAAACGCTCGCCATTCTCTCACAAGCTGATCTTCCGGCGGACCTGGCGGCCGAGATTCTCGCTGACCTGCAGTCGCTGCCGCCGTTGCCACGGTTGGCCGACGTGATCGACCAACGCACGCGCCTGCAGGTCATCTCATCGGCCACCGGCGCGGTCGTTGGAAGATATCCGTTGAGTTGGTGGGGCGGGCAATACGCACCGGCCAGTCTCCAAGCAGTCGCCACGCTGGCGTCCCAGACCGACGGCAACGCCATCCTGCGCGACCTCAACCAGGTGTTGGATCAGGCGGTCGCTATCGGTCGGATCGCCGATCGCGCGCAACGCGACCTAGCGATTGACGTCTGGCGAGAGGACATCGACCGACGAGCGGCGCGAATTGGCGGATGGGGCAGAACGCTCGGCAGCGTGCTCTCCAAACGCATGCGCACCGACGCAGTCGCGGATATTTTGCTGGTCTCGCGGATGCCGGACTTGCGGGCCGCTTACAGAACTGAAGATCGCGGACAAGTGGAGCGTGATCTGCTATTGGTCGCTGCCGCTCTGGCCGTCTATCGCACTGAGCAGGGCGAGTATCCCGAGACGCTCGACGCCCTTGCGCCGGGCATCCTCGCCGCGGTCCCGGTCGATCGCTACACGGACGAGCCGCTGCGATACGGCCGTCGCGGCGCGGGCTATTTGCTGTACAGCGTGTCGGAAAACGGCGTCGATGACGGCGGTACGGACCGGGACGGCCGCATCGTCGGCGGCGAGTGGAACGATGATCCCGACGCGGCGCCGGACGATTGCGATAAGAATTTCGACGCGGTCATCCGCGTCCCCGTGCCGGCGTTGCACGTGCCTGCGCGCCCAGCTGGCGGCTCTGTCGAACGGGCGGAGCCGGCGGAATAGTTGATTTGCGCGTCTGAGCTGCTCAGTTGTTCGACCTTCTTGAGAACTCGATCCGTCGAGATTTCTGCTCGGCACGGCTCGAATGCCCGCCGCCGCGGGGGTTATCATGCGTGTCTGCCCCCAGGCCCGCTTTGTTGTTCACGCCCGCGAGAGTCGCCATGCATCAGTTACCCCGTCGTCGTTTTCTCGCTCAGTCCGCCGTCGGCTTGGGAGGCGCCGCCATGTTGGGGCCCGCGGTGGCCAGCGCCGCCGAAGAAGCCGCCCCCGCCGTCGGCGACTACCCGCGGGGCAATCCGATCGCCGTGTCGACATACTCGTTTTGGCGGTTCAAGGACGACAGCAAATTGTCGATCGAGCAGTGCATCGACGAGGCGGCGCGGATGGGGTTCGACGGCGTCGAGATTCTGCACATCCAAATGGAGCGCGAGGACAATGCTTACCTGCAGCAACTCAAGCAGCGGGCGCTGGTCAACGGGCTCGACCTGTGTGGGTTCAGCACACATCAGGGGTTTGTCTCGCCCGACGAGTCGGTGCGGCAGGCGAACATCGACAAGACGATCCACCACATCGAGCTGGCGTACGCGCTGGGGATTCCCACCATCCGCGTGAACACCGGCCGCTGGGGCACCTCGGGCGACTTTGACGAACTGATGGCCAACCGCGGCGTCGAGCCGGTGCTGGAGGGATACACCGAGGAGGACGGCTTCAAGTGGGTGATTGACGCGTTCGAAAAGTGCATCCCCGCGGCCGAGAAGTGCGGCGTGACGATGGGGCTGGAAAACCACTGGGGGCTGGGCCTGACCCCGCAGGGCGTGCTGCGAATTGTCGAGGCGATCGACAGCCCTTGGCTGCAGTGCACGCTCGACACCGGCAACTTTCTGGAGGACCCGTACGATCGGCTGGAGATGATGGCCCCCAAGACCGTGTTCGTGCAGGCGAAGACCTACCACGGCGGCGGGCTGTGGTACACGCTCGATCTCGACTACCCGCGGATCGCCGCGATGCTGCGGCGACACAACTACCACGGATATATCTCGCTGGAGTTTGAGGGCGAGGAGGATTGGCGCACGGCGATCCCGAAGAGTCTGGCGACGCTACGGTCGGCGTTCGCGGCGGGGTGAGAACGCGACGCGGTTGGCGGGTGGGCGTCGGCCACGACGCCATAGTGCCATATTGCTGTCACCGACGATTGAGACGGGAGTCGGGGCTTATGCGAATGCGGGCGTCGTGGCCGACGACGCTAAGGTGCGACGGCGGCGTGATTTGCGCGCCCCTTTATGGTCGCTGCGGGTTGCGGTAAGTTGGCGCGATTCCAATTTTCTGCAATTGACCAATCTTCACGCCATACGCACGCGCATCCCCATGTCCGACCCTTACTTCCAGACGCTCTTCGCCGACCGCATTGGCGGGGCCAATTACGGCAAGTCCGCCGACATCTACAAGTTCGAAAAGATCAAGCGGGCCAAGCGGCAGGCGCTGGCCGAGCATCCCGAGCGGAAGCTGCTCGATTTTGGCATCGGCGAAAACGACGGCGTCGCCGATCCGCTGGTGATGGACGCTATGAATGCCGAGATGCGAAAGCCCGAGAACCGCGGCTACGCGGACAACGGCCCGGCGGCGTTCAAGGAAGCGGTCGCGCGGTTCATGCAGCGGGAGTACGGCGTCGAACTGGACCCGGCGACCGAGGTGAATCACTGCATCGGGTCCAAGTCGGGCCTGGCGATTCTGCCGGCGGCGTTCATCAACCCGGGCGACGTGACGCTGATGACCGTGCCGGGCTACCCGGTCGCGGGGACCATGAGCACGTTTTACGGCGGCGTGGTCTACAAACTGCCGCTGCTGGCCGAGAACGATTTCTACCCTGATCTGGACGGCCTCCCGGCGGAGATTCGCGAGAAGGCCAAGCTGCTGGTGATTTGCTACCCGAACAGCCCCACCGGCAAGACGGCCACCCGCGACTTCTACGAGCGGGTCATCCAGTTTGCTCACGACAACAGCGTGGTCGTGGTGCAAGACGCGGCGCACGCGCAGCTGTCCTTTGACCGCGAGCCCAACAGTTTCCTGGCCGTGCCGGGGGCCAAAGAGGTGGGCGTCGAGATGCACTCGATGAGCAAGGGCTTCGACATGATCGGCTGGCGGATCGGCTGGGTCTGCGGCAATCCGCTCATCGTGCGAGCGTTCGGCGACGTGAAGGACAACTGTGACAGCGGCCAATTCATGGCGATCCAAAAGGCGGCCGCCGCGGCGCTCGACGAGCCGGCCATTCCGCGCCGCATTCGCGACAAGTACCGGCGGCGGATGGAGAAGCTGGTCGCCACGCTCAAGAAATGCGGCTTTCAGTGCGAGATGCCCGGCGGTACGTACTTTCTGTACACGCCTTCGCCCACGGGGCTGGAGGGCGGCCCGTCGTTTGAGAATGCCGAGGCGTGCAGCCAGTACCTGATCACTCAGCAGTCGATCTGCACCGTGCCGTGGGACGACGCGGGCAGCTTTCTGCGGTTCAGCGTGACCTACGAAGCGGCCGACGAGGCGGCCGAGGACGCGCTGATGGCGGAAACCGAGTCGCGGCTGAAGGGCATCAAGCCGGTGTTTTGAGCCGGCGGCGCGTCGGCCGTTTCCACCAGCGTGCCACGGCTCTGCGAGCCGTGGCACGCGGAAACACGCGGCGGCTTGCTCAGGCCGCGCCGTGGTTCAGTTCGTGAAGCTCGTCGCGCAGACGCGACTTGGTCTCGGGGGTCAACTCCCGCCAGTCGCAGTCGGCCAAGGCCGCCTCCAGGGCCCACAACAGATTGAGCGACGCCCGGGGTTGCACGCGGCGCACGCGGGCAAACGCGACCACGGGGCCCAGCCGTTGGAGATCTTCGCGGCTTGCCACGCCCACGGCGGCTAGCCAGGCGGCTGACACGGGGCCGATGTTGCGCAACTTTTCGCCCGATTTCATGATCGCACCGCCTTGCGCACCAGGCGGCCCAGGATCAGCACCGCGACGAAGGTGTCGACGATCAGCACGGCACGCCACGGCAGCGGGTCGGTCCGCGCAGCCAGATCCCATTGACTGCACACGGCCAGCACCGCGACCAGGCCGCACAGCACGGCGGCGGGCGCCAATGTTTGGCGACCGGAAAGCACCAGTTGGGCGGCCGCCCACGTGCACAGGGCCACTGCGGCGGCCAGCGGGGCGCCGCCGACCAGTTGCGCCAAGCCGATCCCCCCCAAGCCCGCGGCCAGCGCGGCGGGGGCGGTGCGGTCGGTGCGGTCGGTTCGTGAGGGGGCGGCGACATCCATGCCTGTATTGTGATTGCCGCAGGCGACGACTTCCACCTTTGTCGCAACCACGTGGGGCTGCAGCGGATGCGCCGATCGGGCGTTGATGGCGAAAAAAAAACCGCCGCGAGAACCGAAGTTCTCGCGGCGGTCGTTGAGCGACACAGCGGCCGACGCCGGGGCGTCGGCAACTGAGCGAAACTTAGTTGATCACCTCGCCGCCGGCGCGCGTGACCTGGTACAGGAACACGTTCACGTCGACATCGTCGGCGATCGACGTGCCATGGGCGTCGCCGAAGCCGAACTGCGTGACGCCCGGGTGACCGCTACTGGGGCCAAAGATCCGCTTTTCGTTGCCGGCCCCTGCGATCTTGTGGGGATACGTAGCGTGGTAGAAGAATTGGTCAGGTGCGCTGCGGACGCCGCCCTGCCGCTTGACGTCGTTGCCGATGTTCAGCGCCAATTCGCCGTCGTTGGTCTTCAGATCCAGGACCTGACGGCCGGTGGTGCCGCCCTGCTGGATGGTCGTGACAACTTGGGCGGGGTTCTGCGACGGATGCACCGCCACGACGTACTGCGAAAGTCCGCTGATCCAGGCGTTGTACGACTCTTCCTTGGATTCGCCGAACATGATCGTGTTGGACGTGCCGTCACGAATCGAAGCGAACCCAAAGCCCTGCAGCGACCGCTGGGCGTTGTTGCCCTGGAGGTTTGTCCCCTGAGCAAACGGCAGGCCGCCGTTGCCGGCCTTCTGGCTCGGCTGGGCCGCGGTGCCGCTGTCGTACAGCCAGGTCGGGGCGGCAGCGCGTGCGGCGTTGCCGGTACCGTTGTTGCCGTAGTGGGTGGCGGGAACCGCGACATAATTGCTGATCGCAGCCTTCTGGCCGGAGTTACCGAAGTTCAGCTTGCTTTCGTCGGAGCCCGGGAAGCTGGGGCACATGAACGATTCGATCTGCTGCTGGAACGCGAACTGCTTCTCGGCGTTCGGCAGGATCTGCATGGCGGCCGGGCTGAAGAACTTCAACTTGGCCGTGGTTTGAGCGGCGCTCTGGTCCCAGTTGCGGACCTGGTCATAGAGCGGCTGACGCTCCATTTCCGGCAGCATCTGGAACAGCCAACTGAAGCCGTCGCCCAGTTGCGTCCATTGGGCCGGATTGGGGTTTCTGATGTCGCTGATGGCCCCCCAAATGTGGTTGCCAATGTTGTTCGGCTGGATCGGCATCGACGAGACGAGCGGGAAGTACTTCTTCTTGTCGGCCGTGTTTTGCAGCGCCAGACTGATGTTCTTGATGTTATTCAAGCACGAGTTGCGCCGGGCCGCTTCACGCGCGGCCTGAATCGCCGGTAGCAGCAGCGCCACCAGCACGCCGATGATGGCAATCACCACCAGCAGTTCCACGAGGGTAAAACCTCGCGTCCGTTGTTGACGTTCCATGGGGAACCTCCTCACGAAAAACAGAAATGAAACAGAAAAAAAACGACCAACGACGGGAATAAAAAATACGCCGTTGGGAATATCCGACAGTTGGGGGCTCCCAGTCTTTTGCAATCAGGGTTCCGTCGGGCGACGAACGCATGCTCTCGCGACAATCACGGCGCAGATCGCGACTGGTATCGCGATCGCGTTGGGAATGTCGCTCGGCTGATCCCTGCCAAGCCGGCGCTCCTGTGGTCGAAATCCACCATGGGATTCCACCTTGGGGCGTCGGTGAGCACCACTAGAGAAGAATGCCTCTGGTCCTCTTCCCGCGCAGCGCGGGCGTCCGTTATCGTTACAGTGTAAGGAGTTTTGGCGACTGCTGTCAATCGTTGGCGGGCTTGGGGGTACGTTTTGCGGGTGTTCGTGGGGCGCCGGCGCCGCCTGTCCAAAGGCTGCCGCTGGTCCTGGCGGAGGCCGTACAAGCCCGCGAGACGCCCGAAATCGCAGATTCGATCGGCCGATCGCCGCTGCGGGCGAGGCGTTTGGCCGCCCGCTAGTCGTGCAAAGCACTGTGCCCGAACGGTTTACGCAATTTTGTCCCCAGGCGAATGGCTCGCGTGACACCCCAAGCCACCCTGCTGTTGGGTCCCAGCCGCGCTGGCAAGACGGGCCGACTGCTCAAGCGGTACGCGGAGCTTGTCGCTTCGGGGGGGCGCGGCTTGTGGCTGGCGCCGACCAGCGCGGCCGCCGTGGAGGTGCAGGACGCCCTGGCGGGCGCCGCCACAGCGGCCTGTTTGACGCCGGGGGTGGCCACCTTCGCCGGTTTTGCCCGGCAACTGCTGACCGACGCTCGGGTCGCAGCGCGGGCCCTGTCTCCGGCCGAGTCGCGTCGGCTGCTGGAGCAGGCCATCGCCGAAGTCCGTCGATCGGGTCGCCTGCGGCATTTCGCTCGCGCGGCCGAGACGGCGGGGTTCGTCGCCCAAGCCGCCGCCTTCATCGCCGACGCCAAACGCCGCGACGCCTGGGCCGAGCAGTTGCAGAAGACCGCCGCCGGCCAACGCGAGCGGGAACTCGCCGCCATCTACGGCGAGTACCAGCGGCTGCTCGTCGCGGCGGCTGCTTTTGACGCCGAGGGCCTATTCTGGGCGGCTCGCGACGCCGTCAAGCAGGACAAGTCGCTGCTGACGGGAACCGAGTTGGTCGTGGTCGACGGCTTCCATGACTTCACCGCCGCCCAATACGACATTCTGCAGCAGTTGGCCAAGAGCGCGGGGGCGATGGTCGTGGCCCTCACTGTGGATCGAGAGACGGCCGCGGGCGAGGCGGGCGCGCGGCCGGACCTGTTCGCGCGGTCGCTGGAAACGATGCGCGGGCTGCGACAGCGGATGAGTTGCCAAGTCGAATGGTGCGGCGCCGAGGATCGGCGCGAGCCGCGGGAGGGCGAGGCTCCCGCCGAGCCTGAGGAGGCGAACCGCACTGGCTCGGCGGGAGCCTCGCCCTCCCGGGACGTCTTCGCAAAAATCCTCGCGGGGTTGTTTTCCGACCGGGCGGCTGGGGACGAGCCCGGCAATTTTCGGGACGTACGCGACGCGGGCTCCGTGCCGATGGAAGTCATTGCCGCCCCCTCGCAGCAGCGCGAGTTCGAGGAGGTCGCGCGGCGCGCGAAGCGGCTGCTGCACGCCGGCGTGCCGGCGGCGGAGATCGTCGTCGCGTTGCGGCGCACGGCTGACCATGCCACGCGACTGCGGCAGACGTTCGCTGACTTCGGCCTCCCGGCGTGGATCGATGCTCGGCCGCCGCTGGCGGCGACGCCGTTGGTGCGTTCGCTGTTCAATCTGCTTCGACTGCACGCCGACGACTGGCCCTATCGGCGGTTGCTCGCCGCGGCGACGGATCGGTCGCTGGCGTGGGGCGACGCCGCCCAGTTCGATGCGACGGGCCGCGCAGCGCTGGAACGGACGATTCGCGCCGCGCAGATCGCCAGCGGCGCGGAGCCGCTGCTGGCCCATGTGGCGGCGCTTGCCACGCGTCATGCGGAACTTGAGGAGGCCCGGTCCAGTGGCGCGGCGGACGCGCCGGCTCGCAACGAACCCATCCTGCAGGCGGCGGCGCTGGCCTTGCCGCAGTTGCAGTGGCTGCGCGAGCTGTTGCATGAGCTACCAACCAAGGCCACCCTGGCGGGTTGGGTGGACGCCGTTACGGAGTTGGCCGACGCGGCCGGGTTCCTGCTGGTCGCAGAGACCGACGGTGCGGGCGCTTGCCCCGCGCCGCGCCCCGCATGGCAAGCGTTGGTCGGCGCGCTGAGCGCTGCGGAGCGCGCCGACCGCTGGGCCGGCCACAGCGGCGACAAGCTGTCGCTGCATGAGCTGATTGCGCTGGCCGCGAACGTCGCCGCGCAGACCAGCGCCCCCGGCGGCGGCGATCCGACCGGCCGCGTGCGGATCGTCGGCGCCGAGCACGCCCGGCATCTCAGCCCGCAGCACCTGTTTGTCGCGGGGCTGAGCGAGCAGTCGTTTCCCGCTGCGGTGCGCGACGATCGCCGCCGCGAGGAGGACCGGCTTGAGCAGTGGCTGGGCGCCGAACTGGACGAGCCGACGCCCGCCGGTGTCGCCGACGCGCCCCGGGCCGCGGGCGAGATGTTGTTGTTCTATCAGTTGCTCGCGCGCCCCGGGCAATCGCTCACGCTCAGCTACCCGGCGCTCGACGCGAAGGCTCAGTCGCTGCCCCCTAGCCCGTATCTGGCCGAGCTGGAGCGGAACTTGCCTCGCGACTACCGACGGATCGAGATTCCGCTGGCGGCGACGGCGGGCGAGCGCGCGGCCCGCGACCATCCACCGGCGTCGCTCAGCGAATTGCGACGCGCGGCCGTGGCCGATGCGCTGGACGATGCGCCGGAGTTGCTGGCCGCGGTCGTCGCGGCGCCGGCGACGGCCGACACGGGCCGGTCGCTCGCCAACGGCGTCGAGTGCGTCGCGGCGCGCGGCGTGCGCGACGAGTTTGGCCCCTACGAGGGTTTGCTCGTCGGCGCGACGGCGCAAGCGGACTTCGCGCGGCGGTTTGGCGGCGACCATCTGTGGAGCCCCAGCCAGTTGGAATCGTACGCGCTGTGCCCGTTCAAGTTTTTCGCCGAGGGGCCGTTGCGACTGGAGCCGGCGCCCGATTTGGTGTTGCAGAGCGACTTCGGCCGTCGCGGGGTCATGTTGCACGAAACGCTGGCCGCGCTGCATCGGAAGCGCGCCGCGGCGGCCGACCCTCACGAGCCGGTCGCGGAGACGGCCGAGGAGCTGGCCGCGCTGCGCGACGCCTTGGTCGACGAATATCGGCAGTCGCTGATCGACGTGTCGGCCCGCGCGCCGCGCACCGGGCTCGACGCGGCGCTGTGGGAAATCGAGCGGCGGCAAATCGATTCGTGGGCGGAGCAGTTGGCCGATCAGGAACTGGCTTATCGCGGCTGCTTTACCGATTGGGAGTCGCCGCCCCGGCCGCGGTACTTCGAGGCCCGCTTCGGCCCGGGGAGCCGGCAGAGCGAATCGGCCGCCGATGCCGACCTGACGACCGACGAACCCTACCGGCTGCAGTTGCCGGAGGAGACGCTGCGGCTGACCGGGCAGATTGATCGCATCGACGTGGGCCGCAAGGACGGCCGCACGGCGTTCAATGTCATCGACTACAAAACGAGCGCGCGAGCGGCCGTGAAGCCGGAGCAACTGGCCGACGGCCGGCAGTTACAGCTGCCGCTGTATGCCATGGCGGCGCAAGAACTGTTGCTGGCCGCGCAGGACGCGGTGGCGTGGTCGGCCGGCTACTGGAGCGTGCAAGGCAACGGCCTGGGCAAGCCGGGCCGCAAGGGCGGGCCGCTGCAAATCGCCAGCGACGGCGGCGACGGGTCGAGCCAAGACAGCGCCTGGGCGGCGACGCGCGCGCAATTGGTCGAGCGGGTGGCCGAGATTGTCGCGGGGATCCGCCGGGCGGAGTTCCCCGTGTTCAGCGCCGACGAGCACTGCACCAGTTACTGTTCTTTGCGCACCGTGTGCCGCATCGCGCACGTGCGGAGTTTGCAGAAGACCTGGCACGGCGTCAGTGCGCCCGAGGAGAGTGACGATGACCCGCCGTAAGCGACTCACGATGCCGCTGCGGGCGCGCCGACACGGCTAGAAGTGACGCGCGGCTCGCCACGGACAAGTCAACATTCCCCCTTCCCCATTCCGCCTTCCCCCTTCCGTCTCGCATGCCCGCGCTCACTCCCCAACAAGCGGCCGCCCTGGCGGCGCATGACCGCAGCGTTTCGCTGGCGGCGGGGGCCGGGTGCGGAAAAACGTTTGTGCTGACCGAGCGGTTTCTCGCTTACCTCGACCCCACGGTCCTGGAGCCAACGGCCGAGTTGGAGGAGCTGGTCGCGATCACGTTCACCGAAGCGGCGGCCCGGGAAATGCGCGAGCGGATTCGCGAGAAATGCCGCGAGCGGATGACGGACGCCCCCGAGACAACTCGCCCCGCGTGGCGGCGGCTGATTCGGCAGCTCGACGGGGCGCGGATCTCCACGATTCACGGTTTTTGCACGCGGCTGTTGCGGCGGCATGCGGTCGAGGCGGGCGTCGATCCGCAGTTCGAGGTGCTCGACGCCGCGGCTGGCGAACTGCTGCTGGCCGAGGCGGTCGACGACACGCTGCGCGAGCTGCTGGAAGCGCGGCATGAAGCGGTGCTTGACCTGGCGGCGCGGCGGGGGCTGAACTGGGTCCGCGGCGAGCTGGCCCGCGTCGCCTCGCAGACGACCCGCGCGCAACTGACGCATTGGCAATCCGCGACGGTGGAGGATTTGACCGAGCTGTGGCAGCAGGCGTACCAGCGCGAGGCGCCCAAGCTGCTGCTGGCGGAGTTGCGCGACAGCGATCCGCTGACCGCGCTGGCCGCACAGGTCGACCTCAGCGCCGCGGCGACGCCGAAGCTGGCCGACCATTTCGTGGCGCTGGCCGCGGCGCTGGATGCCATTCGCAGCGGCGAGGGCGACCCGGTCGCGTTGGCCGACGATTTGGACGGTTTGGCCCGCGTGCGCGGCGGCCCCAGCGGAAGTTTGTCGAAGAAGGATTGGCATGATCCGCAGGCTTACGACGAGTTCAAAACAGCAGCCGAGGAGGTGCGCAAGCTGCTTGGCAAGCTCAAAAAGCTGGACGTCCCGACGGAACAATCCCGCGCGGCCGCCCAGATGGGCGTGGAACTGGTCGCGCTGGCCGCGACGATTCGCGACCGCATCGACGCGGTCAAAGCGCAACGCAACCAGCTCGACTTCGACGATTTGCTGGAGCGGACCCACCGTCTGCTGACCGACCCCGCGCACGATTCGCTGCGGCGCGAGCTGGCGGCCGAGACGCGGTTGTTGATGGTCGACGAATTCCAGGACACCGACCCGTTGCAGGTCGAGATCGTCCAAACGCTGTGCGGCGACGGGTGGCGCGACGCCGGGCTGTTTGTGGTGGGCGACGACAAGCAGTCGATCTACCGGTTCCGCGGCGCCGAGCCCGACGTCTCGCACGCGCTGCGGCAGTCGTTGCCGGCCGCGGGGCAGTTGTCGCTGACGACCAACTTTCGCAGCCAGCCGGCGGTGATCGATTTCGTGAACGCCACGTTCCGCAGCGAGTTTCGCGATTACGAGCCGCTGGTCGCGCATCGCCCGCAACAGACGCCTTGCCCGGCGATCGAGTTCATGTGGCCGCCGACGGAGGACCCCGACGACGGCCTGGCTGCGGCCAACGCCGCCAGCGGGCGCGCCACGGGCGGCCGACGCGAGGCCCGGCAGCGCGAGGCCCGCTGGATCGCCCGCCGCATCGCGCAGCTGATCGACTCCGGCGAGCCGCTGATTCCCGACCACGACGCCAGCGAGGATGCCGGCGATGCGTTACGGCCCGTGCGCCCCGGCGACGTGGCCATTCTGCTGCGGGCGCTCAGCGACGTGTCGCTGTACGAGGAAGCGCTGCGGCAGCAGGGCATCGACTACTACCTGGCGGGCGGCCATGCGTTCTACGCGCAGCAGGAAATCTTCGACGTGGTCAACCTGCTGCGGGCGGTCGCCAGTTTGATCGACGAAATCGCGCTGGCCGGGGCGCTGCGCAGCCCGCTGTTCGCGCTGCAGGATGAAACGCTGTTCTGGTTGGTCAAAGCGCACGGGTCGCTGAATGCCGCGCTGGCCGCCGCGCCGCCGTCGCAACTCGAAGCGCGTGAGGCGGCCAAGGTGCAGCGCGCCGCAGCGACGCTGGCCCACTTGCGACAGCGGAAGGATCAATTGCTGGTGGCCGAGTTGCTCGACGAGGCGCTGGCCCGCACGGGATACGACGCCGTGCTGCAGGCCGAGTTTCTCGGCGCTCGGAAGTTGGCCAATCTGGAGAAACTCCGCGAGCAGGCGCGCACGCTCGACCGCACGGCGCCGGGCGACCTGCCGGGGTTCGTCACGCAACTGTCGGAGTTCGTCGCCCGCGCGCCCAAGGAAGCCCCCGCGGCCACGCAAACGACCGGCGATGTCGTGCAGATCATGACGATCCACAACGCCAAGGGCCTGGAGTTTCCCGTGGTGGTGCTGCCGGATGTCGACCGGCAGTCGCGGCCCGCCGATGCGCACGCGGTGGTGCATCGCGAACTGGGGCCGTTGGCGCCGGGCGAGAATCGGCAGCACGGCCTGGGGTGGCAACTCTACCGGGCGCTGGAGAATCAGCAGGAGCGGCAAGAACGCCTGCGGCTGTTCTATGTGGCCTGCACCCGCGCGGCCGACATGCTGATCGTCAGCGGCAGTCGCAAGGACCCGGCCAAGCCGCAGAGCGAGGCGATGAAGCTGCTCGCGCGGCGGTACGACGTGGAGACGGGCGACTACGCCGGCGAGCAACTGCCGCCGGGGATCGGCGTGCCGAGTGTTCGGGTGATCGACGCGGAGCCCGCCCCGCCGCGAATCCCCGAGGGACCCGGCCGCAGCGGCGACTTGCAGCAGACGCTTGCCAAGTGCGAGAAGCTCGCCGCCCGTAAGTCGACCGCGACGAAGTTGCCGCCGCTGGCGCTGCCGATGGCAGTCGATCGCTCGGCGCGGCGGCGATTCTCGTTCAGCCAGCTCACCGGCGAGTTGGAGGCGCTGGCCGCCGCCGATCTTGCGTCTGACGGCTCCGACAGCGGGTTCGAAGAGCAACTCCCCGTTGGGAGCGATTTGCGCGCAGGCGATTCAAGCGGGTCTGAGGGTGCGCTCGACCCGCGCCATTTTGGCTCGCTGGTGCACGACGTGCTCGAGCGGGTTAATTTCGCCGATACGAATGACGCGGCGCGGTGGTGCGAATTTCTCGCCCCCATGTATTTTCCCCGCGGCGCTGCGGAGGCGGCCGCCACGGCGCTCGATCAGGTGACGCGACTGCTGGCCAGCGAGCGCGGCGCGGCGCTGGCCGGGGCGGCGGAGGTGCGCCGGGAAGTCGAGTTTCTGCTGCCCTGGCCGCCCGGCGGCGATCGCCAGCCCGCCGGCGGACGCTATCTGCATGGCTACATCGATTGCCTGTACCGCGATGCGGCCGGCGCGTGGCATTTGCTAGACTACAAAACGAATCGCACCACGGCGGCCCGAATTCCGCAGACCGCGGCGAACTACGAACTGCAGTTGTTTGTCTACCAACTGGCCTGCGAGCAGGCGCTGCGGGCGCCGCTGGCCGAGGCGACGCTGCTATTGCTGGACCCCGGCGGCGAGCATTCGTTTGCGTGGGACGAAGCACAGGCGGCTTCGGCGATCGCCCGCATCACCGCGGCGATGGATCGCATTGTTCAACAGTAAGAAACCATGCCCGCCGTCACGCCGCGTGAATTCGCCCTGCAGGTCGTCGCCCAGTTGCGCGACGCCGGGCACGTTGCGCTGTGGGCGGGCGGTTGCGTGCGCGATCAGTTGCTGGCCCGTGAACCCAAAGACTACGACGTGGCCACCAGCGCCCGGCCCGAGCAGGTGCGCGAGGTGTTCGGCAAACGTCGTACGCTGGCGATCGGGGCGTCGTTCGGGGTGATCGGCGTGCTGGGCCCCCGCGGCCAGGCGCCGTTGGAGGTCGCCACGTTTCGCACCGACGGCGACTATCGGGACGGCCGCCGGCCCGAGTCGGTCGCCTTCACCGACGCCGAGCACGACGCGCAGCGGCGGGACTTTACCATCAACGGGTTGTTCTACGACCCCGTCGACGAGCGCGTCGTCGATTACGTGAACGGCCAAGACGATCTGGCCGCGCGGATCGTGCGGGCCATCGGCGACCCGCGGCGGCGGTTTACGGAAGACAAGCTGCGGCTGCTGCGGGCCGTGCGATTCGCGGCCGAGTTTGAGTTTGCGATCGAGCCGCGCACGTTGGCGGCGATTCGCGAAATGGCGCCGCAGATCAACGTGGTCAGCGGCGAACGGATCGGCGCCGAGCTGCGGAAGATTCTCGCCGGTCCGCGGCGCGCGCTGGGCGTGCAGTTGCTGCGCGAGACGGAATTGCTCGAGCCGTTGTGGCCGGAGTTGGCGCCCGCGCTGGCCGATGATGCGGCGCGCGCCGCGGTGCTGGATCGACTGGCAGCGCTGCGGTTGCCGTCGGCGCCCGCCGCCGCGGCGCTGGCGAGCCTGGGCGTCGTCGACGGAGGCGCCATGCGGGCTATTTCCCGGCGTTGGAAGTGGACGAACAAGGAGGGGCAACTCGCCGCGTGGCTGGCGGATCAGCTGCGGCGGTTGCGCGACGACCCCGCCCTGCCCTGGCCCGCGCTGCAGCGATTGCTGATCGACGAGCGGGCGGGCGAACTGCAGATAGCCGTCATTGCCATGCTCGGCGAACAGCACCCGCTGGTTGAGCGAATTGCCGAGGCGCTGGCCCTGCCGGCCGAGCAGCTCAATCCGCCGCCATTGCTCACGGGGCACGATATCCGCAATGCGGGATTGCGCCCCGGACACCGGTTTGCCGCGCTGCTGGAGCACCTGCGCGACGAACAATTGCTGGGGCGGGTGACGACGCCGGACGAAGCGCTGGCGGCGGCTCGGGCGTGGATCGAGCGGCACGCGAGTCGCTGATTGCCGTCTCTCTTCGCACGCTCCCACAGTTACGCACCTGGACGCTACGCGGTTGCGTGTTTACGATCGGCGGTCACGGCAGCGCGCGGGCCGGCCGTCGCGCTGCACCACTTTCCTGGGAGATTCTCCGTGAATACCACGCACGACGCTGCGGCGCTCATCCTGGCCCAGATGACGGCCAACGACATTATCAACATCGTGAGCCGCGCGCTGCACATTTTGGGCGCGATCATGCTGGGCGGCGGTCTGTTCTACATGAAGGCCGTGCTGGCCCCCAAGGGCGCCGACGCGTGCTTTGCCGGCCGCCGCGAAATTTGGGCCAAGTGGGTCGGCGTCGCCACGTTTCTGTTGCTGGCCACCGGCGTGTACAACTTTCTGGTTATCAACAACGGCGTGAAGGCCGACGGCGGCAAGCTGCCCAGCACGTACCACGCGCTGTTTGGCGTAAAGGTGCTGGTTGGCCTGGGGGTGATGTTCCTGGGGGCCGTTCTCGCCGGCAAGACGGCCGCTGCTGAGAAGTTCCGCGCCAATCTGGGGCGGTGGCTGAACCTGGCTTGGGCCGGCGTGGTGGCCATCGTGGTGATCGCCGCCGTGCTGCGGACATTGCACTAGCCTGCCGACCCGCCCTCTGCTGTTCTTTTCTTTCGCGCCCGCATTGTTTGAAGGCTCCCATGGACAAGAAAGCCAAGAAACGCGTCGAAGTGCTCCGCAAGAAACTCAGTTCGCTGCAGCAGCAGCTGGCCGGGGCCAAGCAGCAGCCGGACGACCCGGACGAACCGGCGCGGATCCAAAAGGAAATCGACGCGGCCCATGCGGAGATGGAGCAGTTGAAAAAGGGCTGATGGCGCCGCTCACGCGGCGGTTTCGTCGTCGTTGCCCTCGACGACTGCGGCTTCGCGGATGGGGGCGGAGGGCTGCGCGCCGGGCGGCGACGGCGTTTCGTCGGCGCTCGCCGCGGCGGGAGCGTGTTCCGCGTCGTCGATGCGCCGGCGGACTGTCGATCGCGCCGCGACATGTTCGATTGCCGCCGGCTTCACGCCGTCGGCTTCGCTCTGCTTGTCGCTGGTCGAGTCGACGTCGGACTCCTCCAGCGAGTCGAGCTGCAGCTCAACGCCGCTGTCGTCATCGGCGTCCGTTGGCGCCGTCGCTGCGACGAACGAGCCCGGCGCGATTCGCGCCGATTCGCCGTGCGGCTCGGCTTCCGTGTCATCGGACTCTGCGGAGGGCGCGCGCGAACCGGGCGCGATTTCGGCGGCCATCGGATTCGGCGCCATCGGCGCCACAGTCGCGGATGGCGTGGCGGCGTCCATTTGCGCTGGCGTCGCCAGGGCCTGCGATCCGCCGGGGCCGCTCACGCCGCCGCCGGCGAGAATCAGTCGCGGCAATCCGTCGGCGGTCGGCGCCGGTGCGTCCGGCGGCCGGTATTCGGCGAAGTCGTACCCCGAGGCGACCTGCCCGGCCGCAAGCGGAATTTCGCCCACCAGATCGTCGGTGAGCACCTGACCGCCAGCGAGACCGATGGATTCCGGGCCGTCGACGAAGCCGGCAGGCTGGCGCTGTTGCACCGCGTACAGGCCCGGCGACAGATTCGCAAACCGGTAGCTTCCGTCCGCGGCGGTGCGTGTCACGCCGACAACGGTTCCCGTCTCGTCCAGCAGTGTCAATTCGACCGCCGCGATGCCGCCCTGGTCAACTGCATTGGCGTCGAGCTGGTAGACCTGGCCGCTGATCTCTCCCAGCGCGGCAACTTCCGCCGGCGGGGCCAGGGGGACCTCAAACCGCGCGGCCGCCAGCGTGTCGCCGGCGAGCAGCGCGCGCGGCTCTAACGACTCGAACCGGCATGTCCGCCCGCGCCGGCCGTTGCGCTGAGTTGTCGATTGCCTGAATCGTCGCATCACCCGCCGCCAACAAGGAGTTGATGTGCCGCTGCGCGCGGCAAACCTTGCTGGTGCTATCGGCGGCGCCGGTCTGTGCGTCGAAGCCGATTGCGGGAGATTCGCGCATTCGAACCGGCGGGAAGTCCGCGGGCGATCGCGCAATCGCTACAGCCGGCATGAGACGCGCCCGTGCAGAACCGCGTGCGAAGCGCTTGGCTCGGCGGGAGCGCCCTGATCGGGGCGTTACTCCGATTCAGCCGCGGCGGGGCCGTCGTCCGCTGCCGCTTCATCTTCGGCCGGCTCGGCCTCGCCGTCGGCGTCATCGTCGCCCTGCTCGACGCGGGGCGTGTAGACGTCGGTGAGCGCTTCACTGGGGTTGATCAGGCTGTCGGCTTCACGGTCTTTGGGGGCGGCGTTGACCCGCGCCTTGTAGGCGGTGAGCGCCTCGGTGAACGCGCGGGTCTGATCGTTGACCTCGACCAGATCCCACAGCGGGAACTTGTCGCCCAACTCTTCGTCCGCCAGGCTCAGTTCTAGCTGGTCGAGCAGTTCGCCGTATTCCTCGACGAACACCATGATGTCGCCGCCGGTGGCCGAGTCGACCGGCATGCCCTCGGTCTCGGCGAACGCCTTGGCCCACAAATCGAAGGCTTCCTCGTACAGCGCCTTGGCTTCGCGCTGCTGGCCTTCTTCCTTCCACAGGATGTGCGCCTGGTAGCGCAGCTCCTGCGCCTTGAGCGCTTCGGGCGTTTGCTCAAATTCGCACCGGGCCCGCCAGTATTCGTAGTTCGACACGCCGGCGTTGCTATCGATCATGCGGATGCGCTTGTTGGCCGCGTCGATCTCGTTGGCCAGCCGGCGGACCGTGCTCGCCTTCTCCGGGTTGTCCTTGGCGATGCGGGCCGCCAGTTTCTGCGGCGTGATTTGCAGTTTCTCCTCGGCGTCCATTCGCAGCACGCGTTCTTCCTCGCTCAACTCGCCCGTTTTGGCGCGAGCCGCCTCTTCCTCCGGCGTGAGGCCGTCCTCAGCCTCTTGCTCCATCTGGTCGCGCAGCCCTGGCGCCAGCGACTCCAACTCGGCGATCAGGTCCTTGAGTTCCTGATCCCAGCGCTCTCTGTCTTCCAAGCGAATCAGCACGCCGAACGACGACATCATCTCGCGCGTGCCGTAGTTGCGCCACATGCGGGCGGCCGTTTCCCAGGCGCGACGGGCGCGCTCGCCGAACGCGCCTTCGTGCTCGATCGCCTCGGCGTAGTTGATTTGCGATTTGGCGGGGTTCGAGAAGAAGATCGTGGGGTTCTTGGTGCCGATGCTCTTACGGCCCGCGTCAATGACGTTGACGGCCCGCTGGTACCAGTCCTTCGATACGATCCAGTTGTCGCGCTGCTCGGGACGGGCGTCGGGTGCATGTAGCTCGTCGTCCGCCTTGAACAGCGTGCGATATTGCTCGTGCTCGTCCGCACGGCCGATTTTGTTGCCGATGAACCAGCCCAGGTCGTCGAGCAGATACGGATTGTCGCGGTTGTAGCCGATGCCTTCCTTGAGGTACTTGATGCCCTCTTTCACGTAGAAGAACCGGTCTTTCACGTCGTCGAGTTCCACTGACACGTTGTACGACAGGTTCCACGACTGGTACCGCCACACGGCGATGAAGTAGGGCTGCAGCTTGGCGAGTTGCTTGAGCGTGGCCTCCATCCCGGTCCAATCTTCGGTCATCTTGTAGTGATTGACCTTGCTCCACAGTAGCGAGGTGGCGATGCCGCGGGCGCCGAGCGTCGCTAGGCGAATCGCTTCGCTGGCCGGGTCGATGGCGCCGATGTCGGCCTGGCCCAACTCGTACTCGTCGCGCAGTTGTTCCAGGACGCCGCCCTTGCTCTGTTCGTCGCCGCCGCGCGTGGCGGGCTGACCCAGCCAGAAAAGCGGCAACAGCAGCACGACAATGCCGCCCAGGTACGCGATCTTGCGATAAAGCGAGTTGTTAGGGGTCACCGGGCCACCTCGCGGGTCCGCAACAGGAAGAAGCCGAGAATCGACAAACCGACGACGTACGCGCCGCACAGCGTGAGATCCTGCCAGACGCGATCCCACGGCACATTGTACCCGTCCGCCGCGAACGCGACCGCGCTGAGCGAGCGGAAGTCAGGCAGCAACTGCCCGACGCACCACATGAAGCCTTGGAACACGGCGTCGATCGATTTGACGATCGTCACGCCGACGCCCTCGCCCAGATCGACCATCACGTTTTTCTGCGTGACCAGTCGCACGAGCGACTCCAGCGGCCCGCCGCCGTACTCTTGGCCGGTGGCCACGTTCAGGAAGAACTGGCGGAAGAAGCCCAGCAGGATGAACGACGCGGTGAACAGCATCGCGACGGGGCCGCTGACCAGGGTGCTGACGGTCACCCCAATGGCGATCACGATGACCATCTGCACCCAGATGCTCAGATTGACCTTGAAGAAGTTGGCGCGCGGGTCGCCTTCCGGCTGGCGGATGTAGCAGTCAGCCTGAGCGAAGCCGAAATATTGGCCGCCCTCCAGGCACTGGACAATTACTTCCAGGCGGCCGTCGTCCGTGACCAGGTCCTCGAACAAGTCGACGGGATTGTCGTCGGGGTCGAACATGGCCCGGGCGAAGGACATTTCGTCGATCTGCTGATCGAGCGCCAGGAAGCTCGATTCGGCCGAACTCTGCCCCGTCTCCGGGTTGCGGAACTTGATCGACCCGGTGATCGGCTGGCCGATGACGCCCTTGTGCGTGCGGAACACGCGAACAATCAGCGCCAGTTCCAGCGACTCGTCTTCGGTGTTCGGATCGAGGCCGTCGAACGTCCAGATCGCCGCGGCCTGCGTGTTGCCGTCGATGAAACTACGGTATTTCCACTCGTAGCCAACGCTGATGCCGGAGTCCTTCTTGGCGCCGTTGCGATCGATGAACGCCAGCTTGCCGTATTTCGGGACGCGGGCCTTCATCAGCCCCAAGGCCCCTGAAACGTCGTAGCCCTCGCCATCGGGCAGGATCTCGTGGACGTGGCCGCGATCTTGCTCGGCCAGGCCCCTCCGATCGGCGTCCAACTCGATCAGGTGGCGATGGCCCATTTCCTTGTCGGTCGAGCCGTCGTAGCCGCGCATCTCGCCGCCGATGTTGATTGTCTTCAGCGCGGCGGCGTCGATCTCGTGCGTATGGTCGAGCGAGCGGATCACGAACACGTAGCTGGCCAGCGCCATCACGGCCAGCAGCACCGTGCCGACGATCGTAAAGCCCAGGATGCGACCCATCACGATCTCGCCGGCGCGGACCGGCTTGGTCACGACCGTGTAAATGGTCTTGGTTTTGAAGTCACTGGGCAGACTGAATGCGCTGAGCAGCAGCCCGATGCCGAGCATCAAATAGGTTGTCGCCGTGAGTACGAAGCTCAGATACAGCCGCGCCGGCTCGGGATAGTCGGTACTGAGAAACCACTGCGCGAACAGCAAGATCACCAGGTACACGCCCAGGGCGATCAGCACGCGGCGGCGGCGGGCTTCCTTCACCGCCAGCATGGCCAGTGCCCATACGCGTCGCCAGCGGGTGTGCAGCAGTTCGACAAAGCCGCCGGAGACCGTGCGGTAGGTCATGTCGCCGCCGCGGGCAAACCCGTAGCGGAGCGCCGCGACGAGGAAGCCGATCACCAACGCGGCGAGTCCTACGCCCAGCAGCACCAGGACGAACCGCAGCAGAGCCCCCATCCCGCCCGGCTCGCCGTACAGCAGCCATTGGAGATACGGCAGGATTTGACGTTCGAGAACCATTTCGGAAATGGGGAGCGCGGAATGGGGAAGGGGGAATCTAGGGCGACGAACGACGCAACTTAGCGCCGGACGCCAGTCCGGCTGAGGCCGTTGACGCCCAACCTACGACGCGGGCTGGTCAGGCGTGCCCGACTCGTCGCTTGTTGCCGCATCGCCGCCCGCGGCCGCGGCCACGCTGGCCGTGCGACGCCCGGGACGCGCCTCGCTGTCGCGGACAATGTCCAGGAACAGGTCTTCCAGCGTGGTGGTCGGGTTGTTCATCGACAGCAGCTCGCCGTGATGCCGGGCGATGACGTCGCGGATCTCGTTTTGGCAGTCGGTCGAGAGGTTGCGACCGCGAATCTGGGTTACGTCGGCAATCGTCAGCAACTCGTCGACCCGCCCCAGTTCTTTCAGCTCGCCCTGGTGCAGGATGGCAATCCGATCGCACACGTCCTGCACGTCGGCCAGCAGATGGCTGCACATAACGACCGTCTTGCCCTGCTTCTTGAGCTCCAGGATCATGTCCTTCATCTCGCGCGTGCCGATCGGGTCCAACCCGCTGGTCGGTTCGTCGAGCAAGATGAGTTCCGGGTCGTTGATCAGGGCCTGGGCCAAACCGATCCGCCGCGTCATGCCCTTGGAGTATTCCTGCAGAGGCCGCTTGCGGGCTTTGTCCAGGCCGACCTGTTTGATCAGCGCGTCGACTCGCTGAGCTCGCACGTCGGCGGGCATGTCGAACAGCCGGCCATAAAAGTCGAGCGTCTCCTCGGCGGTCAGGAACCGGTACAGGTACGATTCTTCCGGCAGGTAGCCGATCCGCTCGTTCTTGGCGACGTCGCTGGCTGGGCGGCCGAATACGACGGCTTCGCCTTCGGTGGGGAACAGCAGCCCCAGCACCAGCTTCATCGTGGTGGTCTTGCCCGAGCCGTTGGGGCCCAGCAGACCGAAGACCTCGCCGCGATGGACGTTCAGGTCGAGCGCCTTCAGAGCGCGGACTTTCTGGCGGCCCCAGAAGTCGCGATACACTTTCGACAGGGCGCGAGTTTGCAGGACGACTTCGTCGCTCATGAAACGAACTACCGGTTGCAGGGCCAGGAAAATGAACGTTGAAGTTCGACGCCGACGGGGCCGTCGCGGATCCTGTTGCGACGACGAAGAGCCGGGCGATCGGCTGCCAGCGGCGAGCTTGCCGCAGCGCCACGGCGCGATCGCGACGGGAATACGTGTCGGGCGGCCGGGGCAATTCCCGTCGACGCGACGACCGAGGCCGGCCGTGGAGCCTGCTACGCAACGAGCGGGCCGTTGGTTCGCAGGCCGGTGCGACGCCCTGGGGACGATCGCCAACCGGTCTCAAGTAAAGGGCTGAGTATAAGTTGCGCTTCCCGGGGCGACAAGGATCGGCAGGGGCGGCGACGAACTTGCCGCGAGATGCAGACTGGGGTGGCTGGGGACGACCAACGGGAGCCCCCAGTGCGCCCCTGGGGGCTTCGCTGCGCTCCGTCCCCGGCCACCCTATGACGCGGGGTTATCGCCGCGTTTGGGGCGGATTGCGAGCTTCCAGGCGGACCGGCTCGGCAGCGGCCGGCGAGCCCAGCGGCGTGATGCGATAGACCAGCGAGTCGACTTGCACCCGGCCGAAACCGTCCAGGGCCAGCGTGATTCGCGTCTCGCCGCCGCCGCCGGTCAGCCGCATCATCCGCAGCGGCTGCCAGGTCGGCGCCCGCTGCAGTCGCAGGGCCAGATGCTCGCCACCCAGGGTGTCGAACGCCAACAGCGCCTCGTCGGGTCCCAGCAGCGGTTGGCTGGTGCGGACCATCCCGGTGATTTCCAGCAAACTCCCCGGCGGGAGCGCGATGGGGGGGGACGTGACCCACACCGGCACGCTGGGAGCCGTCAGCGGAGCGTTGGCCGTTTGCTCGGGGCCCGCGTCAAGTTCCAGGCAGAATCCGCCGCGGTGCGGCGCATCGGGCGACAGCCGCACGGCGCTGGTCACGCCGGGAAGCGGTTGCTCCAGATGGCGCCAGCCGAGCCGCAACAGTTCGCTGAGGTCTTCAAATTCGCCGCCGGGCAGCATCTGCCAGGCGCCTGCGCCGCGGGCCAGCGCGGCGGCCAACCGGACGTGATCCGGGGCCGCGGCCCACCGCAGCGGCAAGGGCGACACGCCCGCCGGGGCGACGGCGACCTGGTCGACCGTCGCTTCCTCCAACTGGTCCAACAGCGCATCGGCTTCGGTGGCCGCGTCGTAGGCCGCGTCCCAGTCGCCCACGGCCGCGGCGTCCTGGGCGGCCTTGGTCAGTGCGGCCACGCGGTGCAGCGCGCCTTGCACCTCCGCCCCGGCGACCAGCGGTTGCGGCAACAGTTGCAGCGTCTCGACGGCCTGTTGGCGTTTGAGTTCGACTATCTGCAGTCGCAGATCCACCACGCGGCGCGCATGGCGTCGCAGATGCGATTCGACCTGCGTGAACGCCCGGCCGTCTTCGGTGAGCAGAATCAAAGCGTCGCCGGGCAACTGCTCCACCGTCACGCGCAAGCCGCCCGCCACCCGCTGCGTGCGCAGCCGTTGGGCGCTGACCCCCGTGAGCAGGTAAGCCTCGGCGGTCTCGGGAACGCCCCGCAACTGCATCGCCAGCGGATGTTCCACAGAAATGGACTGCGTGTGCGTCGGGCCGTACCACTGCGTCGGAACGACCAGATGCGACCGCTCTGTCTGCAGCACGATGGCGGTCACGTCGTCGTACGTACACGATGCCCGCGACATTTGTTTGCAGCGCGCCAACCACGGCTCAACCAGTTGCAGACGCAGGTTGAGCAACTCCAGCGTCGCCGCGCGCAGCCGGTTGCCGCGATCCGTGCCGACGAGGCTTGCTTCGCTGCGGAAGCAGAACGCGGCGGGCCGCGACGTGAATGTCGACGCCGTCCAGCGGAACAACTCGGAGTAGGCGCCGGGAATCACCGGCGGGCGGCTGCTGCGGACGGCCGCCAATTGCGCGGCGGCGCGGCCGCCGTAGTGCGAGTCGGCCAGCACCCACAGCGGCGTGCCGGGGCGGGCGATGCGGCTTTGGGACAGCAGCCACGTCGAGTAACCCGACAATGTTTGGGTGGCGCCGAGCGTGGGCCGATCGAGCACCAGCGCGTCGGCCAGCCGGCTTGCTTCGCGCACCTGCCGCCCGGGGCGGATCAGCGTGCGGCGTTCGCGCTGCGGATCGGTACGCTGCAGCCAGCCGGCCCAGGCCTCCAGGTCGGCGGCTTCGTCGATGCTGGCCCGTAGCACGCCGAAATCCCACGCGAGCACGATGTCGTATTCGGGGCCAATCGCCTCGACGGATTGCATCGCCGGCGGGGGGCAAATGAGAAACAGGCCGGCGCGACGGGCGTCGGCCAATTCGTCGGCCGACGGCAAGCGGGCGACCATCGCCGCGTCGAATCCCAGTTGCTTGAGCGTGGCGAACGGCTCGCCCTGCCATTGAATCACGCGGGGGGCGAGCGGCACCGGAGGCAATGGCGGCAGCGGCGGCGCCTTGGCGGCGGGGCGTTGTCCTGCGGCGGCGCCCGCGGCAGTCGCGCCAACAGTACGGCTGTCGCGCAGCACGCCGAACATGGCCACCTGATCGACGAGAACTTCTGTCGCGCCCTGGCCGCCGGGGCAGAGCACGACCAGCGCGTCGACGTACGCGCCGTGCTCCTCCACGGCGTTGCCGGGACCCTCCTGAGTTGCGCGGACAACCCGCGCTTGGCGCTCGACGGCCGGTCGGAGGTTGGTGAGCGTCAGCCGTTGCCAGCGATCGGCGGGCGCCTGGTCCTGGCCGTAAACGAGCAAGCGTTGGGGCTGGTCGCTGCCAGGTGCCTTGCTGTGCGGCAGCACGACCCGTGCGGCGAGCCGGGCGCCCGGGCGATTCACCCGAATCCAGGCGGTCAGCATCAGATCGTCGATCACCGGCGCGGGCGGCAGGCGATACGCCACCTGGGCCGCTTCGCCCGGCGGGGCGGACAGAACAATGCTCTCGGCCGCGCTGCCGAACCGGGCCGGCTCGTGGGTGATACTCTGTCGCAGCAGTCGGATCGTGGCGCCGGGGTTCTCCAGCGTCAGCGTCGCTTCCCCCGAGTCCATGTTGTCCAACAGCACGGGGGCGCCCGTTTGGGCCGCCGCGGGGCCGGCGAGAGCCCACGCCACCGCGGCCAGCCGCAGCGCACGGCGAGCGCAGCAGACCCCGGCCCGCGGCCGGGGGCGCCGTGGCGTCGCGCGCTCAAAGGGGCTAACGGGCATGGGGGCTTTTGGGGCAGTTTGCGCTGGCGAGACGCCAAGTGTCTCGGTCGCGAGGGGCCGGCGGCTGGCGGGCGGACCATGTTGCGGCAAAGCGACATCCCGCGCCGCAGAATGCGATCGTCGTAAGTCGGGCTTGTAGCAGGATTTGCACGCGGCCTCCAGGGCATTCTGTGGCGAGAACGCCACATCACGCCCCCTGCGGGCCGAAACCTTTGCCGAACAGTTGAAGCGACCGAAGTCTTTTCCTTACAATGTGTTGCGGTGGTCGGGCAGCACCGCCAGCAGGGTCGTGGTACGCCGGGTGCTTTTCACTCCGACACAACCGTCCTGCCACCTGGAGTTGCACCATGAACCACTCGCCCGAAACGCCCGCTGCCGCTCGCGAACAAGTCCCCACCGACCTGGTTCAGTTGACTGAGGCCATTGCCTCGTTGCCCGAACCGTACGCCGCCCAGCTGTCCCCGCTGGTCGACGCGGTGGTCGAGAGCACCAAGCGGCGGCGGCGGATTCTGACATTGGTCCAAGACGCGCTGAGCCAGTTGCGGCTCGACATGAAATACCTCATGTTCGACTTGGAAGCGACCCGCCGCGAACGCGACGAGTACCGAGCTCAACTGGAAGATTAGCCGTCCCCGCGGCCGATGCGGCCGCCCCCCGAGTGGCGAGCGCTTGCGTCCGCCTGATCCCATCGTGCGTGGAACAAGCCTGTGTGCGCAATGGCCACTTCTCTGACCGCAGAAAAGCTGGCCCAGCGCGCCCTGGACGTGGGGATCGTCACCGAGCAGCAGTTGCAGTCGGTGTGGGGCGAGTTTGGCACGCGCAGCGTCGAGTACGAGCAACTGAAGCAAGCGCTCATGCGGCGCGGCTTTCTGACCAACTACCAGATCGACCGCATCGCCGAGGGCTTCAAGACCGGCTTCTTCTACGGCGACTACAAAGTCCAGTATTGCGTCGGCGCGGGGACTTTCGCCCGCGTGTATCGCGCCGCCCACCGGGTGACCAACGAACTGTTCGCCGTCAAGGTGCTTCGCAAGCGGTTCAGCAGCAACCCGGCCGACGTGGATCTGTTCCGCCGCGAGGGCGAACTGGGCGCCGGGCTCGTGCACGAGAACATCGTGGCGATTCATGAAGTCGCGTCCAAGGGCGGCTTCCACTACATCGTCATGGACTTTGTCGAGGGGCGCAACCTGCGCGACTTCTGGAAGGTGCGCGGCAAGTTCTCGCCGGAGGAGTCCACGCGAATCGCCGAGGGCGTCGTCGCGGGGCTGAACTACGCCTTTCAGAAAGGCGTGACGCACCGCGACTTGAAAATGTCCAATGTGATTGTCTCCAGCGAGGGCGTGGCCAAGCTGGTCGACTTCGGTCTGGCGGGGCTGGGGGGTGACGACGGCGACGACGCCAACCCGCGCACCATCGATTACGCCGGCTTGGAACGCGCGACCAAGGTTGGCAAGGACGACACCCGCAGCGACATCTTTTTTGCCGGGTGCATCTACTACCAACTGCTCAGCGGCAAGCCGCCGTTGGCCGAGACGCGCGAGCGCTCTCAACGGCTCAGCAAGTCGCGGTACCAGAACATCAAACCGCTGACCGAGGTCGCGCCCGACGTGCCGCTGATGCTGGCCCGGATCGTGCAGAAAGCGATCGAGTTCGAGCCGGCCAAGCGTTATCAAACGCCCGGCGAGATGCTGGCGGATATCAAACTGGCCGCTAAGCGAATGGCCGAGCATGGCGCCGACGCTGTGGACGACGCGGTGAAGGTGAAGAAGCTCGAAGGTCACGGCCCCGACGGCGAACCGCGCAAGCTGATGGTCCTGGAATCGGACCACAAGATGCAGAATCTGCTCCGCGAGCTGTTCAAAAAATGCGGCTACCGGGTGCTGGTGACCAGCGACCCCGAGCGGTTGTTCGAGCGGCTGTACGACGGCGCGCAGGCGTTCGACGTCCTGCTGATCAGCAGCGGCGACATGGGCCGCGCGGGGCTGGACGCCTTCAACCGGCTGGCGGGCGAGACTGCGGCCAAGACGCTGCCCACCGTCCTGCTGCTGGGCGACCAGCAGGGCAAATGGCAAAGCGACGCCCAAACCGGCCCCCACCGCCGCGTGTTGGCCATGCCGGTCAAATCGCGGCAGCTACGCGAAGCGGTGCTGCGCGTGCTGGCCGCCTCGGCGGCGCCGGCAGGGTCGTGAGCAAGTCAATGATTGACCGGTGATCGGACCAGGATCGAGTCCTAGTTGCACGCAGTACATCGGCTGCTCTGATTGGAATCTGCAACTGATGGCAACTGCAAATCCCCAGGTCGACGAGTTTCTGCGCACGACCAAGGCGTGGCGCGCCGAACTTACGCGTCTGCGGGCCATCGCGTTGGCGTGCGACCTAATCGAAGAGTTCAAATGGCGGCAGCCGTGCTACACGCTTCAGGGCGCCAACATCGTGATTCTGGGCGGGTTCAAGCAATTCTGCTCGATCAGTTTTTTCAAGGGCGCGTTGCTGATGGATCCCCGCGGGGTGCTTGTCAAGCCGGGCGAGAATACCCAGGCGGCGCGGCAGATTCGCTTTGCCAACGTGCCGGAAATCCTGGAACTGGAGCCGGTGATCCGCTCGTACATTCGCGAAGCGGTCGAGGTCGAGCGAGCCGGTGTGAAGCCAAGCGCCTCCGCGAGCGCACCGCCTGCCATTCCCGATGAACTGCAGGCGAAGTTTGCCGAGTTCCCCGCCTTCGAAACGGCGTTTGCGGCGCTGACGCCGGGTCGGCAGCGGGCCTACCTGCTGCACTTCAACGGCGCGAAACAGTCCAAGACGCGCAAGGCTCGCATCGAGAAGTACGTTACGCAGATTCTCGACGGCAAGGGAATCAACGATTGCACGTGCGGACTGTCGCGCAAGATGCCCGGCTGCGACGGCTCGCACAAATCGCTGCGTTGACGGTTTACTCGTCGGTCGCAATCTCCGCTGGCGGGACGGTATCTGTCTCGCCCGCCGTCTCGTAGCCGACGTACGGCAACTCGACCCATGCGGCGATCCGCGTCGCGGCGGTTTCCATCATTGGTTCCGGGTCGGGCGCTTGGAACAGACCAGCGGCGATGGGGTATTGACGCTCGTCCCGCTGGACGCAGATTGTGTGCATGCTCGAGAATTCGGACGAGCCCGAGTAGAGCCATACATTCATGACGAGCACCGCGATCAGATCGCCCTCCTCGATCTGCCAACGCCGCTGACGCCAGCATGGCAGGCCGAACACCAGAAACTCGCCGACGAACAAACGCTGGTCTGTGCGTAGCGTGAGCCGCGACGAGTAGCCGATCATCACGACCGCCCACACGGCGAACGCCGCGACGATTGGGCCCCACATCAGCGGCGGCTCGGGGTCGACCTGATGGAGCATCGGAAAACCGCATGCGATCGACAGGCAGCATCCAGCGATGAAGATCCGGCTGCGGGCCAGCAACTGCGCTTGCCGACCGCCGGTCGCGCGGATCTCGACCACCGAGTCGGGCAACTCGCGAAAGGCAATCTCAAACGGCCCTTCGCGGCGGGCTTGCGTGGTGGCCAGCCAGCCCAACAGCGCAGGCAGCGCGAACGCCGTGATGACAAACCCCTGTTCGCGGTCCAAAGCGATTGGCAAGCAGCACAGCGCGGTGACCACCGTTGCTTGCAGTAGAAACAGCGTGTTGAATTTCATGGGGACCAGGCGCCTTGGTCGCGCGTGGGAGCGGCGCCGCGGGGCACGGACGGCTCTTGCGCCCCAGGCCGCATTGGTTGATTCTCGGAGAGAATCAACCACGCTAGACGGCCTCGGGCCGCGTCTTGGGGTCACGGGCCTGGCCGACCGCCACGCGGTTCACGGCGTTCAGGAACGCCCGCACGGCGGCTTCGACCGTGTCGGTGCTCACGCCGCGCCCGCGGACGAGTTGGCCGTTGTACTCGGCTTCGATCACGCTCTCGCCCTGGGCGTCTTTACCGCGGGTGGCGCTCTGCACGCGGAAGTCGCGGACGATGATCGCCACGCCGGTGATCTCTTCGATGGCGTGGAACAGGGCGTCCAGCGGGCCGTCGCCTTCGTTGACCGTGGCCGACTTCTCTTCGCTGCCGCGGGACAACGTGATGGTGGCGCGCGGGGCGCCGTCGGTGGATGCTTGCACTTCGTACGACTGCAACTGCCACTGGTCGGCCACCACGGCGGCGCCCTGCTCGATCAACGCGGCGATGTCGCCGTCGTAGACTTCCTTCTTCTTGTCCGCGAGCTTCTTAAACGCGTTGAAGACGTTGTCGAGTTGCTCGCCGGACAGGTGGAAGCCGAGCGCCTTGGCCCGATCGGCCAACGCGGCGCGGCCGCTGTGCTTGCCCAAGACCAAGTCGGTCTGGGTGAAGCCCACATCCTCGGGCCGCATGATTTCGTAGGTGCTGCGTTCCTTGAGCATGCCGTCCTGGTGAATGCCGGCCTCGTGGGCGAACGCGTTGCGGCCGACGATGGCCTTGTTGCGCTGCACGAGCATGCCGGTGATGCCCGAAACGAGCCGGCTGGTCGGCACGAGCCGGGGCGTGTTGATGCGCGTGTCGGCGTGGTACACGTCGTGGCGGGTGCGGAGCGCCATGACGACCTCTTCCAGCGAGCAATTGCCGGCTCGCTCGCCGAGGCCGTTGATGGTGCACTCGATTTGCCCGGCGCCGGCCTCCACGGCCGCCAACGAGTTGGCCACCGCCAACCCCAGGTCGTTGTGGCAGTGGACGCTGATCACCGCCTGATCGATATTCGGGACGCGGTTTTTGAGCGTGGCGATGACGTTGCCAAAGTGAGCCGGCGTGGCGTAGCCGACCGTGTCGGGGATGTTGACTGTCGTGGCCCCCGCGCCGATGGCGGCTTCGACCACTTCGCACAGAAAGTCGAGTTCGGTCCGCGCGGCGTCTTCGGGGGAGAACTCGATGTTGTCGCACCGATTGCGGGCCCGCTTCACGCCGGCGACGGCGCGCTCGATGATCTCCGATTTGTCCATCTTGAGCTTGAACTCGCGATGGATCGCGCTGGTGGCCAAGAACACGTGGATCCGCGCGTCGGCGGCGTGTCCCAGGGCGTCGGCCGCGCGGTCGATGTCTTTTTCGTTGCAGCGCGCGAGTCCGCAGATCGTGGCGCCGCTAACGGTTTTGGCGATGGCTTCGACCGCTTCGAAGTCGCCCGGGGAGGCAATCGGAAAGCCGGCCTCAATCACGTCGACGCCCAGATCGACCAGCGCTTGGGCCACCTCGAGCTTTTCGCTGAGGTTCATACTGCAACCGGGCGATTGCTCGCCGTCGCGGAGCGTGGTGTCGAAGATGACGATCGGGCGTGAGGAAGACATGGCGATGCGAATGGGAAAGGCGGAATGGGTGGATGTCCGTTGTCAATGGTCCGTTGTCAGCTGCCTGTCGATGGCCACGCGTCGATCGCCGCGAGCTTGCCAGCTCGCCGACAACGGGGCGTTGGAGTCAACGAGATCACGGCGGCTCGGGGGCGGGGTTCATTCGCTAGATCTGTCGACTCGCAAGGGATGCAACGGACAACTGACTACGGACTACGGACGAAAAACCAAACAAAAAAACCCCGAAGCCTGGCCGGGCTCCGGGGTTGGTGACTTACAGCAATGTGTGCAGACGAACCCTAGGCCCTGGCTTCAGGAGCAAGTAGCAGCAGGGGTAGCAGGGCGAGCAACATCGGGATTGATCCGGTGCGTCGGGGAAACGTCTGACAGCTTGTGTTGTAGTAGAGCGACCGGGGCGGGTCAAGGTTCGCAGAGTAGGTCAGGCTTTCTAGCCTGACTCGCCCTGAGATTTCGCGCGCCCTCCAAAATCGCCTCCCGGGTGCGCCTTGCCCTGTCCAGGCTGGAAAGCCTGACCTACGGGGCTCGCTCTACGACACGCTGAAAAACCGGGCGTCCGTGCCGCCGGGGCCGACGCCAAATTGCACCCGTTTGGCGCACCGCGGACAGTGGCCCACGTAGGCGTCGCCCTGGCGGTTCATGTAAATCCGCGAGTAAACGCCGCAGCAGTCGAATTGCACGCCCAAGAATCGCGAGGATTCGGCCAGCGGCTCCGGGACGATGGCCGGGGGGACCGGGGCGGGGCTGGCAAGGTCGAGATATTGGCCGGTGAGCATGATCGCGTCTTCCAGATACGAGCTTTGGATGGCCGCGGATCATACGATCGGCCGCCGCGGGGGGCGAAGGTCATTTTGCCCGCGGCGGAGCGTACAACCCGCACGATTGGCGCTGTTGACTGCTAGCGTCGCCGCAGTGGCACACGAGCCGCACGACGCCGCAAGCGGCTATCGCTCGTCGCTGGCGGAGCTAGCAGTGCGAGCCGAGCTTGTCGCGGCGGGGCAGTTTTCCTACGGTCCCGTGCGCCTCTCGTTCTCGCCAAGCCGTCTCCCGTCTGCGTGTCATGCACACTGACCTGGAAGTTCCGCCGACCACGCGCACCTGCCATGCGACGGGCCGGGCGATCGCCGCGGGCGAAACGTTCTTCTCGGAAGCGGCGTGGGAAGACGGCGCCCTGGTACGGCGCGACTATGCAGCCGACGCCTGGCCCGGCGGCAACGACGAAGCGATCTGCTGGTGGAAATGCACGGCCGACGGCGACGAGCCGACCAAGCCCAAGCTCGCGCCGCGCGAGGCGCTGCTGAACCTGTTCGCCGAGTTGGCTGACCAGCCGGCGGAAGCGGAGTTTCGCTACGTGTTGGGCTTGCTGTTGGTGCGGCGAAAACTGCTGCGCGTCGAAGGAACTCACGCTGACGCGACGGGGATGTCGTGGATGCGGCTGGACTGTCCCAGTCGCGGCGAACAGTTTGAACTGCCGATCGTCGAGCCGGACGCCCAACGGGCGGCCACGGTCGAAGAGCGCCTGCTGGGGATTCTGTATGCGGAGTGAAGCGACGAGCCGTCGGCGATCAGCGGTCAGCGATCAGTTTGCCGGAGTGTTTTGTGCTGCGCGCTCCACCCATGTCTTGCTCCTGGCGCTGCTTGTCGGTTGCCTGACCAGTGGCTGTGCCACGATGCGCAACCCATTTCGCAGTTCCGGCCCGCCGGCGCCGGAGGTACTCATGCCCGGCGCGTCGCTCGATCAGGTCATCGCCGCGGTCAACCAAAACTCCGCGCGGATTCGCAATCTGCAGACCGACAACGCCAGGATCACCGTGCCGGGGATGATGGGCATCCCAGTTCTGACCGGCAAGATTCGGGCCATGCGGCCCGGGCGGCTGCACCTGCAGGCTTCGACGAGCCTGACCGGCCCCGAGGTGGACTTGGGCGCCAACGACGAGCTGATGTGGTTCTGGGTCCGGCAGGGTGAACCAAAAGCGGTTTACTTTGCCCGTCACGACGAGTTCACAGGATCGGCCGCGCAGGCGGCAATGCCGATCGAACCCCAGTGGCTGCTCGATGCGCTGGGTTTCGCCGAGTTCAAGCCGACCGACCATCACGACGGCCCCCTGCCCCGCGGCAATGACGTGTTCGAGATCCGCTCGGTCGTCCATGGGCCTAGCAGCCAGCTCACCAAGACCACCGTGGTGAACGCCAAGACGGCCGTCGTTTTGGAGCAACACATCTACGCCCCCGATGGGCGCATTCTGGCGTCGGCAATCGCGCGGTCGCACCGGTTCTATCCCGAGGTCGGTGCGTCGCTGCCGCAGAAGGTCGAGGTGTCGATGCCGGCGGCCGAACTGTCGCTGACGGTGGACGTGGGCGACGTGCAGATCAACACGCTCATCGACAATCCGCAATTGTGGGCGCTGCCGGCGATGCCGGGGTACCCGCAGGTCAACTTGGGCGGAGCCCCCGCGGGCGCGGCGGGCACGCTGGGCGGGCAGTTGGGTCGCGCTGACTGGAGCCAACCGGCCCCCATGGGCGGGGTGGCCGAACTGCCGGCCATCGCTCCGCCGGCGCTGCCCGGGCCGCCATCGGGCGCCGCGGTGGCGACGAACTCGCCGCCGATGGGCACGACCGCGCCCCAAGGTGCGGCGCCTTTCGCGGGCCCGCCGCTCTCTGCCGGAGTTCCCGGTCGGCTGGCCCCGCAGACCGCGGTATCTCATGCCGAGCAGCCGCATGAAGCCGCTGGCACTGCGGCGTATCCCGTTGCTGCTCAGGGACTTCCGGCGACCGGCGTGCCCTCGCCGACGATCCGCTAGCGCCCCCGAAACGGGCAGCGGAAAATCGTGCAATTCTTGATCGGGTTACATTGACATCGGGAGCGCGGTGTCGATAATCCGATCGTGTTGATACTGAGTCTCTGTTTCGTTGCTGGCTCCGTCCGCCGCAAACCCGCCGGCCGTGGCTGCCGTCGCCTGGCCAACCTGCCGCATCCGCCCCTGTCTGGACCGAACCATGTTTGAGCCTCGTTCTGCGCTCGCCGCCCGGCGGGCCTTCACGCTGGTGGAATTGTTAGTTGTGATTGCCATCATTGGCGTGCTGGTCGCCCTGCTACTGCCGGCGATCCAGGCGGCGCGCGAAGCGGCCCGACGGATGAGCTGTGCCAACAACGTGAAGCAGCTCTCGCTGGCCATGCTCAACCACGAGAGCGCGCTGAAGCGGTTTCCGCCCAGCATCGATACCACCGTTCGTACCGCTTCCCACTATCGCTGGTCGGCCCAGGCACGGATTCTGCCGTACATCGAACAGAGCGGACTGGCCGAGGGATTCGACTTTGACCAGGACTATCACATCGTGATGCTGGGCGACCAGTTGCTGAAGGCGACGCGCATCGCCGCATTGATCTGCCCGTCGGAAGCGCGTGACGAACAGCGATTCGGCGACACCGGCGCGCCCAGCGACTACCTGTTGAATTACGCGGTGAATTGCGGCACATGGAAGGTGCTCGACCCGGCGACCAACACCCCGGGCGACGGCGCCTTTGCACCGAGCGTCGGGTTTGAAGCGCGGCAGTTCAGCGATGGCATGTCTAACACATTGATGCTGGCGGAGGTCCGCGGCTGGGCGCCCTACTACCGCGATGGCAAGCAAGGGACGGACGCCATTCCCGCCGACCCGAGCGAGATTTGCACGTTGGCCGGCAACTTCAAGAAGGACACCGGCCACACCGAGTGGGTCGACGGCCGCACGCATCAGAGCGGCTTCACGGCCACCTTTGCTCCGGGGACGCGCGTCACATGCACCGAGGGCGGCGAGCAGTATGACGTCGACTTCAACAGCAACCGCTATGGGGTCGATCCCACGCAGCCGACCTATGCGGCCGTGACATCGCGGAGCTACCATGGGGGCGATGTCGTGAACGCGGCTCGTATGGACGGCTCCGTGTCGAGCGTTTCGTCGGATATCGACCTCGTGGTGTGGCGCGCCCAAGCCACCCGTGAGGGGGGCGAGACACTGGGCCAGTAGGAGGTCACTCCCTCTGCGGCGGTATGCCTTGGGCGGTTATGTTGGGCTGCTTGCAGAATTCATAGTTCAATACTGGCTTTCCTGTGACTGTTGGGTCGACTTCGGCTGGGCGATTGATCAAGATTAAGGCTCTCCACGCAATCATCAGCTAATCGCATTGGCGACGCCGATCGGCGCCGGCAGATCGCGACTACGGCCCGGACGTTTGCAGCTTTGCAGGACTGCGCCCCCCTGCAGAATTGCACGCCGGGCTATTTTTTTGCGCACGCTCTTTTTTCCATTGCACGCGGCCTGGTGCATGGATGGGTCGCGCGGTCATGCGAATCATTCGGATTACGCGGCGCGGCGAACCGCTCGGCAGGAACCCGGCCACGCGTCGCTGCGGGTTGCCGCATCTGGGTTGTGGCGGAGATCTGGAATCTATGGTGCGAACATGCTAGCGCCGCGCCTGCGGGAGCTAGAGTTCATCAACCCGCGGCCGACTTGCACATTCCCGCACTCGCGACGCTGCTCGCGCCCGACGGGGGCCGGACGGCGGGTTGAACGTCATGCTGTTCGTTAGTGCGAGGGCGCACCATGCTTCTGCCTGTTGGCGACAATGTCGATCGTCGGTCGCTGCCCGTCGTGCCGGCTGTCTTGGTGTTTGCCAACCTGTTGGTCTTTGTGATCCAGGTGCGGATCTTCTTGGACAACCCCATGACGATTCAGCCGACGATGGACTTCATCGAGAAGTGGGGGCTGGTTCCCGCGGATCTGCAGCAAGGACGCTATGTCGGGCTGTTCACCCACATGTTCCTGCACGGCGGCATCTCGCACATCTTGGGCAACATGCTCGTGCTGTGGGCGTTTGCTTGGACACTGGAGATCGGCCTGGGCGGCGCCACGCTGTTGGTGTTCTACCTGATCTGGGGGGTGATCGCCGGCGGCGCGCATGCCCTGACCGAATGGGGCGGCGACATGCCCTTGGTTGGCGCTAGCGGCGCGATCGCCGGATTGATGGGCGCCTATTTCGTGCTGTACGGCGCCGACGCCAAGATCAAGACCGTGTTCTTCCTCGGCTTCAAGGCGTTTGTGATCAACATCCCCGCCGCGCTGTACTGCATCGCCTGGTTTTGGCTGCAGGTGTGGTCGGCTTCCAACGACACGGCCGGCACGGGCGGCGTGGCCTGGTACGCCCACATCGGCGGCTTCGCGGCTGGCGCGTTGACGGCGCTGTTGGTCGGCAGCAATCTGCAGACGTGCCTCGTGCGCGACGGCACGGGCGAGTTGGTGTTCAAGTCGACGCTGGAACAGGACGAAGGCGAAGTGGTTATCGTCGAAGGCGACAAGTACAAGATCGCCGAACACGACACGGCGGGCGACGGCTCGACGCTTCCCGAGGATTGCCCGCACTGCGGTACGGCCTTGCCCGAGGAAGCGCGGATTACTCCCGGCGTGGCCCGATGCCTCAACGAGATTTGCGGGCGGTTTGTCTATCCGGGGGCGAGCTTCCGGTAGCGGTTGGCGGCTGCTCGCGCCGACCGCCTCACTCGGCCGCGTCGGCGAATCGCAGCAGCGCATAGCGCTTTTTCCCGCTGCGGAGCACGGCGACCGTCTCGCTGGCCAGATCGGCCGCGGTGATGGCGGCTTCCAGATCGCTCACGCGGCGGTTGTTCAGATAGGCGCCCCCCTGCTGCACCGTGCGGCGGGCTTCGCCCTTGCTCTTGGCCAGTCCCGCCTCGACCATGGCGTCCAGGATCGGCAGTCCGTCTCCCGCGAGCGCTGCGGCGGGCAGCGACTTGCTGGGCACGTCGGCGAAGATCTGCCCCAGTTGCGCGTCGCTCAGGTCGCTGATCTCGGCGCCAAAGAAAATCTGCGTCGCCCGTTCTGCGGCGGCGAGCCCCTCGTCGCCGTGGACCAATCGGGTGAGTTCCTCGGCCAGTTTCTTCTGGCTGGCCCGCGCGGAGGCGTTTTCTGCGCGCTGGGCGTCGAGCGCTTCGATCTCTTCGTGCGTCAGTTCGGTCAGCATACGCAGGCAGCCGCCGACGTCGGCGTCGTCGACGTTGACCCAGTACTGGAAGAACTCGTAGGGGCTGGTCCGTTCGGCCGAGAGCCACACGGCGCCGCTTTCGGTCTTGCCCATTTTCGTGCCGTCGCTCTTGGTCAGCAGCGGCCACGTGACGCCGTACAGCTGCGTGCCGTGCATGCGGCGGGCCAGGTCGATTCCCGCGGTGATGTTGCCCCACTGGTCGCTGCCGCCGGCCTGCAACTCGCAGCCGTGCTGTTGGTGCAGATGCACAAAGTCGTACGCTTGCAGCAGCATGTAGCTGAATTCTGTGTAGCTCATGCCCCCCGACGAGTTGTCGTCGTCGCCGCGCCCCAGCCGGCTCTTCACGGAATCCTTCGCCAGCATGACGTTCACGGGGAAGTTCTTGCCGACGTCACGGAGGAAATCCAGGTAGCTCCACGGACCGACCCAGTCGAAGTTGTTCAGCAGCAGCGCCTGGCTGGCGCCGGGGGCGAAGTCGAGGAACCGTCGCATTTGGGCGGCCATGCCCTCGATGTTGGCTGCCAGCTGGTCTTTGTCCAGCAGGTTGCGTTCGGCGCTTTTGCCGCTGGGATCGCCAATCATGCCGGTGGCGCCGCCAACCACCGCGATCGGCTTGTGACCCGCCTTCTGGAACCGCCGCAGCACGATCAGCCCCAGCAGGCTGCCGACATGCAGGCTGTCGGCCGTGGGGTCGAAGCCGGCGTACACGGTGCGGGGCCGCTGCTCGAGCCACGCCTCCAGATTGGCGTCGTCGGTGGTTTGATGCACGAGCCCGCGCCAGCGGAGATCGGAGAGGAGCGACATGATGCAAGGGGGAAGGCGGAATGGGAATGGGGAAGGCGGAATGCACGCGACGATGCAGGGCGAATTGCTGGTTAGCGCCGGACGCAAGTCCGGCCCGTCACGCGAGAGCCCACCATCGTGGCCCGCGGGCATCGCGTTGGTCGTTGGTTGTGTTGCGGCCAGGTTCCGTAAGAGTTGAATCGCGTAGCCGCGATTGCCAAGGCATCGCGCATGGCATTTCGCCTCGGAGAGTTCCTCACCGCCACAGATCGTCGTCGGCAAATGGGTGGGCGCCCCCTTTGGCCGGCGGCTTGGGCAGCACTTTCAGGATCTGCTCGGCCAGTTTCAGGTCGCTCTTGGTGGTGATCTTGATGTTCAGCGGCGAGCCCTCGACCAGCGCGACCGGGCGGCCGAGTTGCTCCACCAGCGCCGCGTCGTCGGTCGCCACCGCGTCGCCGCGATTGGCGTACGCCTCCAGCAGCAACTCGCGGCGAAACACCTGCGGCGTCTGGGCTTCCCACAAGCCGCGGCGGTCGACCGTCTCGGCAATCAGCGGCTGGGCAGCATCAGCGGTCTGGCGTTTGAGAGTCGCGGCGACCGGTTGCGCCAGGATGGCCGCTCCGTGCTCGACCGCGGCGGCGAACACGGCGTCGAGCCACTTTTCCGCCACGCAGGGGCGAGCGGCATCGTGCACCGCGACGAAAGCGTTCTTCTCGTCCACCAGCGCCAGGGCGTTGGCAATCGAGTCAGTGCGCTCCTCCCCGCCCACGCACAGGTCCACGCCCATGATCGCCAGGTTCGCGCCAAACTTGCGCTGAAACTCCTCCTTGTCCTCCTCGGCCACGATCACGATGACCTGTTTGACGTCGTCGCGATTGAGGAAGCGCTCGGCCGAATGCAGCCACACCGCCCGCCCCCCCAGAGGGGCAAACGGCTTCTTATACGCCGGATCGCGAAACCGCTGACTGCGTCCCGCGGCGGGCAAAATGACGGCAAATCGGGGCATTTTCGCGAGGCACGGGGAATGGGGACAGTGGTCGCCCTGGACCGACGCACTCGCCAGCCCACGGGACCGACCATCTTATCGCGGGACGCCGCGAGCGTCACCGGCGCCCGGCGGCACGCTTGGCTCGACCGTCGTTACGCGCACAATCGGCAGGCTTTGCCTCAGCGGTGCATGCGGAAAATCGCGGACGATGCGTGCGGCAGGCGCGTCCGGTACTCGATACCAGGGGAGAGTTGGTCCGAACGCGCCGATTGCTCCGACGAATATGTCTGTATCGCAAAACACTCTTGCCCGGGTCGTACTGCTAGCAGCGGTTGTAGCAGGCTGCCGATGCCCTTCTGGCGGCTGCCTGCCGGCGACCCCCAGCAGCCCCTGCAGCCTGGAGACCACTTACGCCGACGCCGACCCGCCCGAGCTGATGCGGCTGGTGCCCGACTGCAGCGAGGGGGCGTGCGGAATCGCGCCGCTCCCCGCGTGGGCCGAGACCTACCAGACGCTGTCGGTCCAGGATTGCCAGTGCCGCGCCGCCACCAATTGCGCTACGGCCAATATGGTCGAGCTGGAGCGTCACTGGGCGCAAGTGATCATCGAGTGCGACTCGAAATACGTGGCCCTCAACCAGTGTCTGTTCCGCGATCTGCTAGCATTGCATGCCACGGACCTGCGGAACGATGCGGCGGGCAACGCGCTGGTCGCCTACTACCAGTTGGCCGGGCTCGAAGCGCAGAGCTTCTACCTGGAGCAAGCGATCGACGAAACGCAGCTCGCCCTGGGCCGCGCCGACGAAGTGACCGAGTCCGGTTTGCCTGGAGAAATCGACCGCAGCGAGATCGCTGCCAATCTGTATGAGTTGCAGGACCGGCGTGCCCAACTGCAGTTGAAGCGACTGCAGCTCAACGGGCAGCTCAAGAAACTGCTGGACTGCCCGCTGGCCGATGATTCGCTGCTGTGGCCGCGAATCGATTGGCAGCCCGATTTGGCGCCGCTGGATGTCGACGCCGAAGTGGCCGAGGGCTTGTCTTCGCGGCCCGACCTGCGCGGACTGCAGCTGGTGCACTGCAACCTCGAGAAACGCACGTTGCGGGTCGCGCGAGGGGTGCTGTCAATTGTCGACGGCACGCTGGGCGCCGTGGAGCCGACCGATGGCTGGGTCCACCGCTTGCGGTGCGGATCGTGCTACGAAACCGAACTGCCGGTCCGCTGTCGCCAACTGGCCATGTTGTATGGCGATACTGAAGAACTGGCCACCGGCGAGATCAAGGCCGCCGCTTACGAGGTGACCATGCAGCAAAATCGCGTCGCCATCGCCCGGCAGGCCGTGGCCGAGCGACGCGAGCAGTTGTATCGGCTGACCGCCAAACGCGACGTGGAGGACACCACCGCGTTTGAAGTCAGCGCCCAGCGGACCAAGCTCTACGAGGCCGAAGGGCAGCTCATTGCCCAGGTGGTCGGTCTGCAGGCCGCCCAGGCCCGGTTGCGACAGGCCAAGGGCGTGCTGGCAGCCGAGTGCGGGTTCTGTCCGCGGCTCTGCACCGAAGGCTGCTGCAACGGTCCCTGCACGCAGTGCCAGCTGCCGACTTGCTGCAAGAGCACCTGCGAGTGCGGGAAGTGCAAGCGGGCGCTGGCCAAGCGCAAGTAGCAGCGTGGCGATCGGGTCGATCGAGCGGTTCAACGCGCGAGGCTCCCCGCACCTGGCTCTGCCGCCGGCGCCAGCATTGTCCTCGCGGAGAAATCGGCAATTGGGTCAAACTTTGCGGGCCAGGCGGGCCGATTATTCCGGCTAGGGAAACCTTGCGGGTGACTGCTTGCGCGGCGTGCGTCGCGACGCAGCTCCTGCCAGCTGGAATGCCGTGCATGGCCGACGAATCCTCTCAACAGCCGACTCCCGAGCGGGAAACTCGCATCGACGGCGCCCACGGATTGCGGCGAGCCGGTGCGCGCGAACCGGTTGCGGCGCCGACCGGGCCGCAATTGCAGCCCGCGGCGGCGGCCGCCCCATCGCAAGCGACAGTCGCACAAGCGACCGCGGGATGGGACCTGCCTGAGTTGCCGGACGCGGCCGTGGTCGAACCGAGCAGCGGCCCGGTCGCCCGCCACGCCGCGGAACTGGCCGAGCGGCTGCAACAGCGCCTGCAAGAAGTCGACCGCCGCGAGTCGCAGCTCAACTCGCAAGAAGCGGAATTCGACACGCGGATACGCAACGCGCGGCTGTGGGTCGAGGATCGCGAAACCGATCTGGCCGAGCGGGAAGAGAAGCTGGCCGCCGCCGAAGAGCAACTGCGGCAGGCTCGCGAGGCCGCCGAAGAGCTGCTCGCCCAGGCAGAAGACGTGCAGCAAAAGCTCGTCGACATTGCTGATCGGGAGCAAGCGGTCTCGGTGCAGGAGATCGAGCTGGAAGTCGGCCTGACCGAACAGCAGACCAAGATCGCATCGCTGGAAGTCGAAACGGCCGCCTGCCGCAGTCGCCAGGCCGAGCACGAAGCGGCCCGCGATAAATACGAAGCGCGGCAACGCGATCTCGACGCCCGCGAGGCGCAGCAGTACGTCGACCGCGAGCGCATCACGCACGACCAGTTGGAACTCGACCAGCGCGAGCAGCGGATCGCCGACTCGCTCGGCGAACTGACCAAGCGCGAAGCGTCGACGCGCGAGTGGGAGCAGCGGCTCCGCGACGAAACGGCCGAATTGGAGCAGCGCCGCGCCGAACTCGACGCGCAGGCCGCCGCGCAGGACGAGCGCGACGGCGAACTGAACGTCTTCGAGCGGCGGCTCAAAGCGCGTCAGCAGGAGATCGAAACGGCGCTCGAGCGATTCAAGCGGCTGGGAATCGTCGAGGAGCGGATGGTGCAGCTCGATGATTTCGCCGAGCAACTCGACATGCGCGCCGCGTATCTGCAGCAGGCCGAAGCGCTGCTGGCCGAGCAGCAGAGCGAACTGGCCGACGACCGGCGCGAACTGCAGCGGCAGCGCTTGTCGTTTGAGAATCGCGTGACAAAAGATCGCCAAGCCGTCGAGGCCGATCGCGCCGCCGCCCGCAGCGAGGCCGACCGCCGCAACCAACATCTCGACCGCCGGGCTGCTGAGTTGCAGCTGCGCAGCGAGGCGCTGGAGGACTTGGCCGAAGAACTGCGGGCCGTGCAGCGCGAGGCGCTGGAAATGCGGCTGGCCACGGAGGAAACATGGCTGCAGTTGCAGGGCGCCCTGGCCCCGGCGACGCTGGCCCGTTCCATCGCCCAGGTGCGCAGCAAGCTGAGCGACCATTACCGGCTGGCCAGCGAGGAGATTCGCATCCGCCGCAACGAGCTCGAGTCGGTCCGCGGCGAATTGGCCGAGCAGCTCGCGAAGATCAACCAGCGTCGCGAAGACTTGGACCAGTGGCTCGCCGCGCGCGAGCAGGATCTGGCCGACCAAGCCGCGCGGCTGGTGGAACGCGAGAAGGCGCTCGACAGCCAGTCGACGCAGTTCGAGCAAGCCGAGCAGCGTTGGCAAGCCGAACGCAACGAGTACCAGCGCGAACTGCAGCGCCTGTTGGGCGAAGTGTTACAGGAAGACCGCGCCGCCGCGTAACCGCGCGATATCGCCCCTGCGTGCCACGGCTCCGCGAGCCGTGTGGACGCCGTTGGGGTCTGCTTCTCCGCGCACGGCTCACAGAGTCGTGGCACGCGTGACGAGTCGCTCAGCCGAGCGCGACGTCGAGCACCATCATCGTCACGAAGCCGCCCATCAGACTCAGCGTCGCCAGGTCGACGTTGCCGCCGCGTTCGGCTTCGGGAATGAGTTCTTCGACGACCACGTACACCATGGCCCCCGCGGCGAAGGACAGGGCGTAGGGCAGGATCGGCGCGGCCACGGCGACCAGCGCGGCCCCGGCCACCGCGGCGATCGGCTCGACCGAAGCGGACAATTGCCCGTACCAGAAGCTTTTCAGCTTGCTCATCCCCTCGGCCCGCAGCGGCATGGCCACCGCGATCCCTTCGGGGAAATTCTGAATGCCGATGCCGACGGCCAACGCCAGCGCCGCGGCGACGCTGGCTCCCGAGACGCCGGCGATGACGCCGCCGAAAGCGACGCCCACGGCCAGTCCCTCGGGGATGTTGTGCAGCGTGATCGCCGTGACCAACAGCACGGATCGATGCCAGGTGGTCTTCGGGCCTTCGGCCTCGGCCATAGGGAAGAACAGATGCAGGTGGGGCATCGATTTATCGAGCACCCACAGCCCCACGCCGCCGGCCAGAAAACCGATCGCCGGCGGCAGCCACGCCGGCAGCGACCCCTGCTCGGCGATTTGAATCGCGGGAGCGAGCAGCGACCAGTAGCTGGCGGCCAACATCACGCCGCCGGAAAACCCCAGCATGCCGTCGAGCAACCGACGATTGATGGAGCGGGTGAAAAACACCCCCGCGGCGCCAACCGCGGTGACCAGCCACGTGAACAGCCCCGCCAGAAGCGCCTGCATGACGGGGCTGAGTTCTTGAAAGGCTTCGTACACGATTGCTATCAATCGGCAGGGTGGCTGGGGACGAGCGGAGCGAGCCCCCAGAAATTTGCCATTGGTCTCGAGCGCGCTGGGGGCTCCCGTTGGTCGTCCCCAGCCACCCCGCCGAAGTCTGCGCTGATCCGTTCAATCCGCGACAACCCGCGTTCCATTCGCCCCGCCCTATTTCCGCACAATTTCCACGCAGATCCCGCCGGCGCGGAAGGCTCGGTGCATGCGGGTGAACCAGATCTCTTGGGCCCAGTGCAGGCCGAGCTCTTCGCACAGGCGTTTCAGTTCGCCGCGATTGTACGTGCGGCAATACCAAAGACGGCTGGTCCAGGCGCCTGAGAAATTGTCCTCAGTCGTCAGCAGGAACATGCGACCGCCGGGCTGCAGCACGCGCGACATTTCGCGGAGGCCCGGTTCGGGATCGGGCAGGTGCTCCAGCACGTAGCCGCAGGTGATGCAGTCGAACGAGTTGTCGGCGAACGGCAAGTGCGCCAGGTCGGCCGCGACGAAGCGGGGCGTGCGGCGGCTCTTCTCGGCCAGTCGTCGCCGCGCGCGGCGGAGCATCTGGTGCGACAGGTCGGTGCAGGTCAGCTGCGCTTCGGGGTCGGAGTACTTCAGCAGGTGCCCGGCGATCTGCCCGGCGCCGCTACCGACATCCAGGATCGAACGCGCCCCCGCCAGATCGAACTTGCGACTGCGGAAGATCCGCTCGCCCAGCGGGATATGCAGCGAGAGCATGCTGCACGTGCTGAGAAACGCTCCCTTGGGCCCGCCGTAAACCCGCTTCACCTTCGAGCGGTATTCGTCCGGGCTGACCTTGCGGATCAGGTCGTTTTCGATGAGCCGATTCAGCGGCTTGATGCGCTGGCCGTCGCGGCGGTTTTGGCGCCGTCGGCGGCGAGGTTCGAGCGTTTGTGTCATGGACCGGTCGCCAGCGGGGGCGAGAGTTGGCGAGGCGAGTGCGGGAGTACGGGGTAGCCCGGGTTGGCGTTCAGCCTACCCGGGTCACGCAGCGACGAGAGGCGCCGACAACGGCTGGCCTCTTGCGGCTGCGCCGCTCCGGTAGCCTGAACGGCAACCGGAGCTACTGCGTCTGCGAGCAAAACTGGCGCCATCAGATGTACACCCGGCGATTGTAGATATACCACTCGACCAGCAGAATCACCAGGGCCAGCAGCAGCAGCGGCTTCCAAAGTTCTTTGCGCACCGGGGTTTGCAACGACGCGGCGGCCACCTCCGTATAGCCGATCTGCAGCGCCTCGACCGTGGGCAGCGTCTCCTCGTCGCTCTGCCGGCCGCGGAGGGCGACGTCGCTCTCCTGGCGGTCAAACAGGTTCACAGCAAACCGGCGGATCACCTCGCTGCCGCTGCGCAGCTCGTACACGCCGGGGCGGTCGGCATCGTTGTAAATAAACTTACCCCGCGACGGGGCCTCCACCGGCCGGCTCGTGCCGTCGGGCTTCACAACGGAGAGGTCGTTGCGGGTTTCCCGCAGGGTCAGTTCCACGGGCTGCCCCGGGCGCGTTGATTGGGCGGGGGCGTCCGCCCCCCCGGCGGCCAAGTACTCCAGCACGTTCAGCGCGAAGTTGGGAAAGCTGGTCATCCGCGGCCAGTTGGTGTTGATCGTCATGCCCTCGTCGTCGGCGCCGACGATCTCGAAACCCAACACGGCGTCCTCGTAGCTGTCGCGGGGAGCGATCGCCGCGATGGGGCCCGCGGTCGAGTCGATCAGCGCCAGCCCGCCCGCGGGGGGCTTGACGGTGAAGCTGTCGACCAGCAGCACATTGCCCATTTCGACCAGGTTCAGCAGTGGGTGACTGCGCTGCCAGTCGATGATCTGCGGTACGCCCGCCCGTTCGGCGCTGGCGCCCTCTTGCCACTCCTCGGTGGGCGGCACGCGACCGATCAGCAGCGTGTTGGCCTGCGGCATTTCGTCCGGAGCGCACTGGTCGTAAATGATCAGGTCGTACTTGTCGGTCAGCGCGTCGTTGCGATATTCGTCAGTGGCTAGCACCGAGGGATCGACTTTCTCGACCTGCGCCAGCCGGCGAGCGCGGTCGGTCGACAGCGCAAACTCCAACGCGGGGTTGCCGGGGGTGACCAGCAGCACCCGCGCGTCGCGCTGCGGGTCGAGTACCGCGTAGGCCGCGTTGTCCAGCGCCAGCGCGTCGTTGAATCCGGCGGGCGGCGTCAGCGACGCCCTCAGCCACCCGCTGTCCACCACGCCCAGGTTGAACGTGGCGCCGGCCGTGCTGCCCGGGGGGATGGTCACTTCGGTGGCGTCGACCAGCGCGCCGTCGCGATTGAGTTCAATCACGACGGTTTGCTCTTCGTCGCTGAAGTTGGCCGCCTGCACGAACGCCTGCTGCTCGTCGGGGCGGACTTCGTTGCGGCCCGTGCTCAGCGCGGTGAGGGCCAGGTTGCGCGCCTGGAACGTGCCAATCGGCAAATACTGCGGCGTGAGATTGCCCAGCGAGAAGCCCTCGACCGAGCCGAACCGCCCGTCGCTGAGGATGAACAGATCGACTGGGTCCTGCTCGGTGGCGTCGAACTCGGCGCCGGCGCTCTCCACGGTGATCCGTCCCGGGTTGGCAAACCCGTCGGCCAACTCCAACGCGCCGCGAACTCGGGTGGCGGTCGCGGTGGGTTGAATGCGGTCGAGCCCCTCGCGGAGCAGTCGCTTGTTGTTGGTGAATTCCTGCACCACGTCCGGCTCGTCGGCAAAGCTGATCAACATGGCCGACATGTCCGATTCGAGCTGATCGATCAGCGCGGCGATTCGCTGCTTCGCGGCGGCCAGGCGACTGCCGGCCTCGGCGTCGGCGGCGCTCATGCTGGCCGAGTTGTCGACGAGGAAGATGAATTTGGCCCCGTCGAGCCGCTCGCCCTCCCACCCGGGTCTCAGCAAAGCGAGGATCGCTAGCGCCACCAACGCCAACTGTAGAAACAGCAACAACGACTGCCGCAGCCGCTGCCACAGGCTGTTCACGTGCAAGTCTTCAATGACTTTTGTCCACAGGTAGGTGCTGGGCACCTCCAGCGGCTGCCGCTTCAGCTTCAGAAAGTACAGCGCAAAGATCGCCAAGGGGACGGCGATCATCGCCCCCCAAGCGGCCGGTCCGAGCGTGTTGCGGAAAAGTTCTGACACGTGAGATGGCTACGATAATTTTTTGAACCGCCAAGGACGCCAAGAGCGCCAAGGTCATAAAATTTTGGCGGAATGCGATTGATCTCTGCCCGGTGTCGCAGGAACTTCAGGTTCCTCGCTTGGTCCCAAGAATCGCCCCGCCGCGATTAGAACCAGCAGAATCAATCCCATTCCAGCGAACACGACGATATCTTCCACGATGCTGTAGCCGTGGTGCCAGAAGATACGATTCACAACGCTCATCACGATCACAAATGCCATGAACGCAGCGCCGGCGAAACACATGAGCGCCGAAGTGCGACGAACTGAAAACGACCTTGGCAAACTGTTCATTGATCGCGTCTCCTTTCCGGTCTCCGGCGTGTCCTTTGGCGCTCTTGGCGTCCTTGGCGGTTCAGTTTTCGGAATCACCGAACAAGCCCGCGCCGTCTGAGTTGCTGGGCGACCAAATCCGCCACCGGCGTTTGCGTGTTGGCCAGCAGGTAGTGCATGCCCCGGCGGGTGCAGAAGTCCTGCGCCCCGCGGGTGAAGGCCGTGAGGGTCCGCTCGTAGCGGTCCAGCAGCGGACGGCTGGCGGTGATCTCGGCCACGTCGGCGTCCTCGCAGTCGACGAGCTTCAGGTCGCCCTTCACGTCGGGATTGATCTCCTCCTGCGACAGCACCTGAATCACGTAGCAATCCATCTCCTGGGCAACGAAGTACCGCAGCGCAGCCTCGTAGCCTTGCTTGTCCATCAGGTCGCTGATCAGCACGACGATCCCCTTGCCGTGATTGCGGAGGCAGAAGTTCTTCACGCCCTCGTGCAGCGGCGCGGGCTCGCCGGCCTCGATCGCTTCGAGTTGCTGGACCATCCGCCACGCGCTGTGCCGCCCGCGGTAGATTGGGCTGCGGGCCGACGGCTTCTGGCCCAGCGTTTCGATCCGCACGCGATCGCCGCGCACCAAACCCACAAACGCGAGCGCCGCGGCCAGTTGCTTGGCGTAGCGCAGCTTGCTGGGCTCGCCGAAATCCATCGACAAGCTGGCGTCCAGCAGCGCGTAAAAGTGCAGGTCTTCCTCTTCCAGGAACAGCTTGATGATCAGCTTTTCGAGCCGCGCGTACAGATTCCAGTCGAGCTGCCGCAGGTCGTCTCCCGCGACGTAATTGCGAAAGTCGGCGAATTCGACGCTCTGCCCTTTGCGCTTGCTGCGCCGCTCGCCCTTCATGCGGCCGCGGAAGATTTTGCGCGTGACGAGCTCCAGCCGCTCCAACTGCGCCAGCAGCTTGGGATCGAGCAACTCGCCATTGGCAACCGGCGGCGCGGCAGCAGGAGCGGGAGAGGAGGAGTCGTTGGGCATGGACGACGTGGGTGACCTGTGACCAGTTACCGGTTACCAGTGAAATAGAAGATCGACGGCAACGCCAGTCACCGGTCACCGATCACGGGTAACCGATCACCGATCACTGCTCCTGTCACGCCGCTTGGCCTTCGTCGCCCTTCTCGGGCACCTTCTTCAGGATGTCGACCAGCACCTGGTCGGTCTCGACGCCCTCGGCTTGGGCTTCGAAGTTGAGGATCACGCGGTGTCGCATGGCGGGCAGGAACACGCGGCGGACGTCCTCGAAACTCACGTTGAACCGGCCCGACAGCAGCGCTCGCACCTTGGCGGCCAGCGTGACGGTCTGGGCGCCGCGGGGGCTGGCGCCCCATCGCAAATATTGATTGGTCGCCGGTTGGGCGAACGGTCCGCCAGGGTGCGTGGCCAGCGTCAGGCGGACGATGTAATCCTGCACATGCGGCGCCACGATCACTTCGCGGATCAATCGCTGCCACTTCACGATCTCGCTGCCGTCCATCACCTTGTCCGGCTCGATGTCGACGCCGCGGGTGGTGCGGTCGATGATTGTGGCCAGCTCTTCGCGGCCGGAGTAGCCGACGATCAGTTTGAAGAAGAACCGGTCGAGCTGCGCTTCAGGCAGCGGGTAGGTGCCTTCCTGCTCCAGCGGGTTTTGGGTCGCCATCACGAAAAACGGCGGTTGCATCGGGAACACTTGCCCGGCGGCGCTGACGCGTTTTTCCTGCATCACCTCCAGCATGGCCGATTGGGTCTTGGGCGTGGCGCGGTTGATTTCGTCGGCCAGGCAAATCTGAGTGAAGATCGGCCCCTTCTGAAATTGAAACTCGCGACGGCCCTCGGGCGTTTCGACCACCATGTTCGTGCCCAGGATGTCGGCCGGCATCAGGTCGGGCGTGAACTGGATCCGCGAGAACTGCAGGTCGAGCGTCTGGGCCAGCGTGCGCACCAGCAGCGTCTTGCCCAGCCCCGGCACGCCTTCCAGCAGCGCGTGGCCGCCGACGAACAGGCAGGTCAGCACGCCGTGCACGATGTCATTGTGCCCGACAATGACCCGGCCGATCTGCTCGCGGACCGCCTTGTATCGGGCGGCGAACTCTTCGGCTTGTTTTTCAATCGAATCGCTAATGCTCATGCGCGGCGTTCCGGCAGTGAACGAGATGACAAAAGGGGGAGAGATCTAACAGGATCGGGGAGCGAGCGGCGGAAGTCAAATCGGAGCCCCGACTTATCCCCAACTCCAACCGGCGCGGCTGGCAGCGAGCGGGTGCGTTCCCGGGCGCCGCGGGAGGCATCACTGGGGCGATTCGGTGGCTTCGGCCCGCGCTTCGCGCGGCATCAGCGTGATCAGCAGCATGGCCGCGGTCGTCGGCGTGTCGGTTTCAGCCTGTAACAGCATGTCGACATGGTCGTCTTCGAGGGTGAACTGCGGTTTCTCTAGAGCTGCGTCCAAGGCGTCGATGGCGGCGACCATTTGCTCGTTCATTTCCGCGACGCCGGGGTACTCCGCTTGTTGCGTCTCAAGGAACGGCGGCATCATCTCCTTCGACATGGCCAAGTAATTCTTGAGCAGCGGGACGATTTTTGTCATCGCCGATTTGACTCGTTCCCCGTCGGCGGGGTCGGCCAATTGGGCGGTGAGCCGGATTGTCAAATCGTCTTGGTCGTCGATTCCCAGCGACCAGCGCGCGACCGTGTCGGCAACGTCGACGCCCATTTCCGCCAGAGTCGCCGAAAACCGGGCTGAGTAGTCCGCTTCCAGATACATGTCAAATAGCGGGTGCGGCTCAGCAGCGCTGGTGCGGAGCTCCTCAAGCGTGGCCCCGTAGCCGTCGTTTTGCTGCAAGTTGTCGGCGATTGATTGCGGCGGATGCAGCAGTACGATCCGGTCGGCAAGAAACGCGGCAGCCAGCGGCCGTGACGCGTCGGCTGCGTAGGCGACTTGCGCGGCTTCTTGCGGGTCACCGCCCGGCGCCACGGCCGCGATGATCTTGTCGCGATCGTATGGCTCACGCGTGACAACCAGTGCGTCGCCGCCATTGTCGTCGAACGCCAAGCTAACCAGCACGACCTCCTCGGGCGTCAGCCCCAGTGACTGCTCCATGACGCTCGTCCAATACAACGGCACGATCGGGTGCGATTGCGCTAGCTTCTGCAGCGACTCGGCCTCGGGCCCCGTGGCGAAGCGATCGCCAATGCGCATGTCGATCACTGCGCCCTGCTGCGCGGGGACAGAGTCGGTCTGCGCGGCCGGCTGTTGAGCTCGTCCGGTCAGGGGCGCGAGCAATGCGGCGATGAGAGAGATGGCGGCAGACAGCGACAGCATACAACGGTGCATTGGAATAGCGGCTCTCAACGGGAGTGCGGAAGGGGGCGGGCGGGTTACTTGTTTCTGGGATTCTCGTCGCGGTCGTCCCATACCTTTTTCTTGGCCTTGAGCAGCCGCTCGGTGTACGACTCGGGCTGCGGGGCGTCGGCGGCAGGCGCGGTCGGGGGGGCGGTCGGTTTGGGCTGAGGCTTGCCGCTCGCGGCGCCGGAGTCCACCGGCGGCAGATCGGCGTCGCCGCGGGCTTCGGCCTCTTCCAACGAGAACCGGGCCGCCGCTTTGCGGCCTTCGATCTCGCTGGTGACCTGCTGTTTGCGACTGCGGAGCCGGCTCATTGTCTCAGGGACCGGCGCGGCCCGTTCGCGGCGAAGCACCCAGTCACGGCCGCGGGCCAGTAGCGGCGGCAGCCACTCGAGATTGACCTGCACGCGGCGGACGAACACGTCGCTCCAGAACAGTACGCTGCCCGCGACGATGATCCACGGCCAGATCGATTGGTTGGAAACGGCCCGCGGCAGGTCGTCGCGGAACGGGTCGAGCACGGCGGCGTCGGCGCCGTCGGCCGCGTCGCTCTCGGCCACGGCCGCCAGGCCCTCCTCGACATACACGCCCTCGGGGCCCTCGCCGGCGGGCAACTCGGCCAGCGATTTGAGCAGCGGCACGTTCGTTTCCGCCGCGCGGTACTCGGCCGAGTAGCTGATGTTGACGCCGCTGATGATCGGCGACTTCTCGGCGCCCGGGTTGACGACCACCATGTAGCTGCCGGCGTCCTCCGAGGCAAAGCTGCCGACGTAGCGCCCCGGGGCGACTTGCTCGACGGTCACAGGCAGCGTCTGGGCGCCTGCGCCGGTGGCGTCGCCGGGGGTCAGCACGCTGGCGGTCATCGCCTGGTTGTTCAAAAACTCGCCCGCCTCGTCCATGGCGGTGATGATGATCTCGGTGCGGCCGTCGCCCACGTTGGTGGCCACCGTGTAGTTGCCCGTGTCGCCCACGGGCCGCATCGCCCAGCGGACGATTTGGCTGAACAGCTTGTCGTAGCCGTCCCAGGCGGTCCACGTGTCGGCCCACCGGCGCCCGGCGTCGGTGGTCAGCGCCACCGTCTTGCCCGCACCGTAGTTCCACGCGGCCAGCACGGTGGAGGTCTTCTCGTCGACGGGGATCGGCGAGCGGAGGATCACTTCGACCAGCGGGTTCTGCTTGACGTCGGTCAGCACAAACCCGCTGATCGGCGGCAGCGCGTCGACATCCAATCCGCGGATGATCTCGTGATTCGGCGCGGTGATCTGCGGCGAGACGGGCGGCTTGGGCTCGTACACCAACGGCCGGGCGATGCGGCGGGCTTCGCGCTGGTAAATCTTGGGCAGCGCGCTGGCGCTTTTGACCACGTAGTATTTGCCGCCGGTGGCGTTGGCGATGTCCTGCATGGTCTTGCTGCCCCAGCGACCGTGCGAGCCCACCGCCACGGTGCTCACCCGCACGCCCTGCTGCTTCAGCGAGTTGATTGTGGCCGCCTTGGGCGCCGAGGCGTCGCCGTCGCTGATGATGATCATGTGCTTGACGGCCACGTTCGTGCCCAGCTTGGCGAACGCCGCAGCGGCCATCTTCATGCTGCCGTCGAAGTCGGGCATGTCGCCGATGGTCATGCGATCGATCATCGACAGCATCCGCTGGCGGAACGGCCCCACCTGCACGATGCCGCCGCTGCCGCGGCCCCATAGCCACTGGTCCGTGCCGCTCCACTGGACCAGGCCGCAATAGTCTCGGCTGCCCAGCACCTTGATCGACTCGGCGGCGATCCGCTTCATCCAGTAGTTGCCCTTGGGCATCTCGCCGCCGTGCATGATCAACGCGAGCGCGCCGACCGGCGAGACCTTGGCGCTTTTGATCTGGAAGTCGACCGGCATGGCCTTTTCCAGTTCGGTGTTCGACCACCCGCCGGCGCCGAACGTCTCCGCCCCGCCCATCATCACCAGCCCGCAGCCCAACTCGCTCGTGTTGCGAGTGAGCATCTCGATCTGCGCGTCGCTGAAGTTGGCCACGTTGTCGGCGTCGCTGCCGCTGCTGCGGGGCACGTTGCCCAGGATGATGCAGTCGTACGCCTGCAATTCCACGAGCGAGCTGAACAGGTCGGCGGTGGTGCGGACCTCGACCTCCAACTCCTCCGTCCGCAGTCGGTCGACCAGATAGTCGAACTCGCCGGGGGTATCGAAGTTTTCGATCAGCAGAATTCGCCCGCGACCGCGGATGTGCGTGAACGCGGTAGCCGTGTTGTTTTGGGCCATGCCGTCGTCGGTCGGCGTGGCGGGGCTGAACCGCGCTTCGTAGGTGTAGAAGCCGGTCTGGTCGAGTTCGCCGGGGATGGAGAATACCCGCTTGCCGGGCGGGACCGTGATTTGGTCCTCGGCAACGATCTGCTCGTCGTCGCCGCTCTTGCGAATGATCCGCAGCGTGCCGGCGACGTTCGCGCCCGAACCTTCGGGGGCGTCGTTGTTGACGACCACGCGCATTTCGAACGGCTGCCCCTGCTGCACGCCTGCCGGCAGGTCGATCTTTTCGACCGACACTTCGGTGCGGGCTTGCAAGTAGACCGGCACGACGTCGATGCTGACCCCCGAGTCGGCCGCCGCCCGCGCTTCGCGATACGCGTTGCCCAGGTTCTGGTTGCCGTCGGTCACCAGCACAATCCGCCGCGCGGCGTCGTGGGGAAAAATCGCCTTGGCCCGCTGGATGGCCGTGCCGACGTCGGTGTACTCGGGGTCGAGCAGCGACTCGACCCGGTTGTGCAGGGCCAGCTCGGTTTCGACCAGCGGGATCTCGACCTCCGCGTCGCGGCCGAACACGATCACGGCGTACCGGTCGCCGCGGTCGGCGTTGCGGTGCTCGGTGATCGATTGTTTGACCACCTCCATCATGGCCGCGCGCGTCTCGGCGGGGATGCTCAGCGACTGGTCCAGCAGGTACACGACCGTCATCTGATCGTTCTTGCGCTGATACTGCACGTCGGCCAGGGCCAACACGATCGCCGCCAGCACCAGCGACCGCAGCGCCAGCGCCATCCACCGTCGCCACTTGCCCAGCCCGGCCAAGCTGCGATAACCCCACCACCACAGCAGCGGAATCAGCGCCAGCAGCGCCAGATACCCGGGGCTGTCGAAGGCAAGGGAGTGGTTGAACATGGGGGCGTGGTGACCGGTTACCGGTTACCGGTGACCGGTGATCGGTGTGTTATGGTTGTAAGCCGGGGACAGCGGCCCCGGTTTGTCCCCCTCCCCCTGGCGGGGAGGGGTTAGGGGAGGGGGGATGCGGCCCCGGGGAAACCTCTGCGTTCCGACGCGACGGTCTGCTGCTTCCCTTCAGGCAAAAGAGCTGTTCCAGCGGTAGAACCTGATTGTGACGCGGGGGCCGGGCGAAAAGCAAGCGCAAGGCCGTTTGGCGCCAAGCGGCCCTCCCCGATTCCGTCGATGTTATCCGATTGGCGCTCGTTCTTCGCGCTGCGCGAGTTGCTGGTCCTCCCAGGCGGCGATCTTGTCGTGCTCCCACTCGTCGCCGCGCGGGGCGGTTGGATTCTCGTGGCGTCCCGCATGGCGCCAGACGGCGACGCTGGTGATCACTCCCAGGGCCGCGAAGACCGAGACGCAAAGCTGGAAACCCGCCAGCACCGACGCCAGAAACTGGTCGTCGCCAGCATTTTCCCCGCCGGCGACCAGCCGCGAGACCGCCGGAATAGCGGACGACTGCAGCCACAGCAGCGTAACCAGCATGCCGGCAAACGCCCCCACCGCGAGCCCGACCGCCGCGGCCAGCACGAGCCCCCGCGGCCGCAGCAGCGTCGCGCCGGCGGCGCTGCACACGAGGGTCCCGAACAGCACACACCACACGACGCTGGGCGCGCGGGCCAATGCCAACGCCGCGCAGATGACCGTCGTCGCCGCGAGCAAGTCGCGGAGCGAGAAGCGCCAACTGGTCGGGAGAGCGGAGTTCACAATGGAAAAGCCTGTCCGCGGGGCCGCCGGCGACCTGGCTAGGTCGCGGCTCAGCCGTGTTTGTTGATGGGCGTTAAATTGGCGTCAATGCGGCGAACCACGATTCTCGACGAACTGCCGACGTCGCGCGATCAACAGGCCGGCCACGAATCCTGTAAACCCGCTCATCTGAAGGATGGATTTCATGTAGGTCCAGGTGGCGGTCAACTGGTCGGCGGGTTGGGCCGTCTTCATATCCCACTGCAGAAGAGCGTCGTATAACGACGACGGCGTCACGTGAATGGCAATTTGCCCAATGACAAACCCAATCGTTGCGGCGAGGGCGGCGGTGACCGAGGCAACTTTGATGCGAAGTCGCCGCGAGAACAGCCATGCATAGAACGCCACGAACGCTTCTGACCAGACGACGACCACAACAGTCTTGAAGGGCAGCTGAACAATCGCAACGCTCACTGCGAACAGCGCCATTATCAACAGAAGATCGCGGATCGTGAAACGCATTGGCCCGACACTAGCATTGGCGACTTACGAATCCGGACTAATTCACCGCGTCAGAAACTCGCGCATCGCCGCCAGAATCCGCTCGGCCGCCTTGCCGTCGCCGTAGGGGTTGGCGATGCCGGTCATCTTTGCATACGCGGCTTCGTCGGTCAGCAACTCGCGGGCGGCGGCAGTGATCGTCGCCGCGTTGGCGCCGACCAGGCGGACCGCGCCGGCGGCCACGCCCTCGGGCCGCTCGGTCGTGTCGCGCATCACCAGCACGGGCACGCCCAGGGTGGGGGCCTCCTCCTGCACGCCGCCCGAGTCGGTCAGAATCAGCCGGCTGCCCGCCGCCAGGGCGATGAACTGCGAGTACGGCAGCGGCGCGATCAGCCGCACGTTGTCCAGCGCGCCGAGCCGCTGGTGCACGACGTCCTTCACCCGCGGGTTGAGATGCACCGGGTAGATCCACAACGCATCGCTGAACTCGCCAGCCAGCTCGGCCAGCGCCGTGCAGATCTCGTCAAAGCCCCGGCCGATGTTCTCGCGGCGATGACCGGTGATCAGCATGAGCGGCCGGTTGCCAAAGCCGGGGCCGACCAACTCCGCCAGTTCCGAGTGCAGCGCCGCTTGCACCGCCGCTTGACGTTGTCGGTCCAGCTCCAACTGCAGGGCGTCGATGACCGTGTTGCCGGTCAGCGGCGCCTGCTGCGGGGCGATGCCCTCGGCCAACAGCGCGTCGCGGGCAGCCGTCGTGGGGGCGAAGTGCAGATCGGCGATGCGGCTGACCAGCCGGCGGTTCGCTTCCTCGGGAAAGGGCGAGCGGAGATTGCCCGTCCGCAGCCCCGCCTCGACATGCCCCACCGGCACGCCGCGGTAGAACGCCGCCAGCGCCGCGCACAACACGGTGGTCGTATCGCCCTGGGCGAGCACGAAGTCGGGTTCCCACTTCCCCAGCGCCGCGTCGATCCGCTCGATCAGCCGCGCCGACAGCCCGGCCAGCGTTTGGTTGGGCTGCATCGTGTCGAGCGAATCGTCCACCGCGATCCCAAACAGGTCGATCACCTGCTGGATCATCTCGCGGTGCTGGCCGGTGTTGATCACCACCGGCTCGAAGTCGTCGGCAGCCCGCAGCGCGGCGGCGACGGGCGCCATCTTGACGGCCTCGGGGCGGGTTCCCATGAAAACGGCAACGCGATGCGGCATTTTTCAGTGTGGGGCAAGCAGAAAGGGCGAGTTGGCGGATGGGCGCGCCGGCGGGCGCGATTCCGAAACTGCTATCATGCCTCGCCGCCCGCGATCTCACAAACCTGCACCGCCCCAGCCGGACGGCCACGCCGTCCGGGACGGCGCCGCGGTGCGTGCTTGCCGCGATTTCCCGGACGGGGCGGCCGTCCGGCTCGGGGAGCGATCCCAGTGCTGGCGGCGGGGTCGGCGTTGTCGCATTTCGCGGCGCCTGCTAGCCTTGCGGCCCGTTCTCCTCGCCCCGGCACCGCTAGCCCCGCCGTTGTCCGCATGAGTTCTCCCGCCCCGCCCGTTACCCGCGTGCTCGGTCCGCGTCCGCGGATCTTGATTGTCCGACTGTCCGCCCTGGGCGACGTGGTGCATGGCTTGCCCGTGGCGTGTGCGCTGCGCGACGCCTTTGGTGACGCGGAAATCGGCTGGGTCGTCGAGGGCCGCAACGCCGAGCTGCTCGCGGGGCACCCGGCGATCGATCACGTGATTGGCGTGCAGCGGCGGTGGCTGAAGTCCGCCCGGGCGGTGCTCGACCTGCGCCGACGGCTGCGCGCGCTGCAGTTTGAGATTGCCGTCGACCTGCAATGTTTGACCAAAAGCGCCGTGGTGGCGTACCTCAGCGGCGCCCGGCGGCGATTGGGCGTGGCGGGCCGCGATGGCCGCGAGCTGAGCAAGCTGTTTCACAATGAACTGACCCCCGTGCGGGCCAACCATGTGGTGGACCACTATCTGGGGATCCTCGCCCCGCTGGGGATCACCCAGCCGCGGGTGCGGTTCGACCTGCCGGAGACGCAGGACGACGGCGCCTTTGCCGAGCGACTGATTGCCGCGGAGGAGTTGCCGCGGCGCGGGTACGCGGTGCTCAACCCGGGCGCCGGCTGGCCCTCGAAGCTGTGGCCGGCCGAGCGGTACGGCCAACTTGCCCAGCGGCTCCGCGAGGAGCACGGCTTGGTGAGCCTGGCCGTGTGGGGCCCGGCGAGCGAACGACTGCTGGCCGAGCAGATCGTCGCCGCCTCGGGCGGCGCGGCTCGACTGGCCCCGGCGACCACGGTGATGCAATTGGCCGCGGTCACGCGGCGGGCGCGGCTGTTCGTGGGCTCCGACACGGGGCCAATGCACCTGTCGGTGGCGGTCGACACGCCCACCGTCAGTCTGCACGGCGCCAGCCGCGCCGAGTGGTGCGGCGCGTACGGGGCCGCCAATGCCCGCGTGCAGGCGTACTACCAGGCCGGCCCGGCGCGGCAGCGGCGGTCGGCTGACAACGCCGCGATGCGGGCTATCAGCGTCGACGACGTGGCCGACGCCTGCGGCGGCGTGCTCGCGCGAACCGCCCAGGCGGCCAGCGCATAAGTCACCGGTTGGCTGACGGGAGAAGCCGTCCGCAGGAAGCAATCGCGCAACAGCATGCCCTCGGCTGCGTCGCCGAGGGCATGGCACGCCGCTTCGCAAATGAGCGGATCGGTCGAGGAGGCTCCCGCGGCTCGGGGGCAGGCGCGGCCGGTGCGGCCGCACAGCCGCGAGCGCTCAGTCCTTCGTGCCGATGTCCTGCGAGAACGCTTCCTGGAGCAGGGCGTTTTCTTCGGACTCGTGCCGGCTGATCTGCTTGGCGAAGTTGTTGAAATCGCTTTGCACACGGACCCACCAGGCGGCGGATTCGACGCCGGAGTGGATCAAGATGCGTAGCTTCTCGATCTGCTCCTGCAGGTCTTCGTGCTCGGCTTCCAATGCACTGGCTTTGGTCGCCAGCAGCGGGGACTGCTGGACGGCTTCCTTCATGTAGCCGCCTTCCTCTTCGCGGCGGAAATGCGCTTCGCACAGCTCCGAGAGCTGGGTGACTAGCTTCTCCAGCCGCAGCTTGCTCCGCTCGTCGTTGGCGAATTCGGTGCGAATATCGCTGAGCAGACCGGCAAGTTCGCGATGGTCGGCATGGACGGCGTCGGCGTACTGGCGAGTTGGGACGTCATGCGCCATGCTAAAAACTCCTGTGACACGGCAAGGATCGATCAGTAGGCGGCGGGGCCGCGAGGGCGAACAGCAGGGAACGCAACCGGTGTGCCAACCGCGGTATGTGCCCCCTTGCCGCGGGAATTCGCGAGAGAGCTGGTTTCTGGCTACCATCGGCTGGGCGGCGGCATGCGCGACACCGTCGATGTGCGTGTGCGATGCCGCACACTTGCCCGCTTTGCCACAGAGTGCGGCAGGGGGCGTCGGGCCGATGCGGCAGACGTCGCGGTTCGAATCTCCCGGGGCAATCGCCGCCACCGGGCGATTACGCTGCTTGGCCCGCCGTTTGCATTGGCACGAATCGTCGCTGTGCTCGGAGCGCCGAGCTGAACTTGCCGCGACTTCTGCTTTCGTTACCGCTGCTGCCGAGAACCCGTGGTTTGCCATTGCCGCGTTCATGGCATCGCGTGAGCCGTCTCCCGCTCCCCTGCCAGCACCACCCGTGCTAGATTGATACCCATGTCCGAAACGCTGACACCGACTGTAGAACTGTTGCTGGTCGACGACGACGACGAACTGCGTCGCGGCATGGTCCGCTACTTCGGCGAACTGGGGTATCGCGTCAGCGACGCCGAGGCGGGCGAGGCCGCCCTGCCGCTGCTGCGCGACCGCGATTTCCAGCTGGCCGTGCTCGACATGGCCATGCCGGGCATGTCGGGCATCGCCCTGCTGGAGAAGCTCAAGCAGGAGAGCCCCGACACCGAAGCGGTCATGCTGACCGGCGAGGGCACGATCGAAACCGCCGTGGAGGCGATGAAGCTGGGCGCCAGCGACTTCCTCACCAAACCCGTGCGGATGAAGCAACTGGATGCCGTGCTGCGAAAGGCGCTGGAAACGCGCAAACTGCGGCGGGAAAACCAGCAACTGCGCACGCTGATCAGCCGCCAGCAAGCCGATCACCAGATGATCGGCGACTCGGCCGCCATGAAGTCGGTGTTTCGCTTGATCGACCGCGCCGGCCCCAGCGACAAACCGATCCTGATTCAGGGCGAGAGCGGTACGGGCAAGGAATTGGTCGCCCGGGCGTTGCACCAGGCCAGCCCGCGGGCCGACAAGCCGCTGGTCGTGATCAACTGCGCTGCGCTGCCCGAGCCGCTGCTGGAAAGCGAGCTGTTTGGGCACGAAAAGGGCTCGTTCACGGGCGCCAGCGCCGCCAAGCCGGGTCTGTTCGAGGTCGCCGACGGCGGCACGCTGTTCATCGACGAAATCGGCGAGTTGGCCCCCGCCCTGCAGCCGAAATTGCTGCGGGTGCTGGAGGACGGCTCGCTGCGGCGCGTGGGTTCGCTCAAGGAACGCCGCGTCGACGTGCGGGTGATCGCCGCTACCAATCGCGATCTGGCTCATGAGGTCGAGGAACACCGCTTCCGCAGCGACCTGTACTACCGCATCAATATCATGACGATCGATCTGCCGCCGCTGCGCAAGCGGAGCGACGATGTGATGCTGATCGCCGATCATCTGCGGGGCCCCGGGTGGCAATTCGAGCAACCCGCGATCGACGCGATTCGACGCTACCACTGGCCTGGCAATGTGCGGCAGTTGATCAATGCGATCGAGCGGATGAAGATCCTGTCCGATGACGAGGTGCTGAAACGCGAGAATCTGCCCGCGGAGGTGCTCGCCGCCGAGCACGACCCGCAAGCGGCCATGATGGATCCCGAGGCGGACCTGGCGGCGATCACGCGGGCCCACGTGGTGCAGACGCTCACCCGCGAGCACGGCAACAAACTGCGGGCGGCACGGTCGTTGGGCATCAGTCGGCGCAGCCTGTATCGCCTGTTGGAGAAGTACGACATCAAGAAGGACGAGATCGTGGAGTAGCCGCGGCTGCCCTGCCCGCTCGCCTGCGTCTCGTCTCGACGCGGTTTTTTTGCCGCAATGCCATCCCGTCGCAGCGTGGCGTTCGCGCCGTCAATCGCGTATCATCTCAGATGACGCACTCGCGTTTTCGCTCCCCCCTGTCCGGCTGGAAGGAACGTCCGGGATGAACTCAATCGCGCTGCCTCTCTTTGGGGTGAATGGCTGGCAGATCATGTGGGGCGTGGCGGCAGTTGTCGCCGTACTGATTCTGCTTGTCCTGGCCATGCTGCTGTTCAACGTGTTGGGCCTGTGGATCAGGGCCTACACCTCCAACGCCCGCGTCAGCCCGTTCGATTTGATCGGCATGCGGCTGCGGCAAGTCAATGCGGCGACGATCGTTGACGCCAAGATCATGGCCATGCAGGCCGGCGTGGGAACCGATCCCGAAACCGGCATCACCACCCGCCGGCTGGAGGCCCATTACCTGGCCGGCGGCGACGTGCCGCGGGTGATCGACGCGATCATCGCTGCGCATCGGGCCGACATCGACTTGGATTTCGACCGGGCGGCCGCGATCGACCTGGCCGGCCGCGACGTGCTCGATGCCGTGCGCACGAGCGTCTACCCCAAAGTCATCGATTGCCCCGACCCCGACAAATCGCCCAAAACGACGCTCTCGGCCGTGGCGAAAAACGGCGTGGAGTTGAAGATTCGCGCCCGCGTGACGGTGCGGACCAACCTGCAGCAGCTCATCGGCGGCGCCACGGAAGAGACGGTCATCGCCCGGGTGGGCGAGGGCATCATCACCGCCATTGGCTCCGCGGCCGATCACTTGGAGGTCATGGAGAACCCCGATCGAATTTCCAAAGCGGTGCTCGCGCGGGGGCTCGACGCTCACACCGCGTTCGAGATTGTGTCGATCGACATCGCCGATATTGACATTGGCGAGAACATCGGCGCTCGGCTGCAAGCCGATCAGGCTGAGGCCGACACCCGCAAGGCCCGCGCCCTTGCCGAACAACGCCGCGCCAACGCGATCGCTCGCGAGCAGGAGATGAAGGCCGCCGTGGCGGGCAACCGTGCCGCCGTGTTCGCCGCCCAGGCCGAGGTGCCCAAGGCGATGGCCGAAGCGTTTCGCCAGGGCCGACTGGAAACGCTGGCCGCGAACGGCTCGTCCTAGTTTGACGCCGCGGTGCGCCGCGGCCGGGCCGCCAGTGCGAGCAGCCCGCCGGTGACGAGCAAGAGATAGGTCGCGGGTTCGGGAACGTTGCTGCTGGCCGCCAGGGCGTGCAGATCCATTTCGGCGGCTGCCAGGCGCTGCCACTGCAGGAACTCTACGCCGGCAACCGGCAGGCCGCCGTCTCCCGCGTCGCCGTAATCCGCCGACCACGCGGCAAGATTGCTCGCGTCGACAACCGGCTTGATTTGCGTCAGCCAGTAGTCCAGATCCGCGGCGTCGATGGTCTCGTCAGGTTGCACCAGATTGAACTGTGCCGTCTCGGCCGTACTCGCACCGAACGCGGCCATCAGCAAATCTGCGTCGGCCTGGTCCAGTTGATCGTCGCCGTTGAAGTCGCCCAGAAGCGCTAGCTGAGGCAGCATCCCGCTGGGCGTCACCGTGATTTGGAAATTATCGAATTTCGCCATGTTCGCGAGATAGCTACTCATGCCAAATTGCGAATGGTCGGCGATCGCCTCCGCCAACACCTGGGTCGCCTGGAAGAACACGTTGTCCGATTCGTCCGTGATCGTCAGTGCCAATTCCCTGGTCTCGTAAAGATAGTCGACGGCGGTCGTGTACCACCCCCCAGCGTAGTCGACCAGGTCGGTGACCAGCAGCAGGTCGGTTTCGACGCCGCCGGAGCGCTGCACGAGCCGAACGTCTTTTCCCGGGCCGCCCCCGGCCGAGGTGCGGCCGTCGAGCACCTGGAACTCGAAGAAGTTGTCGTTGTCGAGATAGCCAAACACGACCCCGGCGCCGACGCCGGGCGACGGGTCGAATTGCACGTCGGCGCTCAGGGTGAAGTGATCTCCTGCCTGGTAATCGGCTTTGTCGTAAGTCGCCAAAGCGCGGAACCCCCCGGGCGCGTCGACCGTTTGCCCCAACTGCTCAAAGTCGGCGCCCTGGGCGCCAAAGATCCGTGTCGTCCAGCGTGGGTCTTCGTTGAGCGGACCGGTGCGGCTCGTAAAGTCGTCCTGCCGGTCGACGCGCGGCGGAATCACGTAAGCGGGAATTTCGACGGTGAAGTTGTCGAGCTGCGCCCCATTCGCGAGAGTCGTGACGATGCCAAGCTGGCTCTCGGCAGGCAGCATCGCCGGCAGCGCGTATGTCTGTTGGAAATAGGGGGCGCCCAAATCATCGAAGACGCCCAGCGCGACGGATTGGCTGGCCGCGGTGAAATCGGCTTGCACGCGATACCAACCGCCGGCGTAGTTGGGCAGCGCTGTGTCAACCAGCAACGTTTGTTCGACTCCGCCGACGTGTCGGACCAAACGGACGTCTTTGTCGAGTCCGCCGTCGGCCATCACCGAGCCGTCGAGCAACTCGAAGCGGTAGAAGTTCAATTCATCGACATAGCCGAACAACAATCCGGCGCCGACGCCGGGGCGATCGAATTGCACGTCGACCGAGGCCGAGAAGTCGTCGCCGTATCCCACAGTCGCGTCATCATGGGTGGCCACGACCTGGTAGCCGGGAGGCGCATCGATGACGCCCGGCGACTGAATGGCAAAGTCTTCGCCATTGCGGCCAAATTGTCGCGTCGTCCACCCTCCCGCACCGCTCAGCGGGCCGCTCGGCGTGGAGAAGTCGTCATGGATGGAGATCGCGTCGTGCGGCAGTCGCTGCGGCGGTGCTGCCTGAGTGCGATACAGTTGCACGTCGGGATCGGCATTGTGGTAGCCCCACAGTTGCAGGGCCGTCTTCATGCGATTGATATGGGGCGCGAATGTTGGACTGGACGCCAAGTCATTCAACTCCCACGGGTCCGCGTCCAGGTCGTAGAACTCGAACTCCGGTCGGCTGTAGTCAGGCAGATTCGCGTCGGCCGCATCGAGATATCGGTACGCGTCGGCGTAGGCTGGGTCGTCCTTGTTGGCGACGATGTCCTGGTAAACGCGATTACCCCAGATGTCGAACTCGCGATTGTCCGGGGGCATAGCCGTTGCATTGGGATCGGGCATACTGATGAGTTGATAGCGACCGTCGCTGATCGACCGGTCGGTCTTCACCGCGCCGACCAAGTAGTCGTGTCCGATGGCGTACGGATCACCAGCGAGCGCAAGTCGGTGCGAGAGGCCCTGCTGAAACTCCGGCGCCTCGACGCCCAACAGGTCCAGCAGGGTTGGCATCAAGTCGACGCCGCTGAACAACTCATCCGCCACGGCGCCCTGCTGAATGCCAGGCCCGGAGACAATCAACGGCACCTGCAGGCCAAATTCGTACGTCGACAACTTGCCGCGGTGATAGGCGGGGCCGTGGTCGCCAATGTAAATGACAACCGTATTGGCGAGATCGTCCCTGCCCTCCAGCGCCTTCAGAACGTCGCCGACTTGTTTGTCCGCATGCTCCACGCCTGAGAGGTATTCCGCCCAATCCAGTTGGGCGGCCTCCGAGTCGGGCAGAAAGCCTGGCAGCGGGACGGTTCCGGGATCGACCGTGAGGGTGGTCGGAAACGGGCGGTGCGGGTGCTTCACATGATGCACCAGCAACCAGGGTTTCTCGGCTAGGTGAGCGTTGTCGATGAAGCCGTCGACGTTGTTGGCGTCGTTGCCGACAGCCCACTCGTCGTAAGGGAACTTGGTGTGGGGGCTCAGATGAAACTTGTTTTGCGTGCCGGTGTAGTAGCCTGCGGTGCTGAGCACCTCGATCAGCGTCGGATATTGTTCGGCGATGGCCAGGCGGTTGTACGCGGAGTTGGGATTGGCGTACCACGTGGGATTGGCGGCGGCCAGTTCCTCGGCGGATCCGACGAATTCCTGCACGTTGTGCACGGCGCCGGTAAGGTGGTTGTAGACGCCCGTGAACATGGCCGCCTTGGAGGCCGAGCAGGTGGGCACTGTGACGTAGGCGTTCTCAAAACGCGTTCCCGTGGCGGCCAGGGCGTCGAGGTTGGGAGTCTCGATGCCGGACGTGCCATAGGCGCCCAACTGCAGACCGTGGTCCTCGCCCATGATCAACATGACATTAGGGCGCGTCGCGGAATCGCCCCAGGCCGACGCCGCCAGCGCAGCAACGGCCAGGCAAGCTTGGGCGCAGCGCGTACCAAGCGACATCCGACGCCAAAGATGCGGCAACATCAACGCCACGTGGTGAATGACTCGAAAGCGGGAGACGAAATCGTCTCCGAGAATTGAATGGGGCCGCGTCGGCGACCGCGACGCCACGTCGAAAGGGCTGCGGGGTCCCGCAGTCGTCTGCTGGCATTGAAAGGGATGCCGGCAGTCGGTGAAAGGCGCATTCCTTTGAAATCCGAGTGAAAATGTCAGTTTTGACGCATTGCCGTCCGTGGATTGCGTGTGTGGGGCAAATGCCCTGTTGTCAGTTGGGTCCCGCCCTTCGGCGGTGGGGCGCCCGCTTCTTTCTCGGCGCTCTGTTCGGGGCTTTACTGCATCAGCGTTTGCGCCTCGCCGATCACTTTTTCCCAATCGAACGCGGGTCCGGGGTCGGTCTTGTTTGTCTGAATGTGATAGTGGCCCAACACGCCCTGGTAGTCATTGAGCTGCTCGTCGGGCAGCTTGTGCGGAATCAACTGGCCAGCCTCGTCGACCGGATAGCGGCACTGGAGCTTCGGGAACACGGTACACAGCGTGGCGGTGAGCTTAGCGAGCGATTCGTATTGCTCCGGAGTGAAATCGTACTGCACCAGCTCGCGCCCCTGAATCGTGCCGGTGACGAGCTGCTCGCGCGCCGGGCGGCCGACGAAGTTTGGCGTGCGGAAGCCGGTTTCTTTGACCGGCGGGCGTAACATGACGCCGCCGTCGCCGTGCGGGACGTACCACCGCTGCAGCACGCCGTCGTCGTTCGCCGGGTAGGCCCCGATGTGGGCGATTTCCACGCCCACCGATCGCGAGTTGGAGGTCGTGGCGTGCCAGGCCCGTTCCTTCAGGTCGAGCGTCTGATAGATCGTCCCGTCGGCGTCGAGCATGAAATGCACGCTCAGTCCGCGGGCGTCGTGCAGCACCTTGAAGCAAGTGCGGCTCACGCCGCACACGTCGTAATGGATAACGAACTGGTCAACGGTCTCTTGCAGCGCGGGCAGGTCCCAGCCGCCGCCGCGGAACTGCTCCCGCTGCTCGTCGGTCAGCCCGTCGGTTCGCAGACCGTAGCGGTTGGGCGTATCGAGCTTGGCGTCTTCGACGCTATGCCGCCAGTCGCTGCGATCATAGGGGCTGAATCGGCGTTCGACGCGGTAGGCGTCGTATCCGCCGGGGTCCATCCACAGCACGACGGGCGCCGTGGTATGGAACAGTTGGCCGCAGACGACAATCTCGTCGCCGACACGGGGGAGGGACTCGCCCACTTCGGCCGCGCGGGCGCTGCTGGCGACTGCCGCGAGGGCGAGGGCGATCATGCTAGCAAAGAATCGACACGTCAATTTCATCGTCGCAGGTTCCGGGACGGGGGAGCGTGCCGCCGCCGGGCCGGGCATCGCGGCCGTTGGCGGACGTTTTTATTGGAGTCTGTGGGAGGAACGCAGTGTCTAATCATCGCGGGGTTGCGACCCAGACTCAACGGAATCGCTGCGATTCTTGCCGTAACTGCGCAACTTCGCGATTCCTGTTCGCATGCGGGCACATTTGTCCCGCCTGCCAACTGGCCTGGGTCGGCAGGCGCCGGGCCGGTACCATTTGCCGCCCGACCGATGCTCGTCCCCCGGAGGTTCTGCCCGTGTTCCGCAATCGACTGCGTACGATCGTCATATGCATCGGCGCCTGCTCTCTGCTGAGCGGCTGCAGCGTACTGAGTTGGATGTGGGAGCCCGACTACCAGTATTCGCCCAACGACGCGGGCGTTCCCTCGATGGATGAGCTGCAGCGAAGCTACGAGAAGTACGGCAATTAGCGCCTTGTCAGCCCGAGATCGTGGGATGAGCCGAACGACCGCAAGACTCACCGTCCTGATCCCCGCCAAGAACGAATTGGCCAATCTGCCTGCCTGCATTGACGCTGCGCAGTTGGTTGCCGATGAAGTGCTGGTCGCCGATTCGGGGTCGACCGACGGCGCGTTGGAGTATGTGCGCAATCGCGGCGACTGCCGGATCATCGAGCGCGACTACCGCACCTCCGGGGACTTCAAGAACTGGGCGATTCCCCAGGCGGCCCATCCATGGGTGCTGATTGTCGACGCCGACGAACGGGTGACGCCCGAGTTGGCGGCGGAGATTCAGGAGCTACTTGCCCGCGGCCCCCAGCAGGACGGTTACTGGGTCTATCGCAACAACCATTTGATGGGCCACCCGGTGCGCCACACCGACTGGGGCCGCGACCGCGTGCTGCGGCTGTTTCGGCGGGAGTTGGGACGCTACCACGGCCCCAGCGATCACGGCGAGGTCGAGATTTCCACCGGCCGCGTGGGCACGCTTGCCCAGCGACTCGATCACTACACGTTTTGGTCGTGGGGCGACTGGCTGCGGAAGCTGGATCGATACTCGCAGGTGCAGGCCGAGCAATGGCTGGCCGCGGGCCGGCAGCCGAGCTTCCGCCGCCTGCTGTTGCAGCCGCCGCTGCGTTTCTTCCGCGATTACGTGATTCACCGCGGGTTCCTCGACGGGGTCGTCGGCCTGCAGGTGGCATGGTCCAGCGCCTTCTACAGTTTCATGAAGCAAGCTCGCCTGTGGGAACTGGCCCAGGGGAAGCAGCGTCCCCAGTCGCCGGCGGAGCAGCAACGGGCGGCGTGACGCGCGTTTCACTGGCGGTTGGTTCTGGGTATCATCGCCGGTTCCTGTCGCCGCGCCACCTGCACGCTCGCTCCCTCGCCCGTGATGCACCCCGCTGTCTTAGCCCTTGCCATTGCGATTGCCCTGTTGGGGCACGGACTGCTGTGGTTGGGTCTGGTGAATCGCATCCACTCGTGGGCTGGGCCGCGACCCGTGGTCGATGGTTTGACCCTCACTTGTTTTCTGTTGGCGTGCTCGCTGCCGCTGGCGACGGCTTGGCAATTGTGGCCCGCCGAGTGGGCCGCCTGGGCCCCCTTTGACGCCGACAACTTCGCGGCCGGCTACCTGTGGTTGTGCCTGGCGTTGGGCGCGACCACGTTGGCCTGGAAACCGTGGCAGGAAACGCGCCGCTACGATCCCCGCGTGCAGCGGGCCCACGCCAGCGAAGTGACCGACGTGGCCGCCGAGCTGGGCCAACGCCCGTTGTACGGCTGGAAGGCCAAGGTGTGCGACTTGTGGCCCTGGAACGAGGCGCTCACGCTGAGCGTCGACCTGCGGCAGTTGGAAGTGCCGCGGCTGCCGTTGGAGTTGGAGCGCCTGACGATCGCCCACATCACCGACTTGCACATGACCGGTCGGGTGGGGCTGGGTTTCTATGAACAACTGGCGGCGCACGTGAACGCGCTGCGGCCCGACGTCGTGGCGATCACCGGCGACATTGTCGAAGAGCCCGAGTGCTGGCCGTGGCTGGCGCCCACGCTGGGTCAGTTGACCGCGCCGCTGGGCGTTTACTTCGTGCTGGGCAACCACGACGACTTCGTCACGACCGACCGCACGCGCGAGCTGCTTGTCGACGCGGGGCTGATTTGCCTGAGCGGGCGCACCGTGCGCACCGAGTGGAACGGCGTGCCGACGATGCTCCTGGGCAACGAACTGCCGTGGCTGCCGCCGGCGCCGGACGTGTCGGCCCTGCCGCCGCGGAGCGAGTTGCCGCAGTTCCGCGTGGCGTTGGTGCACACGCCCGACCAGTTCGGCTGGTGTCAGCGCGCGGATGTTGACCTAGCGCTCGCCGGTCACACGCACGGGGGGCAGGTGCAGTTGCCGGTGTTGGGGCCGGTGGCCAGCCCGAGCCGATTTGGCGCCAAGTACGCTTGCGGGGTGTTCAAACGGGGAGAGACCGTGCTGCACGTGTCGCGCGGCGTGGCGGGCAAGACGCCGCTGCGGTGGCGCTGCCCCCCGGAGATCGCCCTGCTGGAGTTGACCGGCCCGCGCTCGGCGGTCACGGCGCCAACACTTGCTGGGCCTCGTCAGTCCGCCCCGTCCTCGTGAGCAGGGCCGCCAGGTCTTCCCGCAGCGGCCGACTCTCGGGCGCCAACTGCAGCGCCTGGCGATAAGCATCCTCGGCGTCCGCCAACCGGCGCGCTCGCTGGTAGGCGCCGGCCAAGCTCGTCCACGCGGCGACGCTGTCCGGATTGAGTTGCGCGGCCTTTTGGTAGGCGTCGATGGCTTGCGGCGTCTTGCCTAACACGAACAGGGCGTCGCCCAATTGCATGCGGATTGCGTAGTCGTCGGGCGACAGCTTCGCCGCGCGCATCAAAGGCGCGACCGCGCGGTGCGGTTGATTCTGCTGGAGTTGGAGCAAGCCCAACTGAAAATGGACCTCGGCGTCGTCGGGCAGCTTGTCGGCGACCGCGCGGAGCGTTTGCTCGGCCCGCTCGAATTGTCCCGCCACGCGCAGGGCCCGGCCGAGCGTGACCTGCGTCTGGGCGTCATCGGCGCCCAGTTCGATGGCCGCGTCCAATTCGACCAGCGCGGCATCGGCGTCCCCCTGCTGCAGCAACAACTCGGCCAGCCGCAGCCGCGGTTCCAGTTCGCCCGGCGCCAACTCCACGGCCGCACGATATTCCTGCTCGGCTTCGTTTGGTTCGCCCGCCGCCGCGAGCGCCATGCCCAGATCCGTTGCGTAGCGCCATTCGCCGGGGGCCAGGCGCCGTGCTATGACCAGCGCATCGCGTGCTGCGGCTGCGTCGCCGCTGGCCAAGAGCGCAACCCCGTAGTTGTTGTGGGCCGCGTGGGAGCGCGGACGCAACTGCACTGACTGCCGCGCCAGCTCGACGGACTGGTCGACGTGGCCTTCCGCCAGCGCGAGTGTGCTGGAGGCCTGCTGAGCTTCGGGCACGTTGGGCGTTAGGCGGTACAGGGCGGCAAAGTGTTCACGGCTGCGAGCAACAGGGTCCTCGCCGCGGGTCCGCCATTCGGCGCCGACCAGCAGCGCGATCACGGCCAGCAACGCGCCCCACTTGCCCGCGTGCAGTAGCCCCGGCACCATGCGCTCGAACGTGGGCAAACCGCCCGGCTCGTCGACCAAATTGTCCTGGGTCTTGCTTTCGCTGACTTTCCAAATGAATCCGTCGTAGTAGAAGTGCAACGTGGCCGATGCGGCGAACGCCGCGTACAGCCATTGGAATGCGTCAGTGCCGCCGCGGAAGATGTAGTCGCCCGAGCTCCCGGTCATCAGCCGCAGGCTGCTATACCCGGCGATCAGCGCCAGATAGACGCCGAGCATCGTCCAACGGTCCCGAAACAAGAACGCCAACGGCCCGAATCGCTCGCCCGCCCGGGCCAGCAGTCGCCGATTATAAATCCACACAATCGCGTCGTACTGGACGGCGTGGTAGATCTCGAACATGGCGACGCCGATCAGCAGATTCGTCGACAACCTTCCGCAGTACCAGTAGAACCACCCGGTGATCCCGGCCAGCAGTAGCTTGATGCCGTTGACGGGCCGGCCGCTGCGCACGCGCCGCACCAGATCGACCAGATAGAGCCCAGCGACCACCGCCCCCGCGGCGCCAACGACCCACCGCACGTTGGCCAGCGTCTGCGGTCCAAACGTCGGCAGTCCCGATTGCCACATCGCGTTGGCGATGCCGTACACGCGCACGTCGCTAAACGCCACCCCGGCAAGGAAGATCATGACGCACAACGCGTGATCCAGACGGGCGGTCCAGCGATCGTTCTCGCCGCGCCGCAAGTCGTAGATCCGCATGAAGCCGTAGGTCTGCATCAGCCCATGCCACGTGCCCCAGGCCAGCAGCACCAGCTCCAGCCCGTGCAGGTGCGTCCACGACAGTCCCAGCTTTTGGGCGAGCCAAGGCGGCGGGGTGAACAGCAGCGCCACCGCAAAGATCAACGGCGGGGCCAGCAGAAATCGCCAACGAAACCGAGCGAACAACTCGCGATCGCCGTACGCTCGCATGAATCCGGGCAGGTGATGCCCCAACGAGGCAAACGCGATCGCCCACAGCAAGACCTGCTCGGGCGTGAACACCTGCCGCACCGCCACCAGCACAATCGGCACAATCGCCAATGGCGTCACGACGATGTACGCCAGGTCCCACCAGGGCGACACGATCCAGCGGCGGCTGACGGCAGGGGCGGCGGCAGACATAGCGGCGGGGAGCCACGAGCAGTACGGGGCGGACGGCGGGCCCAGCGGGAAAGCCGGGGCTAATTTTCGCGGACAAGCAACCCGCGGCGACCCGGCCGGCGTGGTGCCCGCCGGCGACCGCCGGCGAGCCAGGCCGGGCGACTCTCCCCAATTATTGCACTCGGCGAGCCCCCGAAACGGGGCCTTTTTCTTGGAATTCCGGCCCTTGGCTGTTTATGCTGGAGGATATCTCTGCTGCCCGCTCCGGAACTGCTGGCGGCCTTGCGCCCGCGGCACGCCGTAGCCGCGGCGTCGAATGATTGCATTTAGAACGATTTCTTACCGACTCCAATTCGAGAAGCGGCCCCGCTATGAAACGCATCTTGCCCCTGGCTTGGGCGGTTTTGTTTGTGCTTGGCGAGACCCTCGCCCCCTTCGCCAATTGCCGCGCTGCGAGCCCGGCGGGCGTTGAAGCTAATCCCGCGCCAATGAATCTCTTCGATGCGATGGAGCAGGGTTTGGTCGACGCCAAGTTCGTCGCCCGCGACGCCCATCGCGGGCGAATCGTGCTGTCGAATAAGACCGACGCTCCCGTGAATGTCGAAATCCCCGACGCCTTCATCGGCGTACCGGAAGCCGCGCTGGCCCAGTTTGGCGGCGGCGGCTTCGGCGGCGGCGGCGGCGGCTTCGGCGGCGGCGGCCAGAATCAAAGCGTGGGCGGCGGCGGCGGTCGTGGCGGCGGACGCGGCGGCGGACGCGGCGGCGGACGCGGCGGCGGTCGCGGCGGTCGCGGCGGCTTTAACGTGGCCCCCGAGCAAATCGTGCGCGTCGACGTGCCCCTGCTCTGCCTCGACCACGGCCTGCGTGACCCCAGTTCCAGCAAGCCGTACGTGATTCGGCCCATCGAAGACTTCATCGACCAACCAGCGGTGATCGAAATTGTGCGCGGCTACGCCAACGGCGAACTGCCCGACGCCGCCGCCCAGGCGGCCGTGTGGCACCTCAACAGCGGCGTGAGCTGGCAAGAACTTTCCGCCAAGCTGACCGGCACCCAGCGCAGCCTAGTCCGCGAGCCGTACTTCAGCGACGCCCAGATGCAAGATGCGTTGGCGATCGTCCAGCGCGCCGAGCAAATGACCGTCGGCCAAAAGGTGGAGCCGCGGAACTTCGACCCGGACAAGTCGTTGCGAGCGGCCGAGGGGCCCTCTCCGGGCGAGCTTGCCGACGACGAGGCGCCCGCAGCAACGGACGCCGATGAAGCGGCGGACGCCAGCGAGACGAAGGCCGATGCCGAAGCGGATGAAGCCCCCGCCGATTCCGCCGGTGAGCCGACAACCGCGGCTGCCGACGCGTAGGACGCCGGCGACGACGGCGAACCATGGCTTGGACAAATGCATGCCGGGGACGAACGCGTTTCGTCCCCGGCATTTTCTTTCCCCGGTTGGCGCCCTGACGGTGACGCCGGCGTCCCAGCTTCGTCGTCGCAATTGGAATCCGGCGCTTGGTCCGCGACACGCAAATCGCTCGACGAGTTCATATGTTGCGGTCCAGTTTGCACGGCGAAACGCCCTGCGGCGTGCCTGCCGAATCGCCAGCGCCGTCCGCTGTCCGCCATAGCCGAACGGCCCCCGGATCGCTAAGGTACAGCACAGCCGGGCGGCCTCTGCGAGGGCCCGCGGCGCATCCGGCCGAGTGGCGGAATTGGCAGACGCTCTGGACTTAAAATCCAGTGGGGGGCAACCCCCGTGCGGGTTCGAGTCCCGCCTCGGCTACTTGCGGCGCAACGACTTACGTCAATTCTCGTTCGCCTCTGAACGACCGCTCAGCATTGTGCGCTCTGCATGCACTCCTTCTAGGTAGCAACTGCACGAAGACTGTCTGGCACGTGAATACGGTCTGCAACCTGGGCGTGTTTCATCCGCTCTGCCGCGTCGATGTCGTGCTGAGTTGTTTGCCGCGCCCGATGCCGCATGAGTCGTTGTAGCAAGTCAGCGTCGAACTTGTCCGGGTTTGCGTTTGCGAAGCCGAATCGGAACCGATGATGGGTCCCGGGGAATTCTACGACGGTCCCTTCACCGTGACCCAGGCTGACCTGGACAACGGCTATGCCGCGTCGCGATTCCTCACGGGGGCGGGCGCCGAGTTGCTGGTTGGACTGGGGACGGGCGGACTGGCATCGGGCGCAAGCAAAGCCGGGTGGGCCGGCCGCACCGCCAAGACGGCCCTGGCGCTGGACACGGCGAGCAACGCCCTCAGCGTTGGACGGGGAACGGTCGACGCCTACAATAACGGGCTGGGATTCGGCAACAGTCTGCAGATCGTCGGCGGAGCCTTCGGCCTCGCCGGAAACTACGCCGCGGGGAGCAAGGCCCTGGGCGAGTTGGCCACCGACGCCGGACGCGTTCGCGTCAGCTTCGACCCCGCCACGCTCTCCAGCGGGCCCGTGCCGTTGGGTGGGGTGAAGGTCTCGCTGGCACCACGAACGCCGACAAAGGGCCCACATGGGTTTTCAAATCCAACGCTAGGGACGAAAGTCCACCAAGGATTTGAAGAGGCACTGACTGGCCAAACAGGCACCACACGAGCAGATTGGATAATTCGAACGAAACCGGGCAAAACCGGAGTGGACGCTACATACATCGGTCCGCAGAGCCTGAATCGCGGGTTTCAACATGCAGGGGGGTAAAGCCCTATTCGCAAAATGGATTCGACACTTTTCTAGACCAACTTGACGAATGGTCATTGACGCCCGGACAGACTCAACTGTGGTTCTATAACCAGGGCGGGATGATCGGCTCGACCGGCTACAACTATTGAGGAAATGGTCATGGCTTTGCGCGTATGGGAGCACGTGCAAGTTGGTGAAGTGAACGTTGCCATTGCCAATGCAACGACAAATCTTCGAGAAAACAGAAGTGCTTCAACGGCGAACGAGCTCGGCATTGTCTATCTTTGGCTTCGAGAGTACGAAGCCGCGTGGCTGCACTATCATCGAGCGCAGGAGGAACTCGCGAACAACATTTCGGTGTTCTACGGCAAGGCAGGGATAGCAAAGTGGTGTCAAGGAGATTGGTGTTCTGCGTTCGACGAGTGGAGGGCAGGATTGCGGTGTGAATACACCGACTGGGCTGGTGGGATCTCAATCCCTCTTGTCATGTGGGCAGCAGCCGTCCTTGCTGACCAAGCCCCGCTTGCCGAAGAAGCCATTGTTCACCTGATAGAACGGCTGCGGAGCGATCAGTCAGTCCTCTGGCCGGGGCCACTGGCGTCATGGATTGTTGGGGATTCTCAGGATTTTAGACTGAAACGCGAAGGAAGCGGACAAGTTGCCGGCGACCAATGTACTCTGGATGAATGGCAGGTTGAGTTCTACAAAGGCGTGATGGATCTTAGAGATGGGAAGGCTGATGGTTTCCGTCACCGGATGAGAATCTGCGGAAACGTTAGCTGGATTGAATTGGCACAAGCTCCGAGGGTGTTTTTCGGAAAAATCTGGTCGGATGAGTTCTTCGTTGCACGACACCAGTTGGACAGTTTGAAGACTGTAGTCGATGGCAACTAGGAATACCGCGAGGACCGCACGTCTCGTTGCCGCGGCCTAGTTCTTAGAACGTGTTTTGAAATTGCCTGATTGAAGAAAAACAGCTACGGCTCCCGTCCTTTGACGCCAATCTCAGGGAGGAGCCGTGGCATGACGATCAAGACGCAGTACTCCAGCGATTTGACGGACCGACAATGGCAGTTGATTCGGAACCGGCTTCCGAAGAGATCGCGGCGAGGTCGTCCGCCGATCGACCGGCGGCGGGTGATCAACGCCGTCTTGTACGTCGTCCGCACAGGGTGTCAGTGGCGGCTGCTGCCCAGCGACTTCCCGAATGGGAGCACGGTGTACGGCGTTTTCTGGCGGTGGCGAAACGACGGCGTATGGCAACGGATTCACGATCGCTTGCGCGAGCACACGCGGCGAGCCGCCGGCAAGCGGCCGAAGCCCACGGCGGCGATCATTGACAGCCAGTCGGTGCGGACCGCCGAGGGAGGCGAACCACGGGCGTACGCCACCGATTTCCTCGGGCGGCCAACGGCAGGCTCGTACCGGGAGGTCAATCCGCTGACGTACTGGCCTGCCGTCAGCGCTGTCCAGCCGGCCGACCGGCTTGGCTTCGCGGCCAGTTTCACGAGAATCACGCCGCCTCGGGCCTTGGTGCGTTGCACCAGCCGACCACGCCAAGACTTGCGGAGCGGCGTCAAGGCAGGCTCCGCTCGGGCCGCCGCCACGAGCCGCCGCCGTTCGGCCGCCTCGTAGCGAGCGCGGAACCGATTGGCGTGAAGAACATACCGACTCGCCCCCTGGAAGTCTGTCAGGCAGCTTGGGTTGCGATAACGGAACACGCGGCGTTGCGGCAACTGCGGCAGCTCGACCAGCACGTCGCTCGCTTGGGCCAACTGTGTCGAGGACCTTAGCGACTGCTAGCCGCGCGATCGCAATTCTGCGACGAGTGGCCTGCGTCGAGCTCGTGCGGGCGTCAGGCAATAGCTGAGAAACAGCGCCGCACGCTGCGATGGCGATTGCGGCACGAGAGACGGCTTGCGGGACGATCCCCCCCGCGGTCGTGCTTGGGGCGAGGCAAGCGGCGTCGCGTGTCGCGTTCAGATCGCCAAATCCACGGGGATTGCTGCATAGGAGTAGGCAGCGATACGTCGCTCGCACTCGACGATGATTTTCTCGGTAGCGTACCGCCGCGCGGGGAATTGCGTGCTGATCGACACATGCCGGGCGAGCGTCAGCGTCGTGCAGATTTCGACGCCGTCGCGGGTTGCCGCTGGCTGGCGCTGGAGAAACCGCTCGACGATCGATTCGCTCGCGGCGAGGAGCGATGCGCGGCGCCGTTGGTCGCGAATCGCCAGTTCGTGGAAGTGCCCGACGAAATTGCCGACATCCAGGTGGATGTCGGCCAGGCAAAACAGATCGTGGTCGAGCACCCACATCCGCTCTCGTGCGACTCGCACCTGATCCGGGTAGAAGTCGCGGTGAGCCGGCGCGAGCGGTGCGTCAGGCAGCCGCGCCGCCAGGCGCCGGCAGCCGGCAAGCAACGCAGCCAGACGTGGCCGCCAGTCAGGCCGCTCGCGGCCGAGCCGCTCGTAACGCTCGGCGAGGATGGCAAGTTCGTCGGCCAGCGCGTGCGCGCGGCGCGGCTGCAACCCGGACTGCTGCAGCTTGACGACCGCGTCGCCGACCTGTCGGGCAACCTGCAACGCGCGGGGACCGGCCAAGGCCTGCCAGCCGTCAACGCCGTCGACGCCCTGCTGCAGCCACATGCGCCACTGCGGGACGACGCCCACGGCAGCCGGCACGCTGATCCCGTCGGCCGCGTCGCCGGCAAAGCCCTCGGTCTGCAACTCCTGTTGGAGCGCCCAACTCCGCTGGTGCCGCGGCTTGACGTGAATCTTGCCGAACACGGCCGCCTCGTTGCCCCGCGCATTGCGGTAACGGTACTCGATCAGGCAGCGCCGCGCGGGTTTGTGGCGGGCGAGCCGAACTTCCGCAAGTTGCCATGAATCGTCGCGAAGCAGCTCACGGACCAGCGGCGACACGTGCACCTCGGCCTCGGCCGCATTGAGCGCCTCAGCAGCGAAGCGCAGCGACTGATCCTCGGCAAACTTGCGCAGCGCGACGACACCAGCGGGGGCGGGCGTGCTGCGCGTGGCAGGCCGCGCCGCCCCTGACGAAAGGCGCACGTCTTCGTCCAAGCATTTCAGAGCGCGGTCGAGCATGGCTGCGGTCGCGGCTTGCCAGTCCGACTGGCGGCAACGAAACGGTTCGTGGGCCAGCCGTAACCAAGCGGCCGCCGTCCACGCCGCCAAGCGATCCGCTGGCGGGACCGCGGCGTTCTCCGCGTAACCATCGAGCAACGCGGTCCACAGTTCGTCCGTCGCCCAGTTGCCGCCAGCGCCCGCGGCGTCGCGCTGCAGGTGCGCGTGCAGATTGCCCAAGTCCAGCGCTGCCTCGCCCAGCGCCGCGGCATCGAGATCGATCAGCCGCGCCCCGCCGGCGTCGACGACGATCTGGCCCAGGTGCAAATCGCCGTGCAACATTGCCACCGGCGGCGAGTCGACGCTGAGAAGTTCGACGCACGACTCTGCCACGCGGCGGGCAGCGTCGCGCAGATCGGGGCAGAGTGGGCCAAGATCGGCGGCGCTGCGACGCAGCGCCGCTGCTTCGACGCCGCCGTCGCGCACGGGCAATTTGCCGCCGATCTGCCGGTGCAGCCGCGCCAGCACGCGTCCCGCTTGGGCGAAGGCCGACGCGGCGGCGGCGTGGTCGGCGCTCGACAGCAACTCGGCCAGTGTCACGCCCGGCTGCCAACTCATTACCAACGTTGCGTGCCGGTCGGAGCGGGCCAGCACGCGTGGCAAGGCGTCGTCGCCTAAACCGTGGATCGTCTTCGCCGCCCGCCGCGCGCGGCGGTAGTTGGCGGCGCCGTACAACCGCAGCACGCCGCAGGGGCCGGCGTCGTTACGGCCAATCGCCACGAACCGCCGCTGCGGCTTGTAGCGGGCCGTCTGCCATGTGACGCCCCGTCCCAAATGTTCGTCGAGCCGCAGTCGCTGTGCGAGCCCCGCGCCGTCGCCCAGCGCGGCGACTTCTGACAATGCTGCGATTTCCGCATCCGCAGGAAACGGCCACACGACCAGCGCCCGGTCGGCGTCAACCACCGGCTCGTCCGCCGCGGCATTGCCTTCCGCGATTTGCGGTGAGCGGCGGCGGTGCTTGCCGAGCTTGTCGATGGCGTCGCGCCGGTAGGCCGTGACATGCACGTGCTGCGGGCCGGCTGGCGTGTCGGCCAGATACGCCGCCAGCAAACTGGTCGCTGGCTTGTAACGCAGGTAGACGCCGCTCACGCTCCGCACGCCGAGGTGGGGCACGGCTTGCCGAATGACGCCCGCCGCCGCGTTGTCGTCGAGCAACTCGGCCAGCGCGAGAATGGCCGTGTCCCGCCGCGTCAGTTCGAGATCGTCACGACTCAACACAATCGAAGTATCCAGATTCCAGGGCGACGAAGCGGCCCGCGTTCAATCGGTTGCTCTACCACAGCTCCGGCAATCGCCAGTTCCGCTCACGGGCCTCGGCCGCAAAACGGGCGCGGATGTCGTCGGCGGCGCGGCGAGCGTCGGCGGGCAAGTCGTGACAGGCTCTTTCGTACCCCAACAGGTCGAGCAGGTCGCCTGTCGCCGCCTCGAATCGCGCGACATCGGCAGCCGCCATGTCGCGCCGCCAGTCGCGCCTCCCCGGCGTCGGCGGCAGCCAGGCCGCGTTGGCCGACAGGCCCGCCTCGAATTGCGTGCGGCCCTCGTGGTAATTCTCCATCGCCGGGTCGTAGTCGAGCCCCAGAAACTCCGTCAGCTGCCGGCAGGCGCCGGCCGGGTTGGCGACCAGATGCTCGTATTTCAGTTCCGCGTGCAAGCCATCCGGCAGCCGCCGACCTTCCTCCACGCCCAGCCCCACCAGCGCCTTCCACCACAGGGCCGTGGTGACCACCGGGTCGTCGGCCCAGGTGGCGAATTGCCCGGCCGCCTTGTCGGCCTTGCGCCACTTGAGCATCGACAGGCACACGTCCCGCCCGTCGCGAATCAGATGCACGAACTTCGCCCGCGGCCACAGCTGGTGCAGCGTGGGGATGTTGCGCACGTAGGTGGGCGTCTTGTCGCCGACCAGCGGTTTGCCCTTGCGCTCGCCGTAGCGGTCGAACAGCCGCGACACGAGTTCGGCGTAGCTCAACTGCGGTTCGTCGGCGATCCACCGCACTACGGTTTCAGGGGGCGTTTTGATCTGCTCGAAGCGCTTGTGGCTGCGTAGCTTCTCGACGACTTTGGTAGTCACCCGACCGCGGTCGGTCAGCCCCCGCCGTCGCTCAAAGATGCCGGGAATCCAATGCGTCTCGCGGGTGACCGCCATCAACGGGTGCGCCGCGACCATCCGTTTGAGCATCGTGGTGCCGGACCGGGGACTGCCAACCATGAACACAAATGGATTGGCAGCCCCCGGCGGCAACTTCTCGTTCGACGAGGGCGCCGGACACGCGGTGGTTTCAGGCGACGACATGCGATGGCTCCGTGGGCGAGTGATTCAGGCGGCCCGTTTGGGCCCGATACAGTTGTGCGTAACGGCCGCCGCGGGCCAGCAACTCGGCGTGCGAGCCTTGCTCGTCGACGCGCCCGCCGGCGATCAGCACGACCAGGTCGGCGTCTTCGGCGGTCCGCAGATCATGCGACACCAGCAACGTCGTGCGCCCCGCGGCCAAGCGCCGCAGCGCGGCGCGCACCGCTTGCTCGTTCTGCTCGTCGAGTCCGACGGTCGGCTCGTCGAGCAACAGGATCGGCGCATCGCGGACCGCGGCCCGGGCGATGGCAATGCGTTGCCGCTGGCCCTTGGAGAGATTGACGCCCCGCTCGCCGAGCGCCGTTTCGTAGCCCTGCGGCAGAGAAGAAATGAACTCGTGGGCGTTGGCCAGCCGCGCCGCCGCTTCGATGGCCTCGGCTGAGACGTCGGGCGCACCCATCGCGATGTTGTCGTACACGTTGCCCGCAAACAGCACGGTGTCCTGCAGCACGACGCTGATCTGGCTGCGAAGCGACGCGAGCGTCCAGCGTCGGACGTCTTGGCCGTCGACGCGGACCTCGCCCCCCTGCTGCTGATAGAGCCGCAGCAGCAAGCTCAGCAGCGTCGACTTGCCCGCTCCCGACTCCCCGGCGATCACCACGTGCTGCCTGGGCGCGATCCGCAGCGACAGTTCGTCATACACAGGGTGCTTGGCGTCGTAGGCGAACCGCACGCCGGCGAACTCGATCGCGCCGGTCACGCACGGCGCCTCGACCGCGTCGGGGGCGTCCTGCACCTCGGGCGTTTGCTCCAGCAACTCGGCAATCCGCTCGCCGGCGGCGGTGGCTTTGGCGAGCCGTCCCGCGTACTTGGCGAACTCCTGCAGCGGGCGGAAGCCGCGCTTCAGGTACGTCAGAAACACAATCAGGTCGCCCGGCGACAGCGCACCAGCCATCGCCAGCCGCGCGCCGTACCACATGACCGCCGCTGTGGCGACCGCCACCAACACGTCGGCCGAGCGCTTCAACTTGGCGGCCAGCCGGCGAGTCTTGACGCCGTCCGACAGGCTACGGCGATTCTGCACATTGAAGTGACCGTCGAAGTGCGACTCCAGCGACAGGGCCTGCACCACCTTGACCGACGCGATGGCCTCGGAGGCGGTGGCGGCCATGGCGCTCTCGCGCTGCCGTTGTTTGCGCGCTGCCGCATGGATTCGTCGCCCAAATTTCACGGTCGACAACCCAAACAGCGGCACGATTCCCAGCGCCAACAGCGTGAGCCGCCAGTTCAGCACGGCCATCACCGCGACCATGCCCGCCAGCATCAACACGCTAGCCAGCATCGGCAGCAGGGCCGTGACGGCCACGTCCCGCAGCATGCGAATGTCGCCAATGACGCGGACCAGCAGGTCGCCGCTGCGGGCTTTGTCGTGGAACGACAAAGACAGCGACTGGATGTGCCGATAGAGCCGGGCGCGAATCCGCGCGGTCACGCGGTTGCCCAGCAGCGCAAAACCCACCGAACGAAAATAGTCGGTCGTGGCCCGCAGCGCGACGATCGCCACCAGCGCCGCCGCGGCAATGGCCAACGTGTGGTCGCCTAACGGGCGGGCGCCGCTGTCGTCGGCGATGGCGTCGATGACAAATTTCAGCGGCCACGGCTCCAGCAGTTGCAGGCCGACGCTCGCGAACAGCGCGACGAGCGAACCGACAATCAGCGGCTTCTCGCGGCCGAGTCCGGGGAGAAAGTGCCCGGCGATCGCCCGGCCTCGCTGCCACGTATCGCGAAATGTCTTAGGTCGCGCCATGAATGCTGTCTACAGATTTGCGAGGGGAGCGGCGGCCAACGCGGCGTCGGCCTCGGCCCGCGCGCCGACTCCCGCCAGTCGCAGCACGCAGTCGACGACGCCTTGCCAAGTGAAACGTTGCAGCACGGCGTCCCGCGCCGCGGTTCCGAATCGCTCGCACAACGCCGGGTCGTCGGCCACCGTCAGCAGCGCCACGGCCAGGGCCGCGGCGTCGCCGGGCGCGACCAGCAAACCGGTGCGCTCGTGGGCGACCATCTCGCGCACCTGGCCCGCATCGCTGGCGACCACCGGCAGCCCGGCGGCCATGTACTCCAGCACTTTCAGCGGCGAGAAATAGCAGTCCTGAGCGTCGGCATACGGCGCCGTGCCCACGTCCATCCGCGCCAGCAAACGCGGCACATCGTCGGGGGCGACAGCGCCGACGAATTCGACGCGCGAGCCCGCGTCGCCGAGCAACTCGCCGGCGCGGCGCTGCAAGGCGTCGCGCTGAGGCCCGTCGCCGACGATCAGCAACCGCGCGCCCGGCGACCACCGGTGAACCAATTCGAACGCGTCGAGCAACACATCGACGCCATGCCACGGCTTGAGCGTGCCGAGAAAGCCGATCGTGAATTCTTCCGCTTGCCGGCCGCGGCGCGGAACTTTGTCGAACCGCCGCGGGTCGACGCCGTTGGGTACGACGTGCACTCCCTCGTGCGAGCCGCGCAGCTCGCGAACGTATTGGGCCACGCTGTGCGACACGGCCACAACCGTCCCGGCCGCCCTGAGCGACTCGCGCGCCGCTGCGAGGGCCAGATCGTCGTGCGCCAAACCCCGGTACTTGGCCTGCTCGGCCAGCAGCGGGGCGTTGACCTCCAACACGCCGGGCGTATCCGTCTCTGCCGACCACGGCATCGCCGCGCTGGCGAACAGGGCATGCCGCTCATAGACCAGATCGAATGGCCCGAGGGTCGACAGCAACTCGCGTACGGCCCTGTTGGCGTTGTGCAGCGCCACCTCGCGCCGGGAGCGATCGGCCGCGGCGGCGACGGGAATCAGGTGGACGCGCACATCGGCCAGATCAGCCGGCACGTCGCCGCCCGTGCGCATGGCAAGCAAGTCGACGCTGTGGCCACGGCGGACGAATTCGCGCAGCACCTCCTGCACGTGGACCGAGCAGCCCTTGCAGCCAAAGACGGGAATTCCCGGGTCGGCGCACACGTAGGCAATTCGCATCACACCGCCTCCGCCAGGGCCGGGGCGACGTGCGGCGCCGGGACGGAGCGGGCGGTCTCGGCGGCGAATACGCGACGCAGCTCGGCGGCGTTGGCTGTCACGTCGAACTGCTCTTCGATCAACCGCCGAGCTGCGTGCGCGAGTTGCGCCCCCAAAGTCCTGTCCGCGAGCAGTCGGCGAATGGCGTCTGCCAGAAGTTCAGGCTTGCGCTCCGGCACGACGAGGCCCGTCTCCCCGTCGCGGACGGCCTCGGTCACGCCGGTCACGTCGGTCGCCACGCACGGCGTGCCCAGCGCCATCGCCTCCAACAGCACAGTCGGCAGCCCGTCGCGATCGCCGCTGGCCGCCGTGACGCAAGGGGCCACGCACACGGCCGCTTCGGCAATGGACTGATGCGCCTCGCGATGCGGCAGCGGTCCGCGCAATCGCACCGTGTCCCGCAAGTGCAGCTCGGCAATCAGCGACTGCAGCGCATCTTCGCAATCGCCGCCGCCGATGATTTCGCATTGAATGCTTGCCCCGGCGTCGACCAGCACGCGACACGCGCGCACCAGGTCGTCAAACCCCTTCTTCTCGACCAACCGACCCACCGCGACCAGCTTGGCCGGGCGGCTCTGCGGCGGGTTGAACGAGTAGTTCTGCAGATGAATCCCGTTGTAGATGCGACGAATCCGCTTGCCGGCAGCCGGAAAACGCCGCCGCAGGTCGCGCAGATTGAACTCGCTGACGGTCACCACCTGCCGCGCCGCCGCAAATTTGCGGGCCAGCAGTGCCTCGTCGTTGTTCTCGTGAAAGATGTCTTTCGCGTGGGCCGTGAACGAGTACGGCACGCCCGTCACCAGTGACGCCAACCGGGCCACGGCCGTCGCCGACGTGGCGAAGTGGGCGTGCAAGTGCGTCACCCCCTTGGCCACGACCTGCTGGGCGAGCAGCAATCCCTGGTAGACTTCCGAGGCGTCGTAGCCGTCGCACTCGGCGAGCGCCGCCCACAGCCGGGGGAACTGGCCGCCCAGCCGCTGCATCTCCTGCCACAGCGCTTCGGCGCGAATGCCGCCGTAGCGAATGTGCGTGACGCCGGCGCGCACGTCGGCAATCGCGTGTTGAAAGTGCGTGTCGACCGTCGGCCGCAGCGAGAAGATCTCGATCGGCAGGTCTGCCGCTTCGTGCGCGAGAATCTCGTTGACCACGAACGTCTCGGAGAACCGCGGGTAACGCTTCAACACGTAGCCCACGCGCGTCGCGGGCGGCTCGGGTCGGTCAATTCGCCAGTGCGTTGTCATGGCAGAGTCGCCCCTTTCTGTTGGCTCGCATGCTGCCCGGCGCCGTGGCCGGCGCCAATCAGTTCGCTGGCATAGCGGTCGACACGCGACAATCCGTCCAGCGAAATGACCTCGGCCGCCGCGGGTCGGTCGCCCGATGGTTCGCTGACAATCCACCGCCGAATCGCGGCGGCGCACAGCTGGTCGGGATGAACCAGGTCGATCAGTCCCAACGCGTTGAGCCGCTCGGCGCGAATGAGTTGTTCCTGACGCGGCACGACGCGCGGCGACAGCAGCGCTCGCTTGCCGAACGAGAGCACCGAGCAAACCGAGTTGTAGCCGCCCATCGTGATCACCAGGTCAGCCAGTTGAATCAGCCGATCGCTTTCGGGCGTGAATCGGACGAACTGCAGATGGCTGCGCTTCATGGCGCGGCGACGCAGTTGCTCCATTTGCTCAGCCGGCATGTAGGGGCCGGTGATCAGCACGCCGTGGTAGCCCTCCGCGGGCAAGCCGTCGATGAACGCGTCGGCCAGTTCAAAGCCGTCTTGCCCGCCGCCGAGAGAACAGACGACCAACTTGTCTTTCGTTGCCGGAGGCGTCACGCACGGCGCATTTGCCCCGCCCGCCGACTGCCGCAACCGGCGCGTCTGATCCAGGTAGCCGGTATAGCGGACCTTCCCGGCGATCTCCGCCGGCCACTCGTACTCCCGGGCCGGATCGTACACGCGGCGATCGCCGTACACCCAGATCTCGTCATGCAGGTTTCGCAGTGCGTCCTGCGTGGCCGCGTTGTCCCACTCGCTGCGAACTCTCTCCGGCTCGTCCAGCACGTCGCGAACGCCCAGCACGCACTTCGTGCCGTGGCGACGACGCAGCCGGCACAGCGCCGGCAGCATCTCGCCAAACGCTCCGGCAGGCACCTTGTCGACCACGATCAAGTGGGGGGCGAACGCATCGAGCGCCGAGCGAATCGAGTCGGCCCGCAGTTTCACCAACTGCTCGACGGATAGATTCAAGTGCCCCGAGGCGTAGTTGCCCGTGCCGTCCTTCGCCAGCCGCGGCAAGGTGAGCAACCCCACCCGCGGCGGCAGGGCGAAGAAGTTCGCCTCGTGCGCGCCGGCCACCAGCAGCGACGTGGCGGCCAGCGGCGACTCGGACAACGACTGCGCCAGAATCAGGTTGCGCCGCAGGTGACCCAGCCCCATCGTGTCATGACTGTAGAAGACCACGCGGGCCGGCTCGCGGGCTGGTTGGTCGTACCGCCGACGCTCGCCGGCGGCGGACGCCAAGCGGGCGTTGGGAGTAGCCGGCAGGGCCGGGCGTCCGTTGTGGTCCGACGAATCGATCATGGTGCGAGCGGCAAGAGACAGTTGGGAAAGCGGAATGGTCGCTGGGCCGGAGGACGGCGCAACGGCGGCAATGGCGGGCGACATGCGCGGCGTCCTTATGCTCGAGTGACTTTCGCGGCGGCTTCCGTCGCGGCGCGGCGGACGCGCTGGTCGCTGTCGCGACGTGCTGATTCCAGAACCGGCGCCGCGCTGCGCGCTTCGCGACCGATCTTGCCCAACGCCTTGGCGGCGTAATAGCGATTGCGCGGCTCGGGGTCGTGCTGAAGAATCTCGGCCAGTTGCCCGACCGCCCCCGCGGCTGCGTCGCCGATGTTGGCCAGCGTCTTGACCAGGTAGTACCGCGTGTCTGCGTCGGCGTCCGGCAGCGCGGCGATCACGGCCTCCGCGGCGGCTGCCGCGCCGTAGCCGACCTTGCTGAGCGCCTTGGCGCAGCGATAGCGAATCTTGGGGTCCGCGTCAGCGAGGCCCGTCGCCAACTGCTCGACGGCAACATGCGCTTCGGGGCCGTAGTCTTCCAGCGACTTGGCCGCTTCGTAGCGCGTCTCGCGGTCGGCCGACGTCAAATCGGCAGCCAATTGCTCGATCGGCGTCCGCCCGCAGCCGCTCGCCAGCGCCATGACAACGACGGCAGTCCAGCATTTCTTAAAGTTGCGAATCATCAATCACCTCTCCGTCGTCAATGTCGCCCAGTCGCTCGAACAAGTCGTCGTCGACCGACATGCTGATGCTGCGCACCGACCCGTCCGCGAACACGGCGTTCAACAGTCCCGGATGCGACGAGCCAAACAGCTTGTCGCCGTCGCCCTCGTCCATGTGGTCGGGCGCGGGGCCCTGATCGGTGCGGCGGATCGTGTCTTCGTTCCAACCCACCGTGTAGCCTTCGTTGTCGTCGTCCTGCGGTTCGCCGAGCAGGGCGACGTTCATCCGCTTCTCGGCCACGACCAGCGTATAGGACGTGCCGTCGGTCACCTCGCGCAGTTCCACGGTCCGATGATGACGCACCACGCCCGTTTGCCGACGGTTGGACGCCGCGTAGTCGCACAGCGCGTGGACCAGCATTCCGCCCGTGAGCGGCGGATCGTACTTGTCCGCCAGCGACACTGTTTGCGGCGGCCGGCGAGTCGGGCAGAACAGCACGGCCTGTGGTGCGGCGATCGCATCGACCGGTCCGGCTTCCCAGGCCGTCGTCCCCTCGACATACGGGAGGATCTGAAAGCCCCAGCCGGCCTTCTGCTCGGCGCCCACGGCCGGTACGCCGCCGCGGTAGGTCGGCGGGTCGTCCCAGTCGCCGCCGCCGCTGGGCAAGACGCCGTGCGAGGAATCGTGGTTCTGGAACGCCAAGCCAATCTGCTTGAGGTTGTTGAGGCATTGCCCACGGCGGGCCGCTTCGCGCGCCGCTTGCACCGCCGGCAACAACAGACCGATCAGCACGCCGATAATGGCGATCACGACCAGCAGCTCGACCAAGGTAAAACCGACCCGGCGGGAGACCGCGGAGACGCCAGCGGTCGGCGGCGCCGCCCGCCGACGCCGTCGCACCAGCAGGGGCGTCAACGCCGCGGCCGCCAGGACGAATGTCGCCGGCTCGGGAACTGCCGCGGCAAAGCTCGCGGCGGCGCCCGCGGTGCGTTGTTGTTGCCACTGCAAGAAGTCCGCGCCGTCGCTTTGCCCGTCCGCGTTCGCATCGGCGCCAGCGCCCCCGCCATACGCCGACGCCCAGACAGCAAGGTCGGCGCCGTCGACCGTTCCGCTGGAATTGAAGTCGGCTGTCAGCCCGGCGAGCACCGTGGCCACGACCGAGTCGGCGTTGTACGCCAAACTCCACTGCAATCCCGGCGTCGTCGGCAGGTTGACCGCCGCGAATTCGCCGGTCCGCAGACCGGTCAGGAGCGTGAAGCTCGTCCCCGCAGCCGGCACAAAGCCATCGACCAGGTCGACCGTCAGGGCGCCATCCAGCAGCAACGCGTCGGCGTCGATCGCAGCGTACTGTCCCGCGGCGCCGCTGCCGTCGGCGCGGGCGACGCCAGCCAGATTCATCGTGAGCAGGCCCCCGGCGCTCACGGCCAACGAACTGTCAAGCGTTGCCAGCGAGCGCTCCATCGTCACCGAGCCCTGCACCGTACCGGCGGTGGGAACCACAATCGGAGCGATATCAAGGTGGTTGGCGGCCACGTCCACGCCGGACAGCGTCAGCGCGCCCGTCGAGGCGGTCAGCGTATTCGTGCCGCCGCCGGTCAACTCGCCCACGCGAATCCGATCGGCCACGGTCAACGATCCGCCGGTCATGGCGACGGTTCCGACGCCGGTCGCGCGCTCGGCGAGCGTCGTCGAAGCGCCGCCAATGTTGAGCGACCCCGGGTCGAGTGCGTCGGCAAACCCGATCGACCAGTTCGTGTCGACGATCGTCACCGTGCCCCGGCCCTGATTCACCCCGCCTGTGGATCCAGCGGCACGGCCAATATCGGCGGACCCGCCGACAACGAACGAGTTGACGCGGCGAACCGTGGCGTCGCCCTGGCCCGTGGCGTTGAGCGCACCGCCCACCTGGCCAATGTCGAAATCGAGACCCACCGACAGCGCGGCAACGTCTTCGATCGTCAACGTGCCGCTGGCGTTGGCCGTGGCCGAGCCGCCCGCCTTGCCGACTTCAATGTGACTGGCGATGTCAATCGACGAGACGCGCTGAATCGTCACGGCGCCGACGGCATTGGCAGTTGCGCCCATCGTGGCGGCCGCCGGCCCCACGTCCAAGTCGCCGTCGCCGCCGGCGCCGATCGTGATGCTTGCGGCGTCGGCAATCACCGCCGTCGCGCTGGTTGTGGCATGGACCGCCCCCGTCGCGAACGTGCCGCCGATCTCGCCGACGTCAAAGTCCGAGTCGGTCGTAATCGTCACGCCGGCAATTGTGCTGGTGATCTGCCCGCCGCCGGTGTTCTTGCCGGCTTCGATACGGCTGACGGCAACGGTGGACGTGATGAGGGCTTCGCCGCCGTTGTTGACCCGCGCAGTGGACACCGGACCCGGCACGACGGCCGGGGCCCAGTTGGCCGCGGTCGACCACGCCCCGGCGCTGGCTCCAGTCGCGGAATTGGACCACTCGGCCAATTGCGCGGCAGCCGGTTGGCTGAAGGCCGTCATCAGCAGCGCGGCCAACGCGGTCCACCGGACCAATCCGGCAAGTGGCAGGCAATCGATCATCGGTGGCTCGTGAGGAAAATCGTGTGTTTATGCAGGGGCTCGCCGCGTTGGCCCTCAGGCGAGAGAGTCGATTAAGAAACGATGAACCGCCACTTTTTCTCGAGATTCTGGCGAGTGGGTCGCTGGAGACGAACACTGCTTCCGAATGGCCAAAAAAGAGCCCAAAAAAGCGCTCCACCGCAAGGAAACGCTGCGATCGCGACATCGGAGCAGTTCGGACGCCGCCCCAGCCGTGCCGTGAAGAAATGGACGACGACAAGCGCCAAAACACGTTGCCGCCGGATCACGCGGCCGCTGCCAGCACGGACCGCTCGCTGCTACGCCGGTTTCAGGCCGGGCAGGACGACGCCGCAACGGAGTTGTATATGCGCTATGCCCGGCGGCTGCAGACCCTGGCCCGCCCGCAAACGGGCGCGCACCGCGCCGCGCGGTTCGATCCGGACGACATTGTTCAGTCCGTGTTTCGCACGCTCTTTCGGCGTGCCTCGGGCGGGTGCTACGCGGCGCCAGTAGGCGAGGAGTTACGGAAGCTGCTGTTGGTCATTGCGCTGAACAAGATCCGCGCATTGGGAGTTCATCACCGGGCCCAGTGGCGAGACGCGACGCGGACGATCACAGCCGCGGAGGCCCCCGAGGCGGTCGGCGCCTCTGGCGCAGATGCCCGGGCGGAGTTGATCGGCGCGGTCGAAGTCCTGCTCGGTCGCGCTCCAGAACGGGTGATTGGGCGTTGTGCCGATCGGCTCGTCCTGACCGACGATCCGCACGTCGAGCGTGCGCGCCGCCTGATGATGGAACGCGGCAGTGACCACCCGGCCTTGGCCCGGCGGCACGGGACGACAAGGCGGCTGTCCGTGCGACGGAGTACGGCAGCAGGCAGGCCGCAGCTGCAGAGGTTGCAGCACGTCGGCATTGCCTGCGCGCCGCGCCTCGGCATGCGATCAGAGAAGACGTCTCAGCTAGTTTGAGGAGCCCCTTCGCCGCGCAGGCCGATGCATCGAATGCTGCGTCGCGATCGATGCGCGCCACGGCATTCCTAACCGGGCAATCGCCCCTGTTTGGCAGGAGCTTTCAGCAAATAGTCGCAAGGATCTCAGTCTCAGAGAATACCCTTGGTCGCTGGCCCGGCGCTCGATGCAAGGGAACTCAATTCGTTGGCATCGGCGCCCCTGAAACGATTGAAATCGGCTGGAAATCGGGCAGCGCCCGCTCTAATCTAATGGTTGAGGCTGGTGGGGCGCGTAAGTCGACAGACTGGGCCAGCAAGCCGTTCGACTTGGCAAGGCGCCGCCGTCGCGTTGACGTGGCGGGGCATTGCCGTGACGCGCAACGGCGGCCAGCCTGCGATTGAAGGAACCCACGGCGGTTCGCTACTCGACTTTTCCAATTCGGCGCAGTTTCGAGCGACCGTGCGCTCGCGGCGCGGCCGGTTGATGTCGGCGGTCATCCAATGAATGGCCCGGCGGGCGCGACCCCCACGGTTCGATCAACGGAGTCTTCGGTTTGACAACAGGCAGGTGAACGGGATTCGTTTCTGTTGACCGCGTCTTGACGACGGCAACAACATGGCGGCAACAGCTTGGCCTGGTTTCGGCAGGTCTCACTTCTCCGAGGAACATGGCTATGAACGACAAGATCACGCACTTCCAGTTCGTCCCGGCACGGTGGCGGCATCTCCTCCTCGCCACGCTGGTCTTGTCCTGCGGGGGCGACGCTCTCGGGGCCACGGCCGCCTACTGGCGGCACGAGGAGGGGCCATCCGGCTCGATCGTCCCGGACGGCTTTGACACCGTGCTCGACTCATCGGGCAACGGCAACCATATGCAGACCTTCAGTTCGGCCAACGCCCCGTTCACAGCCGCCACTTATGTTTCGGCGGTGTCGCCGTTGGCGCTGCGGAGCGGTTTGCCGAACACGCTCGCACTTGACTTCGGCGAGAACCCCGTCGAGGGCGTTGACGACGGCGGCGGCCGCAACGACGACAACTATACGGACAACACGTTTGCACCGATCACCACGCAACTGTTCACGGCAATGACGGTCGAGTTTGCGTTCAACCTGCACTCGCTCACGGGATTTCAGAATCTGGTCGGTCGCGACGGCAAACCGCTGGGCGACGAAGTGGGCGAGCCGGACTCGCCGGTCGCGCCGCTGCAATTGAAGGTTCGCGGCGACGACTTCCCCAACGCCATTCCCAACCAGCTCTTCGTCGAGTGGATCGACGGCGACGGCGACATTCATTTCCTGTCGTCCGGCGAAAGTATGACCACCGACACGTGGCGGCACGTTGCGTTCACCCTGACCGCCACCTCGGCCGAATTGTGGATGGCGGGCGAAACGGGCGACTACGTGCTGAAGGACGCGATCTCGGGCGAAGACTTCGCCGGATCGTTGGGCCCCGGCGAGGTGATCATTTTCGATCCGACGCCGTTCACCGTCGGTCGGGGCATGTTCAACAACGGCGTCACCGACTGGGCCGATGCGATTATCGACGAAGTCCGTATCAGCGACCAAGCCCTGCTGCCCAGCGAGTTCTTGTTTGAAACGGTTGCCGCGACGGAGAACGCGAACTTCGACGGCCTTGATGGCGTCGACGGCCGTGATTTCATGATCCTGCAACGCGGCGTCGGCATCGATGACGGCACGGCCACCATGGCCCTGGGCGACGCCAATGGCGACGGCAACGTCAACGCCACCGACGTGCAGATCTGGCAGACGCAGTACGGCACGACGCCGGCGCTGCCCAATCTGGGCGCGGTTCCCGAGCCCGCGGCCGGCACGCTGTTGGCACTGGCCCTGGCGGGCCTGGTGGGGCGGGGATGGGCCGGTCGACGCTGATCGGGTTGTGAGGGTTGAGTCAGCGGCAGAGCGACAGACGGAGTTGCTCAGAGACGCGACACCTACGATTGATTTCTTTTCTTTGAGGGAGATTGCTCATGAGTCGTTTGATCCTGCTTGGCGGCGGGCGCAGCGTCGCTCGATTTGGTCGGCTGGCCTTGGCGCTCGGCATCGCGATGTTGGCCTGCTCGACGGCCGACGCGAGCACGGCCGCGTACTGGCGGCACGAGGAGGGCTCGGCGGGCGCGTTGATCCCGGCTGGCCCCGACACGGTGCTTGATTCCTCGGGCAACGGGCATCACATGCAGACGTTCGATCCGAGTTTCACCTCGGCCACGTATTCGTCCAGCGTGTCGCCGCTACCGCTGCGGAGCGGACTGCCCAACACGCTGTCGTTGAACTTTGGACCCGGCGGCGACGATGCGGGGCTGAACGACGACAACTACTCCGCGGGCAAGTCGATCAACTCGCAGTTGTTCAGCGCGATGACTGTTGAGTTGGCGTTCAACATGAACGCCATCGGCGGATATCAGGCGTTGTTTGGCAAAGACGGCAAACCGCTGGCCAATAGCCCCGTGCCCCCGCTGAAGGTGTTGGTGCGCGGCGACGATTTCCCCAACGCCGTCCCCAACCAGTTGTTCGTCGAATGGATCGACGGCGACGGCGACGTTCACTTTCTCGCGGGCGGCACGACCGTCGCGTCCGGGAGCTGGAACCACGTGGCCTTTGTGCTTACGGAGACGGATGCCGAGTTGTACGTTGCCGGCGAGAGCGGCGGTTACCAACTCGTCGACGCGATCTCCGGCGAAGATTTTGCGGGCGGGTCGGGCGAAGTGCTGTTCAACTCCGACGCCAACTTTTCGATTGGCCGCGGCGCGTTCAACGGCGGCGTGGCCGACTGGTCCGACGCGCTGATCGATGAAGTCCGGGTGAGCGACATGGCCCTCAGCCCGCGCGAGTTTCTGTTCGTTCCGGAACCCGGTTCGTTGACTTTGTGCGGCTGCTGCCTGGCCCTGCTGGCGTGGCGCCGCCGCGGATCGTGAACCGCGATGGTACGACGCGACGGGGTGTCACGGAGCAGGACCCCCGTCGCGACCTTTTCCTGTCCCGGTGTGAGCGAAGCAAGCGAGAGGGCATGATGCGAATCCGAATGTGCCGCCGAGGTTTTACCTTGGTCGAACTGCTTGTCGTGATCGCCATCATCGGGGTCCTGGTGGCGCTGTTGCTGCCGGCGGTCCAGGCGGCGCGGGAGGCCGCTCGCCGTACGCAATGCGCTAATCAGCTCAAGCAGATCGCCCTGGCGTGGCAGATGCATCACGACGCGCAGCAGTATCTGCCGTCAGCCGGTTGGGGCTACTCCTGGATCGGCGACCCCGATCGCGGGTTCGGCAAGAATCAATCCGGGGGCTGGGCGTACAGTTGCCTGCCGTATTTGGAGGCGACCAACATCCACGATCTGGGTTCGGGGGCGACCGGGCAGGCCAAGACCGACGCCCTAACGCGGTTGTCGCAAACGCCGCTGTCGACGCTTTACTGCCCGGCCCGACGCGCCCCGCAGGCGTACCAAAATCCGGACGAGCCGTACGACGGCTACAACTACGAGGGCGCGCCGACATTGGCACGCAGCGATTATGCGGCCAACCTGGGTCCGCGCGCAAGGCCGGGTTTCGGGGATCCGCCGGCGCTCAGTTCGCAGTGGTTTCAGGGGCCGCCGCCCGCGGAGGCCGATCGGGGCGAGGGTTTTCAAACGAGCAAATTCGACGCCTTCAGCTACCTGCTGGGCGTGACCTATCAGCGGAGCGAGATCGAGTTCCAGCACGTCAGCGACGGCCTGTCGAACACCTACATGGTCGGCGAGAAGTACGTCAACCCGGACTACTACCTGGGCGGCCAGTCGTCGGATTTCGCCCAGAAAGACATTGGCGACGATCAGGGGCCCTGGGTTGGCGACGACTTGGACAACAATCGGCTGACGGGCCCGCTGACCTTCGCCAACGCGCTCCCCACCCGCGACCAGCCGGGGCTGCAATGGTACTTTGCGTTCGGCAGCGCACACCCTGACACGTTTTTTATGGCGATGTGCGACGCATCGATTCATGCCATTTCGTTCGACGTTGATCCGGCCGTCCACCACGCCCGCGGAACGCGTAACGGCGGGGAACTCGACAACAATTCACTCTAGAGCGTAGGCGGAGTCTCTCGGTCATGACGCGATCGCAAGTTGCCGCCGCGACGGCGTCGTTGGTCTGCACGCTCGGCTGCAGCGGTAGTCCGGGGCGGGTCGCCACGCCGCAGGTTGACCCGGCGGACGCAGCGCAGGCGGCGTTCGAACTCTATGACAAAAACTCCGACGATCGGTTGGATCCGGAGGAACTGCAGGCGTGCCCGGCATTGGTCGACGCTCTGCCCGTGTATGACGCGGACAAGGACGGATCGCTGACCCCCCAGGAGACGGCTGCCGGTATCAACGGCTGGGCCAAGCGCGGCATCGGGGCGATGGCGCTGCCGTTCACGGTGCGGCTGGACGGTCGGCCGCTGCAGGGCGCTAAGATCGCGGTGAAACCCGTGGAATTCCTCGAAGGCTACATCGGCCCTGCAACTGGTGCGTCGGATGAGACCGGCTCGGGCACGCTGCAAATGTCCGCCGAGGACCGTCCGGCGAATGTGCCGGCCAACCTGCCGGTGATGCAGCCGGGGCTCTACACGGTGCATATCACGCATCCGGACGTTGACATCCCGCCGCGCTATAATTCCTCGACCACGCTGGGCTTGGAGGCGGGCATTGCCGGGCAGAATCCCTCGGGCGTCACGTGGGAGCTGAGTTCGAAGAAGTAGCAAGCAGTCTCGCTTCGCCAATCAACGAACAACGGCCGGAACCGACACGACATCATCGCGAACAGATAACCTGAGGCATCCCGTTGAGAGAGCAGGCCCCGTTGAGCAAGCAGGCCCCTTTGAGAAAACTGGCCAAGTCGACCGCTGCGCACCGCAAGCGCGGCGACCGGAAACTGGTGATCGAGCCGCTGGAGCAGCGCGAGTTGCTCGCCGGCGACGGTCTGACCGGTCAGTATTTCCACAACGCGGATCTGACCGGCTTGGCGGTCGAGCGGACCGAGGCGGTCAACTTCAACTGGGGCGCCGGGGCGCCGGCCGCGGGGCTCGACCCCGACACGTTCAGCGTCCGCTGGATGGGCCAGATCGAGCCGCTGTTTTCCGAAACGTACTCGTTCTACACGACCAGCAATCAGGGCGTCCGCTTGTGGGTCGACGGCAAGCTGCTGATCGACAACTGGCAGCCTCACGACACCCAAGAGGACGTCGCCACGATCGCGCTGACCGCCGGCGAGCGGTACGACTTGCGGCTGGAGTATTACGAGCAGTTCGGCGCCGCGGAAATCCGGCTGGAGTGGTCCAGCGGCAGCCAGCCGCGGCAGGTCGTGCCGGCGGCGCAGTTGTACGGCAGCCCGAGCGGGTTACTGGGCGCCTACTCCGACGCCTTTGGCGGCGCCGCGACGCGCATCGACCCCGGGATCGATTTCGACTGGGGCAGCGGGCGGCCGCATCCCGATGTGGCGGTCGATCAGGTTCAAGTGGAGTGGACCGGGCTGATTCGCGCCGACCATAGCGAGCCGTACACATTCTCGATCACCAGCGACGAGGGCGCCCGACTGTGGATCGGCGAGGAATTGGTCATCGACGACTGGCAGGCCCATGCGACGCAGACGGCGACCGGCGAGAAGATGCTCGAAGCCGGCAAGTGGTATGACATTCGGCTGGAGTACTTCGACGCCACGGGCAACGCGGAAGTCCAGTTCGAGTGGTCCAGCGAAAGTCAAACCGGCGCCGGGACGTTTGTGCCGGTGCCCGAAACGAGCCTACTGGCCGCGAAGCGAACGTCGCAGCAGTTCGTCAACCCGTTGGGGGCGGGCGCGGACCCGTTTGTCACGCAGTGGGACGGCTATTACTACATGGTCAACACCACCGGCAACAACGTCCGCATGGAACGCGCCGAGAAGCTGGAGCATATCCATATCAGCGACTCGCAGAGCAACTCGCTGGTGGTATGGGATCCGCCGGGCGGATTGTCGTACTCCGAGCAGATCTGGGCGCCCGAGCTGCATCGCATCAACGACAAGTGGTACATCTACGTCGCGGCGTCTGACGGCAGCAACGCCAATCATCGCATGCACGTGCTGGAGCGCGACGACCCCAACCCGCTGGGGCCGTTCGACTACAAGGGACAGCTCAACACCGGCAGCGCCAGCGAGGGCGTTGGCGCTTGGGCCATCGACGGCACCGTGCTCCCCTGGCAGGGCGCGAACTATTTCGTCTGGTCGGGCTGGCCGGATCCCGTGAATCCCGGCAGTCCGGAGTCGACGCAGAACTTGTACATCGCCCAAATGAGCGACCCTTGGACGCTCACGGGGCCGCAGGTCCGCATCAGTCGGGCGATCTGGCCGTGGGAGCGCGCGGCAGGCGGCGGGGGGCCGTTCATCAACGAAGGTCCCCAGGTGCTGATCAACGGCGACAACCTGCACATCATTTACTCAGCCAACGGATACTGGATGCCCGAGTACGCCCTGGGGCGGCTGACCTACGACGGGACGGGTTCGCTGCTGGACGCCGGCTCCTGGCAAAAGTCTTCGACTCCGGCATTCCAGCAAGCCGGCGACATCGTTGGCACGGGGCATGCCTCGTTCACGAAGTCGCCCGATGGCGCCGAGGACTGGATCGTCTATCACGCCCACGCTAACAGCAACGTGTTCCAAGAAGATCGGGTCATCCACATTCAGCCGTTTGAGTATGACGCGGCCGGCGCTCCCGATTTCGGCGCGCCGCTGCCGGTGTCAACGCCCCTGCCTGTCCCGTCGGGCTCTGCGGCGCCGGAGCGGCCCTTCGTGACGGCGGATTTTGACGCCAGCGGCGCGGTGGACGACGAGGATTTGAGCGTCTGGGCTGGCCAGTTCGGCCGCGAAGTGTTTCCCGGCAGTTCAGCTGACGCCAGCGGCGACGGACGGGTCGCGGGCGCTGACTTCCTCGCCTGGCAACGCATCTACGTGGCGATCGTCGATGTGGACCCGACCGTCGCGTACTGGCGCCACGAGGAGGGCCCCAGCGGCGGGCTGATTCCCGCCGGCGCGAACACCGTTCTGGATAGTTCCGGCGGCGCGAATCACATGCAGACGTTTGATCCCGGCTTTACGTCGGCGACGTACTCGTCGGATGTCTCGCCGGTCCCGCTTCGCAGCGGCCAGCCGAATACCGCTTCGCTGGACTTCGGCCCCGGCGGCGACGGCCCGGGGCGTAACGACGACAACTTCACCAACGGCAAGCCGGTCAACTCGCAACAGTTTGACGCACTGACCGTCGAACTCGCGTTCAAGTTGGGCTCGGTCTCCGGCTATCAAAACCTCGTTGGTAAAGACGGCAAACCCACGACCAGCGCCGTGGCGCCGCTGCAAATCAAAGTCCGGGGCGACGACTTCCCCAACGGGATCGACAATCAGCTATTCGTCGAGTGGATCGACGGCGATGGCGACGTGCATTTCCTCGCCAGCGGAACGTCGATGGCCACGTCCGCCTGGATGCACGCGGCGTTCGTGCTGACCGCTACATCCGCGGAGTTGTACCTGGCGGGGGAATCGGGCGCGTATCAGTTGGTCGACGCCATTTACGGCGGCGACTTCGCGGGAACCGCGGGCGAGGCGCTCATCGCGAGTGCGGGCAACTTCACTGTGGGACGCGGCATGTACAACGGCAATGTCGCCGATTGGGCCGACGCCAAGATCGACGAGGTGCGGATCAGCGCGGCCGCACTGTCGCCGTCGGAGTTTTTGTTCTTGCCGAGTCCGGCTGCAACGCTCGTCTCCGTCGCGACGAGGGACGGATCAGCGGAGGCGTTGATTTCGCACGATGATTTGACGGCCCTGGCAGCATCAAGGCTGATGACGCAGAAGACATCGATCCAGTCCCCCGCGAACCTTGACGCCGCGCTCGAAGAGTTCGGCGCGACGCCTGCCGCCACGGCAGCGACGGATCAGCCGCAACTGCCGGCGGTCGCGACCAGTTCGATCTTCGGTCCGGTTGATTACGGTCCAAGGGTGTCGACAATAGCTCCCTTCGACGCCGGCGTCCTCGCCGACCGGTTGTTTGCAGGCGAAATCCACATCGAGCTGCTTTGAACGTACACCACAGCCCTCGATCTGCGAGGCGCCCCACGGAGTCCCCTGATGCCCTTCCGCGCACGGTGCTGCCATCACGTTTCTCTCGCCGTCCTGTTGGCTTTGGCCGGCGTGGGACGCACTGCCGTCGGCCAGTCGCCCCCGTACTCCAACCCGGTCTTCACCGGACAGATGCCCGATCCGGGCGTCTTGCAGGTTGACGACCGCTACTACGCCGTGGGAACGACGGGCGCCGATCGCACGGCCGACGGGCGCGTGTTTCGCCTGCTTGTCTCGACCGATCTGGCGAATTGGCGAGAAGTGGGCGGCGCGCTCACGCCCCCTCAAGACGACGCTCATCTGCAGTACTGGGCGCCGGAGCTCGCGCATTACGACGGCGTATACTACCTGTACTACTCCGTCGGCACGCTCGCCGATTTGCATTTTGAAATCCGCGTCGCCACGAGCGACGATCCCGAGGGCCCGTACGTCGACGTCGGCGAGCCGCTCCGCGAGGGGGAGGACGCGCCGTTCTTCATCGACGGGCATCCGTTTCGCGATGACGACGGCCAATGGTATTTCTTCTACGCGAAGGACTTTCTGGACGACGATCAGGGCTATCGCGCCGGCACGGGCATTGTGGTCGATCGGTTGATCGACATGGTCCGCCTGGAAGGGCGTCCCAAAATGGTCGTTCGCCCGCGGTACGATTGGACGTTGTTTGAAGCGAATCGAACCATGGCGTCCTACGGCGGAAAGGTGTTCGACTGGCACACGATCGAAGCGCCCTGGGTCGTGCGGCACGACGGGAAGTACTATTGCTTCTACAGCGGTTCGAACTACGGCACCGTCAACTACGGCGTCGATTTCGTCGTCGCGGACCGGGTCGATGGTCCCTACGAGAACCAGGGACAGTTTGCCCGCGTGCTGCGCGGCGTGCCGAATCTGGTCCGCGGCCCGGGACATCACTCGATCGTCCGCACTCCCGACGGCAACACGGACATGATGGTCTACCACGCGTGGGACGACGCGATGTCGAAACGGCAACTCTGGATCGATCCGGTCGTCTGGACGCCGCTGGGCCCGCGTTGTGCCGGCCCCACGCCGGCTGCCAAGTAGCCTCTCCCGCGCCATGCGGGCAGGTAACTTCGCCGCTCTAAGCAGTAGCGCCGTTCGCAATAGACACTTAGAATCGAGGCCCAGGTTCCCACCGGCGTCGCCACCCATTCCGTGCGCCGCCGCATTCCGCGGACGCCGGATGATTCGCTGACATGGTTGTGAGATCACTACATGCACAAAGTCAATCAATATGGCGTGCTTCTGTTAGCGCGGGCGGCAATCGCCGTGGCCCTGCTGCTGGGCGCAGCTCCGCACTCTGAGTTGCGGGCGCAGGAGCCGCTGTTTCCCAACGCCGGCTTTGAGGCCGGCAGCCTGGATGGCTGGCGGACCGACGGCGACGCATTTCAGCATCAGCCGACCAAGGGCGACAACTCCGCCGCCCGCGGACGCGAGCCCAGCGAGCATGAAGGCGAGTACTGGATCGGCGGTTTTGAGAGATTCGGCGGCCGAGAAGGTCGGCCTGGCGACGTTTACACTGACGACGCCACGGGGTGCCTCGTCTCGCCGGAGTTCGTCGTCGAGAAACGCTACGTCACGTTTCTGATTGGCGGGGGAAATCGCCCGGGCGAAGTCGGCGTGAAGCTCGTGTGCGACGGGCGGGAAGTGGACTTGGCCACGGGCGCCGACTCCGAAACGCTGTTGCCGTGCAGCTACGACGTGTCCGAGTTCCACGGCAAGCGCGCGAGACTGGTCGTGTTCGACGAAGCCCGTGGTTCCTGGGGGCACGTCAACGTCGATTCGTTTTGCGCCGCCGACGAGCCGCTGCCCGATTCGACAGGCGAGTTCGCCTTGGCCGAGGGCATCCCGAGCGAGGCGGGATCGGACTGTTCGTACGACCAGCCGTTGCGACCGCAGTTCCACTTCACGGCTTGTCAGGGGTGGCTCAATGATCCCAACGGCATGGTCTTTGACGGCGCGAAGTATCACCTGTTCTTTCAACACAACCCGCTGGCGCCGGTGTGGGGCAACATGACCTGGGGACACGCGACGAGTCCCGACATGGTCCACTGGACGCAACATGATCACGCCTTGCTGCCATACCGCGTGGATCGCCGCTCGGGAACGATTTTCTCCGGCACGGCGGTGGTCGATCACAACAACAGCTTGGGCGTGCAGACGGGCGATCAATCGACGTTGTGCGCGTTCTTCACGTTCGCCGCGCCGCCGAAGTTCTACCAGGCGATGGCGTACAGCACCGACGGCGGCGCCTCGTGGACTTATTGGAACGAGGGCCGGCCGGTCGTCGAGAACCAGGGTTTCGATTCCGGCGAGCGCGATCCCAAGGTCTTCTGGCACGAACCGAGCCGTCGCTGGATCATGGTGCTGTGGGTCCAGCAGAACCCCGGTCGGGTGCGGTTCTTCACCTCGCAGGACCTGGTGCATTGGGAGTACTCGTCCGACCTGATGCGCGACTGGGCGTTCGAGTGCATGGACGTGGTCTTCCTGCCGGTGGACGGCCAGGGCCCCGCCAAGACCGTCATCTACGACGCCAGTTTCGACTACGAAGTGGGGACGTTCGACGGCCGGCAGTTTCACACCGAATACGGCCCCCATCAGGCGGGCGGCGGGAACCTTTATGCGGCGCAAACCTTCAACCAGAATCGCGACGGCCGGGCGGTTCAGATCGGCTGGATGCGCGGCGGGCCCAATGCGGCGGAAGTCTACGGCGTGCCGTTCAACCAGCAGATGTCCTTTCCGTATGAGCTGACCCTACGGGCCGTCGACGACGACGTGCGGCTGTTCGTCTGGCCAATTGCCGAGATTGACTCGCTCGTCGAGGAGACCATCGTCCGCGCGGATGCGAGGCTCGCCGAGGGCGATAACCTGCTGCGGGGTCTGCCGCCGTTTGATCTGGTTGACCTGGAAATAGCCTTCGACCCGGGCGCCGCCGAGCGGGTCGTCCTGCAACTGTCTGGCGCGACGCTCACATACGATGCGCAGTCGCAGCAGCTCTTGCAGCGCAGTGTCGACGAGCAGGGCCAGCCGACGGAGATCGTCGCACTGGACAATCTCCGGCCGCGGGACGGGGTGATTGAACTGCGGCTGCTGATCGATCGCCTGTCAGTCGAGACGTTCGCCTTCGACGGGGAGCGGTTCTTCGCGGCCTACAGCGCGCCCCAGCAGGGCGATGGCCCGCAGTCGCTCCAAGTTCAGGGCGGTGAGGCGCGCGTCAAGAAACTCGAAATCAGGCGTCTGAAATCGGCGTGGTCCGCAGCGAACGTCGCGACTCGCTCGGCGGAACGCTGACGATCTGTCGCGGCGGCATTTACCACCACAGCCGCACGCCGAACAGCATCTGTGACAGGTCGGCGCCCCGCAGGTCCAGGTACTCGTAGCCGGCGTAGACTTCCAGGTCGCGCCACTGGGCGCCCAGCGTGGTCCGGCTGCGGAACAGATGGCTGTGCCCCAGCGTGCCCAGGTCGATTTCGGTGGAGAACACAAACGGCTCACGCGGCAGCACGTCGACCCCGTACGTGAAGTTGAAACCCAGATCCGTGTGCGAGTCTCCCAGCCAGTTGACGCCCAGGCCGCTGCGCCACGCCATCCGCTCGTTCTGGGCAAAGCGAAACACCAGGTTGGCGTCGCCCAGCACCAGATGGTCGCGGCCGCCGTCGGCGAGGTCCTCGAAGAAGTTGTCGACCGACGCGTCGATCGTCGCCCGCAGCCGGGGCAGATCGATCTGCAGTTTCGAGTTGACCGATTGCACGTCGTCGAAATTCGTGCCGTAGTCGACCTGCCCGCGGGCCGCGAGCACGCACGCCTGGGAGTCGGCGAACCAGTCGGTCGTTTTGAATGCGACGTCCCCGCGTTGGGCGGCGTAGCTCTCCAGGCGGTCGGCAAACGGATCGTCGAAGAACACGTGCGGCAGGACAAACGGCGCCGCAATGGCCGCACCGAACAGGCTGCCCAACAGCGAGTCGTCGTTGTTCGCGTCGTCGCAGTCAGTGCGCCAGCGTCGCTGCTTTTTCCTGGGCTGCGGCTCGGCGTCGGCGGGCGGCTCGGAGTGAGCCGCCGTGCGAATGCCCTCCAGCAACTGCCCGTGAGCTGCGGACGCCGGCCAAGTCGCGGCGAGCACCAGCAACAGCAGCAGCGGCCGACGGCAATGCATCGCGGCCCCAAGCGAACTAGCGGGTAGGAAGAACGAGGCACGAAGGCTACCGACGCCGTCGGCGACGGTCAATTGCGAATGCACCAGGCAGCGGCGATGCTAGCGGTGCGCAGGCCTGCCCGCGTCCCAGGTGCGGGCGCGAGTAGGGCTGCCGCAAAACATCGGCCGCATTGGCCCGGCGTTGCGCACACCGGCGAAAGCGAACGAGGAGTTTTCGCACTTTTTCGCACTTCGCGCGCAAATTGCCCGATGCGCGGCATCTGAAGCATTAGCGGACTGCTTCGGCCACGAACCAACTTGCGCCCGCGCTCGCTCCATCCTGCGAGGTTTACCATGCCTGACCGTGATTTGACTTCCAAAATCCTGCTGCTCGTCGGCGGGATTGCCATGATCGTCGGGGCGATTGACCCCATGGAGGGCTCGCTGCTGATCCTACCCGGCAGCGCGCTGTTCGCCCTGGGAACCTGGCTGAGCGATGCGGCCCAGCGGGTCAAAGCGTTTCGCACCGTCGTGTTCGGGTTGATTGCCGTGGGCGTCGCAGCGCTGTTCGGGCTGAGCGCCGCGGGGGGCTTCAGCGGCGAGGCGACGCTGTCGCCGTGGTGGGGGCTGTTGATCCTGCCCTACCCGATCGGCTGGACGCTGGGCGTATGGGGCCCGGGGGCGCCGCGGTGGATGCTGTGGCTGGGCATGCTCGCCGGGGCGTGGTTTGTCGGCCTGCTGGGTTTCGCCCTGCGCGCCGACCGGCACGTGGAGTTCGGCGCGGGGATCGCCGCGCTGGGCGTCGCCACGATTGCCGGGTGCGCGTGGTCGTTGTGGCGGATGGCGCGATCGCCTGCCGCGGCGGCGTGAGCGGCGGGGCTAAATCGGTCTGGATTCAACCATCGCGCGGCGTATGGACAATTGAAATCGCCCGCAGCGCCACCTACGATGACGCTGTGCGCCAAACCCGGCGCGTCGTTTCATGATCTGCTGGAATGCCGTGGCCGCCGATGGACAATCGCCTCGCCTGGAGACGCCGCCTGCATTTGACGGCCGCAATCGTAGCGCTCTTCGCGGCCCGACTCCAAGGTGCTGAACAATCGATGACGGACGAGGTTAAGCAGCTCCTCCCGCCGCACGTGGGCGCCGCGGTGATCGCGATCGACCAGGAAGAGACGATCTTCAAGCAGGCCTGGGGGCCGCGGCGGATTGATCAGCCGGAGCTGCTATGCACGCCGGCAACCAACTTTCGCCTGGCGTCGGTCTCCAAACACTTCACCGCCACCGCGGTCATGCTCCTGGTCGATCGGGGGCAGCTCGCGCTGGACGACACGCTGGCAAATGTCTTTGCCGACTGCCCGGACTACTGGCAATCGATCACGGTGCGGCATGTCCTGACTCACACGTCAGGGCTGCCCGACTACGAAGATCACATCCCCGCTGGCACGACGCTGCAGCTCAGCGATCTGAACGTGCTGGCGATCTTGCGGGATACGACCGAGCCGTTGTTTACGCCGGGGTCGAAGTTTGCCTACTCCAACTCTGGCTACGTGCTGCTGGGGTTGGTGGTCGAGATAGCCTCGGGGCGGCCGTTTCACGAATTCCTGCGCACCGAAGTGTTCGCCCCCGCTGGGATGGAACGCTCGGTCATGTACGTCACGGGCGTCAACAGCATTGCCGAGCGGGCGTTCGGCCATCTGGCCGCCGATGGCGACCCCTGGCAGCTGGCGGACCAAAGCGTGACCAGCGCCGTGCGCGGCGACGGCGGCGTGTACAGTTCGCTGAACGATTTGGAGAAGTGGATCGCTGCGGTGCAGCACCCCGGCCTGCTGAGCGAAACCTCGTGGCAGGCGATGACCACGCCCCACGTGAAGACCGACCGTGGCGACGCGTGGTATGGCTACGGCTGGTTCGTCGACGAGTACCGCGGCGAGCAGCGCTACTTTCACGCCGGCGACACGCGCGGGTTCACGCTGATGCTGCAGCGGTTCCCCGAGAGGCGTGCCGCGGTGGCCATTCTGCTGAATCGCGGCGACATCGACGCGGCCGACGAGGACAAGTACGTCCGGCAGATTGTAGATCATTTCTTGTTTCCTGCGAACGGCGACGAATGAAGCGCCGCCCGCGGTTTCGGAGTAACGACATGGCGTTATGGAATCGACGCGATTTGCTGGCGGCCGGCGGGGCCGCAGTCGCTTGCACCCTGGCGCCCCGGCGGGCTCCTGCCGCATTGACGGCGCTGGGCGTGGGCAAGGTCCCCCTGCGGATGAGCCTGGCGGCCTATTCGCTGCGCAAATACCTGCAACTGCGGCCCGTGGAAGTCGGCGCGATTTCTCTGGTTGATGTCGCAAGGTACGCGGCCGAGCAGGGGTTTGATGCCGTCGAGCCGACCTCGTACTACTTTCGCAACGACGATGTGCAAGCGGAGATCGTGCAGCTCAAGGCGCATTGTTTGCGAATGGGGCTCGACGTGTCCGGCGGCGCGATTCGCAACAATTTCACGCTCCCGCCGGGCGACGAGCTGGATCGCGAGTTCGCGCAGGTGGCCAAGTGGGTCGAACTGTATTCGCTGCTGGGGGCGCCGGTGATTCGCGTGTTCGCCGGCACGCCGCCGAAGGGCATGTCGCACGACGAAGCCATCGCCAACGCGGCCAAGAACCTGCAAACCGCCAGCGAGGCGGCCGGCGCGTTCGGCGTGACGCTGGCGCTAGAGAACCACGACTTTCTGACCGATCCGGCGCGGATGCTGCGGATCGTCGAACAGGTCGACTCGATGTGGTTTGGGGTCAACTGGGACAGCGGCAACTTTCGCACGGCCGACCCGTACGCCGACCTGGCGCAGCTGGCGCCGTATGCCGTCAACGCCCAGATCAAAGTGGCGATGTTCGACCCGGCGGGCAAGGAAACGCCGGCTGACTTTGCCCGGCTGATTGGGATTCTGCGCGACGCTGAGTATCGGGGGGCCGTCGTTTTGGAGTACGAGGGCAGCGCCGACCCCTACGCGGCCATCCCGCTGCATGCGGCTCAACTGCGCGCCGCGATTGACGGGGCATGAACCTGCCGCGTGGTGCAACGGTTCGAGACTGGTGCATCGCGGGCCTCGAGTGCTAGCGTGCGGTTGCGGAACACTCACTCGCGCGACTGTCGCCATGCCGCACGCCCGCGACCGCGATTCTCGCTCGTCCGTTTCAAGGCAGGCGAACTCTGCGGGCCAACGGCCATCTCGTGAGCGCCGCCGCGGCGCTGGTCGATCCGCTTTCTGGCGGGTCGTCTCTCCGCCCGCGCCACCGCCGTACGGTACGTGGCAGCGCGTCTCGCGAACACATTCTGTTGAAGCCTGCGAATGCCGGTCGCAGAGAACCACCGCGCCGCAGCGCAAAGAGAGGGAGTCATGCAGCCACGGATGGCGCATTGTTGGTTGGGAATCGTCACGTTGTTTGCGACCGCTGGCGGTGCGGCCGAGCTGACCCTGCAGCAGCCCTCGGCGCTGCTGATCGTCGTGGACGAAGCGCCGCAGGCGACCGACGAGGCGGCGCCGCCCGCGAATGACGACTTTAATTTGGGGCCGATCACCGACGCCAACGGCGCTGCCGACGTCGAGCACGATTCGTCAGAGCCCCAATCCGCAGAGCCCGAACTGGTCGATGAGCACAGCGGCGCCGCGGAAGCCGCGATTCCGCTGATGGAGGCTGCCGAGCCCGACGCCCAAGCTGGCTCCGAGACGGAAACTTCCGATGAGGATGCGACAGACGAGCAGCCCGCTGCGACTCAAAGCGACGACAGCGCCCCGGCGGCCGTCCCCCCGCCGCCAGCGGTGCTGGTTCGCCGCTCGCCGCTGCATCGACTGGTGCAAAGCGTGCTCGATGAATACTACCGAGCTCCGCTCAACACCCGCGACGATTCGCCGTGGTCGGTCCTGCATTGGTCCATTGCCTACGGGGTCGACGCCAAGGTGGCCGTCGGCAGGCCGAACGGCCAGCAGGTGACGGCCATTGGTTGGCTGTGCTGCAACTACCCGGCGGCTGGCAAGCAGATGATTGACGTGCGCAACGGAAAGTGGGACCTGGAGATCGCCCCCGGCCGGCAGGGCCACGACGCGCAGTTCCTGTCGATGCTCGCCCAGTCGCGGGTTAATCGCAACTACTTGTTGCGCGTCGGCGGTCAGGAGGAGACGGTCGAGCAACTCATCGAGTACGAGAAACGCACCTGCCGGCGCGGGCAGGAACTCACCTTCAAGCTGACGGCGCTGTCCCACTACGAGGGCACCGAGGCCAAATGGAAGAACGCCCGTGGCGAAAGTTGGTCGGTGACCAACCTACTGGAGGAAGAACTGGCAGCGCCGGTCGGCCGGTACGAAGCAACCTGCGGCGGTCTGCACCGGCTGTTCGCCATCAACTATGCCGTCGACCGGCGGCTGCGCGAAGGTTTGCCAATCGACGGTCCCTACCGCGCCGCTCAGCGGAAGACGCAACAGTACCAGCAGCGGGCGTTTCGGCTGCAGAACCGTGACGGCTCGTTCAGCACGGCGTGGCTCGACAACGCCGAGAACCGCGGCGACGACACGCGTCGCTTGACGACCAGCGGTCACGTGTTGGAGTGGCTGGTCTTCTCGCTGCCCGAGGAGCAGCTCGACGATCCGCGGCTGTTGCGGGGCGTGCAGTACATCGCGCAGCTGCTCAAAGGCCGTAGCCAGGAAGACTGGCACCCCGGCGCGATGGGGCACGCGCTGCACGCGCTGTCGATCTACGAACAACGCACCTTGGGCGTCGAACCCGGTCAGCGCAGCCTGCGATTGGCCAAAGGCGACACGCAGACGCAGCAGGAGTGATTTCGCCGCAGCGGACGCAGAGAGCGCTGAGGACTTTTCTGGTTGAGCAGTCTGCCGCCGCTGTCGATCGCTTGCTCAGTCAGATCGACTCGAATGGATCGGGGACGCTGAAACTCCGCTCTCTGCGGCCTCAGAGTCCTCTGCGGTGACACTGGTCGTAATTTGCTCAACGCAATGCCGCAGCGTCCCCATCACTCGACAATCGCGTCGTAGATGATCGGCTTGAGCAGCACCTCGGTTTCCGACGAGTAGGGCCACCGCTGCTCCATGGTCACCACGACCAGGTCGTCGCGGGGCGAAACCCAGTAGTGCGTGCTGGCCGCGCCGCCCCAGCCGTACTCGTCCTGGCGGGCGTGCGGGTTCGCGTCGTCGGGCGCCGTGGTCACCGAGAAACCAAGCCCGTAGCCGACGCCGGTGCGCACTTCTTCGCCAAACGTGACCCAGCCCGCGTCGTCGGGAACCTGATTGGTCGTCATCAACTGGATCGAATCGGCGGACAGAATCCGCTGGCCGTCGAATTGGCCGCCGGCGGCGACCATCAGCAAAAACCGCATGTAGTCGCCGGCCGTGCCGACCAACCCGCCGCCGCCCGACAGCAGCCCCGGCTTGTGCAGGTAGCCGCTCTTGGTCGGTTCGTCGCGAATGACCAGTCGCCCCTGACCGTCGGAACAGTAGTTGGCCGAAAACCGCTGCTGTTTGTCAGCCGGCACGGAGAAGGCCGTGTCGGTCATGCCCAACGGCGCGAAGATCCGCTGCTGCAAGAACCCGTCCAACGGCTGGCCGGACACGACCTCCACGACGCGGCCCAGCACGTCGATCGACGCGCCGTACTGCCAGTCCGTTCCCGGATCGAACTTCAGCGGCAGTTGTCCCATCTTGGTGACCATGAGCTGCAGGTCCGAATCGCGATTCAGCACGTCGACCAACTCGTAGTACTGCTCAACCCGCCCGCCCGCCGCGGCGCCGTAGGGGATGCCCGACGTGTGCAGAAACAGATCGGTCACTGTGATCGCGCTGTTGGCTGGGCGGTCCGTCTCACCCTCGACGACCTTCATCTCGGCCAGCTCGGGCAGGTACTTGCCGACCGGTGCGTCGAGTTCGAGCTTGCCCTCGTCAACCAACACCATCGCCGCCGCGCAGGTGAGCGCCTTGCTCATCGAGTAGATGCGAAAGATCGTGTCGGGTGCGACCGGCTGCTGGCTTTCCAGGTGCATCACGCCGTACGGCTCGTGCAACACGACCTTGCCGTGCCGCGCCACAATGACGATCCCGCCGGCAATGTGCCGCTCGCTCACCAACCGGTTCATAACCTCGCCGACGCCCGCCAGCTTCTCGGCCGACATGCCTTCGGCCGCGGGCGTGGACGCGGGCAGCTCGGCGCCGCGTACCGACGGGCCGGCGACGATCACAGCCATCCAAACAACGAGTCCAACACGACGGGAAATCACCATGGCAGAGGCTCCGAGAAGAGACGAGTCGAAGCCGCCATCCTACCCCGTCCGGCGGCGGCATCCAATCGCCGCGGCGCTCGGGCGCCGCCAACCGATGCAGGCGATCGGGCTCAACTCTGCGAAGTGAAGATGCGATGAGGAACATCCGGGGTATATCCGCCCGCGCTCAGCTTACTCAAAGAGGCTCTTGGCAACATTCAAGGCGAATGTCGTCGCCGGAATCCGCAATGTTTGCCTGCGTTATGCTGATCTCCTATTCGGTTCAAGTCTTGCTAGCAGGCAAGTGCGATCGGCATGATCGGATTCAGCGGCTGCCGCCCGAGGGACGACCCGTCGATACTTAAGAGTGACTCGCACGTCGTTCTGGCGCCAGGGAAGGCAAGAATGCGCTCTCCATTTCTATTGTTCGCTGTCGCTGCGGGGATTGTCGCACTGCCGTCCAGCGGCGCCTATGCGCAGGAGCTTCTTGAGCCGCCACAGGCGAGCGTGCCCGACGCGGCCGGTCACTCCTTCACCCGACCGCCCGTGATCCCAACCCTGCCGCACGAGGTAGCGCAGATCGACCCTCAGGCGACGGCTCCTCAATCTCGTTACGGTCTCGAGGAACTGTTAAGCCTCGCCGTCAACAATAACCCGACGCTCCGCCAGTCGCGGCTGCACATCTCAGCGGAACTTGGCAAGGCGCTGCAAGCCGGCCTCTATCCAAATCCGGTGTTCTCCTACGAAGCCGAGCAGATTTTTATCGACGCCGATGGCGACAAAGACTCGCCTGGCGAGTGGCAAGGCGGCGTCATCCAGCAACGCTTTGTGACCGCGGGCAAGTTGCGGCTGAGTCGAGAGAAATACATGCGCCGCGCGCACGTCGCGGAACATCTGGCAATGGCGCAGCGCTTTCGCGTGTGCAATGACGTACGGATCCACTTCTATCGCACACTCGCTGCAGGCGAGACGCTGTCGATCCAGCGAGAATTGCAGAAGCTCGCGGAGGACGCGGCGGTCACTGCTCAAGAGTCCTACAACATGGGGCAAGCACGCCGCCCCGAGGTTCGCCGCGCCAACGTTGCCCTGCAGCGAGCGCGGCTGGACGCGATGCGAGCCGAGAATGCCTACCGCGAGCAGTTCCGCAGTTTGACCGCGCTGGTCGGCGTGCCGCTCAGCGAAGGCATGTTGGATGGCGATCTTATGCTGCAGTGTCCCGTGGTCAGCTACGAAGAAGCGCTGGGACGCCTGCTTGCGGAGAGCCCGGAACTGGCGGCGGCGAGAGCGAAGCTTGCCGTCGACGGCGCCACGATTCGCCGCGAGAACGTCGAGTGGGTGCCGGACGTCGTCGTACGTGGCGGCGCTGGCTACAACTTCGACGCGACCGAAACGACCGCGATGGCGGGCGTCTCGCTCGAAATCCCTCTCTACGACCGCAACCAGGGAACGGTGCGGCAAGCACGGGCCGACTATGCCCGCCAACGCGAGGAGATCAAACGGACTGAACTCACGCTGCGCGATCGGCTGGCCACCGTCTACCAACACTATGTGACGTCCTTGCAGCATGTTCATGAGTTCGAGCGGGTCATTCTCCCCGAGTCGAAAGCCGCCTACGCGGAGCTGTTGCAGAGCTACAAGGAAAATCGGGTCGCTTGGCCCGAGGTGCTGATGGCGCAACGCGACTATTTCGATGCCCGACTGATGCAGGTCGAGAATCTGCTGGACGCTCGGCAGCAGGAGGTTCTCATTCACGGGTTCCTGCTGCACGACGGGCTCATGGCGGCCCCGGGCATCGCCCCGCCAGGGCATATCAATGCCGTGCCGAAGCCACGTTAGAGTGCAGGTTGCAGCCCATCCTCGCTTTTGACTCGGGAAAACAAGAACGTCGCCATGAGCAGATCTAAAACACCCGTTACGCAGCTGCACTCTCCACGCCGCGAGTTCCTGAAGACATCCGCGTTGGCAGCCGGCGGGGCGCTCGCTGGCAGTCTTGCAGCCGGATCGGCTCGTGGACAAACTCAAGGTCACGGATCGCCGATGCCTGACGGCGGACCCCAACTCCCGGCAGCCATTGGCGATCCCGATGCGAACCGTCCCGCCGACGACCGCGATCAATTCGACGGCTTCTCCAGATACACGCCCAGTCGCGGGAACAGCCCCGATTCTGACTTCTATTTGGGTAAGCTCATGCCGGGGTTTCGCTCGGGGGACGCCGGCCCCGCCCCCTTCGTGGCGCCCGATCTGGAGAAGCTGCCGTGGAAAATGGTCGGCGGCGCCAAAGAGTTTCATCTGGTCCCGATGGCCGTCCAGCGTGAATTCCTTCCTGGCTACAAGATGAATGTCTATGGCTACAACGGCAGCATGCCCGGGCCGACCATCGAGGTGAACCAGGGGGACCGCGTACGCATCGTCGTCACCAACGAGCTTCCTGAGGCGACTTCAACGCATTGGCACGGGTTCGAGTTGCCTGTCCAGTGGGATGGCGCTTCGGAGCTGACGCAGAACCTCATCCAGCCGGGTGAATCGTTCGCGTACGAGTTCGACGTGCATGAGGAGGGGACGTTTTTCTACCACTCGCACATTCCGATGCAGGAAGCGAACGGCAGCGTCGGATGGTTCATTGTTCACCCCCGGAAGAACTTTGATCCGCCGGTGGACCGCGACTTCGGGTTGATCTTCCAGAACTTCTTCATCGAGCCTTCCCAAACCATCGCTGATTCCTGGCGGATGGACTGGAACTGGCACACAATCAACGGTCGCAGCGGGCCGTATACGACGCCACTGGTGTGCAAGCATGGCGAGCGGGTGCGGGTTCGCATCATGAATTTCGCCCCCATGCAACACCATCCCATCCATCTGCACGGACATACGTTCTGGATCACAGGGCATGAAGGCGCCCGAATCCCGAAGAGCGCTTGGGTCCCGCGCAACACCGAACTGATTGGCATCGCACAGGCGACCGATTTTGAGTTCATCGCCAACAATCCGGGCGACTGGATGTTTCACTGCCACATGGTGCATCACATGATGAACCATATGACGCGGCAGGTCGGTCCGCGAATTCGCGACACGTCGGTTGATCGTTACTTGGCCAACCTCGACGTACATCCCTCAGTCGATCGGGGCGAGAAAGATCCCGGTTTTGGGACGCCGGGCTATCCTCAAAAGATGATGGGGATGGACATGAAGCCTGAGTTCATGCAAGCCATCTGGAACCGCCGCGAGGTCCAGGGCATGCGAGCCATGTGGCCCATGTCGGTGATGGGGTTGATGACTGTGCTACGCGTTATGCCCGACGACCTCTATCGGCTTGTGATGGAAAGCGACGAACCCGTTGAAAAGGGCGCGGTATTCGCCGAAATCGTTCGACGTTTCGGGACGCCGTCCGAATATCGCCCGATGGGGACGATGCACGGAGCCGGTTAGAGTGGTATCTTTCCGCCGCGTTCCGACTGCGGCAGCGTTTGCGTTTCACGGGAGGGGCGATTGAAAGCAGTTGATTCTATGAAAGAGGCGGCGGGCTCAAGAAAAATAGGTTCTCCTGGTTTGGTAAACACGGCGTAGCCGTTTGGCTCGCCAACACCA
>PABB01000043.1 GCA_002702655.1 Planctomycetaceae bacterium
CTGGTCCGGGAACACCTGCGCTATAAGGTCCTCAGAATGTATGCGCTGGATCGCGGGCGGCACCTTCTTCCCCGTCCATCTTCTCAAAACGGCAAGGGCTGTGCTCGCGTTCCACCTCCACCTCACCTCGAACATCGGCGCGTCTAGCAGCGCCTGCGTCAGCACCTGCCGGACATTATTCGGATGGAGGTAGTGGTACACCTCTTCTAGCGGAAAGCTGTGCGTCGCCCCCAGGCTTAGTATGATCGAATCCTCCGTCGCCGCCGCCTGGAGCTCGAAGTTAAACTTCCTGCAGAACCTCTTTCTAAGTGAAAGCCCCCACGCCCGGTTCATCCTGCTCCCGAACGGTGAATGTATGACGAGATTCATAGCCCCCGCCTCGTCGAAGAACCTTTCGAGGACGAGCCTCTCCTGCGTCGGTATGACTCCGAGCGCAGCCTTCACGACGGCCATGTACGTCACCAGCTGATCGGCCGATTCTTCCCCGAGTCCTGTCGTTTTTATCACGTGCTCGATGGCCGCCCTCTTCCACGAGTCGCCCATCATCCCGTCGAGCGCATCCTCTTTTTCCCTCAGCCAGCCGAGGTCCCCGAGCTTCTCCGATATCTCTTCCCGGAGCCTCGATACGGCATACGACAGCTCCGGCGTCCTCCCCGGCGCCTCGCCGAACCAGAACGGAATCGTGGGCGGAAGCGCCCCCGCGTCCTCGACCCTCACCTTCCCGCCGACTACCTGTATTATCCGCCACGAGTGATTGCCCAGGAGGAAAATATCTCCCGCGGTGCTCTCAATGGCGAAATCCTCGTTCACAGTCCCGAGGAAGGTCCCCGTCGGCTCCAGGATAACGTCGTAATCGAAGCTGTCGGGTATTGTCCCGCCGGAAACTATCGCCGCTATCCGCGCCCCTTTTCGGGGCCTCAGCATCCCGTTCACCATGTCGTGGCGTATGTACGCCGCCCGCCTCCCCTTCTGCGCCGCGAATCCTTCAGACAACATCTTCACGACGTCGTCGTATTCCGCCCGTTCGAGCTCCCTGTAGGGATACGCTCTTTTAAACAACGCGAATAATTCCTCTTCGCCCCACTCTCCGCACGACACCTCCGCAACGATCTGCTGCGCCAGGACATCGAGCGGCTTCTCCGGCATGATGATGCTGTCGAGCTCCCCCCGCCTCACGGCGTCGAGCAGCGCGGCGCACTCCGCAAGCTCGTCGAGGCTCAGCGGAAAGACCTTCCCGCGCGGCGTCCCCTTCACGGTATGCCCCGAGCGCCCTACCCTCTGGAGAAACGTCGAAATCGCCCTAGGCGAGCCTATCTGGCACACGAGATCCACGTGTCCGATGTCTATGCCCAATTCCAGCGACGCCGTCGCGACTATGGCTTTTAGTTCACCCGATTTCAGCCGCCTCTCGGCGTCGAGCCTCATCTCTTTCGAGATGCTTCCGTGGTGCGCCGCAATCACCTCGGCCCCGAACCTCTCCGTAAGGTTATGCGTCATACGCTCCGACAGACGCCGCGTATTCACGAATATCAGGGTCGTCTTGTGTTCTTTTATCAGCGTTTCGAGTCTCTGGTAAACCTCTTCCCAAACCTCGTTCGACATGACGGCCGTAAGCGGCGATCCAGGAATTTCGACCGAAAGCTCGAGCTCCCTTTTATGTCCCGAATCTATAATAGTGCAGTCGGGATGTCCTTCTCCCTCATCGCCGTTTCCCGTAAGGAAGCGCGCCACGGTCTCTATAGGCTTCTGCGTCGCCGAGAGCCCTATCCTTCTCAGCTTCTCGGGAACGAGCGCCTCAAGCCTCTCGGCCGTAAGCGACAAATGCGAGCCTCGCTTGCTCCCGACCATGGCGTGTATCTCGTCCACGATCAGCGTCTTCACGTCCGAAAGCATCTCCCGCCCGTTCTTTCCGGTAAGGAGCAGATACAAAGACTCGGGTGTCGTTATCAATATATGCGGGGGTTTTTTCGTCATCCTGGTCCGGACGGCCGAGGGCGTGTCGCCCGTCCTCACCTGTGCCCTGATGTCCACCTCGGGCAGCCCCATCGCGGCCAGCTCGTCCATTATTCCCCTTAGCGGCCTCTGAAGGTTATTCTCTATGTCGTTGCTGAGGGCCTTCAGCGGCGAGATGTATACGATCTGCGTCCGGTCGGGGAGCCCGAACTCGAGCCCCTCCTTTACCAGGTCGTCTATGGCCGAAAGGAACGCCGCGAGGGTCTTACCGGATCCGGTGGGCGCTGCTATAAGAACATTACTCCCCTTCCTTATCTCCGGCCACGCCCTTTCCTGGACCTCCGTCGGGGTTCCCAGCTCCTTTTCGAACCATGCTCCCACGGCAGGATGAAATATCTCAAATGACATCATATTATTATAAACTGCACACCACGTGTGCGGGAATCCGACGTAGCGGCGCTCGGCCGCTACTCTATCTGAACTTGTTTCAGAATCTCGTCTTTCCCCTTCCCCCATGTGCTAAACTCTTCCCCTATGGAGTTCAAGATCACGAGCGACTTCACACCCAAGGGCGACCAACCCGAGGCCATCCGCGAGCTCACCGAGGGCCTCATCCGGGGCGACAAGCACCAGGTACTTCTCGGCGTCACGGGGAGCGGCAAAACATTCACGATAGCGAACGTCATCGCCAACGTTAACCGCCCCACCCTCATCATCGCGCACAACAAAACCCTCGCCGCCCAGCTCTACGGCGAGCTGAAAGACCTCTTCCCCGAAAACTCGGTGAAGTATTTCGTCAGCTACTACGACTACTATCAGCCCGAGGCCTACATCCCCTCGACCGACACCTACATAGAAAAGGACGCCCAGATAAACGAGCACATAGACAGACTCCGACATGCCTCGACGACCTCCCTTTTCGAAAGGCGTGACGTTGTCATCGTTGCCAGCGTCTCCTGTATCTACGGCATCGGGGCCCCCGAGCACTACTACGGCCTCCTCATAATGCTCGAAGAGGGCATGGAGATGGATCGCGACAAGCTCCTCGCCCGCCTCGCCGAGGTTCAGTACGAAAGGACCGGGCTCGATCTCTACAGGAGCTCATTCCGTGTAAAGGGCGACGTCGTCGATGTCTTTCCCTCTCACCATGACAATACTGCTGTAAGAATTGAGTTTTTCGGCGATGTCATCGATTCCATAAAAGAGATAGATCCGATACGGGGCACCACTATCCGCTCACTTCCGAAGATCGGTATATACCCCGGCTCGCACTACGCCGCGCCTAAATACAGGCACGAAGCGGCCATCGAAAACATCAAGATTGAGCTAGCCGAAAGGCTCAAATACCTCGAAGAAAGGGGTATGATGCTCGAAAAGCAGCGGCTCGAAGAGAAAACGAACTTCGACCTCGAGCTTTTGACGAACATGGGCTTCTGTTCCGGCATCGAGAACTACTCGCGGCACATCTCGGGGCGCCTTCCCGGCCAGCCCCCGGCGACCCTCCTCGACTACTTTCCGGATGACTTTTTATTGATCATCGACGAAAGCCACCAGATGGTCCCCCAGCTCCGCGCCATGTACGAGGGCGACAGGAGCCGGAAAATGAGCCTCGTCGAGCACGGTTTCAGGCTGCCCTCGGCCCTCGACAACAGGCCGCTTAACTTCCGGGAATACGAAGAGAGGGTAAACCAGGTCATATATGTCTCAGCCACCCCTGGCCCCTACGAGATCGAACAGGCGGGGGGCGTCATAACCGAGCAGATAATCCGCCCGACGGGCCTCGCCGACCCCGAAATTGAGATCAGGCCGGCCGACAATCAGGTCGATGACCTCCTCGAAGAGATAAGGAAGAGGACAGAGGCCGGGGAAAGGGTGCTCGTCACGACGCTCACGAAGAGAATGGCCGAGGACCTCACCGAGTACTACCGCGAGCTCGGCATACGCGTGAAATACCTTCACTCCGACGTCGATACGCTCGAACGAATAGCCATTATAAGGGACCTCCGCCTGGGGAAGTTCGACGTCCTGGTTGGAATCAACCTCCTAAGGGAGGGACTCGATATACCCGAGGTCTCGCTCGTCGCTATACTCGACGCGGACAAGGAAGGCTATCTCCGCTCCGAGACCTCCCTTATACAGATATTCGGACGCGCCGCCCGGAACGTGAACGGCCGCGTCATACTCTACGCCGACAGGATGACGGAATCGATGACGAGGGCCATATCCGAGACGGAACGAAGAAGGGCGATACAGCAAAAATACAACGAAGAGAACGGGATAACTCCCCAGAGCATCAAAAAATCGGTTACGGACATCCTCTCCACGATATACGAGGCCGATTACTACACTGTCCCGCTCGAAACCGTTAACGAGGATCTCGACGTTCCGCCCGAAAAGATATCATCCACGATAACGGCCCTCGACCACGAAATGAAGGAGGCCGCCAAGAACCTCGAATACGAGATGGCGGCCAAAAAGCGCGACCAGATAAAAAGGCTCCGCGAGCTCGAGATAAAATACCTCGGGAGCCCCAAAGAAACCACTCAGCAAAACGGCTGAGGCCTTATTTGTCGCCGCATCCCTCGCTCATGGCCGTTTTGGCCGCCTCGGCTATCTCTTCCGGGGTAAGATCCTTCACGTGCGTCGCTACGGACCACACATGCCCGAACGGGTCTTTTAACTGCCCGTACCTGTCTCCCCAAAAGGCGTCGCCAAGCGGCATGACCACTTCTGCGCCTGCCTTGATCGCCTTTTCGAAAAAGGCATCGGCGTCCGGGACGTATATATGAAGGACGACCGAAGTCCCGCCCCTGCTGTTCGGGCCCAGGGAGTTCCAGTCCGGGAACTCGTCCGCGAGCATCACGGCTGAATCCCCGAAGCGGAGGCACGCGTGCATGAGTTTTCCCCCGCCCGGCATGTCCATCCTCATGACCGTCTCTGCGCCGAAGGCCTTCTCGTAAAATTCGATCGCCTTCGCCGCGTCCTTACACACAAGGTGCGGCGTCACTGTATGCATCCCGTCGGGTATCGGTTTAACTTCCGCCATAATTTAATCTCCTTACGTTTGAATTGCCGGGCGCGTCCCTTTCCCGCTTCCCGTCGTTAATACGACGAAAAAGAATTTCCTAAAAGGACATTCTTCACACCCTACCCTGTTTGATGCATCATTCCCAAACTAAATGCGCAAATCTCTTTTTTTCTCTTAGAGTCTTGCTTAAAGGTTCATAAAAATTGATGTTTTTCGCTTTCATCTTTAATCCCACTCATGAAAAGGCCTGTCGCAGCGAAGCCTTGCGAAGCCGGTGGGACATAGGGGGGATTTTGTTAGTTTTGGCTGTCATCCTGAACTCGATTCAGGATCTCGCCTTTTATTCTTTGTCTTTGTTTTCAATACCTTTTAGAGAAGGGGGACAATTCCGAGCAAGCGAGGAATCTCCATACTTCTGTCATTCCCGAACGCCTTTATCGGGAATCCATTTCCGCCAGTGATCGATCAAGAATCTTTCAAATCAAAAGGGTTCATACAAACAGTCTGTCATTCCTGCGGAGGCAGGAATCCATTCATTTAATTTTACGTTCCGTTTTCGTTTAAACCTCCTCCCCGGCCGCGCCCGGCTCCGGCGTCCCCCCGAGCCTCTCCTTGAGCCCCTCCGCTATCCTCACGCTCATCCCCGGCACCGCCGCTATCTCCTCCACCGTTGCCGCACGTAGCCTCACGACGCTCCCAAAACGCTTTATAAGCTCCCTTTTTCTCTTGGCCCCGATCCCCGGAATATCGTCGAGCTCCGACTTTAGCGCCCTCTTCCCCCTAAGCTTCTTATGGAACGTAATCGCGAACCTGTGCGCCTCGTCCCTAACCCTCATCAGCAAGAACAGCACTGGCGAATTCCTCGAAAAGACGAGCGGGTTCTTCCGTCCATGGATATAAATCTTGTCGCTCTCCCCCTCTTCCCTTCCCTTGGCTATCGAGGCGAGCCCGACGGCGTCCTCGTACCCCAGATCCGTCATCGCCTGGTGCGCTATATTCAGCTGCCCCTTCCCCCCGTCTATGAGTATCAGGTCCGGCGGCTCCCATCCAGCCTCCTCGGCCCTCGTCAGCCTCCGTGACAAAACCTCCCTCATCGCCGCATAGTCGTTCGGCCCCTCGACGGTCTTTATCCTGTACGTCCTGTACCCGTCCTTGGCCGGCTTTCCGTTCTCGAACCTTACGAGCGACGCCACCGCCAGGTCGCCCTGCGTATTCGATATGTCAAAACACTCAATAGATACAGGCGCTTTCCCGAGCTGAAGCGATGTTCCGAGCCTTTCCAGGAGATCCAGCTCGCCGAGCTCCTTCGCGTGCTTTCTCTGAAAGCTTTCGAGCGCGTTCCGGGTGGCGAGCTCTACCTGCCGCGCCTTCGTTCCCCTCTCCGGGGTCTCGATGGCCACCTTCCGCCCACGCCTCTCCGATAACCACTCCGAAAGCGCTTCCCTGTCCTCGACCTCCGCCGGTATGAGTATCTCGCCCGGGATAAACCTGTTCCCGCCGTAAAACTGCGCCAAAAACTCCCCCAAAAGCTCCTCGTCCGACCCGGCGGTGTTCCTGAACGAATACTCCGCCCTGTCTATGAACGTCCCGCCCCTCGAAAAAAGCACCGCGAACTCCACATGCTGCCCTTCCCTGTGGTACCCGACGACGTCCCTGTCCTTCGTATCAGGCGTTATGAACATCTCCGCCTCGAGGTTTTTCTCGAGGAGCCTCACCTGGTCCCTGTAATGGGCCGCGTCCTCGTACCTCATCTCCCCGGCCGCCCTCTCCATATTATCCTTCAGGATCTCGAGGATCCGCCCCTTCTCGCCCTTAAGGAACATCCTCACGCGGTCGACGACCTCCCGGTACTCCTCCTCACTCGCCTTCCCGGCGCACGGCCCTATGCACTGCCCCATGTAATAGCTCAGGCACGGCCGCGCCGCGTGCCGTCTGAACTTCTCGTCCGTACAGTCCCTCAGCGGAAACACCTTGTGTATAAGCCTCTTTGCCTTCTTGAGCGCATCGGCGGATGCGAACGGCCCGTAATAAACGGCCCCGTCCTTGAGCACCCTCCTTGTCAGCGTAAGGCGCGGGAATTTCTCCTTCGGGTCAAGCCTCAGCGACAAATAATTCTTGTCGTCACGGAGTCTTATGTTGTATTTCGGCTTTTTCTGCTTTATTAGGGAGTTTTCGAGCATGAGGGCTTCACGCTCATTGCGCGTGACGAAGTAATCGAGGTCGGCCGCCTCGGCCATGAGATACGCGATATGCGGCCGCGACGGCTCTTCCCCGTCGTTAAGATACGAGAACACGCGGCTCCGGAGGTTCTTTGCCTTCCCAACGTAAAGGGACTTCCCCTTTCCGTCCTTAAGGAGGTAAACCCCTGGTGACGGCGGGATCGCCTGCGCCTTCTCCCTGTCGATGCCCATAACTTACTAAGGTTAAAAGGAATTTCTGTATAGGCAAGTAAAAGTAAAAGGGTTCATAGGGGTTTTATATTTCGGGATACTGGGGAGAGAGTGTGCTTTTATGTCTTTCCCCAATTATAACTTTATTTTTTCGTCATCCTGTACTTGATTCAGGATCTCGTCTTTAATGTTGTCGTCTCGAATGAATGCGAAAGAGATATTCCCTAATCCTCATTACTAAAAACATAATGGCGCCGCGATTCAGGCTTTCTTCTTCAGGTTTTCCCAAACATCTCTCAGGCCCTCCAGGTAACCCGCCGGAAGCGGGCCTCCGAGCCTTCTGAGCTCGCGCTCCACGTCTCCGGGCTGCACCGCCCTACCCTCACCCTTGAGCGCGCTCAGTATAACCGCCGCCTCGATCACCCCGATATCCGCACCGGCATATTTTTCGGCGAACGAAGCAGATTCATCCTCTCCCATTTCCACCGCATACCTCTCGAAAATCGCCTCTAATTCAGCCGCCTTCTCCTCGAGACTCATTACCGCAGTACCTACCGCGGTAAATACTGCATTACCTATCGCATTCTTTACCGGACTAGTTACTGCGTTACTTACCGCGGTATTGTCAGGTGTCGCTCTTGCGAGCACTTTTTTCGTTACGGGATCTACCTCAAGGCCCCTTTCGAGCCTCCTTTTGTGCACCTCTTCCAGCCCGTACACCTTATACTTCCTGCCGTACACGCCTAGTGCGCCCTCCAATACCTCTATATTAAGCTTTTCTGTAAGAGTATGAACGGCCATTCTGACGGTCTTATCCGAGAGCCCCGAAAGCTCCCGGAGCTCTTTTAGCCCGATCCTGACGCTTCCAGGCGGGTTGGCATACTTATATACCTTATAAATAGCTTCGTAAACCTTCGTCTCTGAAGGCGCCAGCAGGGGGTCCCCATCCTTGGGCGCCGTTTTCGCCGCAGCTCTGGGGGGCATCTTTTCCAAAGGGGCTTTTTTTACCGGGCTACTTACCGCGGTAACTACCGCGCTTTGCTCCTCGGCATCTACTCCGGTATCTACCGCGGTAGATTCATTCACGCCGGGCGCTTTTTCTTCAGCGCCCTCCGGTATATTCCTGTCTTTCCTGAAGCTCTCGAAATAGGCCGTAGCCACTTTATGCGCGTTCACCGGGCTTCCGCGCTTCTCCATAGACTCCAGCATCCCCGAGAGGCGCCCCGTGGACGCCCGATTCTTCTCAGGAGTTTCGGATGATGTATCTTCTCCCTTCTTCTTTTTCCCTTTCATAAATCGCCATCACTTCCTTGGCCAGTCTTCTGTAATCCGTAGCCCCGGCGCATAGAGGATCGTACTCCAGTATATGCTTCCCATACCCGCTTGCCTCCTTCAGCTTCACGTTCGAATGAATCGGAGAGAACACGTTCGGGTTGAACTTCCTGTTTATCGCCTCTAGAACGGTGCTGCTTATCGTCGTCAGCTTATCATGCATAGTCGGAAGGGCATAGGGCACGATAGGGAAATCAGGACGTGATGAATACACCTCATACAGCGTCTCGTCTATCATGCTTACCGCCTCGAGCGCCATCGGCTGCGTCTGCACCGCTATAATTACATCATCGGCCGCGAAAAATGCATTAACTGAAAGTGTCGCGAGGGAAGGGGGGCAGTCTATAATCACGAAGTCATAACTCTTCCTCAGCTTGTTTATAGACTTCCTCAAACGATGGTCCTTCTCGATGAGCGCCGACATCGAAAGATCGGCCCTGCTCA
>PABB01000044.1 GCA_002702655.1 Planctomycetaceae bacterium
CGAAGAGCGGATGTAGCTGGGACTCGAGGATGCCTCCCGCATCTGCCTCGCGGATGAAGGCGCGGATGCCGGCGGCGACGCGCAACATGATGGCCTTGGTGCTGATGGAGTCGGTGCCGTCGACCTGATACTCGACGTTCTCGAGACACTGGTGCGCGACGATACGTACGGCACCAAACACCTTGCTCGGCAGTCCCGCTTGCACGGTTTGCACGTCAACCTCGTTGGGACGATGCTTCCGGACGCCGAGGTTTCGCGAGCCGTTGGCGGCCTGGGCGGCGGAGTTCTGGTCCTGCGGGCGCGAAAAATGGTGACGCCGTGGCGCCATGGAGGCGAGAGACGCGAGATGTGTGACTCTTCAGGAGTCCCGGGCGTCGCTTCACAATCAGATTTCCGAAGGTGCAAAAACCTCCCTTTGGTTTGTGTTTGGATTTTGTTCTCAACTTGGGGCGGAAAAACTTGGGGCTGAATTTGGGGCAGGCGACCGCGACGGCAAAATTCCCAGGCGGAGGGGTGAGCTGAGCGGTTTTTGTGTTTGTGTTTGGTTTTGAAAGACGTCATCTCCTTTACTGCAACTTTTGTGTTTGGTATTGGTATAAAGTCAAAACCAAACACAAACACAAAAACCGCTCAGCTCACCCCTCCGCCTGGGAATTTCAACGCCGTCGCGGTGTATGTACGCCGGTCCCGCCACTCTCATGCCGACCCTCGCCACGCCGCCGACGCCGACGACACTCAAGCGCACGCGCGCGATGCGCGCCCCGCCGGACGACGTACTCCGCGATTTTGGAGACGAGTTCGATCGCACTGCGACAGCGATTGGTGCCATCGTCGGAGGTGCGGGTTTGTCGAGCATGTTGCTGGACCAGCTCCACGCCGTTGCTACCGCGGTGGTTGAGGACATGACGATGATCCGCGACACTGCGTTCAAATCGGGTGTGTACAAGGGCGTGGAGGAGATGAAGCAGATCGCGTCGCCTCAGCTCCAGCGCCTGCAGGGTATCATCAACACGCTCGAGACGCAAAAGACGGATCTTGAGATGCAGCTGTTTGCGAAAGACTATGAGATCCTACGGCTCAACGACGCGCTCGAACGCGGCACGATGCTCGACATCACGAACATCGGCTCGATGGCCGAGCAGGAGAACGTCCAGCGCTAGAACGACAAAGCGCGGCGGATCTCGATCAGCTCGTCCCAGCTGCCGAGGTTTATGCCGACGAAGCGCTTCCCGCCGTGCTCGGCCAGCGAGGGCTTGATGCGCAGGGTGACGGCGTCGCGTTTGACAATGGGCCGCGGGAGGGGAGAGCCGTGCTGTGTGTAGCGGACGTACTTCACAATGTGAACCATTAAAAGACGCGCACCCTATCCACAAACGCTCAAACCAAATCTCTGCCCCAAATCTCTCTCCCAAAAGCTAACGGTGCCGATGCCGACCGACCGGCGGCTCGTACAGGTCCGGCCGAGATAGCTCCTCCTGCCGGCACACGCACGCGAGCGCGTCGATGGAGCGCTTGCAGTGCGCCTTCCGCCTCCAGTGCCCGCCCACAATCTCCCTCAAGTAGCCCTTCCGATTGTTAACCCAGCGCGTCTTCGTGTAATACGGGACCCACGAGAGGTTGCGCACGTCGGTCATAAGGTGCGCCCGCGTGAGCGCGATCACGAGCGCCTTCTCGTCCTCGCTCGACATGTGCCCCTCTCTCTAGCGTCGGAATTAGTCGACCTGATCCATCATCTCGTCATTCATCGTCTTGAGGATCTCCGTCTTGCCGGTGCCCGGGTCGGGCGACTGCAGGTAGGCGGCCATCATCTCGTGATAGATCGCACGGATAGTGTCATCGAGCATCGTCTTGCCGCGGCCAGAGGAGGGGTCCCAGGTCTCCTCGGCCTTCTCCTCGTCGGCCGCGTCGCGCCATAGCTCCCGCGCCGCCTCCAAGTCGCTGCTCGTGCCCACCGCCTCGTCCTCGGTCAGGTCCGGCCTGTTCCACGAGACCGGGCCCAGCTGCTGCTTCCCGAAAAACTCGTTCATCGGCGCGTCCGGCTCCTCCTCGGTCGTCGGCGCCTCCGCCTCCTCCTCCTCGGTCGACTGCTCGTAATCCTGCTCCTCCTTTGGCTCGATGAAGGTGAGGCGCTTCAACTCGGCCTGGCGGAGGGTGCGCGAGTGCGCCGTGACCTGCGGCTTCTGGAGGACCGAGGGCGGTAGCATGGGGGTCGGCGGCGGCGGCGACGGGAAGTCATTAATCAACTCGTGCCACGACCGCTCGCGCATGGCCGGCCGCGGCGGCGTGCGCATACCGACCTCCTCGTCCCGCGAAGGCACGGGCACAATCGGGTTGAGCATCGCCTTGATCTCGATCGACAGCAAGCCGATGCGCGGGCGGAGCTCGGTTGGGTAGCGCTCCTTGATGTCGACGATGCCCGGGTCCGTGGCGCCCTGCACAATGTCATCGACGCGCGACGCAAGGCACGTGAGGTCGGTCGAGAGCTTCTCAAAGACGCGCTGCACGTTCTCCTTCTCGCCGCGGCGGATGGCGGCGAGATCGACGCGGAGCTCCGCCACCTCGCGACGCAGGTTCTCGAGCTCGCCCTTGCGCACGGCGTCGCTCATGAGCTCGCACAGGGCCGGCTCGGTGACATAGCGGAACTTCCCGATTGTGCCCAACATTATCTGGCGGCGGAGCTCCTCGACATCGCCCTTGCGCGCGGCGTCGCCCATGAGCTCGTGGAGCGCCGAGTTGGTGAGCTTGGTGACCAGCGGCGTGACGATGCTCGTGACCAAGTCCACCATGTTCGTCTCGGGAATATTGCAAGTCGTCAGTGCCGCCTTGTCCGTGTTGGTGTCGAGCGCGTTGAGTACGTCGCCGACCTCGTTGGCGGTGCGGAGCTTCAGGTTGGCGAACGCCTCGGGCAGCTTGGCCTTGATGAAGGCGTTCGACGAGGCGGCGTCGGTCGAGTAGATCATGTTGGTCGCGGCTTTGTGTTGGGTGCACGGTATCTCCCGGGGGGTGCTCGGGAGGTTTTGTGAGAAGGTTTTGGGGCGGACTTTTGGTTTGGAGATTGGATTGGCTTTTGGGGCAGGATCTCGTGGCACGCGCCATTGCAATGGCTCTCGACGCCAAATGGATCACAAAGCGGCTGCGAGGGCTTGTCGAGCAGCATTCCGAGAGCGGCGCGTGGCGCATAAAGGGCGAGGTTTTATCCACCGACGGCGCCGAGATGTTCAACCTCATCGCCGATCAAGTTGGTGGCTTTGACGCTTGGCCGGAGGTGCAACTCACGCGGCTGCTGTCGACGCACCTCAACAGCAAGGACCGATTTGGGCTGACAATTTTCATACTCACAAATGGCTGCGACCCGACGCTCTACGTCTGCTGGCTGGTCCACCGCCGCTGCTTGCGTGACAAGTCTGCGTATGAGTCGATCAAGCGGCTGCTGGAGCAGTTCGTCAATGGCCGGCTCGGGAAGTATACGGTCGAGCTCATGGCACATCGCGTCACGGATCACCGCGGCAACAACTCTGGGCTCCGTTACGTCAAGGTGCCGCCGCCGCCGGAGACCGTCCACGGCTTCTATGACCACGCACACAAGATGATTTGCAAGGCGGGCAACCTCGGCGAGAGCCGGCTCTTGATCGTGGTGCGCGAGATGGAGGCCTTCGAGAAGCGTCTCACCGTGGAGCCGGTGACGCGCCGCGATGTGGAGAGAACCTTCTCCGGGCGCAACACGATGTACCCGCCCGGCGCCTTCCCGGAGGACGAGGAGTCAACATTCTGATGAGAGAGAGAGAGCGCGATGCGAGCGAACGCGCGCGACGTGCGCACGTATTATAGCAACAATCGAGCCAAGGTATACTTAAGCAAAGCAATCAAACGATGCCGGGAGACAGGCGCTATACCCTCAATCGCCGTGATTAAGCGCTACCGCCTCGGCCTCGTCCCCTTCTTCATCGCCTTCGCCGATTGGGCCGGGCAGGCGACCAACTATCGCAAGCGGCACGCGCAGCACAAGAAGCTCGAGCTGCTTTACAAAGCTTACTACGACGACCAACCACCGCCATACTTTTACACACAACACCTCTTCACGCCCATTCCAAACGACCGCGCACCCGAGTGGCACTCATCCGATGAATACGAGTCCGACGACGACCTCACTCTCCCTCCGCTCTTCTTCTGATCACTCAACACACACACGATGGGTTCGCTCTTCTCACAACCGCGTTCCGACCCTCTCTACCTCCCCTTTGCGCGCGCCGCCCACGGCCTCCGCCCCTCCGACCCGCGAGATTGGGCCTTTACTGGATACCCGCTCTCCTCGGGCAACACACCACGCGCGCTCGCCTATGGCATGTACGGCTTACGGCCGCCGTCGACGTAATCGGCGAGATGCTTCGGCACCTTTCTCTTACGCGGCAGGATTGTCGTCGGATGGACGACGCCCTTCCGCTGCGGCTGTGCCTGTGGGTTGGTTGCGGGCTCGGGCGCAGGCGCGGGCGCGGGCGCAGGCGCGGGCGCAGGCGCGGCGGCGGCGAAGGCTGTAGCCGGCCAAAGCGGCGGCGGAGTCTTCGCCCTCGGGTCGCCCAACCACGTGATCTGCAGCTCCTCGTGCGCGAAGACGAACTGAGTGTAGCGCCCCATCACGCCCAAATCACGCTCCTCGAGCTGACGGTTTGTCGAGCCCGCGTAAAGCGTATCGTCCGAGCCAAGGACTGCGAGCCACCCGCGCTGATACATCGCCTCCAGATCGTCGAGTGCGATCATACATAGGTCCGGCACAACTGACTGTACGCCTGCCTCCATAAGGCCGAAGGTGTACTTGTAGAATAGCCTCGTGTGCAGCAAGTCGGCCGAGATGAACGCGCGGCGCTCCGACTTCGGCCCATGACCATCGTGCGCCTCAGCGCAGATAATCGAGGTCGTGTTGACGCCGAGATGCGCGAGCTGCCCGGGAAGGATGCGAGGCGGCGCGCCCACAGTCGTCGTGAAGTGCGCGAGGTGCTGTATGGCCCACGCAAGCACCAGGTGGAGGCGCTGCTCGCGATGCTCCCTGTGCGCGTAGCGCAAGTCGGAGCGCGCCTTCTCGACGACATCGCCATCGAACCGCTCGTCAATCTGCCGCGCGCCCGGCCCGCGGACCACCTCCTCGGTCAGGTCGTCGCAAACCGAGACCGCGACGCGCGACCCGTCCGCCGTGATCGCGCTGACGTCGACGAGCATCACCTCGAACGACACCTGGCGCGTGATGAGCGTCTGCCGCTCCGAGCAGAAGATGGTCTGGTAAAAGACCAAGTACGCGATGCCGGTAATCGGCACCTCGCGCGGTGTGCCGCCGTCCGCGTCATCGGGCGCGACGCGCGTGGCGTCGACCTCAACGCGGACATGATAGCGGCCGCCGAGTAGATCGCGCTCGCACAGAGCGAGCGTCGGCCCGTACGAGCCCATGTCGCCGAAGGCCGGCAAGAAGCGCTCGTTGACCGAGTCGGCGTCGGGCGAAAGGTCGACGATGCGCACGTTCGCCGCGCGCAACGGCGGCATCATAAAGCTGTGGCGGTGGCTGTGGCCCATCAGCGCCGGTTTGTCGGTGAATAAAGGATCGGTGCGGAGCTCGCGCCATCCGCCGCCAGCGAGGCGCCCCGCCAACGGCTGCGCGAGCGCAACCGCGGGCAGCTGGTTGCCGAGTCGTATGGTCTTTGACGGGCGGTCGGCCTTGTGCACCGCGTACTCGGTGAGCGACTGCTTGTAAGCCGTAATGGTCTTCGAGCACGGCATGTCGGTGAAGGGCGCGCGCATCAAGGAGACGTCGCCGAGGCTCGTCACGGGCTGCGTGTGGCCGTGCAGCAGGCCGCGCGACGGCTTGCGCAGGTTGTACAGGACATAATCGGTAGTGTGCTGCTCGTATGAGAGGCCGCCCTGGTTGTTTGGAGACATGCCCGAGAAGATGACGACATCCGGCGCGGCGAGCGGCACCTCGACGGTCCGCGAGCGGTCCTCGTCGGCGGGCACGCGCGCACTCTGCGAGAGAGAGCAGGACGGGTGGGCGACACGCATCAGCGGCAATAAAATGGGATGCGTCTTTATCACGCCTTTGACGGTTTGCACGGAGCACACCTGAAGGTCACGGGCGCCGAAGAGTACGGCGCGGACAGAGTCAGATTTGCCGGAGACGACGAATTTGTGCATGCCGCCCGCCAGGACGAGCGCGTCGAGGGCGGAGCGGGAGAACGAGGTGTGCATCGGGTCGCCGTCCAAATCAGCGGCCATAGTTGAGTGCCTTTTGGGGCTGAGATCTTGCGTCAATCATCTGGAAGAAGCTTCCTCAAAACTTGATATGCAGATTTTGAGCACTCTTTTGGGGCTGATCTCACATGTCGGAGCGCGCCACCCCAAACATGTGGGCCTTCCCGACGGCCGAGGACTTCAACCTGCAGGACTCGGTGCACCAGTGGGTCCTCGACGTCATGCGCCTGCGCACCACCCTTGACCGGGAGTTCAAAGCGATGAGCGACTTGCTCGCCAACAACGTCAATGTCGTGCAGCTGCATCAGCAGGCCGTACTGACTGTGTGGGCGCAGATGCAGGCGGAGACGAATGACATGTATTTTAAGATGACGCGCGACAATTATTTCGTGCAGGCGATGCCGACCAACGAGCCGCCGATCGACCCCGTGCAAGCCATCGTCACAGTCGACCTCTCCACCATCCCAACCGAGAGCCTCCTCGAGAAGCGCGCGCGCGAGTTTGAGCTCGACGAGCTTTTCGAGGAGCACGCCTCACTGCGTCAGCGCCATTAGGGAGCCGTGATCATCGACGGCTGGTAAGGAGGGATAGAGGGAGCGCGTCCTTCACACCTGTGCCCCACTTGCGCACGAATGCGTCGTGCGTGGTCTCGGGCCGCGCTCGCTTGCGTGAGGCCGGCGGCACCACGATGCGGAGGCGCACGGCCACCTCGCCGTCCTGCACGACGCTCTGCACGCACACACGACCGACGGGGCCGGGCTGCGGCGCGCGCGTGAGGCCCCAGCGCTGAGGCATTTGCTGCTCGATTGTGGACATAGTGAGTGCTTGCAATGCGACGTGTTATGTTCTAATGTAACCGACGGACATGAGAGGCACAATGGCAGAGTTATTGCTACGCCCATTACAAAGGGCTCTTGTTTACCTCTGGTATACACAAGGGCGCATAATGTCACGTATCCCCGGCATGAGTACGTTCACCGACATGGTGGTCGATCCACGGCGCCCGAATTGGCCTCAGAGGAGGATTGTGACTATGCAGAATACGACTTGGCGTCATAGAGGTGCACTACGGAGGTGGCGTGAGAGAGCGATGAGACACGCCTGGACTCAACGAGTGCATGGCTGGGACATGCAGGATAGTGAGGACTATGGGAGTGTATTACCAATCCAATTGTACAATGCCGAGTGACTATGATGCTAGTTCATAACGAACCTCTAGGGAAATGGGCCACCAAACACCAATGAGCCCCCATCATAGCCCAAAATTACCCACCATCGAATTAGTGACGGATGCGGATGACTCCGCATGCGGATAACTATCCCATACTCCTTCGACAAGCCCATGAGCATAGCGCGATGGGTTGCGAGGTGTTTGGGTGATGCGTGATAGTGGTGTCTTCAGGCGGTAGACATAATGCAAGAAATCGCGCGTGTAGGGTAGGTTCTGCCTGTAACCCGGCAAACGTATGGCATTGATGAGGCCACGCACAATGCTCTGGAAGTGTCGCAGTGCGCGTCTCGGTGTATGAGTCCAACGCACTCTCGTCCCCCTTCCGGGAGCCGTGGCGAGCACCTCCCTTGGCCGCTTCATTCCGCACAAACTTCAGAACTTAAGGCGCCGTGGTAAGCACCTCTAATACAGTCTATTTTGCTCAACTATCGCATTAGTCCGCAACCTAATTAGGTAACCCCTAATGTGCGATTGAGAGCCATTAGCCATCTCTCGTAACTGACTGTCGCGAGGACTCGTTTCCGTTTCATTCCGCACATACTTAATCAGAACTTAGGGCGCCGTGATGAGCACCTGTCATGAGAGTCATTAGTGGCCTGTACCCTGTCCCCCCCTGTTGCGTTTTTAATGACAAATGGCGTATATGGGCCGGGTCATTAACTCATCATGGTGACGGTTCGCGACCTATCCGCATACTCAAACCTGGAACAGACGCTGCGGACTTTATCCCCGGGAGCACACTGATTGATACCACGTCTGAGACCAGGAGTGTGCTTCATACTCAAGTGTGTATGTGGCATACTGAGGTCGATCGAGGGTCGGATCATTGAGGTTGGTCGATTTGAAGGGTCGATGTGCGGGTGTGCGCGCGGGGAGATTTGGGGTGTGTGCCGGGATTTGATACTGAAGATTCGCCATCCATCAGTGGGTCGACGGACTTCGGTTCGAGTCCATGTGTTGGTTGGCGATAGGGTCTGTTCGCGTATGGTAGCCGGGTGCGATGCGTGATTGGATACTGGAGAGTCAATTAGTGTTTTGATACTGATTAACCTCCGCTATTGTAGCGGATTCTCTCTCTCAACGTCATCGCAATATTTGGTCGACCCGTGTTGGGGTTGATCCCGTATGGGTTGTGTGTGACATGGACAATCCAGTCGCGTAGTCTTCTGAGCATCTCGACAGGGTTTAAAATCGGTGGCAGATAAAGGTTGCGTCGCCAACCCAATGGTCGTCCACCGTAGGTAGGCTGATCATACATGAGGTACATGTGTATGTCGTCAAGTAGTGAGCGTAGCCACCGAATGAATGCCTCCAGCATTGTGATACAGATCTGCATCAGATTATGTGTTGTTCACAACCCAGTTGACCGCGCCGAGCGCGACGTCGGCCTTGAGCATCGCCGACCTCACATCAGATTATCGCATGACACTTCAATTCCAATGATTCACTCTGTCCATATTATGCGCGTTGTCTGGGTATGATTCGCTCTCCTCTCGGATCTGCTCCTGCATAGCAAAATCCAGTACACCACGCTGGCTTTGGCGGCGTAGGATCCTCTCATTGACTAGTCGGTCACGTAGACCATCGCGATTGACCCCAATGTCACGAAACCTCAGGGTACGATTGAAGTAGCCAGCAGAATTCAGTCGCCAACGCGCTATGGTTCCATATCCCTGGCGATAATAGAGTCTCTTCATGTAGTCGTATGTTGTGCCATACTCGCGCACTGATCGCACCACATAACCGCGCACAGTACGCGCGATGTCGGTCACGGCCTTCCGACGTTTCTTTAAGTTGCGCCACGCAGCTTGTATGAACTTGGCGGGGTCCACTCCTCGCTCTCTGAGAATGGTCAGCCTTGAGAGGACCGAGAGCGGAAGCACGACGGCCTTGCGCGACATCATTTGACAGATCTGTATCAGATTATGTGTTGTTCACAACCCAGTTGACCGCGCCGAGCGCGACGTCGGCCTTGAGCATCGCCGAGTTGCCGGTGATCGCGTAGGCGCCCCATAGCGCGCCGTGCAGCGACCGCTCCTCCTTCCACCACGCCGGCCCGCCGAACTGGCCCTCCGCGCTGTTTTCCATGCCGGACAGCCAGTTGATGCTCGTGATCAACGCGTACGCGCGCAGGTAGCGATTATCGCCGAGGGTGCTGAGATAGTATCGCAGTGGGATGCAGACGGTCCAGAACAGGACGTGCCTCTGGCACTTAGGTAGAGGGATGTGGAACGGCACCTTTACGTTCGCGAGCGGCCATGACATGTTGTGTGCTAGGGTCAGATTATCTACGCCGGTCAATGAAGAAGTGTCCAACTACGCCACCCACGATAACCCCCATTCCTTGACTCACAATGAAATCCAACCCCATTCCGCCCCTTCTGTTTTTATCACCATGTATGTACGGCATAAGGTAGTATCCAGCCACTGCACCGCCGATCGCTCCGATCATTGTTTTCAAACACACATCAGATTATTACGCCGCCGCCGCCTCGAGTGCCTCGATGCGCGCGAGCAGCGTCTGGATCACCTTCGTGTTGAGGCACGTCAGGTTCTCATAGCGCACCCTCCACTCGGTGTTCTCGTCGCCCACCTCGACGGCGTACGCGAGGTCCGTCTGGTGCAGGTCCTGCGCGATGACGCCGATCTCCTCAAAGCTCTTATCGTACAGCTGACTCGCCCACGGGTCGTCGCGGTCTGCCCTACAACCGAAGCCGTCTATGCCCTGCTCGAAGCGCTCCTCCTCTGACAGGTAATCTGACGGTGCGTCCGCCGGTTTTGGCTGCATCATAACCATGCGCTTCGTGTACCCAGATCTGACCCGAATAAATTATTGGGCAAGCGAGAGCGAGTGCTGGCGAGGTACACCCGACCCCGTATTTTATAGA
>PABB01000045.1 GCA_002702655.1 Planctomycetaceae bacterium
AAACAGCAAGGCTTCGTAGTCATTGACCTGCGGAGCCGCACCATCACCGCCGGCCGGGTTGCCAATGTCCGTGAGGCTGCTGGCCGTGAAGATGCCTTCCGGCTCGCTGGTGCCGTTGCCCAGAGCAATCACCCGGTCCAGTTCCGCCATGAGGCGTTGCCCGACAAGCTCTGTCAGGATACGGCCCAGGTCAATCGGCGTATCGGCCAGCAGGTCGCGGCCTAACTCCACCGCACAGGTGACAGGATGAAGCGTGGTGTCGATCCCGGCCACGATGCCCGAAGTATCAAAGGGTGTCATGGCCGTGCCTTCGCCCGTGCCCCAAGTGGCGGTTGGGGTGCTCACGCTGGCGGTCTCCACGCTGTTGCCCTTGGGTACGTCCCGGAGGTCGACCTTGGGCACAAGCTCAGAGTGCAGGAGCGGGAACGTCACCACGTTGGCGTCAAAGAATTCGGGCACCAATTCCGTGCCGCCAGAGGTCGCATCGGACAGCAGGGCTTTCACCTGCATTCCGTCGACACCCGTTTTGAACTCGCCATTGATGGAGCCGCACCACTTCTCTTGGGCGAAACATTCGTCGAGAAGCTGCTTTTCGTGCTCGTTCAGCGAGACATTCAGGCCAGACCGACCGGCCAGGAACTTCAGAAGAGCACCGCTGCGAGCGTTGTCCAACTCGCTCGGTAGTTCCACCGTCTTGCCGTGTTCGTCCCGGACGGGCTCGCCCGTGCGAACATGCTTGCCCACGCTCTTGGTCGTGGAGTACCGCTCGCCCGGTTTCTTGACGCGAGCACCGCCGAAGGCTTTCTGTGCCGAAGGCGATTCGCTTAAGCCCGATAATTCAGTGAGCGTCTCTTCGCTCAGCTTGCCTTGGGCCACCGCCGCGGTCACGGCATTCTTAATGATCTTCTCGTCCGTCGCCCCAGCATTGCAATAGCCGTGGTCTGCAAGCCACCCCATCAGGGCAGCCGTCTTCTTAAACTCCACCTTACTTCCGCGTTTCACCCGCCCAGGGTGATTCAAAGGGGGCGGCGGTAGTGTGATACCGCCACCCCGCAGGATTCTGGCCCATGAAAGACCGCCTCTAAGAAAACACAAGGTGCCTATTCTGGGTCAAGGTGAATTCGCCCTGAATTTGCTTCGCGGCAACCAGAGCCAAACTGAGTGCCGTTGCCGCGTCAGCATGCCGGGTGCCTTCGCCTGTGTTCGTGCGACTGGCTGCCAACCGATAACCGCTCGCCCGCTCTTCCACCCGCAGCCGCTTCAGATCGGCCGACAGGATGCCATGCGGGTACATGGTGAACGTGCGTTCGCGGAATCCCTCCAGAACAGCCTGTGCCATGCTTTGGAGATTGGCCGGCGTGAAGTGCAAAGGCTCGCTGACAATCCCTGCCCGTTGGCAGTTCTCAATCAGTTGCATGGCCTGCCAGGGATCAGCCGCCAGCCGAGAGATGCCAAACCGTTGATGGAGCTTGAGAATCTCGGCTTCTATCTCGTTAAGCTCAACTCTTCCCTGTGTCGGCTCCCACACTTTCACATAGACCAACTCAACCCGGCCCGTCGCCGCGTGAGTGATCCACTCGGATTGAGACTGCGGGCCGTCGATCAATTCCAAGTCAGCCATCGCGGACCAAACCCGCGGGAGCTTCTCTGGCTTGATGATCTTCTGTTCCGACCAACCAACGTGCTTGCGGACCAGCACCAAGGCACTAGCGTCTCTGGTAAGCCCGATATCCAGCCCGGCCACGGTCAACCAGCCATTCTGCCGAGCCGTTGGCGGTCTCTTCATCGTGATGGCACTATCGATATCTGCCACCGTCAGCGCCGGGCTGTCCGTGCCGTCGATCCACTCATTCAGCCACAACCGCCGGTAGACCGGATCGGGCAGCAGTCGCTTCTGTTCTGCTAGTTGCTCCGCGGTAATCCAGGACGCACAAGGCGACTCCAACCGCCGAAACAACCAGCTCTCATCCTCCCGGATCGCTTCGCGAAGTGGCCACACCCAAGAGTCCTGCCAACCCGCGTTGCCGATCACCATCAACAAACAATGGCGACGCTTCGCCGCGGCAGAGAAAAGGCTGTCCCACAGGTCCCGCCGCTGCCAATGGCTGACTTCATCGCAGATCACGAAATCCGGCAGCGTGCCGTAGCTAGACGCGGCATCCGAGCTAATCACCACAAGCTCAGAGCCCGTGTGCTTGTTGAAGACTCGGTCCTTCCGCACCTGGAGGATGTTGCTCAGCCAGGGATTCACCCGCAGCAAGGAATCTATCGCGGCAATCAACAGCCCCGCTTGGTCCGAGTCAGCCGCAGCCACCACGCCGGATAGCTTGGCCCGGCTGGCGAAAAGCAGCCAACTGGCGGCAATCGCGATGTCTGAAGTCTTGCTGTGACCGCGGGGGCGTTCGATCCACGCCCTTAGCTTGGCGTCGCCCTGACGAGTCACCACCCGCAGCAAGCCGCCGTCTATGGCGTGAAAATTTTCACGTTGCCAGTCGTCGAGAACCTCCCCCAGACGCACCGGACCAGCGTCGGCATCAATCAGGACCGCATTGCGGAAGGCAGCCGGGTCAGCTTGTAGAGTCTGAAAGTCCACTGTCGATACTCGATTTGCCAAGGGCTATACTGGCGAGACCAACCTACCTGCGAGGCGTGCAATGTTTCAGTTTCTGAAGGCACTTTTCAGCTCGCCGGAGCCGATGTACTCCGACCAATATGAGGCGTCGCAACTTCCCCCAACTGAGAGGCAGGTTGCGTACTGCAAGCGGCTGGGCATCATCGTGATGCCGAATATGAGCAAGCTCGATGTATCGCGGGCAATCGACGCTCACCTAGCCAGGCACCCCGAGTTGCGGCCCGGTGCCCAGGCCAAAAAGCTCTCCGCTGCTGAGATTGCCCAAAAGGAACAGGCGAGACGGGCTAAGAGAATCAAGAAGTACGGCGAAGATTTGGTGAAGCAAGAAGAGCACTGGACGGCTCTCGGAGACCGGGACCAGTCGATGGTGGCGGTCGTCAAGCGTGGCAGCAAACTGCTGGTGCAAATCGTCAGGATTGAAAACGCTTGGATCGACGACAAAACCAAGAAACCGAGGCTCTGTATCACCGGCGAAAAGGCCATTCTGTCCAAGGATTTGGGCTATGAGATGGTCGACTTTGACGGGGACTTCGACGTACCGATGGACCGAATCGTCTGGCACCAGATCATTGGCGAGCTTGTCGACGACAACATCGCGGAGTTTCATCGGGCAATCGAGATGGGTAAGCAGGCAGCACGCAATCTCTAGTCCAAGCTGTCCCGCCAAGGCTCGTTGTCGTCATCCTGTTGGAACGCCACGGCCAAGTGCCGCTCAATCAAGGCCTGCCCCTGAATCAGCATCTCCAGGGACTTCATCATCTCTGCCTGCGTATTGCAGATCGGAGCCAGCACGGCGATGCAGAGCGTCTGTAGCTGCGTCTGCAACTCTTCGCGGACGGTCTGGGCAATCAGGCACCTCAGTTGGTTGCGTTCATCGTCGGTCATCGTGTCGGCTCTCCGTATCGGGCTTGCTTCTCAAGCCAAGCGTCATGCGGCGAATGACAGCGGGGGAAGGGCAATAGGCAGACCGCACGGGCAATCTCTGGCGGTACGCTGCTATCTCGCGGCAACTCTTCCCGCAGAACTTCTGGCCGGCTCGCTTGGTCCTGAAAATTTTCAGGCACAGGTCACATCGCCTCTCGGTTTGGTCGACGGGGACGCCCTTGCGTCTGCGGGCTCGGGCTTCGCGTGCTCGCCACTTGCATTGCGGGGAGCAATACAAGGCCCTGTAGCTGCCGCAGAACGTCTCTCCACACTCTTGGCATGTTCGGTCAGTCTTCCGGCTCGGCATCGTGTACGGCTGGCCTAGGCGTGCTGTAGAGGCTCTCCAGGATGGAGCCCGTGTCTCGGTCTAGGTTGAGTGCTGATAACGCTCTGTCTCTTGCCTCGGACGCTCGGGCAACGGCCTGAAGGTACTGGAGCCGCTCTTGGTGGCTCATGGTCTCTGCATTCAGCTTCAACCACCTCCCGGCCAGCAACGCCACTTGTTCATGACGAGATGCTGTGTTGATGTGGGCACCGTCCATGAACGACACCTCGCCCTTGGCGTCGATCACCACCGCCTCTAGTTCTCGTCGGAAGCTCAGCACAAGCCGGCGGATGTAGGCAGCCCCTTTGGGCAGGCCGGCCAACGTCGTGGCTCTCATCCCATGCGTGAGGGCGTTCCGCCGTCGCTTGTCTCGGCTGCTTGGCTTCAGGCCCGCTGGTTCGCTCATGGTTCACGATCCGTGTATTGGCACTGCTTATTGAGAATACGGGTGTCGGACACCGTATCACGACACCCGCCGTTACCCTAAGGCCTTTTCTTGGCAGTGGTTAAGGCGGGCCGTGTGCGGATGCCCAATCCGATGCTCTTGCTCAGAGCCGCTGTCAGCTTGTTTGCTGACGGCCGGTGGCGTCTCACTGGGCAGTGTTTTGCTTTCACCACCCTGACGCAGCAGGCCATGACCATGCCCGTGAGGCTCAGCATCACCATGCCGATGAGCACCTCTGTGAGTATGAGCATCACCATGACCACGTTCAGACCAGATGTAGGCAGGTAGCCGACTGGCGGTGAAAATTTTCACTCCGATCATCACGACATCTCGTCTTATGTGGCATGCGGTAGTACTTGGTCGAGTGCTTCCGTTGGGGTGAGAGCAAACCTGTCACGACCATCGAGATACAGACGGCCGCTCTCCAGGTGCCACGTCGCCACCGTGAACCCGCGAATGATGAACTTGACGGCTATGTCATCCTTCTTGCCGCCTCGCCCCAGCACGTCGCTGGCCTTGATGTCGATGCCGACGGCTCCTGCCCTTTCGGCCATCTCGGCGAGCCCCACGTCCTTCAGTTTTCTCTCGACGTTCCTGGTCACTCCCCGCGGAGCCTTTGCTTTCTGTCGTCGTCTTCGTCGTTGTGGTTTCAACCCGTCGATTCTTTGTTGGCGAGTCGGCTTGATCTTCATCTAACCCTCCTGTTGGCAACTTCCCGATTCACTTCGCAACAGCGGATTTCCCAGGGACCGCAACTCTGTAACTTGCGTTCGGGGATGTAGCGTGAGCACCCTATTGACGCATTGGCGACCTTGGGAAACGGCACCTCATGGCATACGCTCCCCGCTGGAGGGCGTATGCTCCCGCCTCGATGTCGTCGCGACGGCCGCAGTCGGTGCTCAAGAGTCGCTCCAAGTCACACCGGGCTCCACGGCAGCATCCTTGGTGCCGCAAGCACGACCGTCGTTGCTACTTTGCCATTTGATTTCGTGGCCACGATGCAGTAAACTGCGAGGGCGTCAGCAACGCTCTGGTGTTTTTCTGCATCGGCAGTAGCCGCCAGTGGCCCGTGGTTCCAGCCGCGGGCCTTTTTTATGCCCGACTCAGTCGGGGTAAAAATCTATCTCGTCCGTATTCGGCGGCTTGCAGCGCCGCCGCGGTGTCTTTCGTCTCTTCACTGCCGCCCGGCCGGCCTGAAAATTTTCAGCCGCCGTCAGCGTCACTCGGTAGCGAGGACGCTTGGCCCCAGGCTTGGCAACATTGAACGCCTGTAGCTCACCCGACAGAATCCACTTCAGCACGGTGTCGGGCGAGACTCCCCACAGTTCGGCCAAGGCCGGCGGGGTGAGTGCCCGGAGATCGTCAGATTTTCTGACCACCTAGGCCCTCACGATGTTCTCCGCAACCTTCCCTCTGCTTTTCAGGATGCGGATTGCCGTCTGCAACGCCGCTTCGAGATCGATCACAACCAGACGCTGCCCCTCGGCGGCTGCCTGCCTGTACAGTTTCTTCTGGAGGATGTCGTCGAAGCTCTGCAACTTCATGATCATCTTGTCGCCAAACATCACGAGGAATCGCCGCTCCTGAGCGAACTCGGCCAACAGGTCGTCGTCACTCGAAGTTCGAGCATAGTCATACGCTGCCAATGCCGCCGTTGTCGTCGCTCCGTTGATTCGTGCGAGGTGCATGACACGCAGGCCAAACGCCTGCTGGCGGCTGTATCGCCCCTTGGTGTCGGGCTCAATGAGCCCGCGGAACACCATCTGCCGAAAAGTCACAAACTTGAATCCCGACGCTCGTGCGGCAGCCACGGCTGGGTAAGTGTCGCTGTCCATTGCGGTCTCGGATTGGTGGTGTCATTGTCGAGCCGCAAGTTAGCACAAAACCCAAAGCCGCAGAATCAAAAACGGTTCATTTTGATTTTATTCATTGGTGTGAAAGAATTAGTTGACATTTTGTCGCCGCAAGTGGGCTATAAGCATGAACTTGCGAGAGCGAGGCTGTCGGCGGGTCCTCAAAAAAGCTCCCCATGTCAAGCGACGAATCGCCCATAAAGAGCTAGCACTCGCTCAACAAAAAAGGCCCGCCCATGAAATTCACGGGCAGGCCTGCGATAAAGAGGACACCGGCTCAACTATAGGTCGAGCGATCGGCGAACATGATCGACCACCTTGCGAAGTCGCTGATCGTCGATCCGCTCGCGGTACTCAGCCGCCATGCTGTTGTCGACGTGGCCCATGATCGCATTCACGGCAACTTGGTCGAGTGAGCCGCCGGCAAGAGTCGCGAACGTGTGACGCAAGCTGTAGAAGCCTCTACGAGGACGACGCAGCCCGGTCGCCTCCATGACCTTCAGGAACTCAGCACCGATACTGTCGTTTGGCGTGCCGGTCTTCGGGTTGGTCTTTGTCCAGGGCTTGCCGCACTTAGTCACGAACAGCAGGCCTTCGTCCTCCGGGTCCTTGGCCGCTGGATTCTTGGCGATCCAGGTCTTGATAGCCTGGAGGGTCTCTGGCCACAGAGGGATGCGACGGTCGATGCCGGTCTTCACTCGCTCGAAGTTGAGCCAGCCATTCTTCAAGTCGATGTCCGTGATGCGGATGGCTCCCAGATCACTCTGACCAAGTCCGCCATTCACCGCGATCAGGATCATGGTCCTCAGTGGCTCGGAGGCGTTGTCTAACAGCGTCCTGACTTCGTCAGCCTCAAAGAGCTTGCGGCCGTTCTTGCGACGCTGGGACGCCTTGTGCTTTCTCAGGTCCTTCTTGCTCGGCTTCTCGAAGTCAGGGCCGAATCTAGGACAGGAGTCAATCAGGCCAGCCTTCACGGCATAGGTGAACGGCATCCGACACTGAACGATCCAGTTGCCCAGGGAAACCAAGGCCCGGCCGCGACGCAGTCGGGCTCGCAGTCGGGAGAAGTCTTCCGGCCCTAGCTCGGCGACGGCCTTGGTCTTCCCAAACTCCGCGACGATGAAGTCGCAAGCTCGCTTGTAGTCAGCCAGCGTCCGGGGCGACAGCGAACCCTCCGAGACGGACGCCGTTTTGGCGTTCAGGAACTTGTTGACGACATCCTTGACCGTGACCCCCTCTGCGGTGCTGTCCGCAGGTGTCGTCGCGGGTGTCGGCCGACACCCGTGCTCCTGGATGTAGCCCCACTCCGCATAGAATTGCCGAAGAGCTTCAGCGGGGTCGTCCCATCGGCCGAAGTAGTAAGTCCGACCCCGATACTTCTTTGCCCACTGGCCATTGCGGTGAGGGAACAGCGGGAAGTCGGGCCGCGGTTTCGCGGGTTTTGAGCCCTTGTTTTTCGGGCTCTGGGTAGTAGATTGGGCCATCTCGGCTTCACCTCCAAGGCATTGGGATAGGTGATGTCGGAAGGGCCGTCTGTGACAGCAGTCGGCCCTTCGTTCGCGACAGCCACATCATAGCGGGTGTCGTGACGGGTGTCGAACGCTGCAAGCACCTGAGAAGACACGGCGTTAACTCGCCATAAGTGCTTGCCAAAAAACGACTTGCACCCCTAGCTCAACTGGATAGAGCATCGGACTACGAATCCGAAGGTTGGAGGTTCGAATCCTCCGGGGTGTGCTATTTATTGCAGGCTGCGTTGCTCGTAAGGGGCTTCGCGGTGAAGCCATTTCCGCGACCGGCTCAGAACGCCGGCATTTCTTCGGCTGGCGAATCGGTCAGCAGGTGCATCTGGTAGATCGGCAGATGCCGGTAGTACACCTCGAGCATGAAGGTGTGCAGGCAGGTCACGAACAGTCGTCCGCCCTGGCCGCCCCACCGGTCCCCGCCGGGGTCCCAACTGCCACGTTCGCGTCCCTCGCGGACTTGATGATCCGGCAGCACGACGCGCATCGTATTGTTCCACTTGCGCCATGGCTGGCCTTCCATGTGGTGGCAAACCTGCGTGGCGTAGTACCAGTAATAGCAGTCGCGATCGGACCAGTTGGGCAGATTGCCCGTGAGAGTTCTGACCCCGCGCTGCAACGGCCCTCGATCGCGTGCCCAACCCAGGTATTGCCGGCAGAGCAACCCCTCGGCCGTCATGCTGAGTTTGGGGGCGTTGTTTTTTTGATAGGAGTACTCGGCGCCGCCGTCGTAGGAGACGTCGTCCAAGTACCCTCGCACTCGCTGCAGCGTCTCCTCGGGGACATCAAGGCCCGCCATCCGCGCACTCTGAAGCGCCATGACGAACCAGCCGGTGACTGACAAGTCGGCGTCGGATCCGGGGTTGTAACGCCACCCGCCTTCGCGGCTTTGAATCTTCACGCAGTAGGCAATCGCCCGCTCCGCCGGCTTACGATACTCTTCGTCGCGAGTCATCCCGTAGAGTTCGCATAGCGCGATCGTGCACATGGCCTGTGTGTACAGCCGGCCGTGCGCCGTGCCCTCCTGAAAGAAATTTCCCTCGTCGTCTTGCCGCTTCAGCAGTGCATTCCAAGCGCGTGCCGTAAGGCGCGTGTAGGGGTCCTGTTCATCGCCAGCCGGCGTATGGCCGTTGCCTTGGAACGCCAGCAGCGCCAGAGCCGTCGCGGCGTCGCGGTTGTTTGGCCGCGCTCCGTCAGCATACGGTCCGTCCAGATTCCAGAGCCCGGTCTTGCGATCCTGGTAGCGCGCCAGCCACTTCAGCGCCTCCTCGACGCACAACTGCGTGCCAGCTGTGCCGCCGTAAGCGCGCAACAGACCGCTTTTCATGCCCGCTTCGCGACCGCGGAGCCCCATCTGAATCGGCTCCAGACTCTCTGCACTTGCAGCGCCCAGTTCCGCGACCGGCGGGGGCAACGAAGGATTCGTGTCGGCGACGTCGCCGATCTCCATCGGGAGCGGGTCCATGACGGCGTCTTCCATCGCTGCCATCGACTCCATATCCAGAGCCATCTCCATCTCGCCCGTGGCGAGATCGTCGCCAGCGGCATCGGGACTGAGTTGAAGTACGAAACGCTCGGCAATCGGTTGGGCGATCGCCATCAGCCCCAGGACGATCATCAGCAACATGTGGATGATCGCGCTGGCCAGCCACGCCGGCGCCTCGCGGGCCAATTCGTCGGCGGTCGGCAGCGGCGGCAGCAGGTCGTCGCCGCTCGGACGGGGAAACGCCTGGCTCTCCGTCTCCGAAGCACGCTCCGTTGCTTCCGTCGTCGCTACCCGATCGGAGCCCGTTGGCGAAACGTTCTTGGCAGCCGCCGAGGACGTCGAAACGATCGGCGTCGCCACCGGCAGTTCCTCAGGGGCCCCGAGCCCTCCGACGGCGCCTGGTGTTTCTGGCTGCGACATACCCAATCGGCTCCGTCAGTGGCTTACTGCGCCCAACCGGTGTGGGGCAAGTTCTTCTGCTGAAAATCGCAGCAGGAACTGCGGCACGGCGCTGTCCGGAGAAATCGGACACGCTAGCAATGCACAATATCCCCTATCGGCAGTCTATGCCCGAGTTGGCCATCGGGCAAGGCAAGTCCAATCACCATAAGGTGTTACGGAGACTGTCTCGACTCAAAGCCAGAACCACCCGAAAGCCGAGCGCGGGCGGCAACCGGCGCCGATTTCAACAAACTCTGAGCCCACGCGATGCTACAACGGTCAGCCGACGACTTCTCGGCCACAGCTCGATTGGAATTAGAGCGATTGTGGGGCCGCGGACCCACGCTTGCGGGAAACAGTGGCGGAAAATCGACCAACGCTCATTGCGAATCTCAGCGATCCGCGCTATGATTGCGAGTCTGACGCGGGGTGGAGCAGCCAGGTAGCTCGCGAGGCTCATAACCTCGAGGTCGTCGGTTCGAATCCGGCCCCCGCCACTTGCCATAAGTCCTGCCGGAACCTAGCGTTAGGTTCACCTGTCGACGTTCGACAGTGCGGCCCGAAGCCGTGGGAATTTCCGTAGTCTACGGAATCCCCGATTTAGGGAGCTCCGCACCATGTCGGACGTTGTTTCTTTGCGCCCCCCGAAATATTGCCGCCACAAAGCCAGCGGGCAGGCGGTCGTCTGCATCCGCGGGCGGGACGTGTACCTGGGCAAGCATGGCTCGGCGGCGAGCAAGGAGTTGTACCGGCGGCTGATCGCCGAGTACCTGCTGACCGGCGGCGTCACGACCGCCAGCGACCCCCAGGACATCACCGTCAACGAAGTGCTAGCGGCGTTCATCCGCCACGCCAAAGGTTACTACCGCAAGGGCGGCAAGCCGACCCGCGAGTACGAGCAAATCGTTGAATGCTGCCGCCTCATCAAGCCGCTGTACGGACGGGCGCCGGCCATCGAGTTCGGGCCGCTGGCGCTGAAAGCCGTCCGCCAACAGATGATCGACGCGGGGCTGAGCCGGCGGCATATCAACAAGCAGATTGAGCGCGTCCGCCGGATGTTCAAGTGGGCGGCCGCCGAGCAGATGATCCCGGCGGATGTTCCCCAAGCGTTGGCGATGGTCGCGGGACTCCGCAAAGGTCGCACCTTGGCGCCCGAGCGAGCCCCCGTGCAGCCGGCCGACGACGCGGTTGTCGACGCGACCCTGCCCCACCTGCCGCCCGTCGTGGCGGACATCGTGCGATTCCAGCGGGCGACCGGCTGCCGGCCGGAGGAAGCCTGTGCGGTGCGACCCTGTGACCTGGACCGCAGCGGCGAAATCTGGATTTATCGCCCCGCCTCGCACAAGACCGAGCACCACGGTCGCGACCGGCTTATTCTCGTCGGCCCCAGGGCCCAAGGCGTGCTGCTGCGGTATCTGGCTCGCGACGCGAACGAGTTCTGTTTTCGCCCCTGCGACAGCGACGCCAAGCGGCAGGCGGCGCGGGCAGCGGCTCGAGCGACGCCATTGTCGTGCGGCAACCGCAGCGGGACCAATCGCGTCGCCAAACCAAAACGCAAGCCGGGGCGTTGCTACTCGACAGGGAGCTACCGCCGGGCAATTCATCGCGCCTGCGAAAAGGCCCAACTTGAGAAGTGGAGCCCCAACCGACTACGGCACGCAGCGGCAACGGAGATCCGCCGGAAGTTCGGACTTGAGGCGGCGCAGGTGGTTCTCGGTCACGCCAAAGCCGACGTGACGCAGGTGTACGCCGAGCGGGACGTTGCACTCGCAACTCGCGTCGCTCGCGAGGTCGGTTAGAATCTACGCATCGCCGAGTTTGCGGGCTGATCCCCCGCACAGACCGGCCGGCGTCGCGGAGCCATCCTCCCGCGGCGTCGGCTGGTCGGCTCGGCTCACTTGGAGGATGGAATCATGGCGAAAGCCAAACTGACGTGGTGGGACGGGCTGCTGCTGTTTCAAGACTGGTGGTTCGACGTGACCGAGTACGCCAATCTTGAGGGCGACCACTACATCGACCCGTTCAACTTTTACGAATCGTGCCAGCGGGTCCTGGACTTCATCGAGCACAAAGCAAAAGTCGACCCGACGCCATTCCACGAAATCGCATCGCTGGTCAAGCGACGTGAAGGCATCATCGGTCACGGCATCCGGCACGACACGGACCCGCACGCGACACTGAGCGACATTCACAACGCAATCTGGCGTTCGCTGCCGGCGAAGGACCGACTTCGCCAGTTGATTGACGGCAAGGTCAAGAAATGCACCCGGAGCCCCGCTGTTGCTTCAGGTCGCCCGCGCCAGACAACTACGGACCGAGCGATTGAGTTGCTCAATCAGGGGCTCGACAACAGCGCCGTCTTAGAACGGCTGCCAGAACTGCGCTCGGTCGGAAACGTCCGCACAATTAAGAGTCGGGCCAAAGCTGACGGCACGCTGCGCGTCAATTGATTCGTCACAAAATGGCCCGGCGGCAATTCTGTAACGCCATTTCCGCAGGCGACCTAACCGCAACCGGCTGCGACACTTACCGGCACCCGCTGAAACTTGGTTCGACCGTGTAACACCTGTCCATTGCAATTGGCTTCGTTCGGTTCACAACCCGCGAACGAGGTTCACACATGGACAAGGTTCTCCAATCCGGCGGCGCCGACACGGGCGTCAGCATCTACGACGAATTCCCCCGCCGCACACTCACCGAGGCGGCTCGCCGCGAGGGCAAAGGCCCAAGCACAGTTTGGCGTTGGGCGCTGAAAGGCTGCCGCGGCGTCAAGCTGGAGACGTTCCTGCACGGCGGCGTCCGCTGCACGACCGATCCGGCGTTGCGGCGTTTCTTTGACGCCATCA
>PABB01000046.1 GCA_002702655.1 Planctomycetaceae bacterium
AACCGACGCGCCCGGCACAAGCCCGCCCAAGATCCGCAAAGCAACCAAACAACAGGTCAGAATCGCTCAGGAAATCAAAGGGTTAACGGCGTAGGGTGCTACCCGCTTACATTCAACGTATGCTGCGGCGGAGAGCGTCTGCGTCGATTGAATCCGGCCAACGGACGCGGGCGTGACCACGGCTTTGGCGTTTTTGGGCCGCCTACGCTACCATTTCTGAGAGCGTCGACCTGAGGCGGCTTAGCTCGGGGCAATCAGGGCCAGCCAGTGAGAGGCCATTCCATGAAGAAGACGACCGTTCTGTTCGCGCTGGCATTGCTCGTCGGGTCAGTCGTACTTTCGTATGCCGACAGCAGATCCTCAGAATCAGAAGCAGGCAAGTCGCAGGAGCGACCAGCTGAGTTGCTCATCGGCAAATGGCGGGACCGAGCCGTGCCGGATGACGCAGTGATTGAATTCGCCAAAGGCGGCACGGGATCCATTTCGGAGACGATTTCAGACAAAACAAGCCGCGTCGACATCACCTGGAAGATCAAGCAGAGCTTTGGGACGGCCTGCGTGCTCGTCGTCGAGTACCAGGTCCCTGAGCCAAATGTCATTAAGCCCATGACGTGGCTGATCGCATTCGACGGCAAAGACACCTACGCGGTGCAGCCGGTGCAGAATAAGGTCGTGTTCATGGACCGCCAGCGCTGACACGGCGGCGTCGCTTCGGCCGGCGTAGGCGTGCAAATGCCACGCTGCGCAGGACGATGAATCCGGTGCATTGTTGGGCACCCCCGATTCTGAGCGAGGTTGTGACAGCCTCAGCGGATTAGCGGGATGGTGTTCCAGCTGTCGGTGAGTTCTACCGCCGTCGCGAAGCCGATAGCATTGAGAGGCCTGCGGCAACCCGCTAGGCTGACAAGCTGCATACTGAAGGTCTCCTTCAGTATGCCGGGCTTACTGAAGAAGTTTCTGTCTAATAACAAGTTATACGGCAGAGATATGTCCCCGGCTGATGAACAAGAACTTCGTCGCATCAGTGCCTTGTTGGAGCAGGTCGACAAGTCACTCGCCGACGGCTCGCCGCTGCGGGAAGCGCTCGTCAAAGCAGGTCTGGCGCTCAGTATCGCGTTCATTGACGGTCGGCGAGCCTGGATCGAAGATACTTACGCGCATTTGGACGGCGATCTGACTGATGAGCAGCGTGCGCATTTGGTCCGTCTCGGGATTGATCCGGATGCCGAGCGGCCTGCCGTATAACCAGCCGCTGCAGAGGACCGGCCCCGGCGGTCGTTGTATGCCAGGCCAGTGGGCCGGTTCGCGCCGGCCCGGCCACTGAACGGCGTTGCGTTATCGAACTTGGTTCGCATGCCGAGTTGGCCGACCAAATGAGCAACAACTACCACTGGCCAATGTTGAGTCGCTAAATGCCCAACGCGGAACGAATTGATCCGGGCTTTACGACCGCAGACGCAGACTATCCGTCCATGAACTACGACGGAGGCGATCTACAACTGCGATTTGTCGATTGGCGGGAACGTCCGGTTCTCGTGACGTTTCGTGATGTCATCCGATTCGAATGGTCAGACGAACCGGATGACTACTTCGACGGTGAACCGTACGATGGCACCTGCAAAGTGCTGCAATCTGGATGGATACCACGAATTGCAGGACGCAATTGCCAACATTTACGACTAAACTTCAACGCCTGTGGCGGACGCTTGGATGTTGCTTGCGTTTCATTCGACGTGGCAGACGATTAGGGCGATAACCAAGCGGTGAACCGGAGCCGCCGATGGCGCGTTTTTTGAAATCATAATTGTTTGGCGGCGGCTCGATATTGCCGTCGTTCCGCGTCAATTCCTCAGGTTGTGCAACTGCCGTAAGTGTTCGTCACCTCGGGCAATGAGCGCGAATGCCAATTGCCGACGGCGTGCCCAACCTTAGCGACTTGAGCCCAGTTTTTCGCAGCGTCGGCGTGAAACGCCTGCGAACATTGAGAATGCAGACCGGCTGATGGAGTCGCGGCGAGTTTCGCGTGGACTCCCAACCGGGTCGCGGGCGGTGAGCCGCGGGCGGAGGCAGTCCTTGGTGCATCCACGTTCAGTCGGCGAAAGTAGCGATGTCCGATTTGAACGGCTTTCTTCGGCTCATCCGCGAATTCGCGAACGTGTCCGATCCGGTGGTACCCGACATGCGAGAGTTTGGATTCCCGGCCGAGTTCAGAGAGTATGCGCGGATCATCGAGTTGATGGACCCGGACGAGAGAGCCAGCCCTCAGCTGTTCGATATGGCCCCTGCGCGGGTGGAGCGCGTCGCCGAGCGGGCTGGAGCGAGTACCAACACAGTGCTGCAGTTGCTGCTCACGTTTTCCTTGCTGAACCGCTCGACGGGGTCGCTCCCTCTGCAATCTCGCCCGGCGCCGGGTCTGTGCGACGCCTACCACGGGAAGATGGCTGCCGGGAAATGCCCCTGGTGCGGCAGCGAGATTTTCTGATCGCGGATTGGCAGCGGCCACCGGCGTCTCCCGGCGGCAGGCGTGCCGCCGGCTAGAAAGACCTCCGTCGCGCACGTCCGACAACTCAGCGATCCTGCTCTGTTGATCTGCGCGGTTGGGACGCCGCGGCCCGATGGTTATGATGTCTGGTCAAATCAACGCCTCGCGATCTCTGCTCACGGCGCAATGACGATTCCGACGGCCAACGTGCGTCGCAGGAAACAAGTCTTTGGCCGGGCGAGTTCGGCCCATTTCCCTGATTCACTTGGATAATTCCGCATCGTGTACAGCGAGACTGAAAACAGCCGCAAGGCCATCGGCGACGTCGATATCATCTACCACGACGGCCTGTATCACCTGTTTCACCTGGTGCTGCCGAATCACGACTTTATTGCCCATGCCGTCAGCACGACCGGCATCAGCTGGCGGCGAGTGAACAATGCGCTGTTTATCGGCGACCCCGGTTCGTGCGACGACCTGATGCTGTGGACGATGGCCGTGTCGCCCGATCCGCACCAGAGAGGCCGCTGGCGGATGTTCTACACGGGGTTGTCGCGTCGCGAGCAGGGAAACGTGCAGCGGATCGGGTTGGCCGTAAGCGACGACCTGTTCCATTGGGAAAAAGCGCCCGTCAACTGGACCGATCATCGGGGCCCCCACGACCCGCCGGCGGTGCTGCGGGCCCGCGAGATCGCTCGGCAACAACCGACGGGATGCCGTCACGCGCCGGAGGACCCAGCGAGCCCGTTTCCGCTGGAAGCGTCGCCGGAGTTCTACGAGTCGTCCGTCGACGAAGGGCGGCAGTGGGTCAGCTTTCGCGATCCGTACTACTACCACGAGGACGGCCGCGGTTGGCTGATCATGGCCGCCCGCACCAAAGACGGTCCCATTGTGCGCCGCGGCTGCGTGGGCGTGATGGAGGAGACCGCGCCGGGCCAGTTCGCCCCGCGCCCCGCGCTACATCATCCGGGCCTGTACGACGACATCGAGGTGCCCAACCTGCTGAAAATCGACGACGAGTACTATCTGATCGGCAGCATCCGCGAAGATGCCAAGGTGCGTTACTGGCACACCAGCAAGATCGGCACGCCGTGGCGGAGCTATCACGACAACGTGCTGCTCGCCCAGGGCAACTACGCCGCGCGGGTCTGCCAAGACGAGCACGGGTGGCTGCTGTGGAACTTTTTCTCGCTCGATGCGCCGGATCGCACCTCGAACAACCTGTTGCCCCCGCCCAAGCGGCTATACCGAACCAGCGAAGGTTTGCTCCGCGCAAAAACGTACGAAGGCCTCGACCAGTGGCTGGGTGAGCAGGTCGAGACGCGGTGCGTCCGGCCGCTGCTGAGCGACGCGCACGAGCCGCTCTGTTCGGTCGACGGCGACACAATCGAGTTGGCTTGCGACGCCGGGTTCCAAGCGTTTGTGTTCGACGGCGTGATCGAATCGGCCCGGTTCAACGCCAAGATCGACCTGTATGGTTTGGGGAAGTGCGGGATCGTGTTCCGCGTCGATCCGGACACCCAGGACGGCTACTACCTGTCGCTCGATCTGCTCAAAGGGCTGGCCCAGCTGCGGGCGTGGCACACGGGCGAGCCGGGCAGCGGCGAGCACATGATGCAGTTCCGCGCCCTGCAGGGCGGCAATTGGCATAGCGACACGCCCGGCTCGGCCGAACTGAGCCTGATCGCGTTCGGGCACTACCTGGAGCTGTCGGTCGACGGCCGGGTGATTCTGACGCTGGCCGATTCGACATTCTCCGAGGGGCTGTTCGGCGTGTACGTGGAGTCGGCCCGCATGCAGCTGTCGAACGTCGAACTGCGGATCATGCACGGACCCAAGCAGTCGGCGCATCATCTGGTGACGGGGTGAGCAACGTGTGCCAAGCTTGCGTGGCGGAGGCGTTCAGCGGCGGCCAAGTGCTCGGGGTGATGCGGCTTGAGCCCGGCGTTCCTCAGCGGGTTGCGGCCTTGTCGCGATCGGCCCAGATCCGCTCGATCCAGCGGATGAAATGCGGGACGTTGGGGACGTCGGTGTGGCCGCCGTCGTGCTGACGCCAGGCAAGCTCGCCGTCGAGCAGATCGGTGTTGACCGGCGGCATCATCTCTTTCATGTAGTCGTCGCTGCGGCCGAGGTCCCGGGCGCCGAGCAGACGGAATGCCGGCTGGGCGGCAACGGCGGCCATGAAGCTGCCCTGCTGATCAAGCCACAACGCGTCGCCTCGCTCGGGGATGCCGTAGCTGATGAACGTGGGCCGGGGAGCGCACAGGGCAATCAGCATGTGGGCGTCGACGGGCAAGTCGTCGGCGTTCTTGGCGCCAAACGACGACTCGGCGGCGCCGTACTTCAGAAAGCTGCCGGCCATCCAGTGGTACTCGCCCGAGCCGGTCAGGTTCTCGACGGATTCGCCGAAGTTGCGGCGATAGAGGCTGGCGCCGCCTTCGCCCGACGAACCGACCAGCGCTGCGGCGAACCGCTGATCCAGCGCCATCGCCACGAGCGCCGCTTTGCCGAAGCGCGACACGCCGCTGATGCCAACGCGATGGGCGTCCACGGCCGGGTCGGTTTCGAGATAATCCAATCCGCGCGAGGCGCCCCAGGCCCAGGCGCGCAGCGCGCCCCACTGCTCGGGCGTGCGCGGCTGGCCCTTGTTCGTCAAACCGATGATGCCGCGGGTCAGTCCGCCGCCCGTTTGCCCCGCCGGACGCGGCGGTCCGAAGCGGCGCTGCCGCTCGCCGCCCGCGTCGTCCTGCACGCTGTAGGCGCTGAGCGTCGCACTGCCCCAACCGGCCTCGGCCAACTGCTGTTCTTTCGACGGCGCACTTCCCGGGCGACCGCCGAAGGGCGCCGGCGAATCAACGGTCTCTCCGTCCGGACCCCATCGGATCCAACCGAACTGCATCAGCACGGGCACGGGCCGCTTCGCCGCCTTGGGAACCGTGAGCGACATCATGATGTCAACCGAGATCTCCGGACACGCCGAATTGTCGACGCGCCCGGCAAGCCGTTTCTCGATGACCTCCGTCTCGCCGAGCTTCGTGTCGACGGTTTTGAGCAGCTCCCACGTCACGCGCGGCACCTCAGCGGGGACGCGCCCGATCACCTCGCGCTCGAAGTCCTCGACGATCTCCGGTCGACGCTGGTTCCACCATTGCTCGGGCGTGGCGACCCGCGTCCCATCCCGCATGGTCATCAGGTCCGGCAACTGGGGGTACGGATTCGCTTTTGACTCGTCGGTGTTCGCGGCATTGGGGTCCGAGGGATTGCCGCTTGGCCCGGGGCGCAATCTGGTAATCCCCAGCTGCGCCAGCATGTTCTGATAGTCCTGCTGGATCGTGAACACGACCGGCTTGGCACTTGCCTGGTCGGCGCGCTGCTGCGCCGAAAGCATCGCCGTCGGAGTCATCAAGAAACTGAGGACCACAGCCGCGGTTATGGCTTTCCACATGACTTGGGGGCCTCCGAAGAGAGTTCGCTTCAGTGCGCTTGTTGACCCGTTCACGATACGATCCGGTCGCCCGATCGCATACAACAAAGTCCGTGAATTCACACCGGACTCACCGACGGTCTGCAAAGCCGTACATCGGACGCGATCGAGCTGGCAGCAAGCCACACGTGCCGAGAGACCACAGACAGGCGCAGCTTGGCCGTCTTGCCCCGGCGTCGCAACGCGCAATACGAGCGACAACGGGCGATGGCCGCCGTGCCTGCGACGCGCTGCTATTCAGACGCAAACACGCCAAGCCAGCGCCGCTGCGGCGAGGCTCAGCAGCAGGACCGCGCTGGCGGGTTCGGGGACGGCCTGGGCTGTGCCCGCGGTTGCCCCCAGGTTGCGCTGCCAGACGAGCAGGTCGGCGCCCGTGGGTAGGGCGCCGTAGTTCGCTTGCCACCAGGCGAGATCGTCCTGGTCGACCGACAGGTCGAAGTTGAAGTCGCCGGCGAGCGCCGCGGCGTAGTTGCTCAGACTGACCTCGTCCTGGGTCGCGTCATACGTGACGACAAACGACCCGCCGCGATCGGCCGTGGGAATGCGAGCGCCACCCGCCGCGTTGGCAAATTGTCCGACCAGGGCGTCGGCCTGCAGGATCGAGAACTTGTCGCCGCTGCGGGGCGTGAAGCCGTCGGCCAATTCGACCAGCAGGTCGCCGCCGAGGGTGGCCGTGCCCTGGACCGTCAGTTTGTTGCGGGCGTCGCCGCCGGCCACTTCCACGGCGAACGTGGCCCCCGCGCTCTGCCAGTAATGACCCGTGATGGTGAGCGTCTGCTCGCCCTCGACCCCGGCGCCGGAAAGGGCCGCCTCCAACTCGGCGGCGGTGAGATTGCTGTCAGACAACACAAAGCCGTCGAGAATCGTGCCGGCTTCCCGGCCGTGGATGGCAAATGTCTTCAGGCCGCTGGTCAGCACGTAGTCGATCCCTGCATCCTCTGGGTCGAACACGCTGCTGAGGCTGGAGAGCGTCGGCGAGACGCGGTTCCAGGTCGCGGCGTCGATGGCTTCGGACAGAAAAGCATTCGTCTGCACGGCATCGTAGTTGGCGGTCGTTGCCTGCAGGCTGCCGGAACTGGCCGAGACGTACAGGCTGTTGTTCCCCCGCGGCTGGGTCGCCGCGTCGCCGGGGATCGGCGAGACGTTCGGCTCGGCCGATTTGACAAACAGATACCATGTGCCGCTGCTGCCGATGTCGACCGTGGTCGTTGCCGCGCCGGTGGATCGGGGCGCGGCGGTGTCTTCGTTCGCCACCAGCACGATCCCGCCGCCGTTGAGATCGGCGCCGTCGTACGACCCGCCGGCGCCCGTGCCATGCACGGCGTTGTCGAAGACGGCCCAGTCGGGGCCCAGCGCCAGGTCCTCGGCCTGAATGGCAATCACGTGTGGGTTCGCCGGAGCGACCTGGCCTTGCGGCCGCACCACGGCGCCGGCGCCGACGGCGACGTTGCCGACGACCGTGCCGCCGCCGGCGAGCGACTTGCCGGCCGTTAGCAGCAATCCGGACGGGACCGCGGTCATGTTCAGCGCGGCGCCGCTGGCCACTTCGACGGCGGTGGTCTGGCTCAACCCCGCGCTGTGCTGGACGATCAACTCGCCCTGCTCGATGACGGTCGGTCCGGCGTAGCTGGCGGCGGCGGCAAGCGTCAACTGGCCCGCGCCGCGTTTGGTCAAGCCACCGACTCCTGAGACGGCCGCGGTGATCGCGCCGTCCTGGCCGTTGGTGTCGAAGGCGCCCCCGCCCGCGGCGAGGGTCGTGGGCACGGAGATCGCCAGCGGACCGCCGGCCTGGAAGGCGCCCCCGTCGAACACCAGCGACGCGGCGCCGCCCGCCGAGTCGACGCTGCCGGTGCGGAGCGTGCCGCCGGTCGCGACCGTGAGCACACCGGACGAGCCGCTCGCGGCAAGTTGCACGCGTCCCGCTGCGAGCGAGCCGTTGCCCAGGGCGCTCACGCCGCTGAGCATCGCCGTGTCGAACACGTCGACCGTGCCGCCGGAGATGCTCAGCCCCGCGTGGGCGGTCAGTCGCCGCGCGAACGCGTGGCCGCCGGTCACGCTGAGTTCGCCGGTCGCTTCGGCCGCGTCGGCCAGCGTCGGCACGCCGCCGCTCCAACTGGCGGGCGACGACCAATTGCCGCCGGCGCTGGCGACCGGGGCGCCGCTGCCGCCCAGTTCATTGACGTATTCTTCCAACCACGTGTAGCCGGCGCCGGTGAGGCTCTTCCAATCGTTGGGGTTAGCGGGGTTCCGGCCTCGGTCCGACTCCCAATTGTCGGCGATGCCGTCGTTGTCGGCATCGACCAGCCGGGCGCGCACGTTGAGATACGCCGGATCGCTGCCGTAGCCGGGAAACAGGTCCGTCTCGCGATCGATCACCCCGCCGATGGCTCCGTAGCTGGCCACCTCTTGCATTAGCCGCGTGTCGACGGCGTCGCGGACGATCGACGGGCCAGCGTTTTCCATCACGTACGCCAGCGCGTCTTGGGCGCTCAGCGACGCCGTGGTGGGAAAGGCATGCGGCGTCGCCACGACGTCGGCGCCGGGGTAGCTGGTCACCAGGCTGCCGTTGAGCTTGCCGTCGCGATTGGGATCGACCCAATTGTCCGCGCCGTAAATGTGGAAGTTGGCCGTGCCGCTGTTGAACGGGCCGCTGCTGTTGACCGGCCCCTCGATGAAGTAGTTGCCGATGACGTTGGCGTGCGAATCCATGTTGACCGTGTCGCCCATGATGTACGCGGCCGACTCCCAGCCGTAGACGACGTTGTTGATGAACTCGTTCTCGCCGCGGACCTTGGGATTGCGGGTCACATTGTCGGAAAACAAGCTGCGGACGATGCTGAAGCGACCGCCCTCGGGCAGCGTCATCAACCCGCCGGCGCTGTGGCCGAGGCGATCCAGTCCCTGGGCGATGATCGAATCTTGAATCGAGATGTTGTCGAGCGAGTTGCCCTTGTTATCCCAATTGAGCGAGAACGTTTCGTCGACGCCCCACGTGATCGACATGTGGTCGAACATCATGTTGGCGCCGTTGGACGCGCCGCTGGCGTCTTCGCGCACGCCGGCATTGCCTTTGCGAATCGCGAAGTGCCGACTGACCACGTTATTCGCGCCGGAGAAGCTGACCCGGTCGCCATAGATGGCAATTCCGCCGGGCGCCGTCTGGCCGGCGATCGTTACATTGCTGCTGACCACCACGCCCGAGTTGATGTTGACGATCCCGCCGACGTCGAACACGACGAACCGATTCGACTGGCTCACCGCGTCGCGAAACGACCCCGGGCCCGAGTCGTTGAGATTGGTCACGTGGTAGACGCTGGCCGAGGATAGATTGGTCCGCGCGCCCTTGGCGTATCGGCCGAAGCCTTCGGCCTCGGGAAACGCTAATACGCATTCTAACTTGAAGTAGCGCGATCGAGGCACGTCGCGGCGCAGACGGTTTTCATCAGTTGGTCGTCCATCGCGACGCGGCGCCAGGCGTCA
>PABB01000047.1 GCA_002702655.1 Planctomycetaceae bacterium
CTTTTTTATGCTTGCTTCTTGTTATCGCTACCTACCGGTGTCCTTCAGCTTGAGGGATTTTTCCTTTTCAAAATTTCCTTTGTGTGTGATTTCTTTTCTACGAGTTTTAATCTAATTCTGTTTACAATCACAGTTTCTGTGCTAGTTTGATCTTATTATTATTTGGATTCTGATGTCTCTTACACCTTACTCCTTTATTTAATCACCTCATTTATCTTCAGTATGACTATTTTGCTTATTTCAGGTAGTCTGCTTTCGTTTTTCATTGGCTGGGACCTGCTAGGTTTCACTTCCCTTTTCCTTATTTTTTGGTATCGTTCACGTGCTGCTTTGTCTAGCGGTCTTTTGACTGCTCTGAGGAATCGTGTGGGTGATGTCGCACTCTTGTGCCTTTTTGGGCTTAGGGCTGATTTTGGTTCCTCGTTTGTAGGGTTCGTTTATATTCTTCTTCTGGTCTCTTTCACCAAGTCAGCTCAGTTCCCTTTCAGGGCCTGGCTTCCTGCCGCCATATCCGCTCCTACTCCCGTTTCTGCTCTTGTGCACTCTTCCACTCTTGTTACCGCTGGCGTCTTTTTGCTGTTGCGCCATTTATCCACTTTTCCGACCCTGCTCACCTACACTGGTATCACTACAATATTTTTGGGTGGATACACTGCGCTTCTTTCTTGTGACCTTAAGAAAATAGTAGCTTTTAGTACTCTTTCCCAACTAGGCTTGTTAATGTTATCTTTCTGCTGTGGTTCCAAGAGTGCTGTACTCTTGCATCTACTTTGTCATGGTCCCTTCAAGGCGCTGCTTTTCCTGTGTGTAGGGACTTCAATGCATAGTAGCTATGGGTCCCAGGAGGCACGTTATGCTATTCATCTGGGTTCGGCTAGGGGCCTGACCACAGTGCTAGGAAGTATTTCGCTTTTCGCGCTTTCTGGGTTACCCTTCCTGGCAGGTGGTATCTCCAAACACACACTGTTCGCGCTTATTTCTGGCTCTAGCACCTCCTTCATGATTTTCGTCTCTTTTTTGCTTGGCGTAGTTTTGACAGGTGCTTACTGTGCTAAGTTTTTGGCACTCTGATTGTGCCCCGTCACGCCTGCTGCTAGTCCCTTGGTTTCACCACCTTTCATCGTAAAGCTTCCTCTTTCTTGCCTTTGCTTCTTCAGTATCATCCTTGGTTCTCTTCTTAGAGGCTATTTAGGCTTTGGTGCGGCGTTCATACTTAAGAGTGAGTCCTTATTTCTTTTATTTTGTCTTGTAGTAGGTTGAAGCTGGGGTCGGTATGCTCCGGGACTGGTTCCTATTTCCCTTCCCCCCCTCTTCGCATTAGAAGTGACCACTAAGGCCTTACTATTTAAATATCACATGGGGAATGACTCAAGGTATACGGAGGCCTCATTATTCTCTCTTAACCACTTACACTTCGTTCGTTCTTCTCTTGGGAAGGCTCGTTCTTTTAGCCACTTACAAGTACTTACTCTTTTTTGTTGCTTGACTATACTATAGTGTACCTACCTTCTGGCTTTGGGAGCTACTATGCCCCAGTACCCATCTTCGTCTCGTGCTACTAACACTAGCCCTCTCACACCTATTATTTTAGAGGGACTGTATAATCTGCCTACTCCAGCTTCTCTTTCATATTTTTGAAACTTCGGTTCCTGTTTAGGTTTACTCCATGCTCTTCAAATTCTGACTGGCTTGTTTCTCGTGATGCACTATTCTGCTGATGTGAATCTTGCCTTTGATTCCATTTCCCACATTTCTCGTGACGTCTGGTACGGTTGGCTTCTTCGCTCCGTACATGCGTCCGGTGCCTCATTTTTCTTTTTTTGTATCTATACACACATCGGCCGGGGTATTTATTATGGTGGTTACTTGAACCTGGGTCTTTGAACGGTTGGTTTTGTCATCTTGGTCGTCCTCATGGCTATTTCCTTTTTGGGCTACGTTCTGCCTTGGGGGCAGATATCTTTTTGGGGGGCCACTGTCATTACCAACTTACTCTCTTCGCTGCCTTATTTTGGCACTGACCTTGTGCATTGGGTATGGGGCGGGTTCTCGGTGAGTGATGCCTCCCTCAAGCGTTTTTTGGCATTGCACTTCGTACTACCGTTTCTATTAATTGCTTTGGTTGGGCTGCACCTCCTTCTACTTCATACTGTTGGTAGAAGGTCTCCGCTTGGGATCAGGACTGATACAGATTACATTCCCTTTCACAGCTTGTATACTATCAAAGATGTTCACGGCTTTTTATTATTGCTAAGTCTACTTGTCTTCACTGTCTGCTTCTTTCCGTCGATTTTCAGCGAGCCAGATAATTACATCCCAGCAAATCCAATATCCACTCCAGCACACATTATTCCTGAGTGATACTTCCTTTATGCCTACGCTATTCTTCGTACTGTCTCCTCCAAGCTGGGTGGAGTAATCGTCATATTCTCCAGGCTGCTGATTCTTCTCTCCCTCTATTTCACCCATCACCAGAAAATAGTTAGGCTAGCCTTTTATGGTCCTGTTAAGGCTTTGTTCTGGTGCTTTGTTGGTTGCTTTGTTGCTTTGATTTGGCTTGGCAGTTGTCCAGTAGTTAATCCTTTTATTACCTTAAGACGTGCTTTTAGTTTGTATTATTTTTTTTTTTTCGTTTTACTACCGGTGTCTCGCCTTGCCTGGGATGAGATTTTAAGTTTATGTTAGTCTATGGGATTGATATTCCTTCCTCATGTACCTTGCTCTGTTCTTTACGATTGTCTCCGTCATTGCTTTGTCCTCTCCTCCCTTCGTTCTTCTCTCCTTGGGTCTGCATACCCTCTGCGTGGTGTGTATCTTAGGCTACTCATCGGGTGCTGATACTATCCTGACTTACTTCTTACCAGCTGTGGTTGGGTCCCTACTTTGGTTTCTGGGTACGCTGGCCTTGCATTATGGTCTATGCTTAGTTACAATTGGTCTTCTGCTTAAGTTAGGCACTTTCCCATTTCATTATTGAGGTCTCAAGGTGGTACGTTCCCTGAGTCCTGGTCCCCTATTCCTAATTATGGTCCCTTCCAAGCTTCCTGTTCTTACTCTCTTTTTGTCAGCACGTTTCTCATTTTGTTGACTCAGGATTCTCTTGTTATTCTTTGGTTCTCTAGGCTTTCTTGTTTCAAATTCGTTAGCTTTCCTTTTGTTCTGGTCTTCCCACTTAACATTAGGCTTCTTACTCTTGATATCAGAGTCTTTATTCTTCTTCTACCTTTTCACTTATTCATATTGCACTTTAATTCTTCTTTTTCCACTTTTTATTAAAACTAGCCCTGCTTTTTCGTGTTTGGCTCTGGCCGGCCTTCCTCCCTTGTACCTGTTTTGGGTTAAGCTGTGGTTTTTGCTTTCGCTGCCTCTCGTCCAGGCTATTCTTGTTCTCATTGCATTTGCAGTGAGCGCTGTTGGTTGGGTCTCTTTTGCTAGTTCGGCTTTTTTCGCATCGGGTTCTGCTTCTACTTCATTTGGCCAACCTTCCTTGGTACTTCTTTTTATTGTGACGTTCTTGGCTTTATTATTATAATTTAGCTTATCACTTTTTTCATTACTAAGCATACTCACCCCTACCATGTAGTTTCTTGCTCTCCCTTGCCTCTACTCAGTAGTTGGAGCCTTCTACTCTTAATCGTGTTGGTCTGATTCTCTTTGTCTCGGTACGTATTCTTATTCTGCCTTCTCCTACTAAGTAGCATTATCAGTCTCTGATTCCGGGACATTTTACGAGAGTCGTTCTACCTGGGGTTTCATACTAGGAAGGTCCGGTCCGGGCTGTGTCTAGGTTTCCTGTTCTTCTTGTGTTCAGAGGTTTTTTTTATTCTTCTCCTTCTTCTGGGCATACCTGCATGGTGCACTTTCCCCGGATATTTGGCTTGGCGGCTCGTGGCCGCCTGCTGGCATTTCCGTTCCTTCCCCATTTACCATTCCTCTCCTCAATACATCTCTTCTTTTGGTGTCTGCAAGTTGGCTTACTTGAGCACACAGTTCACTATTAATGTCTTGCTACCGTTCTTGTTCCATTGGGGTTGGGTTCACACTTTTCCTGGGTCTCATATTTATTTCCTGCCAACTCATTGAGTATACTGCTCTTTCGTTCACCATTGCTGACTCAATATTTGGTTCTGTCTTCTTTCTTGGCACGGGTTTCCATGGCATACATGTTGTTGCCGGTATAATTTTTTTATTAGTCGGGCTTGGTCGTTTGCTGGCTGGGCAATTTAGCGCTCACCGTCATCTCGGGTTTACCTTTGCTATTTGGTATTGGCATTTCGTTGATGTGGTTTGGTTGTTTCTTTATGTCGTCTTCTATGTCTGAGGCTTCTAGTCTGCTTTGTTTTATGCCTTGTCTCGTTTCTTGCTTTACAAGCAAACTAAGCTAATTGCTGTTTGCTCTTCTTTCCTTTTGCATAATGAGTAGCCGATTCGTAGTTCTGAGACTAAGGTGCTGTTGAAGTATTAGACTCCTCTCATTAGTAATGAAAGATTTTATCGTTCAGAATAAATTATTTTTGTTTGTTTCCTATAAAGTAGTTACTCTAATAAGGGTAGTGTAGTGCCTTCCCCCTATTTTTTAAACCTGGGTCAATAGGGCTAGTATTGGCCCTTTATAATCATCATCATATGTTCTTTTAATTTTATCTTCAGTATTTACTCACTTTCAATAATGGTTATTAAAGTCATCAAAGCTAAATAGTCTTGTCTCAATCCCCAATGTTTAACAAAAACATTTCCAGGTTCGTCTACTTGGTCTGCCCTGGCTTAGTATTACAAGTAGCATAATTAATTGTCCTTTAATTGGGGTTCTGTTTGAATGGGTTTAGGAGGGTTTACGATAGAGTATTGCTTTTTATTAAACATGTTTGTTGCAAATGACAATAAAAATTTATAAGACGATAAGACCCTAGGAGCAGCAGGACATCTGTAAGTTGGGGCAACTAGGTTCAATACTAACCTTATCTCATCTCCGATAATGTGTTACCCTAGGGATAACAGCGTAATATAATGTTTAACATTAGCGTACGACCTCGATGTTGAACTATGCTCCCACCTAGCTATACACTAGGGTTGGGCTCGCCTGTTCGGCGTGGCCATGACATACGTGATTTGAGTTCAAACCGGCGTGAGCCAGGTTGGTTTCAATCTATTATCACTCATTCCTTCCCACTAGTACGAGAGGAATGTGTGTTGTTTAGTATGCCTGTTCTTGGTTTGTGGTACCTTTTCTATGGTTTTTCACAATACGCGTTGATTGTTTTCTACTAATCATAAAGATATTGGTTCTCTGTATTTCTGCTTTGGCATTTGGAGGGCCTTTCTTGGCACTGGCCTGTCCTCCCTCATTCGTCTAGAGCTCGGTGCTCCCGGTACCGTTCTCGGGGATAGTCAGCTCTATAATGTTATTGTAACTTCACATGCTTTTGTAATGATCTTTTTTTTCGTAATACCTACTACAGTGGGTGGTTTTGGTAACTGGCTTGTACCACTCATGATTGGTTCTCCTGACATGGCCTTTCCTCGGCTTAACAATCTTTCGTTTTGGTTGCTTCCGCCAGCCCTTTTACTCCTACTGCTCTCGACCTTAGTCGAGTCAGGGGCTGGGACTGGTTGGACTCTTTATCCTCCTCTTTCTTCTATTGGTCATGCCGGGTCCTCTGTTGATCTTGGTATTTTTTCTCTTCATTTAGCTGGTCTTTCTTCTATCGCTGGCGCTATCAATTTCTTGACTACTATTATTAATATGCGTGCTCCAGGATTGAGTGGAGAGTTGTTAGGTCTTTTTTGCTGGTCCATTTTCCTTACGGCTTTCTTATTATTGCTCTCGCTTCCTGTCCTTGCTGGTGCTATTACCATGCTCCTCCTTGATCGTAATTTCAATACGACCTTCTTTGACCCTGCTGGTGGCGGCGATCCTATCTTGTTTCAACATTTGTTCTGGTTTTTTGGTCATCCCGAGGTTTATATTCTTATTTTACCTGGTTTTGGTATTGTTTCTCAAGTCATTGTTCATTATTCCGCTAAGGGGAATTCGTTTGGGCCGTTAGGAATGATTTATGCAATGTCTTCTATTGCTCTTCTTGGTTTCCTGGTGTGGGCACATCACATGTTTACTGTTGGCATGGATGTGGACACCCGTGCTTATTTTACGTCAGCAACTATAATCATCGCTGTTCCTACAGGAATTAAAGTCTTCTCGTGATTGGCCTCGCTACATGGTACTCCGACCCGGCTTGAGACCCCAATCCTCTGAGTGCTCGGCTTTATTTTTTTATTCACTCTAGGTGGTCTGACAGGCATTGTGTTATCAAATTCAAGTTTAGATATTTCACTACATGATACTTATTATGTAGTAGCACACTTCCACTATGTCTTATCCATAGGGGCCGTCTTTAGCATTCTTGCTGGTATCTCTTTCTGGTGGTTTTTGTTTTCTGGTACAAGTTTGTCTCGGAAGCTAGGTAATTCCCATTTCTGCCTCATGTTTATTGGTGTCAATCTCACTTTTTTTCCGCAGCATTTCCTTGGTCTTGCTGGGATGCCTCGTCGGTACTCTGATTATCCCGATACTTTCTCACTATGGAATTCTATTTCTTCCCTTGGTTCTCTGGTGTCTACTGTTTCTGCATTTTATTTCCTTGGGGTCATATGGGTCTCGTTCGCTAGCTGCCCTGTTGCTAGCATTGTTCATTCCTCAGCTCTGGATTCCACATTTCGAGTGCCTTGCTCTTGGCACACACACAATGAGTCTGCCTTCACTTTCTGCTCTTCTCGGGAAGAGGTTTCTTAGTGCTTCCGTATTCCTAGTCTTGATGTGTGTATGTTTTGGGTGTCCTGCACTTTGGCTTTTGGTGTCAAGAGTATGACATTGTCCTTTCAGGATGGGAATGGTTTCTCAGCTGAGTGTCTTATTTTTTTTCATGATTTTGTCCTTGTGATGCTGCTTCCCATTCTGTTCCTTGTTTTACTTTCAATGTTCAGTCTTCTAAAGTCGACTTTGCTTTGACGTTCTCTTCTTGAGTCTCAGCCAGCAGAGTTTTTATGGTCAATTTTGCCTCTGGCTGTACTTGCTGCTATAGTGCTTCCTTCCCTCTCAGTCCTCTATCTTCTTGATGAGGTGGGTTCCCCCGTTCTTACTCGTCACGTTACAGGGTTCCAGTGGTATTGGTCTTATTCTCTTTCTGAGGAAAGTTTAAGTACACTGCCTTCCTTTTCTACTGATATGAATCTGCGGTGTCTCGGGACAGACTCTTCTCTGGTCTTACCCTCTGGTCTGGTGTTCCGTTTGTTGGTGTCGTCATCCGATGTGCTGCATAGTTGGTCTCTTCCTGCCATCGGAATAAAGGCTGATGCCGTTCCTGGTCGACTTAACTCGCTTAGTGGAATTCTCGATCGGGCAGGGCTATACTACGGTCAGTGCTCGGAAATTTGTGGTTCAAATCATTCCTTTATGCCTATTGCTTCCGAGGTTACGGCTTTCCTACGAGGGTAATCTTTAGGTGGTTAAATGTCTTACCAGTCCGTGGGCTAAGTTTAAGTCTTAGTCGTGTCCTCTGTTGTCTCATCCATTCTGGTCCTCCTTCTGTGGCCTTTTATACACTTATGGAGCGTAAAGTACTCGGTTACATTATGCTGCGTAAGGGGCCAAATAAGCCGTGTCTAGTGGGCTTTATTACTCCGCTAGCCGATGCTGCTAAGCTCTTATCCAAGACCTTTGTTTTGCCTGGTCTTGGGTCCCGGCTCATTGTTTGTAGTTCCGCTTCGCTTCTCTTTTTTGTCTCTAATGTTCTGTTTTGGTGCTTTTACTCCTCGCAGAGTACTGCCTATCTTTCTTCACATGTGGTGTTTGTTTTGGCTCTGTTGTCTCTTCCTGTCTTTGGTGTTCTGGGAATTGGTTGAGGCTCAAATTCCAAGTACGCGATACTTGGTGGTAATCGTGCTGTTGCCCAGACTATTTCTTATGAGGTTTCGTTTGCAATCTTAATTCTATCAGTGCTCTGTGGTTCTGGTCTTGCAGTTTGGTCAGTCACGGTCTTTGGTTTGAGGTTGTGTCATTTATGTTTGTGGGTCCTGCTCTTCACTTCAGCACTAGCAGAGACAAATCGTTCACCCTTCGATATAGTGGAGGGTGAGTCCGAGTTAGTCTCAGGTTTTAATGTAGAGACTTCGTCTTCTCTTTTTACTCTTATCTTTGTCGCTGAGTATTTAAGTATTCTTTTCCAGGCCGCTCTCCTTTCTTTTTTGTTGCTACGGGAGTTTGGGGTTTTTGTGCACTTGGGAATCGTGGTAATTGCTTTCTTCTTTATTTGGGTTCGTGGTACTTTGCCTCGTTTCCGTTACGACCAACTCATGTCTCTTTGTTGGAAGTCCATTCTTCCTATTTCGCTTTGTTACTTCTTTCTCATTCTTGTTCTGTATTCTGTTCTTTTGGCTTTGAAAGTCAAATTCTAAGTTTACAGAATGAATAGTCTTTTTAAGTCTTCTGATTCTTTGGTTTGCATTGCTCTTCGGCTTTTTACTTTTCCTTCCTGGTCTCATTTCAGTTGGGCGTTTGGAGGTTGAGTGTGCCTCTGCTTTTGAGTGCGGGTTTTCACCAGCTGGTGCTTCTCATGTCCCTTTTTGTATAAAATTTTTTCTAATCTGTTTGTTCTTTATTTTATTCGATCTTGAGGTTTTGTATTTGTTCCCAGCAGTTAGCCGGTCCGGACTTTTACTTCCTTTTGTTCTCGTCTTGATCATAGGCACGGTTCTTGAGTACGGTTATGGTAGCTTGGATTGGGTTCTCTAGGTGCCTGGCTTGAATTTATCTCCATGGGCTTACTCTGGTAAAAAA
>PABB01000048.1 GCA_002702655.1 Planctomycetaceae bacterium
CCCAGGCGCCCGCCGCCAGGACGAGGGCGGCTGCCGCGGGGGCGACGCGTCGGGCGAGTGAGAGAGATTGCGGCATCGCTGCACCTTTCATCATTCAGACTACCCATCGCCCCTTGCCGGGGCCAAGCGCAGTTGGATGACAATTCCGTCAGCGTGCCGCTGGCGGCCCGAAGCACGGCGAGAGTCTTCGAGCTTGGCCGCCCGCTCACACCGTCTCAGGCGTCGGATGCACCCACGGCTCGCGGTATTCGCGGGCCAGCAGCTTGGTCGCTTCCTCGTCGCCGATGACGGCGCGCTTCTCGTCGTCATACGCCAGGCTGCGGCCCAAGCGCATCGACAGGTTCGCCAGCAAGCAACACGCGGTCGAGATGTGGCCCTCGCCGATGTCGGCCACGGGGCGGCGGCCCTCGGCCCGGGCGGCCAGAAAGTCGCGCATATGCGCCCGGGTCGCCGCGGCGGCGAACAACTCGGTCGGCTTGTACGCGCGGTCCTCAGGGTACTTGTCGCTCTCGTCGAGCCAATCGCCGTGCTCGGGGTCGCCCCGCTGGGGGAGAAAGTCGTATTTGTGCACGCTCAGCTTCAGTGCCCCGTGCTCGCCGTACAGCGTGGCGCCCCACAGGTAATCTGGGTCGGGCGGAACGCCCCAGTCGCGCTGGGTCCACACGACCTGCGTGTCGCCGTAGTCGAACGTGGCGGTCTGCGTGTCGTGCACGTTCACCGTGGAATCGTTGGGCCGCATCAGGCGCCCGCCGACGGCCGACACGCTTTTCGGCCAACCCAGCCCCAGCATCATCCGCACGGCATCGAAGAAGTGGACGCACAGGTCGCCGGTGCGGCCGTTGCTAAACTCCGCACACGCCCGCCACGAGCGGGGATGAATGCCGGGCCGATAGTCGCGCCACGGGGCCGGGCCGACGTAGCGGTCCCAGTCGAGTTCGGCAGGCGGCGGCTCCACGGCGCCGAACTCGCCCGGCGGGCCGTAGTACGAGTGGATCTCGACCGACGCGATTCTGCCCAGCCGGCCGCTCTCGACGTACTTCTGGTACGCCTCCTGCAAATGCGGCGTGCTGCGTCGCTGCAGGCCGACCTGCACGGTGCGGCCGTACTTGCGGGCCGCGGCGACCATCGCCTGGCCCTCGACCACGTCGAAGCTGATCGGCTTCTGCACGTACACGTCGGCGCCGGCCCGCACCGCGTCGATCATCGGCAGGCAATGCCAATGGTCGGGCGTGCCGACCAGCACGATCTCCGGCTGCTGCGACTTGAGGAACTCGCGGTAGTCGACAAACGTCGGCGGCGTCTGCCCCGAGGGCTGCCGACCGGCCACCAACTGGGCCCCTTCCTCCAGCAACCGCTGATCAACATCGCACAACCCGACGACTTCCACGGGGGCGACCTGCATCAGATGCAACAGATCGGTCTTGCCATACCACCCCGTGCCGATGAGCCCGACGCGCAACGGCCGCTCGCCCGCCGCGGCGCGCACCAGAGAAGGCGCCGCGGCCAACGCAGCAGCCGAGGCCTGCAAGAAACGGCGACGGTTCATGGTGAGAATCCCGGGGGGTAATGCAGAGGAGAAAGACAACGTCGCAACAATGGGGGGCGCCCACCATTACACAGGGTAGCCCTGGTTGGCGTCCAGCCTACCAGGGCCGCGCAGCGGCAAGAGGAGTCCACCAGAGATGACGCGGTCCGAGGCGGAATGGCCGTGGGTCTGCGTTGCAGAGAGCAATGCCCGCTACACACGCCGACGTACGAGTGACCGTCGGCTAAACACGGCAGCCCACAAGGCGATCGAAACGAGGTCTGCGCCTGCTGGTTCAGGAACGGTGGCCGCACTCGAAACAAATACCCCCGACGTACCGTCGGTGAACTCGGCGGAGAACGCCAAATACCCGGCGTCGTTGAACCCGTCGTGCGGCTGATACCCCGCCGCGATATTCGACAAAAAGTTCACCGCCTTGACCGTCCGCAAATCCGCCCCCGGCCCGTCATCAACGTCCAACACGTCCCCAGTACGTACAATCAACCGCAACCGCCCAGAGCGATCCTCGGCATAGATGCCAACGCGTTCTGAAGCGTCGACGCCCTCGCCATAAAAAGTGGCGCCAAACGCAACCCGACCTGCATCGTTGATTGCGATGCCTGGCCAGTTGGTTCGATTCTGGCTGAGCGGTGCAAAGTTCACGCCGGCCGGCATATCCGGGGCTGGGCCGTCTTCGGCAACGAGCCGCATATCGTCAGCCGTATATCCTGCAAAGAGCCCCGATCGATAGCCTGCCTCCGTTAAACTGCCACTAGCAGCGTCCTCAACGTACTGGATAGCAACCAGTGAGACAGCAATCTCGCCCGCGTCATTCATAAGAAACGGTTTCAACTGGGTCACTTGAAAACCATCAGGCAGCGCCGGCGCGGGATCACCGGTCATAATCACTGGTTGGAGGTCTGCCGCGGATGTACCTCGCCAGATTCCCCCACCGCTCGGGCGGTTTGGCTCTGAAGCCTGACTGATCCGTGCGCTGAACGCGACTTGACCGCTGTCGTTCAAATTGATCCCACCGAATATATCTCCGCTTTGGTCTGCAAATACGATACTTCCCTCGGTGCCGGGAGCCGGCGTTCCCGACCGGACGATGAGTTCGGGGCCGGCAGCTCCTACCTTCCAGATCGTGTCGACGTCCCAGGCAGAGGTTGGAGACGAGGCTCTCGCTTGAATCGCGATCTCATCGTTGCCATTGAGGCGCATACGATGTAGTCGCTTAATCGAAAGCGGATTGTCGTCCGCAGTGTTTGGGCCGGACGTGAATACAAGAGTCGCCTCGCCGCCGCGAGCGAGCCAGACGGAGTCTTGGTAATTTGCTTGTTCCACAGTGCCGGTACGGATTGTTGCGCCGAATGCGATTCCACCGGAGTCATTCAGCGTTGGAAAGTGGTCGCTCCCCAGGGCGGCTAATAGCGTGGGAGTATCTGCGCCGGCGATTTCATGATCTTCTCCGGCGACGAACACCGGCAACGTATTTGGGGTGAAGCGGGTGATTGCGTCGCGTTGCTCGAATTCAGCGTTCAGGTAGCCCAGACTTGCGATGGCTCCGCCCTGCGAATCAAACGCAACTCGACTCGCGAGCCGCGTTACATCAAATGACTCGCTGTGGGAATCATACGAGAATGGGAGCGCAAACAGACCCTCAAGCTGCCCGTTGATTTCGCTCCATGCAACATATTGATTGCTGCCAGCTTGGCCAATCCGGCTCACGCCACTCACGACGCCAGTGGAACCAATTGACGGGTTCATCGGTGGCGGGAGTCTTTTGTCGACGCCAGTGGTTACTTGTCCGAACGGCCCGGAAATCGGCGTTTCCGAGAGCAGCACCGTTCGCAGATAGTCGTTGGCGCGAGCGTCGGAAACGGACACACAAACCGCGACGACAGTGAAGAATGCGAATCCCTTCGGTCGAATCATGAGCTTCTGCCGCGTGCTATGGATCTTGGAATCAGTCGTGCGCATCAGGCTAATCGGCTTGGGTGAAAAACTACAAGAGCAGTGCCCAATACGATGTCTAGCTACGCACTATGCACGATTGTGGTGCTAGCAGGCTGCTCCGCATTCCTATTGGACGGGCGAGAATTCCCTCCTGCCGCTGCGCGGACGGGGTAGGCTCGCGCGCCAATTTCGTCGTTGCCCATATTCTTCGTTACATGCAGGCCCGTCCCGTAGGGACGAACTGAGAATAGCCCAGCGATTTATCGCTGGGAAACCGGGTAAGAGGAGCCGGAAGTCCCGGCAGGGACGATTGAGGCGAACCTGCAAGCGACTCTCCACCAGTCGTCCCTACCGGGACTACGGCTGAACTCGCATCCGAACCCAGCGATGAATCGCTGGGCTATTCTCGCATTCTCCCTCCGGGAGATATTGGGATGTGGGGAAAGATAAGTCACCAACCCGGGCTATCCAACTCGCACGCACCCAACTCACGACCGACGACCGACTACCCTCTAACCACTTTCTCAATCGCCGCGCAAGCTTCCTCAATCTGCTCGCCGCTTACGTCCAGGTGCGTCACCAGGCGCACTTTCTGCGGGGCGATCGCGTACATCGCCACGCCGGCTTTGTCGAGCTTGGCGACCAGGTCCGCGGCGGTTCCCAGTTGCTCGTCGACGCGGAAGATGACGATGTTGGTGTCGACGCGGGGCGGGTCGAGCGTGAGACCCTGGCAGGCGCTGATGATTTCACCCAGCCGCTTCGCATGCGCGTGATCTTCGGCCAGGCGGTCGACGTGGTGCTCCAGCGCGTACAGCGCCGCCGCGGCGAGGATGCCGGCTTGGCGCATGCCGCCGCCCAGGGCCTTGCGCAGGCGGCGGGCGCGCTCGATCGCTTCGGCCGGGCCGCACAGGGCCGAGCCGACCGGGGCGCCCAGGCCCTTGCTGAAGCAGACGCTCACCGTGTCGAAGTGGCTGGCCCAGGTCGCCGGGCTGATCCCCGTGGCGACCGCCGCGTTCCACAGCCTGGCGCCGTCCAGATGCCGGGCGAGGCCCTGCTCGCTCGCCCAGCGGGTGACCCGCTCGATGGAATCCATCGGCAGCACCGAACCGCCCCCGCGGTTGTGGGTCTGTTCCAGGGACACCAGCCGCGTGCGGGGCGTGTGGACGTTGTTGGGCCGCACGTGGGGCGCCAGCAGTTCGGGGGTCAGCACCCGGTCGGACGTGACGACCGGCCAGGCGCTCAGGCCGAACAGCTGGGCATAGGCCGCCTGCTCGTACCGTAGCACGTGCGACTCGGCCTCGATGAGGAATTCGTCACCCGGGACGCAGTGTAGCCGCAGGGCGATCTGGTTGCTCATGGTGCCCGAGGGGACGAACAGCGCGGCCTCCTTGCCCAGCAGGTCGGCCACGTGCCGCTCGAGCCGGTGGATCGTGGGGTCGTCGCCCAGCACGTCGTCGCCCACCTCGGCGGTGGCCATGGCCTGGCGCATGGCGGGCGTGGGGCGGGTGACCGTGTCGCTACGGAGATCGATCATGGGGAGGCTGGAGGCTGAAGGCTGTTGGCGGTAGGCTGAATCGTTCGGTTTCGGTCGATGAGCGCGCGCCATCCGGCTTACGGCACGTGTTCGCATGCCCACGTCGGCGGACCGTCGTGGGCATGGCGCCCAACAAACAAAGCAGACATCAGCAACCTACCGCCTCCAGCCTCCCGCCTCCAGCCTCCCATGCTCTCCATCACACGCATCGACACGCGGAACCCGGACGCTGCCGCGGCGATCGCCGCCCTGCGGGCCAAGCTGGCGCCCGAGGGCAACGTGGTCAGCGAAGCGGGCCGGCAGAAGACCATCGAGGTGTTCGGCGAGCCGCTGACCCCCGTGCAGGTGGTCGAGCGGATTTGCCTGGAGGTCCGCGAGCAAGGCGTCGACGCGGTGCTGCGGTACACGGCAGCGCTGGATGGCAAGCAGCTGACCGCCGACCAATTGCGGGTGTCGGCGGACGAGTTGGCGGCCGCGCACGCCGCAGCGGAGCCGGGGTTTCTGGAGACGGTCCGCCGCGTACGGCAGCGGGTGCTGCACTTTCAGCAAGCAATCCTGCACAGCGACGTGAACGTCAACTTCGACCACGGCAGCTACTTGCGGCAGCGGTACCTGCCGCTGCGGCGCGTGGGCATTTGCGTCCCCGGCGGGGCGGCGGCCTATCCGTCGACCGTGCTGATGACGGCCGTGCCGGCCCAAGCGGCGGGCGTGGCGGAGCTGGCCGTCGTGGCGCCGCCGACGCCGTTCGGCTCGTACAACCAGGATCTGCTGGCCACGTGCCACGAGTTGGGCATCACCGAGGTGTACCGGGCCGGCGGGGCGCAGGCCGTCGCGGCGTTGGCGTACGGCGTGGAAGGCTTGCCGGCGGTCGATAAGATCGTGGGCCCCGGCAACCTGTTCGTCGCGTTGGCCAAGAAGCACGTGTTTGGGACGGTCGACATCGATTCGATCGCGGGGCCCAGCGAGGTGATTGTCATCGCCGACGAGTACACGCGGGCCGACTTCACGGCGGCCGACCTGATCGCCCAGGCGGAGCACGCCCCCGGCTCGGCGGTGCTGATCACCTGGCACGAGCCGCTGATCCGCGAGGTGGCCGCGGAGTTGGATAAGCAACTGGCGACGCTCCAGCGGAGCGAGGTGACGCGGCAATCGCTGGAAGCGTTCGGCGCGCTGATCCTAGTCCGCAACGCGGAGGAGGCGGCCGAGTTGGCCAACGAGCTGGCGACCGAGCACCTGCACCTGTCGGGCGCGCTGAGCCAAAACCTGTTGGCCAAAATTCGCTGCGCGGGGGCCATCTTCATGGGTCCCAACTCGCCGGTGCCGGTGGGCGACTACGCGGCCGGACCGTCGCACGTGCTGCCAACCGGCGCCACCGCCCGGTGGGCCAGCGGGCTCAGCTCGAACGATTTCCTCCGCTCCAACAGCGTGATCCACCTGACCGAGCACGGCCTGGCCGAAATCGCCGACGACATCCTCACGCTCGCCGACAAGGAAGGCCTGACGGGGCACGCCGCGGCGGTGAAGCTGCGGTTGGAAGCGGGTGGGAGGGAGGAGTGATCGGTGATCGGTTACCAGTTATCGGTGACACGGCGACGAACACTGCCCACTGGTAACTGGTAACCGATCACTGGTCACTTCGCCGATGTCGGCGTGACCTTGTTGGTGAGTCCATTGAATTCGAGCGGCGTGGCCGCCGCCGCTAAGTTGTTCGTCATTCCGCCTTCCCCGCCTCGCCCTCCGCCTTCCCCATTCCGCCCTCCGCCTTCCCCCTTCGCTTTATGTTTCGCTCCAACATCGTTTCCATGACCGGCTACACGCCCGGCGAGCAGCCGCGGGGCGGGGACGTCGTCAAACTCAACACCAACGAGAATCCGTACCCGTGTTCGCCGGCGGTCAAGGCGGCGATCGGGCGGGTTTGTCAGGCCGGACTGCAGAAATATCCCGAGCCGACCGCATTGGACTTTCGCGAAGCGGCGGCCGAGTTGCTGGCCGCCGAGTTGCCGGCGATCACGCCCGAGTGGATCCTGTGCGGCAACGGCAGCGACGACGTGCTGACGATCCTGACCCGCACGTTCGTCGACAGCGGCGACCACGTGCGGTTCCCGCGGCCCAGCTATGTGCTGTACGACACGCTCGCGGCGATCCAGGGCGCCAAGTGCGACGTGGTCGACTTCACGCCCGAGTGGACGCTAACCGACCGGTTCACGAAGCACTGCGACAAGCTGCGGCTGGCGTTTTTGGCCAATCCGAACAGCCCCTCGGGCACGGTGCTGCCGCCGGCGGAAGTGGCCCGCATCGCCGCCGCCCTGCCCTGCCCGCTGGTGGTCGACGAAGCGTACGTCGATTTCGCCGACAGCAACTGCTTGTCGCTGGTCGGCGACAGCGACCGGGTGATTGTGACCCGCACGCTCAGCAAGAGCTACGCGCTGGCCGGGCTGCGATTTGGTTTCGCAGTGGCCCAGCCGCAGGTGATCGAGCAGTTGGCGAAGGTGAAGGACTCGTACAATTGCGACGCGTTGGCCATCGCCGGGGCCACCGCCGCGATTGGCGATCGGGCATGGTTCGATCGCACCCGCGCTGCGGTGCTGGAAACTCGTGCGCGGCTGCTCACGGAGTTGCGCGCTCGCGGCTTTGAATGCGTCGACTCGCAAGCAAACTTCATCTGGTGCCAGCCGCCGGGGGGCGATCCCAAATCGCTGTACGAGCGACTCAAGGCGGCCGGGATCCTGGTTCGCTACATGGACTACGGCGAATCGGCGCGCGGGTTGCGGGTCACGGTCGGAACTGACGACCAGATCGACGCCCTGCTGACAAAGCTGGACGAGTTGCTGAAATGACAGGATTTCCAGGATCAACAGGATTCAGCAGCGAGTGGCAACTCGACAAGCGGCCAGATCGCCATCCTGTAATTTCCGCGAATCCTGTTATCCTGTTCGCTTGTGCTTGGCGCTCTTGGCGTCCTTGGCGGTTCAAAACAAAGGCATAGGAAGGCAGCGCCGTGGCTGAATTGTTGACTGCCGGATCGCTGATCGCCCTGGCGACGCTCTCGATCCTGGAGATCGTACTGGGCATCGACAACATCGTCTTTCTGGCGATTCTGACCGGTAAGCTGCCGCAAGAGCAGCAGCCCAAGGCGCGCACGCTCGGATTGGCGCTCGCCGCGTTGGGGCGGATCGCGCTGTTGTTTGCGATCTCGTGGGTCATCACGCTCGACAAGACGACGCTGTTCTACCTGCCGTTCGACATGCCCGGCGGCGGCCACGGCAGTGCCAAGGCGACCGACCATGACCACGATGTAGCGGCCGACGAGACTCGCAGCGAGACCGACGACGAATCAGTAGCAGAATCTGACTCTGTCGATCCGCCCGGCAAGACGCCGATCACCGCCAAAGACGTCGTCTTGCTGCTCGGTGGACTATTTCTGCTGGGCAAGAGCACCTGGGAAATCGGCCACCAGATGGACCCCGGGCACGAAAGCAGCGGCAAGGCGGCCTCGTCCTTCGCCGCAGCGCTGGTGCAGATCGTGGCGATCGACATGGTGTTTTCGCTGGACTCGGTGCTGACCGCCGTGGGCATGGTGCGGCCCGAGGACTACTCGACCCGCTGGGTCCCGCTGACGATTATGATCTCGGCCGTGCTGCTGTCGATCGGCGTGATGCTGATCTTCAGCGGTCCCATCTCGCGGTTCGTCAACGACCATCCCAGCGTGAAGATGCTCGCCCTGGCGTTCCTGATCCTGATCGGCGTGGTGCTGGTGGCCGAAGGCCTGCACACGCACGTGCCGCGGGGCTACATCTACTTCTCGATGGCGTTCTCGCTGTTGGTCGAAACGCTGAACCTACGTGCCGCCGCGGCGCGACGCAAACTGCAGGCGGCGGCCGGGCATTAGCGCGATGCCCGATCGCGGGCCCATTCCAAAACAACCGCCAGCGGGGGCGTCGTTCCTTTGACACCGCTGAGACGGCCGCGTAGAGTCGACAGAGGCGGTCGCGATCCTGGGACAACGACGACGACCGCCCACGGTTGATCGGCTTTCGGATCGCCTCAGCGTTCCCAGCGCTTGCCAATCCACGCGCTGCTCTTCAATGTATCTCGCGGCATCAGTTCCTATGGGCGGTACACTTCGACGGTTGGCTGGCGTGCTGGCTGCAGCGGCGCTTATGAGCACGACCGCGGCGGACGGAGCCAACCTGCTGTCCAATCCGAGCTTTGAAAGCGGCGGCGCCAGTTGGGCGCTCTCGGGTCCCGCCGCCGTGCAGTCCGCTGCTTGGGCAGCCAGCGCGGGGGACGCGGGCGTCTGGTTTCGCGGGTTCGAGGCGGGGGCGACCTCGCTGTCGCAGTCGGCCGTGGCGCCCGTGGCGGGCGAGTACGTGCTGCTGTTCGACTCGCGGGTCGAGAGCAACTTTTCGACCGTGGCCGATTCGTTGGCCGTGTCGCTCGGCAGCGTTAGCAACTCGGTCTCGCAGAATCTGTACGAGACGGCATCGCCCAGCTTCGGCGCTTATGTGCTGTCGCTGCCAGGAGTGTCAGCGGGCGAGACTCTCACGGTGGCTGCCAATTCCAACCACGCCGGCGGTACGGGCCCGCAGTTGTCGGCTTTTGTCGACAACTTCTATCTCGCGCCAGCAACAAACATGCGGAGCTCGCCGCTGTTCGACGGCGAACGGGTCGACATCCGCGCCGGCGTCGCCAACCCGGTCATCAATAACTGGGGCGGCCAATTCAACGCCGGCAGTACCAGCGGCGTATCGCTGCAGTCGGCCGTCACTCGTAGCGGCAGCGGCGCGTATCGCGTCGACCTGGGGACCGCAGCGCCGGGGCAAACGAAGTTCTTTCAGACCTTCGCCACGGAACTGACCAGTCTGGCCGGGCGCAACACGCGCGACCTGACTTACTTCGAAGCGTTTGAAACGTACGTCCGCAACGACACGGGCGCCGACCTGACCTTCGAGCTGGAGTTGAAAGACTACCGCGACACCGTCGCGCACTCGGCGACCCGGCCGTTCACGATTCCCGCGGGCGCCGGCTGGACCAAGGTGTCGACGCCGCTGGACCTGGGCAGCGGCTGGAGCGTCAGCGGCTCGCCGCAGCTCGATCAAACTTACGCCATGTCGTTCCGCGTGCGGCCCGACAGCCAGACGGCCAGCGGGGCGATTTACCTGGACGATGCGCGGTTGATCGAGCCAGGCGGCGCGCTCAATCCGCTCACCGCGCCCATCGGCGACGTGGCCGAGGCGCTCGCCCGCCGCACGTTCCACGGGCTGTGGGCACAGCGGAGCCGGCAGTCGGGCATCGTTCCCAACACGTCGACCACGGCCGCGCTGGGAGCGCTCAACGCGACGACGGGTTTGGTCTGGGCGTTGCCGTCGGCCGTGCGCCGCGGGTGGATCACTCAGGCCGACGCCGACGGATACATGTCACAACTGACCGATACGCTCAACCACAACCTGGACCAGACGAGCTACCTGCCGAGCCGGTTTCTTGGCCTGACCACCGGCGATCGGGAGCCGGAAGAGAGCACGATCGACGCCGCGTTCTTGGCAATCGCGCTGCATCAGTACAAGAGCCAGCCCGGGCTCGACGCCACACTGGCGGCGAAGGTCGACCAGACAGTCAATCGATTCAACTTCGCCGCTTTTGCGTTCGGCGACGGTTGGGGCTTTGGCTTTCAGAACGGCGCGGCGATATCGGGTCGCTACACCGGCTACACGACCGAGGGCAAGACAATCTCGCTGGCCGCGGAGTTGTCCGACGCGCATCACGTCGACCTGGAGCAACTGTGGCACTCCGACACGTTCCGCGCGCGCGACTATTTGGCCGAGCCCGAGCTGGCGTCGTTGATGTACGCCGGCAGCGAGCACCGGGCGCCATTCTCGCTGGCGCTGGTGAACCTGTTCCTCGATCTGTCCGACCGCGGCCGCGACAATTACCCGACGGTCAGCCAGCAGGACAACCCGTGGCACAACTTCAAGGACTACGAAGCCGACACTGCGGCTTACTTGGCCGAGTTGGACCGCCCGTATTTCATGCAGCCCGACGCCGGGCAAGGCGGGCCCCCCTCCGACTACGCGGCGTACAGCCTGTACAACCTGCGGCCCGTCGGCGGCGAGACGAACGAAGACCTGCTGATGCCGTGGAGCGCCGCGCTGGCGCTGCTGTCGGGGGCGCCGGAGGGCGAGATGGCCCTGCGGTTCTTGCTGCAACACGATCTGCACGGGCCGCTGGGGATGGCGGACGCGGCGCGGTGGGACACGGGCGCCGACGCCCCGTCGACGGTCGGCGCCATGCAGGACAACTGGAACCTGACGCTGTCGCTGATGGCGCTGCTGCGGTACGTTGACGGCTTGGAAGGCGGCGCGCGGTTGCTGGCCGACCTGCCGCAGGTGAGCGAGGCGCTTGACAACCTGTTCTACGCCGCCGACGCGGGCGACTACGACGCCGATCGCGACGTCGACGCACGTGATCTGCAGCTGTGGGCCCAGGCGTTGGGAACCGCCGATCTGGCGGCCGACGGCACGGGCGACCGGATTGTCGACGGGCGCGACTTTCTGCTCTGGCAGCGCCACTTCGGCTTCGACGCCTCGACCGCCGCCGCGGCAACGAACGTGCCGGAGCCCGGCGCCTTGGCGCTGCTGCTTGTCGCCGCGGGTCTACTGCGGATGCGCCACGCGCGTGCCACGGCTCTGTGAGCCGTGCCCTACCCGTGGTCGATTCTCTCCAAGAATCGACCGCTGCGGCCCGGCCCCGAATCTCTTCACGACGCCCGCGCTGCGATGCCGCGTCTTGGCTCGACTTGCGGAGAAAGTCGGCCACGGGGCGCCTACCGCCGGTACTCCAAGCCGAACTGCAGGCCGTGGTACAGCAGCGTGTCGGAGTTGTACGCGGACGAGAAGAACGCGTCGCTAGCGGACGCCACCCCGTCGATCGCCAACACCTGGTAGCCGCCGCGGAAGGCCAGGCACCGATTCAGTCGCAGCACGGCGGACAAGCCCGCCTCGCCGGCGAACGCGACTTCCGTCACCTTGCGCGTGGTACGGGTGCCGACGGTGGAGGTGGTTTCGGTGAACTCGTCGCCGACCGTTGACGAATCGTCGCTGTTGTAAACGGTGGTGATCGTGGCGTCCTCGCTGCGGAACCGCAAGTTGTTGCAGTAGACGCCCGTGTTGGCGAATGCTTCGATCGACAGCCAGCGGTTCATCCGCCAGGCGTCGCGGAAGGCGCCCACCTGGAAACCGATCATCCGGTTGTCGAGCAGCCGCAACGACTGCGTGTCGACGAACACTGAAGCGGTGGGCGGATCAGACGGCGCCGGCACGGCCTTGGCCACGGTGGTCACGTCGCTCAGGTTTTCGTCGACCTCCATGTACCGCACGCCGCCAAACAGTCGCCAAACTGTCGGCGTCACGGGAATGAAGTTAATTTCCAGCGAGTTGTAGTTCGACTCGTAGCCGAACGTGCGGTTCGTGCCGCCGCCCAGATCGTAGCCGGCCCCGGCGACAAAGTCGTTGACGCCCTCGTAGCCGATTTGCATGCCGTAGCCGTGATCGTTGTAGCTGGTCGCAAAGAGGCGCGCACCCGCGGCGTGGTCAAATTCGTCGAGAAAGTCGGCGCCCGTGCCGACCGCGGCGGTGAACGGCGCCCAATCGTTGGCGTCGCGGAACAGCATCAGTCCGTCGACTTCGACCTGCCAGTGCGGACCGACGCACCACTGGTCGCATTGCCCGGGACCTTTGATCCAGGGGAACAACATCGTGTTGCAGCCGCAGCGGTTGAAGTAACTGCCGCTGCCGCCGCCGTTGCAGCCGCTGCACGCGCCCTCTGGCGACGTCGCGTCGAGCGGCTCGTAGATCTCCGGCGTGAACTCGACCGACGGCAGGCCGTCAGCAACGCCGTAACTGTCAGTCAGCATGCCGTCTTGCGTCGGAACGACGACGCTGGTTTGCGCCGCGGCGCGGAGCGATAGCCCCGGGCCAAGCAGCACGGCAACGGCAATCCAGGCGGCAGGGTAAACAACGCGATTCATCGGCAGCCGGTCCTTCAGCAACGACTCGCCAGGCGAGCCGCTGGCACGGTGGTATCGGTCGACGCGGTTCGCGCGGTTGCGCGACTCCTGCCGGTGGATCGACGCGCACGAGCGGCTGTCGCCAGAGTGCTTTGCCGCGCCGGCACATTTTGCCCAGCTTCCGCTGCTGCCGATGGCAACGATCCGTCGGGATGCGCCGGGCAATGTGGCAGAAATGCATCAACTCTTCACAGTCGCTCGCGAGGCGGGGCGGCCGGCGTGCGGTAGCTTTTCCCAGTTCGACAAACTCCCCGCATTCCGCCCAATTTGCCACTCGCCCCGCTGCGGCGACTGGGTCGGGCCCATTTCCAGGAACACTCTCCGATGAACCAAGGTCTGATGCGTCCCGTGGCCACCTGGGCCCTGTGGAGAATGGCCGCGGCGGCTGCGTTGATTGCACTGACGGCGGTAGTCGCTTCGGCGCAATACTGCACGCCCGACCAATGCGATGAATGCAGCCTGTGCGACACGCACCTGAGCTGCTGCCACGAGCCGCCCGAACTGTGGCTGGTCAACACGCGGTGCCTGCCGCGGTGCAGCAACCTGGACGAAGCGTTTGAGCGGATCTCGATCAAGCGCTGGGACCCGGCGACCCGCTGCTTTGTGAAAGAGAGCGTCGACTCGCTGATCGCCCAAGAAGCGAACATGCCGACGCTGTTCTTCGCCCACGGCAACACGCTTAAGCATAAAGGCGCCATGAAGCAGTGCTGGCAGCTGTACAACAAATTCCGCTGCTGCCCGGGCAAGAAGCGACTGGTCTTCTGGTCGTGGCCGGCTCAGATCGTGTACAAACGACCGCTGCTGCGGCCGCGGGAGCTGATCCTGAAGAACCTGCGGATCAAGTTCGTCTACTCCGAGCACCAGGGCTACTACATGGCCAAGATCCTGGAGCGGATGAGCTTCACGCAGCGCGTCACGGCCGGCGGGCACAGCTACGGCGCCATTATCGCCGCCTCGGCTGCGCACTACCTGGGCGGCGGCGAGTTGCGCGGTCGCGTTCTCGCTGGCGGCATGCCGGTCGAGCGGCCCAACTTCCGCGTGATGAACATCTCCGGCGCGTTTGACAACGACGCCATGGATCCCGGCAAGCGGTACGGTCAGTCCTTCGTCGCCGCGGCCAAGGTGCTCAACACCCGCAACGCGACCGACAAGACGCTCGACAACTGGCCACGCGTCTCCTACCGCGGCCGCCGCGCGATCGGCGTCACCGGCATCAACGCCAACGTGCTGGGCGAGTACTCGCCGAAGTTGTGCCAGATCACCATGACCCGCGACGTCGGCCGCAGTCACTACATCGAGGAGCACCTCGCCAGCCGCAAGCTCACCAACCTGATGTGTTGCTTTGCGTTTCCCGAGTGCGCCGCTTGCGCCATGGCGATTCAGGACGGTACGGCGCCGGCCCCCGAAACGGCCGCTGATCTGCCTGTGCCGCGCATGCCGGGCCAATTCGCCGCGGGCAACAGCGACCGCCGTGAACTGGCGCTCGACGCCGCGTATGCCGGCGACGACGACGGCCCGGTGCTGCGACTACTCCGCCGGGGGCGGTAATCGTAGGTCAGGCTTTCCAGCCTGACTGGACTGACAATTGACTGTCGGCCTTCGCGCCACGGCTCTGTGAGCCATGTGCCTTGCCAACGCAGTTGCGGCGGTCAGCACGGCTCGCAGAGCCGTGGCACGCGCGCGGCGTGACCTCAGGCCCGGCCCGTCAGGCTGGAAAGCCTGACCTACCGCGCCGCCGCCAGCGGCTGTTTGGATTCAGCCGTGACGAAGTAGCCGTTTTGCAGAAAGCTGAGCGTGGCGGCGCGGACTTGCTTGTAGCGCGCCATCAACTGATGGATGCCGCCCGTTTGCAGCCAGTCGCTGGCGCCGGCCAGCTTCATCGTGTCGATGCTCAATAGCGCATCGTCGTCGCCAGGAATGCCGGGAAGATAGCCCGCGTCGTCGCCGCGGCCGCCGGCGATCACGCCAAATTCGAAGTCCGGCGTCGCCAACTGCTGCTCCAACTCCGGCCACCCCTGACTGGGCGCCAGTTCGTCGACCGGCTCGCCCGCGGCCATTTGCACCAACTTGTTGCCGCCCAGCGCGTCGGCGATCTCCGCGCCGTGGTTGGGGGGCGAAATCATCACCATGCGCCCGTACGTCACCGGCGGACGCATGGCGGGCGTCAGGTGGTTCACATCGTACAGGTACTTGCGCACCACAATGTTGCCCATACTGTGGGCCACAAAGTCAATCTGCTTGGCGCCGTCGAGGTGCCGAATGACGCTATCGAGCGACGTGGCGTAGTCCTCAATCTTGCCCATGGTCGACGGGTAGCCGACGTTGACCACCGTCGGGCCGCCGTTCTGCTCGATGTAGTCGGCCAACCCCTGCATGTACTGCCGCCCGGCGCCCAACCCGTGCAGCATCACCACGACTCGCTCAGGCATCGGCGGCAAGTTCTTTTCGGCCTTGATCCGCTCCAACTCGCTCATGCAGGTGGAGAACTCGCCAAACGTCAGCCGCCGATCGTTCGGATCGAGCAACCGGTAGTGGCCGACCACCGCATGCTTCTGCACGCGGTAGCCGTGAAACACGACCTCGTCGGCCCACACGAACACGCCGCCCATCGTCGGCGCCCCGCGACGCAGCAGCCCGCCGCCGAAGGGGCCCTCGGCCCGCGCGGGATGAACCGCGCAGCCGGTCACGGTAAGAGCGAGTGCAAGTGCCAGTCCAACGAAAGTGCGGTGCACCATGATTTCACAACCTTGTCGTGTGTGTCTCTGTGTCGAGCGCCAGCGACGTTTGACTGACGAGCGCGAGAAACGCTCGCGTCGGCGCCCCATTGTTACGCCGCTGGACGGGCGACGGTTCATGCCAGCTTGCCGGCAAGCAGGTCAGCCACGGCCACGGGCGCGACATGTGCCAGCGGCGACAGCGAAAAATCGCCCCGGGCAGACTGGCACGTGCGGTATCCGCCAGGAGCCGGGTCGGCGTACGCGTCGACGACGCCGCTTTCCGGAAGCACGAGCCAATACTGAGCAACCCCTGCGGCGGCGTAAATTGCGGCTTTCTCGCGATCGAGCGGTTCAGACGAAATCGCCACCTCGATCACCAACTCGGCGGTGTGCGGATGCGCGCGACGGAAGTCCTCCGGCGTGCCGATGACCACCGCCAGATCAGGTTCCGGCTCGGACGAAGCCAACGTCAACGGTTGCTCCTGGCGAACGACATGCCCGGCGGGCGTCACGCGCCGCAACCACTCCGCCAACTGCTGGACCAGCCAGCTATGTTCGGGGGACTTGACCAGCTTTCTAACGATGACCCCCGCAATCAGTTCGGTGCGCTCGTCGATCGCCCCTGCATCGCCCAGCAGGTGATACTGCGGCACGGTGATTGACACCGCGGCATCCTGAATGGCCGGTGAGTTGAGGATGGATGACATGACGCAGGTCAGGCTTTTCAGGCTGACGACGATCGATGAATGGCAGGACTCTGGCGCCCTCAGCAACGGCTGTTGAGAACGTCAACGCGACTGGTGCGTCGAGGCCTGGAGGCGAGCCAAGTCGGGCTGGAAAGCCTGACCTGCCTACCGGTGAGTCTAGCCCAACGACCGCCAACCTGCCAGAGAAGTCGCGCCGGCGGCGGTTGGCGACCCCGCCGTTGGCAGCTAATGTAAATGGCATGTCTGCCAGCACTTACGAATACGACGTGCTCGTCATCGGGGCCGGTCACGCGGGGACCGAGGCCGCGCTGGCCGCGGCGCGCACCGGCGCTCGCACCGCCCTGCTGACCACCAATTGTGACACCGTGGGTCAGATGAGCTGCAACCCGGCGATTGGCGGCGTGGGCAAGGGACAAATCGTCCGCGAGATCGACGCCCTGGGCGGCGCCATGGGCCGGGCGATCGACGCCGCCGGCATCCAATTCCGCATGCTCAACCGCCGCAAGGGCCCCGCCATGCACGGCCCACGTGCCCAAGCGGACAAGAAACTGTACCAAGCCGAGATCAAGCGAATCGTCGAAGAGCAGGAGAACCTGACGCTGCGGCAGGAGGTGGTTGAGGACCTGCTGGTCGAGCCGGCAGCGAAGGCGAAAGACGGAGGGCGGAAGGCGGAAGAATCTGGCGCGCCGTCTTCTGTCCGCCTTCCGCCCTCTGCCTTTCCCCCTCCCCCTTCGATTGTTGGCGTTCGCGTCCGGGGCGACGCCGTGTACCGCGCTCGCGCCGTCGTGCTCACCACCGGCACGTTCCTGCAAGCGCTGATGCACACCGGCGAGGCGCAAACGGCCGGCGGCCGCGCGGGCGAGGGAACCTCGACTGGCATCAGCGGAGCGCTGGTGCGGCTGGGCATCCGGTTGGAGCGTTTCAAGACCGGCACCCCCCCACGGCTCAACGGGCGGACCATCGACTACGACCGCTGCGAATTGCAGCCGGGCGACGAAAAGCCGCAACCGTTTTCGTTTCTCACCGATGCGCTGCAGCTTGAGCAGCTGCCCTGCCACATCACCTACACCAACGAGGCGGTCCACGACCTGATCCGCGCCAATCTGTCGCGAGCGCCCATGTACAGCGGACAGGTCCAGTCGAGCGGTCCTCGTTACTGCCCTTCGATCGAAGACAAGATCGTCCGCTTTGCCGACAAAACGCAGCACCAACTGTTCCTCGAGCCAGAGGGACGCAACACGCGCGAGGTGTACGTCAACGGCATCTCGACCAGTCTGCCGCGCGACGTGCAGGACGCCATGCTGCGGAATATTCCGGGGCTGGAGCGGGCGGAGATCATGCGCTACGGTTACGCGGTCGAGTACGACTACGCCCCCCCGGAGCAGCTGCAACCAACGCTCGAATCAAAGCTGGTCGACGGGCTCTATTTCGCCGGGCAAATCAACGGCACCACCGGCTACGAGGAGGCTGGCGCCCAGGGGCTGATCGCCGGCGCCAACGCCGCGCTGAAGCTTGCCGGCCGTGCGCCGCTGGTGCTCACCCGCGATCAAGCTTACATCGGCGTACTGGTCGACGATCTGGTCACCGCCGGCGTCGATGAGCCGTACCGCATGTTCACCAGCCGCGCGGAATACCGCCTGCTGCTGCGGCATGACAACGCCGATCGCCGGCTCACGCCGCTGGCGGCGGAGGCTGGCCTGGCGGACCCGCAGCGGGTCGCGCGGCTCGCCGACAAGCTCGCCCAGATCGAGCAGCTCGCCGCGGTGCTACGTTCCACGCGGCACGAGGGCGTGACGCTAGAAAAACTGCTCCGCCGCCCGGAAACGACCTGGGACGACCTCGCTCCCCTGTGGCCCCAGGCCGAGCCGTTCGCCCCCGCTGCCATCGAGCAGGTCGTGTGGGACGTGAAATACGCCGGCTACGTCGCTCGGCAACAAGTCGACGTCGACCGCCAGCAACGCCTGGCGGCGAAGCGGATCCCGACCGCGTTCGACTACGGACGCCTCCCGCAGCTCCGCGCCGAGGCGCGTGAGAAATTCGAGCGGGTCCGCCCTCACGACCTCGCGCAGGCGAGCCGCATTAGCGGGGTCACACCAGCCGATATCGCCCTGCTGATGGCGCACTTGGGGAAATAGCGAATCGCGGCAAATCTCGGCTGACAGCGATTGCAGCCCGAAAAGTTGTTGCCGCCGCGACAGAGCAATCTGCCGTAATCCATTTCACAACAAGACGTTACGGCATTCAAACCGATGTTGACGGGGTCGTCTGCCCCGTTATAATTCCCGCAGTTGGCAAACCAGGGAACCCTGGAAGACACGGAGGACGTTGCCGTCTAAACAACCTCGCACCTTTACGTGGGCGAGCGAGTTTTTCGGAGTTTGCGCACCCCAGGGCCTTGGGGGCGTTTGCTCGCAAACGGCGCAGTGGCGACCTCCGCAACGATGTCGCTGGCCCGTCGTCCTTCGTGGAAATCGGACCGGCAACCGGCACACGCACACAGGCGGATGACCGTTGTCGCCCACGCGGCGCCCTGCCAGCAGGGACTGCGAGGCGGCGCCCCCGGATCGCTACGGCGATTCCTCCACAAGGACTGCGGCGCACGTCGCCTCAACCATCGACTAAGGAGAGAGGTGGTTTCGATATGAAGACCGTTTTCACCACCGGCGAAGCGGCCAAAATCTGCAAGGTCAGTCAGCAGACGATCATTCGCTGTTTTGACTCGGGGCAACTCAAGGGCTTCCGCGTCCCGGGAAGCCGCTTCCGCCGCATTCCGCGCGATCAGCTATACGCGTTCATGCGCGACAACGGCATCCCGACCGATGCCCTCGACTCCGGCAAACGCAAGGTGCTGGTCGTCGACGACGACGAGGACCTGGTCGAGTTGATCGTCGACGCCCTGGAACGCGACGGCCGGTTCGACATCCGCAGCGTCAACAACGGCTTCGGCGCCGGCATGATGATCAAGGAGTTTCGGCCCGACCTGGTCGTACTCGACGTGATGCTGCCCGACATCAACGGCAAGGAAGTCTGCACGCTGGTCCGTAGCGACAGCACCATGGACGACGTGCGGATCATCTGCATCTCGGGCATGGTCGAACAGGACAAGGTGCAGGAACTCCGCGACGCGGGCGCCAACGACTTCATGCAGAAGCCGTTCGACGTCGATCGTTTGATCGACCGCATGTGCCAGCTGCTGGAAATCGAGAACGCGCAGACATAGCCTGCCGATATGACGAGGCTGCTGCGTTGCCGCTCGCGAATGTGCCACGGCCCTGCGAGCCGTGACGTGTCGCCGCTTCTCGGGAGGCCCGCGCGCGGTTGGGAACTATGAGCCACACCTCGCCCCCGGCCGCAATCGTTGATCCGGAGAAACTGGCGGCGCTCAAAGAGCTTGCCTACGGCGCCAGCCACGAGATCAACAATCCGCTGGCAAACATCGCGGCCCGCGCGCAAACGTTGCTGCGGGAGGAGGTCGACCTGGAGCGTCGCCGCGCCCTGGAAGCGATTCACGCCCAGGCGATGCGCGCCCACGAGATGATCTCCGACTTGATGCTCTTCGCGCGGCCGCCCGAGCTGCAGCGAGCGCCCACGGATCTGGCCGCGGTGGTGCGGCAGGTCGTCGAGCAGCTCGGCGAGTTCTGTCAGCAGCGCGGCTCCCGCGTTCAACTGGAGTTGCCCTCGGAGCCGGTCAAGCTCGACGCCGACGCGGCCCAGTTGGCCGAGGCCATCCGAGCGGCGCTGCTCAATGCGTTGGAATCCGCCGGCATCGAGGGCTGCGTTACCGCCGAGCTGCGCTCCCGCCCGGCGATATCCAGCGACCGCCGCGTGATCGAGTTGGCCATCGCGGACGACGGTCCCGGGCTCGACGAACGTTCCGCCACGCACGCGTTCGACCCTTTCTTCTCGGGCCGCGAGGCCGGCCGCGGACTGGGGTTTGGGCTGTCGAAGTGTTGGCGGATCGTGACTGCCCACGGCGGCGACGTGCAGCTCGCCCCCGGCGAGGATGGCGGCGCGGTCGCCACAATCACGCTGCCCGTGGAAGCCGAGAAGTTGCCATAGCCCCGCGTGCCACGGCTCTGCGAGCCGTGCCTGCCAACCGAATGCCTGACGAGCATCAGCACGGCTCACAGAGCCGTGGCACCAATGGGCGATCTCCGTATACACTGATCCGCACCAGTCAACCAACACGCCAAACCGACGACCGTCCATGGGCAAAATCAACGACACCGTACGGACCGTCAACAGCTCCGTGCGCACGCTTTTGCTGGCCGTGCTGATGGTCGCCGCCGGCTTTGCGGGCTGGAAAGGCTACTCGCTGTACAACGAGCCGCAGAAGAAGCTCGCGGAAAAGCAGCAGAAAGTCGACCAACTGGCGAAGCAACTCGCGGGGGCCGAGACGCAGATCGCTGAGCAACAAACCCGCATTGGCGAACTGGAAACCGACATCGCCGAGAAGGCGGCGCGGATTGACAAACTCGAAACGTCCAACCGGCTGCTCAAACTGCGGCACCGCATTGCCCGGCTGCGGACCGTCGACCAGACGGAGAACGAACAGACTGGCCGCGTCGAGACCACGATCGAGTTTTACGAAGTGAACGCCGAGGGGGCGCCCATTGGCGCCGAGCCGCGCACCTTCACCGTCGAGGGCGACCGCGTCTACGTCGAGTGCCTGGTCGCCAAGTTCGACGACCGCTACGTCGAAGAGCAAGACCTGGACCGCGGCACGGCCATTTGCCTGTTCCAGCGGATCTTCGGCGAGTACCAGCAGCCGACCGAGGGCTACGAACTGGACGAAAGCGGCACGACTCCCACGTCCTACGCCCGCGGCGGCGAGATGTCGCCCTTCGAACAACGCATCTGGCGCGACTTCTGGGAGATCGCCAACGACCGCAAAAAAGCGGCCGAGATCGGCATCCGCGCCGCTCACGCGGACGCCCCGTCCATCCGCGTCCAGCCGGGCAAAGTGTACGAGCTGGAACTCCGCTCCACGGGCGAGTTCACGTTGCGCCCGCTGCCAAGCGACGCCACGTAAGTCAGACTTTCCAGCCGGGCAATCTTCTCCGTCGGCATGCTGCGGCGCGCGCCAACGCGCAGCCAGCGGCCTGCAAGGCAAGCCGAAGCCGTCCGCGCAAAAAAAACGCCCGGCCGCACGCGGCAGCCGGGCGCTCGCAATCTGCTGGCTGTCTAGCCGACGAGTCGCACGTTCTCGGCGCGCGGTCCCTTCGGGCCTTGGCCCTCGGTGAACTCGACAGCTTGGCCTTCCCGGAGATCGTCGAAGTGGGCGCCCTCGACGCTCGAGTGGTGGAAGAACAACTCGCCGTTGTCCGACTGAATGAACCCAAAACCTTTTTCCGTCAACTTCTTAATCGTACCTTGTGACACGACGCAACACTCCTAGCACGAAGAGATCAAATTCAACTTGAGCGGATCCCGCTCGCCGTGCTACGCGATCGGGCCCCTTGCGCCGCCCCACCTTGGAGCGGCGGCCATCAGGGCAAGCAAATGCAACCCGGAGATTGTCTCCCAGGCTTCACAAACGGATCCAACCATCCGACAAAAGTGCGGCGCGGCCGTGAGGGTCGAATCGAAAAGAATAACCGGCAGATGCTGAGTGGCGAGGGTCAGAAACCGCCCACACCACGCTCCGCCGGCGATGCCAATCGCGTCGCCTATGCTTCCTGAAGTCGCTGAGCATAGGCGATTGCCGCCGAGCGGTCAATGAACGCCGCGACGCGCTGGCGGCGACCTTCATGCAGAGGGCCGAGCGGCCGGGTCGGCAACGCGGCGGCCAGCGGCCCTTGCGCCCTACCAATCCCGCACCGTCGCCGTCCGCGCCGGGGTGTACGCCCGGGCGAGGTTGGGCTGATAGCAGGTCGCCCGGCAGTGTTCTTGCGGCGCAAAACGGGGGCCGAGGTCCGAGAGCGACTCGGACGAGCCGACGAACAGCCACCCTTCGGGCGTGAGCGTTTCGGCCATGCGCTCGAACAGGCTCCGCCGGTCGGGGGGCGTGAAGTAAATCGCCACGTTGCGGCAGAACACGATGTCGAACGGCCCCATGCCCACAAACGGCTGGTGCAGATTTCGCACGGCGAAGTTGCACATCCGCTGGATTGAGTCACGCACCTGCCAGTGATCGCCCTGGTCGATGAAGTACTTGTCGCGGAACGCGACGTCCAGGCCGCGGCTGACTTCCAGTTTGTTGTAACGGCCCTGTTGCGCGTGCGCGACGGCGGCCGGCGAAATGTCGGTGCCGTGAATCTGAATGTCCCAGGCCTGGTAGTCGTGAATGATGTCGGCCAGCGCCATAGCGATGCTGTACGCCTCTTGCCCCGTGCTGGAGGCCGCCGACCAGATCCGCAGTCGCCGCGGATTGAGTGAACCGGCCTTGGTGTCAATCACCTGCGGCACGACCTTGTGCCGCAGCGCTTCAAAGGGCGATGTGTCGCGAAACCACAGGGTTTCGTTGGTGGTCACCGCGTCGATGACTTGCTCTTTCAACCCCGGCATCACGTTGCCGCGGACCTTGTGCACCAGATCGGCGTAGTTTTCCGAGTTGCTGCTTCGCACCAGCGTCGCCAGTCGCGATTCGATCAAGTACGCCTTGGAAGCATCCCAGTAGATGCCGCACAGGTCGTCGACCAAGCCGCAAACGGCGTCGATATCTTCATTGGTTACCGTGCTCATATCCCTGCCCCATACCTGACGCACGCCAGCATGCGCGGAACGATCCGCTCCAGCGGCTCCACATGGTCCACCAAGCCCGCGTCAGCGACGCTCTTGGGCATTCCGTACACGACGCACGTCTCTTGGTCTTGGGCGATGATCCGCGCCCCCTTTTGCTTCATCAGTTCGCAGCCGATGGCGCCGTCATCGCCCATGCCGGTCAGGATGACCCCCGCCGCCTTGGGGCCGAAGTGTTGGGCGATTGACCGAAATAGGTAGTCGACAGCCGGCTTGCAGTTGCGCTCGGGGGCGTCGTCGGTGATCTGCACGACGGGGCTCCCCTTGACCATCACCAGCCGCATTTGTTTGCCGCCGGGGGCGATCAAGATCTTGCCGCGATCGACGGGGCAGCCGTCATACGCTTCGAGCACCTCCAACTGGCAGACGCGATTCAGATCGTCCGCCAGGCTCTTGGTGAACATCGGCGGCATGTGCTGAACGACGACAATCGGGCAGGGAAAGTCGCCAGGGAGCTTCGGCAGGATCCGCGTCAACGCGACAGGTCCGCCGGTCGAGACGCCGATGCCGAATATCTCGGGGGTCGCAAATTCCTTCTGCGCCGCCGCGGCGGGAACGACCGGCGCGGGCCGCGGCGACGACTGTTTGGCGCGACGCGTCAAGGCGCACGCGGCAATCTTGGGCTCCAATTGCTCGCGCAGCAGCGTGGCGTTCTGGTCGGGGCTCGACGCCGACGGCTTCAGAACGAAGTCAAACGCCCCCAGCCGCAGCGCGGTGTTAGTGGCTTGGGCGCCCGTGGTCGTCAGGGCGCTGATCATGATCGATTTGGTGTCGAGCCCGCGAGCCGACAACTCGCGCAGCAAGCCCAATCCGTCGAGTTCCGGCATCTCCAGGTCGAGCGTGATCAGGTCGGGCTTTTCGGCCACGATCCGGTCCATCGCGGCCCGGCCGTTGATGGCCGTGCCGATCACTTCGATGCCGGGGATCTGCAACAGCACCTCGCGGACGATTTTGCGATACAAGGCCGAGTCGTCGACGACCAGTGCTTTCAGGGGAGTGTCGTTCATAGCTGTCATTTCAGTGGGGCGAAATAAGTAGCTGACGTGCGACGCGCGAGGCGTCGCACGTCAGCTCATAGTCAAACTCGCCTGCCGCCGCACCAGGCGACGGCAGGCGACCAGGTTCATTCGATCAGACCTGGAACTGGCCGACCAACGCCTGCAGTTCCTCGGCCAGGCTGCTCAGCACCGTGCCGGCTTCCTTGGTCTGCGAGGCGGCTTCCGAGGTCTGCTTGGCGCCCTTGTCCACCCCGGTGATGTTCACCGTGATCTCCTGGCTGGCCGAAGCACTCTCGTTGACGCCGCGCGACACGGTGTCGGCCGCGGTGGCCGTCTCCGAGACGCTCAGAGCGATCTGCTTGGTCGTGGCGCTCTGCTCCTCGACGGCCGCGGCGATCGTGCGGCTGACCTCGTTCACGTTGTTGATCACTTCGGTGATCTCGCGAATCGCGGTCACGGCTTCGCCCGTCGATCCCTGGATGCTCTCGATCCGGCGACGGATGTCATCGGTGGCGCTGGCCGTTTGCTTAGCCAGTTCCTTCACCTCGGTCGCAACGACGGCAAAACCTTTGCCCGCCTCGCCGGCCCGAGCGGCTTCGATCGTGGCGTTCAGGGCCAGCAGGTTGGTCTGCTCGGCGATGTCCTGAATCACCTCGATCACCTTGCCAATCTCGTCCGCTGCGACGCCCAGGCCGCCGACCTTCTCGTTACTCACCTGAGCCAACCGAGCGGCTTCGCTGGCCACGGAGGCCGACTGCTCGGCGTTCTTGGCGATCTCGTTGATCGTGGCGGTCATTTCCTCGGTCGAGGCCGCCACAGTCCGCACGTTGCTGGACATCTCCTCGGTGCTCGAGGCCATCTGCCGCATGTTGGCCGACATTTCCTCAGCCGCGGCGGCCACGGTGGCCGATTGGCTGGTGGTTTCGTCGGCGCCGCCGGCCAGTTGCGTGGCCGTTGCAGACAGTTGGGTCGAGGTGCTGGAGAGCCGACCGGCGTTGTTGGCCAGCTTGCCAACCACGTCCCGCAGGTTTTCGCACATCGAGTTGACCGCCATAGCGATCTGGGTGAACGTGCTCTGCACCTCGGCCGTGTCCTCGTCGCCGTCGGCCACGTCGTAGGTCTGGTTGAGCTTGCCCGCGGCAACCTCGGCCAACACGCCCGACAGCTTGCCGACTTCCAGTTCCTGGAAGGCGGCCCGCTTCTCGTCGCGGACCTGCTGCTTCCGCTCCTCGGTCACGTTCTTCCACTCCAACGTGTTGCCGATGTACTCGCCCTCGGTGTTGTACTGGGCAGAGACTGACAACGCGAAGGTCAGCGGTCCGACCTGAATGTCCGTCTTGTACGGCAGGTTGTTGGGATCGTCCAGCAGCTTGCGCTGGTGGCTGGGCTCCTTGTGGAACTGATCGATGCATTGACCGACCAGTTTCTCCGGTTCGAGGCCCGGCCATACTTCGCGGAGCACGCTCAGGTTCTCGGTCAGCAGGTTCAACGTCTGCTGGTTCATATAGGTCACGATGAAGTCGCGATCGACCATCATGAACGCTGCATCCGAGTTGTCGACCACGCCCCGAAGCTTCAGCGCTTCGGTCCGCTGATTGACCGTCTCGGTAATGTCAGTCGCGTACTTGACGACCTTCGTTACGCGGCCGCTGGCGTCCAGGATCGGGTTGTACGAAGCCTGAATCCAGATTTCCGAGCCGTCCTTACCGATCCGCTTGTACTCGCCGGCATCGAACTTGCCCTTGGCCAAGTCCTCCCAGAACGTTTTGTACTCGACGGTGCGGGTGTACTCAGGGTCGCAGAAGATGCGGTGGTGCTGACCCTGAATCTCGTCCAGGGCATAACCCACAGCGCCGCAGAAATTCTCGTTGGCGTTGAGGATCGTGCCGTCCGGCGTGAATTCAATCACGGCCTGCGACTTGCCGATCGCTTCGATCTGGCCTTCGTAGTCGGCGTTCTTCAGCTTCTGGGCGGTGATGTCGGTCGCATACTTGACGACCTTGACCACCTTGCCGTTCTCATCCAGGATGGGATTGTACGAGGCCTGGATCCAAATCTCCGACCCGTCTTTGGTGAACCGCTTGTACTCGTTGGCGTCGAATTCGCCGCGGCCCAGCTTGTCCCAGAACGCCTTGTACTGGGGACTGCTGGTGTAAGCGGGATCGCAGAAGATGCGGTGATGCTTGCCCTGGATCTCGTCGAGCGTGTAGCCCACGGCGCCCAGGAAGTTGTCGTTGGCAGTCACAATCGTGCCATCGGGCGTGAACTCGATGGACGCCTGCGACTTGTCGATCGCTTGGATCTTGCCCTCATAGTCGCGAGCCTGGACCGTGAAGTCCGACATGGTGTCGAGCAACCCGTTGAGCGTCTCGGTCATCTCGCCAAGATCCCCGCCGGACGTCGTCTCGACCTTTTGGGTGTAGTCCTTCTTTGCCGCGGCGGCCAGGGCGGCAATCGTGCCGGAAATTGGACCAGTGATCATCCGCGTCAGGAACCACGACAGGCCCAACACGGCAGCGGTGATGGCCACGAACACGCCGACGTTCGACCAGAACGCCGAGGTCGCCGCTTCGCTCCGCACCTGGTCGATCGTTTGCACCGCGGCGAACGCCTCGTCGGTGTCCATCTTGGCCAACACGGCCCACTTCAAACCCAGGAGGTCAACGGGGGCGTAGGCAAACAATGCTTCGTTGCCGGCATAGTCCTGGGCCACGGTCGTGCCCGACTCGCCGTTGAGCGCGGCAGTCACGTACTCGCCGGTCACTTTGCCGTTTTGCGGGTTACGGAACGAGGGAACCAAGTTGTGACCCTCGGGATCGCGGTGTGAGTTGGACCGCATCAGCCCGTCGGCGCCCACGAGAATTGTCTCGCCCGTTTCGCCCAGACCTTCGCGGAGCGCCATGATCTCGGTGATGCGATCGACCGGCATCTGGAACATGGCCACGCCGATCTTCTCGCCGCCGTCAAAAATCGGCGAGGCGATGAAGCTGGCCGGCGCCTGATACGACGGAGCGTACTGCTTGAAGTCGACAATCACGAACTGGTCGGCGCTGTTCAGGGCAGCAGCCTTGCGGAACGCTTCGCCAAAGTTCGTGTCGGCGTACGGACCGTTCTTCAACGACGTGGTGAAGTCCAGTTCCTTGAACACTGAGTAGACGATGTCGCCCGTCTCATGATCGACCAGGAAGATGTCGTAGTAGCCGAACTTCTCCAGGTAGTCGCGGACCACCGGGTGCAACTCAGCATGCAACAGGTTGTAGTCGGTGTCGGCCGAGCCGGCATCGAGCTGATGCTTTGATCCCAACGGATTCGAATTGGCCCGGATGTATTCGTACTGCAGAGCGATCGAGTCGTCGTCCAACTGGTTGAAGTACTGCAGCGCGTTGGGATCGGCCCCGGCGTTTTGGCTGCGGAACTCGGCCGAGAACTCGCCCGTGTAGTACGTGGCCAGCTCGGACCGCTGCTCGGCAAGCGCCTGCTCGTCAACGCCGGCCTGATCGCGGTAGCTGTCGAAGGCGTCGCCCAGCTTGTGCATCGCCGAGACGACCATGCGGTCTTCCGAGAAAGTCAGGACCTGATCGCGGATCGTCTCGAAATACTTCTCGATCTGATTCGCCTTCAGGGCCCGCTGCGACTCCAGGTTCGCAACGACCTTGGTCTTCATGTCTTCCGCAGCGCTGGTTTGGACCTTTTCCAGGCCTCCGTTGAGCGCCATGTAGCCGGCTACGGCCGAGATCGCCAGCGGCACGAGTCCGCAAGCGAGGAAACCAGCGGTAAGTTTGCCTCGAACGTTCATCAGTATTTATCCCCAAGAAAGAAGGTCAAAAACTCGTGGAATCGGTCGGGCACGCCCCCGATCGAAACGCCCCTACGCCGGCGCTGTCGCTTCGCCGAGCGCCTCCTCGATATTCAAAAGCACCACGATCGACGACTTGAGCGTGTGGACGCCCGAGAGCAGTCGACCGTCGATTCCCCGGACGTTCGCCGGCGGGGGGTCAATCTCCGCCGCGTCGATCGTCAGGATGTCGGAGATCCGGTCGACCAGCAGGCCGATCGATTCGCCGTCGTAGTTGACGATCAGGTTGCGGCTTTCGCGGGTCACTTCGGCGGCCGGCAAGCCGAGGACTTGCCGCAAGTCGATGACCGTGGCCACCTCGCCCCGCAGGTTGATCACGCCGCGCACCTCCTCGGGAGCGTGCGGGACGCGGGTCACTTCCAATTGCCGGTTGATCTCCTGCACATGCCGGATGTCGATCCCCAGCAGGATGTCGCCGACATAGAACGTGGCGAATTGCACTTCGCCCGTTCGACGCTCGCGTTCAGCGGCAGGTGTTGGTGCGGACATGGTTGATTCCTCGTTTGCAAAACCGGCGGCCGCGGCCGCGGGATGATGACAGGGCGGCGGGCGGCGGGGCGCCGATCGCCGAATGGCTCGTTACGCGGGCGCCAGTTGGCGAGGTTGGTTGTTGCCCGCGTGCTGACCGGCGAAGTTATGCACGGCATTCAGCAGACGTTCGCGGTCCATCTTGATCTGGTAGTCGTCGATGCCGACCTCCAGGCCGTGCTGCACGTCGGCCGCCCCGGCCAGCGACGTCAACGCGATCACGGGCAAGTGCGAGTGCGCGGCCGACTGCTTGACGTTGCGGCACAACTCGAAGCCGTTCATGTTCGGCATCTCGATATCGGTGACGATCAGGTCGAAGTCGTGTTCGCCGCTTTCCAAGGCTTGCCACGCTTCGAGCCCGTCCTCGCTCTCATGCACGCGGTACCCCTTGTCGACGAACAGGGCCGCCACCTGCTTGCGGAAGAAGCTCGAGTCCTCGGCCAGCAGGATGTACGGCGGCAGGCCGTCGTCGACCGTTTCCACTTGCTGGGCTTCGAACCAGTCGGGATGCGCGATCTCGGCCAATTGGAACAGGTCGACCAGGCGGGTCGGGTGCTCGCCGATGACCAGCGAACCCATGACGCCCGGCTCGCGGAAGGTGATCGTGTCGAAGTCGACCGGCACGTCGCGGATGTCTTCCAGGTTCGGCGCCACCAGCCCGACTTCTTTGCCGCCCGCCTCGTAGACGATCAGGTACAGCTGCTCGGGCGTGGCGCCCGGCTTGGCGGTGATCAGGTTCTCCAGGCGAATGACCGGCATTGTCGTGTTGCGGTACTGGACCAATTCTTGGCCGCCGATGCTGTCGACCTGGTCGGCCCGCACGCGCTCGATCCGCGACACGACGTCCATGCACACGGCAAAGTGCTCGCGGTCGTCGTTGGTGAACAGCAGGACCGACTGCTTGTCGTCGCCGCCCGCCGCGGCCTTGGCCGCCTCGTCGTCGCGGAGATCTTCGCAGGAGCGGATCTCCTGGCTGGCGCCCAGCCCGGCGATGTCGAGAATCAACGCCACGTGGCCGTCGCCCAGGATCGTCGCCCCGGACAGGCACGAGCCGTCCTTAATGTGCCGGCCCAGCGGCTTGACCACGATTTCTTCCGAGTCGTGCAACTCGTCGACGACGACGCCGAACCGCTGGCGGCCCGACTCGACGACAATGATGTTCGTGGCGGGCGCCTCGTCGTCGATGACTTCGACGCGCTCGATCGGCTCCATGCCGAGCGCATCGTCCAGCCGGACCAGCGGCAGCAGCGCGCCGCGGAGCCGCAACACCTCGGCGTCCTTCACCCGGCCCAGGCGCTCGTCGAGTTCCTGCGGCCGTACGCGGACCAGCTCGGCAATGTTTACCTGCGGAATCGCGAAGCGGTCGTTGCGAACCTGCACGATCAGCGACGGGATAATCGCCAGAGTCAGCGGCAGCGTGATGATGATGTTGGTGCCCTGCCCGACGACCGACTCCACGTCGACCGTGCCGCCCAGCTTGGCGATATTCGTCCGCACCACGTCCATGCCGACGCCGCGACCGCTCACGTCGGTCACCTCGGCAGCGGTGGAGAAGCCCGGATGGAAAATCAGCCGCACCGCCTCGCGTTCGCTCATCTGCTCCGCCTGCTCGGGCGTGATGGCGCCCTTGGCGACGGCTTTTTCTTTCAGCTTACTAGGGTCGATCCCGGCGCCGTCGTCTTCGATCTCGATGCGCACCTTGCCGGCCTGATAGAAGGCTCGCAAGTTCAGCGTGCCCTGGGCCGGCTTGCCGGCGGCGGTGCGAACCTGCGGCGTCTCGACGCCGTGATCCATCGAGTTGCGAATCAGATGCGTCAGCGGATCGCCGATCGCTTCGACAATCGTCTTGTCGACTTCGACCTCTTTGCCTTCGATGTTCAGCTCGCAGTCCTTATTGAGCTTGGCGCCCAGGTCGCGGACGATTCGCGGGAACTTGCCGAACACCGTGCCGATCTGCTGCATGCGGGTCTGCATGATCGACTCTTGCAGTTCGCTGGTCACTTGATCAAGCCGGGCCGCAATGCCCTCCATGCCGCCGTGCGACTCGGCGCCGACGACCTGCATCAATTGGTTGCGGCTGAGCACCAGTTCGCCGGCCAAATTCATCAGCTTGTCGAGCAAGCCGACCGACACGCGAATGCTGGTGTCGACGGCGGCGGGCGCCTTGCGCTCCTTGTCCGCGGCCGGGGGAGTTTCCTTCTCCGCTGCGGGAGCGGGCGTCGGCGCAGCCGCGACCTCGACCGGCGCGGGCGCCTCGTCGGCCGCGGGCTCCTCATCCGCTGGTTCACGGGCAGCGGCCTGCTCGACGGGAGAGTCGTCCATCACGACCACCGTGGCGCCGGCCGACGTCTCCGCTGGGCCGTCCGCGGCGGCAGCAGCGGGCGGGGCGAGCTTCTCGCCAGCGGCAATTGCGTCGAGCGCCGACACAAACTCGCTGACATCCGCATCATTCGAGTTGTGAATGTCGTCGATCAAACCCTGCAGGCGGTCGGCGGACTTGAGCATCACGTCGACGATCGCCGATGTGGGAGTCAGCTCAAGATTACGCATCATGTTCAGAACGTTCTCGAGGCTATGAGCGAGGTCGTTGACCTTGGTCATGCCCAGAAAGCCGGCCGCGCCCTTAATCGAATGGATCGCGCGGAACACGTTGTTCACAAGATCGACGTCGACGTTCTCGCCCATTTCTTCGATGGCAAGGAACTGATTCTCGACGTCCGCAAGATGTTCGTTGGACTCGACGACAAATTCGCCAAGCAGTTCGTCTTCAAACGACATGACAGGCCCCTGAGGGTCGGGCCAAGCTGACCGCATCAAGGCGTTCGCTCGGCTACTGGCGTAAAAAATTCGCTCGGCAAAACGTAGGTTGCGACCGCGCTCCAAGCGCGCAGGACCCCCTGCGGAATGGCGAAAAAGGGCCGAAAGAGCACCCACGCCCGCCGAGTGGGCGGTGATTTTGTGCAAAGAAACTGCCGATTGGCCGATTCGATGGCGGAATGAACGGCACGGCCGGTACAGTCCGTACCTGGCCCCCAAAAAAGATGCTGCGCTCGGCAGCAGGGCGCTAATCGTCGCCTTCGAAGAGATCGTCGGCGTAGCCGGGGGGGAAGGGATCGACCAGCGATTGGCCGTGATCCGGACGCGACGGCTTCGTCGCCGGGGCTTGGTCTGCCGCGTTGCCAGCGGCCAAGTCTGCGTCCTCCAGCGGCTCGGCAAATTTCCGCACCCAGTAGGCCACTTCCGACTCGGTCGGCACGCCGTGCTGCTTACGGGCGTCCATCGTCGGACCGCGACGTTGCAGACGCCGGCGAACGGCGGCGGAGTACCACTCGTCGCTGTCGATAAAGCGGCACCGCCGGCGGCGCGCGGCACGCTGCACGCGGTGATCGCTGCTGACCACCAGCAGCGACCGGGGCGCGTTGTGCGTTGCGATCAGTTCTTCCAGCAACTCGTCGGCATCGGCGTAGGTGGCGGCGTAGCGGACCAGCATGTCGGCCACGGTGACCGAACGCGGCAGTCCCGGCGGGGCGTCGGTGGCGTCGAACACGATGGTGGTCCGCTGCCGCTCGGCGTCGTCAATGCTGGCGGCCAGGAACCGCAGCATCGCCTCGCGCGAGCGCTGCAGACTCCCGCCCCCGCGTCCGCGGCCAAAAATCCCCGCCGCGTGCAACAGATTGTAGCCGTCGATCAACAATGCCATGGGGGCATCATAAGGCATCGCACGGCGACACCGCGACCTTGATGAACTCGACTTTTCGGCGACGGTCTACCGTCAGCGTGCCAGGGCTCTGTGAGCCGCGCCTTCTCCGGGATTCGCACGGCTCACAGAGCCGTGGCACGCCCATCTCGGCAGCACGCGACCGCTAAGCTTGCCCGCCCGCGAGCCAATCGCCGTAGTGCTCGTGATAGCAGCGAGCCACTCGGTGATCCACGTTGAACACGTGGGCCAGCAGCGCCGCGCGAACCCACATGCCGTTGCGGGCCTGGCGAAAGTACATCGCCCGGGGGTCGTTGTCGATTTCGGGGGGAATCTCGCCGAAATGCTGATCGCGGGGGAACGGGTGCAGGATCGGCGCGTACCGCTTCATCCGTCGCGCCAGTTCCGCAGTGAGCTTGAAATTGGCGAAGTCGATCGCGGCAAACTCCGCATCGTCGGCCGCGGCGTTGTGTTCCTTTTGAATCCGCGTCATGTACAGCGCGTCGAGCGTCTCGATCGCCGGCACGCCATTGATCGGCGACTCGAGCGATTCGACCTCCACGTATCGCACGCCGCGACGGTCCAGCCGCTGCCGCAAATCGTCGCCCATCCGCAACGTGGGGTGGTCGGGCGCCACGAACACCAGCGAGACGCCCTCATACAGGCTCAGCAAACTCGCCAGCGACCGCACCGTGCGGCCCCGGCCGATATCGCCGCAGAATCCGTACGTTTTGCCGGCCAACCCCGTGTTCAAATCCGGGTACTCGTCCCGCAGCTTGTCGAGCTTCGTCGCCGCGGGCGAGTCCTTGGGGCTGACAAACTGGAACGTCCGCTGCAGCGTGTAGATATCCAGCAGCGCCTGCGTCGGATGCTCGTCGGCCCCCGAGCCGGCGTTGATGATCGGCACGCTGCGGTTGCCCGACCGTTCCAGGTCGTTCATCAGGTACGCGCAAGCTTCGGCCAGCCGGGCCACCGGCGACCGCATGATCACCAGATCAAAGTAGCTGGAGAACATGCGGATCGAATCAAACCGCGTCTCGCCCTTGGTTTCCGACGAAGTCGTCGGGTCGCGCACCTCGTTGCACGTGACGCCCAGAATCTGGCACGCCGCCATGAACGACAAGAACGTGCGGGTCGAGGGCTGCGTGAAATACAGCATCGCCCGTTTGTGGGCCAACAGCCGCAGCAGAAAATCCTGGCCATCGCGCGATTTGGACAGCAACCGGATCTTGTCAGCCGTGCCGGCCAGATCCTCCAACACGTCGACCGAGTACTGCCCGCCGAAAATCACGTGCCGCAGCCGGCCCTCGCGGCTGAACTCGGCCGTTTTGAGCTGCGGCGGACGGTCAATCCGCTCAGCATACAGGGCCAGATCACGATCATCCTGCGTAGCAGGCGTATCGACGGAAGCAGCGGTAGACATGGCTCAGCAGGTAGCTGCGAAACGGGGCGTCGTTGGACTCGGACCGTTATCCCACAGCCGGCCGTGGGGCGTCAAGTTGCCGCCAACTGAGCGACCTGCCGCCGCGTCACGCCTTGTCGCGCGTGAACACCGGCGCATCGGGCTGGGACAACTCGCGATTCAGCCGATAACCGTCGCGGCGGAATGTTAGCAATTGATCGGGCGAATCGGCGCGCCGCTCGATCAGCCACCGCGCCATCACGCCCCGCGCTCGCTTGGCGAAGAAGCTCAGCACTTTGTAATTGCCGTTGTGCAAATCGCGAAAGCTGGGCGTGACGACCCGGCGCCCAAGTTGGCCGAGCCCCGCGGCGCGAATGTACTCCTGCGAGGCGAGATTCACGACCACCGGCTCGGGTGCGCCACGCAGGTCCTTGGCCAGCGCCTTGCGAATGCGGTCGCCCCAGTATTCGTAGAGATTGCCCCCGCGGTCGGTCGCCAGTTCGGTCCCCATCTCCAGCCGATACGGCTGAATCAGGTCCAACGGCCGCAGCACGCCGTACAACCCCGAGAGAATCCGCACCTGCCGCTGGGCGAAGTCCCAGTCATCGGCAGCCAGGGTCTCGGCTGCCAGCCCCTGATACACGTCGCCGCGAAACGCCAAGGCCGCTGGCTTGGACCGCTGCGCCGCCGCGGTCCCCGTGGTTTTGAAGTCGACAAAGTAGCCGCGGACCGTCGCGGCCAACTTGTCGCTGACGCCCATCAGCGCCTGCAAATCCGCCGAGCTGAACTGCTTGAGCTGCTTGGCCAGCCGATGGGCCTCGGCCAGCAGCGTCGGCTTGGTGGTCGGCAACTCGGCGTCAGCCGGGGAAAAATCGAGCGTCTTGGCGGGCGAGAGCAGAATCAGCATGGCGGATGGCTAACGAGGCAACGCGAGCGTTTCGCGAAGAAACGAGTGAGGCATTTCAGATGCCTACGGTCCAGGCGTCTGATACTAACAATCTCACATCACACATCTCACATCACTCCGACACGCGCCAGCGCGCCTGAAACAGCCAGGTCACCGTCGCCAACAAGCCGGTGTTGTACAGCAGGTAAAACGCCAGGAACCCCCAAAACACCACCGGGTTAGCCGTCGCCAGGTTGCCCCCCTTTTCGGTTTCCAGCGGCAGGTTGAACGCGGCGGAGAACGGACTCGTTGCCTGCAGCGTTTCGACCACCGGCGCCGCGCCAGAGCCCGGCGTGAACGCTCGCACAAACACGTCGGCCGCCACGGGGGCCATAAATAGCGTGGTGGTGATCAGGTAGGTGGCCATCAGGGCCGTGGCCGACTTGCGGAACAGCGTCGAGCAGAACAGCGCCGTCAGCGAGGTGGTCAGCGCCGTGACCGCCACAATCAGAAAGTACCCGCCCATCGTCGGCAGGTTGTCCCAGTAGTCCAGCGGCATCAGGCACGCCAGCACCATGGGCCACATGAGAAACGATGTCAGCACGCTGGAAACTCGCAGCCCCGAGAACAACTTGCCCCACAGCATCTGCCAGGGCGTGATCAGCGTCGTCAGCAGCAGATCGAGCGTCGCCCGCTCGCGCTCGCTGGTCACGCTGCTGGCCGAGAACACGGGCCCGACCAGCATGTTAAACAGCAGCACGTAGGCCACGTACCACGCCGCGTGCTGCGGGGCGATGAACAGGCAATACGCCATCACCACCAACGCGAGCATCATGCTGATCTGAATGACCAGCCGCAGCATGAGCGTGCCTTGGCTGAAAATCTCGCTGCGGATTTCTTTGTCGTAAATCGGGTTGGCGTTCTCTGGCAAGAACGAGGTCCGCTTCGGCGGCGCGAACATGCGATCGGGCCAATCCTCCCGGTTGATGTACAACCCCACGGCCTGCTCGGCTTCGGTCTCCAGGTCAATGACCTGCTTGCCCTCGCTCCCCAAGTCGGGCGGGTGCAGCAGCCGGCGGCTGATGTCGAACCACAGAATCGCCCCCACCGAAGCGCACACGACCGGCACCACGGTGAGCACGACCGCCAGCCGCGCCTCGCCGATCTGCTCCAACGACTGCCACACCAACACGCCCACCAACGCCAACGGCAGGATGAGCAAGTACGACACCACCAACGACGCGCTGGTCCGCGTGAAGAAACTGCTGCACCACAGGCAGATCATCCCCGAGAGAGCCACGCTGCAGACCATCGCCAGGTAGGCCGCGAACACCTCCAACGGCGACACGCCGCCCAACGGCAGGCAGAGCATCACGATCGGCAGCGAGCAGATCATCAACTCGCCCAGCGGCACCAGCGACGCCAGCAGCTTGCCCAGCACGATCGCGCTGGGCCGCACGGGGCTGGCCAGCAGCATTTCGTAGCTGCCGCGTTCCTTCTCGCCGGTGATCGCCCCGGCGGCGAACGAGGGCGTCATCAGCGACACCAGGATGTACTGCCCCAGAAACAGCAGGTTGACCAGTCCCTTGGCCTTCTCCGGCCGGGCCAGGTCCAGCTTCTGCTCTGCTGGCCAGGCCGAATAGACGAGCAGCCCCAGCAGCGCGATGTACGCAAACAGCAGCAAGAACCCGCGGAGCATCCGCAGGTTGATTACCAGCTCGCGTTGCAGAACGGGGTTTTCGAGCAGCATTGACCGGCGGAGGCAAACGGAAAATCCAGCGGCAAAACGACCACCACGATTCTATCCGCTAGTCTGCGGCAAACAACATCGCACTGCCGCATTGAGACGAGCGCCCCGCCAACACGGTTCACGCATCGCCGGCGCGGGCGGGGCTCGCATCAGTCGGCAGGCTCAAGCGGAACGTCGTCCCGCCGCCAGGGCGCGGTGCGGCTGTGATCTCGCGCCCGTGGTTGGCGATGATCTTCTGGCAAATCGACCGTCCCAGCCCCGTCCCCTCGTAAACAGCTCGCGGGTGCAGCCGCACGAATTGCTGAATGATTCGCTGTAGCTGATCGGGAGCCACGCCAATTCCGTTGTCGGCCACCTCGATCACGCGGCGGTCGCACGCGGTGCGACCGCTGACGTGCACCTCGGGCGGCTCCGGGCCGCAGAACTTCACGGCGTTGCCAATGAGATTCTGGATCGCCAGCCCCAGCAATCTGGCATCGCCCCGCGCGAGCGGCAGCGGCTCCACGTCGATTGTCGCGTCGGCTTCGGCAATCGTGACGCACAACACGTCCAGCGCGTCACCCAAATGTTCCTTCAACAGTTGGCCAAAGCCGGTGATCTTTCACAGCGGCGCCTTCAGGTCGTCTTGGGCCTCCCTACGGCAGAGGGGGTGCGTTTGGCCGACCCCCTCTCCAAGGGGCGTCGCGAAATGCCGACGACCCGCCGCGTCGTTTGCGACATCGCGCAGCCTTCTGCGCCCGCCCGCGCCGCCTTTGTCGACTGAGCATGGTCGCAACGCCTAACGCCGCGCCGATTTCCCGCAACCGTCAGCACAACCACGCAAACGCGCCCGCCCGTTAGCTACGTTCTCTTGGCTCGTGAAATCGAAATTGGCTGCGGGTCGGCGCATGGGCGCGTCGAGACGGAAACCAGGATTTCACTCATACCTTGTGCGTCAGGACGAATGTTCTCAACCATCGATGATGAAGTCTGCCGGGTGCTGCTCGTGGAGGACGACGCCGATGATGCGCACTTGGTGACGCATCACTTGGCAAGCCTGCGCAAACCCCGCTTTCAGGTCGATAACGCGGGTTCATTGGCAAAGGCCACGTTGCTGGCGGGCAGTGGTCTGTTTGACGTGGTGCTGCTCAATTTGTACCTGCCCGATTCCACCGGTCTGGCGACGATCGACGCCTTTCGTGCCCAATGGCCGGGCGGGCCGATTGTCGTGCTCACCGGACTCGATGACGAGTTGATCGGGCTCGACTCGATCCGCCATGGCGCCCAGGACTTCCTGCCGAAGGAGGACCTGTCGGCCACGCTGCTGGTGCGCACGATCCAATACGCAATTGAACGTCAACGCACGGTTCAACCAGGGGGCGCGACTGAAGCGGAGGTCGCCGCAGCCCTCGCCGAATTTGCGTCCACGCTGCGGCGGCCGATCGCCGAGTTGCTGGTCCACGCCGGGGCGCTGTGCGAGAAAGCCGGCTCAGCCGCGATCGAAACGACGGACATCGAACGGCTGCAAGACTCGGCCAGCCAGATTGTCGCCCTGCTGAACCGCACGACGCAGCAGCCCGAGACGGCCAGCGCCTGCTGAGGCAACGTTCGCCGCGCGATCGCCCGCCGCTAAGTGGACGCCCCGCTGCGTAGCTCTTTGGGCAGCGGGAACGACACCGTCTCCTGGCGGAGCGACCGGACCTCCACCGTCGCGTCGAACTGCTCGCGCAAGTAGTCCAGCGTCGCTTCGACGACCACCTCCGGAGCGCTCGCTCCCGCGGTCACCAGCACCGTGTCGACGCCCGCGAACCACGCCGGATCAATATCCTGCGGCCCGTCGATCAGATGCGCCGCCACGCCCCTTTCCTTGGACAATTCGGCCAGTCGTTGGCTGTTGCTGCTGTTCTGGCTGCCCAACACCAACGTGAGCTGCGCCTCGGCCGCCAGCGTGGCGACCGCCTCCTGCCGGTTCTGCGTGGCGTAGCAGATGTCTTCCTTCGGAGGGGCGTCGATCTGCGGGAACCGCTCCCGCAACCGGCGGATGATGCGGTTGGCGTCGTCCACGCTGAGCGTCGTTTGCGTCAGGTAGGCCAGTTTCGACTCGTCGGCCACGGTCAGGCGGTCCACATCCTCGGGCGACTCGACCAGCACGATCGCTTCGGGCGCCTCGCCCATGGTGCCGATCACCTCGTCGTGCCCCTCGTGGCCGATCAGAAAGATCGTGTACCCGGCGTCGGCGTAGCGAATCGCTTCCAGGTGCACCTTGGTCACCAGCGGGCAGGTCGCGTCGATCGCCCGCAAGTTCCGCTCGCGGGCCACGCGGCGGATTTCGGGCGACACGCCGTGCGCGGAGAACAGCAGCGTGGAGCCCGGCGGGACCTCGTTCAGCTCGTCGACGAACGTGACCCCCTGCTCGCGGAAGCGGTTGACCACGTACTTGTTGTGCACAATCTCGTGGTAGACGTAGATCGGCGGGGGCAGCGTCTGCAGCGCCAGTTCCAACGCCTCGATCGCCATATTGACGCCGGCGCAGAACCCACGGGGACTGGCAAGGAGAACTTTCATGAGTGTCGAATCGAACGGCAAGGGCGAGAAACTGGCGGCACGAGCAAACTCGGCCCCTGGCATGATAACCGCCCCCCGCCGCCGTCGACCACCCGGCGGGCGCTTGGCGAAGCATCCGCATCGCCAAGTCAAATAAAAAGCGGGCGGCCAAAGACGGCCGCGGCGAGCCTCAGCAGTGGCTCGCACGTAGCGGTTTTCGTCTTGGACCGCCCGTGGGGGCGCTCGCTTGGATCAATAGCCTATTTGGGCTTCCGGGGGGTCAGGCGACCCGCGACAGGGCCAGTCGGCGTAATGATGGCGTGCTCGCGCGGGCGGAAGAACCGCTCCTCCAACTCCTGCAGTTGCTCGTTCATTGCGCTGTTGAACTCGACCAACGCACGCAGATCAAGCGACACGGGCGGTAAGCTGGCGTAGGGTCGGTCCCGTTGGGGCGTCGGGGTCGACATGATGTGGCCTCCTCTGTCCGAACGTCGCCAACCGCGGGTTTGCTGTCCCGCAACAAAAACCGACCCAGCGGCAGCGGCGTTAACGTCTGTACGGATGACACCGCGCGACGGTTCGCGGTTCAAGGGGGCCTGGGCAAAATAGCGCAAAACGTCGGCCAGCCGTAACGATGGCAGCGTTTTCAAGGCGGCGAAACAAGCGGCGCTGCTCGCCGCCTGCCGCAAAAAACGCGGAGGAAAAACGCGCCGAAAACACCCCCTGGCGGATAGCCGCAGGCGTTGCGAAAAAGCCACACGGCAGGCGCCTGCTCGCGGCTCTGGTCACACAGTTCGCCACCGCGCGTTCGCTAGGACGACTGATCGTCGGTGCGCGACGGCTGACCCGCTTCGCTTCGCGGCGTTGCCGGAGGCGCGGGTCGCTGCCCGCGTCCGGCTTGCTGCAGCATCTCGGCAATCCGCGCCAGTTCCTGCGGGCCAAGCTGGCCGTCGCCATCGGCGTCCGCGCGGGCAAAGTTCTCCGCCAGCCGCGGCGGCGCCTCCGCCTCAGTCAAACGCCCGTCGCCGTTGCGGTCGAAACGGTTCAGCAATCGGCGAACAGTTTGCCGGGTCGCCTGCGGGTCAGCCGGCGGCTGTTGCGACGCCGCCAACCGGCGGGAGATTGCCAACCACTCGCGCCGGCTAAGTTTCCCGTCGCCATCGCGATCGGCGCGGGCGACGGCCTGTCCAAACCGCTCGGCCAGTTGCGCGGGGACTTCATCGGCGCCAATGAATCCGTCGCCATCGGCATCGAGTTGACCGCACGCTTCGGCCGTCCGCGCCGGGTCAGCCAGCACGCCGCCCTGCCCGAGGTCGCCCATCCGCTCAATGCGGCTGCGCTCGTCCGGTTTGAGCTTGGCCAGTTCGGCAGCCACGTCGATGCCCAACCGCCGTACCGCCAGCTGCGCGACCGTCCCTAACCGCACGGCGCCCTCGGCAATCTCACGCGGATCGAGTTGGCCGTTCTTGTTGCCGTCGGCCTGGGCGAGCATCCGCTCCAGCAGCGGCGCCCACCGGCCAGTCGCCTCGGACCGCGTGATCCGCCCGTCGCCGTTGGCATCCAACAGCGCGACCACCACGGTCAGCTCGTCGGCGCCGGGGAGCTTGCTGCCCTGCTTTTCGATCGTCGGCCGCTCCGGCCGCAGCGGCGTGAGCGCCGCGGTCAGTTCAGCCGCGTCCAACTGGCCGTCGCCGTCGTCGTCGCCGATGCGCAGCATCCGCTCAAACAGCAGCCGGTGGTCCTCGCCCGCCTCAGCGGCCGACAGCAGACCATCGCCATTGGCGTCGAGCCGCGCGAGCAACTCCTCCGGCTCCACGGCGCTCGCGTTCAACGCGGGGGACACCAACAACCCTGCGACCATCAGCAGGAGGATCTCACAGCATCGCATATCGCAACCCCAGACTTCTCAATCGCAGTAGAGCAGTGAGTGTGCCACGGCTCTGTGAGCCGTGCGCGCCCCGCGACCGTGTACCCGCTTCGCACGGCTCTCAGAGCCGTGGCACGCCATACGCACTTTGCCAATCGCGTTGCGAGCGCCGCGTGCTAGCAAATTCTAACCCCAGTCCGCCGAACAAGTTCCGGCCGCCGGCGCACCCAATCCCGCCGGGTGCGCGACTGTTCTTGCAAATTTTACCATCCCCCCGCTACACTCCCCGCCCCGCTGGGCCCGGATCAGGAGGATCCGGGCAAGTCGCGCGGCGTCGTGGGGCCGCCGTGCGAGCGCGACAAGGAGGTCGCCGTGTTCCGCCATTGGCCCATCCGCACCAAACTGCAAGTCGGCCTCGGTCTGCTGCTGGCCGCGGTGTTGGCGTTGTTTGGCAGTGCGCAGTACGGGCTGTACGCGTACCGCGGTTTGTTGCGATCGATCGCCGCCCGCAGTGCCGAACTCCCCCTGGCCAGCGACGTGCGCCAACATGTGAGCGACCTGCGGGTCACGCTCAGCCAGGCCATCCAGCGGCTGGACATCCCCGACTACATGGACCACTCGGGGCTGGTTGGCGCCAACTACGACGATCAGTTCGATACCGATTACGAGTACGAACTCGATCCCGCACCGACCACCAGCGGGGTCGGCTCCACGTACACCAGCGTCGACATGCAGATGCTGCGGCAGCAGTATCGCGACGGTTTGACGCTACTGATCGAATCGGTCGACCGCTACCGCCGCCAGTGGGAAGAGAATCGCATCGAGGCGGGGCTCGCGCTGAGCGACGACTCGCCCGAGGGCGCCGCACTGGCCGAGATCGATCTGCTACTCGCCAAGCTGCAAGCCGACGTCGCCAGCCAGGCCAACGGCCACGACTGGATGCTCGACCGTATCGAGGTCGGCCGCATCCGCGCGCAGGTCGAGCAAGTCGGCGCCGTCGTCGCGGAACTGCCCAGCCATCTGCACAAGCGGTTCAGCGAGTTGGCCGAGGACATGCGCGCTCGCTACCGGATGGCCATCTTCGTGTCGTGGGTCACCGCGGCCGTGTCGCTGGTCGTGCTGTCGGGCGCCGGGCGGGTGTTCTACAAGTGGTTCGCCAACCCGCTGGAGACGTTGGTCCGCGGTTCGCGCGAGGTGGCCGGGGGCAATTTCAACCACCGCATCCAACTGGCCACCCGCGACGAAATGGGCGAACTGGCCGACGCCATGAACGCCATGACCGAGCGGTTCCGCGAAATCAAAGACGACCTAAACCAACAAGTCAAAATCCAAGCCAGCCAAGTGGTGCGCAGCGAGCAGCTCGCCAGCGTCGGCTTCCTGGCCGCGGGCGTGTCGCACGAGATCAACAACCCGTTGGCGTCGATCGCTCTGTGCAGCGAGTCGCTCGAGGGCCGGCTGCAGGAGCTGCTCGCCGCGGTCGACGCCGAGCATGCCGACGACGTGCAGGTCGCCCGCAACTACCTGCAGATGATCCAGCGCGAAGCGTTCCGCTGCAAACAGATCACCGAAAAGCTGCTCGACTTCGCCCGCCGCGGCGACTCGCAGCGCAGCAACGTGGAACTTCGCGAACTGACCACCGGCGTGATCGAAATGGTCCAGCACCTGGGCCGTTACCAGGACCGGCAGCTCACGCTCACCGACGGCGCCCCGGTCATCGCGTCGGTCAATCCGCAGGAGATCAAGCAAGTCGTCTTGAACCTGGTCACCAACGCCCTGGAAAGTCTTGAATCCGGCGGCGCGGCGACCGTTACGATCGCCCGCCGCGGCGATCAAGCGGCCATCGTGGTCGAAGACAACGGCTGCGGCATGAACGAAGAGGTCCGCAAGCACCTGTTCGAGCCTTTCTTCACCCGTCGCCGCACTGGCGGGGGCACCGGGCTGGGATTGTCGATCACTCACCGCATCATCGAGGAACACGGCGGCCGCATCGAGGCCGACAGCGAAGGCCCAGACCGCGGGTCGCGGTTTACGGTCACGCTGCCGGCGGCCGCCACGACGCAGGAGACGAGCCATCGCTACCACGCCGCCTAACAGCCCCGGGCTGTCGCTGTTGTTTGCCGACGACGAAACGTCGCTGCAGGAACTCATGAAGCTGGAACTGCCGCGCCTGGGGCACCGGGTCACGGTCTGCCCCGACGGGGTGACTGCCGTCGCTGCGCTGGAAAAGAACGTCTACGACTGCATCATCGTCGACCTCGACATGCCGGGACTCGACGGGATCGGGGTCATCGCCAAGTGCAAGGAGATGTCGCCGGAAACCGAAGCGGTCGTGCTGACGGGGAAGAGCTCGCTGGAAACGGCGATCGCCGCGCTGCGTCACGGGGCGTTCGATTACTTGACCAAGCCGTGCCGGCTGATCGAAATCGAAGCGCTGCTGAAGCGCGTGTCCGACAAGCGCAAGTTGGAACAGAAAAACCGCGCGTTGGAGCACCAGGTGCGCCAGCTGCAGGGTTCGCCGCTGCTGATCGGCGAGACGGCGCTGATGCAAAAAGTGCGGCTGATGATCGAAAAGGTGGCCCCCACCTCGTCGACGGTCATGGTGCTGGGCGAGACCGGCACGGGCAAGGAGCTGGTCGCCCGCAGCCTTCACGACCAAAGCACCCGCGCCAAGGAACCGTTCGTGGCGATCAACTGCGGAGCCCTGCCCGAAACGCTCATCGAAAGCGAACTGTTCGGCCACCGCAAAGGCGCGTTCACCGGCGCCGACGACAACCGCCCCGGTCTGTTCGAAGTGGCCCACGGCGGCACGATCTTTCTGGATGAAATTGGCGAGCTGCCCAAGGCCATGCAGGCCAAGCTGCTGCGCGTGCTGGAAAGCGGCGAGATTCGACGAGTCGGCGAGAACAAGCCGATCGTGGTCGACGTGCGCGTGATCTGCGCGACGCACCGCAATCTGACCGAAATGGTCGAAGCGGACGAGTTCCGCGAAGACCTGATGTACCGCATCAACACGTTCGAGATCCGGCTGCCGTCGTTGCGGGAGCGGATCGAGGACATTCCCCACCTGGCCCGGCACCTGCTGGCCCGCCACCGCCGCGGCCCGGTCGCTCACGACGCCATTGCCGAAGACGCGGTCAAGGCGCTGATGGGTCACGTGTGGCCCGGCAACGTCCGCGAACTGGCCAACGTGATCGAGCACGCCACGATCCTGTGCGACGCCGGCCCGATCCGCGCCGAGCACCTGCCCAGCCGCTTCGACAGCCGCCAACTGACCGGCGCCGCCAAGCAAACTCCCGGCGTGATGTCGCTGCGCGAGATGGAAATGGAGATGATCCACTCGGCCCTGGAGCGCAACGACGGCAACAAACCCAAAGCCGCCGAACAATTGGGGATCAGCCTGAAGACGCTGTACAACAAGCTGAACGCCGCGGGCGGGCTGGAAAAGTCGGCGTAAATGTAGGTCAGGCTTTCCAGCCTGACACGAACAACCAGAGCGGGGTCGTCCTGGTTCTCGAACCTGGGCGGCAAAGCCGCACGAGGCCTCGCTCCGTGGCGCGAAGTCGTTAGTGCGTCAGACTCCTACGGATTCCTCCGACCGCCTCCGGCGGCCCAGGTTCAAGAACCTGGGCTACCCGGTGTCAGCGTTACAACCAGGTTCGGATCAGAGATATCGCATGTCGTGGTGGCGACGATTTCGAAAAGCTCCCGGTCCTGCGGCCACGGAAGGCCCAACTGATGGCTCTGCGAACGACGCCACAGTTGCGCCGCTGGAAGCGTTGATCGGAGAGATGCCCGTCGATCTCTCTGACTACTTCCGCGAGATTTCGGACAACGCGTTTAGCGATCAGATCTCGGCAGGAGTGAATCTGCTGGCGCCGAACGAAGTCGCCGAGCAAACCGCACAGTTTCGTGAGTTCCACGATGTCGTGTCAGCGCTGCAAGGCGTTGTGCTCGACGATGCCAACACAAGCAACTATCACGTCTACCTGATGCACCCGGGCTGTCGCGGCGTGGTTCTTTTTCTTTCTCACGACGGAGACTCCCGCATCGTATTTCCGTCGCTGCAGTCAATGTTGGCCGCCATGCGTGAGGCACTCGCAACGAGTGGATGGATCGTCGATTTCCACCCAACGAGCGGCGTCGTGCTTGAACACCAGGGAGAACTACATCGCCTGATTGTTGACCTCCTTGATGAGCGAATTCTCTGCGACGCTTCGGCGGTGCTTTTGGTTCTCATTCCCTCACTTGACCTGACAGACCTATCGTTACTTGAACGCCTCGCGAAAAACGACGACTTCTACATTGCCGAAGCCGTCGCTGACGCAATCTCGCATCGACCTCGCCAAGACCTGAAACCTGTGGCCGTGATCTGCCAGAAACACAGTCATCCGCAAGCTGCCCGCGCCGGAGCCCGCGCAGTTGCAGCGATTCGGCAACTAGGTTCATAGGCCGTACCTCGCAGATTATGTCCTGCGGTGCGGAGCTTCACATCGGCGGAAAGTGAATCCGCGGGTGGTCCGGGGCGATCACCAGCAGCAATAGCGCGACCACCGGCAGCGACGCGAGGATGGGCAGCAGCACGGCCGCGGGATAGAACCACCAGCGCGGCGTCCGCCGGCCTTCGATGCGTGCGAACAGGTGCGCCGGCAGGTAGACCAGCAGGCCGTAGATGAGTATCCACTGCGGCAATTGCAGCGGATTGGGGCCGGCAAACAGCGCTTCGTTGACGAACCCAGTCAGGCCATAGCAAACAAACGCGGCAAACGGCGACACGGCGTATCGCCCCAGCAGAACGCCCCACACGGCAAACTGCGGCAGGAACACCACGACGCTGTGATACAGCACGACGTCCAAGTAGTTGGCCGACGCCGTGATGTAAACCTCCCCCAAGCGGGCCCCGAACAGCGGCGCGCAGTTGGTCATCGCGGTGGTGATCGCTTCCTCGATCAGGGCCAGTAAGGTCACGCTGCCGAAGAACGCCAACCCCGCCCGCCCCTTGCCGGCCGGCGCCACCGCCGCCGCCCGATCACGCAGCCGCAGTGACAGGACGCCGCACCCGGCGATCCACAGCAAGTTGACGCCCCACAACATCTTGGCCAGCACGCCCAGCTTGGCGTCGTTCAGCCCGGCAAGGGTCAACAGCACCGACAACGCGAACTGCCACACGACGAGCGCGGCGACGAAGACCTGTTTGATACGGATGTGCTTGTAGTGCATAAGTTCGCTGGGCGGCCGCGGTACGAATGTCGCAGGGTGAAGCTGTCTGCCGGCAACCAACTGCTACGTCGCGAGTGATTTCACGATTCTGCCAACGCCCACTACACGCCGACCTTCACGAATCTCAAATTGGTCGCCCTCCTCGATCCGGTGCGTGTGGAGCTCCGCGCGGAAAAACTCAATGAGACAGCAACTCGTCTCACCTGGCACAAGTTCCCGCTCCTCAGGAAGAAACGTCCACAGGACGTCCGCCAAATCTTGCAGATCGCCGTGGAGGTGAAATTGACCGCGATAGCCTGTATGGACGCCGCGACTTCGACCGCCGCACTCGGTGGGCACCAAGACAACAACGCCTTCGAAGTGTGGAGAACCTGCCATGACGTAGCCTTCCCTCCGCGGAAATCTCCGAACGCAGTGCTGCGTGCCGTGCCTTGCGACCCTTGCGGAACAAGCATCGCAAATGCAATGGACACGGCTCGCAGAGCCGTGGCACTCTGGGCCGAAAGCTGACCGCTAAACGCTGACAGATTCTAATCCCACTCCAACCGAATCACCTCCAACTCGCCGCCTAGCATCGACGGGGCGCGGCGGGCGGTCAGTTGCACTTCGTCGCTCAGGCCGATCGTGTCGCCGTCGTTGACCGCCTGTTTGCGGTCGAGCAGGTAGTGGGCGACGTTGTACGCGCTCTCCAACAGCGATTGCGGCGCACCGGTGAAGTTGGCCACCTCGATCTCGTCTTGGCCCAGCGTGGCCAGGCCGGTGGTGTACAGCCGGTGAAAGTCCGCGCCGCCGGCGTGGTTGGCGACCGGCTCGATGCGGAAGTCGATCCACAGATACAGCGGCAGATTTCGCGGGCCGCTCTGCACGGCCTGATCCAGAAAATCGCCCGGGCGATGGATCGTGCGGCTGGGGCCCCAGAACACGCCCAGCGACTCGCTGGCCGCGGCCACGGCAGCGGTCCAGCGAGTGAAGGCCAGCGCCCGGTCGGTCGCGCTGCCCCCTTCGTCGACCATGGTCAGCATGAGGTGCGCGGGGTGGTCATCCAACTCAGCGGCCGCGGTGGGCCAGTACCAAGCCGCCGCACACGGCCCGCCGAGTTGCGCGGGCGGGATCGGGCGGTCGATCAGCGTGACGCTGGCCGCCGCTTCGCCCAGCGAGCAGGTGAGCAGCCGCTCGGTGCCGCCGGGGTCGGACGGCGGCGTCGCGTCGGGAAAGCGATTTTGAAAGGCGCGCTCGACTTCGACAAAGCTCGGCAGCACCGGCTCGGCCAGCGGGATCAGCGCGATCCAACGATTTGTGTTTGACATGGGGCAGTTGTGGGGTTCGTGCGTGCGAGACGCCCTCGGCGGTGCGTTCGAGTCGGCTCCCTAGCCGGACGGCCACGCCGTCCGGGACGTGCGGCGCGGCGTTGGCATGCATCGGTCGCGACCAGCGGCTCGCGTAGCGAGCCGGCTATTGGAGATCGCTTGTACGATGTCGCGTCGCCCGCTTTCACGCTTCCCGTTGCGCTTGGGCGAGGCGCGCCAAGCCGTTGGTGTCTTTGAGCGTTTCGTGCCGGATCAGGCCCGCAGCGTTGTCGATCAACTGCTCGACGCGCCCAGCGATCATCGGGCTCAGTTCCATCAGCAACCAGCCGCCCGGGGTCAGCCGTTGGGTAGCCTGCGGCAACAGCCGTTGGATCAGCTCGTCGCCTTGCTCGCCGCCGTCCAGCGCCAGCCGCGGCTCGTACTTCCGCACGCCCTCGGCCAACTCGCCCAGTTCGTTGCTGGTCACGTACGGCAAGTTGGCGGCGATCAGATCGAACGCCGCACCCGCGTCGACGCCAGCCAGCAGATCACCTTCGACAAACTCGATCCGGTCGGTCACGCCATGCTTTTCGGCATTGCCCCGCGCGACGGCGAGCGCCGCGGGGCTGACGTCGATGGCGGTGACTTGCACTTTGGGGTTCTGCTTGGCGAGAGCAACGGCGATGGCGCCGCTGCCCGTGCCGACGTCGGCGACGCGCGGCGCTGGCGAGGGCGTTTCCTTCAGCAGATCGAGTGCACGCACCACCAACCCTTCCGTCTCGGGCCGGGGAATCAGCACGTCGGGCGTCACGTCGAACGACAGCGAGAAGAACTCGCGGTGGCCGACCAGATACGCCACCGGCTTGCCGGCCGCCCGCTGCTTGACCAGCTCGCGAAACTGCGTGCGCAGCTCCTCGCTGGCCGGCTCCTCGAACGCCGTGTACAGCGCGATCCGCGGACACCCCCGGGCGTGGGCGAGCAACACCTCGGCGTCCAGTCGCGGGCTGTCGGCGCCCCGCTCGCGCAGAAAATCAGCCGTCCAATTCAGCAGCCGGCCGATGGTCCAGGGAGCTTCGGACATGTGAGATGTAAGATGTTTGATTGTTGATGTAACACGCTGGCTGCGAGTGTCGGTCAACATTCCGTCGACATCAACAATCTCACATCAAACATCTCACATCACGATTCGTCCATATCGCCGCGCAATTGTTGGCGATCGTAGTCGATCAGGGCGTCGACCACCTGCTGAAAATCGCCGGCGAGGATCTGGTCGAGCTTGTAGATGGTCAGCCCGATGCGGTGATCGGTGAGCCGATTGTCGGGGAAGTTGTACGTGCGAATCCGCTGGCTGCGGTCGCCCGAGCCGACCAGCGTCTTGCGCTCGTCGGCCCGCTTTTTGTCTTCCTGCTCGCGATGGTGCTCGTAGACGCGGGCCTTCAGCACGCGGAGCGCCTTGGCCAGATTCTTGTGCTGGCTTTTTTCGTCCTGGCACTGCACGACGATGCCCGTTTCGTGGTGCGTCAGTCGCACCGCCGATTCGGTTTTGTTGACATGCTGACCGCCGGGGCCGCTGGCGCAGAACTTGTCGAGCCGGTAGTCCTCCGGCTTGATGTCGATTTCCACGTCCTCCGGCTCGGGCATCACGGCCACGGTGGCGGCGGACGTGTGAATGCGGCCCTGAGTTTCCGTTTCCGGGACGCGCTGCACGCGGTGGCCGCCGCTTTCGTACTGCAGTTCGCGGTAGACCCCCTCGCCTTCCAGCGCGAGCGAGATTTCCTTGAAGCCGCCCAACTCCGTGGCGCTGTGATCGAGGATTTCGATCTTCCACTTTTTCGGCTCGGCGAACCGCTTGTACATTTCGTACAAGTCGCGGGCGAACAGCGCCGCCTCGTCGCCGCCAGTACCAGCGCGGATTTCCATGACGCAGCGGGTGCGATTGGCGTCTTCGCCCCCCACCGTCAGCCCCAAGAGTTCGTCGTACAGCTTCTCGCGCTGCTCGAGCAATTCGGGCAATTCCGCTTCGGCCAGCTCGGCCATCTCGGAGTCATTGCCGGCGGCCATTTCGCGGGCTTCGGAAATCTCGGTCGAGAGTTCCTTGTAGCGGCGGTACTTGCCGGCCAGTTTGCCGAGCGACCCGTGCTCCCGAGCCACGTTGGGCGCCCGGGTCGAGTCGCCCATGATTTCCGGGTCGACCAGTTGCTTTTCCAACTCCTCGAACCGCGCGAGGGTTTTTTCCAGAAGTTCGCGCATGGGAGAGACGGTTCGAGCGGGGCGAGGAAGAAGTTAGCGAGGCAACGAGGAGCGCCCGCCGTTGCCGGCGGCGCTAAGTCGTGGGCGCTGCGCTACTTCTTGTCCTTCTTCTTGCCCTTGGCCAAGCTGGCGTAGCCCGCGGCCGCGAACTTGTTCTTGAACTTCTCGATGCGGCCAGCCGTGTCCACGAACTTCAGCTTGCCCGTGTAGAACGGGTGGCACTGGTCGCAGATGTCGACCTTCAGTTCCTTGCGGACGCTGCCGGTGACGAACGTGTTGCCGCAGCCGCAGTGGACCTTGGTTTCGTGATATTCGGGATGAATGCCTTTTTGCATCGTCGCACCGTAGTCGCTAAATCGTGACGCGGCCGCTTGGGGCCGCCGGAACGGAAATGGGCTGAGCCGGCTTGTGTGCGGGCCGCAGGGGCGAGGCCCGGCGACCGGCAGCGAATCCTTAAGATTATCGCAGCGGGGGCCGATCGACAAGATGCGTCGTGCCGGCGGAGCCCAGAGCCCAAAGCGTTGCCCCGGAAGCTGTTACGGCTCTTGGCCGTCCGCCGCGGCGGTTTCGGACGGTTCCTCGGCGGCGTCTGCCGGCTCCGACTCAGGTTCGGACTCAGTTTCAACCTCGGCAGGTTCCGTCGCATCCGGTGCGGGATCAGTGGCTGCCTCGGCGTCGGCCGCCGGCTCTTGATCCGGCTGCCAGCGACGGGCTAGCACCTGGTTGCCCGCCCACTGGGGGGCGTCGCGGGGCGTGCCCCGCAGCAACTCGACGGCCTCGGCGGCCAGCGACTCGTCGCCATCCTTCTCAGCCAGCGCGTGCAGCGTGCGGGCCAGGTTGTACCGCGCCCCGGGGGCCCACGGTCCGTTGGGGGCTGCCTCCAGGCTCTGCTCGCCCAGCCAGAACCGGGCGGCCGGCAGGTTTTCGCGATCGTAACTCAGCAGCCCCATCCAGTAGCTGGCGTTCAGCTTGCAACTGCGGGTGATGATTTGTTTGGTCGATTCAAAGGTCGCCAACTCGGAGTCGGCCGGCCGCACGCGCGGGTCCTGGTACAAGCCGACCGCTTCGCGGTGACCGTCTTTCGGCTGGGCAAGCGGGTTGTTGCGCTCTTCGCGCGGCACTTCCTTGTAACCTTGAAAGTGCAGCACGCGCGCTTTCCACAGCTCGGGGATTTGCGCGAACGGCGCGAACTGAGCGACCTCGGCCTGCCGCGTCTTCTGGGTGGTCGTATGGGAGTCGGCCAAACCGTGAAACGCCGCCGGCCAAAGTGCCACGGCAGCGACGCCATCGACCTTGTTCAGTTCCGATTGCAGTTCGTCGACATCCGACGACAGCGTGACGATCTGCGCGCCTTCCAGCGCGGCTTCCAACTCCGCCGCCCGACGGGTCAATTGCAGCGGAGCGGCGACGATCTGCGCCGTCACATGCTGTAGTTCGGCAGCGGTGAGCGGGTACGGGGTTTCCGGCAGGTCAAACTGCCGCATCAGTTGCGGATTGGAAATCACGTCGGCCAAGGTCGCGACCTTCCCGTCGGCCAGCAAAGGCAGCCCGTACTCGGCGTCAAACAAAAAGAGCTCCCCGTCGACCATGACCGCGGGCAACTCGCGGACGGCCTCGGCATCGGCGTCCGGGGCGAATCGCAGCACCGCGGCCGGGATGCCCAGTTGCCGGCATAGTTCTACGAACACCCACGCCCGATGCGTCGCGTTGCCGTGGCCGTAAGCGACGACCTGCCAGGGGAAGTGGACCGTGCGAGCCCGCGCGGGATCGTCGAGTTGCACGTTGCGGACCGTCCAGTCGAACAACGCCGCGGCCGTGTCGACGTCGGTCAATGCGGCGCCGCGGGCCCAATCGGCGATGTCGCGCATCCAGACGGATTCTTGCAGCAGCCGCCCCTGGGCGTCAGTGAACTGCCCCTCGGCCAGATTGTCGGCGGCCACGGCCGCAGCCACGCCCTTGGCCTCGCGCAACTCGGCGGGCACGCCCTCCAGCAGCGGCGTCGGTTGCCACACCGACGACTCCTCGGGCAACCCGCGCAGCCATTGGTTCGAGCGTTCGACAAGATTCGCCAACGCGCCGCGATCGGGACTCGGCTCCCAGCCCACCGCCGGCTGGCGAATCGCTTCGTAGCGTTTCAGGTCGTTGGCGATTTGCTCCATCCGCTTGTCGGAATACCGCCAAATCTCGATCCGCTCGGGCGTGAGCAGCTCGAAATTAAGACTGACCTCGAGAATCAACGCATTGTCGGGATCCTGCGCATCGACGCGGCGGATGGGCAATTCGATGGACGACCGCTCCTCGATCCCGCGATCGAGTTCCTCCTGGTCGCTGCTGATGTAGTGGATGCGCAACACGTCGCGCGTGCCGAGATTCAGATAGCGAAAGCTCGCATTGCCCGAGGCGAGCCGGACGTAATTGACGCCCGCCTCCGGCATGGCGGGATTGGTTGTGACCGTGGCCAGCACTTCGCGACCGTCGGCGCTGGTACTGGCGGTGAGCAGCGGTTGGGCCGGCGTCAGGTTCAGATCGACGCGCTGCGGCAGCTCGTTGAGGATCTCCGCCACGCCAGCCAGCAGGATCTCAGTCTGCGCCTGCCGCCCGCCGCCGGGGGCTGCCGTGCGCCGGCCGCTGCCTCGCGGAGCCTGGCGCTGACAGCCGACAGCAACGACAAGCACCGCGGCGCTGGCGGCGCAGACCAGCAGCCAACGGGCTATCCGACGCGGGAAGCGCGAGCACCAAGGACGAGTATTCGGTGAATCTTCGGCGGGACGGAGCATGCAACTGGCGGGCGAAGTGAAGCGAACAACGTGAGGGAGGCAGCGATTGCCCCCGGCGGCGGCGACAATTGCCTGACCGGCGGTTAGGCCGGCCCCAGCGCGGCAGCGCGAATCGCTGCCAGACGTTTCATCATAGAACCGATCTGCCCCAGCGGAACCATGTTGGGGCCGTCGCTGGGCGAGCGGTCGGGGTCGGGATGGGTCTCGCAGAACAGCCCGTCGACGCCGATCGCGATCGCCGCCCGGGCCAGCGGCTCGACCATCGCCCGGTTGCCGCCGGTCGCGTCACCCAACCCGCCAGGTTCTTGTACGCTGTGAGTGGCGTCAAAGATCACCGGCGCCCCCAAGGCCTGCATCTGCGGGATCGCCCGCATGTCGTTGACGAGCCGCCCGTAGCCGAAAAACGTGCCCCGCTCGCATAGCAGCACGTCGCGGCAGCCGCCCTCGGCGAGCTTCCGGGCCACGTTTTTCATGTCGCCGGGGGCCATGAACTGCCCCTTCTTCACGTTCACCGGCCGGCCGGTGGCGGCCGCGGCGACCAGCAGGTCGGTCTGGCGGGCGAGAAACGCGGGAATCTGCAGCAGGTCGACGACTTCCGCGGCGGGGGCGGCCTGGGCCGGGTCGTGGATATCGGTCGTCACCGGCAGACCAGTCCGCGATTTCACCTCGGCGAGCATCGCCAACCCGGCCTCCAGCCCCGGCCCCCGCGGCGCCGAGATGCTGGTGCGATTGGCCTTATCGAACGACGCCTTGAACACCAGGTTCAAACCCAACTCGGTGGCGATGCGCTGCAACTCTTCGGCGATCGTCAGCGCGCCGGGCAAGTCCTCCAATTGGCACGGCCCGGCGATCCACAACAGCGGCTCACCGGGGCCGCAGCGGTAGGGACCAACGGTGGCGGGGTTGTTCAGCACGGTCGCACTCCGTCAGTTCTTGGCGTCCGTCGCGGCGGGCGCGTCGGGGGCACTCAGCGTAGTTGAGGAAGGCGTCTCAGGGTGAGACTTCTCCGGCGGGCGCCCGCAAACGCTGCTTGGGCGACGAACAGCGCCGCCGCGACGCGATGCGCGTCATGCGCTGCTGCAGCCTATTGGATAACCTGCGGTTTGGAAACGGGTTACGACGACACGGGCCAAGCGATGTCTCAGATTGAGAGGAAGTCGCCGCCCCATTCTCGATGCGCAGGATTCATGGTACGGATTGCGCTATTCCTGAACGGATTGCGAGATTCTGCCACGTTCAATCTTGCTCAACGGTGGTGATCCGCAGCGGCTCGTCAACACAAAACGTGCCGCAGGAGGTTGTCGCAATCCCTGTCGAGACAAGAGGTTAGACCACCATTCTCGTTCCTGGACGCGACCCGCGGCGTCGCCGGCACGACACATGCTCCTTTCTGCCTTCGAACCGGTGGCGACACACGCTGCCGCTGGTGACAACCTCACTGGCCCGCGCGGCCTCGAACGACCGTCGGCTTTACGGTTCACTTGCCCCTGACCGTTTTGCCAAGCCAATGCGTATTTGGCTCGTTCGGGGCCCGCTTTTTTTTTGCGCCGGACAAAGTGCAGCTCGCTTCGCCGCGCTCGCCAACGGGAGCGCAATCAGCGGCGGCCCCAGGTGTTCTTCACGTTGCGGCCCCACACTGCGCCCGGCTGCTGGTTGTGATACGGGCGGGGCGATTTGAGCGCCAGGTCCTTCATCTCATCGGGCACGTCGCGGTCAACGAATGTGCCGCCATTCGCTTCAGCGACCATCGCCAACTTTTCTCGACTGGCGGGGGCCCGCCCCAGCCCGACCGCCACTGTGTGGATGGGAAAATCTCGCGTCTCGGCGGCCATGAGGTAGGCGAGCTTTTTCTGGCTCTGAATCCGCCCGTCGGACAGCAAGTACACCGCGTCAGGGCCAATCGACGCGGCGGCGGCGAGGGCTTCGTCGACCGTATCGCCCAGGCACAGTTCGACCGTCTCGAGCCACGCGGCGAGTTGCTTCTTCGTGCGATCGGTGGGGCGGACGAACCGCATGACCGGATCGGGATAGAACAGCGGGTACAGCGCGTCGCTGTAAAAGATCACATAGAACTGCTGCCGCGGCTGGAGCGACTCGACGCACTGCTGCAATTCCGCGATCACGGTTTCCAGCCGGCCGCCCTGCATGCTGCCGGAGTTGTCCAGCACGAACACGATGCGGTTGCCTTCGATCTTGTGGCCGAAGAACGCCGGCGGCGGCAGCCCGCCCAGTTCGGCCGCGTCGCCCTGCCCTGCCCCTTCGCCCCCCAGTCCGCTGCCATCGAGCAATCCGCCCAGCGCCCCCAAGCCCGCATCGACCGGCCCCGCGTCGCCCACGTTGTCCGTCGATGCCATCCCCGGCAGCATCTCATCCAGCGCTGCCGCGTCGAGTTCCGGCAGTTGCAGATCCTCGTCGATCGGCAGTTCAAGCAACTCCTCGGCGTCGAGCAATTCGTCGACCGGCTCGACGTCGATGTCCGACTGCAGTTCGACTTCGTCTTCGTGCGAAAAAGCCGTGGCGGTGAGTTGTAGCTCAGTCTGCGGCTGGGCGACCTGCAGCGTGCCCACGGCCAGAATCGCCAAGAAGGCAGCATGCACCAACAGGCTGCCGGCCCAGCCGGGCACGTTGCGCCGCGCGGCGCGCAGGGGTTTCGCGGGCGCCGCTGCGGTCCGAACAGCGACGCGGGCGGCGACTTCCGGAGCCCGCTTGCCGGCAGCGCGGCCTGGCTGCGGGCGCTGCGACGCGACGGCCCTTCGAGTCTGTGTCGCTGCCGGGGCGCCGCCGGGCGTTGCCGCCGGGCGCGAGCGTTTGGCCAGTTCCGAAGAATCGCGCCGCGAGGGCGAGTCAGTTCTTGCCGACGGAGCGGGGGTCGGTTCGTCGGCGGCGCCTTGCGGAAGAGATTGCTTGGAATCGCGGCGGGGCGCCATCGGCGGGCTGGCGCCGGCGGGCTCGCCGGCCGACACGTCGAAGCGAAACGTCTCCAGCGCCCCGTGGCTCTCGTCGGTCGCCGACGAATCGTCTGCGACATCCGGCGCGACGGCGTCGACCGGCAGACCCTGTCGCCACTGGCGAGCGTCGTTGTGCGACGACTTGGACATGTGCGCGCGGCCCCGGCGGAGTGCTGCCCAACGGCGCCGGCAATGCTGGCGCCGTCACTGAGGCGTGATTGTACCAGCTGGCTGGCGGCGATGCGAAACGCGGGCCGACCCGCCCCCCGGAAACACCCCAGAAACCGCCGCCGGGCCCCGCGACGCCAGCATCACGGGGCCATCTTTATGTTCGATCGCCCCTGAAAAAGTTTCGCCGGAAGTCATGCGGAAATAGCGCAAAGTTTGACGATAACTCCCGTCAGCGCGTCTTGCCGCCGCCCTCAACGCGGGGGCCGAGGGGCGCTCGCCTTTTCCGCACGTTTTGCCGCTCTTCTGCCCGCTAAGGTCGCTATGAACCTGCACCCGAAAGTCCGTCCGCTGTGGCAGCGGGCGCTCGCCCTGCCAGCGCTCTCCGCCATGATGGGCTACAAAGCCGCCCACCTGCCCCGCAAGATCTTGCCGCGGGCGTTTCGCTCGATGATCTCCAACTGGGACTACCGCCAGTACTGGATGCTGATCAAGTCGGGCCTGAACCGCGCGTACATCGACCAGCCGTGCGAGTTTCGCATGCCGACGTCGTTCGAACCAAAAACGCAGGTCGATCCGCAATTCGCGCTGTCGACCGATCAGATTCGCCAATTCTACGAGGACGGCTTCATCGGCCCGCTGGACGTGTTCAGCCCCGAGGAGATGCGCGGCTTCCGCGACGAGTTGCTGGCGGAGGAGAACACGCTCAGCCAGACCTACGGCTTTGTGACGCCGCGCGATCGGCACTTCGAGATGCCGCGACTGTGGCAGTACATGAAGTCGCCGGCGATCACCGAGCGGCTGGCTCAACTGCTGGGTCCCGACCTGCTGGTGTGGCGCACGCAGGTGTTCTACAAGCCGCCGCACTCGGCCGCGATCCAGTGGCATCAGGCCAGCACGTTCATGGTCGAAGATTACCTGGACCCTGCGCTGTACCCGCCGGACCGCGGCGAGATTTTCCAGCTGACCGTCTGGATCGCCGTGGATGACACGACTTTCGACAACGGCTGCCTGGACTTTGTGCGCGGCTCGCACACGTCGGTGCGGACGATCCGGTTCGGCGGCGAGGAAGGCTTTTACAACGCCCAGTTCTCGCTGGAATTCGACCGCGACGAATCGAAGTTCGTGCGCGTGCCGGTGCGGGCCGGGCAGTGCATTATCTTCACTGAACGCTGCATCCACGGCTCGGGGCCGAACGTGACCGACCGCCATCGGCTGGCGTTCAACCTGCGCGTGGTGCCGACCAACGTGCCGGTCTACACGAATACCAAGAAATACCGCAGCGTCTACAACGGCGGCAAATACGACTTGAAGAACTGGGGCGTCGTGACGCTGCGGGGCGAGGATCGGCTGGGGCTCAGCCGCAGCGTGGACATCGACGCGCTGCACCGGCAGATCGAGCAGCAGGGTGCTCGCCGCGCCGCCTAGCCGGACGTCGAGGCTGACATTTTCGAGACTCGAGCGCTGCCGTGACAGCAACTGGCTGCCGCGGCGGCGTCGTTGATTCTCGCGACTCCTCAAATCTCAACGCTTTCGCAGGACAAACCTTCGATGCGCAATCTGCAAGGCAAGTCAGCCCTGGTCACCGGCGCCGCCTCGGGCATCGGACGGGCGATCGCACTGCGGCTGGCGACCGAACGCGTGAAGCTGTACCTGTTGGACGTCGATGCGGCCGGGCTGACGCGCACCGTCGACGAGTGCAAACGGCTGGGAGTCGAAACGATCGGCCGCCGCTGCGATCTGACGCAGCGGCCGGAGATCACCTACGCCGCTCGCTACGTATTGGACAAGTGGGGCGGCGTCGACCTGCTGGTCAATAACGCGGGCATCACCTACTACGGCCGCACGGCGGACATGTCGGCCGAGCACTGGGACCGCCTGCTCGCGGTGAACCTGCACGCGCCGATTCACCTGACGCGGGAGCTGCTGCCCGCGTTGCTGGATCGCGGCGACGCGCACGTGCTGAACGTGGCCAGCGTCTGCGGCCTGGTCGGCCTGGGACGGGTCACGGCGTACACGACCAGCAAATTTGCGCTGGTGGGATTCAGCGAGTCGCTGCGGGCCGAGTACGCCCGTCGCGGGCTGGGCGTCACGGCACTCTGCCCAGGCTTTGCCGATACCAACCTGTTCTCGGCGGCCCCGCTGGGGACCGATCGGCAGGACCATAAGCTGCCGCCCAAATTCCTGCTGGCCACGCCCGAGAAGATCGCCGATCGCGCGATCCGCGGCATTCGCCGCAACAAGCCGGTGGTCGTCGTGCAGCCATACGCCCGGGCGTTGGTGCTGACCAAGCGGTTCGCGCCGTGGGTGCTGGACGGGCTGCATCGGTTCAGCCGCAAGAAGCGCGTGGCGAGCGTCGAGGCCGCCCCGGCGACGGCGCCCGCCGAGCACCGCCGCGCCGCGTAGTGCTTGCTCCCCCTCCCTTGCAGGGAGGGGCTAGGGGAGGGTCGCCGCGGCGCCCCGTCCACTGGTTTGGGATGACCGCAGGCCACAGAATCTCTGGTGGCTTCGCTGCGCTGCGTTCTCAGCCGCCAAGCATTGGCGCCCCCCATTCGCCCCTCCCTTGCTCCTCGCGGGCCCTTCCCATCCCGCCGTCCAGGTGTGGTACACTCACTTGCCTGTTGGGCTCTTATCCGTCTCGTCGCGTCCTAGGAACTCACCGCCATGAAACGCCTGCGCTGCTCGTCGTTGTTGGGAATCATTGTCACTCTGTGTGTCGTCGCGATCGTGGCCCCGCCGGCGCGAGGGCAAGAGGCCGCCGCGGTGGCCACCAAGCTCACGGCCGCGACGCCGTTCACCGATCACATGGTGCTGCAGCGCGACACGCAGGCGCGCGTCTGGGGCTGGGCCGAACCGGGCGCCGAGGTCGAAGTGAAGTTCGCCGACAAAGCAGCCACGTGCATGGCCGACGACGCGGGGCGGTGGGAAGCGGCCATCGGCCCGTTTGAAGCGTCGGCCGAGCCGCGCACGCTCACGGTGACCACGGGCGACGAGTCGCTCGCGTTCGACGACGTGCTGGTGGGCGAGGTGTGGATTGCCTCCGGCCAGTCGAACATGGAATGGCCGGTGGCCCTGACCAACGATGCGGAGCAGGAGATCGCCGCCGCCAAGTGGCCCGAGATTCGGCTCTTCGACGTGCCGCACCGCGTGTCTGAAGAGCCGCAGACGACGGTCGACACCCAGGGCTGGAAGGCCTGCACCCCCGAGACGGTGAAAAACTTCTCGGCGGTCGCCTACTTCTTCGGCCGCAAGCTGCACGACGAGTTGGACGTGCCGATCGGGCTGATGAGCGTCAACTGGGGCGGCACGATGATGGAAGCCTGGACCAGCCGCGAGGCGCTGCACGAGGCGGACGCGTTCACCGCGATGATTGACAACCTGCGTCCGCTGGACGAGATGCCTGAAGACCAGCGCGGCACGCCGCACCGCGCCGGCGTGTTGTTCAATGCGATGCTCGCGCCGATGATCCCGTACGACATCCGCGGCGCCATCTGGTACCAGGGCGAAAGCAACGCCGGCCGGCACCAACAGTATCGCGAGCTGTCGGAAGTGATGATCGCCGACTGGCGCGCGCGGTGGAACGAAGGCGAGTTCCCGTTCCTGCTGGTGCAGTTGGCCGCGTGGGAGCCGGGCGGCGACAACTGGCCCTACCTGCGCGAATCGCAGGCCCAGTGCTGCGAACTGCCCAACGTGGGCATGGCCGTGACCACGGACATCGGCCACCGCACGGACATTCACCCGCGCAACAAACAAGAAGTCGGCCGCCGGCTGGCGCTGATCGCCCTGTCGATGGCCTACGGTCAGGACGTGGTGCACAGCGGCCCGAAGTACCGCGACATGCAAATCGACGGCTCCGAGGTGACGCTCCGCTTTGACCACGCGGCGGGACTGAAGCACGACGGCGACGAGTTGGCCGGGTTTGAACTCGCCGGCACGGACGGCAAATTCCGCCCGGCGTCGGCCGAAATCGCCGATGGCAAAGTGATCCTGTCGAGCGACGAAGTCACCGAGCCCGCGGCCGTGCGCTACAACTGGGCCAGTTTCCCCGCCGGCACGCTCCGCAACGAAGCCGGCCTGCCGGCCGAACCGTTTCGCACGGATAGTTGGTGAGGGAGCGCCCTGCCGGCTTCTTGGTCGCGTCTCGTCGAATCGCCTCGGATTCAATCGGCAACGCCGACGCTTCCCAACAAGTTCTTTCGCCGCTCCTCAAAACTTTCCGCAGAACAATCGAGTGCTTCGTAGTAGAAGTTGGCGATGAGCGTCCCATTTACGATTGTAAAGCTCGAAAACCGACGCTGCGATTCTGGGTGGAAGCCGTTGTAGGACGCCACCCACGCCATGCCCTGTTGTTGTTTCGCTGGTTCAGACATTTGTAGGTCTCGGCTCCCGGCCTGATCTGTCTCTGCCCTGATCCGCGTTGCGATGAAATCGTCCAACATCTTGGCTCTTTCGTCGCCGGGGATCGGCGTCGTCGCTACATGGATCGATACCGAGAGACACTCTGACATATCTGCGGATCCATATTGCCAGAGCGTCGGGACTTGAGTCGGGCCGCCGGTCCATCCAGAGGGCAGATCAATTCTGAAGTACGGTTCACGCACTTCCGTCTTCCCAGCCATCTTGATGCCCTCGTTCGTCCAACCGTCTTAAGAAGAGCGCATGCTAGAGCCGCATGGCCGTTGGTGCAACTGAGACTGCCTTTCGGTGATGTTGCATCGCCCTTCAATCTTGGACGATGTGTGACCCCTTGGCCGGCTTCGTGACAAACGGTGTCGCCTCGCCGCCGGTGCGCTCCTTGTACGCGGTGCAGATCTTCTCGGCGATCTCGCGCTCGCGGCCTTTGCGGACCAGAGTGACAGTGCAGCCGCCGAAGCCGCCGCCGGTCATCCGCGAGCCGATCACGCCCCCCTCGCTGCCGATGCCCGCGGCCAACTCGACCAGCACGTCCAACTCCGGGCAGCTCACCTCGAAATCGTCGCGCAGCGAATCGTGGCTGGCGTACATCAGCCGGCCAACCGTGTCCCAATCGCCGGAGCGTAGCGCCGCGGCGGCGGCGCTGGTCCGCTCGTCCTCGCCCACCACGTGCCGGGCGCGGCGGTACGTCACGTCGTCCAACTTGTCGCGGGCCGCTTCGAGTTGCTCGCTGGTCACGTCACGCAGCGCTTTGACGCCCAGCGTCTTGGCCGCGGCTTCGCACTGGGTGCGGCGCTCGGGGTACTCGCTGCCGGTCAACTCGTGTTTGACGTTGCTGTTGATCACCAGCACTTCGATGTTGGGATCGTCCAGCGGCACCAGTTCGGCCGTCTCGGTGCGGCAGTCGATCAGCAGCAGCTTGCCCTCGGCGCCCAGAGCCGAGCTGAACTGGTCCATGATCCCGCACGGCATGCCGGCGTAGTTGTGCTCGGCCCACTGGCACAGGCGGGCCTTCTCGACCGGGTCGAGCGTTTGCCCCGTGACCGCCTCGACCAACGTGGCGGTGGCCACTTCCAGGGCGGCGCTGCTGGACAACCCGCCCCCCAGCGGCACCTTCGAGTCAACCAGCACATTCAAAGCGCCGGGGTTGAGCCCGCGATCCAGGCAACCCGCGAACGCGCCGCGCAAGTAGCTGGTCCAATCGCGGCGCTCGGGCTGCAGATTGCTCAGACGAAACTCGGCCTCGCCATCCATCATCGTGCTGCGGGCGCGGATCGCGTCGTCGGCTGACGGATTCTCTGGACGCGCCGCGGCGATGACGATGTAGCGTTCGATCGCCAGGGGGAACACAAACCCGTCGTTGTAGTCGGTGTGTTCGCCAATGAGATTGACCCGCCCCGGCGCCGCAACCACCCATTGCGGAGGCGCGCCGTACGCGTTCTCAAACGCGACTTTCAAGTCGGCGACCTGGGCGCCGAGCGATGGCGATTCGAATTCACTGGCTTGCGGGGAGGCGTCGAGGGCGCTCATAGCATGTGTGGTTTCAGGCGATTGGGAAAAGCGTCAAAAACTCGCGTCGAATTCGTCATGGTAAAGCGCCGCGGACGCTTCGACAACGCTTCGCAGCAAGAGATCGCACCCCGCAAGGGTGTCAGAAATTGGCGCGAAAAATCTGCATTTTTTGCAGATTTCTGCGTTAGAACTGCACACCCTCATCACGATCGGCGACGAGCCGCAACACTGCTCAGCAACAGCACCGCTGCTGCCGCTGCGAGGGCCGACGACTCTGGCACGGCGGCAGCGTCCACACGCAGAGATAGCGCAGAACCGTTTGCGAAAACTCGCCACTGGCGGTCCGTGGGCAACGACGGAAACGCCAGGCTGTCGAACGTGTCGACCAGACTGCCCGCCACGACAACGTCGAACATGTCGCCGATCTGCGGCACGAAGCCGCTGGAGAGCGAAACGCTGAGGGCTCCCGCGAGCGTCGCCGCGCCGGAGATCTGCAGTTGGTCGAACTGCAGGGCAGCCGGGTTGGAGTTGTCGACGCCCGCCAGGGTGAGCATCAACGTGCCAGCGGCCGTTTGTATGAAATCGCCGCCGATCACGATGCTGGCGGGACCACTACTGCCAGGTGCGATGACTCCGCTGTTCGCCACGTCGCCCGCGATCGCGCCAGCGCCCGCCAATTGGCCCAGCGGCAGCAGGGTCAGTCCCTCGACCACGGTCAATCCGCCCGAGGGCTGCAGCTGCAATTGCGCCGCTGCGGCCCCACCGCCGAGGGTCAGCCGTTTGACGGTCTCAGCGGCCGTCGGACCGTTGACGCTCGCGCCGCTGGCGCCGCCAATCGTCACCGCGTGCACCGCGGCCGGCTGCAAACCCAGCGTCCAGTTCGCCGCGTCGCCCCAGTCGCCGGTCGCGGGCCCGCGCCACGCGAGATCGGGCGTGAACAGCAGCGTCGCCCCGCCGCTGGCGAACTGCGCTTGATAGGCCAACTGCCCGAACTCATTGAAGCTGCGCGCGTGGCCGTCCTCGCCGCCCGAGCCGCCGACGAAGGAAAACTGCTCGGCCACCCGCCCCGCGACGACGTCGCCCGGTTTGGCGATCAGCAGGCTGTCGCCGGTGGCGTCGATCAGCCAGATGCCTTTGCGGTCGGCCGGCAGCGCCGCGCCGTGGTTGTCCACCGCGGCGGCGAACGCGATCTGCCCGGAGCGGTTCAGCGCCAGTTCGTAGAAGTCGGTGAAGTTAGCTCCCGGCAACCCGGCGACGCCGCCAGCGCCGCTCCGCGCGAGCAGCTGCGGCTGCGCGGCCGGATCATCGAGCCACAGGCCGCGGTTCGTGTTGGCCGTGACGCCGGCGACGCCATCGACCAGCGTCGCGCTGAACAGCACCTGCCCGGCAGCGCCCAGCACCGCGCCGCTGCGCTCGCCGGCGTCGACCGCAAACGGGGCGAACTCGGCGCCCGGCACGCCGGGGACGCTCCCGGCGCCGGAGATCATCACGGCCTCGGTCGCGGCGCCCCGTCGGCGCCAAATTCCCGATTGCCCGCTGGCGAGCTTCGCCTCCCACGCGGTCTCCCCGGCCAGATTGAGCCGCGGCGCAGAGAAGCGAATGTAGGCGGCAGTGGCGCCAGGCGGCGTGTCGCCCTCCCGAGCCAGCAAGACCCCCGCGGCCCCGTCCTCTAATCGCCACAGGCCCGTGTCGTTGGTGACCGTGACCGGGAAATCGTCTTGCAGGGTTGCGATCACCGCCACTTGCCGCGCGTCGTTCACGGCACCGGCGGCGAAGCTGTCAAACTTCGCCCACTCCAATTCCGGCGGCGGCGTGACTCCCTCGCGTGCCAGCAGCGCGCCGCTGCCGCCGCTGTCCAACAGCCAAGCTCCGTAGTTGGAATCGCCCGTCGCGCCGCCCACGCCCGACAGCATGCGGTTGCCCGCGCCAACCAAGCCGGACGTGGATTGCAGCAGCGCGACGTCAACCGAGTCGAGCATCGCCCCGGGCATGTCCGGCGGGGCGACGTCGCCAGTGCGCGCCAGCACGCTGTCGCCGCCGGGGGCGAATTCCCAGGCGCCCTGGTTGTTGGCCGTCGTCACGCCGCCGACGCCGACCTTCAGACTGCCGCGGAGGGCCAGCCGACCGTTGTCGCTCAGCGAGATGGCGCGAAACTGGTCGAAGTCGGCGCCCGCCGCGCCGGGGACGCCGCCGCTGCCGGTGCGGGCGACCAGCGTCGTCGCGTCGGCCGTGGCGATCCACACGGCCGTGTCATTGTCGGCCGTCACCCCGCCGACGCTCAGCGACAACTCGCCCCAAACGGCCACCTGACCGGCGGCGTTGAGCGTGGCGCCCAACGGCGATTCGACGGCCGCCCCGGCGATGCCCGGCGCCGGGTCGCCATGGATCAGCAGCACGTCCAAAGCGGCGACGCAGCGAGACGCCCCCGGTAGCGCCGCAGCCGCAGCCCAACAGAGCAGCAGTGTCGCCCGGCGCACGGCGGCGGCTGACGGCGGGCTGGCGCGGAATGTCGAAACCCCATGCATGGCGGCGACGCCGTGGCTTTGCGAGAATGCGAAACGCGGCGTGCGAAGGGGCGGGGCCTGCCGACGGTCGGTCGGCTCTCGCACGCGGCCAGCGCCCAGCCTAACAGAATCGCCAGCCACCGACAAATTTCGCAGTCGTCCCAAGTCCCCTGCCGCCTGGTTGTTTGGCACCATGCGGCCGCCGATTCTCGCCAGGACCGGACCAACCGGCGTGCCGTCGTACAATGCAATTTCGCCTGCTGACCTACAACATTCACAAGGGGATCGGCGGCGTCGATCGCCGCTACGATCTGGGGCGAATTGTCGAAACGATCGCCCACTACGCCCCCGACCTGGCCCTGCTGCAGGAAGTCGACGACGGGGCGCCCCGGTCGCGGCGGCACCGGCAAGTCGATCTGCTGGCCGAGGCGACGGGCCTGACCCACACGGCCTATCAACACAACGTGCGGCTGAAAGTGGGCCATTACGGCAATGCGATCCTCAGCCGATTTCCACTCCACGACGTGGCCGATTGCGACCTGACCGTGCCGCTGAAGAAACGCCGCCAGGCGCTGCTCGCCCGGTGCGAGTTGCACTTCGATGGCCATCGCCGCACGGTCGCGGTGGCCAACGTGCATCTGGGACTCGCCGGATTGGAGCGGCAATTCCAGCTACGCCGGTTGCTGAACCAGCCGTTCTTCGCGCACCTGCAGCAGCGCACGCCCGCGGTCGTCGCCGGCGACTACAACGACGTGTGGAACTCGCTGGGTCGCGGCGCGCTGCGCGAGCACGGATTCACGTCGGCGGGGCAGCGCGTGCGGACCTTTCCCGCGATCATGCCAGCGCGGCCGTTGGATCGCGTGTTTTACCGCGGCGATATCGAAGCGGCCGGGGCATTCGCCGGTCACACCGAAACCGCTCGCTTGGCCTCGGACCATCGGCCGCTGGTCGTTGATTTTCAGCTCACGGAGCCGCCACAAGATTGAATTGGCGGCGGACCTTGTGGCTTGTTCCGTTACGATGGAAGTCCGCCCGCCTCGTCCGTCTCGTCCTGTCCGCTCGGATTGAACTCGCGCCCCGCAACGAACGACCCGCCGCATGAGCGCCATCGCCAGATTCTTCGAAGACCATCCCTGGGGCGGATGGATCACCATGGTCACCGTGATCGCCCACTTGGCGATCCAGATCGTGCTGGCGGTCAAACTGATCCTGCAGCGACGCTCGACAGGCGAGAGTCTGGCCTGGCTGATGATCATCTTCGCGTTCCCCTTTGCCGGGCCGCTGCTGTTCTTCGTCGTGGGCGAGTCGCGGCTGGGCAGTCGGCGCGAACGGCGGTTCATTCAGTTGCAGCCGCCGTTCAAAAAATGGCTTGCGCAGATTCCCGACCGCAGCCAGGTCGATTGGTCGCGGATCGCCGAGGAGTACGAACCCATCGCCCAAATGTCGCGGCGCACCATCGGCGTGCCGGCGCTGGGCTGCAACCAGCTCGAGTTGCTGCCCGACTGGCAGTACGTGTTTCAGCGGCTCATTGCCGACATCGACGCGGCCACGGAAACCTGCCACCTGGAGTTCTACATCTGGAACGACGGCGGCGAGGCGGATCGCGTGGTCGACGCCCTGGTCCGCGCCGCCGAGCGCGGCGTCGCATGTCGGGTGCTGGTCGATTCGCTCGGCAGTCGCAAGTTCTACCACGGCCAGCAGGCCGACCGACTCCGGGCCGCGGGCGTCGAGATGCAGGACGCGCTGCCCGGCAGTCTGCTCCGCATGCCGTTCGTACGGATCGACTTGCGACTGCATCGCAAGATCGTGGTCATCGACGGCGCCATCGCGTACACCGGCAGTCTCAATTTGGTCGATCCGCGGTACTTCAAGCGGGACGCGGGCGTCGGGCAGTGGGTCGACGCGATGGTCCGCGTCGAGGGCCCGGCCGTCGAAGCGCTGGCCATCACGTTTCTGGCCGACTGGTACCTGGAAAGCGAAGACACCCTGGAACGGCTGCGCGAGTCGGGCGGCGCCCGCCCCCAGCCGTGCCGCGGCGACGCGCCGGTGCAGGTGCTGCCCTCGGGCCCCGACCTGCCTGCGCACGCCGTCGAGCACGTGCTGATGACGGCGATCTACTCGGCCCGCCGCGAGCTCGTGATGACCACGCCGTATTTCGTCCCCAGCGAACCGCTCACCATGGCGCTGGTCGCGGCGGCCCGTCGCGGCGTGAAGGTCGTGCTCGTGGCGCCCAAGCAGGTCGACTCGCGGCTGGTCCGCTACGCCAGCGGCGCGTTCAAAGGCGAATTGCTGGAAGCGGGCGTGCGGATCGCCCTGTTCAACGACGGTTTGTTGCACACCAAGAGCGTCACGGTCGACGGCAGCTACTCGCTGTTCGGGTCGGTGAATCTCGATCCCCGCAGCTTTCGGCTCAACTTCGAGATCCTGCTGGCCGTGTACGACCCGGCGTTTACCAAGGAGCTGCGCGCACTCCAGCAAGAGTACATCGATCGGTCCGAGTTGATGGACCTCGACGCCCATCGCAACCGCCCGGCGCTGCGCCGCGGGGCGGAGAGTTTCGCGCGGTTGTTCGGGCCGTTGTTGTAGCGATGCGGCTGACGAAGCTCGGAGCTGTCGGCTATCCGCTTTCGGCTATCGGTCCCAGAAATGGCGAAGCGTTTTCGCGCGCGGGGCCCGGCAGGGCCTAGCTTTCCCCTGCAGCCGCAACGCGCTCGAACCGCCGCAGCAGGGTGTCGAGCGTGGCGTGGATCGCGGCGCGGGATTCGGACGGAAGTTCGGCGGTCGCGACCTGTTTTGAGACATCGTCGGCCGCGACGAAACCGTTCCATGCGAGCCGCACGGGCCACTTCGCCAGCTCGGCCGTTTCGTTGACGCGGTGCAGAATTCGCAAGCCCCAGGACAGGCCGAACGCATCTCGAAAGGCGAGCCAGCGGGCCGTGGGCGTCAGGTCGCAAGCCGCGAGCTCGGCGCCGAATCGCTCGGCGACGGGAATTGCGGCCGTCTTGGCGCGGGCGACCCACAGCGCCGTCAGCAACAGCGTGACGCCGATGGCCGTCCAGGCGTCCTCCGTCCAAGGCAATGCCGTACGCAGGCGCGTCGCGGGAGCAATCAACGCCGCTTGTCCCAGCAGGTACAACAGGCTCGCGGCCGCGTACCGCGTGGGCCCGTAGTTGAGCACCGTGCCATACACGGCCAGCACCGCCAAGAACGCGGTCCACAATCCGGACAGTTCCAGATGGTCGCCGGCCGGTCGCAGCACGGCCTGCACCGCGGGCAGCGACACGACCAGCCACAGAGCCGCCACGATCCACTGCCAGCCGCGATCCTGGGGCCGCTTGGCGCCCAACACGGCCATCGGCGGGCAGAAGGTCCCTGCCGCGGCAAAAAACCGCAGCGCCGAGCGCTGCAGAGCGCCCTCTGCGGCGCCGCGCCACAGCAAATACGCCTCGACGGCCGCCAGCGCGGCGGCGCTGCCAATCGCCCACGCCGCCGGGGCCGCCAGCGTCGTCCCGCGGAGCCGCCGCAGGCTCAGCCAGCACGTGCCAGCGGTGGCCAAGGCCACCAGCACGGCCACGGCCGTCTGCCCCGGCGCCACGGGGACGTCGGGCGGCGATGCAGCAGCCAGCGGGCGAACGAGCATGCCGGGGCTCACAGGGGGCAGTGGCAGGGGAGGTTCCGATTGTAGCGGCCAGGGGGCGAGGTTTGACGGGGGAAGATTGGCGAGCGGCGTTTGCTGCATCCCCCGCAGCGACCCATGATATCGCAGCGGATCACTCCCCCGCCGCAACAGCGGCAACTCCCCCTGCCCCGCATCTTCAAGCATGACACGCCGCAAGCTCGCCGCAGCGATTCTCGGGCTCGCCCTCGCCGGCGCCGCCCCGGCCGAAGCTCGCCTGTTTTGGACGACCTTTGGCGCCACCGTTCCCACGGCCGACGGGTGCGCCTGGAATGTCAACCAGGACTACTTCGTCCCGCGGCACTGCGACACCTGCCGCTACGGACTGTACAGCGCCTGCAAGGCGTCGCGGTCGATCAGCCCCGCGTGCCATCATCTGCACCCGCTCTACCCTGGCTACTGCACGCCCTACGGCGCCTGCCGATACCGCTGGCGTGACCACACGTACAAAGTCCACTGCGGCTGCACGCCGCTGAGCTGCTACTACGGCCCGTGGCGCAACACGAGCTGCAAACATGGCTGCCGCCGACGGACGAACGCGGCGAACTGCGGCTGCGGATGCGGCGCGGCGACTCTCTGCTACGGCACGGCCCTGCCGGCCGATTTGGGCGAGCCGTGCAGCGTCTGCCGCAGCGGCGAACTGCCCAACGTGGAAACTTTCGGGGGTCAGCGACTGGGATCGCTGCCACTGGAAGGCCTGGCGCTCGCCGGCGGCGACAGCCTGGGAAAGATCCCCGCGGGCGCCGTGCAATTGCCGGCCCTGCCCCCCGCTCAACCGCAGCAGCAGCTGCAAGTGCTGCCCGGGGGATTTGGCTTCTGACGGCACAGACAAAACACCTGCGGCGAGGCCAACTGGGGAGTGAGGTCTCGCCGTACTGAGGGCGGGCGGGTTCGAGTTCGAATCCGCCCGCCTTGTTTTTTTGCCCAGCCTCGCTCGTGCGATCGACGAAAAAGCGTGCCACAGCTCTGCAAGCCGTGCGCGGGAGAGAGCGGGTTGGCAATTCGCACGGCTCACAGAGCCGTGGCACGCACGAGTCGGTCCCAGTCCGCCCGCCCGGCGAACGACTTTCTCGAAAAACCGCTACAGACCCGCCCCGGTCGCCGCCGATACAGTTACTACAACACTAACGGGAGGGCGAAGCACTTGTGGTGTTTTGCTTCAGGATAGAGGTCATGGCAAGACGACGGATCGCCTTGCCATGACCTTTTTGTGCGCGCTGCGAGCGACGGCTCAGCCCGCTCCGCCTTCCAGTTGCTTCAGCAGCTTGCGAGCTTCGCTGCGGTACAGGAACGGGCCGGTGTTGGCGTTCTCCAGCAGTTGCTTCAGCGTGGCGACCGCCTTCTCCGTCTGATTCTGCTTCAGCATGATCCGCGCGACCAAATAGGCCGAGTCGGCGTTGAGCTGCCCGCCCGACGCCTGGGCGCCCCGCTGCAGGGCCTCGGTCGCCTCGCGGCCGCGATCCAGTTGGTACAGCACCCACGCCAGCGTGATGTTGGCCTGGGCGTTGTTCTGGAACCGCTGGGCGTTCATCTGGGCGTAACGCAGGGCTTTCTCCTTGTCAGCCGACTTGCTGCTATCGATCAGCGTCAGCGCCAACAGGTCGATCGCCCGGGCGTTCGACGGATTGATCGACAGCACCCGCATCAACGCTTCCTCGGCCTGATCCGATTGGCCGCGCAGCTTGGCGATGATGCCCGACAGCAACAGCGCGCCTTCGGAGTCGGGCGTCTTGTTGCGCAGCGCCGTGGCCACCTGCTGGGCCGTTTCCAGATCGTCCTGGGTCACCAGCCACTCGGCGTAAGCGGCGGCCGTGCTGGCGTTCTCCGGCTCGGCCTGATAGGCGGCCTGGAACGCGGCGCGAGCCTTGTCCGACTCGCCCGCCTGATTGTAAAGCTGTGCCATCGACACGTCGGGGTGAGCTGCGTCGGGGCTGATCTCGCGGACCTCGACGAATTGCTTGCGGGCGTCGTCTTGCTTGCCGGCGCGGAACAGCACCATGCCCAACCGCTGGCGGGCGGCGGCGCTGTCGGGATCCAAATCGACCCACTGCTGCAGCAAGCCCAGCGACTGGTCCCACTGCTGACGACGCTCGTGCACGGCGCTGTTGCCGGCGATCACGCGAATCTGGAAGTCGCGTTTGCGCTTCGCATTGCCCTCGTAGTCGGGCACCATCCCGGCGGCCTTCTCAAACAGGGCTTGCGCCTCGGCTGTGCGGCCGGCGCTGAACGCCTGGTCGGCCAGCAGCAGGTACGCTTCGGGGTCGTCGGGGTACTCCACGACGGCCCGCTCCAGCAGCTGGGTCGCGGCGCCGCGGTTGCCGACCAGCAACTGCATCTTGGCCAGCATCACCTCCGGCGGCGGCAGGATCGGCGTGGCTTCGTAGGCCCGCTTCAGGTATTCGAACGCCCCCTCGCCGTCGCGGTTGCGGAACCGCTCGATCGCGCTTTCCACGTCCGGGTACTGCTTGTTGGAGAGCGACACGGCGTTGCCGATCAGGTTTTCCACCGTCAATGCACTGGTCGCGCCACTGGCCGTGGCGAGCGAACCGTCATCCGCCGAGGCGTCCGTGGCGTCGGTTTGGGCGGACACTTCCGCCGGGCGGCTGGCCATGCAACAAACCGCCAGCAGGGCCGCCAGCGCAATTCGCCATGTTTTCGAAGCAATCGACATGAGAACCTCAGTCTGTGAAAAATCGGCCGCGCCGCGAGAAAAGTCGGCTCGTCGCGACCAAAGAGCATTTGAGAGACGGCCCCCGCAGAGTCCACCGCCGCGGGGCGATCGTTTATTGTAGACAAGACGGCCCGAAGCTGCCCAGCATGGCGTGGCGAGAAAGCGGCCCGAGGGGCGTCAGCTGGCCGGCCCCGCAGCGACTTTTCCGCCTGTGCCGGTCGTGCGGCGCGGTTGCTCGACGGCCGGCAGCCGACTGCCTATATTTGGAGGGCTGTTGAATCTCTGCCGCTGCTCCGTGGCAGCTCCCTCTCGCACGCTCGTCGCCGAAGGAAAGACACTTGCTCGTTGGGCCGGTCTTCACCCGCGAAGTCACCACGACCCCGCGCAGCTGGCGACTCTATTTTTCGCGAGCTCTGTACGTCGCTGCGCTGTTCGGGCTGGTGCTCACGGCGTGGCTGATCCTGATCGGCGCCCAGCCGGTGCGCAGCCTGGACGATCTGGCGCGGTTCGGGGCGGTTGCCTTCGCCCTGGTCGCCCCCGTGCAACTGGCCGTGGCCATGGGCTTTGCCGCGCTGCTGACCGCCGCGGCCGTGGCCCAGGAAAAAGATCGCAAGACGCTCGACCTGCTGCTGATGACCAACCTGAATAACTCCGAGTTGGTCCTGGGCAAGCTGCTGGCCAGCATGCTGCAGGTGATCGTGTTCGTGACCGCGGGCATTCCGCTGCTGATGCTGCTGGTCCTGCTGGGCGGCGTGTCGTACGGGCAGGTGGCTCGAGTCGTCGGCGTGACGGCCTGCGCTGCAATCGCCGCGGGCAGCTTGGGGTCGACGATCGCGCTGTGGCGAGAAAAAACATTTCAGACGCTGGCCGCCACGACGCTCACGCTGGTCATCTGGCTGCTGCTGGGCGAGGCCGTCGGCGCAGGACTGCTTGGCGAAGAGCTGGCCGGGCGCAGCGCGACGCTGTGGGCCGACGCCGTCAGCCCGCTGCGCGCGATCCTGGCCGCGGCCGAGCCGGTGTACGACGCGCGGACGCCCTGGCCCGTGCTGGGCGCGGCCGGCACGGCCCCCGGCGTCTTTATGGTCGGCGCCGCGACGTTGGCGGTGCTGCTCAACTTGATCTCGATCGCGCGGGTGCGAGTGTGGAACCCGTCGCGCGAGCTGCGTCCGCAGTCGCCCGATCAGCAGCAACAGGCGGTGGGTCACCAGGCCCCCCGCGTGCTGCGCGTCCCCGGCGCGGCAGCCGCCGCTCCGGCAGGTGGGTCAGTCGCCACGGCCGCCAGCGGCGACGAGCCTGCTACGGCCGCAGTGGTCGGCGTCGCCCGCGGGCAAGCTGCTCACGTCCACGCCGATCCGGCCAAGACCCGCCGCGTGTGGGACAATCCGATCCTGTGGCGGGAGATCTGCACCTGGGCCTACGGCAAGAAAATCATCTTCATTCGGCTGATGTACTTGGCCATCGGCCTGGCCTGCGGGGCGGCGGCGCTGGGCTGGATCGGCCAACCGCAATCGCGTGCCGCGGCGCTCGATGCCGACGGATTCCTCGAAGCGCTGATCCCGTTGGGCGTGCTGGGCCTGGTGCTGGTCAACGCGCTGGCGGTCACCTCGCTCACCAACGAACGCGACGGACGAGCGCTCGACCTGCTGCTGGTCACCGATCTGTCGCCCAAGGAAATCATCTTCGGCAAGCTCGGGGGCGTGTTTTACAACTCCAAGGAGATGATCCTGCTCCCGTTGGGCGTGGGGGCCGCGCTGTGGTATCGCGGCGATTTGTCCGGCGAGAACTTCCTGTTCCTGGCGATTGGGTTGCTCACGCTGACCGCGTTCGCGGCGATGCTAGGCATCCATTCCGGCATGATCTACGCCAACAGTCGCACCGCCGTGGGCGTCAGCCTGGGCACCGTGCTGTTCTTGCTGCTGGGCATCGCCGTGTGCATGCGGATCATGCTGGCGTTTCAGACGAGCTTTCAGAACCAGTTCCACCCGTTCGCGGCGTTCGTGTTCGGCGGGGCGGTGGGCCTGTACGTGGCGTTGGGCGCCCGGCGGGAATCGCCGGCGATTGCCTGGGCGTCCGGCCTCGCCCCCATCGCCACGTTCTACAGCATCACCGCCGTGCTGACAGGCAAGTTCGGCGCCGCGTTTTTGGTGACCGTCGGCGTGTACGGCTTCGCCACCGCGGCGATGCTGGTCCCGGCCATCGCCGAGTTCGACGTCACCACCGGCCGCACCACGGCGCATGACTTGTAGTCGCTGCCCATCATAGAGAGCCCGCGAATGACGCGAATTGCCGCGAATGAAATGAAGTTTGTCGACGCCGGAAATGACGCATGCAAGAAGCGGCGCGGCGGCTCGGCTTGTGGATCGCCTGTCAGCTGCCGACCTGAAACGATGCCACTGTTGCATTGATTCGCGAACATTCGCGCTATTCGCGGGCTAAAAATCGCCAGCGCCCAGCACACTCAACCAACCGCCGTGGCCGTACTCGCCGAGTTTGCTCCGTACTTCCTGGCCATGATGGCATTGGCCGTGGCGTCGGCGTTCTTTTCTTGCGCCGAAGCGGCGCTGTTCTCGCTGCAGCCCGACGACCGCCGGGCGCTGGCCAAGGGCAACGCGGCCCAGCGCACCGCGATTGAGTTGCTCGCCAAACCGGAACGCCTGCTCACCGCGGTGCTGTTCTGGAATCTGATGATCAACATCGTGTACTTCGCCCTGGCGTCGGTCGTGGGCATCCAACTGGAGCGGGCCGATCGCGGCGCCGAGGCGCTGGCCACCGCGCTGCTCGCGCTGCTGTTGCTGATCATCTGCTCGGAAATGGTCCCCAAAACGCTGGGCGTGCAGCGGCCCCAGGTGCTATCGGCCGTGCTCAGTTTGCCGCTCAGCGGCGCCGTGCGCGCGACCGACGCGGTGATGCCCGCCCTGACCGCCGCCAACGCCCTGGCCCAGCGGCTGCTGCTGCCGGGGTTTCGGCGGGAGCCGTACCTGGAACTGCAGGATCTGGAAAAGGCGATCACGCTATCCTCTGGCGACCGGCACCTGGCCGATCGCGAACGCAGCGCGCTGCAGAACATCGTGTCGCTCAGCGAGTTGCAGGCTGAGGAATTGATGCGGCCCCGACGGCAATACGATTGCTACGTCCCGCCGATTCACCTGGCCGATCTGGGGGGCGACCTGACCCGCAGCGGCTACGTGCTGGTCGCCGAGGAAGGTTCCGAGGAGGTCGTCGCCGCGATTCCGCTCAAACTGCTGCCGACCGTGCCCCGCTCGCACCTGGAGCACTACGCCCAGCCGGTGATCTACATGCCGTGGTGCGCCACGGGGGCGGCGGTGCTGGAAGAACTCAATCGCCAACGCCGCGAGGTGGCGGCCATCGTCAACGAATACGGCGAGACGGTCGGCATCGTCACGCTGGAGGATCTGCTGGCCACGATTTTCGAGGACCAGTCGAGCCGCAGCGCGCGGCTGCTGGCCACCGCGTCGATCGCCCCCGCGGGGGACGACGCCTGGGAAGTGACCGGCATGACCAGCCTGCGGCGACTGCAGCGCCACTTTGCCGTGGAACTGGAAGAAACGCACAGCGCCACGGTGGCCGGCGTGCTGCATGAGAAACTGCAGCGGATCCCCGAACCCGGCGACGAGTTGAGTTGGAGCGGCTTTGAATTTCACGTTCTCGACGCGGTGGAAGACGGCACGTTGCGCGTGCGTCTCACCCGCAGTTTGAGCGAAGGATTGTACGACTGAATGAACTGTTTTGTGGACAGCCTTGTGAACGGACACGGCCAGGGCTATCCGCTGTCGGCTATCGGCTGTCAGCCAGAGCGAATACTCTCTGGCCGAGAGCCGATAGCCGACGGCCGAGAGCCTTGCAAAGCGTAAGCGACGCCAACCTGTGATCATCATCCTGTTACTCTTCGCCGCCGGTTTGGCTCTGAGCGCATTTTTCAGCGGCTCGGAGACCGGCTTCTATCGCCTGACGCGGCTGCGGCTGGTGATGGATGCGCTCACTGGCGACCGCTCGGCCAAGCTGATGCTGCGGCTGGCGAATCAGCCGTCGCTGTTCGTCGCGACCGCGCTGGTGGGCAATAACGTGGCGAACTATCTGTCGTCGCTGGCCGTGGTGATGGGCGTGCAACGGTGGTTCCCGACCAGCGGCACGCTGGGCGAGTTGGCGGCCCCGGTGATCGTGGCGCCGGTGCTGTTCATTTTTGGCGAGCTGCTGCCCAAGAACGCGTTCTTCGCGGCGCCGCACCGGCTGATGCGCCGCGCGGCCCCGGTCATCGCCGCCTGCGTCGTGTTGTTCGCCCCGGTCACGCTCACGCTGTGGGCGCTCAGCCAGCTGGCCCGACTGATCTCCGGCCGCACGCCGCAGGAAGTCCAGGGCACCCTCGCCCGCCGCGAGATTGCCGAGCTGCTCGACGAAGGGCACGAAGCCGGCATCCTGTTGCCGATCCAGCGCACGCTCACTCAGCGGATGCTCGCGGTCGCCGGGCAACCCGTGCGCAACTTCGCGTCGCCGGCAGGGCGTGTCGTGCGGGTGACGACCCAGATGAGCAAAAGCGAAATCTTGCGCATCGCCCAACGACACGGCCGCACGCTGATGCCGGTCGAAGACCCGGCCCAGAAGCGCAAGCTGGTCGGCTACGTCCGCACAATCGATATGTACCTGCACGACGACAACGAATCGCCCCAGCCGCGGCCGGTGACGCGATTGTTGGACACCGAGAGTTTCTTGAGCGCCCTGGGCAAACTGTCCGAAGCCGACGATGCGCTGGGCCACGTGGTGACCGCCGCCGGCAAGACCGTGGGCTTCGTGACCGGCCGCGAACTGCGGCTCACCTTGTTCCGCGCCCAGGCGCTGGCGTAGGTCAGCGCATAAGAAAAGCGCGAGGCGAATTCGCCGCAGCGATTCTCCTTGCGCTTGTGTGTATCGTCAGCCGCGCGAGCTCACTTCGAGTAGCCCAGCGACTTGATCACGCCCAGCATCTCTTCGTGGTTGATGAACCGGCGGCGGTGCAGCAACTTGTACTGATCGATCGCGTTGGCCAACTCGGCCGCATCGGGGGACAGATCGTCGTACGAGTTGGCGAACTGGCGGCGCTCGAAGCCCGCCGGGCTCTCCGCTCGATTCGGATCGCGCCGGTCGACAAAGTTGGGATCGGAGGCAGTCTGCTGCTGCTCGAGCAAGGTCGCGTCCATAGCGTCGCCTGGGGTTGGGGATGATGCGCTGAGGTGGTGAATGTCGCCAGGGAAACATACCTCACGCACCGCCGCGGCGGAGATTCTGCGCTATTCGGCAAGCCGCTCGGCCCGATTGTGACGATCGTGCGGAATCCACCGGCGCGCCGGCTCGGCGAAGCGTGCGGGACAGCGCCAGGGCACACGGACGATGTGCGACGCAGCGCACTTGAGCCTGCCATTTTGCCGTGCCGAGCGGCCGCTCAGCGACGCAAAATCGCCCCGCCCGTCGCAGCTCCCTCGTCGGCCAACTGGGCCATCAGCACGCGGCTCTGTTGATGCCCGGCGTCGACCGCCAGCGCCTGCTGCACGCTGGTCGTGGCGGCCTGTCGATGCCCCGCGGCGGCCTGGGCTTTGGCGAGCTGAAACAGCAATTCCGCGTTCGGCGCCCCGCGCCCGCTGGCGGCCAACAGGCTTGCGGCCGCATCGGCCGGTCGGTCGACCGACGAGTAGGCCAGTCCTTCCAGCCACAACGCCCGCTGCGGCTCGTCGCCGGGGCCGTAGGTGTCCAACAGGTGATGCACGCTCGCCAGGCACCGCTGCGGTCGGCCAAGCTGGTACTGCAGCTCGGCCACGTCCAGCAGCACGCTCGTATCGTGCGGACTGTAGCGCAACGACTGATGCAAATCGGCCAACGCCCGCTCGGGTTGCGACTGGCTCCTGTAGAGCCGCCCGCGCAACGCCCACGCGGCGGCCAGCGTGCCGTCCAGCGCGATGGCTCGATTCACGCGTTGCAACGCCGTGACCGTCACGCCCGTTTCGTGCAGCATCTCGCCGGCGCGGACCAGCGTGGGAGCGTAGGTCGGCTCCAACTGCACGGCCGACTCGATCATCTCGGTGGCCGCCGCGTACTGGTGCTGGGCCCACAGGGCCTCGGCCAACTGCCGGCGGGCGTCGGCGTCGCGGGGGTTGGTTTCCACGGCCTCGTGCAGCAGCTGGCAGGCGGCGTCGCACTCGCCCCGCTCCAACGCGGCCACGCCGTCGCGCGACAACGACCGGCAGGTGGAGAGCGCCTCGGGCGCCGGTTTCATCTTGCGCAGCGACGCACACCCGCTCGCGGTCAGTACGACCACGGCAAGCAGCAGGCAGCGGGAGAAGACGGGCAACGCGAAAACCAACAAGCAGTCCTTTGTGCGGCGCAGCGACAAGGCAGTCTCACAACGGCGACGCTGCTGCAGGGCTCTATCGGCTTTTCTGCAGCGACAAATCCGGCGAGATTCGCCGCGGAGAGTAGCAAGCACCCCGCCGCCGCGACAACGCCGGATGGCGCGGGGTGGTACCCGGCTGGCGGCAGGGGTGGTACCCTGGCGAACTCCGGCGGCGGCCGAGGCACTGCTAGCACTGGCGGCTGTCAGCTATCGGCCGTCCGCTGTCAGCCACACGGAAAGAACCGTCGCCCCCACCAGCATCTGGCCGCAAGCCGAAAGCTGACGGCCGACAGCCCCAACCCTCTCGCTCCCTCCCCCGCCATGCCCGTCGTTTGTGAACTCCCCGGCGCCCGCTTCGAGTACCCCGAAAACTGGGAATTGGAAGACGCCTCGCAGCAGCAGACCGCGCAGGTCACGGTGCTGGCGCCGGGCACCGGCATGTGGCAGATCACCCAACACCCGGCCAATGCCGAGGCCGAGCCGCTGTTCGACGAAGCGATCGCCGCGCTGCGAAAAGAATATCGCGAAATCGAAGTGCTCCCCGCGACCGACGCGTTGGAAGGCCGCGAGTTAACCGGCTTCGACGTCAACTTTTTCTATCTCGATTTGGTCGTGTCGATCTGGCTCCGCGCGGTGCCCACCCCCCAGGGCTTGTACATGGTGATGTGTCAGGCCGAGGACCGCGAGCTCCAGCAGGTCGGCCCCGTGTTCCGGGCAATGATCGCCAGCCTGCTACGGTCGCTGCCGAAGTAAACTGGCCGCGCTGCGGCGGCGTGGGCCCTTGTCGGAGGTGTGCAATGCGCGTCGGTTTTTTGCTTTGGCTGTGTTTTGGCGTTGCTGCGGCGCTCGCTTTCGCTAACGCGCCCGCTGGGGCGCAATCGATCGACGGCGCTGAATTCACAATGCATGCGGGCGTCCCCCGGCAGGAGGTCGTCGACCGCACGCTGCGTCCCTTCGCGGGCGAGAACTCACCGGGCGTCGACGCCACAACGCTCGCCGGCAAGGTCATGTGCGGCTACCAGGGCTGGTTCACCTGCCCCGGCGACGCGGCGGGCCGCGGGTGGTATCACTGGCGAAAAGGCAACCGCTTCGCCCCCGGCTCCTGCACGATCGATCTGTGGCCGGACGTGAGCGAGCTGGATCCCGACGAACGCTACCCGACCGACTTCCGCCTCCCCGACGGCAGCGCGGCGGAGGTCTACAGCGCGATGAACGCCAAGACGGTCGACCGCCACTTCCGCTGGATGCAAGAGTACGGCATCGACGGCGTCTTCGTGCAGCGGTTCGCCGGCGAAGTGGCTCACCCCGCGGGGCTGTTTCACTTCAACACCGTGCTGGACCACTGCCGCGCGGGCGCCAACCGGCACGGCCGCGCCTACGCGGTCATGTACGACCTGTCGGGCCTGGGCCCCGACAGCATGCAGATCGTCATCGACGACTGGCAACTGCTGGTCGACCGCATGCGGATCGGCCGCGACGAGCAGGACGCCGCCTACCTGCGCCACGACGGCCGCCCGGTCGTGGCCGTGTGGGGCATCGGTTTCAACGACAATCGACGTTACACGCTGGACGAGTGCGCAAAGCTGATCGACTTTTTGGTCAACGACGCCCAATACGGCGGCAACACGGTGATGATCGGCGTGCCGTCGTACTGGCGAGAGTTGAAAACCGATTGCCTGCCCGATCCCCGGCTGCACGACATCGTGCGGGCCGCCCACATCGTCAGCCCCTGGGCCGTCGGGCGCTTCGGCACGCTGGCGAAGGCTGAGCGTTATGCCGCGGAGGTCTGGCGGCCCGACCTCGCCTGGTGCGCGGACAACGGCGTCGAGTACCTACCGGTCGTGTTCCCGGGCTTCAGTTGGCACAACATGTTTCCCAACTCGCCGCTGAACCAGATCCCTCGCCAACGCGGCCAGTTCTTGTGGAAACAATTCGCCGAGCTGCGCGCCGCGGGCGCCACGATGGTTTACCAAGCCATGTTCGACGAGGTGGACGAGGCCACGGCGATCTTCAAGTGCACCAACAACCCGCCGGTCGGAGCGTCGACGTTCCTCGACTACGAAGGGCTGCCCAGCGACCACTACCTGTGGCTGGTCGGCCAAGGCGCCCGCCTCATCCGCGGCGAAATCCCGGCGAGCGATGCGCCGCCGGTGCGGGGCGAGTAAGCTGCAGCTGCCACTGGGAGTGCGACGCTCCGCTGAGCGCGGGGTCGGCGCCAGACATGATCGCGCAAGTCCGCATACTCACCCGCGGCTACTCGCTTCCGCCGCGGCGAACAGCTTCAAGATGTCTTTGAAATTCTCGTTGAGCATCGCGATCGCCGGCGCCGGTGAACTCCCAGCAGTCGAGCGTCAGCGGCCAGACCATCGCCATTCGCTCGGCGGGCGTGGCGTCGAGCACCAATCCGTCGTCATCGTCGAGTTGGCGCGTCAGTACGCGAGCCGCTTCAAAGCCGGGTCGAGGTGATTGCAAAAGACAAGGATAACGTGAGGACGCTGCGCAGGTTACACGTTTGTAGAGCCGTTTCAAACCTCACGACGGGATGGGGCGAGACTCGGCGAAACGGCCCTTGAGGTCCCCTGCGCTGCCTCCCCAACGGCTCTCTAGAACTCCAGACAGGCCCCCTGCATTGCCCGCTTTCGCCGCGGCGGGTAGAACCGGGGGCTTGTTCATTTACCAACCCCTCGGGCGGCTGCCGGCGGCGTTATGCTTTCATTTTTCCGCGACGTGTTGGGCGAAGAGGCCCTGCATCAGTTTTTTGTCGACCGCAACACAGCATTGCTCTTCCTGCTGATCGCGGTGCTGCTGGTCGTGCTCGGCAAAGCGGCCGACAAGCTGGTCGGCGAGGCGGTCATTCTGTCCGAGCGGTCCGGGCTGCCCAAGGTGGTCATCGGCGCCACGATCGTCAGCCTGGGCACCACCTCGCCCGAGGAGGCCGTGTCGGTGCTGGCCGCGCTGCAGGGCAAGCCGGAACTGTCGCTCGGCAACGCCGTGGGGTCGATCATCTGCGACACCGGGTTGATCCTGGGCATCGCGTGTCTGATCTCGCCGCCCGCATTGCCGCGGCGGCTGGTCAATCGGCAGGGGTGGCTGCAACTCGCCGCCGGGGCGCTGTTGGTGCTGTTTTCGTGGCCGTGGCATGGCGGCAATCCGCTGGTCGACGGCGGGCGACTGCCGCAGTTCGGCGGCTGGATTTTGGTCGGCCTGCTGGTGGGCTACCTGTGGCTCAGCGTACGCTGGGCCCGGCAGGGCGGCTCGGCAGCGGTGATGGCGGAGTTGGAGGAGCTGGAAAAAGAAGCCGGCGGCGACAAGTCGGCCCCCCTGCCGCTGGTGGTCGCCAAGCTGCTGGGGGCGATCGCGCTGGTGGTGCTCTCCAGTCACGTGCTGATCCCCGCGATCAGCATCGCGGCCGAGCGGCTGGGCGTGCCTAAGGCGATCGTGGCTGCCACGCTGGTGGCCTTTGGGACGTCGCTGCCGGAATTGGTGACCGCGGTGACCGCGTCGCTCAAGGGGCATGGCGATCTGGCAGTGGGCAACGTCATCGGCGCTGACATCCTCAACGTGCTGTTCGTCGCCGGCCTGTCCGCCGCGGTCACGCCCACGGGTTTGGTCGCCGCGCCCGATTTCTTCCGCGTGCTGTTCCCCGCGATGATGGCCGTGCTGATCGTGTTTCGCGTCGGCGTGATGGTCTCGGGCGAGCGAATGAAGCGCGGCTTCGGCGTCGTGCTGCTTGCGGCGTACGTGGCGGCGATGGTGGCCAGCTACGCCACGATGTCGCCGGGCGAATAGCGCCGGGAGGGCCGCGTGGTCAATTCTCTCCGAGAATGGAGGGGGGCGTGTTGAGGCCGTTGCATTCCAGCGGGGGTGGCTGGGCACGACCAACGGGAGCCCCCAGATGAGCAACGGCCGAGCGTCCCGCCCGAGGAACTGCCTTGGGGACAGTCGAACTGCGGTGCAAATGCTCGCGATGGGCCAAACCGTATTGGCCGATTCTCGGAGAGAATCGACCACGGGGAGCGGCTACTCCACCGACTGCGCCCCGGTAACCATGGGCTCGGCGGGCGCCATTGGCGGTTCGGCCCCGGCGGCGGTCATCAAACGCGTCGCCACGTCGGCCACGGTGGCTGCGTCGATCGCGTACGACTCGGTCCGGCCGCTACGGGCGATGTTCAGCCCGATCACCTCGCCGTTCAAATCGACCAGCGGCCCGCCGCACTCGTTGGGTCGCAGCACGGTGTCATGCTGCAGCGCGCGGGGAAATCCGAACCGCCGCTCGCTCAGCGCCCCGCCCATCATGTTTTGCATCGAGCGGCGATTGGAGAACGGCAGCGCGCTGGACTCGCTCATCAGCAGGGCCGACAGCGTGATCGTCTCGCCGTCGCGCAAGACTTTCAACTCGATCTCGTCGCCAGGGCTGTACGAGCGGACGGTGCGAATCAGGTCGACGCGGTTTTCGATGGCGTCGCCGTTGACGCTGATGATCTTGTCGTTGACCAGCAGCCCGGCCTCCGCGGCGCCCGTGTCGGGAAACACGCGGGTGATGACCGCCTCGCGGGCTTGCTGCAGTTCCACGCCCAGCACGCCAGCTTGATGCGGCAGCGCCCGCACCGGGACGCTCACCACGCCCACGGCCACCGGGTCGCGCCACAGCCCCACCGTCGCCACCCAGGAACCGACCAGCGGGGTCGATGTGTTCAGGCTCACGGGAACCAGATCGTCCGCGTCCACGTGCAGCAACGCCACGTCGTGCAGTTTGTCGACCCCTTCGACGGTGGCCGGCAGTTCGCGCCCGTCGGCCAGCCGGCACGCCAGGTCGTCGCCCGACAGCACGCTGCCCTTGGTCAAGATCCACCCGCGGGCGCCCACGACCATGCCCAGCGCCTGATCGCGATTGCCAGTCTGCACGCGGACCGTCGAGGGGATCGTATCGGCAATCACGTCGCGGAACGCCGATCGCACGCGCGGCCCGTTGGTCAGCCGCCAGCGCGGCACGAAGAACTGATCGGCGTCGAACGGCAGGTCGCGCGTGTCGCCGTCGCGCTGCGTCATTTCCAACTGGCTGGTGGTCGTTTCGTCGTGCCCGCGCGAGTCGGCCACCAGCGCCGTAGCCACCGCGGCGATCGCCGTCAGCACAGTCAACCGGGCCAGCGACCCCAGCAGGCGCACGCCGGGCCGAACCCCGAAATCCTTCTGGGGGTCGACGTCACCGCGATCCGGCGCGGTTATGTGTAGCGGCAAGACCTCGCTCATAGGAGCCTCAAGGGTCGGGGGCAGGTTCTTGCTCGGGACGCTGCGGGCGCTCCGAGGGACTTTCGGGACTGCCGGGCAGCGGGTGATCGATCCCCGCGAGTTTGACGCCAAATTCCAGCGTCTCGGCGCCCCGCCGCACTTCAAGTCGCAGCTGCTGCCCCGGCGACTTGGCGTTGACGGCTTCAATCAACTGATCAAACGTCGAAATCTCGTTGCCATTGACGGCCACGACCACGTCGCCCGGCTTCAACCCCGCGCGAGCCGCGGGCATGTCGCCGAACACCTGCGTAATCAAGCAGCCGTCCTCGGTGCGCCCGGCGACGCCCAACAGGGGGCGCCCGGCCGCGTTCTCGTCTTCGTCCTCGTCGCCGCCCCACACCTCGCCCGCCTTCAGGCGGTCCCAGTCGCGGCGAAACGCGGCAATCGAAACGTGGAAGTTCTGATTGATCATCGGCCCGATGCTGCTGTGGATGCCGACCACCTCGCCGCGCATATTCAGCAGCGGACCGCCGGAGTCGCCGCCCACGATCTCGCAGTCGGAGCAGATCACGTCGTGACCAGTGAACAGCACGCGCCCCAGCCGCACGGGCGGCGAGCGATCGGCCATGATCCCGCCAGGCTGGCCGGTCGACACGACCCAGGCGCCCGGCGGCAGCTTGCCGTCTTCCGCCAACGGCGAATAGGCCAGATCTGCCGGCGGATCGTCCAACTGGACCATGCCGGCATCGGCGTTGTGGTCGGCGCCCAGACTGCGGCCGGTCAACCGCCGGCCGTCGGGAAAGATGACCTGCACGCGGCGGCCAGCGCGGCCAATGACGTGCCCGGCGGTGAGAATCAGGCCCTCGGGGTTCACGACCACGCCGCTGCCCATGCCGCGGCCGACCTGCAAACCGACGGTGGCCGGCACGGCGCGCTCCACGACGCGCTCGACCTGAGCCTGGATCCGCCGCAGATCGTCGACCGAATTGGGCGACCGCTCGACCAGCGTCTTCGCCACGTCATCTGGCAGGTCGACCCGCTGGGCCTGCGCACCGGGGGCCCACAGCAACGCGACAACGACGCTGGCGAGTAAATAAATACGAATCGGGCGCGTCGCGCACGGCACGACGGACCTGCAAATCACAGGTAAAAGGGGCAGCACAGAGCAGGCTCCTGGGCAGGGAGCTGTTGCGGGGGCGAATGTGCAATCGACAGCCAGCGACGCGAGGGCCAAAGGTGACAAGGGGCCTCGACTGCCGCTGCTGCATTGTCGCAAGCCTTCGCCCCGGGGGCAATCGTTTTGAGCAAGAATGTTGCTAGCAAACCAGATTGAACCGCAGCCGCCTCCGCTGCCGAAGTTACCTGTACAAATGCACTTGCATTCTGTACGCCCGTATATTATGTTGCGCTGCAGCGAGCCGCCCGTGCTAGCCGCCCGCTAGCAGCGTCCGAATCGGCCGCAAACCGAACGAGCGTGATACGCGAAGAGCCTGACCAATTCGGCACAGGCCAAAAACTTTCCCGGGGGGCGTCATGGCCATCGACCAACTCACCAAGCGGCAACGCGAAGTCTACGAATTTATCCGCGAGAAGATTCGCGGGCGCGGCTACGGCCCCACGGTGCGGGAAATCGGCGACCATTTCGGCATCAACTCCCCCAATGGGGTGATGTGCCACCTGAAGGCCCTCGAGAAGAAGGGCATCATCAGCCGCGAGCCGAACATGTCGCGGGCCATCCAACTGACCGACGTGGCCCGCGGGCACGGCATCCCCCTGGTCGGCCAAATCGCCGCCGGCAGCCTGGCCGAGGCGATCGAGCAGGCCGAAACGCTCGACTTTGAGGAACTGTTCCCCACCAAGAAAAACTGCTTCGCCCTGCGGGTGCGCGGCGATTCGATGATCGAGGCGGCCATCGCCGACGGCGACATCGTCATCGCCCGCCGCACCAAGACCGCCCACAAGGGGGACATCGTCGTCGCCCTGACCGACGAAGGCGAAGCGACGCTGAAATACTGGTTCCCCGAAGCCAACCGCGTCCGCCTGCAACCGGCCAACTCGTCGATGAAGCCGATCTACGTCCGCAACGTCGAAGTCCTGGGCGTGGTCACCGGCGTGGTCCGCAAGGTGGGGTGAGCAGGCGTTGCTGGATGATCCAGCTTCCTGGCCTCTGACCTCCTGCCTCTCACATTAATACTCCCGCGGCCGCACGCCGCCTAGCACGCGGCTGGGCAGGCCCTGGATTCGCAGGAAGCCTTCGGCGTCGGTTTGATCGTAGCTGCCGCCGCCTTCCATGCTGGCGATCGCCGCGTCGTACAGGCTGTTGGGGCTCGTGCGGCCCCGGATGCTGACGTTGCCCTTGTACAGCCCGAGGGTCACTTCGCCGGTGACGGGCGCTTGCACCTCGCGAATAAACGCCATCAGCGCGTCCATCTTCGGTACGAACCAGAAACCGTAGTACACCATCTCGGCGACTTCGGGGCTCAGCCGATCGCGCAAGTGGACCGTCTCGCGGTCCACGGTGAGTTGCTCCAGGGCCAGATGCGCCGCGTACAGCGCGGTCATGCCGGGCGATTCGTACACGCCGCGGCTCTTCATGCCCACGAACCGGTTCTCGACGATATCGATCCGCCCCACGCCGTTGCGGCCCGCGAGCTTGTTCATCGTCTCGACCACCGCCAGCGGCGAAAGCGTGACGCCGTTCACGCTGACCGGCACGCCGTGCTCGAAGCCGACCTTCACGACCTCGACTTCGTCGGGCGCTTCCTGCGGCGAGACGGTCATGCCGAAGTCCACAATCGCCTCGCCGTTGACGGCCGGGTCTTCCAGTTCGCCCGCCTCGTAGCTGATGTGCAGACAGTTCTCGTCGCTGCTGTACGGCTTGGCGATCGACGCCTTGACCGGGATCTTCTTGGCGTCGCAGTAGTCGATCATTTCGGTGCGCCCCGGGAACAGCTCGCGGAACTTCTGCATCCGCCAGGGGGCAATGATTTTCACGTTGGGGTCGAGCGCCTCGGCCGCCAGCTGGAACCGGCACTGGTCGTTGCCCTTGCCGGTGGCGCCGTGTGCGTAGGCCTCCGCGCCCACCTCGCGAGCGACCTGCAGGCACACCTTCGAGATCAGCGGCCGGGCGATCGACGTGCCCAGCAGATAGATCCCCTCGTACTTCGCCTGCCACTGCAGCACGGGAAACGCAAAGTCGCGGCACAGCTCCTCGCGAGCGTCGATCAACTGCGAACTGACCGCCCCGTTGTCGCGGGCCTTTTGCAGAATCGCCTCGCGGTCCTCGCACGGCTGCCCCAGGTCGACGTACACGGCATGCACGTCGTAACCTTCGTCCTGCAGCCACCCCAGGATGACCGATGTGTCCAGACCGCCGGAATAAGCCAACACGCAACTGGGCATGGAAGAATCGCTCGCGAAAGGTGGGAAAAACCGGGAGGGAGCCGCCGCGCCAGACGGACCGGCGACGCACCATTGTGGTTCGCCCCCCGACGACTGACAAGCGGCCCGGCGCGGCACGGAATGGAACGCGGATTGCCGCGGGTTGGACGGATACTCGCGGAGAAAGACCGGGAAAATCCAAAGCCGACGGCGGCCCACGGACGGTCAGCCGCTGCCGGTGAAGACTTTGCGGCGGAATTCGGGTGTTGGGCCGAAATTCAACAGCAGGCCGACTTGATAGTCAGTGGCTTTGAGATAGTTCAGCAACTGGGAATCGTGAGCGGGCGCCAATTCGCGAGCGACTTTCACTTCGACGATCACTTTGCGTGCCACGGCCAGGTCGGCGAAATACTCGCCCACGGCGACGCCCTCGAACAGTACCGTAACCGGCAACTGCTGCTCGACCTGCCACCCGCCGTTCTCCAGCGTCGTTCGCAAGGCGTTCTCGTAAACCTTCTCCAGGAAGCCATATCCCAACGAGTTGTAGACATGTAAAAGGCGTCAATAACCGCCTGCGAAACCTCAGCGTGAAGTAAAGCCACGGGGACCACGCCTCCAACCAACTTCTGGCGATTCCGTATTCCATCCGCGCTCCATCCGCCCAACCCGCGAAAACCCGCGTTCTATTCGTCAACTCGCGGCGGCAGTTCCTTGATCCGCAGGTGGCGGAAGCGGATATCGGTCGTCGGGTCGTGCGCCTGCAGGGCGATCGTCCCCGGCTCGGTCCGCAGGCCGCTGCGGGGGTTGGCGTGCGGCGGGCGCTCGTCGGTCCATGCCGTGACTGGGTAGCCGTTGACCCACACGGCAATGTCGGGGCCCGTGGCCACGATCGTCTTGCGGAACCACTCTCGATCGGCCGCCACGATCCGCCGCGCTGGCACGCGGCGATAGATCCCGCCCGTGCCAAAGTCGTCCGGCCGCGTGGGATCGCCCTCCAGCATGGCGTTTTTGATCTGGCTCTCGTAGCCGTTGGTGTACTCGCGCGGGATGCAACGAAAGAACACGCCCGAGTTGAGCGCGTCGCCGTTGACGAAACACTCCAACTGCAGGACGAAGTCGCCGTAGCTGGCGTCGCTCTCCAACTGCCCGGGACCGTCGACGATTTGCAACTCGCCCTCGTCCGTCACGGTGAACTTACCCTGGCGCGCCAGCTTGGTGTTCCACCCCGCCAGATCTTTGCCGTTGAGCATCGGCTGCAACCCCCGCGGCCGCAGGCGGATGTTGCGGAATGCGACTTCGCCGGAGTGGAATTGCAGGCCGATCCGCCCGCGTGCTGGAATCGTCTGCGCACCATGGTCGACCACAGCGGACAAAACTCCCTCAGTGGGTTTGCCGTCGAGACGCACTTCGACCGTGTCACCGTCCGCCTTGACGTCAAGCGTGCGCCAACCATCGCGCGACGCTGCGGCATCGCCTTGGACGACGAGTTTCTCGCGCCCCACCAGCGACGGCGTCGGGAACGGATTGTCGCGCGGGGCGATGTTCACCTCGACGCAATCGACCGCGGGATCGGTCGGCGCCGGCGCGCTGCGCACAAACACGCCGCTGTTGGTCGTCGCGGGCGCCCGAAACTCCACGTGCAGATCGTAGTCGCTCCAATCGACCGTCGACATCAGCCACCCGGACTCGCCGGCGTCGACGACGATCGCGCCGTCCTCGACCCGCCAGTTCGCGTCGCTGGTCGGCCGCCAGCCGAACAGGGTCTGCCCGTCGAACAGTTGCAGCCAGCCCTCGGCCAGCAGTTCGGGCGAGAGCAACGCGGGCGCGTCGCCCGACGAATCGCCGCCCGCTGCGGCCGCCGGCGCTGCGCCCGTGACAACTGAAGTCGCCAGCCACATCGCCAGCGCGACGCCGCCCCATCCCCCAACCCATCGCAACGCCACGGCTCTCTCTCCCTGTGATCTGCGGACAAGCGGCGCGCGGGCGAACGGCCGTGAGCGCACCAAACTCAAGACAACAGGATAGCAGGATTGAGCGGATTCACAGGATTTCAGAGTTGGCGTTCGCACGCACAGCGCCGGGTGGCTGGGGACGACCGGAGGGAGCCCCCAGGCCTGTGGGCGCCATGGCCGCGATGCGATCAATTCCCCATACCGGGCAAGGTAGCCGGCGGCACACTTGCCGCCGGGCGGTTCACGGCGTCAGTTTTTCCCAGCGTGTCCCGGCGGCAAGTGTGCCGCCGGCTGGAAACTCCCCTGGAGCATTGGCGGCATGGCCACGATGCGATACTGTCGTGGCCATGCCGATGGGGCCCGCACTCGCATGCCCACGGCCACGCCCGCGATTGCCTATTCGGCCGGCGCCACGATGCCCAGTTGGGCTTCGTAGGGGAATCGCCCGTCGGCAGGCGGGGCGGCCGGGTCGACGATGCCGATCTGATTGCCGCGCTCATTGACCAGATCGTGAATGCGAAACGGCCCGCCGTGACTGTCGCTGTGCGAATCGACCCGCTGGCCGTTGACCGTCACCTGCGCCCCCGCGGGCAAGTCGGTCACGATCAGCCACAGTTCGTGCCCGGGATCGATGCCGGTGGGGCGATTGAACCGCCGCGACCAGGCGGCGCCGCCCCCCGCGCCCGCGGCACACTCCCAGGGATCTCGCAGGCGAAAGGTGTAGACGAGATTCATCGGGCGCTGCGGCGAAGAGCCGATCAGACAGAGTCTCTATTCAACATTGGACCGCCAACAGTCCCCGGCAGGGCTGTCGGCTCTCGGCTGTCAGCTATCAGCCAGAGGAGTCGCGAGTTCTAGGACCGCGGACGATCGGTTGATTGAGTCCGCACAAACTCCGACGCCTCCGGCCTCCAGCCTCCTAGGGCACAAAGCTGCGAACCGCGGTGGCCTCGCGGACTTGCCGGGCCTCGCGCTCGTAGACGCGCAGCTTGACCTCGATCCCCCGCAGCGGCACGTCATACGGGGGCGCCGTCTCGCGCTCCGTGGGATCGTCGACGCCGTTGATCATCGTCGTCGGATCCCCCGGCACCGTGGGATCGTCAAAGCCGTTGGACCCCTCATCGGCGCCGGTGGCCATGCCTGAGTAGGACCCGTTGGCATGCAGATCATTGTCACGATTATCTTGGTCGAGGCCGTCAACCTCGTAGTGATACGACCACGTGTCATACGTGGCGGGAAAGGCGTCGTACGTCCAAACACCGGCCTCCCACGCCGAAAACACGCTCTTCGCAAGCCCGGTGGTTGGCGGCGTATCAAAAGGAACCAGCTTTCTTGAATCGTAAAAAAGCGGGAACGGACGAGCGGCGGGATACGTGTATGAAGCCCCGTCGTTGAGCGCCTTGATCGCCCATCCTAAGTCGACAAACGCGCCAAACGACGTCGCAGCAGCGCCTGTCTGGGTGGTGGCCACGACCCACCCGGGGTCGCCGGGCTGAAACACGCCGGTTGCCGTCTGCAACAGCGGCGCGCCCGGGTCATACACCCGCACGTCGAACGCCAGCGCGTCGTTGAGCATCAGATCTTGTCCCCGCCGCTCGCCACGCAGCGGCGTCGGGGCGACTTCGTATTGTTGTCCCGCCGGCTCTGACGGGTAGGCCAGCACCTGCGTAAACATCGGGAAAGGGAAGCTGACTGGAAACACTGACCGATAATAGCGGTTCTCGCGCTTCGTCAGATCACCCAGCGTATTGGGGATAAATCGCAGCGAACCGGGATCCCAGCGCACTGATATGTCGAAACGCTGGTAGAACTGCGCCACCAAGTACGTGTACTCATCAGCGCTCATATTCGACAGGTCCGCCGGCAATTCCAACGGCGGATTCAGCGCCGTTGGGTCAATCGGATCCAACCACGGCGCCACAACCAACGCCCGGCGGTAAATGCGACGCATCGCCGGGTCAGTCCCTGGGATCTCTTCGTCGAACTCGCGGGTGGCGAACCAAATCACCTCGGCGATCTCCGACTCCACGCGGTTGCCGTCGGGGCCGATGCCCGTGTACGGCTCCGTCTCGTTGCGGACCGTCAGACACAGGATGTCGTCGTAGTCGCCCAGTCCCATGCCGTCATCTGGACCAAGTGGAGCAATGCCTAGCGTCACGCCATCGTCAACGCTGAACTGGCTGCTGGGAACGAGCGTGGCGTCGCCCAACTGCACACCGTTGGCCGAGTTGCCGTCGGCGTCCAAGGCCGAGTCAAGATCAGGGTGAAGCGGCGCCGCATCGCTACGCACCCCTTCGATGATTTCGATGTAGCCGTTGTCTTCGCCCGGCTGCTGCCAGGTGAGCGCCGGGCAGGTGGCGTTGGCCAGGTCGCGGGTGAGTTGCTCGCGGGCCGAGCGGAGCTGGCTGCCCAGCTCCAGCATCGCGCGGCGGTCGCGGACGCTGGCGCTGATGTTGGCAAACAGATTGACCACCGCGGCCATCATCACCAGGGTGATCGCCATGGAGATCAGCATTTCCACCAGCGTCAGGCCGCGGCGCACGAGCAACCGGGACAACGCCGGCGGCGCAGCGGACCGCGGCGGCACAGACCGGCGGCGCAACGGATGGAAGCAGAGAAGCTGAATCATGAACCGACTACGATTTTCTACGGCGGGCAGGCCGTCCCCCTGATGTGCGGCCTGCGCCCTCGGCAAGTATTCTATTGCACAGCGCCACGCGCGGTAAGTCAAGCAATACGGGCCACTTGCGCCGCGTGCAACGGCTCTGTGATCCGCGTGTCACTGCTGGCTTGTCCAGCAGTGGGCGCCGTGGACCCGCTTCGCACTGCTGGGCGAGCCAGCAGTGGCACAAGCTCTTTCCTGCAATTCTCCGGCCGCGTGCGCCCGCTCTGTGAGCCGGGTGCGACCGCGCGGGTGACTGCGAACCCCCCGAGATGCGCCCTGGGGAATCCCGCTTTGAGATTCCCTCCTCGGGGGCCCCAGCCGCGCGTGGCCGCAAACCCCGGCCCACAGAGCCCGAGCACGCGTCTCCCTGGTCAGCCGCAACCCCGAACTACCGGGTGTCGACTGCTGCGCTGGTGCGATACATTTGTTTGATTCCGGGGCGCCAAATCAGGCGGCGACGCCCTGTTTCGGACAAGTACGCACGTTGCGTGCCGTTTTCCTCATCCCCCAATCACGCGACACTTTGCCGATGGCCGCCAAGGAAGTTTGGGTTCGCTCGAATCGCCGCGTGCTGGCGCTGGCCATGGTCGCTCCCGCGGCGTTGGCAGCGGTGGGCGTCGGCATCACGGCCGCCGCCGACGCCAGCCTGACCCGCGGACTGGGGATCGCCATGATCGCGGCCGGCTCGCTGCTGGTGCTGCTGGTGGTCAGCCAAATGCTGCGCCCCCGCGTGGCCTACCGCGACGGTCACGTGCTGTTTTACATGCGACCCGGCGCGCCGATCGCCGTACCGGTGGCGGCCGTCGAAGCGTTCTTCCTGGGCCAAGGGCCGGCGCGCCTGCCGGGCGAAGGCGAGCAGCCCCTGAAAGCCACCAACCTGGTCGCGCGGATTTCGCAGAAGCATCCCGAGTGGGAGCACGTGGCCGTCAAGCCGGCGCTGGGCCGGTGGTGCGAAAGCTACGTGACGATGAACGGCCCCTGGTGCGAACCGCTCAACGGCGACGTGATCCGCAAACTCAACCATCGGCTGCGCGAGCTGCATGCCGCCATCGGCGTGCAAACCGCCGCACCGGCCGATCCCCCCGGGTGCGACGGCGGCCAGGGTTGCGACGATGCGCCCGCTCCGCCAACGGAGTGACCGCGCCGCCGTGGACATCCCCGCCGCACCGCCGCAACTGTTGGTCAGCGTCGCCTGCGCCTCCGAAGCCCGCGCGGCCTTGGCCGGCGGCGCCGATTGGATCGATTTGAAGGAGCCCGCCCGCGGCGCCCTGGGGTCCGTCGATGTCGACACAGCGCAGGCTGTCGCAACACTGTTGCCGGCGCAGGAAAGACTCTCTGCCGCGGCGGGCGAGTTGGCCGAGTGGCCCACTGGCCGCGGCCGCGAGTCGCTGCGCGTGCCGCGCATTGAACTGGTGAAGCTGGGGCTCGCCGGGTTCGCCGCGGCCAGCCACGACAAGGCAGCACGGACGGAGCTGGCCGAGCGTGCGGCAGCCGCGGTCGCCGCAGCGCGTGCCGCCGGCAAGCAAGTGGTCCTCGCCGGATACGCCGACGCGGCCCGCGCCGATGCTCCCGCGCCGGAGGTGGTGCGCGATCTCTGCTGCCAACTCCGCCTGCCGTGGCTGCTGATCGACACCTTCGACAAACGCGGCGGGGGGCTGCTCGATTGGCTGCCGCCGCGGGCACTCGCTCGATTGCTTGCCAGCTGCCGCCGTGCGGGACTGCATACGGCGGTGGCGGGGCGATTGCGCTGCGCCGACTTCGCCGCTTTGCCCGCGGGCCTGGTCGACGTCGTCGGGGTCCGCAGCGCGGCCTGCGGCGGCGATCGCACCGGCGCCGTCAGCGAGACCGCCGTGCGCAATCTCAAGGAAACGCTGCACGCGGCCGCGGCGGCGGCAAATTGCCCCGAAGTTGCCCGCCAACAGGTTGACGCGACGCGCGCACCGGCGTCATCCTGAACCGACGTTCCGCCGCCGCCCCACCAATGCGGGCGCCATGCCCACGGAGGTCCGCCGACGTGGGCATGGGCTGCTAGCTGCCCGACGGCCGGCGTCCTTCCGGAATCTCCGCACTTCCGACCGTGCCGCTCTCATGCCCAGTCCCAAAAACGTTCTCGGCGAACCGCTGCAAACGTGTTCGACCGATCCGCTCACCGGGTTCTACCGCGACGGCTGTTGCCGCACCGGCCAGTCCGACGCCGGCGTGCATGTGGTCTGCACGCAGGTGACCGACGAGTTTCTGCTGTTCTCGCAGGCCCGCGGCAACGACTTGTCCACGCCCAACCCCATGTACCAGTTCCCGGGACTGGTGGCGGGCGACCGCTGGTGTCTGTGCGCGCAGCGGTGGCAAGAGGCGTTGCTGGCGGGGGTCGCGCCGCCGGTCGTGCTGGCGGCCACGCACATTTCAGCACTTGAGTTCATCGACTTAGAGGATCTGCAGGCCCATGCGATTGATGCGTAACCCACTGCGCTGCGTTGTCCTCTGCGGGCTGGCGCTGAGCGTGGCCACTCCCGCCGCCTTAACGCACGCCGCCGAGCCAAAGCGCGAGGTCATCGGCCGTTCGCTCTCCGGCAAGCCGATTCATTGCGAGGTGTTCGGCGACGGCAGCGACGTACTGCTGATCCTGGCCACGATCCACGGCAACGAAGCGGCCGGCACGCCGCTGGTCGCCGAGTTCAGCAAGTGGCTTGCGGCGCATCCGGAAGAGTTGGAAGGCCGCCGCGTGGCGATCATCCCCGTGGCCAACCCCGACGGCATGGCCAAGAACCAGCGATTCAACGACAACGAGGTCGACCTGAACCGCAACTTCCCCGCGGGCAACTTCGGCGACGCCGACGTCAAACCGCACGGCGACACGCCGCTGTCGGAGCCGGAGTCGCGGGCGATCATGCGGGCCCTGTGCCAATACTTTCCCAACCGCGTGGTCAGCATCCACCAGCCGCTGGACTGCGTCGACTACGACGGCCCGGCCGAGGGGCTCGCCACGGCCATGGCCGACGCCTGCCCGTTGAAGGTCAAGAAACTGGGCGGCCTGCCGGGTTCGCTCGGTTCGTTCGTCGGCATGACGCTCAAGCGGCCGATCATCACGCTGGAACTGCCGAAGGACGCCCCGCACGACGGCCCCGCAGTGTGGCAGCAATATGGCCCGGCGCTGATTGCGGCGCTGCGGTACGACGGCGGCGCGGAGACGCCAAGCCGCGATGGGGTAGAAAGTTCAAAGCAGTAAGACTCCGGAGAACTGCAGCATGCGGATATTCGTGCCACTGCTGGATCGTCCAGCAGTGTGCGCCGTGCACCCGCTTCGCACTGCTGGACAAGCCAGCAGTGGCACGCTCTTGCGTCGCAGTTCTCCTGCAGACTTCCGGCAGCCAACCACGGAGATTGATGTGATGCGCATAAGACGCCGCTCCGACTTCATCTGCGGCGGGCGCGAGTTGGCCGTCCGCGCCAATGCTCCCGAGATTGCCCGGCAGGTCGCCGCGGAGTTTGCCGAGCGTCTGCAAGCGGCGTCGCCGTGGCAGCAGTTCTGGTTGCGGATTGCGATGCAGCGCGAAATCGCCCGCCGCGTCAAGGCCGTCGCACCGCGACACGCGTTGTATTGAGCCGCAGGGCGTTTCAAGTGCAGCGTGCCACGGCTCTGCGAGCCGTGCGAAACCGGGACAGGCTCGACTCTCACGGTTCCTGGGCGCCATGGCCACGGTGCGACAGCTCCGTGGCCATGCTAAATTCGAGGAAACTCACATGCTCACGTCGGCGGACCGATGTGAGCATGGCGCCCCCGCGCTAGCCCCGATCTCATCCCCCGCCCTTCTCACTCCTGCGGCGTTTCCATGCTCTCTCGAATGAAACTCGCATGCGGCGCCGTGTGCTCGCTCGTCGCCTGTTCGTCTCTGCTGCATGCCGCGCCGCCGCGGGTGCTTGTCGACGGTTGTAAGTTGGAGCAAATGGCCGCCGAGCCGGATATCGTCACGCCGGTCGGCTGCGCGTTTGATCCCGCCGGGCGGCTGCTGGTGGTCGAGTCGCACACGCATCAGCGTCCCGACGACTATGCCGGCCCCGCGGGCGATCGCATTCGCTTGCTCAGCGACGCCGACGGCGACGGCACGCTCGACCGCTGGAGCACCTTTGCCGAGGGCTACCAGCAAGCGATGAACGTGGCGGTCGCCGAGGATGGCGCCGTGTACGTCGTCACCCGCCGCGACGTCCACCTGCTGCGCGACGCGGACGACGACGGCGTGGCCGACAGCGACGAGGTGATTATCCGGTTGGAGACGGAGGCCGAGTACCCGCACAACGGGCTGTCGGGGATTTGCCTGGTGCGCGGGGAAGAGTTTGCATCGCAGGGCATGATCTATACGCAGAGTCAATTGTACCTGGGGCTCGGCGAGAACTTTGGCTTCCCTTACACGTTGATTGGCTCCGATGGCAAAAAAGTATCAGGAAACGGAGGCGTGGGCAGCATCTTCGGATGTTTCTTCGACGGCAGTGGCGTCGAACGCATCGCCGACGGCTTCTGGAATCCATTTTCGATTTGCCTCGATTCGGGCAACAGGATGTTTACCGTTGACAATGATCCCGACGCTAGTCCGCCTTGCCGCTTGCTCCACGTGATTTACAGCGGCGACTACGGCCACCGCTGGGAGTACGGCCGCGCCGGCGTCCACCCGCTACAAGCCTGGGATGGCGAGCTCCCCGGTTCGCTTCCCATGATCTGCGGAACTGGCGAGGCGCCGACAGCTGTCGTCATGCACCGCGGCTGGCTGTGGGTCACCAGTTGGGGCGACCACCGTATCGAACGGTACAAGCTAACGTCTCGCGGGGCCAGCTTTGGCGCCGAGCGGGAGGTGGTCGTGCAAGGCGACGCCGACTTCCGCCCTACAGGAATGGCCGTCGCGCCAGACGGGGCCCTGTGGTTCGCCGACTGGGTCGACCGCAGTTATCCCGTTCACGGCAATGGGCGGATCTGGCGCCTAACGCTTCCCGACGATGCGTCCGTCCACGAGCCGCCCAAGTCCAGCGCAGAGACGTTTACGAGCTGGGAGCACATCTGGTCAGTGCGTTTCACGAGGGATGCCTTTGCATTGACGAATTGGGCCAGCAATTCGCTGGTGTTCATGATCATGGAATACGGAGTTGAAGATGGAGTGCGGCGGACATGGGAGAGTGCCACGGAAATTGGCCAGAAAGTCCACCTGGTGAATCTCACTCGTTGGTTCCTTGTCGATGACGACGCGAGTTGGTTCGGCAAAGCAAACGCTGAGCCTTTGATTCGAGAAATCCTGACGAGCGCGCTCAAGGATGCGTCTGCCGGCGTGCGTTTGGCCGCCGTTCGACGCATCGCCGATGCAAAGCTCTTGGAGTTCCGCGACAACGTCGCCGCCCTGCTCGACGGACCGATTCCCGACGAGCGGTACTTCCTCGCCGTGATTGGCGCCATCGACTGGCTCGACGGCGACGGCACGCCGCGGCATAGCGGGATTGGCGACGGGCTCTTGGCGCGCGAGCTGCGCAACAAGCGTCGCTCGCCCGAGCTGCACGCGCTGGCGCTGCGGATGATCTCGCCGGATCATAAGCAGATCACGCTCGACGCGCTGCGGGAGTACCTCGCGTCGCCGTCACTAGAGTTGCAGCGCGAGGCGGTCAGTGCGCTGGCTCGCAAAACCGATCCGCAACGGTTTGAGCTGCTATCAAAAATCGCCGCTGACGCCAACCGCCCCGCCGAGCTGCGCGCCATCGCAATCGCCGGCTTAGCGGCTGACGCCAGTCAGCATGAAGACCAATTGACGCAACTCGCAGAAAACGGCAATGGCGCCATCGCCAAAGAGGCCGCCCGCGTCTTGCGTTTGACGAGCTTGCGCTCGCCGCTAACTGAAGAGAAACCTGCAGCCGATGATCTGCCGGGGTGGAACGAGTTGCTCGCCGCCGGGGGCGACCCGGCTTCCGGCGAGCGGCTGTTCTTCACCCCCGCGGGCGCCAATTGCGCCGTGTGCCACCAACACCGCGGCCGCGGCGGGCAAGTCGGGCCCGACCTGACGCGCATCGGCGCCCAGCAATCCCGCGAGCGGATCATCTCGTCGATCCTGCAGCCCAGCCGCGAGATCGCCCCGCGTTACCAGCCGTGGGTGCTCGCGACCGACGACGGCCTGACGCACCTGGGCCTGCGGCTGCCCCAGGGCGGCGACGACGGCCGCGAGAGCTACGCCGACACGAACGGCAAGACCTTTACTCTCAACAGCGAGGAGATCGACGAGCGCCTGCCCAGCGACCAATCGATTATGCCGGCCGGGCTGGAGCAGGTGATGACCATCGCCGACCTGCGCGACATCGTGGCGTTTCTGTCGGGCGACGACGCTGCGACGACAGAAACAGAAGACGCCCCCTGAGATTCGGGGAAACGCCAACAGTCACGCGTGCCACGGCTCTGTGAGCCGTGTGAACATCGCGCGTGTCCCCGCCGCGCACGGCTCACAGAGCCGTGCCACGCTTCAATCCCAGCGTGCTTCTTCTCCCCACACAGCGGCGATAGATCATGACGGCGCTGCCGCATCGACAACCGCATCGCGCTGGCGACGGGCATACACGTACTGCGCAAATTGTCCGCCCATGTAGCCCAGCGCCAGACTGCACCACCAGTGGCCAATCAATCGGAAGGTCTGGATGTCGGGCGTGGAGCCCGTGCGAACGTAGGAGTTCTTTGGGGGCGGCGTTGACGGGGCTCGCGTACCAATCAAGCTCTCGTAGAACACAGCGTCATCGGGAAGATCCGACTCGGGCACGTCCGACTGGGCGCCATCAACGCTCCTGTAAAGCGGCTGAGTAACGGCGTCGTAATACCATGCCAGCAGCGGGGTCGTTGGCACTGTCCACTCCTGAGCAAACTGCAGCACTCCGCCATAGCCGAGGACGCACGCAACGAAACCGATCGCAACAGATTGCCGACGCCCCCGATCAACCATCGCGACGACCAACATGGCCAGCGTCAGCAAGATCGCCAGCGTCGACACGCTCCACAGCCACCATCGGTTGGCAAATTTCAGCGAAGCCAGCGCCACGACGACAACCGCCGCCAGCAGCAAGAATTCTCGCAGCGAAATGCGGAACAGCGGCGGTCGGGCGTTGGCGGTCGACATGCTCATCGAGTGTAGCGACGGCGCGAACCAAAAGGAAACGCCGCCAGCGCAGCATGGCAGAAACACTCCCCCAAGCCGCGACCAGGCTTGGTCGACAACGAGTTCGCCAGCTCGGGGCTAGAGCGGTGTTGCTGTCGTGGACGCCAGCGCCTCGCGCCGCACGCGGCCCGCATACACGAACACCGCGAAGCGGCCGCCGAGGTAGCCCGCCAGGCAGGTGATCAGGGCGTGGCCCAGGGCCATGAACTCGGCGCGAACCGGCTTTTCGCCGGCGTAGTACGCGGTGGCTTTCAGCGCCCCCAACGGCGTCCAGCCGCTCAGTTGCTGCTGCAGCGCGTCTTGCTTGCTGGCCGCATCGGCCGCGGCCGGGTTGTCGCGGCGGCGAAATCGTCTGCCTGTGGCCGCGTCGACGTACCATTCGTCGCGCACCGCTTCGTACGCGGTCCGCAGCAGCCGCGACGTGGGCAAGCGACCGGCGTAGGGGTCCATCTCCTGACCGCTGCCCACCAGCAACACGCGGTAGATGGTCGCGCACAGCACAAACCCGATCGCAAACGCCTGCCGGGCGCCACGCTCCACGACCGCCAGCACCGCCATCGCCATAAATGCCAGCAGCATCCCGCTGCCGACCACGGCCAACCACATTTCATCGGCGGACTGCATGGCGGCGCAGCCCACGGCCGCAGCCGCGGCCAGCACCAACAGCTCGCGCAGCGAAATACGCACGGCTGCGGCGGCTGGGGAAGCGGTGCTCATGGCGTCGAGTGTAGCGGATCGCGCGACGCCCGGGCATCTTTCGCGGCAAATCACGCCGATTGAGAGAAGCGCTCCGCGGGCGTAGAATCAGGTGAGCCGCAGCCTGATCGCGCCGCGGCTCTCTGCCCCTTGCCCTCCCGCCTCCGAACTCTGGCCTCTCCCCTTATGAGCGAACTTCACCACGAATGCGGCGTGGCGGCCATCTATCACCTGGCGGGCGATGCGGTCAGCCCGCTCTGTCCGCCGCAGGGGCCGGACGAAATCTCGCGGCTGATGCCGCGGATGCTGCTGGACATCCAAAACCGCGGCCAACTGTCCGCGGGGATGACCACCTACAACCCGGATCGCAACCAGCTGATCGACAACTATCGCAAGCTGGGCACCGTGAGCGAGGTGTTTCGCCTGAACCACCGCGGCAAGTGCGAAGCGCTGATGCGCGAGTACGCCGGCCGCGCCGCCATCGGCCACGTGCGGTACGCCACTTGCGGGCAAGAGGATCGCAGCTACGCCCAGCCGTTCGAGCGGCATCACCTGCAAAAGCACAAGTGGTTCAGCTTTGCCTTCAACGGCCAGTTGGCCAACTACCCCGTGCTGCGCGACAAGCTGCTGGCCGAGGATGATCATCACTTGGCCCGCACGACCGACACCGAGATCATCATGCACGAGATCAGCCGCGAACTGAGCGGCTATCGGCGCATGCCCCTGATCGACGTGATGCGGCACTTGGCCACGCGGTTCGACGGCGCGTACAGCTTGGCGCTGGTCAATGCGATGGGCGACATGCTCATCGCCCGCGACCCGCTGGGCATCAAGCCGATGAGCTACGCGATCGAGGGCCCGCTGGTCGCCGCCGCCAGCGAGAGCGTGGCGCTGATGAATCTGGGTTTCGGCGTCGACTCGATCAAGTCGTTGGAGCCGGGCACGGCGATCTCGATCACTGACAATCAGGTGTCGATCGAGCAGTTCAGCGACAATCCGCGCCGCGGGCATTGCTTCTTCGAGTGGATCTACTTCGCCAACGTCGCCAGCAAGATGGACGGCCGCAGCGTGTACCTGGCTCGCAAGACGCTGGGCGAGGAACTGGCCCGGATGGAGACGGCGCCGGTCGACGAAGACACGATCGTGGTGCCGGTGCCCGACACCAGCAAAGCGGCGGCCGACTCGATGGCGTACCGCCTGGGCGTGCCGTGTCTGGAAGGGCTGATCCGCAACCGGTACTCGGGCCGCACCTTCATCGAGGGGGGAGCCAATCGCGAAGCCAAGGCGGCGGCCAAATACACGCCGCTGCCCGAGGTGCTCGCCGGCAAGCGGGTGCTGCTGGTCGAAGATTCCATCGTCCGCTCCACCACCATGCGGGTGCTGATCGACAAGATCCGCCAGGTGGGCCACGCCAAGGAAATCCACGTGCGGGTCGCCTGCCCGCCGATCGTGGCGCCCTGCTTCTACGGCATCGACATGTCGACGATCAGCGAACTGTTCGCCCCGCCGTTCACCGGGACGGGCAACGGCGACGCGACCGAGGATACGTTCGCCGCCATGGCGGCGGAGTTGGGCTGCGACTCGCTGCGTTATCTGCCGGTGGAGTCGATTGCCAACGCCATTGAAAAGCCGGCCGAGCATCTCTGCCGCGCCTGCCTGACCGGCGACTACCCGACGCCGGCCGGGCAGCAACTCTACCAGGTGGCGCTGCAGAAATACGAAGCCGGCGGAACCGACGCCGGCCGCACGTACGAAGCGGTCGGCAGTCAATCGTAGCGGGCGCCGCAAGCGCGTTTCTTGCAGCCACGACCATGCTTGTTCGCCGGCAGTGCGCCGCGAGCGATTCCGCCGCCGCGAGTTTCGTGCGGCAGACGACGTCGTCCAGCAAACGCACTGGCGAGCTGGTTGGATCACGGCTATCTCGCGGCCAATTGAAAAAAAAATGCGTGTGTTCTGCCAGCGGCGTCTCGCGCTGCCATGCTAGGGTCAAGCGCGGATTCACGCGGCTGTTGGCGCCGCGGCGATCGCTGCGCGACGGTTCACACGACGGCTGAATCCCTTACCCTAATGGGTCTGCGGTCATCCGCCCTCCGTCTCTCAGCCCACAGGAGCCCGTCGTGCGTACGCGGCATAGGATTCAGTTTCCCCCGCAAGGCAGCCACAAAATGGCCCAGGACGAGACGTTTTTTCATCTCGTCGAAGGGGACCGCAAACTGAAGCTCCGCTTCCACGACTACGACAAGATCTACGAGCGCCCCGGCTTGTACGAGCAGGTGTTCTACGAGCGGCTGAAGTGTTCCTCGCCGCAGAAAGTGGGCGAGCTGTTGCGCCGCGCAGTGGCGGCGTCCGATAAGTCGCTCAGTGCTCTGCGCGTGCTTGACCTGGGCGCCGGCAACGGGCTGATGGGCGAGGAACTCAAGAAAGACGGCGTTGCCCGCATGGTTGGCGCCGACATCATCCGCGAGGCCAAGATCGCCGCCGACCGCGATCGCCCCGGCGTGTACGACGAATACTATGTCGCGGACTTCACCGACTTGTCGGACGATCTGGAGCAGGAGATCGCCGACTGGAACTTCGACTGCCTGACCTCCGTGGCCGCGCTGGGGTTCGGCGACATCCCCCCGGCCGCGTTCTTCCAGGCCCTGCAATTCGTGCAGGTCGGCGGCTGGGTCGCGTTCAATATCAAGGCGACCTTCCTCGACAAGTCGGACCGCTCGGGTTTCTCCCGCTTCGTGCGCGAGCTGATCTTCACCGAGTATCTCGACATCTGCCACATGGAGCGGTACCGGCACCGGCTGTCGATGGAAGGCCTGCCGCTGCACTATTACGCGCTGGTCGCGCAGAAGTCGTACGACATCCCCGACGATTTTCTCGATTCGCTGGAAATCGAAGAGACGGCCGACGTGTGACGGACGCGCGGCGTCCAGCGTGTCGCCGTCGGGCCGAAGCGTCTGAGCTGCGAAGCGCGGGCGCCGCCCTGGAAAGCCTGACCTACGGTCGCAAGAACTCCGAGCGGTAGATCGGCAGCCCGGCCTTGCGTTTGCGACGCTCGAAGTGCGTCAGATAGTCCAGATCGTGCTCGGCCGCCCGCTCGGGCACCGGCTGCGGGCCGTCCAGCGGCGTACACTGGGCGATCAATTCGAGGGTCGTCTCGAAATACTCCTGCACGTCGGTCCAGAAGTGCAGCCGGCCGCCGGGCTTCAGCGTGCGAACCACGTCGACCAGAAACGGCTCGTTCATCACGCGGCGTTTCCGGTGCCGGGCTTTCCACCACGGGTCGGGAAAGTACACGTGGACCGCGGCGAGCGATTCGTCGGGCAGAAACTCGCGGAACAGCCGCAGACCGTCGCCGTGAATGATCCGCGCGTTGGACAACTCGCGTTTGGCCAGTCGTGCGGCAATGAACCGGGCGTACTTGCCGCCCACTTCGATTCCCAGAAAGTCGTGCTCGGGCACGGCGCGGGCCACGTTCTGCAAAAACAGCCCTTTGCCGCTGCCCACTTCCACTTCCAGCGGCGCGGTGCGGTCGTAGATCGCCGCCGCATCCCACGGCTGCGGCAAGCCGTCCAGCGTGAGCAGATGGCCGGACAGATCCAGCTGCGGGTCAATCTTGGGAAGTGCGCGACGGCCCATGATGCTCTACATGCAGAATGAACAATGACCAAGCCCCAATGACCAAAGCGGCTGGCCAAGCGCCAGCATTGGTCATTGGGGCTTGGTCATTGGTCATTCGCTCGCACTCAGCGGGCCCCGAGGGCGTCAAACGGCAGCGGGATGCCGGTGATTTCGCCTTCGCAGATCAGCGTCTTGTCGGCGAAATACTCTTCGAACCGGCAGACGACCAGCCGCCCGGGGCGATGCTTCAGAACCTTGGTGGCGATGATCAGCCGATCGCCCGGTTTCACCACGCCGCGGAACTTCACTTTGTCGAGCCCGCCGAAGCCGACCACCTTGGCGCCGGCCAAATCGTGCGATTGCACGTGGTACGACAGCACCTGAGCGGCCGCTTCGCACATGATCACGCCCGGCATCAACGGCATGCCCGGCATGTGACCGCTGACCCAGAATTCGTCCTCGGTGATGTCGCGGTAGCCGACGCAGACGTGCTGCTCGACGTCGTCGAGGATGATCGCCGTGAGCGCCTCCATGTCGTGCCGCTGCGGAATGACCGCGCGGATCGCATCAATGTCAGCCACGACGTTGTCGAAGTCGAGCGACTCGGGGTCGACAATCCACTCGTGATTGGCCAAGGCGATTGGTCCTCTCGCGGTGCGACAAGCAGCTAACACCTGTGCTACGGCTCTGCGAGCCGTCTGCGGCATTGGAGATTCTTACGACGAATTCGCACGGCTCGCAGAGCCGTGGCACGCAGGTTCGGCGGCGAATCAGGTGCGGATCTTCTGACGGCGGCTCTTGCGGGGGCGGCTGCACGCGGGGCGCTTGCCGTGGTTGGCTTTCTTGACTTTGCGACCGGGTTTGGCCATGGATTCAGTCCTCGTAAATTGGGGCAAGCGAGCAGCACGGCTCGCAGCGGCAATTGTGCGGATATCCGTCAGCACATCCACGGCAAGCGTTGACTCTGCTTGTCGTGGACGGGGAGCGCCGGATCGCGAATTGTAGCAAGCCGGCGGCGAGCGGGAAAGCCGGCGTCCGCCTGCAGCGAAGCCCGGAAAACCCGCATTTTCTTGACTTTCCGGGGCAAACCGCGATATTGAGCCGGAGGCGGAGAAGAAGAAATCTCCAGCGAACTGCGGTTGCGGCCAGTCGGCCGCCGCCGGCACTCGCACCCGCAAGTGGGAGGTCACGTCGTGCCGAAATCTGTCCTCGAAGCGATACGCAGTGGGGACTGGGACTATGAGCCCGCCCCGGTGGACCAACGCCGCTACACGCCCACCCGGGCGATGCCCGGCACCACCGAGAAGCTGTCGGTGATGGCCGCACGCTTGCAAGCCGGGTTGCCGTTGTGGCATGGCAAGGATCGCACCAGCTACGACGAGAAGCACTTGGACGAATAGCACTTCGACGAGTCGCTTCGCCGCCCCGATTTTTCGCCGCTTGTTTCGCCGCATGGAGACCGCTCGCGCCCCGCGCGATGGAAGCCGGCGCTTTTGTTTCGATTTCGCCCCGGCCGCCACAGGAGCGCTCGCGTGCCCAAGTTCAACTTCGAGATCCCCCACAACCTCACCGCCGAGGAAGCCCAGAGCCGCGTGCAGCGGTTCGCCGAATCGATGGAGTCCAAGTTCGGCGACAAAGCCAGCGACATGCACCAAACCTGGAACGGCAACACGCTGGCATTTGGGTTTCAAACCTTTGGGATCAAGATCGCCGGAGAAATCGAGTCGCAAGAGAACAAGCTGCTGGTCCGCGGCGACCTGCCTTTGAAGGCCGTGGTCTTTAAGGGCAAGATCGAATCGGAGATGAAGCAGCTGCTCGGCCGCTTCATGTCGTGAGCGCCGCGTAGGCGCCCTGAAGTCCCCCTCCCTCGCAGGGAGGGCCCAGGGGAGGGATTCAGAGACAGCGACGCCCCCGCACCTTGCCCTGCCACGCTCCGGTCGATGTCGCACTCGGCATCCGAATCCGACGCCGTGGCGATTTTCTCCTTGCAGGGGCCAGTCGCTTGCTCGGCCGCGACCTCCCCGCGGGACTTTCGCCGGCCGCCACGCCCGCACTGCGCTCGGCGCAATCCCTACAACCGGGCGCCGACCGCCGCGGTTCGCACGCGCTGGGTTTGACAACCGCCCGCCGCGACCTAGTTTTCTCCAGACGAAGAAACCGCGTCGGCGGCCCGACCGCGTCCGTGCGGTGATTTGCCCCCGAGCAATAGACTCCTGAGGTGAGTGCGACTATGAGTGCACGAGTTTTAGTGGCCGACGATTCCAGCACGATGCGGAAGATTATCCTGCGGTCGCTCAGCGCCGTGGGCGTGCCGGGCGCCGTCGAAGCCGCCGACGGCGAAGAAGCCATCAAGCTGTTCAACCCGGGCGACTTCGATCTGGTGCTGACCGACTGGAACATGCCGGGCAAGAACGGCCTGGAAGTGATCCAGGACATTCGCAAGCGGGACGCCAACGTGCCGATCATCATGGTCACCACGGAAGCCGAAAAGTCGCGCGTGCTGGAGGCGATCCAAGCCGGCGTGTCCGACTACCTGGTCAAGCCGTTCACGGCTGACACGCTCCGCGAGAAGCTCGAAAAGCACGGCTGCTAAGGAAAGCCGCTGCAACAAATACGACCCACAGCCAACAGGCGTCGTCGACCCCGTGTCGACGGCGCCTGTTGTCGTAGGTCAGGCTTTCCAGCCTGACGCTGTATATTCGTAGGTCAGGCTTTCCAGCCTGACTCGGCGCGACTCGGCGGGCGACGGCACTTGAAGAGCCCGCCGCCAAGGGAAGGTTCACCGGGCTGTCAGATATTGGCCTGAAGAATAGACGGGGCTGCGCGCAGGTTCCTTGTCAGGCTGGAAAGCCTGACCTACGCGGCACGGTCAACTTGTCGCCGTTTCCACTTCATGCACGACCACGATGTCGTGTACGCCGGCGGCCATCTCTTCGTCGTCGGGGCCGGCCGTCAGGTGCGAGCCGCCCAGGATGACGATCGAGTCGCCCTGCTTGGTCAGCCCCGCCCCGGCGGCCCAGACGTCCATGTGGCGGATGAGCTGCTCCAGATTGGTCGCGGGGGCGCCCCGCAGCGGCGTGACGCCCCAGTACAGGCACATCTTCCGCAGCGTCGACTCGTTGGTGCTCACCCCGATCGTGGGAATGAAGCTGCGCTGCTGCGAGAGCGCCAACGCCGTGCGGCCCGAGTGGCTCGCGACCACGACCAGCTTGGCGCCAACGATCTGCGCGATCGTCCCGGCGCCCCGCACGACGCCGCGGGTGATCATGTGCAGCCCGTCATCCGCCTCGGTCAGTTTGCGCAGCGGCCGGCCTTTCATCGACTCTTCGGTCGCCAGGGCGATGCGGTTCATCATGTCGACTGCTTCGCGCGGGTACTTGCCGATGGCCGTCTCGCCCGACAGCATGCAGGCGTCGGCGCCGTCCAGGATCGCGTTGGCCACGTCGGTCGCCTCGGCCCGCGTGGGGCGCGGCGACTCGTGCATGCTGTCCAGCATTTGCGTGGCGATGATCACGGGCTTGTGGAATTCCTGGCAGGTGCGGATGACCCGCTTCTGCTCAATCGGCATCCGGGCCACGTCGATCTCCACGCCCAGATCGCCGCGGGCGACCATGATGCCGTCCGACTCGCGGACGATCTCCGGCAGCCGCTCCAGCGCTTCCTGCTTCTCGATCTTCGCGATGATGCCCGCCTTGGAACCGGTCGAGCGGACGATGTCCCGCAGGGTGCGGACTTCGTCGGGCGAGCGCACGAAGCTGAGGCTGACGAAATCGACGCCCGCCTTGCCGGCCCACAGCGCGTGCTGGTGATCGTCGACGCTGATCGCCGGGGCGCTGAGCTTGACCCCCGGCAGGTTGATCCCCTGCCGGCTGCGGACCACGCCCTGGTTGAGCACGGTCATCGCGACCCGGTCCTTCTTCCGGCTCTCGACCCGCATCGATACGGTGCCGTCGGCCAGCATCACGGTGTCGCCGGGCGACAGCTCGCGCAGCAGCGGCTCGTAGCTGGAGGTGAACTCGTTGGGCGCCTGCGGCTCGCCGGCGACGAAGTAAAACGTCTCGCCTGCGGGGCAAAAGACGCGGTCCTCGGCCACCTCGCCCAGGCGAAACTTCGGCCCGGCCAGGTCGACCAGGATGGCCACCGGCAACACCAGGTCGCGGCTGACCGCGCGAATGCGATCGATGTTTTCCTGCTGCACGTCGGGGCCGCCGTGGGCCATGTTCAATCGGAACACGTCGGCCCCGGCGCGCATCAGCTCGGCCAGTTGCTCCGGCTCGCGCGAGGCCGGCCCCACGGTGGCGACAATTTTCGTGCGGGACCAACGAGCGTGGTCGCTCATCAGAGGAAAGGCATCCATGACGCTTCCGATGCGGCAGGCGAGGGTGGGGGCGGGCGGCAAGACGGCCTCATTGTGCCCCGATGCGCCCGCCAGGGGAAGACAGGCTAGACCGCCCGAAGCCAGCGTGCCACGGCTCTGTGAGTCGTGCGCAGCGGAGAAAATGCGCAACGGGCAGGGTGCCATGGCCACGACGCGACAGCGGCGTGGCCATGCGAATTCGGTCCAGATCCGCATGCCCACGGCGGAAGACCGCCGTGGGCATGGCGCCCCGCCGCCTCGCCCGCGGTTGTTTGCGGCTGCCCGCCCCGCGATACTGTCCGTTTTGTCACAATCCCCGCCGCCCCGCCCTGCCCCGTCGCATGCCTGCCGATTATTGGACCAACAAGTCGTGCGTCATCACCGGCGGGTCGGCCGGGTTGGGGTTGGCCATCGCCGAGGTGCTCGCCCGCCGCGGCGCAAGGCTGCTGCTCGTGGGGCGCAACGCCGAGCGACTTGCCGTTGCGGCCGCCAGAATCCCCGCCACCGCCGCGGCCGTCGAGGTCTGCCCCGCCGACGTCACCTGGCAGGAAGACGTCGACCGGCTTGCCGCGACCGCGCAGGAAAAACTCGGCGGGCTCGACATGCTGTGCCACTGCGCGGGCCGCTCGACCCGCGGCGGGTTGTACGACACGACTCCCGAGGACATGCAGCAACTGTTCGACGTGAATTGCCTGTCGGCCGTGCGACTGGCCCGCGCGCTGGTCCCGTCGCTGCTGACCAGCCATGGGCATCTGGTGCTGATTGGTTCGCTGGCCAGCAAGACCGCCCTGCCCTACCTGGGCGGCTACCCGGCCAGCAAGCACGCCCTGGCCGCGGTCGCGCAGCAATTGCGGTTGGAGTTCGGCCCGCAGGGGCTGCACACGCTGCTCGCCTGCCCGGGCCCCATCCACCGCGACGACGCCGGCGAGCGCTACGCGCATCAGGCCGACGGCATTCCCGACTCGGCCGCGAAACCGGGCGGCGGCGCCAAGATCGCCGCCATCGATCCGCACCGACTCAGCGAGCAAATCCTCCGCGCGTGCGAGCGCCGCCGGGCCGAGCTGATTGTCCCTCGCTCCGCCAAGCTGCTGTTCACGCTGGCCCAACTCTCGCCGCGACTGGGCGATTGGATCTTGCGGAAGAAAACGTAGCCTGCGCTGTGGCCTGCAGTTCAGCTCCCTGCCGCGCGCCGCAGACTTGCCGCTTGCGGCGTGTGCTTGGCGGTTTCTCTCCGCACCGCGCGAGCTTCCCCAGCGATCCGCTACAATACTCGCCATGGATGCCGAGGCTCGCGAACGATTGGCCACCCCCGTGGAGTTTGTCCGCGGCGTCGGTGCTGCGCGGGCCGGATTGCTGGGCCGGTTGGGGATTCGCACGGCGGCGCAATTGCTGTTCCACTTTCCCCGCGACTACCAGGATTTGTCCGACGAGCGGCCGGTGGCCGAGTTGGTCGAGGGCGAGCTGCTGTCGGTCCGCGGCGTGGTGCACGAAGTGTCGGCCACCTCCAGCGGGTTTGGCAAGAGCCGCGTGTCGGTGCTGCTGGTCGACGCCGCGGGCGACGGCCTGCGGGCCACGTGGTTTAACCAGCCGTTCATGCGCGACAAGTTTCGCAAGGGGCAGCACGTGCTGCTGACCGGCAAGCCCACGCAAAAGCGGTTGATGTGGGAGATGTCGCACCCGCAGGTCACTTACCTGGCCGACGAGGAGGCGCCGCTCGATACGAAGCTGCTGCCGGTGTATCCGCTGACCGAGGGCTTAAGCCAGTACGCGATGCGGCGGTGCGTGCAGGGGGCGGTCGAGGGCTTTGCGGATCTGCTGGATGAAGTGTTCCCAGCCGAACTGCTCGCCAAGTTTGCGTTGATGCCGTTGGTCGAGGCGGTCCGCAAGATTCACCACCCCGCCGATCGCGAGGAGATGGAGCGCGCCCGACGGAGGTTCGTGTTCCAGGAGTTATTCATTCTGCAGCTCGCCCTGTCGATCCGCCGGGCGGAGCAGCGTGCGGTGCCCGCGCCGCCGCTGGAAGTGACGGCCAAGATCGACGCCCGGATTCGCCGGCTGTTGCCGTTCGAGCTGACCGCGGGGCAAGAGCAAGCGGTCGCCGACATCGCGGCCGACATTGCGCTGGATCGCCCGATGAACCGCATGCTGCAGGGCGATGTCGGCAGCGGCAAAACGATCGTCGCGCTGTACGCCATGCTGGCCGCGGTCGCTCACGGGCAGCAGGCGGCGCTGATGGCGCCGACGGAAATCCTCGCCCAGCAGCATGCCCAGACGCTCACCAAGATTCTGGAAGACAGCCGCGTGCGGTGGACGCTGCTCACCGGCAGCTTGACCAAGAGCGAGCGCGACGCGGCGCTGGCGGCGATCGCGGCCGGCGAATTGGACGTGGTCATCGGCACGCACGCCGTGGTGCAGGAGGCGGTGCGGTTCAAGCAACTGGGATTGGTGGTGGTCGACGAGCAGCACAAGTTCGGCGTCCGGCAGCGGGCCGCGCTGCGGCAGGGCGACGTGGCGCCGCACTACCTGGTGATGACCGCCACGCCGATTCCCCGCACGCTGGGGATGACGTTGTTCGGCGACCTCGACTTCTCGACGCTGCGCGAGATGCCCGCGGGCCGACAGCCGGTGAGCACGTACCTGGTCGATCCCGACAAGGAAGAGCGCTGGTGGGCGTTTGTCCGCGATCGGCTGCGCGAGGGCCGGCAAGCGTACGTCGTGGCGCCGTTGGTCGACGAAAGCGAGACGGTCGCGGCGCCCAGCGTGGCGGCGGCGTTCGAGCAGCTGACCAACGGCGAGTTGGCCGACTTTCGGCTGGGGATCCTGCACGGCCGCCTGCCGCCGGCGGACAAGGCGGCGGCGATGGACGCGTTTCGCGCCGGCGACACCCAGGTGCTGGTCAGCACCACGGTGATCGAAGTGGGCGTCGACGTGCCCAACGCCAGCGTGATGACCGTGGCGGGCGCCGACCGGTTTGGCCTGGCTCAATTGCACCAGCTGCGCGGGCGGGTCGGCCGCGGGCAGCACGCGGGGTTCTGCGGCGTGCTGGTCGGCGAGGCGGACGACCGCGCGCGCGAGCGGCTGCAGGCCTTCGCCGACAAGACGGACGGGTTCGAGCTGGCCGAGTTGGACTTCACGCTCCGCGGCCCCGGCGACCTATTCGGCCAACAACAAAGCGGCCTGCCCCCGCTGCGGATCGCCGACCTGATGCGCGACCGCGACCTGCTGGAGGAAGCCCGCCGCGACGCGCAGCTGCTGGTGGCCGAAGACCCGGGCCTGAAGCACGCCGACCACGCCCCGCTGCGCGAGCAGATGATGCGCCGCTACGGCGAGGCGCTGGAGTTGGGGGATGTGGGGTGAGGGGGGGTGAGGGGTGACTGGTGATTGGTGATTGGCGATTGGCGATTGGCGATTGGCGATTGGTGATTCGTAGCCGCGACCAGGCTTGGTTGCCGGCGGCGGTGGAGTTCGTAGGGTGGGTGCTTGCACCCACCGCCAACGCCCGGCAGTGGAGGGGGCGGATCTCGCTGCGCGATGAGTAATCGCCGTGGCAGACCTGCCGATGTCAACGGTCAAAGGTGGGTGCACGCCCCCACCCTACGCGACTGACGTAGAGTCCCACGAGTCCACTGAACATTCTTGTGCATGCATCGCCGAACCCGTTGGCACCGTGAGTCATGTAGGAGTAGGATGGGTACGCGATCCGCTGCGAAACCATCAGTGCGATCGGGTCCGTCATTGCGATTGATGGGCTGGCAGCAGACCGCCACCCATCGTACTTGGCTTAGTCGCGCTGCATGATGATTGCGCCGAACGTACTGGCGCCAATGGCAACAGGTTGGTGCCAGCACCCATCGCAGGCAACTCGAATCTCAAAGACGTGAGGCAAAAAAATGGCCGACACTTTCAGCAAAGGCAACATGATTGGCGGATTCGAGGTCATAGCTGAGATATCGACCGGTGAATTTGGCGAAACGTGGTTGTGCGAGAATCACATCACTAAACGAAAGGCGGTGCTAAAAGGCCTGAAAGAAGACATTCAAGACAAATTCGGGACTCTGATCGAGAACTTTGACATTGTCACGAGAACAAAGGAAGAAGCAAGAATCGTCGCCGCATTGGGCGACCGCAGATTCAGGTTTGTTCCTTCGCTCTTTGACGCTATCGAGTTGCCTGACGGACGTGTCTTCTTCTTGACTGAATTCGTCGATGGAAAAATGTTGTGTGATTGGTCGATGAACTCTAAGAAGCAGACGTTGGATCGGGCGCGCGTTTGCGTTCGCCTCCTAAGTGCGGTGGCGCAGCTTCACGATGTTGGCATCGTCCATCGTGATCTGGCGGGCGACAACATCATTATCGATGACGGTGATAATCCATTTCTTGTTGACTTTGGCTTGGCAAGCATCAAGTCGGCGGTACTAGTCAAAAAGTACAGTGGCCGGACAGTTGACCCTTTCACGAAAGCGAAATACACGCCCCCCAAGGTCTTTGAGGCCAGGGTGAAATCTCAGGACGTCCAGACTGATGAATCATGGGATCTCTACGCGTTGGGCGTCCTCATTTCGGAGTTGTTTCTCGGAGACCAGGTTGCGATGCCAAGAGATGACCTTACGGATGACGTCATCAACGCTGGGCCGTGCCCTAATAGCGTGCAGATGCTCCTCGAAAACGGTTACAGTGATGATGCCCCCGGGTCGAATGAGATTTCCGTGGTGCTGAATGGCGAGTTACGGAATGCCGGACTTGCTAACGCCTTTCTTGATGACGTGCCAGGTACGCAGATTGTCAAAAGCTTGAATGAGGAGATCGTGCAATTACGGCGCGACCTCGCAAGCAAACGTGGCAAGACAGACCTTGCAGACATTTCCGATTACCTGCAGCGGCTCGGATTCGTGTATACCGTAGTCCCGCAAAAGAAATACATCAGCCTGAGGTACTCGGCTGACAATCTCGGCGACACGAAATTCATTCTAGATGGCAGCTCGGACCAAGTACTAGAAATTCATACGATCGGATTCCGCACAATCAAGACCAAAAAGAGGGAGTTGCTAGAGGCATTAAATAACGCAAATTGGAACTCGTCATTCGTAAAAATACTGTTCGATCCTGATGATGGTGAGGTCAGACTGATGCTTTCAATACCTCACGCCTGCGGGGCGATTCCGTACGAGGAATTCAGCCAGCAACTTGTGTCCTTGCTCAAATTAGCAGACATCTTTGCAGGGGCTTTGGACGAAAGGTTCTCATCGCCAGAACGTACGGCATTAGCCAAGGCAAAATCGGGGGGGCACCTCTTAGATCAATCATGAACGGCTGCAAAACCCCTAGTCGTTTATTCTATTTCAGATGGTAGCCCCGGTTGCCGTTCAGGCTACCGGGGCGGCGAAGCCGCGGGAGGCTTCTGCCTTCCGCTTGTTGCCTCTTGCCGCTGCGCGGCCCAGGTAGGCTGGACGCCAACCTGGGCTACCCCTAACCATGCAACCTACAGGCATCAAACCCTCAAATCGCCGGCCGCGGTGATTTGCTCCGCATACCGCTCGCGGATCGGCCCGACCACTTCCGCCAGGAATTCATCCACCTGCTCCGGCGCCCGCCCGACTAGGCCGGCGGGGTTGATGGCGGCGTCCAGGTCCGCGCCGGCGAAGGCTTCGTCGGCGGCCAGCCGTTGCATGAGGTCGTTCGCGCGGCCGTGCTGTTTCACCTCGGCGGCGGCGGCCTGGCTGTGTTGGCGGATGCGTTCGTGCAGGTCTTGGCGGTCGCCGCCCGCCGCCGCCGCGGCCATCAGGATGTTTTCGCTGGCCATGAACGGCAGCTCCTCGCGCAGGTTCTTGGCGATCACCTCGGGGTACACGACCAGCCCCTCGGCGATGTTGCGGTAGATCAGCAGCACCGCGTCGACACCCAAAAACGCCTGCGGCAGGACCAGCCGGCGGTTGGCGCTGTCGTCGAGCGTGCGCTCCATCCACTGCGTGGCCAGCGTCACGGGCGGGGCGGTTTGCAGGCTCATCACGAACCGGGCCAGGCCGCACATCCGCTCGGACCGCATGGGGTTGCGTTTGTACGCCATGGCGGACGAGCCGATCTGGTCCTTTTCGAACGGCTCTTCCAGTTCCTTGCGGTGGGCCAGGATGCGGATGTCGCTGCCGGCTTTGTGGGCGCTGGCGGCGACGCCGGACAGGACGTCGAGCACCTGGGCGTCGATCTTGCGGGGGTACGTCTGCCCGGTCACGGCGTAGGTCGCGTCGAAGCCCATCTTCGTGGCGACGAGTTCTTCCAGCTGGCGAACCTTCCCGTGGTCGCCGTCAAACAACGCGAGGAAGCTGGCCTGCGTGCCGGTGGTGCCTTTGGTGCTGCGGGCCCGCAGCGTATCGAGGCGGTGTTCGACCTCGGCCAAGTCGAGCGCCAGGTCATAGCACCACAGCGCGGCCCGCTTGCCGACGGTCGTGGGCTGGGCGGGCTGCAAGTGCGTAAACCCCAGCGTGGGGAGCGCTCGATACTGCTCGGCAAACGTGCCCAACGCGTCGATCGCCGCGGCCAACCGGCGGGCGACCAGTTGCAGCGACTCGCGCAGGAGCATCAGCTCGGTGTTGCAGTTGACGAACTGGCTGGTGGCGCCCAGGTGGATGATCGGTCGGGCCGCGGGGCACTGATCGCCGTAGGCGTACACGTGCGCCATGACGTCGTGGCGGAGCTGCTTTTCGTACGTCGCCGCGGCGTCGAAATTGATGTCGTCGACATGGGCCCGCAGCTCGTCGATCTGCGCCTGGGTGACGGGCAGCCCCAGCTCGGCCTCGGCCTCGGCCAGCGCGACCCACATGCGGCGCCACGTGGAATGCTTCCGCTGAGCGCTCCACAGCGCGCTCATTTCGGCCGAGGCGTAGCGGGTGTTCAGCGGGTTTTCGTAGCGGTCGTGCGACGACATGGGGAATGTTTGATGTGCGATGTGAGATTGTTGATGTGGGGCAGCGCGGGGCGATCAATATCCAGCGCGGCCCTCAGCGATCGCGGCGACGCGATCCTGTTGCTTAGGACATTGCCGACCTCGGCCGACTCATTCCGTTTGCTGCTGCGGACGGGCCTCGACAAGTTCCGGCGGGAGCGCGATCACCGCTGCGCTTTCTCGCAGATCTTCGATCTCTGCTTCATCGAGATCTCTGCCGAGGCGATCTTCCTGTAGTGCCACGACTTCTTCAAATCTTGGAACGAAGACCAATACAAGTCCGTTTGGATTTGGGAGCCGTGATAGTTCCGAGAATACACCGACCTGCGACTCTCGAAGATTCCCATCACCGACTACCTGATCTGTTTGTCCTTGCGCCTGTTTCGGCGCGGTAGCCGCAACCGATGCAAACGCGCGAACAGTCAAGTAGTCGGACAGTATCTGCGTATCATCTGCACCGGCTGCTTCGATCAATGAATCATCGCGAATCGAGATGCCGAGTTCGTCCTCGACTGTCATCGTAATTTCGACCAGATCAAGATCGTCTGCACCGAGAGCAGCGAACGTTAGATCAGGATCCACATGCGTGGCAGTCTTTCCGAGATGCTGGGCCACAATTGTCTGAATATCACGCAACAACGGTTGCGTAGAAACGTCCGCGTCAGATGTCTCTTGCGAAGAACAACCAATGAAGAGACATACTACCAAAGCTGCTAGGGAGCGTGTCATGTGCGTGGCCGCCATTAGGACTACAAATCAATGGAAATGGTTCAGCGTCGGCGCTACATGTTCGTGAGATCGTCATCCCCGGGTCCGCCGACCAGCGCGTCGAGCGTGGCGCCCACCGCGGCGGCGTGGGCGCGGGGGGCGTCTTTGCGGAGGTACACGCGGACAAACCGGTGGGCGATCGGCATCTTCTGAAACAGCTGATCGTCCGTCAGCGGGCGGATCTCGCCGGTGCCGCTGCGCTGCAGAAAGTTCTGACCCGCGGTCGCCTTGCGGGCGTCGGGGCGGTAGATGTGCCGCGGCAGGTCGACCCGCAGTTCGATGTCTTTCAGCTCCGCCGGCAGCGCGGTGCGGATGGCTTGTTCGACAAATTCGGCGCTGTTGAAAATGCTGCTCGCCTCGGCCTGCTCGGCGCTGACGGCCAAGTTGCGTTCGTAGGCGGCTTCCCAGTCAACCTGGCGATGGATCAGCCGCTGCCAGCGCTCGCCCAGCGCGCGCGTGGTTACGGTGTCGCTCTTGTGCCAGCGGGCCACGTCGACCAATAGCGACCACTCGGTGAAGCCCAGGTAATCGTCCAGGTGCTCCAACGGGTTGCCGGGGAACAGCAGTTCGCGGCTGTCGCGGAACAGTTCGGCCAGCGTTTTGTCGATCGCCCGCACGGTGCGGTGGTAGTACACGGCGCGGAACAGCTCGCTCTTGGTTTGCATGAACCGCAAGAGCGCGTTGATCCCGCGGTGGTTGATCGTGAGCCCCTGCGGGCTGAAGAAACTGTAGCGCAGCAGCCGGTCCAGGTCGTACGCGCGTTGGCTGTAGCCGCTCATGTAGGCGTCGCGAAGCACGAAGTCCATGTTGTCCACGGTGTACAGTCCGCAGAACAGGCTGCGGAGCATGCCCAGCCAGCGGGGGTGCTCGGCAGCGTCATCCGCCTTGGGCCGTTGGATGAGCCACGCGATCTGCTCGGGGTCGAGCTGCTCGTCGGCGGCCAGCTCGCTGTTGGGACAGCGGCGAATCCCCCGCAGCAGGCCGCCCAACTCCTGGCGGATGATGTGGGCGCCCAGCGTTTCGTGCGTCAGCGGACCGCCATCGGGCAGGCGGAATCGGCTGAGGAAGTGCGCATCGAAAAAGTGCCCAAACGGCCCGTGACCCACGTCGTGCAGCAGCGCGGCGGCGCGCATGGTGCATTCGACGAACCCGCGGCTGGGGGCGTCGGGACAGATCTCCCGCAGGCTGCCGTAGAGCGACTCGACCACGCGGCTGGCCATGTGCATGGCGCCCACCACGTGCTGAAAGCGGGTGTGCTCGGCCGACGGATAGACCCACCACGCGGTCTGCAGTTGGTGAATCTGTCGCAGCCGCTGCAGCCAGGGATGGTCCAGCAGCGTGCGTTCGGACGTTTCGCCGTCGTCGACGATCGACACGAACGGGATGTACCCGTGGATGGGGTCGTGAATGAGGCTCTCGCGCTGGATGTCTTTCATTCCGGCCATTGTCCGGCGCGGTCGCATCGCGACAAGGGCGGCGGGGGGAATGTTGGATGTGCGATGTGAGATTGTTGATGTGAGGGGCGGGCACGGAGGTGGCGCCAATCGCCATCGGTGGTCGGGCCTTAGCGATCGCGGCCACGCGATCCCGCCCTGATTCGAGTCCACCGGCCGCGCGCTATTCACCGTCGGCGGCCAATTCCTCGTCCAACTCCACATCGCCATGCAGGGCGACTTCCTCGCAGGGCGAGTTGAGATACGCCGCGGTCAGGGCCACCAACAGCCCCACCACAGCGGCCAGCCAGACGACGGCCAGCCCCAGCGAGATGCGATCCACGGCCGCGGCGCCGGCGTCGTCGCCCATGGCGCCCAGCAGCGTGCGGACCCACACCAGAATGGCGATGACCACGGGGGCGCCCAGCGTGGCGCCCAGCAAGGATTTGACCGTGGTGCGGAGCGTCATCGCCAGTTGACTCGTTGGAAGAGGGCTGGGGCTCGTGCACCCGGGGAGTCGTCGCCCGCCCAGGTTGCGCAATCAGTACAGTCCGCCACTGTCGAGTGGAATCTTCGGTCACGGCGCGGCGGGTGTCAATGCTCGCGGGGGCGTTGTTTCGCGGCATCCGGCTGGCGCAGGGCGTTTTGCCCGGAGCGCGGGCGAAATTGACGCGGCCCGGCGGCGACCAACAATAGTGTCAGCAGGATGTCGCCAACGTTTTGGCGACTTGTCTGATCGCCTCCAAAGGACGCGCACCAGCCGGACCGCCACGCGGTCCGGGAATCCCTGAGGCGGTGCGCCTCCGGCTGGTTGCGTGTTCAGCGTTCTTGATTCAGCTCGCCGTATGATCGTCCGACGCTTGATTGCCGTTCGCCGAGGGTTGCCGCTGACGGCGCTGATGTGCGCCGTGGCGGTTGCCGCGCCCGCGCACGCGCAGAAACTGCTGCTCAACGACGGCCGCTTGCTGGCGGGCAAGCTCAACCAAGTGGCCGGAGTGGCCGAGACGCCCGACAAGCAAGCGCCCCAGCCGGGCCAGGTGCCCACGCGGCCGATTTTGATCGTCGACGACGACCTGCGGCGCACGTTCGTGCCGCGGCAGAATGTCGTGGAGATCCTGGAGTCGGCGCCCGAGCAACTGGTGCGGATTCCGATCTGGCAGCAAACGGCCACCGCGGGCAGCAAGCTGCTGAGCGTCGGCCCCGCGACGCGAATCACGCCGTTCGACAAGTATGGCCGGCGGATCTACGAAATGATCTCGGCCAAGGGTCCGCTGGCGGTCGTGCAGGGGATCACGGAACTGACGCCGCGATACGCCAAGGTCGAAGGGCTGTACGGCCGCTCGCCCGTGGTGATGTGGGACAGCCGGCTGTCGATTGATGCGATCCCCCCCGAGACGCTCGAAGCCATACTGCACCAAGCAATCGACCAAAGCGATCCCGACGCGCGGCTGCAGATTGTGCGGTTCTACGCCGAAGCGCGCAAGTTCCACGAAGCCCGTCGCGAATTGGAACGATTGATCCAAGACTTCCCGGACAAGCAAGAACTGCAGGACGAGGTGAAGCTGCTGCGCCGGTACGGCGCCGAGCGGATCTTTGACGAGATCGAACTGCGCAAGAGCGCCGGGCAGCATCGGCTGGCGGCGTACTTGTTGGATCGCTATCCCACCGAAGAGGTCGGCAGCGAAACGTTGCAGAAGGTCCGCCAGATGGCGCGCGAGTACGAGACCGAGGCGGCCCGCATCGCACGGATCGCCGCCGAGCTGCGGCGCGTTGTCGAAGCGATTGCCGATCCCGACACCCGCGGGCTGGCCACCCCGATTGCCGCCGAGGTGGCCGCGGGGCTCACGCACAACAACGTGGGTCGCATGGCGCCGTTCGTGCAACTGCTGGACGATCCTGATTTAACGAACGAAGAGAAGGCGGGCCTGGCGATCACCGGCTGGCTGTTGGGCCCCGAGGAGGCCGAGCCCGATTTGCCGTTGGCCGTCGAGCTGGTCAAGGTGCGCGACGTGGTGCAGCGGTACCTGCTGGAGCCGGCGGCGCAGCAGCGGCGGGCGCTGCTCGATTCGCTGGCCAGCTACGACGCGGCCACCGTCGAGCGGCTCGCCAAGCTGATCGCCCAGATGGTTCCGCCGTGGCACGAAGCGACATTTTTGGACCCGGCGCAAGCCGGCGACTTCGTGATCAGCGCCCCGGGCGGCACCAGCGACGGCGATTTTCGCTACCACATTCAACTGCCGCCGGAGTACGACCCCACGCGTCGCTACCCGGTCATCGTGGCGCTGAACGGGCAATACAACGACCCGACCGACGAGCTGGAGTTCTGGGCCGGACGGCGGCGCGAAAGCGACGGCGAGCAGCAGGCCCCGCCCCGCACGGGGCAGTCGATGCGACACGGCTACATCGTGATGGCGCCGCTGTGGCTCAAGCCGAAGCAGATCGAGTACGAGTACTCCGGCCGCGAACACGTGGCCGTGCTCACCTGCCTGCGCGACGCGATGCGGCGGTTTTCGATTGACTCGGATCGCGTGTATCTCGCGGGGCACGACATCGGCGGCGATGCGGCGTGGGATTTCGGGCAGGCCCATCCCGATCTGTGGGCCGGCGTGTTGCCGATCGTCGCCTCCAGCGGCGACAGCTACGTGAAACACTACTGGCAGAACGCCAAGCACGTGGCGTTCTACTTTCTGGCCGGCGAACTGGACGGCCAGCGGATGGTCACCAACTCGTCGGTGCTCGACAAGTACCTGCGGCGGCACTACGACACGACGGTGGTCGAGTATCTGGGCCGCGGCCACGAGCCGTTCGGCGACGACGTGGTCAACATGTTCGACTGGATGAGCCGCAAGCAGCGCGGCGCTCCGCCCGTGGAGTTCGAGTGCGACGCGCTGCGGCCGTGGGACAATTACTTCTGGTGGGTCGAGTGCCGCGATTATCCCGAGGACCTGGTCGTGTTTCCCAGCGAGTGGGACATCCGCAAACCGCGCCCGGTGCGGGTCGGCGGCAGCCGCAAGCCGGTGGGCAGTAACGACATCGACGCGGACGTGCCGTCGGAGGCCGCCACGATCTGGCTCAGCCCCGACATGGTCGACTTCGACGAGCCGATTCGCGTGAAGGTCAACCGCCGGCGGGTCACGACGACCAACAACCCGGTCACGACCTCGGTCGAGGTGCTGCTGGAAGACGTCCGCACCCGCGCCGATCGGCAGCGGCCGTTCTGGGCGAAGGTGGAGTGGCCGTAAGATTAGCAGCACTGGGGCGTTGGGAGTATAATCCAGCCATGACCTACCACGGCTACATCAAAGACGGCACAGTGATTGTCGAAGGGCTCCCGGCGATTCCCGACGGGACGCAGGTCACGGTTGTCGTGACGCCGCAGGAATCCGGCAGCGACAAAATGTCACTGGAGCAGTTGGCGAAGTACCGCGCTGCGCTGGATGAGATTCGCGCGTTGCCAAACGAGAACCCTGGCGACACGTTTAGCGGCGCCGACCACGACGAAGTCCTTTACGGGCCGTCCCAAGGCAGCCCGAACCCATGATCTTCGTGGACACCGGGGCGTGGTTCGCGAGTTTTTCAGCTGCTGATGCGCACCACGACCGCGTCGATGCTTGGTTGGCCGCCAATGCACAGCAACTGGTGACGACCGACTACTGCGTCGATGAAACGTTGACGCTGCTACTCAAGCGAGACCGCGTCGACACGGCGATTCGCGCCGCGCGCATTCTGTTCGATGAACGACTGGCGACGCTTCACTATCTGACTCGCAGCCAAATTCAGCGCGCTGCGGTCTTGTTTCAGCAGCGCGCCGCGGACGGCTGGAGCTTCACCGATTGCACCAGCAAGATCGTCATCGACGATCTGCGCATTACCTCGGCGCTGGCGTTGGACGAGCACTTCGCCCAGTTTGGCGTGGCCGTGTTGCCGTAGACGTGGGCCCAAGCGTGGCGTGCCACGGCTCTGCGAGCCATGAGACCCAAGATGGCAGTCGCCCACGCGCACGGCTCACAGAGCCGTGGCACGCGTTGGCTGGCCCTACCGCACCGTCGTGCCGGCGGGGATGGCGCCCGGGGCGCCCGTGCGGGCTTGCACCGGCTGCTTGGTCAGCGTGGCGCCCACGACGAACCAACCGTCGTCGTCCGCCCGCACCAGCGTGCCGGCCGGACTGAAGTACCGCCGCACCATCTCGAAGTTCGGCAGCTCTTTGCCGTCGATCTTCTGCGTGCGCAGCTTGCCCTCGTCGGCGTCTTCCGGCGGGGTCAGCAGCCGGTTCAACAGGCGGCCCAGCAGCGTTTCGGACTCCGGCATCTTGCCCTGACGCAGCAGTTCGTACGTGGGGCGATACGCCTCGTCGGTCCGCACAAAGCAGCGAGCGCACACGGGGCCTTGGATCAGGCTGTTCAGCGCCGAGTCGACCTGGTGGAAGTCGCCTGATCCCAACAGGGCTTCCTGCTGGGCCTGGGTGCTGAGCACCTTCTCCATGAACTCGCGATGCGAAGCGATCAGCAGGTGCCCGTTGGTCACGCACACGGCCGAGTTGGGCGCCGGGGCGGCGGCGCCGCCGTTGGCCGCGGGCGCGGGGCCCAGCGGCTCCAGCCCGCCCAAGTCGATGTCCAACTCCGGCACGTCGCTTTGCGGCTCGGAAATCTCCCAGATCGTGTGCCCCTGGAAGTCCCGCGCGAACGCGTTGGGATCGGCTTCCATAAACCGCTGCACGGCCGCGGCGATCGCCGCTTCGTTCTTGACCTCCAGGGCGAACAGGTACCGCTCGCTCTTGGTGGTGATGGGCACTTGGTAGTCGGTCACCAGCGACACGCGATTGCCCAGGTGCGCGACAAAGTCTTTCTCGACGTCGACCTGCGGGCCGTAGGGGTCTTTGCGGAGCCCCTCGACCACGTCGGCAAACGCGTTTTCGTAACCGGCGATGGCGTCGAACAGCGTGTCGACGTGGTCGAACGCGTTCTTCAGGTCCATGTTGAACGTGCGGTAGCTGGCCAGCCCGCGGGGAATCCACGGTTGCGGGTCCAGTTGGCCGCCGTTGGGGAACTGCATCATCCGCATCGCCAGGCGATACTTGTCTTCGGCCCCCGGCACCGGCGGGGCGTAAATTGCCGTGCGGTGCAGCACCTCGAACGCGCCGCCGACGATCAGATTCACAAACCCGCCCGCGCCTTGCACGGCGTCGAAGCCCTGGCTGTTGAGGATCTCGACGTAGTCTTTCCCCGGCGGCTCGGCGCCCGGACGACGCATCGACCGTGCGGCCCGAGCGTAACCAAACGGATCGGCAAACCACCGCAGCTCGGGCGCCAGGCCGTCGGCCTCGGCCGTGCAGCGCCGCATCGTTTCCTGATAGGGCTTCACGTCGCGCAGCGCGTCGCCGCCCTGTCCTGCCGCGCGGCGGACCATCTCTTCCGCTTCGGCCCGGTTGTCCACGGCGCACAGCAGGTCGTTGGTCGCAAAGAACACAGCGGTGCGGGCGATGTCGCCGTTGCGCTGCGGGGGGATGTCGTACACGGTCATCGCCACGCCAGCGGCATTGGCGATCGAGCGCTTGGCGTTCCGCTTGGTCAGGTCGGCGTCGATCTTGGCGAACAGTTGCCCTGCGGCCGCTTGCCGCCCGGCAATGTCCACGGTGACCGCCACGGCCGCGCGGTCGTTCTGCCGCTCAATCATCGCCATGCCGATCTCGCCGGCGGCCACCTCGCGCAGGTCCTCCAGCCGCAAGCCGAGCTTTTGATGCACGCCGGCCATCTTGCGCTGGATTTGCAGCTTGGCGTCCTCGACGAACGGCCGCATCGACTCGTCCTGCATCATCTGGCCGAGCTGCGTTTGCTGCCAATGGGCCTCCAGCGCCTTGAGGTCCGCGATCGACACGAACCCGCGGGTCGCCGCGGACATCACGGCATCGCTGGCAGGAGCGGCAGCGCGGGCGGGCGCAGCCGCGGCGACGAACAGGGAAAAACACGCGGCCAGCAGGGCGCACGAAGCGGATCTGCGGTCGGAATAAGCCATAGGTAACCTGCCTGGGGAGGCCGCCGCCGCCGGCAGCCTGGGGGGTAGCGGGAGAGGGAAGCGCGGGGACTTTAGTGGGTTATCGGCGGAGCGGCAAGATTTATCCTGCCCCTCGGCACGGGAAACGTAGAGCTTACCCAACGCTAGCAACACGAACCAAGGCGCCCGGTGCGGGTTTCGAGGAACTGCGCTGAGTTTGCGGCGGCGGATGCCGGTGCGGGTTGACGCAAAGCGGCTCGCCGCGGCGACTTAGCAGGCCTAGCGACCCCGTGTGCCACGGCTCTGTGAGCCCTGCGCGGGGGCGACCGCCATCGCAAATCGCACGGCTCACAGTGCCGTCCCGCGCGAAGTGATCCGCCTCAGCCGACGATCTCGCGGCGGCGGCTCACGTAGTCCCACACCACGTAGCGGTCCAGATCCGTCCCGGCGGTGAAAAACACGCGCCCCGTGGTCGACTCTGCCAGCCGATAGGCAAAGCGCACGTCCTCTTCGGTTTGTGACCAACTGGGCAGCAGAAAAATGTTGATCGTGATCCCTTCACGACTGCACAGGCTGCCCTCGCGCATCGTGGCCTGCTCAGTCCGCGGGTCGGGCGGGTAGAGCATGTACAGCATCTGCTCTTCAAAATGAGCCGTCGGCAGCCCGTCGGTGATCAGCACAATCTGTCGATTGGGCGTGTCGCGGCTGGCCAGCAGACGCCGGGCGGTCGAGAGCCCGTGCTGGATGTTCGTGAAGTGCGGCGGAACCATGTGCTCGCTCACTTCCTCGCGGCTCATGTCAGCCCGCAGCCGCACGACCGGGTCGTACACCGTGACCGGTTTGGGCATCAGTTCGATGATCCGCCCCCGCTCGACCGGCCGGGCGAACGTGTGCATGTCGATGAACTGCAGATAGTCGCCCGGGTACTCGCTGCGGATCAGCCCCTCCAGGGCCAGCGCCATTCGCTTGACGTTGATGTACTGCCCGTCGTAGCGCATCGAGCCGCTCATATCCATCACGACGCAGGTGGCGCACTTGGGATTGTTGCGCGTGCGGTGGATCACGATGTCGTCCTGATGCAGACGCACCGGGCCCCGCCCCGGGCCGCGGCGGATCATCGCGTTGACCAGCGAACCGGGAATGTCCATGTTGGCCACCGAGTCGCCAAACTCGTACGGCCGCGTCGATTGCAGCTCCACGGCGCCCTCGCCGACGACGGGGCCCGTATGCCGACCGCTGCGCGACGCCTGCAGGCTGCTGAACAGCCGCTCGAGCAGCTTGCCCTGAAAGATGCGGTACGCCTTGGGGGTGAGTTGGAAGCTGCCGCCGCGCTGCTCCAGGCCTTGCCGCTCGGCCATCTCGCGCAGGTAATCCTGCACCTGCTGCTGCAACGCGCCCAGCTGCTCCACGTCGCCCGGCTCGGCGAACTCGGCCAGCGCCTCCATGTCGATCACGCCGATCTGCGCCGTTTCGCGTGCTTCCTCGAGCTGCTTGATCAGCTCGTCGATTTTCTCCAGCTCTTCCTTGACCGCAATCGCCTGCGGGACGGTCATCGACTCGCGGCCGGTGAATTCGTACTTGGCGGCCAGTTGCTCGACTTGGTATTTGTCGCCCAGCGTTTCGATCAGCCCGACCAGCGAGCGGGCGAAGGGCGATTGGTCGTCGCCCGCGGCGTACCACAGTCGCTCCAACTCGCGGATCTGTTCCTGGTTCACCGCCTGGCGGAAGCGGTCGCGCTGTTTGCGCGGCGGATCGATGGCGCTGGCCTGCTGGCGGAACGCTTTTTCCGCGCGGCGACGGACTTTGCGCGTCTCGTAGCGCTCGAGGATCTTCCGCTTGCGCTCGCGCAGCATCGCCAGCAGCGCGTCGATGCTGGGGCCCAACCCGGCGATCTGGCTGGGGTCGAGCCGCACCGCGCGGGCCAACTCCTCGGGCGTCAGCTCGCGGCGCTCGCCGAACATCAGCATGTGTTCAAACGCCGAGGAGACCATGTCGGGCGGCTCCTGCGTGGGGCTGGGGAACCGCTTGGGGTCGTACTGCTGGTAGGTGTGGATGACCCCGCCCAGCGTGTCGCGGTTGGCCATGGTTGCCTCGTGGGGGCGTCGGGTTGTCTCGCAGGATGGGGCTGCCGCGGCCGCCGTCGCGATTCGCCGCGGGAGATTGTACCGCGATGCGGTGGGAAAAGTCACATTCTTGTCGACGTGGGAATGGCGCAGTGCTGTTGCAGCGGGTGGCTGGGGACGCAGCGCAGCGGAGCCCCCAGGAATCTTCCTGGGGGCTCCCGTTGGTCGTCCCCAGCCACCCCGACGAAGCGCGCCGCGAGGAGATTTGGCCTGGACAAGGCGTTCGGCCTACAATGACGCTCCCGCCGCCAGCACCAGCCGGACAGTCGGAGCTGACCATGATTCGCCGCACAATTGCCCCGACCGCAGCGCTGGCCGCGTGGTGCTGGGCGGCCGTTCTGCACGCCGCGCTGTTTAACAACATCGTGTCGTTGGGCGACAGTCTGCAGGACGACACCGCTGGCACGCGCAGCCCCGTGGCCGCCGAGCACATCGCCGCGCGGCTGGGCGTGCCGTGGACCAAGTTGGCCAAATCGGGGGCCACGTCCGACGATTTGATTGCCGACGGCCAGCACACGACCGCCGCGGCGAACTTTGGCGACGGCGACCTGGCCATGCTGTGGATCGGCGGGAACGACTTCTTCTACGCGTACTTCACAGTCGTCGTCGGTGGTTCGCTCACGGCGACGCTCGACGACGCGCAGGCGAACGTCGAGACGGCGCTCAGCACGCTCACCGGCGCCGGCATGGACGTCGTGCTCTTCAACCTGCCTGATATGGCGCAGGTGCCGCTGGTCGACGCCGCGGCGCCCGGGCTGATCGGCCAGCGCGAGCGGTTCCTCAGCGAGTACAGCCGGGCGTCGGCCGAGTGGGCGACGCGGATGCAGGCCCTCGGGCAACAGTACGGCGCGCCCGTGGTGGATGTATTCGGTTTGTTCAACGAGCGAATTGCCGATCCGGCGGCGCTTTCCATTCTCGACCATCCCGTGAACCTCGGTCCGCAGTACGGCGGGCAGTTCGATATCTTTGCGGATTCGATCCACCCCTCGGCGTACGTGCAGGGCCTGATCGCCAACGCGGCAATCGACCAGATCAATTCGTTCTTCGCTGCCGCCGGCGCGATGCCGATCGCGCCGCTGACCGTGCCGGAGCTGGCCGAGTTGATTGGGTTGAGTGCGGGCGACTTCGACGAGAACGGCAAGGTGGACGCCACCGACCTGGCCGCGTGGCGGTCGGGCTTCGGCCTGGGAGCGCCGGGCGGCGACGTGGGCGCCCACGCCACGGGCGACGCGAACGACGACGACCGCGTGACCGGCGACGACTTTCTCATTTGGCAGCAACAAGTGCTAGCGAATCCCCCCGCCGCTGCCGGCATCGTCCCGGAACCGGCAACGGGGGCGCTGATTGTGCTGGCAGCGGGTTTGACCTGCCGCCGGCGTCGCTCGCAACGGCCGTAGGACAAGTAGCCCCCTAGGGGTGGAGACACTGCGGCGACGCTGCGTCTGCAGGCCGCCCAATTTCAACCGCCTCCATCGCGTGCCGTCTGGCCATCACGTTCTCGCCGGCTCTCGACGGCTGTTCTCAATCGAAACAGCCGCGTAGAATGCGGGTCCCGCACGGGACTCGTATCACAAGAGGTTTCGGTCATGACTCGATACTTGCTCGCCCTGGGGGCCGCGCTGCTTGCGCTGGGCCCGCAGGGCGTCCTGTGCGCTGGACAGTTCAACAACGTCGTCTCGCTGGGCGATAGCCTGTTCGACGACAATCTGGGCAATCGCAGCCCCGTGGCCGCGGCGCACGTGGCCCATCAAATGGGCGTCCCGTGGACGAACTACGCCGTCTCGGGCGCCACGTCCGATGCGCTGCTGCGGCAGGGGCAGCACGCCGCGGCCGCGGCGAACTTTGGCGCCGGCGATTTGGCCCTGCTGTGGATTGGCGGCAACGATTTCTTCTACCAGGCGTCGCTGCCGATCACGCTGGGATTTGGCTACGAGCGCACGCTGGATGACGCAGCCGGCAACGTGGAGACAATCCTCAGCACCCTGCGCGGCGCGGGCATGGAGGTGGTCATGTTCAACCTGCCCGATATGTCGCGCGTGCCGTTTGTGGATCTGGCCGCAACCAATTTCCTGGGGCAGCGCCAGCGATGGCTCAACGAATATGCGGCCCTGTCGGTCGACTGGGCCGACACGCTCGACGCGCTGGGCGCCGAGTACGGCGCGCCGGTGGTCGACGTGTACGGCATGTTCGCCGAGCGGGTGGCCGACCCCGACGCGTTTTCGATCATGGGGCATCAAGTCAACCTGGGCCCCAACTTCGGCGGGCAGTTCGACATCTTCAAAGACCCGATCCACCCCTCGGCCTACATCCAGGGGCTGGTCGCTAACGAAGCGATCGAGGTGATCAACGCCACGTTCAACACGCCGGGCGCCACGCCGGTCGAGCAGCTCAGCCAGGACAAGCTGGCGCAACTGATCGGCCTGCTCCCCAGCGACTTCGACGCCGACGGCCGCGTCACCCTCGGCGATCTGCTGACCTGGGAAGTCAACTTCGGCGCCAGCGGCATCGACTTTGAATTTGGCATCGACCTGCACCCGCTGGGCGACGCCAACGGCGACGGCTGGATCGGCGGCGGCGACTTCTTAATCTGGCAGCGGCAAGCCAACGGCGGCACGGGTGCGACGCCTGTCCCCGAACCGACGACGCTGGGCTTGCTCGTCGCGGGCGCCATCGCCACGGCCGCGACAGCGACCAGCCGCGGCCGACGTGCACGGCGCGCGTAGCGAGCGCGACCTGAACTCGCCGCCCTCACGAAGCGGAACCGCCAAGGACGCTAAGTGCGCCAGGCTTTGGGTGAACTGCAGCGGACTGAACCACAACGGCACGACGAGCACGACGCCCGGCAACGGCGCCTGCCTTCGGCCAGCAACCAATCGCCAACTGCCACTTGCCGCCAGCCGACTGCCACATTGGCCTGAAAGGCCAACCTACGAAAGCCCAGGGCGCAGCCCTGGGTCTGCCGGACCCGTCGATTCGGAAGCCCTGAAAGGGCGCGCTCCACTTTGCCCCAGGACCTCCGGTCCCGTCGTGACCCACATTTCCAACTCTCCCGGAGGGAGAATCTGAAAGGGTCGGCCGGACAGGTCGCCCGCAGTCCCGTCAGGGACGGCTGAGAGCCCGTCGCCTGGCGGTCCGCGTCAGTCGTCCCTGACGGGACTTCCGCTTCCTATTGCTTTTGCTCTCCCAGCGATGAATCGCTGGGCTATTCTCATTATCGTCCCTCCGGGACGATTCGGCACGCACCTCGAAGTGCGGGTCGTGACAACCCGTCGGCCCTGGCTACATACTGACGCCCATGACGGGGCGACTCACACCTGCATGATGCTCTCGAGCGGTGAGAGGAAACGCCACGGACGAGGCGCGGCGCATTTGGCGCGGGAATCAAACCGACGCGTGGCGGCGCGTTGCCAGATACCAAGCCGCACTGAACACGAGCAGCAGGCACTGCGCGGCAGCGGCGGGCTCGGGGATGCGACTGGCTACGCGAAAACCTAAAGTCCGCGACTCGACCGTCGGCGACGCCGTCGCGCCGTCCGTCGAGGCCAATGCAGTCTGCGTAGTATCCCAATTTCCACCGCGTCCAAAACGAGCTCCAATTGGGTCCGAGAATCCCCCGTATGGCGTTTCCTGCCATTCGGTCACATTGCCGCCTTGAGCCATTGTGCCCAGCGGACTCAGTCCGCCTGCTTGCATGATGGCGGCCGGGCCCGTGATCTCGGACTGCGAGAACACGGCTGTCCCCGCGTCGGTCCCACTGGTCACCGGAATCGGATCCGTGTTACTTCCACTTGGATAATCCCAATACGCTACAGCATTTGGATCATAATAGGCCGCCTTGTACCACTCGTCGACCGTCGGCAGAAAGTACAGCGACTCGGCGTTTCGCAGGGGGTTGTCTGAATTGTAGCCCGCGTCCCCCGGCGCCCAGAACTGCAGATCGCCGCCGCCATCGAACTTGTAGGCCGGCGCGTTTCCCGTGCTGGTGTTGAGCCAATTGGCAAACTTCGCCGCTTCGAGCCAGGAGACGCTCGTTGCGGGTTTGTCGGGACCGCGGCCGTCGTGCGAGATTCCCAACCCGCCCAGGGCGTTGGCCGCATCGATCATCTGTTCGGAGACTTCGTACACGCCGATGCGGTACTGGTGGTCGACCGCGCCGACGGCGGACGGAAAACCCGTCAGGTCGGGGGCGTTCCCCGGACTGCCGACGGTCACGAAGTCAATCGAGAAGGCGTCCACTCCGGCGCCGAACGAGTCGCACCGCGCGAAGTTTGGTGCGGTTGCAGCAACCGCCAAGAGCGTGGCGGTTGAAAGAAGACGAGAGCCAATCATGGCGGCACCTACAAGTTAGAGCTTTCAACTGATGACACGGGACGCTTTATCCCCCCCGCGCCCTCCAACTTTGGCGGCACAATGGTGAATTGTAGCAGAAGAAACGGCACGGCCCCAACAAAATGCTCGCTGCATGCCGGTACGAGGCCAAGCCACAGGACGGCCGGGCCGGCGGCCACCTTCTCAGGGTTCGCCAACGTGGACGTGCGCCTGCCGCGCCTGCGAATTCTCTCGCCGTCCCTCGTGCCAGGTGCTATACTTCCAGCATGAGCGACTCCCCCATCACGCCCGAGACGGAATTGGCCCTCGAACAAGCCGGCGGGCCATTGGAGATTATCGGGCAGCGCGGCAAGTACGTTGTCATGCGCACCGACGTTTATGACGCCATGCTCGGCGTCAGCGACGACGATGCGGCCGAGACGCTCGCTACTGTGAGGCGCGGCTTGGCGGATGTCGACGCGGGACGCACCGTGGGCGAAGCCGAGGCGTTTGCGCGGCTCCGGTCTCGTTATGCCTCGTAAGCTTGTTCTCTCCGAAGAGGCGCTTCGCCAGATCGAAGCGATCGGCGATTACATTGCGCGAGACTCGCCCGAACAGGCTTTGCGGTGGGTCAATCGGCTGCACGCGTTCGTTCTCTCGCTCCCCGAGCAGCCGCTGGCTTATCAAGTCCTCTATGGCCCCGACGAAGCAGGACGCGAAGTCCGTCAAGCTTTGTTCGGCGTCTACCGCATTCTCTACGAAGTGAGCAACGAGGCGGTCTACGTGCTCACCGTACGACACGGAGCACGGCAGCCGCTCGGCCCGGACGAACTGAAATGACCTCGCAGCAGTTACGGCTTCGGCGCGGCAACACTCTCCGCTGCGGTTCTTCCGGATCGATTTCACTGGAAAATGAGCCACGCGATCGCGTAGAGTGAACCTGCTGCGCGCTGCATTCGACGCGGCCAAGCGGCCGGCGAGCGTTCACGAGCGCGGCAGCGTGACTTTTGCTCAGCGAGACACGTTTTGCTAGCAAAACTCCCGACGGACGCCACGGCGCCCGGCACACAAGTCGTTGGCTGGTTGTGAGTTCCGCAGTCTGCGGCCGCGTCGATGTCTTGAGTTTTGCTCCGAAATTCGCGTTTCGGTGCAAAAGCAGAAGTCGAGCAAAACTCGCCGTCGGCAGACCGCGGCTTGGCGGCGTGCAGATAACCAGCACTGCACAGAAGCAGCGCACAAAAATAGCTGGCCGGTTTGTTGAACCGGCCGGCTGCTCCTTCGCCCGGAGGCGTCGTTGCTCAGATTTGTCGATCTATTTCTTCGCGTAGCTGTCGCGGAGGTCGCGGATTTTGTCGTGACCTTCCTTGACCTTGGCGTACTGGGCGGTCAGCACGTCGTTCATCGCACTGCCCGCGGTTTCGGTGAGTACGTCTTCGTATGCCTCCTTGATGTGATCTTCGCCCCGCTCGGCTTCGGCCAAGATGGCGTGGGCGTCTCCGCCGTTGAGTTTCCCGCGGATGTTGATCCAGACGCGGTGCAATTTAGCCGCGACGCTGCCGTCGTCCTGGGCGTCTTCATTGTTGATCTCCACGTAGTTCTGCAGTTCGGTCGCTTGGGCCGATCGGCAATCGCCGATCTCGCGGAACAGCTTCGACAGACGCTCGTCGGCGAGTTCCTCAGCCGACTCGTGAAAGCCGTTGTACGAATCGATGTTTGCCTGAATCAAATCCTGCAGCTTCGCGATCGTGGATTCTTTGAGGTCGTATTTGGTTTCGACAGCCATGAATATCTCCTTGTGGGATGCAATCTGTGTAAGTCGCACGCGGCACGGCATGCACAGGAAATGGGATGCAATCTCCATACCAGCGCGGTTTGCCGCGTTTTTCGGTGCGAGTCCGACGCGGATTGGTTACTTGCCGCCCACGGTGGCGGAAGGGCAACCTGCGCGTGTTCCCTGCTAGCAGCGGCAACACGCGTTGGCGTGGCGGAGGTGAGCGTTCGCACTTTTGAGGGTTGGGAGATGGTTTCCCGCCCCCTTCTTGCCCCGGATAGGAACTGAAATGCACGGCGACGGAATCGGCATCTCGAACCTCGCCCACGACGGTCGTTACAATCCCGTTGCGCGATTGAAATTGTCGCGCGGCAGCGCCCTGGGATAGAAAGCAGACAGAGGCAGGAGCAGCGGCGAGTCGCGCCTGCCGCTCACACGAAGACGCGCTTCTTTTCTCTCACTCAAGGAACCTCAAGATGCACCTCAGGAACTGGAGACGGCAAGCGGCGATGGCGGTGGCGAGCGTCCTGGCAGTACTTGCCGCCGCCGGCGCGGCATGGGCGGTCGACGGTCGCGTGGCGGAGGTGACGCTCTACCGCGGGCAGGCCCAGATCACGCGGACCGTGCCGGTCGACGGCGCGGCGGGCAGCCTCGAGGTGGTCGTCACCGGCCTGCCCGAGCAGATCGTCCCCGACAGCCTGTTTGCCGAGGGCGCCGACGACGTGGAGATCCGCGCGGTCCGCTTCCGCACCCGTGCCGTGGGCGAGGAGCCGCGCGACGAGGTCCGGGCCCTGGACGAGCAGATTCGCGAGACGCAACAGCAAACGATGCTCGCGCAGAAGAAGCTCGAGCTGTTGGGCAAGCGGGCCGCGTACCTCGACCGCATGGAGACCTTCTCCGCCGAGACCGCCCACGGCGACCTGTCCAGCGGCGTGCTCGACGCCGAGGCGCTGGAGCGCGTCACGTTGTTCGCCTTCGAGCAACGCGAGCAGATCGCCGAGCAGGAGGTCGACCTGCAGCGGCAGATGCACGACCTCAACGAGCAGATGCAGTTGCTGCAGCGCCAGCGGGGCGAACTGACCCGCGGCGCCGAGCGCACGGTGCGCGAGGCCGTGCTGTTTCTGCACAAGCAATCCGACGGCCCCGTCGACGTACGGCTGAACTACCTGGTCAACGGCTGCGGCTGGTCGCCGGCGTACACCATGCGCGCCGGCGGCGAGCGACAGCAAGTGAGCGTCGAGTACAACGCACTGATTCACCAACTCACGGGCGAGAACTGGGACGACGTGCGGCTGACACTGTCCACGGCGTCGCCCGCGTTGGCCGCCGCGGGGCCGGGGCTGGCGCCGTTTCACGTGACGTTGCAGCCCGAGGTCGTCGCGCAAACGCCCAATGAGGCGTCGGGGCAGCAGGCGGTCGGCGACCTGTTCGGCAACTACGGGCGCGGCATGTCGCGGGGGCAGGTGATCGACAATCTCGAGGGGCTCAATCGCAAGAAGATCGAGCTGCAAATGCAAGCCGGCAACGCGGTCACGTTCCAGAGCAACTCGACGCTCAGTTGGGACCTCAACACGTTCGCCTGCGCGTCGCAGCAGTTGGAGATCAACGGCGACGCAGTCACGCTCAGCGTGCTGCGCAATGAGCCCAGCATGCCGGGCGAGGGGCCCAGCCTGAGCTACCGCCTGAGCGGCCCCGTGAGCCTGGCGAGCCGCTCCGACCAGCAGATGGTGCGCATCATGCAGACCGACATGGACAGCCACTTCTACCACGTGGCCACGCCGGTGCTGTCGCCCTACGTGTATCGCGAGGCGGAGCTGATGAACGCCAGCGAGGAGGACCTTCTGGCCGGGCCGATGACCGCGTACCTGGACGGTCGGTTCGTCGGGCGGGGCGAGATCCCCACCGTCGCCCGCGGGCAAACGTTCGTCGTTGGCTTTGGCGCCAACCCGCAACTGCGCACGCGGCGCGAGTTGGCCGATCGCGACGACAAGGTGCAAGGCGGCAATCGCGAGACGCGGTTCGATTACCGGCTGTTCATCGAGAATTACTCCAACCAACCGACCGACGTGCGGCTCGTGGATCGATTGCCGCATGCCGAGGGCGGCGCCGACATCCGCGTCACGCTGGGCGACACCAGCGACGACATCAGCGACGACAAGCAGTACCAGCGGATCGAACGGCCGATGGGACTGCTGCGGTGGGACGTGCAGGTCGCCGCCAACGCCGCGGGGGACGACGCCCGGCAGATCGACTACAGCTACGCCGTCGAATACGACCGGCAGTACGTCGTGTCACTGCCGTCGTCGAAGCAGTCGTTGCAGGAGGAATTCGAACGCCTGCAGCGCGATCGGCAGAAGCGGTAGGAGAAACACCACGGGTGAGCGGGGTCGCGGCCAGGGGCGGCCCCGCTCACAGTTCTTCGTCCACAAACACGACGTGGCGGAAATAGTGGTGCTGCTCGAACGAGGCGCCCAGCGCGCCGATGATGATTCCCAGCGACGCGACGAATCCGGCGACCAGTAGATGGTGCACGGCCTCCAACGGCTTGGCGATCGACGCGACCCAACCGTCCAACACGCGCTGCGGGAACAAGCACCACCCCGCCGTCAGCGCCAACGCCAGCAGCAGCGCGTAGGTGACCAACATCCCCACCGCCACGATCACCACGGCAGCCACGTTGCTGGTGACGATCTGTTCGGTCAGGCGGCCGCCGTCGCGGCCCAGCAGCAGGCGCTGCCGGACGGCGACGTAGCCGGTGGTGGCCCCCAGCGCGACCAACGACAAAACGACGACGGTCGTTCCCGACTGGCTGCTGGCGACGTCCCAGGTTTCGGCCGTCATCAGCAGGATCAATACCGTGGAGACCGCGGCCGTGGTCAGACGACTGAGCCGGATAGGAAACTGCCACGGCCGAGCCTGCAGCACGGCGTCGCGGATCTCGTCGCGATTCTCCCAGGCCGCCCGCAGGTAGAACACGGGCCGTCGCGACTTGCGAAACTCGGCCTGCTCCTCCAACCGCTGATCGGCGATGTCCTCCAACGTCGACCGCATCAGGGCCAGCTGCTCGGCGGTAAAGGCCCGATCGGACCGCAGGTCGCCGACGGACTCGATCGGGTGCATCACGTTGCCCGGGTCCGGGTCGTGTGCGAGTCCGAGCCAATGCCCAAAGCAGTGCAGCACCAAGTGAGCCAGTCGGTCTTGCAGCGCGTCGCGGCGCTGCTCGTCCGTCGTTTCCAGATCGCTGGAGCGGGGATCGATCCGCGCCGTCGAGACGACCGCGGCGTCCAGCGCGCTGGAGATTGCCGCAAAGCTGAAGGGCTTGTAGTGGCTCGCCAAATCGGCGGCGGTGACGACCAGCGCAAAGTCCCACCCGCGGGCGTCTCGCTGCTGCTGGGCCAGATCCAGCAGTGTCATCGGTTCGACAGAATCCTGGCTGCCGCATTCGTCGCAGGGCGCGATGGCGATCCGCCACTCGAATTGCTCCATCACGTTGGCAAGCCGTTGCCACAGGCGATTGGCGGCCTGCTCGACCGCCGTCAGGGCGACGGCGTCCAGCGACGCGGCGACGATGCCAATTTCGATGAGTGGTTTGCGACTGTCGGGCTGGGACATGGGAACGTGCGGCGGCTGTGGAGACATGGCTTACGTGGCTTGCAGCTTGCGATCCAGCGGGTCCTCGACCTGGCCGATCACGACCTCCACCGCATCGGTCAGCGTCACCACGCCAATCGCCGAGCCGTCCCGCTCGACCACGGCCAATTCGTGTCCCGCGTCCTGAAAGCGGTCGATCGCGTCGCTCAGCGGCAACGTGGCGTCGAGCCGCAGCGGCGATTCGGCAATCTCGCTGAGCGTCTTCTCCCCGGCGATCAGTTGATCGAGATGGGCGAACACTTCCGGCAGGTACACCACCCCGACGACGCCGTCCAAGTCGCCGTCGACGAGCGGGTAGCGCGTCTTCTTCGTTTCGCCGATCCGCTGAGCGCTGGCGGCGAACGGCTCATCGGCACGCAGGACGACTACGTCGTCGCGCGCCACCAGGGCCTCGGTGACCGGCATATCGTCCAACTTAACCGCCTGCAGCACCTCCTCGCAACGATCGGGCGGCAGGTCCCCGCGGCGCAACAGAGCGCCCATCTGTTCGATCAGCTCGCCGCGGGTGGCCGGTCGCGAGCTGGACTGAGAGTCGTCGCCGCCCCGCTCCGCTTCGGTCCACGACCGGCGCATTTCGATGCCGAACAAACGCAACGTCCACTTCGCCATGCCGTCGCCGACGATCAGCAGCGGATAGACGAGCTTGGTCCACCAGTGGTGTGGGATCGCGCAGTACTTGGCGACCAGCTTTGACTTTTCGATGCCCAGGTACGTCGGCGATTGCTCGGCCCAGATCGTGTGCACCAGATTGATCAGGATCAAGCCGACGACCAGCCCGACGCCGTGGGCGGCCGACGCGTTGACGCCCAGAGCGGTCAGTAGCGGGGCCATGCTGCGCGTGACGGCCGGCTCGACGATAATGCCCAGCAGGATGCTGGTGAACGTGATGCCCACCTGGCACCCCGTCAGATAAATCTCTAACTCCTCGGTCATCTTCCACGCGCGTCGCAGCCCGCGGTGGCTCTGGAAGTCATCGGCCGGGTATTGCCGCACGCGCGTCAGGGCGAACTCCGTGGCGACGAAGAAGGCATTGGCGGCCACCAGCAGCAGGCCGCACAGCAATCGAAGCGTGGTTTCTAACGACATGGAGCTGAGAAGCCGTTGGCTCGGAGTGAGTACAAAGACGGATATTGCGTCGGGCGTGGCGAATGCGAGCACTCGTGGGTGCAACTGGCGTACCCCATCAGCGGGGAGTCGAGACAACCATGCAGCAGTCAACTGAGAACAGCCTTGGCGGACAGCAACGTGGGCGCGAATCGGCCACATTGGGCCGACCGCGACCGCCGTGGCGACGGGGTTGAATGCGGTTCGTCTCGATTGCTCTTGGATGTGCGAGCGTCGTCGCCCCGCTGGGAATTGCCTGTTTGCACGTGCGGCGACGCTCGGCGGTTTGGCGTGGTATGATGCGGGCGCCGTTGCCAACGTCGCGTCGTTCGCCTGCCTAGAGGCAGTTTCAATACCCCTCTTCCCTGAGGGGAGAGGCTGGGAGAGGGGCGAAAACTCCGGCGTTGGGAAGCCCTCCCCTGGCCTCTCCCTTCGAGGGAGGGGGATTTGAAACCAACTCTAGGACCCTGCCATGTCGCCCCGCATTAGCATGATCACCCTCGGCGTGCGCGATTTGCCCGCCGCCGTCAGCTTCTACGAGCAGGGCCTGGGATTTCCCCGCCTGGAGTCGCCGCCCGAGGTGGCGTTCTTTACGCTCAACGGCACGTGGCTGGGGCTGTACGGGCGCGACGCGTTGGCCGAGGACGCGACGGTTTCCGCCGCCGGGTCGGGATTCTCTGGCGTGGCGCTGGCGCACAACGTGGAGAGCGAAGCGGAGGTCGACGCCGTGATCGCGCAAGCGGCCGCTGTCGGGGCGACGGTGGTCAAACAGCCGCAGCACGTGTTCTGGGGCGGCTACAGCGGATACTTCGCCGATCTCGACGGGCACCTGTGGGAAGTGGCCCACAATCCACACGCCTGGATCGGGCCGCGCGACGAGGCGAAGTGATTTGGTCGCGTGCCGTAGTCGCGGGCTTCCCAAAGGCGCGAGTCAAATGCGTCCCGCCCACTCGATTCCTTACACCGTACTCTGACCGCCATGACTGACGACTTCGCTTCGCTGTACGACTTCAACCGCTGGGCCAACGACAAGATGCTGTCCGCCTGCCGGCAACTGTCGCCGGAACAGTACGCGGCCGAGCCGGCGCCGGGGTGGAGTTCGGTCCGCGCGACCGTGTATCACATTGCCATCGTCACCGACGGCTGGCTGCGGGGGCTGGCCGACGAGTCAGCCGAGACATTCCCCGCCGAAGAAGAGATTGCCACGCCCGACGCGGCCGCCGCGCTGTTAGAGGAAGCCTACCAGCGGTTCGCTGCCCTGCAGCCGAAGCTGACGCCCGAATACCTCGCCGCGCCGCATGAGTTCCGCCGCGGCGAGCGGGTCGCGGTGCTGCCGCCCTGGGTCGTGCTGCGGCACATCGTCAACCACACGAGCTACCACCGCGGCCAGGTCGCGTCGAAACTCGCCCGCCTGGGCGTCAGGCAGGCCGAGACCGACATGGTGTATTGGGCAATGGAGCGGGCGGCTGGCGGGGCCTAGTGGTACTTCGGCGGCAACGGCTCGCCCCCAGCGGCGGAGCAAAACCTACGGCGGCAGATCGCTTGATCCCGCGGCATCAGCCGCAGTCGCTGGGGGATTCCGCCCCGACGGCGCATCCAGGGTACAATGGCGGAACGCACGGCCCGGCAGGGAGGCCGCTGCAGGACGCACAGGGACGGGTCGTGCCGAGTTGTCTTTGCCCCCGCTGCTGCTCTTCGAGACGTGCCATGAACGCTCTGCCCTGTTCGACGCATTCTTCCATGCGCACCGCGCTGCTTGTCGGCTTGCCTCTGCTTGCGGCGCTGGGCTGCGGCGTACCGGACGCGGTCGTCTGGTTCCCCGATTCCAACCGGTTCCTCTACGCCGACCAGGAGGGTTCGCGGCTGGTGGAGTACGACGTGACCAAGGGCGAGAGTCGCGTCGTGCTGACCAACGCCGAGACGAACACGCCCTGGCCCGGGCTGAGCGCCGATGGCAAGCTGATCGCCATCGGCAAGTCGCTGACGACCTACCAGGAGGGTTCATCGGACACGACTGTCGAAACGCAAGTGCTGATCTACGACCTCAATGGCGAATTGCAGCAAACGTCTTCGCTGCACACTTCGCACGGGGAGATGATGGAGCCGAGCTTCGAGTCGAAAACGGAGATCACGTCCGTGGCGCTCAACTGGTCGGGGCCGCCGGAGAAGATTCTGCTGCACAACGCAATCTGGGATCGCACGACCGACCAATGGCTCCCGCTGGAAGTCATGCCAATGCCGTTTGAGAACGTCATGGTCAGCCCCGACAAGCGCGGATTTGTCGCATTGGCCGACAGCGACGAATCCGAAGGCTTGTGCTTCGTCGACTGGCAGGGCCGCGTGAAACTGTTCGTCGAACCGGAAGACAGCCTGTTGAACGACGAGGCGGGCGAGTTGCTGGCCAGCGCGTGGCAGGGCGACAAGTACTGCCTGTATCTCACCGGCGGAGTTGTCGAGTACGACACCAAGACGATGCAGGTCGCGGTGCGCCGCGAATCGTTGCCGCATCTGCCGGCCGCGGGCAATTTGACCTGCGTCTGCAAATTCGCCGACGGCCGGTCGCAGTTGTGCCTGTTCGAGGTGAAAGATCCCAACGATCCGCAGGCGCCGCCGGTCGACTGGTCGCTGCAGTGGCAAGCGCCAGACAAGAACCAGCGCAAGGTGCTGCTGACTGCTGGCGAATTGGCCTATCCCGGCGGGCTGGCGAGCTTCTTCCCTTCGCCCGATCGCACGAAGGTGGCCGTCGACACCATGTCCGACGCCGGCGACGAGCGGCGGATTCTAGTGTACGACGCGGCGGGCGAGAAAGTGGCGGACGTGGCGATCGAGGTCGCCCCGGTTCCGACCGAGTGGTGAGCGGCGCGGGCCAATTTGCAGGCGCCACGGCTCTGTGAGCCGTGGCACGCGATAACGCCGTCAGGCTGGAAAGCCTGACCTACAGGTACTTCTGATACGCCGCAACGGCCAGCTCGTCGCAGCGGTCGTTTTCGGGGTGGCCGCTGTGGCCGGCCACCCGGGTGTACTTCACTTGGTGCTTGCCGACGAGTTCGTCGAGCTGCCGCCACAGTTCTTCGTTCTTCACGGGCGCCCACTTCTTGCCTTCGCGACGGCGCCAGCCGTTGGCTTTCCACTTGGGCATCCACTCGGACAGGCCCTTGCCCACGTACACGCTGTCGGTGAACAGCTCGACCTGCGAGCGGCGCTTCAGCACGGACAACCCCTCGATCACCGCCATCAGTTCCATGCGGTTGTTGGTCGTCTCGCGCTCGGCGCCGCTGCGCTCCAGTTGCTTGCCGGTGGCCGGGTGCCGCAGCAAAAAGGCCCACCCGCCGGGCCCCGGATTGCCGCTGCAACCGCCGTCGGTGTAGAGATGAACGGTGGGGAGCGACTTGGATTCAGGCATCGGCGGTGCAGTCGGGGGTCAGACGAAACGATGAACGATGAGCGATGAACGATGACAAGACGGCTCGAGGTCGAAATTGCGATAAGCTCATCGCTCATCGCTCATCCTTCCTCGCTTCACTAGAACCTCGACCCGGTGTCGCCGTTGCCGCTGTTGCGGTACAGGGCCATGTCGGGGCGTGGTTTGGTCAGCTCTCGGAGTTCATCGGCAATGGGCGACTCGATCTTCATCTGTTCGGGGGCCGACCACGGCAGGACCACGGTGAACTCGCTGCCGCGGCCCAATTCGCTGTCGAGCGTGACGTCGCCGCCCAGCAGTCGGCACATCTCCCGCACGATCGACAATCCCAACCCCGTGCCGGAAAACTCGCGGGTCATCGCATTGCCGCCCGGCTGGACGCCGCCCCCCTGGCGGAATTTCTCGAAGATCACCGTCTGATCGGCGTCGCTGATCCCCACGCCCGTGTCGGCCACGGTGAGCCGCAAATCGCCGCGGCGGTCTTGCCGGGCCGAGACCTCGATCCGCCCGCCGTCGGGGGTGAATTTGATCGCGTTGGACAGCAGGTTGTTGAGCACCTGCTCGATCTTGCCGCGATCTTGGTGCATGGGGGGCAGTCCCGGGGCGATCTCGACCTGCAGGTCGATCCGCTTCTTCTCGCTCAACGGGCGGGCCATGTCGCATTGCATGAGCACGACCGAGCCGATGTCGAATTCGCTGGCGCGGACCTGCATGCGGCCGCTCTCGATCTTGGCCAAATCGAGAATGTCGTTGATCATTTCCAGCAGTTGCTTGCCCGAGCGCTCGATGTTCGAAGCGTAGCGGCGCTGTTTGTCGTCCAGCGATTGCACGTTGGCCAGCAGATCGCTGAACCCGATGATGCTGTTGAGCGGCGTGCGCAGCTCGTGGCTCACCGTGGCCAGGAAATCGCTTTTGATCTGGTTCATCTCGTACAGCCGCATGTTCACCTGGGCGAGCTCGTCGATCTTGCCGTCGAGTTCGCCGTTGACGGCGCGTAGCTCGTCCTGCTGCCGCAGCAGTTGCCGCAACATGCGATTGAACGCGGCGCCGAGTTCCTCGAACTCGTCGCCCGTCTCAATGACCGCTCGGGTTTCGACCTCGCCGCGGCGCACGGCGTTGCTGACGTCGCGCAGGTGCTTCAGCGGTTTGACGATCACGTAGCGGACGATCGCGTAGAGCGCCGCCATGGCCAGGGCCACGGTGATGAACGCGGCAAACAGCAGCAGCGCCTGATTCTTGGCCTGCTTCTTGAGCGTGCGATCCATGTCCAAGTCGACGCGGATCACCGCCAAGAGTTCGCCCACCTTCGCCTCAGGCCAGGCGGGCATATGTTCAAACGCCACCAACTTGTGGCAGTCAAGGCATTCTTGTCGGGCAAATAGCGGATGGTAATAGCGGTAGAACGTCTTCTCCTCCGCTTCCTCCAGGCTCGAGTTACCCGGTCGTTGCGCGCCGCCGCGAGGCTCGACGGTCTTGGTATAAAAGGCTTGCGCCCACGATTCGTCCCGCGTGTACGCGTCGTTGATCTGCTCTTCGTTTGTCAGCGTCCTGCCCAATCGCTGCCAGCGCAGCATCAGGTCCCACTCAAAATTGTTCGTTGGCTTGCTGATCCCCTGCTCATTCTCCGGCAGCAACACCGACCAGTTGAAATCACGAGTGCTCAGCGCGTCGGTGATCGCCGAGTTGGCGTCCGCCCACTTCGCGGCCTCGCTGGAGCGCGGGCCGTTGGGATTGCTTTGCAGGGCGCTGATGTGCGCCTCGACCATCGCGTAGTTCACCAGCGCGCGGGCGACGAACGAGTTCGTCTCGCGAACGATTTTGTCGGTCCGGGCGCCGTACCACCAGAAGCTGGTGGGGATCAGAATCAGCAGCGCCGTGCCGAACAGCAGGCGCGTCTTCCGCTCCAGGTTCGTCTCGCCCAGCACGCGTTTCAGGCCGGTGTAGCTCATGGCGAGTGACAAGGGTGACCGTGGGCGAATCGCTGCGAGATTCGTGAAACGGGGCGGTGGAGAGCTGTTGAAACGTCAGTCGAGCGGATTGGTCAAGTTTCGGAGAAACTTGACCAACTGGGAGCGGGTTATTCTACGGGGGGCCGCGGCGTGGAACCAAGTGCAAAGCGGCGGAGCGAAGGGGGCCGCATTCCGCGACCACCGGTCGCGGCTTTCTGAGCTCTCGCCTCCGACTTCTGATCTCTCCCCTACAGCATGTCCCAGGGGTCGATATCGACGATCCAGCGGACGTCTTTGGGAGGCGTGAACTTGGCCGTCGCCTGGCGGACGATGTCTTGCAATTGCTCGATGCGAGGCGCCTGCAACTGGACGTGAAAGCGGAACTCGCCGCGCAGCCGGGGGATCGGCGCCGGGCCGGGGCCGAGAATCCGCGCGTCGTCCTCGCCGGCCGCCGCACTGCGGAGCCGCTCGCCCAGGTCGGTCGCCGCGTCGCGGGCTTGGCCCTCCTGCGGGCCGCGCACCACCATGCGGGCCATGGCGCCGTAGGGCGGATAACCCATCGCGCGGCGTTCCACGATCGCCTCGCGGGCGAACATTTCAAAGTCGTGCCGCGCCGCCGCCACGATCGCCGGGTGGTCGGGGCTGAGCGTCTGCACCAGCACGCGGCCGCCCTGGTGACCGCGGCCCGTGCGACCGGCCACCTGGGCGACGAGTTGAAAGGTCCGCTCCGACGCGCGAAAGTCGGCCAAATGCAGCGCAGTGTCGGCGTTGACCACGCCCACCAGCGTCACGCCGGGGAAGTCGAGCCCCTTGGCAATCATCTGCGTGCCCAGCAGGATGCGGATCTCGCCGCGGCGGAACCGCTCGAGCACCTCCTCGTGACTGGTGCGGCCGCGCATGCTGTCGGTGTCCATCCGCGCGACCGCGTACTCGGGGAACCGCGCGCGGACTTCCGCTTCCAGCTTTTGCGTGCCCAAGCCGCCGTAGCGGATTGCGCGGCTTTTGCAGTCGGGGCAGTACTCGGGCGGCTGTTGCTCGAAGTCGCAGTAGTGGCACAGCACCAGGTTGTCGTTGCGGTGGAACGTGAGCGACAAGTCGCAGTGCTCGCACTTGGCCACGAAACCGCATGCCGGGCACTGCAGGTGCGTGGAGAACCCGCGGCGGTTCAGCAGCAGAATCACCTGCCCGTCGTCGCGCAGCGCCGTGACCATCGCCTGGTGCAAGCGGCGCGTGATGGCGCCGCGGCTGAAGTTCGTCTCGCCGCGGTCGCGCAAATCGACAATCGCCACCTCGGGCATCGGCCGATCGAGCACCCGCCGCGGCAACTCAAGCAGATCGAACTCGCCGGCGCGGGCCCGTTGCCACGACTCGAGCGCCGGGGTCGCGCTGCCCAGCACCAACGGCACGCCCTCGGCCTGAGCGCGCTGCCACGCCACGTCGCGGGCGTGATAGCGCGGGGCGCTGTCCTGCTTGAAGCTCGCTTCGTGTTCCTCGTCGATGACGATCAGCCCCAGGTGCGGCGTGGGGGCGAACACCGCGCTGCGGGCCCCCACGACCACTTGCACCTCGCCCGCGGCGATCCGCCGCCAATGGCGTTGCCGCTCGACGTCGGTCAGTCGGCTGTGCAGCACCGCGATGCGGTCGAACCGCGAACGAAACCGTCGCACGGTTTGCGGCGTCAGGCTGATTTCGGGGACCAGCACGATCGCCTGCCGGCCGAAGCCAACCACGTGGTCGATCGCCTGCAGGTAGACTTCCGTCTTGCCGCTGCCGGTCACGCCGTGCAGCAGCAGCCCGCGCGCCTGCCGGGCATCGAGCGCCGCGATGATGTGGTCCAGCGCCGCCTGCTGATCGGGGTTGAGCGGCAGCGGCGTTTCGCGCTGGGGAACCTCGTCGACCAACTCGCCCGTGGCGACGCGCTCGGCCCGCTCCTCGATCAGGCCCAGCTTCAGCAGTTGGCGAACCGGCCCGGTGGTGCAGCCGGCGCGCTCGGCGAGTTGGGCCGCGGTGACCGGGCGGCGGCAGGCGGCGAGAGTTTGCAGCGCCTGTTTCTGTTGCGGCGACTTCAGACCCAGCGCGTCGATCTGCTGCAGCTGCTGCCGCACGTCGTCGGGCAGCGAGAGCAGCTTCACCTCGCGCGTACCGGCTCGGCCCCGCACGCCCGCGGGAACGACCGCTTCGAGCACCTGCCCCCAGGGGCACAGATAGTGGTCGGCCATCCACCGTGTGAGCCGCAGCATGGCGGGGGTCAGCAGCGATTGCCCGTCGAGCACGGCCGCGATGGGTTTTAGTTTGCGCGTGGCGGCGACCTGCTTGTTCTCGATTGCCACGCAGTAGCCGATCGCCTCGCGACCGCCGCGGCCGAACGGCACCCGCACTCGCCGGCCGACCTGCAGCAGCCGCTCCGGCTGGTCGGCGTCGCAAAACGCCGCGGGCACCTCGTAGTCGAACACCTGGTCGGGGCCCTGCGTGATCGCCACCTCGGCGACGCACCTGGTCTGCGCAGCATCCTGCTCCCACGGCTCGGGATCGGCGGCGAACAGGTCCTGTTGACGCATGCGTAGGTCAGGCTTTCCAGCCTGACGATGTTCAGCGAGGGGGCGACGGCTCTGTGAGCCGTGCTGCAGCGAGGTTGGGCATGCGCATCTCACGGCTCGCAGAGCCGTGGCACGCTTTCACTCGCGCCGCGTCGGGCTGGAAAGCCTGACCGACGGCGCGGTTATGCCGGTTGTAACGGATATTCGCTCAACTGGCAGGCCCCGGGCGGCCGATTCTCAGTGACAGACGACACACACACTCTGCTGGCGCCGACCGTGCGCCAGCCGCTTGCTCTTGAGGGGGGAAACTCATGGCGCGTCGGATACTTTTCGCCGCATGCCTGCTGACGGTGCTGGCTGCTTGGGCTCAGGGCGATCGCGCCGAAGCTCAGCAAGCCTACGGCCGCCAGTGGGCTGGCACCTACGCCACGGCCGACTGGAATCGGTTCTACCACTACCCGTACGTGTACTACCCGCAGAACTTCTGGGGTGACGAGTACTACCGCAGCGCCGACAGCCTGTACCATCGGTACCCGCCGGAAATGCGGATTCCCGTGTACAACGCGCGGTGGCACAACTACTACCCCAATCGCCGCAAGTTCCACAGCGGCCACCACTTTGTGCTCGACGTGTTTTGAGCAGGTGAGATGGAAGATGCGAGATTGTTGATGTGATCGAGGCGCCAGAACCTCTCACATCAACAATCAAACATCCTACATCTCACATTTCATACTCGCCGCTGCCGATGCGCGTGAGCACGTCGACGGCGGCTTCGAGTTGCGCGATCTCGATGTATTCGTCGATCGTGTGCGCTTGCTGGATGGAGCCGGGGCCAAACACGGCCGCGGGGATGCCTGCCGCCGCGAGCGTGGCGGCGTTCGTGCCGTAGGGAACCCCGACGACCTGGCAAGCCGGGCTGGTCGTCCGCACTGCGGCGGCCAGCAGCTCAGCCCACTGCCGCGACGGCTCGTCCGCCAGACAGGTGCTCTGCATCCACGGCGGATCGTGAGTCAATCGGCACTCGCCCAGTTCGACCCGGCGGGCGAGTGCTGACTTCACCGCCTCGTACGCCTCTTCCGGCGATTCTCCCGGCGAAATGCGGCGATCGATGTCGATCACGGCCGTATCGGGAACCGTGTTGGCGCCGACGCCGCCTTGGATGGTTGTAACCGCAATTGTCGGCGGGCCGCACTGCGACAGCAGCGGATCGGTCACTTGCGCGTCCGCCGTGGAAAGCTCCTGGTGCAACTGCTCGACGCCCTGCACCACCCGCGCCATGGCGTACACCGCGTTGGCGCCCTGTTCTGGGCGCGAGGAGTGCGCCGCCCGCCCCGCGGTGCGAGCCTGCCAGCGCACCACGCCGCGGTGCGCGGCCACCACATGCAGATCGGTCGGCTCGGCGACGATGGCCGCCTGCGGGCGCAGCTTGGCGAGTTCGGCCGCCGACAGCGGGCCTTCCAAGCCGGCGGTGGAAGTCTGGTCGCCGCCCTGCAGCAGATCAGCCAGCGCGCGGACGCCGGTGAAGCCGCATTCTTCGTTGATCGTCGAGGCGACCAGCAGCGTCGGCCGCTGCGAGGGCGCCGCGGCCGCCTCCGCGGCGACGGCCGCAGCCAGGATGGCGGCCAGGCCCCCTTTCACGTCGCAGGCCCCCCGGCCATAGATCCGCCCGTCCCGCTGAACCGCCGCGAACGGCTGATCCATCCCCGCGGCCGCGACCGTGTCCTGATGCGCCTCCCACAGCAGCACCCGGTCGGCCCGCCCCGGCACGACCGCCAGGGCGTTGGCTCGCCCGGGCTGAACCATCTGGGTCAGCCAGGCCCACTGCTGTCGCTGAAAAAAGTCGCAAAGCCAAGCGGTGACACGACTTTCGCCCGCGGCAGGGTCGTCGGGAGCAGCCAACCGTGGATTGACGCTGGGGCGAGAGATCAGTTCGGTGAGAATTTCCAGGATCTGGGGCGTCAACGGGCGCGGCTCGGCAAGGAGGACAACGGGAGGGTGATGGCCACGAGAGCCCCTGTTTTCCAGCACTCTGGGTAGATTTCCAAGGGTTTACCGGCAGTTCTTGGGAGAATTTGTGTCAGCCAATTGCAACGCCTGTCCGGTCTGGTTACACTGTCAGTCGGCGTGGAATTATCCATGCCGGTCCCCCTTCGCGGGTCGCTGCCCCACCCGCGAAGGGATTTTTTATGCGCAGACGTTTCGTGCTGCTGCGCAGCCTCGCCCAGCAGGGCCTGCCCGCGCCCCACGCCGAAAGCGCCGGCACGAGCGTCAAAAACTTGCCGGCGCCCGCCTTGGTTTTCTCGCCGCGGGGGGTCAGGATTGTCTTCACGACTGCGCTGCCTGCGCTCTCCGCCGCAGTCTTCTGCCGATGTGCGTGTCGCGATCGCCGACGAAGGCGACATGACATTCCGCCAGGGGTGACCGTCGGCCAAGAGGCCGCGGTTAACACCCAATCGCGGGCAGACGCGACGCCGTGTCGTCAGCACGCGCCGACGTGAACAGCAGTGGCAGTTTGCCTCCCTTGGGCTGGCCGCTTCGCCAGCAGAATCAGCGAAATAAGAAAGAAACGAGTCAATCCATGAGCGTGATAGATCGAGCAGCCGTCGATCGCATTTTGCAGGACTTTCAGGACCCCGAAACGGGGCGCAGCCTGGCAACTATGGAGCAGGTCCAGGCGGTCGCGATCGACGGGAGCCGCGTCGACGTGACGCTGGGGCTGACGAGTTTTGCGGCCCCGTTGTGGGAGGAGACGCGCACTGCGTTGGCGGACCGGCTGCGGACTCAAATCCCGGGGGCCACGGAGGTCAACGTGACAGTCGCCGAGCACGCGCGGCCCGCCACGGCAGTCGGGCAGATCGGCTTGACGGCCAAGGCGGTCATTGCGGTGGGCTCGGGCAAAGGGGGCGTGGGCAAGAGCACCGTGGCCGCCTCACTGGCGTTGGCTCTGAAACACGCCGGCTGCAAAGTCGGGCTGATGGACGCCGACGTATACGGGCCCAGCGTGCCCCATTTGTTGGGGCTCGAAGGCCAGCCGACGGTCATCGAAAAGCGTCTGCAACCGGTCGTCTACCACGGCATGCCCGTGATGAGCATGGGCTTTCTGGTCCCGCCAGGCGAGGCCGTCGTGTGGCGCGGCCCGATGCTGCACGGAGCTGTCACGCAGTTCTTGCGCGACACCGACTGGGGCGACTTGGACTATCTGATCATCGACATGCCCCCCGGCACGGGCGACATTGCGTTGACGCTGTCGCAGTTGTTGCCGCTGACCGGTTCGGTCGTCGTCTGCACGCCCCAAGACGTGGCCTTGCTGGATGCCGTGAAGGCAATCGCGATGTTCGGCAAGGTGAACATCCCCGTGCTGGGCGTCGTGGAGAACATGAGCCACTTCGATTGCCCGGGGTGCGGCAAGCGATACGACATCTTCGGCTCAGGCGGCGCGCGAGCCAAGGCTGAAGAACTGAACGTGCCGTTTCTGGGCGAGGTGCCCATTCAGATTCCGATCCGCGAGCGCGGCGACGCCGGCACGACCGAAGGCAACATCACCGACGCGCAGTCGGGTCCCTACTACGAGCGCATTGCCGGCAGCCTGGTCCGCGGCATTGTTCAATCGCGCGCCGCGGCGCCGCCGATGCCGACGCTGTCGGTGCTATAGCCGGAACGCCCCCCGCGTCCCGCTCACTCGGAAAGTTGGGTACGAAAAAAGAGACCGCCGCTCAGCGAGCGACGGTCTCTTTCTATAGTCAGCAATCGGCACGATGGAGCCACGAGGACGCCGCGGCCGAGTTGCAGCGTTACTTCTTTGCGGTCTTCCGCTTGGCCGTCTTCTTCTTGGCCGTCTTCTTCTTCTTAGCGACCTTCTTCTTGGCCGACTTCTTCTTCTTGGCGACCTTCTTCTTGGCCGTCTTCTTCTTCTTGGCGACCTTCTTCTTGGCGACCTTCTTCTTGGCCGACTTCTTCTTCTTGGCGACCTTCTTCTTGGCCGACTTCTTCTTCTTGGCGACCTTCTTCTTGGCCGTCTTCTTCTTGGCGACCTTCTTCTTGGCCGACTTCTTCTTCGCGACCTTCTTCTTGGCCGTCTTCTTCTTGGCGGCACGCTTCTTCTTGGCCACAGTCAATCCTCCTTAAATAGTCCAGCGGATTTCGCCAGTTCCGCAACAGTTGGGAACTGCTCGGCGATCCTCCGCCTCTAAGAAATCCCGCCGCCCGAGATGGGCGACTTGCCGTTTCCCTCAGCCAAGCGAGTCGGGCGCCGTGACGAGCGAGTTGAATCGCCGCGATGTTGCCATGCCGTTAACGACAACGATCACGGACGCGCCTCCTTGCCTCTTCGCAGTATTTGTACGTATCAACAAAATTCTTGCAACACTTTTTCCCCAGCAGAAGACGAGTTTGGCGCGGGGATGTCAAGGCGAGTTCAGCGCAAGCGCGCCATTGAGCGACCTGCCCACGGGCGCCTTCGCGACTGCGGCGGAGTCAAACACTCGCTTCGCTGGCCGTCGCCTGTTGCCATGTTGCGAACTGCGCCGGCGCTTGCGTTGCTGGGCGTAAAACCACGCCCGTGCACATGGCGCCGACGCCTCCGCCGGACCATACGTCGGCAATATGTCGGAGCGATTCCAAACGATTGCCGCCACGTCGCTGAGCGACCATTCTCCCTGGCGCGAGAGCGTCGAGCGAGCGATGTCGGCGGCAACTCGATCGCGTTTTTCCACGGGAAAACCAGCATTTTCTTGACCAGACGCCCGCGAAGACGCAGGGGCTGGGCAGCGCCGAAGAACCTGCCGATCGGAGGATTGCAGCAAGTGCGTCTCGGCAGATCGACGATCGCTGCGACTCTCGCGCGGGATGCTCGACGCATCGCGAGCGCGACGTTCGACGTGTTCCAATTCCGCGCCTGCGCCGACTGCCGAACGACGGCTGCGGACGCCGTCGCACGCGGTTTCGACAGACGATTTGCGCCTGCCTAAGTCACGCCGGTCGCATCATGAATCGCTGCCCGCCACGGAACGACAACGGCCTGCTGCGCCTCCAAAAATTTTTTCAAAAATTTTTCTTCAAAGCGCGTTTTAGGACGCATTGCAGTGTCGCAACGAACGTCTCAACAGGGATCAATGATCGGTTTGCGGCGCGCGTTCGATAGCGCGCTGAACGTTCGACCGTACATCGGATCGCGCATCGACAACGCCCGTTGAAGATCGCGCGGCGCTTGTTGAGCAACGCTTTGCGTGCGCGCGACGACCGCGTTCTGCACTTGCCGAATCTCAAAGTGAGACATGCGCCGCGAATGGTCGTCAGGCTGGACCACTGCCTTGCAGCGAGAGCTACCAACTGCTCGACCGATAGGCCTGCAGCGCCTGGTAACTGGAATAGGCCAAGGAGCCGAACATCAACGCAACCAACGGACTGCCCCACGCCACCAAGCCAATCACGGCCATGGCGGCGGCGGCAACCATCGAGACCTGCAGCGAGAGCACGATGCCGCGCCGCGGGTTGCTAAGCGTGAGCACCTCGCGCGACACCTGCCCGCCGTCCAGCGGATAGATCGGCAGCAGGTTCACCAGCCCCCAACCGATATTGACCCAGAACAGATTGCCCAGCAGCAGATTAGCCGGCCGGCTGGCAAGCGGCTCCCAAAACACAGTTGCGATAAAAAGCGGCAAGGCATAGAAGCCGTCCGGCGCGCGCTGCCCGCTCCCCGGCGCGATTCCCGCAACATGACCCGTCAGCCGCAGTAGCACGACGACCGCCACGGCAAACGCGAATCCGGCGGCAGGCCCGGCCAGCGAAATGAGAATCTGACTGCGCGGCGACCGATCGCAATCGCTGCACGATGCCAGCCCGCCGAAGGCGTACAGCGTGATCCACGGACGCCCGCCGAAGCGCCGTTGCATCAGCGCGTGACCCAGTTCATGAATCAAGATCGACGCGAAGACGACGCCAATCCAGATCAGCAGTTGAGCGAGATCGACCTTGCGGTCTCGGCCAATGCCGACACCCAAGAAGACGGTGATCAGCCAAAAGAACGGATGCACGCGCACGGGAAAGCCGAACAGGCGAAAGTGCACGTCGTATTGGCTGCGCGGCGGCTCGGCGAAGAACATGCGGGCGATTGTACCGCGATGCACGCGCCGAAGCGATGCTAACGCGCGCGGCCGTCAGGTTACGCGGCGAGCGACTCGCCCGCCTGCGCTTCGCCCAGCACGTTGGCAATGTAGTCGGCCGCGCGGACCGACGCTCCGCCCTGCCCCACGCGGTTGGCCAGGTCGGTCAGACCGTGCTCGACGCGGAGCCGCTCGGCGGGATCGGTCAGCCACGTGATGGCGTGTTCGGCCACGTCGTGCGTCCGATCGCGGCACGTGAGGTACTCCGGCAGCAGCACGTGGGCGTCGAGGGGGTCGCCGGGGTCGTACACGGCCGCCGGGCGACGCGTGAACGGATCGGGGGCAGTCAGCAAGTTGACGAGCGTGATGTACCGCACTCGGCGGACCCAACGCTGCAATTGGTAGCCAAACCACGAAACCCGGTACAGGATCACGCTGGGGATGCCGTGGTACAGCAGTTCCAGAGAGACTGAGCCCGAGCAAGCCAGGCAAACGTCGGCGGCTGCAATGAGCTCAGGCGTGCGGCCGACATGGACGTCGACGTTCAGATCGAACTCTTCGGCCAATTGACGGACCGTCTCGGCCTGCTGGGGCTTGAACGCCGCCACGGCGAATCGCACATGATCGATTCGTCCGCCGATCCGTTGGGCGGCCCGCAGCAGATCCGCCGCGTTGCCAGCCACCTCTTGGTCGCGCGATCCTGGGAGAATTGTCACCAGACGCCCGCCGCCGCCGGCCATGGCATTGACGAACTCGGCGTCGAGCGACTTGTCGCGCAGCTCGTCGAAGTACGGATGCCCCACGTACGTGGCGTGGCAGCCGCGGTCGTTGAACCATTTCTCCTCGAAGGGCAACTTGACCAGCACGTGGTCGACGTACTTGCGCATCTTGCGCACGCGGTGGCTGGCCCAGGCCCACAATTGCGGGGCGCCGTAGTACACGACGGGGATGCCGTGAGCTTTCGCGCGGCGAGCAATCCACCAGTTGAAGCCGGGGTAGTCGATCAGCACGACCGCGTCGGGCCGCGAATCGCGAAAGTAGCGGTCCGCGTCGCGCAACAGGCCGAGAAACTTGGGCAGCTTGACGATCGCCGCCAACAGCCACATGACGGCCAGTTTCGTCAAGTCGGCGTGGAGTTCACAGCCGGCCGCGGCCATGCGCGGGCCGCCGTAACCGACAAACTTGCATCCAGGAATTCGCCGGCGGAGTGCCGCGATGAGGTTGGCGCCGTGGAGATCGCCGCTGGGTTCGCCCACGGAAAAGAAGATTTCCATCGCCTGCTGCGCGTCCTTCCTTGTTCTGGCAAGCTCGGCCGCGGAGTATGCCAAAGCGGCCCAAACGGGGGAAGGTCACTTGGCGACCGCTAGCAAGGCAGCAGCGACACAGCCTGATCGGCGGCGGCGGCTCAGCAGCGCATGAAAAACGGGGCGCCCAAGGCCAAGGCCCCGGACGCCCCGTTTCGACGGGAACTATGCATTTTGGCTGGTCGGGCCAGCGGAGGCGGCTCTAGGCGAGCAGCACTTCGTCGTCCGACTCTTCCTTGTCGCCACAGCCGCCGCAGTCGGCCAGCAGGGCTTCTTCGTCGTCGCCCTCGTCGTCGCCGCACGAGCCGCAGTCGGCCAGCAGGGCTTCGTCGTCGGACTCTTCTTTGTCACCGCAACCGCCGCAGTCGGCCAGCAGGGCTTCTTCGTCGTCGCCCTCGTCGTCGCCGCACGAGCCGCAATCGGCCAGCAAAGCTTCGTCGTCGGACTCTTCTTTGTCACCGCAACCGCCGCAGTCGGCCAGCAGGGCCTCTTCATCGTCGCTCTCTTCATCGCCGCACGAACCGCAGTCGACCAGCGCTTCGTCGTCCGACTCTTCCTTGTCGCCGCAGCCGCCGCAGTCGGCCAGCAGGGCTTCTTCGTCATCGCCCTCGTCGTCGCCGCACGAGCCGCAGTCCAGGACGGTCGTCCCAGCGGTCAGGGCGAACGAAGCGGACGGCAACACCATGCCGGCACAGGCGCCAGCGACGATCATTCCAAGAATCCAATGGGACTTCTTCATGCTCTCAGACTCCATAACTCAAGAATTGGTGCGGTCGGGCGGCAGAAAAGAGGACGCGGACGAGCGGACAGAACCGGCAACAGGCAAGCGCCCTCAAACTAGATCGGCAGGTTGCCCTGCCATCTGCGACAACCTCGTAAAGATTGTCGAAGCCTGAACCGCGAGAGTCAAGAAAACCTCACCAGGCAGCCGCCGGTTTTGGGCGGATCGGTGGGTTCTGGTACGTTCGGCCGGCTGGCGGGCCGCGCGGGGCGTGCCCTCTGTGATTTCACGCACATTTTGGTTTGAAGTGCCCGGCGCCAGCACGGGGGCGTGGACAGAGGCTCGGGCGGGAATCGGCAGGCAACGCGTTTTCGACCAGCAACGTCGCTGCCGCGCAACAACTTGCGGCGAAACCTGAAGAAAATGCAATGGCGGCGTCACTCGCCCGCAAGCAGCAGTTCCAGATAGCTGCGACGCTCCACGGACGAGGCGGCGAGCCCCAATTCGGCCGCCAGGCTCGCCAGGGCCGCTCGCGCCGCGTCGACCTGCGGTCCCGCGGGGGCGTCGCCCGGCGTACTGACGGCGATTTCCAGTTCCAGGAACTCGCCGACGCCGTCAACCGCGTCCAGGGCCGCCTCGACCGCCAGCCCGTCCACCGTCAGCCGCCAGGTTTCGCGGCTTTTGACGACCGTGGCGACGGGCTCGAACCCGAGCAGGCGGACGACCTCGTCAGCGGCGGCGGCATTCTCGGCGCCGGGGAGCAGGTCCGCCTCGCGCTCGACGCGAGTCTTGGTCGTCGCGTCAAGCTTGGGACCCTTGTAAGTGAAGCAGGACTGCTCGCCGACTTGCCGCAAGCGGAACGCCTCGTCGGTGGCGGCGAAGTCGCGCACGGGGTGGCGGTAGTAGCGGTCGCTCTGCCGACACACGTCGCCGCCCGTGGCGCCGAGCCGCTGCAAGTGCGCACGGAGGGCCGCCGGATCGGCGACGCGGAACTTCTGTTCAACTTCGACGTGCATGGGGAGTGGCTGTCGGCGGGGTGCTGCGCTAACCCGGCGCCAGGTACTGCGACTTGTCCAACTTCGTACTGCGGTCGACGCGCTGCCGGACGTCCGCGGCATCCAGCGCCCACAGCGGGCTGATCTCAACGTTCACGCCGGGCGATACCTCGGCCCCCGCGGCGGCGAGCCAGCGATGGGCCTGGTCGAACATGAACCGCTGCACGTACTCGGGCGTGTCCTTGGGGGCGCCGGGGGCGTTCTTCAACGGGGCGAACGAGTCCTCCTCGGCGTACTCGACCACGATCGGTCGGGCCGCGTGCGGCAGCAGGTCGAAGATAAACCGCTCGAACTTCAGCGCGTTGGGCTTAGTCGGTTCGATGCGCTCGCCGGCGGGGTCGATGAACGGCACCTTCTTGTTGGCCACGTGGAACGGCAGCGAGTCCTTCAGCGTGAGCGACTTCTCCAAGAACGCCACGTCGAACATGTGAATCGCCACGCTGCCGGCCCAGAACTTCAAGTTGCCGGACGAGTCGAGCTGCTGGGCGACGTCCGCGGGGAAATCGCTGTACTCGATCACGTTGAGCCGATTGTCGATCAGCACGAAGTTGCCCAGCTTGTCCTCGGGGGCGCTCTTGGCGACCGCCAACGAGGTCAACTCGCTCTCAGCGAGCAGATGATAGCCGACAAACTCGGGATCGCAGATTGGCGCCAGCGGGTTGTCGACCTGGAAGTAGAACAGGTGCTTCACGCCGCGGCGGCGCATGTGCTCGATGGCGCCGCTGGCCGCCAGCGCCGCCACCGTGCCGCCGTGGCCGTCGGGGCTCTGAAAGAGCGCGCCTTTCTCGCTCAAGAGCAGCTTGCCCGTGGACGCGTCGACCGCCGGCATGGTGCCCTGGCAAAACACCAGCAAGTCGTCGTCCGGCAGGCCCAGGTTGTCGTGCTCGGCGAGGAACGCCACGGTGTCATCGTGCGTGGCGGGGCTGGTCATCAGATACAGCGGGGCGGACTTCTCGTAGCGTGCGGCGATCGCACGGCACTTCTCCACGTGGATCTGCAGCAGCGTTGCGCCGGAGATCGGGCCGATCGGGTACAAGCTCTTGGGCTTCTCGAAGCCCAGTCGACTCCCCTGCCCGCCGGCGACCAGCAGCACGCCGATCTCCCCAGCGGCCAGCGCTTCGCGGCCGCGAGCGGTCGCCTCGGCCGGCGTGATGCCCAAGGACGACGCCTTGCCGGCCAGTCGTTCGGCGAGCCGCATGGCCGGCGGCGGCGCGGCGCGGCGGGACAGCTCGGCCCAATCGGGCTGGTCGACGTCGCCGCGATACAGCGAGTCGATCAGCGGCAAATCGATCGCGGCAATCTGCGCGGCCAGTTGGCTGCGCCCGGCGGCGTCCAACTCGTCCCAAAAGGCCAGCAGATGCTCCTGCCCGTGCGGGGCCAGTCGATCGTGCAGCGTCTGCCGGTCCACCGAATCACTCATGTCAAAACAGCCATCCTCGCACCCAGGCGTACGCCAACAGGCACAACAGGGGGAAGCCCACGAAAATGATTCCGTAGGTGTAAATCGAGGTCCAAACGTGCCGCGGCCAGCGAGCCATGGCGGTCTCCGAAGCTCCGGTGTCGTCACTGTCGACCAGGGCGGCCGACCCGCGAGGCCGCCATTATGGCGCCCCTCTGGGGGTGTTGACCAGCGTGCCCCGGTCGGCCCGCTGCCGAAATGCGCCCGCGGCGGAGAGAACACTGGAGGTGTTCGCGGCGTTTGCGGCGCTCGCAGCGCAAAAAAACCGCCGCGACAGCCATTGGCTGCCGCGGCGGGGTTCAGTGAAGTTTTGCCCAGCGGACGCGTTCACGCCCTCCGGCTCGACTCAAACGCCGAGCGGGAATTACCGCTGCGCCGTCTGGTTCGACTGCTCGTCCTGCTTGGCGAGTTGCTCGCGGTCAATCTTCATCGACTCGCCGTCGATCGAGACCTTCTGAGCAACCACGAGGTTACGATCCTTCGCCTTGACGGGAACGCCCGTGATCTTCAGCTCGTCGCCTTCCTTCAGGTCGGCGATTTTGCCGTCGGCGGGGCCAAGGTCCACAAGCAACTGCTTGTCCTTGTCCTGCAGCGTGACCACGGCGAGCGTGCGCTTCGCATCGCGAACGTCGACAGTTCGCGTATTCTTGACGGTGACCGTCATTTCGCGACCGTCGCGGCTGATCTTCTGCGACTCGTTGTCGCCGATCTTAGCCTGCTGAGCCAACAAGACGTACTTGTCGCCCACCGAGACAATCGGTCCGCTGACCTCGACGTGCTTGCCTTGAAGCTTCTCCTCCGACATCTGCGGGGTTCCCATGTCGACGATCAACTGTTTGCCGTCGTCGGTATTCACCCAGGCCACGCTCCGCTTGGCGTCGCGCACCTTGGCCGTCTTGGTTCGCTCGACGGTGCCGGCGAACTGGAACTCCTTGCTGAGCTGCTTCTGCTCAGACGATTCGGCGTCCTGCTTCTCCGACTTGGCCTCGTTCGACTGCGACGTCTCGTTAAGCGCGTAGTAGTCGAACTCGTCGTACAGGCCGTCGGCATCCGTATCGGCGCGAAGCAGATACGAGTCGTATAGACCGTCGTCGTCGAAGTCGTAGAACGAGGTCACGGTCTCGTACGTGCCCGCGGTGGCGGGAGCATACGACGCATAGCTGTCGTCGTAGTAATCGTAGAACCAGTCGCCGTCGTTACCTTCGGCGTAACCATAGTCGTCGTAGGCCAATCCGCCCCACGCGTAGATGTCGTTGTCCTGATCATCGTTCGGGACGTCGGCGTCGTAGACTTCGTTGTCCCACGAGCCGATCACTTCGTCGGTCGGGTTGTAGTCGTTGCCGTCCAACCACTCGCTGACGTCGTACCAAGCATCGTCCTCGTAGTAGGGCGTGTTCTCTTCCCACTCCTCGGCCTGCACGGTGTTGACTGTCCCGGCCAGCGGCAGAACCACGGCGGTGGCGGCGATGAAGCCAGGCAATTTCATTCTGCGGAAGAATTTACGCATGTTCAGTTAGATCCTCACTTGTGCGGTGTCTTGAGTTGCGAATTGCGATTCGTGCGGCGTGCCGACGCTCGCCAGTGTCGCGTTGCGTCTCCTGTGCGTGCACCGGAGACCGCTCGCTCGGCAGCGGATGACGTTCACGCCGACGCACAAGACATTGTCGCAAGCCGCATTCCAGTCTCTCGAACCTGTGAAACTCGCACTGTGCGCCGCAGATTGCGTTGAGTGCGAGTCGCTCAAGCTGCTGACTCGCCCGGCGCCCTTCACGCACGCCGATCAATCGGCAGACGCGCACGCAGCCCCCAAGGCGGTCGGCGCGCCGCCGCCAGGGCGCCGATCTCGACTCCACGCCGGCGAGCAAGCCCGCAGCCTGACGGGCGGGCGTCCGCACTGCAGGCACGTGCAGCGGCGAAGAAAAAAGCCGCTGGCTCCCGGCCGCCGGCGAGCTAGCGGCTCCTGGCTTCTTTGCGACTCGGCGGCCAATTTGGGCCAGAAGACCACGGCCTGGGCGGTTGCTGACCAGCCCCGGCGCCGACTATACTCTCGGGATTAGGCACCGCCGAGCGGGCAACGCCTGCGAGCCGCCAGCGTGCGTCGCGACCAATTTAGTAGTCCATCAGGAGAAGCGTCTGTGGCCTCCGACAAGTACCTGTTCACCAGCGAAGCGGTCAGCATGGGTCATCCCGACAAGCTGGCTGACCAGATCTCCGACGGCGTGCTCGACGCCCTGTTCGCTCAAGACCCCCACAGCCGCGTCGCCTGCGAGACAATGGTCACGACCGGCGTCGTGGTGATCGCCGGAGAGATCTCGACCAAGGCGACCGTGGACATGCAGAAGATTGTCCGCGAAGTGGTCAAGGACGTCGGCTACACCGACTCGGCCATGGGCATCAGCGCCGATCACTGTGCCGTGATGGTGGCCATCGACGAGCAGTCGCCCGACATTGCCATGGGCGTCAACGACGACGCGGCGTCGGGCAAGGACATTGGCGCCGGCGACCAGGGCCTGATGTTCGGCTACGCCTGCAACGACACCGACGAGCTGATGCCGCTGCCGATCGCGTTGTCGCACCGCATTCTCAATCGCTTGACCGAAGCCCGGCAAAAGGGCGAGGTCAAGTGGCTGCGGCCCGACAGCAAAAGCCAGGTGACCGTCGAGTACGATGGCGTGAAGCCGGTCCGCGTGGACACCGTGGTCGTGTCGACGCAGCACAGCGACGACGTGACCAACGAAGAAATCCGCAAGTTCGTGACCGAAAAGGTCGTCAAGCCGTCGCTGGGCGAGTGGGCCAACGACGACATCACCTATCACATCAATCCCACCGGCCGGTTTGTGGTCGGCGGCCCGCACGGCGACTGCGGCCTGACCGGGCGCAAGATCATCGTCGATACCTACGGCGGCTGGGGCCGGCACGGCGGCGGCGCCTTCAGCGGCAAGGATCCCACCAAGGTCGACCGCAGCGCCGCCTACATGGCCCGCTACGTTGCCAAGAACATCGTCGCCTCGGGCTTGGCTGATCGTTGCGAAGTGCAGCTCGCCTACGCGATTGGCGTCTCCGAGCCGGTCAGCGTGCACGTGGACACCGAGGGCACGGGCAAGATCGAAGACAGTGCAATCTGCGAGTTGGTCAAAAAGACCTTCCCGCTGACCCCCGCGGGGATCATCAAGCACCTGGACCTGCGTCGGCCGATCTACCGCAAGACGGCCGCGGGCGGGCATTTCGGCCGCAGCGAGCCGGAATTCACCTGGGAAAAGACCGATCTGGCCGAGAAGCTGGCCGCCGCGGCCGGCGCCGCGGCTTCGGCGTAACAATCGCACCCGCTAAGAACGAATTCACAGACAGCCGCGGGCGGCCGCCCGCGGCTGTTTTTCTTGTCGGTGGGATGAGCAGCGGATTCCCAGATTCCCTTCTCCCGGCGGCAAGTGTGCCGCCGGCTAGGTCAGACCATTGGGTGGCTGGGGACGCAGCGCAGCGGAGCCCCCAGGATCTGGCTCCCTACGGTCGTCCCCAGCCACCCAATTCGCGAGCAAGCAGTTTGTTTCTCCCCGCGCGGCGGATGTGGTATCCTGCCCCGCATGATTCGGCAACGGCTGCAATTCGTTTCGCTCTACGAGCCGCACCATCGGCGACGCGACCGCGTGGCGATGACCGCACTGTTAGCGGCGCTAGCCGTGCTGGTGGGCGTCGGCGCGCTGTTGACTGCGCGGCGCTTGCTGGCGCCGCAAGCCGATGCGACGTTGTCGACCATGCTGCTGGCCGTAACCGCGCTGGGCGCGTTCGCCGCGGTCGAGGGGAGCCGCCGCGTGTGGCGGCATCTGTGGCCCTGCGCCTACACGACTCGCCAGCGCCGCATGGATCAGGCCGTGGGCTGGGTCGGCTCGCTCGCCCTGCTGTTGGTCGCGTTTGGCTGCGTCTACCCTGGCTACTACACGGCGGAGTGGCTGATCTGGCTGCCGCTGTTGTTTGCCGACCAGTTTCTCCGGCAGACTTTTTTCGAACGGGGCGTTGAGCCGGCGTCCGACGTCCAAGCACCGCAGCCATCGCTATCGGTCGATGAAGCGAGTCCGACTGGCGAAGTCCCCGCGTTGGATTACGTGGTCGCCGCGCCGGCGGACGGCGACGACGCGCTGGCTGGCGAGGTGCTGCAACAGTTGTTCCGCGTGCGCGACGAACAAGGCGTCGAAGCGGTGTACGGCACGGTCGCGGCCGACTTTGTCCCGGGGCAACGCCACGCCGTGCTGCATGTGGGGTTCTGCCCGCCGCTGGTGCGCTCGCCAGAGATCGAAGCCGAGCCATGCGCCGGCCCCGACGCCCGCGTGAAGGTGCTGCAGTGCTTCACGCACGGCGTGCGGCTGGAGGTGCGGCTCGCCGAGCCGGCGCGCAAGCCATGTCGGGTAACAGTCGATCTGGCGGCGATCCCCGCGGACGCGCCGCGGCACGCTTCGGCGTGAACGGGGCGGAGGTGGAGCACTCTCCGGCGTGAGGGGGCAAACCGGCGACGAGAACAGGCGGACTCGCGTCCGCCGCCAAGCGGGCGCCCGATTCCCCCCTGTTCTCCAACCTCTGAATTGTCCCCGCGCCACTCGCGTTGTGGCGGTTCGCCGCCGCCGATATAATTTGCCCAATCTGACAAACTTAGTTGTCTGGCAGCCGTGCCGCTGAGAAAGCGTCCGGCCGGCTGACTGAATCGACGGACCGAACACGTGGCGAGCAGTTTCCGCATTGGCCTGGGCGAGGATTCGCATCGCACGGCCGCGGGCGGCCCGCTGCGGATCGGCGGCGTCGACGTGCCGCACGACCGTCAGTTGGTCGGCCACAGCGACGCCGACGTGCTGCTGCACGCGGTGACCGACGCGGTACTGGGCGCCGCAGCGCTGCCCGACATCGGCCACATGTTTCCCAACACGGAGGAAGGAAACCGCAACCGCGACTCTGCCGACATGCTGCGGCGCGCGTACGACAGCGTGGTGAACCATGGCTACCGGCTGGTCAATCTCGACTGCGTCGTGTCGGCCGAGCGTCCCAAGCTGGGCCCGCACCGCGACGCGATCGCTGCCCGCATTGCCGAGATCCTGGAAGTCGACGCCACGGCGGTGAACGTCAAGGCGAAGACCGGCGAGGGACTCGGCGAGGTCGGCCGCGGCGAATTGATCTCGGCGCGGTGCGTGGCGCTGATTGAAATGATGTGACGCGCGTTGCATAAACTTCGCGTTGGCGTCCACGACGACTGTCAACGTTCAAATTGTTTCGCACCGCGACGCAATCGTGCACAGACTCGTTTGATTCACATCCAACGGCGTGAGGATCGCGTGGCCGCGATCGCTAAGGCGATTTGACGATGGTGACTTTCGCCGCAACACATATATCTCTCCCCTACCGACAACCGACTCCCCCACTGCCATGACTGCGACTGTTTCTCTCATGGAAAATATCCAGCTCTCCGAACCGCATCCGTCGCTGACGATCTACAACACGCTGACCAAGCAGAAGGAACCCTTCCGCACAGTCCAGCCGGGCAAGGTCGGCGTCTACCTGTGCGGGCCCACCGTGTACGACAAGGCCCACATCGGCCACATGGTCGGGCCGGTCATTTTTGACTGCATCAAGCGGTACCTGACCTACTCCGGGTACGAAGTGACGTGGGTGGTCAACATCACCGATGTCGATGACAAGCTGATCAACAAAGCCAACGAGCGCGGCATCAGCATGCTCGAGGTGGCCGAGGAGAACATCGCCGACTACAACTTCAACCTCGCCGCGCTGGGGGTCGATCAAATCGACCATTTCCCCCGCGCGACCGACTGCATGGGCGACATCATCGCGCTGGTGCAATCGCTGGTCGACGAACAGTATGCTTACGAAGCCGAAGGGGACGTATTCTTCGACGTGACCAAGGACGGCGACTACGGCAAGCTGTCCAACCGCACGGTCGAAGGCACCCACGGCGACGGCGGCGGCGCGGCGGCCCGCAAGCGCAACGCGGCCGACTTTGCCCTGTGGAAGTCCGCCAAGCCAGGCGAGCCGTCCTGGGACAGCCCCTGGGGCAAGGGCCGGCCCGGGTGGCACATCGAGTGCTCGGCGATGAGCAAGAAACTGCTGGGCGAAACGTTCGACATTCACGGCGGCGGGCTCGACCTGGTGTTCCCGCACCATGAGAACGAAATCGCCCAAAGCGAGTGCTGCCACGACAAGCCGTTCGCCGTGTACTGGGCGCACAACGGCCTGCTGCGACGCGACGCGGCGGCCGGCAAGATCGGCGGCCGCGCCGAGCGCGACGCCAGCGAGCCGGGGGCGTCAGCCCCAAGTGAGCCGGGGGTGTCAGCCCCAAGTGAGCCGGGGGCGTCAGCCCCCGGAGAAGAAGCCGTCAGCGGCAAGATGAGCCGCAGCAAGGGCGCCGGCGGCCTGGCCGAGCTGATCGAGCGGCAAGGCGGCGAGCGGATTCGCTTCTTCCTGTTACGCACCCACTACCGCAGCACCGTGCTGTTCAGCGAGCCGGCGATCGAAGAGGCGGCCACGGGGCTGGAAACCTTTTACCGGTTGTTCAAGCGGTACACGCGCGTCGGGGGCGGCGACTTTTACGCCCTGACCGCGCCAACGACCCGCGGGGCTTCGTCGCTGACTGTGGGCAACGACCCCGCCCTGGACGCGGCCGAGACGGCGCGGACCAAGTTTCTGGCCGCGATGGACGACGACTTCAACACGGGCGGCGCCATCGGCGAACTATTCGAGCTGGCCAAGATCGCCAACAAGTACTGCGACGACCACAAACTGGAAGGCGGCGCCGGCGACGCGGGCTCGGTGGCCACGTTCGAGCTGCTGCTGACCACGATCAAGGAACTGGCCAACACGCTGGGACTGTTCCTGCAGGCGCCCGCGGAGACTGGCGGCGCAGCCAGCGACGAGCTGCTCGCCGCAGCGATGGAGGTCGTGATGACGCTGCGGGCCGAGGCGCGAATCGCCAAGAACTTTGCCACGGCCGACGCGATCCGCGACGGTCTGAAGCCGCTGGGGATCGTCATTGAAGATCGCCCCACCGGCGCCGAGTGGACTGGCGGCGGCCCGGACGCCGTCGACGGGGTGATGCAGTTGCTCATCCAAATCCGCGCCGATGCGCGCGCCGCCAAGGATTTCGCCACCGGCGACGCCGTGCGCGACCGGCTGAAGGAGATCGGGGTCACGCTGGAGGACCGCGCCGGCGGGACGGAGTGGGTGAAGGCGTGATATAATGCGAGCTGTCAGCCATCGGCTGTCAGCTTTCGGCCAGAGAAGTCTTGCGAGGCGTGCCATGACGACGAAGCTTCAAGAAGCGTTCGAGAAAGCGCAGCAATTGCCGCCGGACGAGCAGGATCGGCTGGGCGCCTGGCTGATGCACGAGCTTGCTTCCGAACAGCGGTGGCAACAGTCGTTTGCCAAGTCGCAGGATCAGCTCGCCCAATTGGCGAACGAGGCGCTCGCGGAACACCGTGCCGGCAAGACGCAGCCGCTGGATCCGGATGCGATATGACTTCGCATACAACGGCAGGTTTCCGCGCGGCACTGGCCAAATTGCCGCGGCCCATCCAGGCCCGGGCCCGTGTCGCGTATCGGCATTTCATTAGCGACCCTAGCCACAACAGCCTGCAATTCAAGAAAGTTCACACGTCCCAAGCCGTGTACTCGGCGCGTGTGACAGACGACTATCGCGCCTTGGCCGTCGTCGAAGGCGACGATGTCGTGTGGTTTTGGATCGGCAAACACGCCGACTACGAGCGACTCCTTAAGTCACTCTGAGTTCGCCAGGAAGGCTCCGCATGAGACCTCGCTTCTCGCTGAAACTGCTGCTGGGGGCCGCGACGGCGGTCACGCTGTGGCTGGGGTGGCGGGCTCAGGCGCCGCGGGTGGCTAAGCAGTTTGCGGCGGCCGTGCAGCGCGGCGACGACACAGCGGCCGACGCGCTGATCCGCGACGACGACGACGGCTACTTCGCCGGGGTGCGCCAGATAGATCGCTGGCTGGTGCGCTCGGTCGACATCAGCGAGTTCGAGCCGGCGCCCGGCGTCGCCGCGTGGCTGGTCAATCAGCACGACGCCCACGTCACGTTCCACATCCTCGATCGCGAAGCGGGCTATGGCGCGGTCACGGTCGACGTGGCCGCCACGCCGCTGGGCATCACCCACAGCCAGGATGGGTCGTGGGTCAGCGACACGCCGCCGCTGCTGGAGTTTCTGCTGGGGCTTGCGGAATAACAAGCGACTAACCAATGAAACCGCGTTTCTCGCTCAAACTGCTGCTGATGGCCGTGACCGCCACGGCTCTGTTCTGCTACTGGCGGACGCGGCCGGCGGCGATTTCTCACCGATTTGTAGAAGCTGCAGCGAAAGGCGATTACGCGACTGCGGATCAGTTGCTCATTACCCCCTCCATGAGAAAACTCGATCAATGGGAGCGCGAGAATCGAGAAATACGAGTCTGGCTTCACCCTCAAAAACAAACCGTACTGGACTGGCTTGCCGGCCGAATGTCTGGGCAGATTGTCGTCGAGGGCGATATCAACGGGCCTGGAATGCCGCCAGGAAGCCCCCTGCACCTCAACATGCTCGCCGACCAACACTTCAGTGAGAATGGCAACCCTGGTCGTTTCCACTGGAGCATGCCTATCGCAGTGAAGTCCGATGGCATCGAACTAAAAGGCAATCAGGCGCCTGCTCCAGCTTACTCGTGGATTGTCGGCTCTCGGGACCTTCCTTTCTCAATGGCAGAATAAGTCGCCATGCGCATCCTCGGCATTGATCCTGGACTCAACACGACCGGCTACGGGGTCGTGGAGCGCACCAGGCGCGAGTTGCGGCTGATCGAAGCGGGGGTCGTGCGCGGCACGGCCAAGGCTCCGTTGGCGGTGCGGGTGCAGGAGATTTACGACGGCGTGCGGGAGGTGATCGAGTCGCTGCAGCCCGCGGCGCTGGCGCTGGAGAAGCTCTACACGCACTACGATCGGCCGACCACGGCGCTGCTGATGGGGCATGCCCGCGGCGTGATTGTGCTGGCGGCGCAGCAGGCGGGGATCGAGGTGTTCGACTTCGCGGCGACGCAGGTGAAAAAGACGCTCACCGGCAACGGCCGGGCGCCCAAGTCGCAGATGCAGCAAGCCGTACAGCGCGAGTTGCGGCTGGCCAAGCTCCCCGAGCCGGCCGACGTGGCCGACGCGCTGGCGATTGCGATGTGTCACGCGTGGAGTGCGGAGGGCGGGCAGTAGGCACCGGGTGGCGCCCAAGTGGCGGCACGCGCTGTCTTAGCGGCGGACGCGAGTCCGCATTTCGTGCCGTTTCGCGTTGTCGACGATCGGCGCAATGGTTGTCGCGGGGAATTTGCTGAGCGGTGCATGCTTTGGCGGTGTTGGCGAATTGTTCGGGGCGGTGCTAATTGAGGAGTGGGAGAGTCGCTCGGTGATGGGCGGACTGGCGTCCGCCGCTAAGGGGGGCTCGCGCGTCGACGTGCGTTCGGGTTGACGCTGCGGCGCGGCGCTGCTCCGATTGTCGCACCCTATCGCTGATCTACGACCTCTAACCTCTCGCCTCCCCCCCGCAATGATCTCCAAAATCACCGGCAAGCCCGTGAATGTCGCCGGCGACGAATTGACGCTGGCCGTGGGCGCCTTTGAATACGAAGTGCTGATTCCCGAATTCGCGCGGCGGCACCTGCAGTCGCAAATCGGCCGCGAAGTGAGCCTGCACACCATCGAGTACATCGAAGGCAACACGCAGGGCGGCCGACTGACGCCGCGGCTGGTGGGATTCCTCAATGCGGCGGAGCGCGAGTTCTTCGAGCTGTTCTGCCAGGTCGACGGCGTCGGCGTGAAAAAGGCGCTGCGGGCGATGGTGCGGCCCGTGCAGGAGGTGGCCGCGCTGATCGAGGATCAGGACGCCAAGGGCCTGGCCGGTTTGCCGGGGATCGGCCCCGCCACCGCCGAGCGCGTTGTTGCCAAGCTGCGGCGCAAGATGCCGAAGTTCGCCCTGCTGGTGGGCCGCGAGGCGCCGGCGGCGGCCGCCGATGCCGATCGCGACGTGGCGACCGAAACGTTCGAGGCGCTACGGGCCCTGGGGCACAGCGAGGCGGACGCCAAGCGGCTGATCGAAGCGGCGCTCGACCGGAAAAAGAAGTACAAAAACGTCGACGAACTGCTGCGGGCCGTGTACGAGCAACGCGCGGGGCATTGAGCGGATTGCCGCACTGCCGGGGTGGCTGGGGACGGAGCGCAGCGTAGCCCCCAGGGATATCAATGGGGGCTCCCTGCGCTCCGTCCCCAGCCACCCCCGCTTGGCAAGGTACAATTGCTGCGAGTGGTTTCGTCAGTGTGTCGGTTGTCGATCGTTCCATGCTCCACGTCCTCGAACGCATGTTGGTGTTTCCCGCGCCGCGGTTGGATTGCGCGGACTGGAACCCGGACGACTTGCCGCACGAGGACGTCGAGTTTCGCGCCGAGGACGGCACGCAGCTGCACGGCTGGTTCGTGCCGCACGAGTCGCCGCGGGCGGCCGTGCTGTACAGCCACGGCAACGGCGAGCACGTGGCCCGGCTGGCGCCGCGGCTGAAAGAGCTGCACGAGGCGACCGACGTGGCGGTGTTTGCCTGGGACTACCGCGGCTATGGCAAGAGCCAAGGCAAGTCGACCTCGGAGCTGGCGCTGACCGACGCCCGCGAGGCGCAACTGTGGCTGGCCGACCGGATGGAGATTCCGCCCAAAGACGTCGTGCTGCTGGGGCGTTCGCTGGGCGGCGGCGTGTCGGCGGGGCTGGCCTCGCGACACGCGGTGCGGGGGTTGGTGCTGGAGCGGACCTTCTCGCGGCTGAAGGACGCGGCTGCGTACCATTTCCCCTGGCTGCCGGTGCGGTGGCTGATGCGGAACGAGTTTCCGTCGATCGATTGGATTCGCGACTACCACGGTCCGCTGTTTCAGTCGCACGGCACCGAGGACGAAGTCGTGCCGTACGCGATGGGCCAGGCGCTGTTCGACGCCTGCCCCAGCGAGGCGAAGCGGTTCTACACGGTCGAAGGCGGCAACCACAACGGCCCGCAGCCGGTTGAGTACTACGAACAGTTGGGCGAGTGGATGGACGAGCTGTCACATCGCGAGCATTCCGACGCTTCGTAGGGTGCGTCCGCCCTGCTAGCTCCCGCACACCTCAGTTCCATCCCGCCATGCCATTGCCCGCCGTTGCGAACGACCCCGCGCAGGCCCGCGCCGCCGGCGTCGGCGGGTGGCGCAAGCTGAAAAGACCGCTCGCCAAGCTCGCGGCGTGTTACGCGGCGGTGTGTCTGCTGATGATGGCGCTGGAAACGCGACTGGTTTACCAGCCGCCGGCGTCGGACGTGGCGTTGGCATTTCATCCTAAGAACCAAGATGTCGAGGAAGTGCGATTCGAGTCGGCCGACGGCACGCGATTGCACGGCGTGTTGTGTCTGCACCCGGGCAGCAAACGCGTCGTGCTGTACTGCCATGGCAACGGCGAGAACGTGCGGACAGCGTTTTCGCGCATGCAGCAGCTGAGCGAGTCGCTCGACGCCAACGTGATGGTCTTCGATTTCCGCGGCTACGGCGAGAGTGAGGGATCGCCGTACGAAGAGGGCGTGATTGCCGACGGGCTCGCCGCACAGCGATGGCTGGCTGAGAGAATGGACTGTCAGCCGGACGACATCGTGGTTTTAGGTCGCTCGCTGGGCGGGGGTATCGCCACGGCGATCGCGGCCCAGCAAGGCGCCCGCGGTTTGGTGCTGCAGAACACGTTCCACCGGCTCGACGAAGTGGCGGCAGGCAAGTACTTCTGGCTGCCGGTGCGGTGGCTGATCCGCAATCACTACCACAGCGACCAATGGATCGCCCAATTCCGCGGCCCGGTACTGCAGAGCCACGGCACGGCCGACCGCATCGTGCCGTACGAGTCGGGCCAGGAGTTGTTCGCGGCGTGCCCCAGCGCCGACAAGCGGTTCTTCGCGATCGACGGCGGGCGGCACAATCAGATCGAACCGCCGGCGTACGATGCGGTGCTGCAGGCGTGGTTCGAGCGTGTCTTTGCGTCACCGTAGCGATACCGCCAGGGGCGTCCCCGCTCGACGATTTCGCCCCTAGCCGGCGAGCTACGTCTCGCCGCTGAAGACAAGACAAGTGTCGTTCTGCAGCGCCGCGGCGAGACGTAGCTCGCCGGCTAGTTGTCGTTGATTGCCAGGTTCAATCGTACTGCGAAGTTGGCGTGCGAGCGCCTTCGGCTCACACCGTCACCAGCCGCTCCGGCAGTTCGCGGAGCACCATGTACACCATGAGCGACTCGGTCAGCACGGCGCCGGCCAGCATGTCGGCTGCCGGGCGCCATCCGACCACGGCGCACAGGTAGACGAACGTCGCCGCGGTCACGAAGCAGACGCAGGCGAGAAAGACGCCGCTGTAGCTCAATGCGGGTTGCGCGTCGCGTTGCAGCGGCCGCAGTTCCACGAAGAACTGACGAACGAGCAAGATAAACAGGATGGCCGATGCGATGGCAATGTCCTCGAGCGCCGGCAACGAGATGAAGGCGTCGTACAGGCCGTGAACCAACACCACGGTGCCGAACACGGCCACCGCCATCAGCCCCCACTCGCGGGGCCAGCGACACCCGCGATACAGGGCAAGCCCCGCCAGGCCCGTCAGCGACATGTGCGCCGGCGCGGGCATCAGCAATCGCCCCACGGTTCCTTCGCCCGACGTCGACCAGATGTAGCCAATGTTCTCCTCGATGGCGAACCCCAGGCCGACGGCGCCCGCGGCGGCCAAGGCCGCCAGCTCGTCGCGCTGCCGCACCAGCCACGGCAACAAAGGGATGTAGCAAACAATTTTGGCGGTTTCCTCGCGCAAGCCGACGCCCAGAATATTGTCGCGCAAGCCGCCGATCAGATCGTGGGCCGCGACAATTCCCCAGCGATACTCCTGCCACAGAATCAGAAAGTCGGTCAGGGGAATGCTAACCAGCCCCAGCAGCAGGCCCGCGAGCGGCGCCAGGAGCCGCGCGTCGGTTAGCCCACGCGGTTGAGCTGACTGCAACAGCAGCAAGAGCCAGGCGATCCCGGTCAGGGTGGCGAGGAATGCGGGGCCCAGGTGCGTCCAACTTTCGGCGGTGGACTTGAAGGAAAGCACCAGCACGCGGCGCCAGTCATCAACCGCCGCGGCCGCCTCGGCTTCCTTGAAGCTCGGTGCGAAAGGAGGCGGCTGGATGTCGTCGGGCAAGTCCCGGGGCTGGTCGTTGTCCTCGTCGAGAAACGAGTCGGCGGCGACCCATTTCTTCAGCGGCGTGTCGCCCGTCGCCCAATCGACGGCCACGCCCACGACGACCCCCGCGGCCAGGATGCCGATGACCATCCGCCACAGGAAGGCGGGGTCGCGGGTCTTCACTTGCAGGTAGCGTCGCGTGGTCATGCGTACCAATGTCGCGTGCTGCGGCGGCGTTGCCAACAGCAAGCACGAATCGGGTGGCTGGGGACGACCGCAGGGAGCCCCCAGTGAGCCCCTGGGGGCTGCGCTTCGCTCCGTCCCCAGCCACCCAACTGCCGGCAGCATCCACAGGCGTTTCGCCGTTTGCGCAGTTCGCGGCAATTTGGTACACTGCCGGACCTCCCCCGGCGTACAGGTGTTCACTGACGCCGCCGACGTGCCCCCTCCCTACGCCCCCCATCCGCATGGCCCGCGAACCGCTGCTCAACGGCGACGACGATCAGGACCCTCGTCCCGAGCCGGAGAAGTTCTCCTCGCTCACCCGCGAGGAGGACGCCGCGCTGCGCCCGCAGCGGATGGAGGACATGATCGGCCAGCGGGCGGTGTACGAGCGGTTGAAGATCGCGGTCGACGCGGCGCGGATCCGCCAGGAGCCGCTGGGCCATATCTTGCTGGACGGCCCGCCGGGGCTGGGCAAGACGACCTTCGCCACGTGCATCCCGCGCGCCCTGGACGTGCCGCTGCAGATCGCCAGCGGCGCCGCGCTGGCCGCGCCCAAGGACCTGCTCCCCTACCTGACCAACGCCGAGGAAGGGTCGGTGCTGTTCATCGACGAGATTCATCGGCTGCCCAAGGCGGTCGAGGAGTTCATGTACCCCGCGATGGAAGACTTTCGCGTCGACATCACGCTGGGCGAAGGGGTCAACGCCCGCACGGTGAACATGGCCCTGCGGCCGTTCACGGTGATCGGCGCCACCACGCGCACCGGGCTGCTGTCGGCGCCGCTGCGCGATCGGTTCCAGGTGCGCGAGCATTTGGATTTCTACTCGCTGGACGAGTTGCGGCAGATCGTCGAGCGCAACGCCAAGAAGCTGAAAGTCGACATCGACCGCGAGTCGGCGCTGAAGATCGCCGCCTGCAGCCGCGGCACGCCGCGAATCACGAACAACCGCCTGCGGTGGGTTCGCGACTACGCGACCACCAAGGCGGACGGCAAGATCACGTTGGCCGTGGCCGAAGCGGCGCTCGCCATGCTAAGCGTCGATCAAGAAGGCCTCGACGGGCAGGATCGCAAGTACCTGGAAACGATCCTGCGCGTATTCCACGGCGGGCCGGTCGGGGTCGAGGCGATCGCCCACACGCTCAACACGGCCGTCGACACGCTGACCGACGAGGTGGAGCCGTATCTGCTGCGGGCCGAGTTGGTCATCCGCAGCCCGCGCGGGCGCAAGCTGACGGCCAAGGGCTTCGAGCACCTGGGGGCCACGCCGCCAGCCGGCGACGGCGAGGCGTCGCTATTCTGAATCGCGTAGGTCAGGCTTTCCAGCCTGACATGACTCACTCGATGCGTGACCACAGTGAGCCGCTGCGCCGACTCGCATGCTCTGTCAGGCTGGAAAGCCTGACCTACGGCTGGGCATCACCCCTCCCCATCGAGGGGAGGGGGGCAGAGCGATGGAGCACTGGCGAGCTGGTCAACTCTCGGAGAGAGTTGACGACGGGCGTCGCGATACCACAGCCACGCGAACAGCGGCGCCAGCGCCAGGCACGCCCATTGGTAGCCGGTGAGGCCGCCCCACAGGCGGGCTTCCGGGCGGATGAATTCGGTCGCGAAGCGGTAGGCGAAGTACGCCAGGAAGTAGAGCTTGATCAGGTTGCCGCGGAATCGGCCCTCGCTTTGCAGTTGCCACAGCACGACCGCGGCGGTCAGGTGAAACGCGGCTTCGTACAACTGCGTCGGATGCCGGGGCAACGTGTCACCGGCGGTCGGAAAGACGACGCCCCACGGCGCCGTGGTCGGCGTGCCGTAACAACAGCCGCCCACGAAACAGGCCAGCCGGCCAATGCCGATCGCCGCGGCCACGGGCACGGCGAACGAGTCGCCGGTCTTCACCCGCACGTCCAGCGACCACTTGGCGACCTCCACGCCGACGTATCCGCCGACCAGCCCGCACAGGATCGTCTTGCCGTCGGCAAACCACGCGGCGCCCGACAGAAACCCGTCCCAGTCCGCCAGCACGAACGGCAATTTGGCGCCCAGCATGGCGCCGCAAAACGCACCCAGTGCGACGCCCCACCGCTGATACGCCGGCAGGGCCAGCCGTCCCTGCGTAAGCCGGCTCAGCACCGCCCCCGTGGCCACCGCGGCGATCATGATGAGCGAGTAAACGGGGTTCATGGCAGGCTAAATGTTCAACGACCAAGCATCTGCGAATGACCAATGACCAATGACCAATGGGGATGATTGCGGTCGTCATTGGTCATTGGGACTTGGTCATTGGTCATTTATCTACGCGGTCTGCGGGATGTGGCGGTGCAAAAGCTCCGGCAGTGGCACGTGCCCCTCGCGGTACAGCACGTTGTACGCGGAAAACGGCACGACGTGGCCGCTGGGCAGGACGAAGTGGACGCACGACTTCATGAGCTGGCGAACATCGAAGTTGTAGGCGTCCATGAAACTGGTCGTGGTGATGCGGAACACGTCCTCCGGCGCCAGGTCCTCGGCGATCGCCCGCGACAGGAACTCCGCGGCCAGGTCGTCGTCGACTTCGCTCGCGCCACCGTCGCCCCGCGGCGCATCTCCATTTAGCCGCCGGCCCACGGCCGGCGGGACGTGGCCGGCCAGCACCTCCAACCCGCCCGCCGCGACGTTCTCTTCCTGCGCCCCCGCACACCCGCAATCGCCGCCGCCGCAGGCGAGCCGCGACAGGTACGTGTCGATCAGCGCCTTGGCCCGCGGGCGGTTGAACGTAATCCGCCCCGATAGCAGATCGAGGTGCTCCTCGATGTTCACAAACCGCGCCAGCGGCAACAGCCGACCCTGTTTGCGGTAGGCGTAGGCCAGCGTGTGGCCGTTGGGGTGCGCGCAAGGCAGCGGGCTGAAGTCGCTCTCCCGCCACGCGTTCACGCCGTCGCCGGCCGTCTGCTGCTGAATCTGCTGAATGACCTGCGGGAACGTGCTGCGCTGCTCCAACTCCGCGGGCAAGACGTGGCGGCCGACGTAGCAGGCGGGCTGGAAACTCACCCCGGTGATCCACGGCCGCTCGACGGCAAAGCGGACCAGCGCGCCCAGTTCGTGGTCGTTGACCCCCGTTTGCACCGTGCAGACCAGAATGGTACGCAGCCCCGCGGCGCCCAACCGCTCGATGGCCCGCAGCTTGGTCTCGACCAGCGCTTCGCCCCGCAGCGTGCGGCAGCCGTCGTCGGCAAAGCCGTCCAGCTGCAAGTAAATCTCCGTGCGATGGCGCCGCTCGGCGAGCGCGTCCACCAGCGCCCGATCGTTGGCCAGCCGCACGCCGTTGGTGTTGATCATGACGATGTCGATCGGCTGCTCGGTCGCGTATCGCCACACGTCGAGAAACTGCGGGTGGATCGTCGGCTCGCCGCCGGACAGTTGCAGGATTTCCGGCTGGCCTTCGACCTGCACCAGCCGATCAATCGCCCGCTGGCAATCCTCCAGCGACAGATGGTTGCCCCCTGGGCCGCTGCTGGCGTAGCACATGGGGCAGGTCAGGTTGCACGCCGAGTTGATCTCGACGATGCCCAGGCAGGTGTGCTGTTCGTGGTCGGTGCAGACGCCGCAGTCGTAAGGGCAGCCTCGGGCCGGCTCTACGGCAAACTCCGCGGGGATCTTGCCCGGCAGGCTGTAGTCGAGCCGATCCCACCACCGCACGTCGCTGCAGACGAAATCCTCGCGCGGGCCGTGGTCGCGGCACCGCTTCTGGAAGTAAACGCGACCGTCGCGCTCGACGATTTTGGCGGGGAGCAGTTCCAGGCACTCGGGGCACAGCGACTGCGTCATGCCGAGGAAGGTGTGGTCGCGGTAGACGGTTTGCATCGCGGAACTCGTTCGAGTTGTTTGTCCCTGGGGGAGGGCGAGGCTCCTGCCGAGCCGGCGCCGGGTACACGCTTCCGGCTCGGCAGGGGCCTCGCCCTCCCCCAGGGACAAACAACTC
>PABB01000049.1 GCA_002702655.1 Planctomycetaceae bacterium
CGACTTCAACGGCGCCGAAGCCGTCGGCGGCGTCGTGGTGATGCGTTTCGGCGAGAATCCTCGGGACGTCATTGATCGGGTCAAAACGAAAATCGCCTCTTTGGAATCTGAACTCGACGGCATACAGATTCACGGCGTGTACGATCGCACGGAGCTCATCAATGAGACGGTCGCCACGCTCTCTGATGCGCTCGTTCACGAGACTTTGATCACCATCGCCGTGATGGTGCTCTTTTTGCTGCACGTGCGCGCCAGCGCCGTCATTGCGGTGACGCTGCCGATGGCTGTGCTCATCGCATTCATCGCCATGAACACGTTCGGCGTAGACGCCAACATCATGTCACTCGCTGGCATCGCCATCGCCATCGGCACGATGGTCGACATGGGCATCATCGTGTTGGAGAACATTTACGATCAGCTGTCCGAGTGGGAACGCGCCGGGTCGCCTGGCGGCGAAGAGCGGCGAACGCAAGTGATCAAAGAATCAGCCTCGGAGGTCGTGCCCGCAGTGATCACGGCTGTTTCCACCACAATCGTCAGCTTTCTCCCAGTGTTTTTTCTGACGGGCCGAGACCATCGGCTGTTTGCGCCCCTGGCGTGGACAAAGACGTTCGCCTTAGCGGCGAGCCTGATTGTGGCCGTGACTGTCGTTCCTACGCTCTGTCGAGTCTTCCTGCGAAGCACGCGCACGCCACGAGTTCGGCGTGCAGTCACGGCTCTCGGATTGGCTGGCATCGGCGGCGCACTGACATTCTTCGTCTGGGGCGACACAATCAGTCACGTGCTCGGTTTGTCGCCAGCGGCGGCCGCGGCGGTCGTCGCCGGGTTGGGCGCGATGGCCGGCTGGTGGATGACGGGCGAAACGATTCGACCTCTCGAAGCCAACCCCGTCAGCCGGTTCGTGCTATGGCTCTACGCTGGTCGCTTGCGGCTGGCCTTGCGCCGCAAAGCGCTGATGTTGTCGCTTCCGTCGATCATCCTTGTTCTGGGATTGGGCGCCTGGTTTGGCTTGCCGACGGTGTTGCAGCCCGCGGAGAACTTGTTTTCGGCGTTGGGCGCCGATTTGAACGAGGTCCCGGGATACGTCCGCGCCAAGCACGTATTCACGGGGCTCAAGAGCGACGACTGGATCGCGCTGGATGAGGGCAGTTGGTTTTACATGCCCAGTCTTTATCCGGCCGCCAGCTTCTCTCAAGCCATGGAGGTCTTGCAGACGCAGGACGTCCGCATCAAGCAGATCCCGGAGGTCGCCAATGTGCTGGGGAAGATTGGCCGGGTTGAATCTGCGCTCGACCCCGCCCCTGCGGCAATGGTCGAGACGTACGTCATGCTCAAGCCGCGGGACCAATGGCGCCCCGGCGTTTCGGCCCGCGACATCTGGGACGAGATCAACGCGGTCGCCACGTTGCCCGGCGTCACGCCCGCGTCGCCGCTGCAGCCGATCGAGGGGCGCGTCGTCATGCTGCAAAGCGGCATCAAAGCGTCGATGGCCGTTCGCATCTACGGCGACGATCTGCAAGGACTCGGCGAAGCCGCCAAAGCCGTGGCCGATCATCTTCGCGGTCTGCATCTGGTCAATCCTGCCACGGTCAATCCTGACATTGTCATGGGCAAGCCGTATTACGAATTCGAAGTCGATCGCGATGAATCGGCTCGCTATGGCATGACCACGATGATGGTCAATCAGATTGTCGCCGCTGGATTGGGCGGCGTCGACGTGACGACGACCGTAGAAGGTCGCGAACGGTATCCAATTCAGATTCGCTACCACCGCGGAGTTCGCGAACATCCCGAAGATCTGCAGAAGGTCTCGGTTGTGACGGCGATGGGCGACGTTGTGCCGCTGGAGCGGTTGGCCAATGTTCGGACAACATGGGGCCCCGGCGCCATCAACAGCGAAGACGCCCGGCTCGTGGCGCATGTTTCGTTCTCGCCCTCCGGCGGGGCCGGCGACATCGAAACCGTCGAGGCCGTGATCAATTCGCTGCGCGAGGCGCGGGAAGCCGGCGCTCTGAAGTTCCCCGACGGCAATTATGAGTTGCAGCCAGTGGGCTCATTCCAAAACCAGCTGGAGGCCAATCAGCGCCTCATGTGGATCGTTCCGACCGTGGTGCTCATCAACCTACTGCTGCACTATCTGCACTTTCGGAACTTCCCCATTTCACTCGTCGTTTTCTCGGGCATCCCCTTCGCCGCGGCCGGCGGCATGATCGCCGTGGCGCTAGTCGGCGCCGAGATGAACACCGCCATGTGGGTCGGGTTCATCGCCTTGTTCGGCCTGGCGGCCGACGACGGCATTGTCATGGCCACTTACATGCGCGACACGCTCATGAAACGGGAGATCCGCAGCGTCGAGGACATTCGCACGGCGATTTACGAAGCCGGCTTGAAGCGCATTCGTCCGTGCGTGATGACGACGATCACCACCATCGTGGCGCTCGTGCCCGTATTGATTTCAAGTGGTCGCGGCGCCGACGTCGCCCGCGCCATGGCTCTGCCGATTTTCGGCGGCATGTTGATCGAACCGTTCACGACGTTCATTGTGCCAACGCTGTATTGCGCCTACGTCGAATTCAAGATGCGTGCCGGGTTCAGCGACGAGTATTTCGAGTCGGCTCCTGCGAGTCCGACTGCGACGGGCGCCGCCGCACCGCGCGTCGCCCTCACCACGTGAGTCTGTTTTAAGCAGGGGGCCACCGGAGGGCGCCCTGCGAATTCCTTGTTGAGAAAGGGAGATTCTGATGAAGAAGTTGCAGATTGTCACGCTAGCCGTGGTTGCCGTCTTGTCGTGCTCTGTGCATGCGAAAGCCGCAGAGGATCAGCAACGTGCTGAGGAATTGGCCAGGCGCGAGCAGTTGAGAATCGCGGTCCAGGAAATCTGTCCTGTCTCCGGCGAGAAGCTGGGATCGATGGGAGCGCCGGTCAAAGTCGTCGTTGGCGAGGCGAAGGAGGAAGTCTACCTCTGCTGCAAGGGATGCATGAAGGGCAAGATCGATCCCGAACACTGGGCGACCATTCACAACAATATCGCCGCCGCCCAGGGCAAGTGCCCCATCATGAAGAAGGCGTTGCCCCAGAAAGTTAAGTGGACGGTCGTCGACGGGCAACTTGTCTACGTCTGCTGCCCGCCCTGCATCAAGAAGATCCAAGCCAACCCGGCTGAAAGTCTCGCCCAAGTGGACCAGTATTACATGGCCTATTTGAAGAAGAAGTCGGAAGACGAGCGGCAACACGCAATGCGGTAAAACGCCGTCGCGGGACATGCTGGTTGGCGAGGGTCGCCCGTCGCTGTCTAGGCGGGCGGCCGCGCTGGCCGTGTCCGACGAGTGGGTCGGTAATCCGTTCAATATGCGTAGAAATTGCCCAAACGGCATAAGCGGACGGAGCGAAGCGAGGGGCAAGTTTTGACGGTCATTCCGGCTGCAGCCGACGCCCCGCACTGGCCGAAACTCTGACAGTACGATCAGAAGCCTTAAGAAGCAAGAAGGGCCAAGGATGGCCAACTTTCATCGCTCAATGCTGCTCAGGACGGTGGTTCTGTTGGTGCTGTGTGTTGCCGGCTGCCGCAGCACCAAGGCGATTCGCGACCCGGAGTACGCTCGGGTCGCGTCGTCGATGCCCTTGGGCCAGCCATCGCCAGCCAACGTGGCCGCGGCAACGCCGGCACCGGTCATTGATCTTTCCGGGCCGCAGCCCGTCGAGCGACTTGTTCAGGTCGCCCTGTCGCAGAACCCGGACATCCAAGCGGCCCGCAAGCGAATCGAAGCAGCCGCTCACATGGTCCCGGTCGAGGCGAGTCTCCCCGACCCCATGCTGGGGACGACCGCCTATCCGGCCCCTGTGCAGACGGCGGCCGGTCAGCAGGAGTTTGCTCTCAACGTCAACCAAAAGTTCCCGCTTCGCAAGAAGTTGGACGTCCGCGCCGGCATTGCCGAGTCGAAGGCCGACGTCGCCCGAGCACAATTCGCCGCGATCGAGTTGGCGACCGTCGAGCAGGTCAAGCTCGCGTACTATGAACTCTATTACCTGCAGCAAGCCATCGAGATCACCGAGACCGAGGAACAGGAACTCACGACGATTCGGGACACGGCCAACGCGCGCTATAAGGCCACGTTGACGAACCAGCAGGATGTCCTACGAGCCGATCTCGAACTGTCGAACATCGCCAACGAGTTGATACGCCTGCGTCAGCAGTTTGACAGCGCCCAGGCCAAGCTGGCAAAGACGCTGCACGTGTCGCCGCAGACGGACGTCACGGCGTTGCCGAACCTGTCCGCCGCCGCGGCCCCGCAGGATTTGGACTGGCTGGAGCAACGGGCGATCGCCGCCCGACCGGAACTCCATGCCAAACTCGCCGCGCTGGAGCGTGATCGTCGTTCAGCCCAATTGGCGCGGCTTGACTACATTCCCGATCTGACGCTTGGCGCCACTTGGATTGACACCGCCAGCGCGGGCATCAGCCCGGTTGCGAACGGCCGAGACGCCGTCTTGCTCACAGCAGGCGTGAATCTGCCCATCTACCGGAAACGCATCGACTCGTCCGTCCGTTCCGCCGAGGCGAATGCCGTCGCGACGGCCCGCGACTACGACTCGCTGCGGGATGCCACGCTCGAACAAGTCGCAGATCTGTTTGCCAAGGCGCGCAGCGAACAGGACTTGCTCACGCTTTTTGGCGAAGACATTCTCCCCAAGGCTCGGCAAACGCTCGACGTTTCGAATCGCGCTTACGCCGTCGGCGAAGTTGATTTTCTGCAGTTGATCGACAATTTCCGCCTCCTCCTGCGGTACGAGGTCGCGTATCAGCGGCTGGAGGCGTCCTTCCGGCAGACCGTCGCCTCGCTGGAACGCGTTACCGGCGGACCATTGCCGATGATGGCCGAGGGGATCAGTTCGCCTGAACCGGTCGAAGCAGCTACCGACGCATTCAACAACGACGGCGCCCCTGAGCAGCCGATGCAGCTGCCTCCGCCGATCCAGGAGTAAGAGATGCCAAGCCACGCCTTCCCTGATCACGCTGCTGCCTCGGCGCCCTGGATCCGGCGGGCAATTAACATTGCTGTCGTTGCGATCGTCGTCCTGGCAGGCTGCGCACCCGCGTATCACTGCTATGACGACTGCTGCGTGCCATGCCAGTATTGCCCGCCCGCGCCGCTTCCCTACACCGGCTATTGCGATTGCCAGTGCCATAGCAAGGCCGCCCAGCCCTATTTGGCCTCATCGACGGAGGCGTTGGTCAATCCTGCATCTACTCTCCAGCACCAGACCGCGCCCCGGCCTGACAATCCCTAATCAGTTTGGCATGGAGCGAGATGACTTCTTGGGGCGTTCCACTCCTTCGAATTCGTATGGCTATTTCCAGCTAATGCCTCACGTTGTTCGTCCGGAAGCACCTTGCTGCTTCGCCGACTTCGGGAGTGAAGCCGATCCTCTTGTCCCCGCGCATCTCCTGGACTTCCGGTTCTCTGGCCTCGATCTGGCCGATATCAGGACTATCCGAACTGTTCAGCACCAGATTTCCTGTTCGCCTTGGTCAATTCAACGGTCGACGGTCGATTGATCGAGTCAAGCCTATTGCTTGATCCGGTTGAGAGATTCCAGTTGCTCGGTCGAGAAAGTAGCCTGACGCACCAATCTGAGAGTTGCAGGAGCGGCCGGGGAATCCTCGCAGCGCTGACGGCAATTGCCTGGACCTCATGCTCGGCATCCGGTCCACCATGCGTCTGCCTTCCATCATCTCGGTTCCCATGCTACCTAGGCCTCATCGCCGGCGACTTTACTACGCCCATCGCCATGAAATGAAACGAATGACGCGTGGTGCTACTCTCTAAACCTCGTCGATGGGAACGTACTGGGAAGGGTCTTGGTTGAACTTAATACGACAACTCTCGCAGCAGAAGTAATAGAGACGCCCGCGGTAGGAGTCGCTAGCAGCAACGGTGCGACGGATCCGCATCCCACAGACTGGGTCGGTAGCGGGCTCTTCTGGAAATCCATCGCTTCCGCCGTCAATTCGAACGTAGCTATCGAGGAACTCCAGAAGCCGGTCCTCCACCCAATCGACGACTTCATTGTCAGCCAAGGCGTCGAGCGCAACCACAAATCTGTCGTGCTCGACGAAGCGCACCAACGCAGGCACCATACGGGTCTGCACCCGAATGACTATCTTTTCAAAACGAACGTCGTGTTCTATGGAAAACTCGAGGTTCGTTTTGGCCGGAAAGCGTTGGCAAGAGGCAAACCGACACTCTATGCGGTTTGGGTGTTCATCAGCAATCAGGCTCGCGTTGGAGAAATAGCTGGCGACTTCGACTACTCTTGGTTGGATGACTTTCACATTCAGGCGCTGTACCACGTCCTCGAATGCCTGCCGCCGATCGGCGTAGTCTGTCATGTACTTCTCAGCCTCGTCGAGCGACCATCTTGGCGTTTCCAGGGCGCTCCGCAATGCCTCCCGAACGCGGTGCGTGAATCTCGCTAGATCTGCAGCAGAAGCAGTTTCTGTTTGTTTATTCATACGTCACCTCCTCGAATCGGAATGCGGTTTGCTAACGTCGCCGCGAGGACTGTTGGCGACTGCAAAACAAGGATCGCCAGGATGGCTGCAATTGGCGTGACGCATACTATCAGCGCCATCTCGGGCCGATTGATCTCGCTAGTACTGCCGCGATATTCGGCTGCTGCAGAATTAGATGTGATAGACGCCGATCTTCTTCACGTTGATCTGAGTTTTTTGCGGACACGCTTGACAATCGTTACCGCCCGGTGTCGTGGCGCCGTAAATTACAGACGCGATCATCGCAGAACTTCGGCATCTTCCTGTAGAGGCGGCCACGGTTTCGGGGCATCTCCCGTTGACATTTGAGTACTATCGTGCAGTCGGGTGGCGTCCATGGGAAATCCAGGTACTTTGTCGACGCTTGTGTGAAGAACGGATTGCACCGGGGCATCTAACGATATCAGAAGGTTGAGAAACGACCTTCGCACGAGTACAGGTCGACGCCCTTTTGGCACGGCGTTCAGGAGCGCGTGCGGCATCAAATGGCACATACTCAAGCTGGAATGACAACGGATGCTCCGTCCAAGAGACCGTGCAACCACAAGATGGTGCGCCCCGACATAACGGAAGTCGAAGACCGGAGTTTCTGCCGTAAGGTTTACTCGTTCACGGACTTTCCGTAAGTCCAAGCATGGCATTTTGCATAGCTGTAACAAACGTTGTGCAGAAATCATGCACAGCAGATGATTGGCCGTGTCGATCGCCTGGCACATCTCACGGCCACGCATGACCGTTCATCAATTAACACACATTCCTAACAGAGTATAGTTGCCACTAAAAAGTCGCTGCGCGGCTAATCGGCCTCTTGCATTGCTGACTGAGAGCCGACAACCGATAGCTGGCAGCCGAGCTCGGGTTTGTTGACGGCGCAACGCTGAAAAAATGGTTTGCATAGATTTAGAGCTGCCACTCATCTTGATTTGACCATTCAGCACTATCGACGAACTGCCGTAGGGAGCAATCACAGACGTCGCCAGCATTTCTGGGCGAACCGAGTACCAAGGGAGGGCAGCGCGTACAACGCAAGTTGCGGCGGCGCCTGCCGTCATGCACAGAAAACGATAAGATGAAGTGCTCAGAACTTGGCGAACTGCTTTCCGCGTACTACGACGACGAACTCGTCGACAGCCGTCGCGTGAGCGCGAGTGCCCACATTGAGAGTTGTTCAAGCTGTGCGTCCGAGCTTGCGGGATTCACGACACTCTCAACCACAGTCAAGCGATCACATTGCCCTCCGCCGCCACAACTATGGACCGAGATCGAAGCACAGCTCAACGCAAGCGCGTGCGCCGAACTGATCCAATTCCATCGGTCAGGCGGCGCGAAATGGAGCCGCCTCGCAAGTGCTCGCTTGGTCGTGGCAATTGCCGCGTCGCTAATACTGGCGGCGTGGGGCGGTCGCAGCTTCTGGAGAGGAAGCAGAACGCATGCTGACTTAGCGCACGATATGTCGTTCTACATCGCCCACCTTCAAAGCGAGCCAAGCGTGGCGCGAGAAAGGCTGGTCGCCAAGTACGCGAGACCATCGACTGGCGCAACCGACACCTTGAGACAAATGGCGTTTCGACCGACCGGCGAATTCGGATTGCCGCACGGATATTCGCCCGTTGCGAGTGATGTGCTGGACATGCCATGCTGCAAATGCATTGCTGTGATGTGCGCACGGGAGGACGGGACCATACTGGCAATCTTCGAGCACGAGACGGCACATCCGCCCTGGTTTGGCGATCGGCCCGCAATTCAAGCACACTGCTCTGATCAGTCGGTGCGACTCGTTCAATTGGGCGTCAACCACCTTGCCGCAACCTGGCCGCTCAACGATCGCTATGTGACGATTATCGGCGCGCGGGACATTGACGAGATTGCACGCCTCGTATCGCATTTCAGCAATTTGAATTGAGGAGCAAGGCATGCCCGCCGAACAACCGCCAGACGACTCGCCCAAGCCAGTCCCTTTCGGAGGGCGGCAAATTGATGAGCATGCACGCGTTGATGCCTGCATCTACGAACGGCTGCGGCAGCATGCGCATGGACATTGCTTTGGTCGAGTGACTTGGCGTTACACGAACCGGACGCTTGTCTTGGAAGGCATTGTGCCGAGCTTTTACCTCAAACAAATGCTACAATCCATACTGTCTGACATCGAAAACGTTGAGCAAGTCGTCAACCAAGTCGCTGTTGTGAGCTCGACCGGCCTAAGCAGCGAATGCGAACCTTGATTTCATTTCACGAGAGTCCATCGCCTGGACAAAGTCGGCGCTGATCGGACCTGAATATCGCATCGATCCGAAGAACGGATAGCAATCTACACGGATCACGCAGGCGTAGTTTAGAAAGACAATCTTACCCTGGATTCAACGGCAAATCGACTTCAATAGTCTCTTCGTCCGAGTTCTCCGCAATTCGGAAGCCGCACTTTTCCGCAAGAGCGAGCATTCGATGGTTAGTGGCCAACGCCCGACCAATGATCCGCGATGTACCACGCTGGCGGCAGTATGCAATTAGCTTTTCCAGCAGGACCGATCCGAGCCCTCTGCCCTTGAGATCGGAGCGGACTATGATCGCGAATCTTGCATTTACGTTGTCCGGTTCAGCAATAACTCGTGCCACGCCAAGCGTTTCCGGATGTCCGCTGTCGTTCTGTCGGGTGGCGATGAAAGCCATTGGCCGGCATCGAATTCCTGTGCCACCCGTTATGAAGGTACGGGTTGGGTAACTCCGCTGACCCCGCGCAGCGGAGCAGCCGCTTGAGGCGTA
>PABB01000050.1 GCA_002702655.1 Planctomycetaceae bacterium
CCTCGTCAAGCATCTCAGAATCGACTGGCCGAAGCGGGCAACGGAGTTGCTCAAGGTTTCAGTCGATGACGTGATGGCGTGGCGCGACTCGCTCGTGGCGTCTGGTGCAGCGCCCAAGACGATCAATCGCCGCATCGCGTCGGTCAGTTCCTTCTACAAATACCTGCAAGCGGTTGCCGCTGAGATGCGGTTGCCCATCGTGGTGCCGAATCCGGCCCACGCCCAGTTCATCGGCCGCAGCTCCCGTGACCCGCTCGAAGAAACCAAAGCCCTCACCGCTACTCGCGCTCGGCAATTGATGGGGCTGCCTGCCGGTGATGACCTGGTGGCGTATCGCGACCGGGCGATCATCCGGTTCTACCTCTATTCGGGCGCCAGGCTCGCGGCCGGCTGCCGATTGCGCGTGCAGGATTTTCATTTTGAGGCCGAAGATGCGACAATTCGCATCAACGAAAAAGGCCAAAGACGCCGCACCATCGGCCTGCACTTTGCAGCCGCCGACGCGATTTCGGAGTACATGAAGTACGCAGGAATCGACTCCGGCCCCCTCTTCCGCCCCCGCTCGGGCCCGCGGAGCAAAACGCTCGCCAATCGCCCATTGAGCGCCCACGCCATGTACCGGTTGCTACAAAAGTATCTGCAACGTCTCCCCAATTCCATGCGCAAAGAGGAAAGCGGCGCCTTGCGGTGCATCTACACGCCCCATTCGTTGCGCGCCACCACGGCCACGCTACTGCTTGACGCCGGGGTCGACATCGTCAAGGTGCAGGCGCTGCTCGGTCACCGCCACGTTACGACGACACAGGTCTACGATAAGCGGCGGCGAACAGCAAAGGACTCGGCCAGCCACGACGTGCCAATTTGAACTGAGAGGATTATCGCGTAGTCACCGCTCGATTGCGGCAAGTTGTCGTCCGTGAGATCGACCACGAGCGACGCCGTCGCTCGTCTACTTGACAATCGGCTGACAGACAGACGCCGGCATACGGATTCAGTTCTGCTCGACAAGCTGCCGAACGCATTCCTCAGAGCACACGTGCAGAATGAGTTCGCGGTGAAACCAACGGGTCGGCTCGCCGCAGACGGAGCATGGCCGCCGCTGATCCTCCCGTAGCACGGGCACGACGTTCGGAGCGGGCGGAACGCCTGGCATGGCGTCAGGATAGACCTCGTCGAACTTCATGCCTGCAGTGTAATCCGAGCAAGACCCGTTGGGATTCGCCGCGGCCGAAAGGGTTGTGGAAAAGCACAAACTCCGGTCGCTGCGAGGCGACTCCCCTCCCCCTGCTTTTTCGCTCCCGCCGAGCGGGGCAGCGGACGCGGCGAATCGGGCCCCGACGGGACTTGCTCGAAACCGACGCCTTTCCTGACGCAGGAGCCGTCGCTCGGCGCCGCGGAAACGAGGCTTTGCGTCGATCCCGAAAATCGGGGTATAATTGAGGTATGACGCTCAACATTGACATCCCCGAAGAAATCGCCCGCAAGCTCGCCGACCAGGCCGCGAAGTCCGGCACGGAGCCGACCGCCTACGTACTGAAGGCCGTCGAGCGGTCGCTCGCCGAGGCCGACCGGCTTGACCGCGTGCTCGGACCCGTGCGGACGGCCTATGCCGAATCCGGCCTCAGCGAGGACGCGCTCAGCGACCTGCTCGAAGACGAAAAGCACGCCCTGAGACGCGGAGAGTAGCTTGGCCGGCCCCGAGCGCGTCGTCTTTGACTGCAACGTCTTTCTCCAGGCGTTGATCTCGGATCAAGGCCCCGCGGCACACTGCTTTGAAGCCGCCCAAACCGGCCACGTTACACTCTACTACTCGCAAGAGATTCTCGCCGAGTTCGCGGATGTGGCGTTGCGGCCCAAAATTGTCCAGCGATTCGGCATCACGGCCGAAGCCGTCGAACTGTTCACAGAGCTGATTGAAGGCGCAGGCAAGCTCATTGAAAGCGTGCCGCAGGTCTTTCACTACGAGCGTGACCCGAAAGACGCCCATTACGTCGATCTCGCCGTGGCGATCTTGGCGAACCTGGTTGTCAGCCGCGACAGGGACCTGCTGGCGCTGAACGATCCGGAGGCGCCGGAACGCGAAGTTCTTGCGCAGCTCGGATGCGATCTTGTTGTCGTCACGCCGGTGGGGCTGCTGGAGCGATTGGAGAAGCCAGGCGACAATGAGTAGCGACAGACCCGCCGAGATTCTTGCTTTTGACGGCTGAATTGTGGCATCGTGGTCCCATGGAGATCCCACCGCTCGAACCTTTTGACATCGACCATCTGGAACCTGTGACAGTCGAGGTGACGCTCAGGTTGCCAAGGCTCACCGACGCCGACAGCCGGGCGGCTGCTCAGCAGTTTTCTGGAGTCTTGGCCGCTGCCGGTTCCTGGAATATCTACGAGCAACCCGCTGAACTGGCGAGTTTTCTCAGCCACTGTCTCTTGGCAGTGGCCGACGAGCTGCTTGAGGATCCTCGCAGCCTCCTCAGCCTATTCTGCGGCCCGCAGTATGAGCCGTGGTTTGAACGGCGGTGCGACCTCCTGGCTCCATCTGGCGCCGGAGCAGCGCTCAATCGGGCGGCCATCGCCAACACGCTTGACCGCTGGAAGATTGACGACGCCAACCAACATCTGCTCAAGTCAGCCGCAATTGTCATGGCTATCGCGTCGCTTGCGACAATTGGCCGTCTCCCGCTGCAGGAGCAGCCTGACCTGCAAGCAATGAACTGAAATCCCGAACGCAGCCACATTGCCCGCTCAGCAATTGGCGGCACAATGTGCCCGCAGGCGGCCTCCGAGCGTTCAAAATGTCTTCGGTCCGCGTTCGTCCAAGACGCCGGAGCGGCTCGCTGACGCCCGCGCGGCACAAGCGGGCTGGAATCCGGTACATCTGTCACAAAGCGATTCTAGCGCGGCCATGTAACATGCCCCTCTCAGATTCGCCGCAAGCAAGGACCGGCGGGTTCTGATCCCCAATTTGACGGACCGCGTCAGCGGGCCGCACAGGGGCTCGTTCGGCTCGACCTACTGACCGCCAGTCTGACCATCACCCACGTTGATAGATCCGCAAGTAGGATTGGGCGCTAATCCTGCCGGTCGATCTCGACATCAGCGATCCCAAGCTCTTCAGCGATCTCGCGTATCGCCGGAACGCCAATCGTGGCGTCAGCAAGTTCCACGCCGATATCCATCTCTCCTCGACCAAGACCGCTTCCGACCACAACGCCGATTCCATTGTCCTCGATTCGGTCTGCCAGTTCGTTTCGACGAGCAAGTTCCTCATCGAGCGAGAGTCCCTCGCCTCGGAGTTTCATTCGTATAGCGACGTATTCCATCTGGAGAGCATCGCATGAACTTCACGCCTGCGCAACAAGCTTGCGCCTGGACCATCGACGGGCTCTCCGTATAATCCGCTTATCAATTGCTAGGTCTTCTCCTTCAACTCACATCCATTCGTAGCGCTTCAGTTCCTGGCCAATCGCATCGCGATTGGCGAGGGACCGGACATGCAACCGCCGCCCTCGGTAAACCTGGTTGCGACTATGGATGGATGAAATGAAAGAGAAGAAAGCGCGCGACCTCAAGGTCCTCCGATCCGGAGACCCGCGGTCACAGTTCAATATCGTGTCAGCAAAGGAGGTGCTTACCCGACTGGGCAGGCCGCAGTATCTGCTGAGCAGTTCCAGCAAGATCCGCAAAGGCGAGTCCCTGGGGATTCTGAGCAAGGTCCTGTACCTGACCTCAGGCTTGTTCTGCCCGGCGGCCAGCCAGGGATGTCTTGCGAGCTGTCTTGGCCACTCAAGCGGGTTCATGAAAGAGCAGCGTGCGACGAGCGCACGGGACCGAAGGTCGGCCCTCTACATTGAGTACCGGCAAGCGTTCATCGAGCTACTCAAGCACGAGATTCATGAACACGTCTTTGAGGCGGAGACGCAGGGCATGCGACCGGCAATTCGGCTGAACGGAACGAGCGACATCGATTGGGAGACGAGGCACAGCGAGATCTTCGAGCTGTTTCCTCACGTGCAGTTTTACGACTACACAAAAGTCATGCCACGGATGGACTCGTTCCTGAACGACCGGATTGACGGTGAGCGACGCTGGCCGACCAACTACCACCTGACGTTTAGCCAGAGCGAATGGAATTCGCGCCAGGCTCAGGCCGTCCTGCACGCAGGGGGCAACGTTGCTGTGGTATTTGACGGCGAGTTCCCGGAGCACTACCTGGGATTTGACGTCATCGACGGCGACAAGTCCGACGTCCGGTTTCTCGATCCGAGCCCGGTCGTGGTGGGACTGTCAGCCAAGGGAGTTGTAGCCCAGGAAAATGATCAAACTGGATTTGTGATTCGATCCGGACGACCGACCCCCGGTGTCTTGACACGGCATCTGAACAACGCCGCCTAGCAAACCGCAGGGGAGCAGCATTGCTGCTCCCCTGTCTTTTGCTGGTCGACGTCGGTTCCTGCGAGGCGCAGTCCAGTTCAGTTGATCAGCTGGCGACTCGAGCCCTCGGTTTGGCTGGATCACACCGCTGCAACTCGGCCGCCGACGCGCAAGGCAGGTCGTCGCTGTCCTGCAGCAGGCAAGGGGCGAGGAGGACGGCCAGTCGCTCCACACCCGCGAACTGTCGAAGCGTCAGGCAGGCTACTTGTATCTCCGCTTGTGGAGATGCAAGGCAACCTCTCTTCTGATATCATCCATGGTTTCGGTGATCGCTTCAAGCTCGCCGTTGAACACGTCGTAGTAGCCTTCCGGGTGGTCAGCGCTTGACTCATGGTCGAGCAGCAGCAGGCGAACCCGGTATGCTCGATCCTCGTCCGGATCGAATTCAACGACATACGCGATTTGGCGGCAGCGATCGGTCCCATGGAGGACAACTTCCCAGGCCATAGCAAACTCCTTACAAAGAACCTTCGGGGTGTGGACAAAGCCGTCTCCTCGAAGTGGTTATGGAGCGCACCCTGAGTTGGTGACTTAAGGGGCGTAGGTTGCCCGAGATCATCTGGATTCAAAGCGGAAATGGCAAAGCAACGGATCACTCACCGGGGGAAGACCTACCGCGTTCTACGGACGTTGAGCATCGGAAAGAGACCGTACCACCTACTCAAAGACCTGAGCGACCAGCGCGAACGCTACCAGGCCTTTGATCCGTATGCCGGGCCTGATGGAGACCTGCGGGCTGTCTGGGTCTTCCCCCGTACGTCCTACGTGGAAAAACAGATCCGTTTGGTGGCTCGCGTCTCGGAGGCGAATGCGAATTTCCCGACGATCCTTGAGTACCACCCGGTTGGAAGGCGGCTGTTTGTCGTCGCAACCTGGATACGCGGGCAAGACCTGGCCGCATACCTGGACGACGTCCGCAGCGGGCGCTTCCCAAACGCACGTCCAAGCCCAGGAGAAGCCGTGCGTCTGGCTCGGGGGCTCGCCCACGGAGTGAGCAATCTCAATCAGAAGAAGAACATCGTGCACGGCGACATCAAGCCGGCCAACATTGTCCTCATGAGAGAGCCGTCGAGACTGTGCCTCATCGATTTCGGCAGCTCGTGGTTCGTCGAGCAGACGTTGTGCGCCCGGAGGTCCGACGGGGCGAGCCCTGCTTACGCGGCGCCCGAGTTGCTTGACCAGGATGGTTCGCTGGGCGTTCCTGATTTTCGGAGCGATCAATTTGCGACAATGGTCGTCCTGTACGAACTGCTCACGCTTCAGTTGCCGTACTCAGGATTGGGCGGGGCCGCAGGCATGGACAGTCGCCACCGAGTCGCGATGGAGGGCGAACTGGTGGTCCCAAGCCGCTTTCCGGGGATCGGACTGCATGGTCTTTCTGCAAACGCGTGGCGAAAGCTCGATCGGCTTGTGGCAAAAGGGCTGCGTCTCGATCCCGGTCAACGGTATCAGAATCGACGAGAGTGGCTAAGGGCGTTCGACCAGATTCATGCAAGCCTGATGCACGGAGATGACGAGTCGGTCCTGCTTCGCTCATTCCAGGACGCGATGGAGTGGCCCTGGCGAGCGTGGCGAGAGTGGAGGGGGCGCCATCGTCATCAGTAGCCGCGCTTCTCAAAAAAGCGCTGATGCGGGGGCCCCCATCTGAATCGATCCCCGCAGGGACTATGATAGTCGCGACGATCCACGCCACGGAAGCAGTAAGCAGGCAGCGTGCTGCCGTTCCTCGTCGTTGTCGTAATCCCCATGCGATAGACCCTCGGTCTGCCTATCTTGCAGGCGTGGCACAGCCGAGAATTGCCGGGCCGCGGCGGATCTTGATTGCGACTGACGGATTCGCGAACGACTCGACGCGCTTCCAGCAATCCCTGGTGGAACGCCTTGCCGCTCGCCGGCGAGTTGGGGACGGTGAGTCCGTCATAGCTGTTCGGCAGGAGGACAATACCGTAGGGGCTCTCAGCCCCCTCGCACGTTTGGATGAGGTGGCAGTAGGCAGCCATTCTGGCGTAGTGTTGACGGTAGAGTCTGGACGTGTTTCCCTTGAGCCGAAACACGGGAATCCTCACCGATCCGTGTCGCAACACGCGCCAGGGCTTGCCGGCGCAACGCCAACGTTCATCGCGGAGCACCTCCTTGTAGGGAATTGACTCGAAGCCAGCATTGAGCAGGCCCCACCAAGTCACTTTCTGATTATCGGTGGCATTCTGGCTGGGCATCTGCGGCCGGGCGGCTATGGCTCGACGCCGGAGGACGATGAGCCTGATTACGCGGTAAACCCGTTTCAGAGCCAGAATGAACATGACCGCGGACGCTATGAGCAACACCAGGCCCGCAGGCGAAGTCGCGTCGGCGATCACGGCGGTCACCAGGAAAGCGACGGTTGCGGCTCCCAACAACCACATCTGAGTCAATTGACGAGTCAACTGAGTTTTGATTTGACGCATGCTCCAGTAAAGGGCGCCGGGGCGATAACCAAGTTGGGGCGCTGCAAGCTCGTCCTCTTCGACATCGGCCTGCTGCTCGTAGGCAAGGAGCCCGGCGCGCGGGCAGAACACGAACTCAGTGAGAACATGCACGCCGATCCACGGATCGTCGCGCTGAGCTGTCATCTTGCCGCCGGGTCGATCAGTTGGCCGGTGTCGATTCACGATGCCTTCCTTTTCTGCTTCTTAAGGATGCCCAGGATTTTGCGAGAGCCCGGCCTTTTTGCAGGATTCGGGTGCAGGCAACCGAGAATCACGGCGGCCAGGTTTGCCGACAGCCCGGAGTTCGCGAGAACTTCGTTAGCCGAACCCGGAACATCGTTCGCTCCCTGGCTGAGTCCAAAGACAAACAGCATGCCCCAGGCGTACCAGTCGGCCGAGTTCGTCACCTGACCGCCCGCCTGGACCTCGGTGGCCACGTAAGGCGAAGACCGCCAATTGCGTGTTGGCGAAACGGTCGGCACGTTCGCCAGGAGCTTTCCAAGCTCGAAATCGGATAGGACCAGACGCTGCGTGGCGTCTTCCAGCACAATCGAGTCGGGGAGAATCTCCCGAAGTATAACGTCGTTCCCATGCAAAGCGTCCAGCGCCGTAGCCAGCGAGGTCATCAGCCCCAGCAGCGCGCTCGTTCCCAGCGTTCCGGACCCGGCGAGGTCGCCGTATGTTCGCCCTGCCACCTGTTCGTCAAGCACCCAGTGGCAATTTGCACCATTGTCGCAGCCGCTGGTGATGTGCCTGGCGATAAACGGCAGGTGCTGCAATTTCAGTGCGACGGTTGCATGGCGATTCAGTACGGCATCGATCCGCTTGCGCGTCCTCAGCGACAATTGCTGCGTGTCGTAGCGTTTGAGCCTGCCGATGCGGTCTGCGTGCCTGCGCGAGCGAACATTGAAGACCTCGTACCGGAGTCCGTTGGCAGCGGTCTTCGGCTTGCCAACTCTCCTTCGCCCGTTCACGTTCCATTCGTCGCCGAGGATCGTATCGAGAGACGGTTCCGGTCGAACCAAGCTGCCGGATCTTACTGAGAGCGCCTCCTCAATAAACCCAATCGTCTCAGCGGTGGTGGACGCACCCGTCATGATGCGGCTCAGCTGCTTGAGGCTGATAGCGGCCTTTTGGGCGAGCTTCTCCTGCGTCCAGCGCGGGGCGCCGGGCGCGTTCATTGCCTGATGGGTCGCCTCTCGATCCAGGTAGGCCATGGGACTTCTCTCGCGGTTGCTCACAGGGCTTGTTGAAGGTCCAGGAGACCTGCACGGCCCTGCAAAGTCAGGAGCAGGTAGGCGTTGTCAGGCCCCCCGACCTGAATCGAAAGACCGGCCGAGCGCAGTGCGCCACGTACAAAAACTATGGCTGAATCGTGTCCGTAGCCGTCGCCCGGATCGCTCTTAGGATCTCTTGCAGATGGTGAGTTGCCCGTTCGCTGCATGTGGTTGTGAGGTTTTTCAATGGGTTCCAACGGCAAGAGCGACTACGTGACGATGCGGATTCCAAGGTCGCTGCTCGAAGAACTGCGCAAACGAGCTTACGAGTTGGAACTCTACCTGGAATGCAAAGCATCGCTGAAACAGGCCTGTCAAGTCAAGCTCGCCGCCAGTCGCCACGAGCGGTTTGGCATCGCCCCGTGGCAAATCGTTAGCCGGCTCCTCGCCAAAGAAGTCGCCCGCGAAGAACGTCAGCGACGGTATCGCCAACGCAAACGCAAGTGAATGCCCGCCGCGACGACTGACGCCCCCAGATTCTCCACAGTACTTGTTTCCAATCATGGCCCACACTCCCAAACAATTCCTGGAGCAGCTCAGCCGCTTCCGCGACGGTCTTGCCGGCGGAGAAGAAGCCTCCTGGCTTCCCCTGCTCGACGGCGACCATCCCGTGCTTCCGGGCATCGGGATTGATAGCGGTCGAATTGTCGGCGTCGATGCGGCGACGGGTGAACGCCTTGCTGTCCGGTTCGACGACGCCTGGACTTCGCTCTCGCTGCGAACAGCCGATGGCGCCGTCGCCCGGCTTAAAAGGACTGGCCGCCACGCCGCGGTGCTGCTCTATCCCGACGGAGCAAAAACGGAACGGTTGAAGGCGGGCGTCTACAACGGCCAGATCTACCGGCACGCCCTCGTCTCGTTTTTCTTGAAGGGTTGTCTGGGCGGAGCCAACGTTACCGTGGACTCCCGGGGCGTCCTATCCACCAGCGAGGCGGAAAGAAGCGTTGCGAGCTACGCGCCCTGGCAACTTCCGTTGCCAGATGGGAGTCGGCTGGAGTGCCGGGGGAACTGCCAGGTCTTGCACCGCGGTCAGCAGGGCGTCGAAGAATACCTCTGGTCGGCATCGCAAAAGCGCCTGCTGCGGTGCGACTTCCACCGCAACGAGCTGCGTTTCGCGTGGATCACCGACGCGAAAACAACTTCACAAGAGGTTCTCGACGGTTTGGCGACTGTCTTTGCTGACGGTTCCGTGCAGCTGTGGCATGCCGCCACCAAATCCCGCGGCGAGGAGATCGATTTCACCGGCCCGGGCGGCATCTGCATCAGCCGCGCCAGCGGCAGCGACCGGCTGTTCATCTATCAGCACGATGAGTTGGTCGGCGCGCTGGACTTTGTTCCCCTCGGCGGCCGCGACGACAGGGGCAACGTCTACGACCGCTGGGCGTATGCCGCCGGCGGCTACGCGGAGCTGCCAACAGGAACGCCCCCGGTCGACCCGGCGGTGACGGCCGCCGTCGTCGCCATCGGGGTCGCGTTCGGCGCCGCGTGGTACAGCGAAATGCTGGCGCTTGCGTTTGTCGTACCGATTGCCGCCGGTGCCGGCCTGACGGTGGCGGTGCGCGTCCTGCGGCCGCTGGCGAGGTATCTGCTGCCATGACCGAAACAGCTCAAACAGTGCGCGATAAGGCCGCATGGTGGGCGGCGCTTGCGGTCTTTGTCTGGCTGCTGTTCCCCACCCCGCGACTTTTCGACGCGACGACGCGAATCGTCGGCGTTGCCATGAGCGGCTGGTTGCTGTGGCAGCTGTTGCTGTTCGTCCGCAGTGTGATTGCGTCCATCGTCAACGAACTTGACCCCAGGAGGTGATGAAGTTTTGAGCGTGTTGTGGTTGGAAAGGCGTGTCTCCCCGTCTGCTGCGACGACGAGGGAACGTCGTCGGAGCAGACAACTCAGTCCGTAGCTCCGCTTCGCCGTCGGCGAGGTCTGGCGGACTGTCAATGAAAAGGAGAACGTCATGTACGCAAACGTAACTGACGAACCACGTCAACACCAACCGCAACAACCACGCGACAGCGAGATCCGTCGTCCCGACGAAGCCTGGCAGGTGAGCGGCTTTCCCGACCTTGAGTGTTCGGTCTGGAAAACGCAGAGCGGCACGAATAAGGGCCGGCTCTACCTCGACCTGCGGCGCGTCACCCGAGAGGGCAAACGCTTGAAGACCCTCAGGGCCGGTGACATCGTCGGCGCTTTCGTGGGCATCGCCGAACTGGCGCTGCGCCTCGCGGGCGAAGAGACGGTCCCTTCCGCCGAACGAGCCCGGCTCGGGCTGCTGGCGGAGGGAGCGATTCAGTTGGTCGCTGACGTCACGCCGCGACCGCGGCGCCGCGAGCAGCCGCAGAATCGCATCTTCAACGTTGCGCGGTAACGCTCCGTGTCGTCTCGTCCGGCCTCATTCTGAGGCCGGGCGGGCGGCGCGTCTTCGAGGCGAGGTTGTTTTTGTTTCCTGTTTCAATCGAGAGAAAGGACTTTCAATGGTAGCCAACCGATTCCAGGACCCCGATCCTCCGGAACCGGGGCCCGGCCACGGCCGGGACGATCACGGTTTTCGCCTGCCCGAATGGCTCGTCGAGCTGCTCCGACGATTGGCGCAGAGCGCCGCTGGCGACGACGAGGCGATGGAGGCGGCGCAGTCCGCGTTTCAAGCGTCTCCGCAGCGGCAGCAGCGCATTGCCCGCTGCGAGCGGAACCGTCGGCGTCACAAGCGCAAGAAGGCCCGCGCGAAGGAGACGCTCCAAAAGGCCCGCGCCGAGCGCGACAAATACTCTATGCATGTCGGCAGTCGTCGTCAGACGACGATTGACGACTTGTTCATTCTCGCCAACGGCCCGGCGCTGATTGGCCTCTTCGCGTCCGTGCTGATCTTTGTGGCGTCCTTCTGCTGCGAACTGCTTTCAGCCACGCTGCTGATGTGGAACTCCGGCTGGGGGCTGACGGAGTCGGTCTTCGTCATGGCTGCGATCGTGGCCACGTTTGTCGTGCAACCGTTTCTCAGCACAAAGATGCTCGTGAAAGTCCTGCCGCTGAAACTCGCTCGCGGCGTGGAGCGGTTCCTGGCCGCGGTCGGCGTGCCGTTCGGCATTTACGGCTTTGGCGTCGCAGCGTGGACGCTCGGCGGCATGATGTCCGCGCCGGAGTTCTCGTTCACCGCGGCGGCCACGGCAGTCGAAGAGTTCGAGCCGTCCGAACAGCTGTACATCTTCACTGCCATGGTCTCACTGTGGCTCGGCTCTTACTCCGCGTTCTTCTTCGTGTTGTCGGCGGTTGACACGTTGTTTCCGGTCGTTGCCGAGCCGCATCCTGCCTACCACGTGCTGACCGAGAAAATCGCCGCTCTCGACGAAGAAATCGCTCTGGCGGACGAGGAGTTGGCCGATGTGGCCGCTCAGGTCGAGATGGAAGACGCCCTGGAGCAAGCCTTCGTGTGCCAGTGCCTCGGCCTCGTGCGGAGCCTGCGGACCGAACTCGACCAGCGCCGCAGTTTGGTGACGCTGGCCAGCGCCGCGAAAGTTCTGAACTAGAAAACCACTCCCTCCAACCAGGAGTTTAACCCATGCGTTATGTTCTTTGTTTGGCCCTGCTGTCGTGGGCGACCAGCGCTGTCGCCACGCCGCAGGAAACCTATCTCTTCGTCGCCGAGGCGACGCCCAAGGAGGAGCGGCTGCTTTTGGGCGACGCGGTCCTCAACTACGTGAAGACCGACGCCGTTGACGACGAATCGATTGTCGTCGTCGAAACGCCCCGGCACGAACATGTCGTTACCCTGCACGTTCCCGCCGGATCAAAAAACGCCCGGCTGCGCCGGGCGGATTTTAAGGCGAGCCTCGGCCAGTTTGCAGCGTGGCTCAGCCGCAGCCCGGGAACCAGCGACCAGCTGACGCTCTACGGCGTGCCGGAGACGATCGCCAGTCTGCGCGGCAACAGTGGCGGCCCGTGCCGCATCGTTCTGGTCGGCTCGCCGGTGTTTCACGACGACCTGCACGCGGGCTGGGACATGGTCTCTGGCGATGGAATTGGGCTCGTGCCGACGGACGGGACCTTGCTGCCCGGCTCGGGGTCGCCCTTTGCGCCCGGACTCGTGAGCCTGCCGCGGGGCACGGCGGCGACCTGGATCACCCCGGCGAGCCTCTGGGGCGCCCGCGGCTCGAAGGACCATCGCCAGGGGCTCATGCGCTATTACCGCCTGTGGTTTCAGTGCCAGAACGACTCCTTGCTGGCGCGATTCAGTCCTTCGATGGACTATGCCTTTGATTTCACGCCCGAAGCCGGGCGCGTCGTCCTGCACCCGCGGGCCGATGGCGCGGCGATGCAACTGGTGAACGATGCCACCGTCGCCGCCGCGCTCGACGTTCCCCGTCCCGCCGAAGTCGCAGTCGTACCCGACCGCATTCCCCCTGTCCCGCCCAAGGAATCAAAACTGCCCGGACAGATCTGGGGCAAATTCCGCAATGAGTTCCCCCGGCGGCGCCAGCTGGTCATCGTGCGGCTCCGCTACCGGGCCGACGAGTCGCCCGATACGTCGACCGACGTCGACGTGCGGCTTGTGGAGGACGCGACGGGGCGCGAGGTCTGGTTTAAGGAGCCGCGCGTCAACGGGCTGGGCGAGCTGCAAAACGACATCCGTTCCGGCACGGACACGACCGGCGTCAGCCCCACGTTTGGCGACAACTATGAGATTCTCGTCGTCGCCGATGACGTCGACCCGGCCGGCCTGACCGTCTGGATCAATAAGTTCGTCGGCGTCGGCGAGGTGCCCGCCGAGCTGTCGCTGATCGTCAAGGGCAAGATCGTTGCCACCCGCGTAATCACGTTCGCAACGCCCGAGGGCGACCTCGGCCAGGACGCGGGCGCCCGCGCGGCGAGTCCCAACTGGGTCCGCGTCCCGCTGAGCGAATTGATGAGCCAACAGGCCGCCGCAACGGCTTCCCGCTAACCCGATTTGCCTGTTTTGTCGCAACCATCGGTTGGGGCATTGCCGTCCGATTCGGACTGCCAGGCAGATCATCTTGAAGGAGGGAAACCAATGACAAACAAACTCATTGGAACACGGCAGGGAAGCCGGGTCAGAGGAGATTCGCTGCGCGAGTTCACGGCCGCAGTGCGCGACCTTCGCGAAGCGATTCGCGAGCTGGTGCAGTGCGCTGTCCTGCTCGTCGCGTCAGGCGTCGTGCTGGGCGTGGTGATTGTATCCGCGGCGAAGCTTCGTCTCTGGCTAGGCTGAGTTTTCTCAAGGAAAACAACGCCCCCGCCCGCATCGTGCGGGCGGGTTTTCCTACCCTTTGTCCTCCAGGCCGTACCAGAGCAGATACAGGCAGGCGGCGCCGGCGAGCAGCAACGCCGCGGCCTGGCCGGGCGTCATGACCGGCGCCAGGCGAACGCCCCAGTCAATCCCCAGGGGGAGCATCGCTCCGAACATGGCGAGCTTGACCCAGCGATTTCGAATGAAGCCCAGTGCCGTCAGTTCCGTTTCCTTGTTGCTTCTCATAGCCGCCTCCTCGTTTCGATGTGCGACGGCAGAGTAGCACCCGACGCCGCTCATTCCAAGCAAATTCGATGCACGGCCCCTCCTTGTTCCCCGAGTTTACGCCCGCCGAGCCGCTGCTCGTGCGCATCCTGCGCCACGTCCACCGGTACAAGGTGACGCTGCCGGCGGCCGTCGCCCGGTTGTTGTATCCGGCGGATGCGAGCGGGCAAGCGATCGCCCGCGAGGAGATCGCCGGCGCGCTTGCGCGTCTCGTCGCCGATGGGCGTCTGGTGCAGCTGCCCGGAGACTCGGAGCTGGCCAGACACCTCTATGTACAGCCCGGCCACGACGTGAAGTGGACTGATGTCGCACGACTCTGGTGGTGTTGCCTCGACGACATCGTGCGGCATCTTGTGGCGTACAGCGAACTGAAGCCGGTGTATGCCGCCGAGCGGATCCCGCCTCCCTTTCACAACTACAGCCATGCGGTCTGCGAGGCCGACGGCGGTCCTGTGCTGACGCGGATTTACCAGTGCCAGGCCGCGCGAAAAAACGCCCGCGAACAGATCCGGCGCCATCTCACGCAGAACAGCAAGGCGTTTTCCAGTTGGCTGGAGGACGGCTCCTATCGCCTGGCCGTCCTGGTCCCCAGCGCACAGCGCAAACAAGAAATCGAGCAGGTCGTTCACGAGAGTTTTCGGGCCGGGCCGCCGCTCGCCGAGCTGGCCGGCATCACGGTGTCCGTCGTGCCGACGGAAGAGACGTTCGCGGCGATGTACGCGGCTTACGTCCAGGGGGCCCGTGATGGATGAATTTAAGACGCCGTGCGACGAGATCGTGCTGGGCAAGCGGGCTTTTGACGAAAAGCCAGCGCCGCCTCCTCGCCTCAACGAATGGGTGTCAGCCGCGCGGACTCATCGGCCTCACAAGCAAGGCGAGCCCGTCAAAATCCGTCGCGACCTGTTGCGGACGTCGCATATTTTTTGTCGCGGCAGGACCCGTTGTGGCAAGACGGCTACGACCGTGCTACCCGTCTATCGACAGGCCCTTCGACCTTGCACGGTTGCCTGGCAAACGGCCGATGGCCAGCAGTGCGAGCGAACCGATCGGTCGGCGATCATAGTTATCGATCTCAAGGGCGAGAAATCGTTCCTCAACTCCTGCAAGCGAATGGCGGAACAGGCCGGACGCGATTTCAAGTTTCTCACAACCGACCCGGAGCGGACCTGGTCGTTCAATCCAATGTCGAGTTTTCGGGGCGATATCCAGGACGCCCCGCGGGCCGGTACGGGCCTGCTGACGGCGATGCAACTCGATCTCGGCGGCGGGTACGGCGCGGCGTACTTCACGACGCAAACGCTCGCCTTGCTGTACGAGGTTTGCACCCACCTCTCGTTGATCAAACTATCCGGCCGCCAGCCGACGATCGACGATGCGATCCGGTACGTCAAGAAAAACGCCCGGGCGGCGCCCAAAGACAGCGATCAACTGATCAGCATCCTGACGCTCTTGAGCTTCTACCCGCAGTTGCAGCCGGCTGTCGATGATCCGTTCGTGATCGACTTTAAGGAGGCGATAGCGCGGCGGCAGGTGGTCATGGTCAGCGTCGATGCGCTCAACCAGGGGCCGATGGCGCGGCTGTTCGCGGGCCTCGCGCTGCACGCAACGCTCTCGGCGGCCACCGCGATCGCCCACGAGCGGGAGGGCGATCCGTCGCCCGGTCCGCACACGCTGTGCATCATCGACGAATTTCACCACATCGTCGGCAAATCACTGCGAGATTTGCTCACCGGCAGCGCCGGCGTGGGCCTCACCTTCGCCCTTTCCTGCCAGACGAGCGAAACGCTCAAGCAACGCTTCATGGATCTTAACGACACGGTCCGCGACAACTGTGCCGTGAAGATCTACCACACGGCGTATGGCGACGACATCGACGAGCTGCAGAGCTACAGCCGCGAGACGATCCGGCCGCTCGGGAGCCGCAAGGTCGACGCCGACATTCGCTTCTTCGGCCTGCAGGCCCTGGCGCCCGAGACGGAAACAGACCGCATCGAACGGCAGTTGACGGTGCGCGAGATCCAGGAAGTATCGGCCACGCCCAATCGGTGTTTCGTGCTGCTCGATGATGAGATCGAGCCGATCCCGACGGACACGTTCTTCGCCGAGTCGTACGCAGAGCATCTGGCAAGCGCCGCGGCGCCCATCCCCAAGTCGCCGTCGACACGACTGGCGCAACCTGAGGCGGCAGAAACGGCAGGTTCTCCGCAACCCCGGCCGCACTGGCTGGCGGCTCACCTGTCGTCAGAAAAATCCCCCGTTCATGCAGCCCGCCTGGAGCGTCTGGGGCGGCTGCTGAAGTCCCTGAAATCCGAACTCGCCTGATCCCGCGGAGGTTTGTGGTGCGATACTCGATGCTTTTCATTGCTGCTGCGACGTTGTGCGCGGCCGGCGGCTGTCATGACAGCCAATCTCCTGGCCCGGACGCTCACGAATGGTTCGTGTTTGTCAGCGAAGGCCTGTCCGCTGCGGACCATCAGCGGTTGGGTGACGAACTGGCGATGTTTGCCGGGCATCTCGCCGACCCCGGCGACGTGATCCACGTCCTTTCCGGCGACGGCCTGGTCGTTTCGTTCACCATCCGGGTCGCCGGGACGCCGGGCGCCGACCGTTTTGCCGACCTGGATTCCACGTACGAGATGCTCGGCGCCGCCAAGTACTTCAACTCGTTCGTCCACCTGGAGGGCCTGGAGAACTGCAGCATCGATTGCGAATCCATCGGGTTTGTCATGAAGCGGCAGCGGATGACCGACCTGCCGGTGCGCGTCATTCTCGTCGGCCGGCCTCGTCGGCACTGGTTTGTCGATGGGATCTGCGACTGCCCGCACGCCCCGCATTCGCTTCTAAACGAGATCTTCAGTCAGCGGTTTCATCCCGAATACACGGCGCCGACGCGTTCGGAAATCGATTTCAAGCGTCTGTAACAGTAGCCGGTACTACCAGATTTCAAGGCGATAGTCGCGATACGCATGGACGATTTCAGCCACCTTTGCCGCCGGATAGGCTCCGCCCCCTTCGATGACGGCGTCAATGCCGCCGCCGGGAGTCACGATGATCGCATCGGGAATCTGGCCGCCAAAATCAAATTGCCGGCCAGTCCGGATCGAATCGCCCGAGACCCACTCGCGTCCGCTGCCGTTCAGATCCTCGCGATACAGTCCGTAAACGCCAGTCACGTGCAGATCATGATTGTACTCCGACGCGCGCGGCACAACGCACTGACCGCCGACCAGCCGCGGCGCCCGATCCGCAGCGCGGAGGACTTCGGTCTCAGCGACCTGAATCGCCTCCCAGCGCTTCTTGAGTCGATAGCCGACGGCTCCTGCATCGACGATGCTCGATCCTCGATCGCTCGTATAGATCGGTTCGCTGGCCCCCAGACCGGTTTTGACAAGCCGCGTCTCGCGGCGAATCCAGCCCGCCGCTTCAAGATCTCTCAGTTCACCGCGGGCCAGGTCGGCATCGCCTTGGTACCAGATCGCCGTCGCTTGCGCCGGCGTGCAAATCCGCACTCGCAGACAGAGTCCGTCAAGCAACGCCAGCTGTCGGGTGGTCAGGTCCATGTCGAGATCGGCGGAGCGTACTGTCGACCAACCGTTCAGACGGGATGGTCAGATCGGCTGAGAGTCAGGCTGGCAGTCAATTCGTTTGTGTCGAATGCCGCCGTTTTGAGTAAGCGCAAAGTTCGTAGTAGCGTAGGAGCATGATGTCCATGCACCAGCGTAACAACAATTTCATCGATTTCGAGCTCGTTCGCCGCGAGGCGTCCATCGAGCAGGTGCTCGAACTGGTCGGCTACAAGCCGCTGACTGTGAGCGGACCCCAGTGGCGCGGTCCCTGCCCGATTCACAAGTCAAGCAGCCCCCGCAGTCGCAGCTTCTCGGTCAACCTGGAGCGCAACGCCTTCCAGTGTTTCGGCTGCAGCGCCAAAGGCAATCAGCTTGATCTCGCGGCCGCCCTGTTCGGGCTCTCGGTCTACGAGGCGGCCATCGAACTCTGCCGGCAACTGGGCCTTGAGCCGCCGACCAAATAGGAACAGAGAAGAGGAACCCGTTTTTCCGAATTTCTCGCCGCGGCGTCCGCGGCGACAACCGGTTGACGTATCCCGTCGTGACGAGAATGCTCACCATCGCCGAAGCCGCCGAACGTCTTGGCTACACGGTCAAGGGCCTGCGGAACATCGTCGACCGGTCCCGCGCCCGGGCGCAGGGCCGACCGGTGCGAGGACCGGTGATCAAATTCATGCAGGTGTCGCGAAAGTCCCCGATTCTGTTCCGCGAGGAGTGGATTGAGGAGTTCATCGACGCCTGCACGATTGATCCGCATGGCGCGACGCCCGCGCCTTCCGTCCAGCGAGCAGGCAAGAAGATGCCTCCGCTGCAGATTGAGCCGACCTCGGGGCTTGACGCCCAATTCTTCAACGTATGATCAGGGGCGAGGGCGGCGCGGGCCGCTGGGAATCAGCGTCAGCGTGTCGGTCCTGCGCAGGTTCGAACGCGGCTGAAATCCGCACCGATCGAAGCGGCCTCGGCGGCAAGTTACGTTGTTCCGCGGCCCTGCGACGACTCCTTACCGTAAAGCCAACCCAGTCGATCCTAAAGATGCCCACGTCTCTGGCGTGGGTAATAGCCAACCTTCACAACCCTTTCAGGGCGCCGAAATCGCGGTGCATTGCAAGCGATATTTGGTCATGCCATTTCTGAAGCAGCCTTCGTCGTGGCAGCTTTCTTGTGCACCTAGTGATCTTCAATCCTGTAGAATAGAGTTACGGGTTGGAATGCATCTTGCAGGAACTAGTAGATGTGCCAGGACCAAGTATGGACGCATTTCGAGCAGTACCAGCTCCCATCGCAAGTCCGACGTCAACCGGCGGCGCGGGCACTTTTTTTGAGCAACACGTCGACGCCGCGTTCCTGGCGATGCTCGCCGTGCGAGCCATACCGCCCGTGCTGATCGATTGCACGGTTTCCGAGGTGCATTTCCAGACGGAACGCCTCGGGTGGAAGACTGACGACATTTTGGTCGTCGGAGAAACGGCTGCGGGAGTGAAGCGAAAGCTACTAGCGCAAGCCAAGCGATCGCTCACCATCAGCGCTGCGGACGACGAGTGTTCCAAGGCGATTGGTGATTTCTGGGTGGATTTTGGCCACAACGCTGAGTTTGATCGCGCGACCGACCGCTTTGCGCTCGTCACGCTATTGGGCACGCACACGCTGCTTGCGCATTTCGGGGCGCTCCTCAGTTGTGCCAAGGCATCGCGAGATGCAGCTGATTTTGAGGCCCGTGTGGCGACCAAAGGACTGCTCAACGCGACCTCGAAAAGGCAACTCGGGGAGGTCCGCAAGATTGTCGAACAGAGCGAAGCTGGTTCCGTCACCAGCCATGACCTGTGGTCTTTTTTAACGGTATTGGAAGTCCTGAGCTTCGACCTGAATACGACAACGTGCCACACCGAAGCGCAAATCAAGACGCTTCTCGCGTTCACGACCACGGAAACAGATGCCCAGGACGCTGCAAAGAAGACGTGGAACGAACTCTTGCATGAAGTGACGACAGGGATGCCGCTGGGCAAGAGCTATCAGAGAGCGGATTTGCCGGCGCCGATTCGGGCGAGGCACGAGGGCGTGCGAGGGCGTTGGGATGCCGGAATTGAAGCGCTGCGTGGGCACTCACAATTCATTTTAGACGGCGTCAGCATCACCGTCGGCGATGGCTTTCATATTGCAAGGAACATACTGGTACAGGACGTGCTGGAATGTGTGGCCAGCAATCAAGTGACACTCATCTCCGGACCAGCAGGCGGCGGCAAGTCGGCAATTGCGAAGGAAGCGTGCTCAATCGTTGAGAAGGACGACTACGTGTTTGGGTTCCGGGCCGTCGAATTTGCCGTCCCGCACCTTGATGACACGCTCCAATGCGCGCAAATCCCGGCAAGCGGCGCCGATTTGTCGGCGATGCTCGCCGGCCAGAGACGAAAACTGATGCTCGTCGAAAGCGTGGAGCGCTTGCTAGAGGCCACGACGCGGGAAGCATTCATCGATTTATTGACTCTCGCGAAGAGCGATCCCAGCTGGAAGATCGTGCTAACGTGTCGCGACTACTCTGCCGACCTCGTCCGATCGGCGCTGTTGGAGTACGCAGGTATTGAATACGGAGTGATACCGGTTCCGCCGCTCTTTGATGACGAACTGGCAAGCGCCCAGCAAGCGTGCCCACAGCTGGAGCGACCGTTCGCACAGCCCGAGCTGCGGGAGCTGTTGAGAAATCCATACATTTTGAACTGGGCGACGCGGATGACGTGGTCGCCGGACATGCCAGTTCCGGAGAATGAGCGCACCTTCCGAAGGAAGTTTTGGGATGACATTGTTCGGAATAACGCGAACACGGCGGATAATATGCCTCGGCGCCGGCAGGCGGTGTTCACGGAAGTTGCCCTCCGAAGGGCGAAAGCCTTATCGCTTTTTGCCCCCTGCGACGATTTAGACGTTGGGGCCATGGCGGCTCTCCGACAGGATGGCCTGATTTATGTCGCCGAGGCGTCCGACGGGCTGGCGGCTCCGTCACATGATGTGCTTGAAGACTGGGCGATCTTGCGGTGGATTGAAGAACAATTCTCGCTTGCAGAGGGAGATGTCGACTCTTTCGCGACCTCGATTGGAACCTATCCCGCGATTCGCCGCACGTCACGGAAATGGGTGTATGAACTGATCGAGCGGGGCGGGCCCGACGCTGACGCGCTGTTCGCGGCCGTGATCGACAAGGCCACGCTTCCCGCGCACTTCAGGGACGACATGCTCGTTTCGATGCTGCGATCTCCGGGCGCGGTAGCATTCTTGGAACGACACGCCGCGCGACTCTTTGCGGCGGATCGGCAACTCTTGCGACGCATTATTCATCTGCTGCGCGTCGGATGCATGACGACGCCCGATTGGTACGGCGGAGCGGGTCCGGTCTCATCCATGATGCATGCGCCTGACGGCGCTGCCTGGGAGTGCGTTGTCCGACTGATTGCCGGACGATTGGATCGGTTCGCCGCCGCCGATCAGCTTCTACTCTTGGGACTCGTCGAGGACGCGTCGCGCGGGGCAAACTGGAGGACGCCCTATCCCCCCGGATCAGATGCGGTTTCGACAATTGCGTACTGGCTGCTGACGCAGTTCACAGGCTACGGCTCCGATGAGAAACGCAAGCGAGTTCTGCAAGTCATCGCCAAGCTGCCGAATTGTGACGCTGCACGGTTCACGGCGCTTCTGCTCGACGGTGCTGACACGGACTCGCGTAACGACAACGCGGAAGAGTTGCGTGAAATTGTCCTCTGCGGAATGGAGGGTTTGCCGGCGTGCCGCGACGTGCCGACGGCAGTCTTGGATGCGCTGCGGGCTTGCACGTTCATGACCGACGATGCGCTTCGGCGGGAAAGGCGCTTTCACTGGAGCGAGTTGGAGCCCGGGTTCGGGCTTCGTCCGGGACTTGCGCATCAATACTTCCCTGCCAGCGCCTTCCATGGACCGTTTCTTCACCTCTATAGAAATCACCCTCGGCAGGCAATCGACTTCGCTATTGAGGCATTCAACCATAGTGCTGATTGGTATGGAGCACAGCTCGTTCCTATGCAATACGTGGAGCCGCCTGTCGAAATTGAATTACGCTTTGAGGACGGTACCACGACGCGGCAGTGGTGTAATGGTCGCCTGTGGCTGCTGTACCGCGGCATGTCGGTTGGCCCCAACATTCTCCAATGCAATCTGATGGCGCTTGAGCAATGGTTACTGGATTTTGCAGAGCGACGCCCTGATCAGCTCGACGGGGTTTTGCTGGGCATCGTGCGCCGAAGCCGCAACGTCGCTTTGACCGCCGTTGCCGCCGCAGTGGCAACGGCCCACCCGCATTCGGCCGTCGACACGCTGCTGACGCTTCTCCGCTCTCGCGCCTGTATGGAGTTCGACAGTCTGAGGGCTGCTCGGGAGCAATTCCTTACGATGGCTTCCGACGTTCTTCCTCTCCTCGATCCGATGAAGAAGATCTACGACAAGGAACGAAGAGACGCCAATGCCCTCCCGCATCGCGCGCACAATCTCGAAACGGCCGTCGCAAATCTCCAGCTCCGCCAACACGCCGCCCGAGTTCACACCGAGATCGACGCTCATTTGGCGGCGATGCCTCCATTAGCTGAGCAGACCAAAGAGGATCAGCTTTGGCGCTTGGCGCTCCATCGGATGGACCTGCGGAATTACGATATCGCCGACGATCCGCCGTCGACCGATACAGCACCTATGCCGACTGCCGAAGAAGCCACAGTTGCAAGCGAGGAGCCTGTCCGGTTAATCCCGTTGCGTCCGAAGGCGGCGGAGCCCGATATCGAAGAGCTAGTTGCGGAAGGGCGAGAAGAATTCTCTGCGAACACTATGCGACTGGGCTTAATGTCATGGGGCTATAAGGTCTTCACCCGTGAGCTGGGCCCTGGGGTTGATCCCGCCCAGTGGAGGGCGCGGCTGACGGCAGCTCAGTCGGTGCGAGCAGAAAATCCTGACAGTGAAGAGTTGGAAGATAGCGGCCCGGGCTTCGTTGCCGCCGTGTGCATTCGGGATCATCGTGACGAACTCGTACCCGACGAAATTGCGTGGTGTGTGGACGTCATCTGCAGCGCAGTCGAACGGGACGCCGATCAGTGGCATCATATGGAGCGCGTGCAGCCCAATCCGATGGCTCCAAGCCGAGCCTGCGCACACGTGATGCCCCTTGTCCTGGAAGTCACGGAGAATACGACGCAGAATGGACGCGCTCTGTTTGCGCAAGTCCTCGCCATCACGCACTCAAATGACGAGGTTCGGTCCTTCGCCGCCTCCGGCGTCGGAGAGCACATGTGGTCCGTCGATGCGGACTTGGCAGGATATTGCATTCGAGCCCTCGCCTTTGAAGCGATTCGCATCGAAGAGCGAATCGAGGCGGAGCGTGCCCCCGAACGCGATCCGTGGGGACACAGCCTGCAAATCGAGTTTGAGGTCGCGCAAGAGATCCGTGAGAACTTTGTAGCGTTACCGGATGACGACGTCTGCGAACGCTTGGACATTTCAGACTGGGCCGGATCCAAGGCGATTTGGCGAATCGCGCTGATTTTGAGTGGCGCCCCAAATGACCCGCGGGCAGTGGACGCGTTTGAACGAGTCGCTAAGACGCTCGTTCAATGGTGGAATGCGGATCATGAGCCGAACAACCTAGGCGGACGCGAGCACTCGGATGATGTCGAAATCGCTCTTGGCGAGATCTTGGAGCACTTCGTTCTGAAAGTCGAGCCTGAGGTTGCGGAGAGGATATTGAAGCCGATCGTAGACGCTATGGATGACCATCCCCGCAACGTGTCGTCGGTGCTGCAGGGCATCATTGTGAAGGAAGATCGCCGCCAGACGATTAGCCGCTACTGGGCGATTTGGAGGTTGTTCGCCGATCGCATACGCCAGGCCAATTGGCTGGCTCGCATCGACGATAAGCATCCGCACGGCGGTGAAATGCTCGCTGTCATTTTCATGACGCAGTACTGGAAGGATGACGTTCGGCATTGGCGTACATTGGAAGGCCATGCCCACTTCGTGCATGAGCTGTTTGACGCACTGCCGCCCTCATCGACCGTGCTCGATAACTACGTGCGGTTTCTCTACCATATCGGCGAGCAATCGCTTCCTAAGGCCTTTGAGCGGATTAGCATTCGGCTCAAAGCGGGCGACCCTGTGGCTATGCTGCGGTTAGGCAATACGGGCTTCCTGCTCGAATCGTTGCTCAGGCGTCATGTGTACGGGCGGCCCCTGGCGTTGAAGCGGACACGACCGATTCGAGAAGCCGTGCTACATTTGCTCGACCTGCTTGTAGAAAACGGCTCGTCGGCTGCTTACCGAATGCGTGACGACTTTGTCACTCCAATGGCAGCACAACCTTTGACCAATTAGAGTTCGGGCCCGTGTCCAAGCGCGGTGAACTTCCGCAAGCGAGGCCGACCTGATTTGCCGGAGTTCTAAGTGGAGCTGTCACCGATGAAGCGTCACGACGATACGTGGCGGCCCTGAGGCAGCAGTACTGACCGGCTCTCCCTCTGTCGAGGCTACCGAGCGTGCAGGTGAAGGACCTGGAGGATCACGGCTTCTGCTGCTATCCTCTGCTTTGCGACGATTCGGAATTCACCCCAGCCAGGACAAGCAAGAATGCCAGCTACAGTCGTTGTCGGCGGTCAGTATGGGTCGGAAGGCAAGGGCAAAGTGACGACGCTTAGGGCGTTGCAGGAGTCACAGCCCTGGGTCGTCCGATGCGGTGGACCCAATTCAGGACATTCCACTGCCGTGGACGGGGAGGAGACTATTCTGCGGCAACTCCCAGCCGCCGCTGGCCAGGAAGACGCTCGGCTACTGCTCTCCGCTGGCTGCGCCATCGACGAAGAGGTCCTGGTCGACGAGATACATCGATGCCGCATCAAGAAGGATCGGCTGTTTATAGACCCAAGAGCCGTGCTGGTCGAAGACGCGGACAGGCTAGAGGAAGAAGCCCTTTCGCGGGAGATCGGCAGCACAGGGTCAGGAACAGGTGCAGCGCTTGTTAGGCGAATGCGGCGGCAAAGCGGAGTGCGGCTTGCCTCCGCGTCGGAGCAGTTGAATCGCCTTGCCACGGTTCGCACGATCGCTCCCTTCTTACACAGAGCACTTGAAGAGGGAGACCGCGTAATCATTGAAGGGACCCAGGGATTCGGTCTCTCACTTCTACACGGCGAGCACTATCCCTGCGTAACATCCCGCGACACGACGGCTTCCGGGTTCGCGTCAGAGGCAGGAATCTCACCGCGGGACATCGATGAAGTAATTATGGTCATTCGCACGTTCCCCATCCGCGTCGCCGGATATAGTGGGCCGCTGGGGAACGAACTCAGCTGGTACGATGTCCACCGTGCGTCTGGTTCGCCCAGAGTCGAAGAGGAATACACTTCTGTGACAAAGCGAGTTCGTCGCGTTGGTGCATTCGACCTTGCCCAGGTGCGAAAAGCTGCTGCATACAACAGGCCAACATCACTTGCGGTAATGGGGCTCGACCGACTTGATCATCGTGATCGAAGCGTGAGCTCTCTTAAGGACCTCAGTCCGCAATCGCTGGATTTCCTTGCAATGCTTCGGGTAGAGCTTGGCCTCCCTTTCTCCTGGGTCGGCACCGGATTCAAGACGATGGAAGCGATTTCTACCCAAGGTGAATTCGTAGGGGAGGCTGTCAATGCCCGTTGAATTGCTGCAACCTCTGCGAAACCTCAGAAAGCGGGCGCGGTCCTTAGCGAAGACCATCGACTCCGATCACGAGTCTTTTCAGGTCAAAGATGGGGAGCCCGAGCCGTATTACTACCGATTGCCAAGCAACCCCGCGAAGTCTGGAGATCCGCCAAGTGTAACTCCGACATGTACGGCCTGGATGGCTTTCTGCGCAGCGAGGTCGCTATCAAAGTGTTTTGGAAAGGCGAACTCTCTGGCCAGCATAGAGCGAGCCTACACCACAATCCTCTCGGAGCCGTGGGATACCGGGAGGCTACCTCAAAACAACGCCTTTACCGTCGCTGTTGTTGCTCGGGCCGCCGGGTTGCTCATGAATTCCCACCCAGGCGGGTCCTTGGATATTGAGACGATTGAACGCACTCAAGAAAACTTTGAGCTCAAATACGAGCCCAACAAAAAGCCGGTTCTAGATAAAAATCAGCCGATCAATGACAATTGGCGCCAGTGCAACAACAAGCCAATCACATCAGTTCTGGCATCGTTCCTGGAAAATCCGAAGGACTCTCTCGCACTGAACCCGTTCCCGGCATCACCCACAATCGGCTATTGGATGATCGATGCCGCGTCGCGCCTGGAAGTTAAATTCAAACCTGCCGCCGCAGAAGAGTTGGCTGTCTGGGCAGGGAGTGAGTTCAGAAGGCAGCATTCTTTGGTTGCGTCTAGACACCAAGCAATGATGGATCCGGTTGCACTTGCGATGTCGGCATGTGCTTGTAAGGCGTTGAGCAGGATGGCCGACCCGGATGGCGGACTGTACGCCGCCCTGAAGAAAAGCCTGTTTCCTTCAGATGCAGAATTGGAATCAGGCGTGCGCGAGTTCTTCACGAAGCAGAACGCTCAGTCAGGAGTGTGGGAAAAGTATTTCCCGATTTTCCATTACCCCGCATCTGGACCAAATCATTGCTGGCATTTTGAGGTGCTCGAAGCCGTCATCAGCGAGTTTCCTGCGCTACTAAACGAAGAGAACATCCTGATTAAACTCGATCGCTCCCTAGGTTGGCTTGAATCGAATCGGCTACACTTTCGTCACGAAGGAAAGACGTATAGCGGTTGGAACGCGGGCGGCGATATTCAGGCAATGCGCCGCGGCGAGCCGGAGTCATGGCCTACAAGCGTGGCGCATATGTTCTTGGCCCGCCTAGGCGACAGATTAGATGAATGCATCCACAGTACGGTGCTCGAAAAACTGGGGGACCGCGCGCGAGAAATGCCGAAAGACGGTGGCGAGTCGTGGCGCAAATACATGGACTCCCCGTTTTTAAAGGCCCAGGAGTGTGGCTTGCCAGAGAACCGCAACTCCGTGCAGAAGTTGATAGAAGCCGAGATTCTTGCACCGGCAGAAGGCGATGCTAGAACAAACTGTATCTCTTCGCACTTCACACTATCAAGGCGCCGCTCCGCAGTGCTATTCGGTCCCCCTGGAACCTCGAAAACCACGCTGTGTAAATCCGTCGCAAAGCGTCTAGGTTGGCATTTCGTGGAGCTTTCGCCATCAGATTTTCTGGGGGGCGGCCTGGAAGGGATCTATGACAAGGTCACCGAAATATTTGAAGACCTTCTCGATCTATATGGAGTGGTGATTCTGTTTGACGAGATGGATGCGTTGGTCCAAAGCCGGGACGCAAATGAAAAAGAGACTCCCGGTGGGGCCATCGATGTTACTCAGAAGTTGCTTACGACCAGCATGCTCCCAAAACTCCAACGCCTGAATGAAGGCGGTCGCGCGATTTTCTTTATGGCGACGAACTACATAGGCAACTTTGATGGCGCAATCATTCGGTCCGGACGTTTCGACCTTCTAGTCCATATGGGTCCGCCGTCTACTGCAGAAAAGTGCAAGAAACTTGCTGCCTGGTGCCGAGATGAGGACGAAAAAGATGTTGGCCAAGCTCGCAAAGCGATTGAGGCGGCATTGTCCGACGAGGACGATAGGGAACGATTCGGCCGTTTTACGTTTGGAGAAGCCGGGAAATTCTTCTATTCGCTAGTATTGAGCAAGGACAGCACGACTACGGCAAAGGCTATAAGCAGCACCGATAAGGAAGAGATTAAGACCCAAGTCCGCAAGTGGGCGAAGTCGAAAATCACCTTGAGTGACGAGACAAAAACTGAAGGCGCTCTGGCTGAATTCGAAAGCGACGCCGTGCGCGTCAGCATCCAGTAGACGCTGATCGAGGAGCCCTGCAACGACTTCGGGTAGGGCTGCCGAAGGCATCTCGACCGTCCGGTCAGTACGGTGCCTTGCGAGGTGTCAAAGAGTCGGTGGCCTTTTAGGCGTCTGTTGATCGCTTCGCGTATCGTGTTCTCATCAGCGCCCGAACAGCTAGATCCACAACTTTCTCCTCCGGCTGCGCCGCATTGACCGTGTAAACGGTGTGGCGTGGTGCATTCCTTAGCAACCCGCGAACCTGAGAACTAGACTCTCTGAGGCGACTCGCAATTATCTGGTCGCGTTCATCCTCCGAACGAGTGTTCCACGTGCTAGCGCCGCATGTCGGGCACACATCAATGGTGCCACTTGAACGGAGATGACCACAACGAGCGCAGGTAGCCCTCCCTCTAATTCGCTTCTCTGCCAGCCTACTGGGCAGATCGAGATGCAGGATGCGCCAGTTCGGGAAGAGTTCCGCCGCGAGCCTCAATTGGTCTTTGTGACGGGGAAACCCATCCACGACTACGCTGGTGTCCTGCGAACTGGATACCGCGTCTCGCAACACACTCTCCACCAAATCCTCTGGCGCCATGTTGCCTCGCGCCAGCAACTCATCCAAATCTGGGTCAGCTTCCGCTCTGGACCGCAGTTCATTCCCAAGAATGAAAGACGACCATGCAAGCCTGCGCGAAAGCGTTTGGGCGAGTGTAGTCTTCCCAGCCCCAGGCAATCCTACTAAGGACACAATCTGTCGGTGCAGGGACAGCGTACCCCACGACATGCCGCGAAACCGTGGGATGACCATGTAGCCTTCGTCATCAGCGCCGATCTCTTCATACTCCTCAGCCAGATAGAACTGAGCCACTAAGGCGGATGTGATAGCGTCCAATTCGTCGTGCGACTTCTCTCCTCGAATGTTGTAGCCAAACTGAGTAAGTCCACGTCGCAGAAGCGACTCATCGAGTTTCTTTCGAGGGATGTTTAGTATGTCTTGAGCGGCCCCTGGATAGGATTCGATCACATCGATCCCGTGTTCCGCTAGCTGTTTCGTGAGATCGATTCCTCGCTTCGTCAGTCCCTGCATCTGACGAATGAGGGCGGGGTATACCCGGATGCCTCGCGACCAAAGGATGCGTTCGGCATCGCGGACAATTCCCCCGCTCTTGCGACAGGGGCTGTTGTCGGACACGGACACGCGCCCTCTTGGCAGCGAGAGCGGCGCATCAATGGAGACGATGTCCGGTTGAGCCGCGAGAGTATGCGAGAGTATCTCGTCGTCGTCGAACAGCACTCGCGTGGTTGTCGAAGGTCCGATACACAGCGCCCAACCGGTAGGGTTATCCGGCTTCGCCCGCAAATCGATGCCGACGACGACGGGATCTCGACCGAATTGTTCGTGAATCCGCGGTGAGAGCGCTCCGAGGAACGGGCGACGCTCTCTCCATTCCTGTCGCAATCTCGAATGGCTCGATGGCTTACGCCCAAGGCTTCGCACTCTAGTGATTCTAGGTCTTGGGATTTCGTTTTCCTCAAGAGTCCGTGTCCGCAGATACTTGTAGAGCGAAGCCGCAAGGTGAGGCATTAGCTCGACGTCGGCGCGGTTGTATTTGAGGAGTTGTCTGAAGCTCCTCGCGCTTCCGTAGAGACCGTCGCACCATGCGATGACGGCATCTTGCCCGTCCAGCTCCCGGATCTCTTCGGCGCGACGGAGTTCGAAAAACCGTTCCGCCGCCTTCTGGCCGCCTGAGATTCCTGCGGCGCGAACGCTGTAAAGCAAATCGACGTGCGCTTTCGGGGCTGGAATCGCCTTGAAGTGCTTCAGAAGGAATGGGATGTCGAACCGCTTGCCATTGAAGGTTATCGTCGCTGGGGCGCTGTCTATTAGCTCCGCAAGCTCGTCAAGAGACTCAGGCCAGACCCATTGATAGAACTTCCCTTGGCAAAGCGCGCCGATGACGGTGACGTAATGGTGGTCGTGCGAAAGTCCGGTCGTCTCAATGTCGAGGTAGAGTGCATCAGATAGCAGGGCGTCTAGTAGACGCCAGTGATTCGATGGGCTCAGCGATTCTGTAAAGAACTGGTAGTCTCTACGGCGCACCGCGTTTCTCGACTCATCGAGGCAGTCGAGCCACGCAATCGAACGAGGGTCATCGCTAACAGAGTCCCGCTGCTCGAAGAGCGAACGCTGGCGGTTCTTCGCAAGGACCTCTCGGACTGGAACGCCTGAACTTAGGGAACGCCAGACTTGCTCCCAATCCGAAAAACCGGCCCGCCAAATCCGCTGCTCCGTCTTCTTGCCAACACCAGGCAGATGAAGAAAAGTCCGCTCAAGCATTTGGATGAGAGTCCAGGATCAAAACGCCCTTCCAATTCGACGGAAGACGCACGTGGCCCACAAGGGTATCCTACAATAGTGCGTCAAGAAGGGGAACCAAGAGAAAAGTCGGTTCTGGGCGGCAATTTGGCGATCTGGGAGGTACAGGCAGCGAGAGTGGCGATCAGAGGTGAGCCACGAATCCTCGAAGAACTAAGACGGGTGGGACCCCGAAAGGAGTATCGGATTATGGAACGAAGATGAGTCGCACTTGAGCAGTCCGACTTGCGCCCAAACCTGCGCCGGACGTAAACTCTTGCGCACATTGGGGAGAGTGGGCCGATCGTTGCGGGATGTCAAATGTCGGGCACCCGTTGCGTGAGCGGTTCAGCAAGCATCCCAGAGCGGTTCGCTGAAATGATCGCACCACTGCAGATAGTGGTCGCGGCAGACCTGCGGCGAATTACCCATCAACCGGGCGAGTGTTTCGATGTTGGTCGCCTTGCCGGTCCAGTATCCCTGGAGGACCCGTTTGGCGTAGGTGTGGCGGCAGGAGTACATGCAGGCGTCATCGTCGAGTTCGACGCCGCGTTGCGCGAGCCGCTTCCTCAGGTTGCGGAACCCTAACGACAGACTCTCGCGAGTCCATGGCCGCCCCTTTGTATTGCGAAAGAGGGGGCCAGTGGACCGCTTTGCCAATGCGGCTTCAACGAGATCGATGACCTCCGGGTCGCGAATGCGCAACACGCGCAGTTTGCCAGTCTTTGATTCGTCTTCCTTGAAGCACCACTGCATTCTGCGATCCATCTCGCTGCCGCCCTGGCACGAATTCTCGATGGAAACATGCCGCCGCTCCAATGCGGCAAACTCACAGCCAGGGCGGGCGCCGGTACGAATGCAGATCTTGATGGCGACCCGAATTGCGCTGTTCGCCAGGTCGAGCAAGGCCGACTCCTGCTCTGCGGTGATGTAGGTGACGCGGCTTATCGGCTTGGGCGTGGCGTAGCCCTTGATCGGATTGACGGCAATGAGGTCAGCTTCAACGCAGTAATTCAGAGCTCGCTTGAGGGCTTGGATTCGTGATCTTCTCCCACCTTTCCAGGTGGCGTGCGAATTGAGCCACTGGTCGACGTGGAGTGGTTTGAAATCGGTGACGAGCATCTGGCCGTATCCAGGGTGAATTCGCTTCGCCGCCATTTGCTTCTTGCGGTCTGTCGTGAGCGGGGCCGCGTCGCCCTTTCCCTTGTCTCGAAACTCAGGAGGCAATCCAAAACAAAGGTCGAAGAGGGTGTCGGCCCGAGCTTCATGTGTGCGCTCGGACCCGGTTGCTTTGGCATTTGCTAGGTAGGCTTGGCAAACTTGGAGCACGGTGACCGGCGGCCGGGACTCGGCGCTATTCTGTGGCCCGTCCGGCTGCTGGTTCTTCTCGTGCAGGTAGCGGGCGTACGCCTCACTAACGACCTTAGTCGGCGTCGCGGGATCGCGAAGCGGTTGCCCCTCGGCGTCGCACAAAGGGACGCTCCGCTTCCCTTCGGTCGCGCACCAGCCACGACCGCTGCGGTAGAAGAAGCCCAGGTTGCGGCTCCCCTTCTTGCGGCCCCGTTTCGACTTTGCCATAATGCCGCCTTCGCCAAGTTGGCTACGAGAACGGCTTGGGCGGAGATTTACTGCCGAATTTACTGCCAAGCCGCCTTCGGCAGCATTATAACCCCTGATTTACAGGGGAAAAGCGACTACGCACCCCTAGCTCAACTGGATAGAGCATCGGACTACGAAATTTGGTCCGAAATTTCTTGAGATTGCGTTTTCTCGGCATTTCTAGGCTCAAACGCATGTGGTTGATTTTAACCACACCCCCTAAAACACCCCCAAAGCGGGTGGCAGCAGGTGTCGCGACACCCGTTTGACGGTCCTGGCATCGGAGCCTGGGGTTTGCGGCTCGCAATGGGGAAGAGATCAGAGCGAGGCACCTTTTCACCCCAGTAGGTACAAAGTCCCAACTCTGTATGGTAAGCCTGATCGAATCTACGTGCCGGGGATTACCATAGGACAACCTGGAGGGGCCTGCGTTTTCTATCACGCCTAGTCGGCCGTCTCGCCAGAAGGCCGAAATGTCGCGTGCTGGTCAACTCACCATCCTGTTCTCATTGGCCGTTCAGATAAGGGTCACGAATTCGCTCTACGAGGTCTACCGATGGCACAGTCAGGATCGCCAGAGTCGTTTCGCATGAGTTGCCCGAAATGCGGAAGGTCAATCCGCATCCCGGCAGCAATGCTCGGAAGGTCCGCCAAATGCCCCGGATGCAGTGCCCCGATCAAAATCCCATCTGGACCGAAGGGAGCATCACCGCCGGCTGCCGAACACAAGATACCGCCACCGCCTGCGAAACCAGCCCCGCCACCCGTACGATCAACTATCGTTGAGCCAAGTGAGGTGGTAGAGAAGACGACCAACGTAAACGTCCCCGCCGGGCACCCGGTAGGCGTGCAGGTAAACGTCGAAAGCAACAAAGCCACCAACAGCTTGGGTATTGCCTCGCTGGTTGTTGGGGTGCTCTCACTCTTCGTCTGCTGGATACCACTTGTAGGATTTAGCCTGGGCGGACTAGGGCTTGTGCTTGGTGTCTGTGGCATAGTCGTATCATTGAAAAGAAAAGGTACCGGCATAGGCTACTCGATTGCGGGTGCAGCCGTGTCCACTGTGGGGATACTTCTGGGGGTGGTTTTCGATGTTGCATTGCTGGGCATGGCAGAGGGGCTGAATGAAGTTGCCAAGCAGATGGAGCGTGATGCTGACTTCCCAGCGAAACAGGCCTCGCCGGCCGGAAGCGATCAAACGCCGGGAAGCGATGCAGCTCCCGGCGGCCAGCAGGCAGGCGAACAACTGAAGGCTGCGGGTCCGCAGGCCCTTGAGTACCACGACGCTGCGAAACCGCTCCAACTGGGGGCCGTCCAAATTGAGATTGTCTCCGTCCACGTCGGAAAGGTCCCGCTAAGCCAGGCATTTCTTGGCGACGACGCAGAATCAGTAGATGCTCAACTGACTGTGTGGCTCAAGATCAGCAACACGACGACGAACAAGAAAATTGACTACTTGGGCTGGATGTCTGATTCAGCGTCATTCCTCGATATAGACGCCGAATTGACTGATGACGCCGACAACCGCTACCGAGGAGTGTCATTTGGTGGAATGACCGCGGTCAAGGGAGCGGACACCAGCGGTTCTATCTATCCTGGCAAGTCAATTAGTGACGCCGTCGTGTTTGAACCGCCAATCGATGGAGCCAAGTATCTGGACTTGAAGCTGTCGGCCAAGGGATGCAGGGAGGAAGGTGAGTTTCGCTTTCGCATTCCAGCGGAGATGATCCAGTTCTAGTCTAGCCTTGCAGAAGGTCCTCTATCCTGCGGCAGATGGCGATCCAAGTCGATAATCGGAAGAGTCTGCTAGATGCGTTGCCCCGCAACACGGTACGCAAGGTGAGGAGTGTGCTACCTCTCGCTCTGGAGTTGCCCTCGTGGCACATGCCTGAGTCGAGGACTAAGCAGCTAATGAAAAAGGCTCCCCGAAGGGAGCCCAAGAGCTTGCCAACCGACTGCCGCCGCTAAGCCTTTCCGCCACCTTCAAAGTCAAGGAACTTCTGGCCAGCCTCGCCAGGGCGAGCGACACTCAGCCCCCGAATGACTGGCGAACCGCTGAGAAGCAGTAGGTCGGGGTCGAACGAGTAGAGCACGTTCGCCTTGTAGAGGCTTGCGGTCGCTGCGATCAGGGCGTCAGGGGCCTTCAGCTTCTTCATGCCCTCTGCTGCGATCGACTTTTCGCGGAAGACTGCCCCCATCTCCGCGATTCTGAAATCTGTGTCAGCACAGATCACGTTTGATCGTTTGCAGAAGTCCTTCAGCAGGTCTCTCGCCTCGCTCTCCCCGGCTTTGTTGAGAACCTCCGCGACTACGATTGCAGAGACGATCATGGACACACGATTGTCCTCAACGTCTCTGATTGTCGCCTCAATGGCATGAAGCGGCTTGCCGGTCTCATTCTCAAACCAAGCCAGGAAAACGCACGAATCCCAAGCGATCACGGACGGGGTGTCACTGCCACTCATCAACAGTCCCCGCGTCTGTTGGCAGGTGGGCGTCTATCGCTTGCTGCGGGATGATCCCCTTGGCATCCAGCAATGAGGGCAAATCATCATCAGGTGGCGACACCTCAAAGTCCAATACCTCGGCTCGGACGGGGAAAGCCTTTCTGGCGGCAAAGTAGAGCTTACCGATAACCGTGATGTGCTTGCCGATGGCAGATATGACGCGGGGCAAATCTTCGGCACGGAAGCGACAATCAACCTTCTCGCCAGGAATCGGCGGATAGATTGTGAAGCGGTTCTCTCTGTGCAACAGGACCGCCTCAAGGCGTCCTGAGACTGAGCCGTGCGAAGGATTGGCCGGCAGCAATAAACTCGCCAGCGAGTAGGCATAGTGCTCAGTCAGTTGCACTGGCCCGATGTTCAACGCAACGTCGCGGCTCTTTGCCAATCCCGAGAAACGATTGAAGTTCTCAATGGCAGCGAAGTCCAACCGCTCGTCTAGCTCTCGCCCTTCCTCCAGAGCCGTGACCGTGTCGGCAAAAACTCTGACTACCTCCTGCCCTTCGCTGATAACACTAGGCTCAACCTCAATCACGGCACTGCCGTAGTTCAGTCCGCTTATCGAGAAAGCCGCCGAGCTTTGGCCAAGGCAGCGAGCAACACTCTTCAGCGTTGCGTCTAGGGCTTTACACGCAGCCGCGAACTCGCGAAGCGGGGCTCTGTCATCGGCCCCGCCTTTGCTGTTCTTCAGGCTCAGCGTTACTGCGGATTCTTTCGGCATGGAACTACCCTTCAGTAGTCCATGTTATCGACAGCGAGTCTGCCAGTCATCAATTTTCCGCGGAACGCTAGCTTAGACCGCCAGCACGCTCAGAATCGTACACCGACAATTTGCCCGCTCGGATGCCGGCAAGCTCCAATGGCCAGGGAACGGGGCAGCGAAGCCCCCCACAGAGAAGTCGGCCCCGGCGGATACCTGCTGGCCGTTCAGATCAACGTGGCTCTGGCGGGTGTCCTGGTCCAACAGGGACGCCCATTCCTTGCCCGTTAGAATGCCGGATTGGGCAAGATGCCCCATTGCCGCATGGTGCCCGGCGTTCAGGCTGGCCGTGGATTCCGTTCTGGCGATGAGCCGAGCACGCTTGCCGCCTCTTTGCTCGCCGAGTTCAAAGCGAATCCGCTTGGCCAGGGCGTTGAGTGAGATTTCATCGGCGATGCCCTGCTCAATGACGGCGGTCAGGTCTGAGAA
>PABB01000051.1 GCA_002702655.1 Planctomycetaceae bacterium
CGGTTCAAGGCAGCAATCTACTTCCACTTGGGCGGTCTCGATCTCTACCCGGCGGCGGTGCGGAAATGAACGCTACCCACACGATTCAGTGAAGAGCCTCAAAAGGCAGATCGTGTTTGCGCACGTACGCCGCCTTGATCGCGATCAAGTCCCCGGGCTTCATCGACCGAATTTTATCTTCGTAGGGGTTCTTGCCCTCTGGGCCAGGCCAGAAACGCCACATGCCTTCTTCAATGACCTCATCGGTCTTATCTTCAGTACCGCCCCAAGACGCGCCCACAAACCAGTAGTTTCGGGAGGCATCGATTGTCATGTTATTGCTTCCTCTATGCCTTCGTGCGCTTCCGGTATGCGGATTTCGCCGCTGATGAGTTTGGGGAGGAGGCGGTCGCGAAGCTTTCCTAGGATCACATTCTCATGGGCGAGTAGCGAGATCCGCTCGAACCAGCCGCCGGCGAGCTCGTCATATACTTTAAGAATTGCAGCGGGCGGAACAATAGTTTCAAGCGGCCGAAATTGTTTTTTGCTGATCTCCGCGAAGGTACTCCCGCCGGCGTTTGACTTGATAACGTCCATCGAAGACTCGGCCCAATGCAAGATGTACGTATTGGGCACACCCCGATCGCAGATCATGGCAATAAACCCCTGATTGATCGATACCGGCATGTCGGCCAGCGCCAAATAGCCGACTGGCGCGCGCGAAGACATCAATACGGTTCCAGCAGGCAGTTGTCCCGATGAGATTTTCTCGACCCCAGCCGAGGTGATTTTTCGGTCTGTGTCGATCAACACCTTCTGTTCCAGGCCTGATAGATCTTTGGGCGTCGCCCAGTGATGCGTCCCGCCTTCCCAGTATTCCGATTGCTTTGTGGGCGGCGTCGCGCCACCTTTGATAGTAACGATATCTTCGATCGGCTTCACTTCCCATCCCTGCGGAATCGGACCAAGTGCCGAGTCGACAAACTCGTCGGGAAACAGCGCGGCGGTTTCGGGCGGCATGTGGGCCGGCTGGCGACCAGCCATTTTAGCGCGGACGGGGCCGAAGTCCACAAACCAGTTTTTGAATAGCCGCTGGGCCAGTTCTTCCAGGGTGCGGGCGGTTTTCCGGTTTAGTTCGATTTTGTCATCTAAACGGCCCAATACGCGAACTATCCTTCTCTGCTCATCGATAGTCGGTAATGGGAGCTTAAGTCGCTTGGCCTCACCAACGTTGAAATGTTGCTGCACGGCGCCGACAAGGACGGAAGCAATATGATGCGAAGCAGCTGAGTTCAGATAATAGGTGAGATATCTTGGGTCCAATGAATTCCCTGTCCGGACAATAACCAAGTCAGAACAATTTGATCGCGGGAGGCTACATGGAACAACGGCAGCAGTTCCTGGCTTGCCTGTTCTTACAATGACAACGTCGCTAGGCTTTAATGCAGATTTTTTCAGTTTCTGGTGAAATTCTTCGCTTATGTACTTTAAATCACTCTCGTCGATACCAAATGGAACTATGTCCCTAGATCGGAGAAATGGAACTCCGTCATGCTGATATTCTTTCGTCATCGGACCAACATGGCCGACGGTAATCTGCTCACATACTTCTTGAAGTTTAACGACAGGCCAATCCTTAATCACAATCGCTCAGTCTCCGCAAGTTAGCTTGAATCTGAGAGTCGAGAGCCCTGCCTTGCGCGAACTGCCCCTCCAGTGAATCCATTAATCTCGGAAACGCCTCCTCAAAAGGCTCCTCATCCGAATCCTCGTCCAAAGATGCGCCCACATACCGCCCCGGTGTCAGCGCATAGCCATGCTCTGCAATTTCCTCCAGCGTGGTCGATTTGCAGAAGCCCTCCTCATTTTCGTAGTCGCCATCGGCCCACGGGCTACCGCGCCAATTGTGGTAAGTGCCAGAAATCTTCTGGAGTTCTTCCTGGGTGAACGCGACTTGGGTCCGGGATATCTGCTCGGCGCCCATCTTGCGGCAGTCGATGAACAGTACTTTGCCAGTCACATCGCCGGTAAATTCGCCGTCCTGGCTCTTGTGCGGGGCCTTGTTTCGGGTCAGGAACCACAGGCAGGCCGGGATCTGGGTGTTCGTGAACAACTGGCCGGGCAGCGCGACCATGCACTCGATCACGTCCTGCTCGATCATCGCCCTGCGGATTTCGCCCTCGCCTCCAGAGTTCGAGGTCATGGAGCCGTTGGCCAGGACCGTACCCATGCGCCCGTTGCTGTTGAGCTTGGAATACATGTGCTGCAACCAGGCGTAATTGGCGTTGTTGGCTGGCGGTAGCCCGAACTGCCAGCGCGGATCATCCGCCAGTGCATCGGCGCCCCATTCCTTGACGTTGAACGGCGGGTTGGTCAGGACGTAGTCGGCCTTGAGGTGCGGGTGCTGGTCGTTGCGCAGGCTGTCGGCGGCCTTTGCGAAGCTGTAGTCGATGCCGCGGATGGCCAGGTTCATGCACGCCAGCCGCCAGGTCGCCGGATTGGATTCCTGGCCGTAGACCGACAGGTTATTGATCCGCCCCTCGTGCGCAGCGACGAATTTCTCCGAATAGACGAACATGCCGCCGGAGCCCATGCACGGGTCATAGATGCGGCCCTGCCACGGAGCCAGGATCTCGACCATCAGCTGCACGACCGACCGCGGGGTGTAGAACTGGCCAGCCTTCTGACCCTCCTTGAGCGCGAATTGGCCCAAAAAGTACTCATAGACCTCGCCGAATACATCCTGGGCATGGTGGTCGTCGGCATCGAAGGTGAGCTTCGAGAAGATGTCGATCAGCCGGCCGAAAACCCCGGCGTCGAGCTCGAGCTTGGCGAAATCCTTGTACAGGACGCCCTTGAGCGTGTCGTTCTCGCGCTCGATCGCGCGCATGGCCTCGTCGAGTAGCTTCGCGATCTGGGGCGATTTGGCGTTGTCTCTAATATAGTCCCAGCGCGCCTCGGCCGGCACCCAGAACACATTGGCCTCGTCGTAGGCGTCCCGGTCATCGATGATGTACTCGGCCTCATCCTCGCCGACGAAGTACTCACTCTCCGGGTCCCGCGCCCACTTCGCCAGGTTCCGCCGGCGCAGCTCGAACCGGTCGGACACGTATTTCAGGAAGATCAGCCCCAGCACCGGGTGCTTGTAGGTGGCCGCGTCGACGTGGATGCGCAGGCTGTTGGCCGCGTCCCACAAGAGTTTTCGGATGTCGTCTCGGGTCATGGCCCTCCCCTCGTCAAGCCCCGGCTAGCTTAACCCAGCTGCCGAATCGATTATCAAAGGCTGAGAATCCCGAAACTGTGGGCCGCATGCAACGGCTGTGAGTGGTGCGGCCATTTGAGAATGGCTCTCATTATTCACAATCCTACCCCTGAGTAAAACCTTTGTGAAATAGTACAACAACTCTTGGCACTGTGGTATTTTTTGGGCGATGAGTGGGAGCTCCCCTGAAGGCTATGAGCGGGGTGTTCGCGACGATGAACAGAGTTCCGAGGACTCGTCTCGGATAGTAAATGGGGAAGATGCGATGAAAGTTAATGGGGTTGAGCCCAATACGGGAAATGAAGTCGAAATCGAGATTGAGCGCCCAGGAAAGGGCTTCTTCGAGGCGATGGCAGACTTTGACATGTCCGACGAATCCATCAGACGGATGATAGACAATCTCAATATTTCTGCTGATGCCAAATCACTGCTGTACAGCTTTTCGAAAGCCACCATCAGGGTCGGCGAACACATCATCAAGATTGGCCGCAAGATACTCGATGCGGTGTGTCACACATTCAAGCAATTTCCCAACACAACATTTGGAATGGTCTTCGGGGGAATCGCCGGCATATTGATTTCCTCAATTCCGATTCTAGGGCAGCTGCTTGGCCCGATCGTCACACCTATCTTCATTGCGCTTGGAGCTGGCGTCGGGCGTTGGGAAGATTTTCAGGACAAGATGCTTGAAAGAAAGATTGCTTTGAAAGTAGCCGAGTTTGCTCCGCTGGCTGAATCTAATCCCGGTTGAACGAGCCAAATATGGTCGATTGGCACGACGGTATCGCGGAAGTCATCTCAGACCCGCTGAGGTTCAAGGCAAAGCTGCGGATTGGGGAAGACGCCTACCTCACACTTCGCATGACCAACAGGTTGCGCGAGCTTTGGGAAGCAGCAGGTGCAAGTGGCGCTGCGATCGTGATTGCTCAATCAGGAACTGTAGCCTCTACTTTTTTTGCACCAACAGGCACCCTGGCATTTTTGGGAATCGGAACCGCGGTAACGCCCATTGGCTGGGTTTTCGGGGCGGGCGCCCTGGCTGGCGCCGGCTGGATCGTGGTAGCACGCTATATCAAGGACACTACCGAAGGTCGGGTCACTACGATTCCAGAGTTCATCAATACGCCAATGGATATGCTGGCTTTAGGTCTGTTCGACACGATGGCGCCACTTGCTCTGAAAGTTGCGTCGACTGACGGCGTTATTGATGTAGCTGAAAGGAAGATGATTATTTCGTATTTGGTCAAGGAATGGGGTTTTAATGAGGCTTTCATCCGAAAAGGAATGGCCTTTGCGGAAAGCGAGCTTCCTGAATTCTCCATTGAAGATCTCGCCCAGTCGCTCGCTGAGTACAAAAAGCATAACAAGGACTGTAATTACAAACAGATGACTCGTGATTTTGTCACTTTCCTGCGCGAGGTCATTGAAGCAGATGGTCGGGTCGACGAGCGGGAGGAAATGGAAATCAAGAAGGTGCAGATGGTGTTTGATGACGTCGCACGCTCCAAATTCGAGCGGATAGTAAACAAGCTAGTTCGGCAATAAATGATTTCAGCTTGAGTGATATTGACCGAAGTAATCAAGCCATGGCCCGCAGCGATCCCGCCTCGGACCAAGAGCTCCACCAAGATAGAACAGAGCCGGGCGAATAATTATTCCGCTTCCTATAACCCAGTCGACGCTGGGCCACCTGGTGTCAACTGTTGCGATCACTTTAACGGCTAGTTAGGTCCAGCTCTCGCATCCTGTCCTTTGACCGGGGATGCCGAAAAGGGCCATCTTCTGTTGGACCTCCCAGACCATCGAGGGATCAGCGCCGGCGAATTTGGCAGCTTTCCGGATGCTGAATTCCTTCTTCAGCAGCTCCCGGATATGTTCATGCTGGATCTGATCCACTGGACGGTCCTTATAGCGCCCTGGCGTCACCCGATAGTCGCGGTAAACCCGATGCCCTTGCCCGAGCGATAATCCGGCTTCAGCTCGGCCTCGCGCTTGACCAGCTTAGCCAGTTCCAGGGCGGTCTTGACGGAAAGATCGAAAGTCAGGCGGCGGGCGAGCATGGCGAAGTCCCCCGGCGTCAAGCGATCCACCCGGCCGAGAACCCGCCTGGCCCGGGTAGCGGCGGCACCGCGAGCATTTATCTCAAGGTGCCGGGCCAAGTCGAGGAATAACCGCCAGCGCTGGTCGGGTTTCAGGTAACCAAAATGAAGCTTGAAGTCGAGTCTTCGCATCACGGCGCTGTCGAGCTCTCCTGGCAGGTTCGTGCTGGCGACGAACAGCCCGTCGAATTCCTCCAGCTCTTTGAGGAACTCGTTCGTCTGACTCACCTCCCACGCGTGCTCAGCTCTTGTACGCGCCCGGATCAAACTGTCGGCCTCGTCGAGAAAAAGCAATTGGCGCTCGCGATCGCAGCCGACAAACATCTGGTGAATGGCCTTCTCGGACTGGCCAAGGTACTTGTGGAGCAGGTCCGAAGCCCGGTACTCCGATACTTTGAGGCCGCATATCTGGGCCAAATGATGGACGTATCGCGTTTTTCCCGAGCCCGGAGGACCATACAGACACACTCGCCCCTGTTGCCAGCGCTGGAGCGCATCAGTGATCCGACCCAGGTCTTGGTCGGCATTTATCAGCTCGGGACGATACGGCAGCACGAAAGCATTGTTGTCGGTGGGATTGGGCCGCTTTCGGTTCCGGACCTTCGAAAGGACGTTCTGTTCGAGCACCTGCCGAAAGGCAGTGGCCGGATCACCACCCTGCGTTGAACCAATCACTGCTGCCACACGCTCAGCCTGGGCAATGCGCGCCGGTGTGACGCCAGCCTGCCGGCTGGCTTCCTCGAGCCACTCACGGTCCGCATCGCCAGCCGGAAGCGCCCGCAACAGCATCGCCTCCCGCGCCGAGGCAGGCAACTCCGGAAAGTGCAGGGCCAGGTCGATCCGGCGAAGAATTGCCGGATGGATTGAACTGGCATGATTGGTGATCCAGATTACCGGCACGTGCAGCGACTCGATCAGCTGAAGCAGGGAGCCACGCGCGATTTCATGCCGACCTCCATTGAAGTCGCTACCTGCCTGCAGCAGGCCATCGGCTTCGTCGAAAACGAGCAACCCATTCGATCGGCGAGAAACCAGACGCTGGGCCATTCGAAGAAACTGCATCCGCTCCAGCGGAGTTGCCGGCTCGTCGTGACGATCGAGCTCGTTGATACCGAAGGCATTGAATCCAAGTTCCTGAGCGAGCAGTCGCGCGAATTCGCTCTTTCCCACACCGGGTGGTCCATCGAGAAGAATAGAACCACAATTCCGGTTGTCCTGCTGCAAACCTCGGAGGAAGCGAACCGCAAGATCACGTGCCTCGCCGAGATATTCGAAGTTGTCCAGCCGCAAGTCCGTATTTTCGAGTCCAGTCGCCGCCGTTTGCAACAACACCTCGGCGTTGAAGTCCGGCCCGGTCAGCGCGCAGGTCAGTCGCCGATTCAACACGAGAACATCCGAGATGCAGCTGCCGACCTCGTGATAGTTGACTCGCATCAGCCCCGACTGCATCAGCAGGCTCTTGGAGGAAAGGCACCACTCGACTTGCGTGCGCGAATATCCCAGCACTTGGGCTAACTGCCATGCAAGGCGGGCTGGATCTGTTCTCACAAACGCCCTGGCCAAAAGCCATTCAAACGAATCTGCCAAGCGGCCGATCACCATCAACGCAAGTACGTCCAGCTCTACACGCGATATCTCGAGCTCAGATGTGAGTCGATTAAGATTCTCAGACAATGGCCCGGAAACGTCCAGTGGCATTTCGGGCATTTGCTGCCGGGCGGCGCTGATCTGGGCAATGATGGTATCTTCCGGGGCGCTTTCGTTGATCGCGAACAATTCGGGGAAATTTTTCAATATACGGCTAGGCCGCAGATCCTCGTACGCCAGAACGCCGCAGTCGCACAGCAGGCGCAGCACCCACTGGCGCACCCGTGGCAGGTAACCTGAAATCGCAGGGTCCGAGAATGGTCCAGTCCTTGGCACACCATGCTCTTCAGCCGGCTCAGGCAAAAATGACAGGGTCGCATCTTGGTCAACTAGCTGCATGACAGTCCTCCTTTGGGTCGCACCCATTATTCGGAGGTAGGCGACAGATTCTGTCGTCACGTAACTTCAGACCCGTCGGAACTCCAGGTCAGAGCCCTCTGCACCCCAGGAATGTGGAATTTTCAGAGTGTCCTACCGGTCACTTGCGCGCCCAAAAAGCACAGGTTATCCGGCAATCATTCTGCCAATGCTGGCAGAGACCACCGACCAATTGCTCCCGAGCACCAGCTCGCCCTGCTGTCCACGGCACGGAGCCGAAAGAATAGATTGCAGTGGATTCGAGGCGAGAAATTGCTGCCTGCATGAATCACGCAGTCGCGCTTTTTAAATACCCTGTCTCCGTCGTTTCGCGTAGTGTGAAGAGATAAACTCAACTGGGGACGAATCATGAAGTAAACCGCCAGGCAGTTGTTTTATCCCTTCAAGCTCTCAATCAAATTGTTTAGTGGCCTGAGCGCTTCGCTCCATTTTTGCGGGTTATTCCAGGACGAGCTATTCGAAAAGCGTAGCTCATAGCATCCCCAGTTTTGGCCAGAGTCGGTCCAGCCTGGCTTATCCTCCATGACGTCGATTGCTGCATCATTCTCGATAAACTTCGCCAGAGCTCTTGCGGGATTTGTGGCTATAACGAGCGCGGCCTTTTGATTCTCTGCCTCATGAGCCATAAACCCAAACCAAATTTCCGTCGCCGTATCGCCCTTTGACGGATAGAAATACCAGCCATAATATCCATTGGCGATTCCTGGTCTATAGCGGCCCGAGCTTTCTTTGACAAAGTCGTGAACGAAAGACCATATGAAACTATTCAAAAAGTGCCGCTGCCAACTTGTACCCCGGGGAGCCCACTGTCGCTGGAGGTGGGGCAGCAGTCTCGGAAGATCCTGCACGTTTCCTATTTGCTCGTCAACGAAATCTCTAAGTTCGCGAATCAAAAAGCGGTCGACCGTCGACGTACCGGATAGCGAATCAAAGCCATCCAATAACGTCTGCCAACTTATAAATCCAACTTTATCTTCTAACTTTTTGGCTTCGATATGCTGGATAATTTCATTTTTTCTCTGCCCCGGCGCAAGTATTATCAGTGCCCAGGTAAATTCTTTCCCGCGCAGCTCTGCCAGAGATTCGGCAGTATTTTTCAGATGCGGCAGATAGCATTCTGGTTGATGCTCCTGGAAAGGCGCGAAAAACTTGTTCTCAATACCTATAACTGTGTCATCCGTTTCAATAACTAAATCGGCTCTTCCCGGTTTTGTGTGGGTTGAACACTTCGGATAGGCTACCGTCTGGCCCCGATTCGAGTCCAGTCCCATGCACGACCGCGAGCTCTACCGC
>PABB01000052.1 GCA_002702655.1 Planctomycetaceae bacterium
CAACTCGAAACTGAACTCCCGGCACTCGCCGCTACGGTTGAGTGCATAGTTCCACGATCCCGACGAAACCGGTTTCTTCAACGGCCTGCTAGGCTGCGATCGGGATTAATGTGCCGAATCGCCCCGCCGCCTGGGTTCGGCGTATCGGTCGGCGTCTCCGAGCGCACGGGAACGGCGCCCGTCATGGAAACACGATAGGGGAATCGTTCGATCTCTTGTCCCACTCCGGCGCCATGAAAGGGGTGCGACCAGATATAGTTGCGATGGACCGAAGGAATCGCCGTTACCGTGAGGTACAAGTGGGTTGCCGCGCCGGGGACTTCCCAGGCTTGCTGACCTCCTTGCCAAGTGGGGCTGAGCCATTCCTGGGTGCTGGCTCCCGAACCGCTCGCTGCCACCAAGGTGGCGTAGATTCCTTCGGATTGTCCCGGCTGCATGTAGCCATCGAGATTCACCGTCACGCTGTGGGGCTGTCCGCCAACCTTGCCGATCATCGTTAATGGAATGATGTTCGCCCCGTACTGCTCCGGCGTATCCTGTTCGGCAACCTGAAACCAGCCGGGGCTCGAGCCCACCGGTTCCAAGTAGCTGCGGTGCAGTCGTTCGGTGGTATCGTGACTGGGAATCGCCGGCAAGCCGCTCAGCAGTTCGCCTCCGTAGAATTGCTTGTAGGTAACTGTACGGGCGACAAATTCGGCATACACGCTGGCGAACTCCGCATCGGACGCAAAGTTGTTGCGGAGCACTTCCCAGGGATCTTTGTTCGCCCCCTGGGCGTCGACATCCGACCAGAGGCCGGAGTTGACGAATTGCGGTCCGTAGGAGGGGTGGTCGGTCAGGTAGTTCAAAAACAGATGGGCCTGATACCGGAAATCCGTTGCCAACGAATAACGATGCTGTCGCTCGCCGTAACGACCATTGATAGAGTTCCGGGCGGTGATTTCCGCACGGAAATTACCCGTGTCGAAGTCATCCACCAGCGACGCACCGAAGTTGGCGTGAGCCTCAAAGAACGGGCCCGAGTAGGGGCTGTTGGCAAAACCTCCCCCTTCGATTTGCAGTACGTGCGTGAACTCATGGGGAGTGGTGGTCGTGTTGGCCACCTGCCCCCAGCTTGCCGAAGGAAGGCTTCGCGGTGATTGGAATTGCGCCAGCGCCCAAGGCGAAGTATAGAGGGCCGAAAACCCAGTGGGGTCGGGACCAGCGAAGGCTCCGGCAAACGTGCCACCCCCGGAGTCGACAAACCACAACCCCGTTTCCAGGATGTAGGCGTTGATTTTGTAGTTCACGCCGTTGCGGGCAGGGGGTGGGTCCATGCCGCTTTGCTCGACGAGGATGTCCCAGGACATTTCCAGTCGATTGAGATTCTGCTGGATATAGGTCGTGACCGGGTTCATCGCGGCGGGCAAGCCAGAACCCCACTTAAACACAAAGTGCTCGCTAGCCAATTGACCCTCGAAGCGAAAGCGCCCCATCGTAGCCGCCCGCCCGGAGTCACGAATCAGCCACGCCTCTTCCGCAGCCGTAGGCGCGGTGTCGTCGCGAATCTCGACCGCATCTGCGGCGGTGAGGGTCTCGTCGTAAACTCGGGCTTCGTCGAGATAGCCGGCAAAGCCGCGATGGTTGTTCGCAGATGGCGAATTGTTGTTGCCCACGCTGTTTCCGCCAGTTCCCAACAGGAAGCGAGTCGTCCCGTCGACACGACCGAGGCCGATCGCTGCGGGTCCGCCGATTGTTGCACCGCTTCCCGCGGCAAACTCGACGCCGTCCAAATAACCCCGCAAGCCATTCGCTTGCAGTGTTGCTGTGGGATTGAGCGTCACGACCACGTGATGCCATCGCCCGGCGGCGATGTCATTGGCGCCAGTAAACAAAAACGTACCGTTCGACCAGCCGCTAACGCTGCTGTTCCACGCCCCAACATAAAGCCGGCTGCTGTAGATGTAGATACTCAGTCCCGCTGAGCTATCGCCCGTTTCAAAAAGGGGCATCGCCACGGGAGTACCATCAGTGCTGCCGCCGTTGGGCGTGCTGGAGTTGTATCGAGTCGGATTCGTCGTATCGGCCTTGAACCACAAACTGACCGACCGCACCTCCGGAGCTACCGCGGAGTTGACCGCCGCGCCGTCGGTATCGCTAAATAGCCGCAAGGCCCCGTTGCGCGTGCCGGTTCCCCATTGCGCAGGATTCGCAGCCGTCCAAACCGGCATGGCATTGACCAAAGCGGTGGCCGTGGCGTTGTAAACACTGGAGCCGGTGATCGTTCCCGTAGAAGTGCCAATGGAATCAACGAGTGTGGTCCCAGCGCTGGAATCAAACCGCCACTCGGCCACGGGGTCGCCTGCCAGAAGCATCCTGGGCTCCAGCAGCTCAGCGCCCCTTAAACATCGATAGAGTTGTTTCCGTGTCATGGCATCCAAGAACTTTCGTGACATACGGCAGGCCGAGGCCAGGGCTGCAACACCAACCAAGAAGAGTTTCGCTGAACCGCGCCAAGGCTACTGAATGGAGTGCTCTGAGAGACAGGCGCGAATCATGGCCAGTCGAAGCGCCCTCTTGGGCTCGACCCTCAATTATAGACAACCGCTCTTCAGCAAGCACGCACGCGAGCGCAAGAGGAATGTCAAATTGCCCCTGCCGTCGAGCTGCAAGGCGTGAGTTGGAATGGCCGCGAATCAACAACGCTTAGTATTGCTCCGTTAACGACGGCGGTTGAAACGTGACGAGTTCGGGGACGAGTTGTTCGCCAAGCGGGCAGCGGCCGCACCAGCAGGCGAGGAGTTGCTGGAGTTGCTGTCCCAGCCATGGCAGCGTCAGGCGGCGCCCTTTGTTGACGAACGGCGGCGGACGTGCTGCAACAAGGCGTAGGCCAACAAGACCAACGCGACGTGATGCTGCCAACCGCGCCACGACCGGCCTTCGAAATGACCGAGCCCCAGTACGTCCTTGAGTTCGCGGTAGCTGTGTTCGATCCACCAACGGCTCTTGGCGATCGCAACCAGTCGTTTCAGGCTGGTTCTCGGCGGCCGGTTGCTGAAGACGTACTTGGTCGGCCGCGGCTCGCCTTCCGGCTGCTCGGCGATCAGCCACCAGGCCCCAGCGGCTCCTTGCCGGCCGAAAGCTTGTGGGCCGGCCGCACCCGCCAGGCCGCGAAGCGACTGCTCATCCGGCCCTTGGTTCCCTCGCGCCACGTCACATGGCGAAAGTCGCTCGCGTGATCGAGCGCCCATTGTTTTACGCTGGGAGACTTCGCCCCGGCGCGGACCTTCCGCGGTCGACGCGGGGGACGCCCGCGCCCGGAGGGCTTGGGAACGGTCCCCAAGTCGGCGTCAGCCGCGATCATTTTCAACGTGGAATCGATCCCCACGCAGTAAGTCCAGCCGTCGGCCGCCAACGCTTCGCGAAACGCCGTCACCGTGCCGAACAGGCTGTCGGCCAGGACCGGGCCGTGAAAACCGCGTTCGGCGGCGCGGCGCAGCATGGCCAGTGCGAGCTTCCACTTCGGCTCGTACCCCGCGTCGTTCGGAACGCCGGTCTCCTTTCACCGCAGTGGGTCGTCGGTCCAGGCCTCCGGCAGATCCAGTCGCGCGTCCAGCCCGACGACGTCGCGGTCCGTGGCCAAATGCAGCGTGACGGCGACCTGGCAGCTGGCGATCTTCCCCAGCGTCCCCGTGTCTTGCCGCGCCACGCCGACCGAGCGTTCGCCTGGCTTGGGAAAGCCGGTGTCGTCGATGATCAGGCAGCCGTCCGCGTTAAATTGCCGGGCGATCCAGGCCTGCAAGCCGGCAAGCACGGCCTGCTCGTCCCAGGGGCTCTGATCGACGAATTGCTGCAACGACTGTTCGTAGTCCGCGTCGCTCTGGTCGATCGCCTGCAGCCGCTTCGCCATCGGCTCGACGCTCTTGCGCTGGCCGTCCAGCAGCACGCCCAGGACGTACGCCTCGCACCACCGACGGCGACGCGGATGATCCCGCGTCCCGACCACGACGTCCAGGAACGTCCTCAGATCCTTCCGCAACTTCGTCAGCTTCTTCGCGTCCATACAACTGATCTTGGCCGCACCGCCGAATCCGCCCAAGATCAGTGAACGGAGTAATACTAGCAGGGGTTTAGCAGGGCTGGGGAAAGCCTCTCATAACCTCGAGGTCGTCGCATCAGTCCATTTCTAAGAGAAGTCGTCGATGAACAAATATTCGAGTCTTAAACGCGTTGTTTTCGTGGGCATGGCCGTCTGGTTGCAGCAATGCCTGGCTGCGGAGGAACCCCGTCCTCAGGTGCCCGTCAGTATTGGCCGAGGATATTACGCGATCCTTCCCAACAAGCTCCTGCTCGCCAGCCAGCTCCAACCGGAATGGAAGGATGCGAAGCTCGAATGGACCCAGCAGAGCGGCCCCGGCGTGGTAAAGATTGAGCGACCCAGCGCAGCGATTACGTGGGCCACGGCCGACCAGCCCGGCAAGTATGTTTTTCAACTTAAGGCTGCCGTTGCTGGCAGGGATCCGTTCACCGATACCACCGAGGTGAATGTCTATCCGCCGGGCTCATATCGCGGCAACCCGATCCTGCCCGGCATGTTTCCCGATCCGCATGTGATGTTCGATGAAGGGAGATTCTACATCTACGCCACCTCTATGGAAAATGACGCGGGCTCCTATGGCCGCGCCTCGGTCTGGATGTCAGATGACTTCGTCAACTGGAAGATGGAACTCACCAACTACCCGGAATACGGCAAGTTCGGTGGCGACATCTGGGCGCCCGACATCATTCGCAAGGGTAACAGGTACTTCCAGTTCATCACCCGCTCCGGCGGTTACGATACCTGGGTAGCGGTGGCCGATTCGCCTACCGGCCCGTGGAAAAACCTGCGAGAGGACAACACCCCCATCGTCAGCGGCGGGGGCAATGCCGGTCGTATCGTCGCCGCCTATAACATGGACGCTCAACCATTCATCGATGATGACGGTCAGGCCTATATGTACTGGGGTTGGTCCGAGTCCATGGCTGCCAAACTCGCGCCGGACCTGAAAAATATCGATGGCGATGTTCATTTTCTCAAAGGCACCAAATGGCTGCCCAGCGGCGGCGCACTGCCGCAATGGCTCAGTGTAGACCTCGGCAAGTCGACGCCGATCAGCAGGATCGTCTCTTCACCCGAGTTCAGGCACGTCGCCTACGGCTATATGCTCGAGGTTTCCAGGGATGGCAGGAATTGGGACCTGTTCGCTGATCGCAGTGCCAACCGCACCGAACTCCCTGGTGACGACGGCTACGTGGATGATGGCAGGGCGACAGGCCGGTATGTCCGCATCTCCTTCAACCATTGCGGTGGGAATTGGGCAGGGCTCTACGACTTCGCCGTCTATGCCGGTGACAAGCTCGTTTCGCTGCACAAACCTGTCACCGCCTCGTCCGTGCGCGGCAAGGGGTCGGAGCCGGAAAACGCAGTGGATAATTCGACAGGCCCGGCACTCGCCGATTTCGTCGAGGGTTCCTACATGATCAAGCAGAACGGGAAATACTATCTGCTTTATTCCTCGGGCGTTCTTCACGACGGCACCTATTCGGTGCGCTACGCCATGGCCGATCATCCATTCGGGCCGTTTATCACGCCGCCCAATCATATTATTTTGAAGATGAACGAGGAGCAGACGACCCGCGGCCCCGGCCACAACTCGGTGCTAAAATTTGGCGGTGACCACTACATCGTCTATCACCAGCACAATCAACCACACGAAGGCGGGGCGCAGGTCTTCCGCCAGACCTGCGCGGACCTGCTGGAGTTCAATCCGGACGGCACCATCAAGCCGGTCACCCCCACCCAGACCGGCGTTGGCCCGCTGCAACCCGCGCCGCCGCAGCCCACCGATCTCGCCCGCGGTAGCTACGCCATCGCTACTAGCGTAAAGAGCGGCTACTATGTTCCGGAATACGCGTTCGACAACAACAACGCCAGCCTCTGGCGTGCCGCCGACAACAGCTATCCGCAGTCGCTCACCGTCGATCTCGGAGCGGTTCGCGATTTCTCGGAAATCCAGACCACCTTTGAATACCCGACGCTCTCCTACAAGTACCAGATCGATGTCTCGGAGGACGGCAGCACCTGGAAAACCCACACGGACAAGCACGCGGAGTTCCCTGTGGCCGTGAGTCCGCACAGGGATGCGGGCAAAGCCCGGGCCCGCTTCGTGCGAATCACCATCACCGCCTGTCAGCGCCCGGAGAACGGCGCGGGGCTTTATTCATTCCAAATCTTTTAGAGCTCATCCCCGATAGCCGTAGCGCCACCGAGCGGATTTGAGTAAGATCGGCAACGCACTCAGGAGGAGCTGATGATTGACTCGAAGAAACGTCGTGCGGAGGTGCTTGAGCGACGACCTCGAGGTTATGAGGCACGCGTCCCACCGCGTTACGATCGGACATTTTGTCATCAGTTTCTGGGCCCGGAATGAGTCAATCTGACCGATGACTTGGCGCCAACAGGATGCCTCGCGGTTCTCACGAACGGGCCCACACTGGCTGGGGGCGTCGGAGCGTTCTCTTGCACGTAGTCCACGCCCCGTTCCGCCTTGCCTTTGTGACCTCCGGCGACGCCTGCTGCGGGACGACTGGCGAAATCGGCGAGCGGGGATTGCCGAACACCCGGCGAAGTTCTGCTTGGAAAAGGATTGAACGCGGGCAGCGGGCGAAGGTCGGCGCTCGGCTTCGCGGCCTCGAGGAGGCGGAGGGGCGGCCGAAGGCCGCCGGCGGTGACAGCCGATCGCGTCAAGCCATGTCGAACACGGTGGTCGAAAAACTTGCCGCCACCGCTGGAGCCTGCCTCATCCCGCGACGCGGCGGGCGAAGCCGCGGGCGTCAGCGGAAAGACGGTTGAGTTCAGCGACCAGCAAAAAAAGATCGCACCGGCGAGCGAAATGCCGGTGCGATCAAGAGGCAAGACTCAACGCGACGCTCGCAGCGACCAGCCGGTCTCAGGGGCCCAGGCGACCGCCGCATAGTTGCATCGCCAGGCTGCCCCAACAACTCGGGCGATGCGTCATCGCGACAAATCGAAAGTTGCGCTGAGGCGCATGGCGGCGCGGCTCACAAAAAAACGTGAAGTTTCGGCAGGCGATGAGCGCGGCTGTGCGGGTTGTGCGACGATGACGCTCTGGGCGGCCTGCGAACGCACGGTCGACGCGGACGTGTTCGGAGTCGGACCAACGCCTCACAACGCCATCCGGGCGATCCTGGGCGACGCGTTGTCTCTGACGGCGGGTTCAATCCTCGAACTGTATGCCGATCTCGCCAAGCTCGATTGCGTCTCGACTGCTGACGCCGCGCGGATACCCGCAGACCTCCCATGCCAAGCCAGGCGCCGGGTTTCCGATCGCTCGGATCGGCGTCGTCTCTTCGCTCGCTTGCGGAGTTGTTCTCACCATGGGCCTGTGTCCCTACGCGGGCAAGGGAACGGGCAAAGTCAGTCTCCTGCGGCGCCTGTGGAACCTGCTACGCGAGGGCGACGTTCTCTTGGCCGACGGCTTGATGTGTAACTGGCGAAATCTCTATGAACTCCAGCAACGGGGCGTCGCCGTCGTGACCCGGCTCAACAAAGCCTTGCGCAAATCCGACTTTCGGAAAGGGACGCGCTTGGGTCCGGACGACCACCTCGTGCAATGGCCGAAACCTCACATCCGAGACGTGGGGCGAGCGGCGCAGCGGGCGATGCCCAGATTCTTGACCGTCCGTGAAGTCCGCGTCCGAGTCAAGCAAGCGGGATTTCGGACCCGAGAAGTCATCGTGGTGACGACGCTGCTCGATGCCAACAAGTATTCCAAAGAGGACCTGGCAGGCTTGTACCGCGCCCGTTGCCTCTGGACCAGTCGCGGCGAAGCGACCCTCAGCACCCCGGCGGCGAGTGTTGACGACAGCTCGCCTTCCGGCTGCTCGGCGATCACCCAGCCACGAAACATCGCGTCTGGTTTGCACGTCGGCTTCGAAGGCAACGGAACGCTCCGTGTCGAAGCAGGCGCGGAGTTCGTGGGCCGCATCGTCCGCCTCGGTGAAAAATTGGGCTCAACGGGAGCTGCTACTGCCACAGGCGACAGTTCCCTGTGGCGGATCAACGGCGGAGTTATCATCGGCACTGAAGGTCGCGGGATACTCCGCCAAACCTCCAGAGCCCGCGTCAGGACGGTCCTTGCGCACTGGTCTCGAGAATTCTCGCCGAAATCCTCGCTCCAGGCGGATCGAGGTCCTGGAGCCGGTCGCCGGATGCGATTCTCTCTGGAACACCGAAGCAGGTTCAGGGTCGCGCGTCGCGGGCCGGCCGGAGGCACGGCTTTCCGTTGCGCCGACCGGGAGCGGCCGGCGGCCATCGAGGAAGCGAGCAAAAGGAATCGGCACATTCCGGGCGGTCGCTTCAAGTCTCGCTCGTCTTCTTGGGGGACTTTGAGAGGCCGGTGATCGATTCAAGCGGTCGCTTCGCGAGAATCAGCAACCCGGCTATGATCACGGCAACCAGTCCGTAAACTACTGGCGTTACCGGACGGGAATCGGCCGAAGCGGTGACGGAGGCCAAGACGCCGTCGAGGTACGTTTTGCGGTCCGACGGCAGGTCTTCAAAGCCAACGGCACTGAACGGCTGATCCAGCGCAAACCTCATGAGGTTGTGGACCAGGTAGCGGCCGCTGGCGTCATCCGAGTCGGACTCGCCGGTCCCCATGTGGATGTCGTCGCGGTACAGCTCGTCGAACGAATCGTAGGGCGCCTGGCCGTTCTCGATGTCGTGGTAGATGAGATCGAGCGCGTCGGCAGTCCGCGTGAAGCGAATCTTGCGATCCGGGTCGATCGCGCGCAGCCGTTTTGCCAAGTCGGCGAAGAATGCGGGGCTGCGGGTCCACTCCGCCCCTTCCGTTGGCGAGTCGGTCGTATGGTACTCGCTTTCGAACTGGATGTGCGGCGCCCATGCCTGGTGAATGATCAAGATGGCGTTGGGCTGCATCGCCATCCACTGCGAAATCACCGCGACGTTGTTCGCCACGCTGTCGTCGTGCGGTTGCACCGCGAGATACTTGTACTGCTTCGCCGACAACGCACCGGGCCACAGCGTCGACGTGGCGACGCAGGGGGCATCGGGGTTGGCGTAGATGTACGGCAAAGACACGTCGCAATCGACGTGGTAGTCAACAGTCCCGTCCATCAGCGCGGGCACGGCGTCCCGGGTGAGGGAGTTGCCAATCAGCATGGCATCGTCGCGTGCCGAATCAGCGCGGACGACTGCAGCCTGCAAGAGCACGAAGAGAATCACTGCGAGTTGTCGCATCGTCGGTGTCTATGAGTCCATTGTCGCCGGGGTGGGCAGGCGAGGGCGTTGAACCCTCACGATACCCCATGCCAAGGAGAGGCTCCAGGAGCCTACGTTGAGATGCGGCAAAGGCACGGACGTCGGGCGCCGAAGCCGCTAGCAGTCTTGACTGTGTCGCCACGCCACGCACCGCGAGCAGTCGTCAATTCCGCACACAAGGGCGGGGACAAACTAAGCCGCCCGAGACACTCACACTGGATCCGCGGCCAGCCGCATGACGCTGGCCAGAGGGGGTGGTTGCAATGAAGCAGGTCAGGCCGGCGAGTCGATGCACGAAATGGACAGGCCGTCCCGACTCGGAGTGACGAAGGCGTGCGTAAGGCGATCCTGGGTGGCATGGCCGCCGGTAAGTTCCCGTTGCGAGAGCAGGAAGCTTGTCCGATGCCCTCTGCTCACAACGGAACGCCGCCGTGAGCGTGACGTTTCAATCGCAAACGCCCGCGCTTTAGGGGGCCGCGTCGGGCTCGACCAACACGCTCCACTCGCCGATCAGCCGGGTGGCTTGCGCGTTTTCGGGACGCAGCCGCAGCACAATGCGGAGTTCGCGGATGGCCTCTTCGTATTGCTGTTGGGCGGCCAGTTGGCGGGCGAGTTGGATCCGCCACGAAGTCTGGGCGTAGTCGAGGCTCAGGGCCCGGCGGAAGTTGTTGATCGCGGCGTCGCCGTCGCCGGCGGCGGCGTCCGCGGCGGCGAGCGCGGCCAGTTCGTTGGCGCTGGCCTCGCCGGCGGCGGCGCGGGCGCGGAGGACGTCGACCCGCCGGGCGCGGGCCGCGGCGGCGACCTCGGCGAAGTCGGGCTGCTCGCGCACATATTGCGCCAACGCGTAAAGCCGATTGGGATCGTCGCCGGCCAGCTCCAACGCCCACTCCGGCCGCTGGAGATCTTCCAGGTAGATGCGGATGACTTCGGGGTAATAGCCCGGGGCCAGCTGGACGGCCCGATCCAACAGCGCGTGGGCCTGCTCGAGGTCGCCGTCGCGGAAGGCGAGCTGGCCGGCCACCAGCGTGGCGGGGGGATCGTAGGGCGCCAGGCGGACGGCGCGACGGACCAACTCGGCGCCCGCGTCATCGCCAAGGGTGTACCGCACTTGGCCTTCCAGGGCCATGGGCGGACCGTAGGTCGGCGCCAGGACGCGGACCTGCTGCAGATCGGCGGCGAGCTGCTCCGCGGCGGCGACCAATTCTTCGTCCGGGCCGGCGGCCTCGGGCGCGGCAAACGCCCCCTGCAGCGCGTCCCAGCGGTAGGCGTTGAGCCAGTAGCCGTACTCGATGTTGCGGGGGGCCCACGCGGCGGCCTGCTCGGTCGTGGCCAGCAGGTTGCCGAAGTCGTCGGCCGTGGCCTCCTCCGGGGCGTCGGCAATCCGTTGATTGAAGCCGACGGCGGCCCACCACCAGTTCTCCGCGACGTAGGCGCGGTAGCCACCCCACAGGTTCACGGCCCACGCGACCGCCAGGACCAACCCGACCGGGAGCGTGCGCAGGGCGGCTTGCGGCGCCGCCAGATCGGCGGCGAGCGGCTTGCCGTTCGCGCGGCGTTCCAGGCGGGTCAGCGCGATCAGCAGCCCCAGCGCCGTGGCGGTCAGGGCGAACACCGCGGGGATGCGTTGGCCGAAGTCGGACGTGCTGTGAATGGCGACCGCGATCAAACCGAGCGTCAGGCCGAACACGGCCTGCGAGGCGCTGCGGCGGCTGCGGCGGAGCAGGGGCCAGGCGAGCGCGGCGGCGGCGGCGATCAGGGCGACGACAATCGCGGCGCCGATCAGGCCGGTCTCTTCCAGCAATTGGGCGTAGTCGTTGTCGGCGTTTTCGGCGATCGCCGCCATCACGGCCGTATCGAATTGGGGAAAGACGACGGCGTGGGCGTCCCAGCCGGCGCCCCACACGGGGAACGCTTGCCACGCCCGCAGCACGCCCAGCGTCAGCTCCCAGCGGTCGTCGACGTACCGCGAATCCTCGAGCGTGGCCAGCCGTTCGTAGACGTCGTCAAACGCGGTCACCAGCAGGACCGCGAACAGGGCCAGGGGGGCGACGCCGAGGACCCACCCGCGCGAGCTGAGGATGCCGCGTCGCCAGAGCAGGGTGCCGGTGATGACCGCGGCGACGGCCAGCGACATGGCGCCGTTGCGGCTCATCGAGGTCAGCACCGCCAGAGCGCAGACGGTCATGCCGACCAGCAGCCAGCCGTGATCGGCGAGGGCCGCGTAAAAGCGGCCGGCAAGATCAGTCGGCGCCCAGTCGGAGAAGCCGCGCTGCTCGCGGACGGCGGCGGTGGCCGAGGTCCGCACCCGCACCAGCCACAGCGCCAGGCCGAACCCCAGCGACAGATTCATGAACTGGGAGAAGTGGCTGTAGTTGACGAAGCTGCCGGCGGTGACGATCCGCGCGCCGGGTTCGCCGATATTCCAGTAGATTTGGGTGGCGAAGGTGGCGATCTGCGCCAGGGCCAGCAAGGCTTCGGCCAGGCCGATGACGAACACCGCGGTGAGCAGGCGACGCACTGACTCAGTCGAGCGGTAGGAGACGGCCACGACGAAGACCAGCGCCGCGGCGCAGGCGAGCAGTCGCATACGGCGGGCGGTGGCGCCGGGGTGCAGGCTCAGCGCGATCGTTGCCGGCTGTTCATCCAGGTCGGCCAGATTCTCCGTATAGGCGGCCGCGTTGGCGGGGGCGACCGCCGCGACCACGCCGCGGGGCAGCGGCAGGGCCTGCAGCGCGGCGAGCAGCACCAGGGCGAGGACGGCGACCATGAGCACGACGCTCGCCTTGCCGGGCATCCGCCACGCGCCCGTCTGCACGGCGCGGTAGGCGGCCAACAGGCTCAGCACGGCGCACCCGACCTGCAGCGTCAACTCGCTCCAGGCTTCCACGGCGCCGAAGGCGAAGGGCAAGAACGCGAGCAGCGCGTAGAGCAGGCCCTCGATCACCGCATCGAGGCGGCTGACCACGGCGAGCGATTCCAGCGGAAGAGTGCGACTGCGGGGCATGGCGAATTGGTGACTGGTGATTAGTGATTGGTGACTAGTGAATAGTGATTGGTGATTGGTGATTGGTGGGGGGAGGCGTAGTGAGAGTAGCGAAGGCGTTGCTTCGGTTCGTTGGACTTTCGTGAGTCGTGAGACTTCAATGACTCATCACCAGTCACCAGTCACCAGTCACCAGTAACCAGTCACCACTCCTTGATCCATTGGCCGGCGAGGATTCGCTGGGGGGTGTCGTCGACGAGGCGCGCGGCGAGGTCTTCGCTGAACGCTTCGGCGAGCAGCTGGCGGGCGGCGGTGCGGCGGGGGGGCCGGCGGCGGGTGTCGTGGGCGTCGGTGGCGACCAGCGCCGCCAGGCCCTCGTCGACCAGCCGCCAGGCGACCGCGCGGGCCGTGCGGCCGAAGTCGCCCAGTAGGCTGCCGGCGGTGATTTGCAGGAGGGCCCCGGCGTCGACCCACGCGGCCAACCGCCGCTGCGATTGGGCCAGATACCGGTGTCGCTCGGGGTGCGTCATGATGGTTTGAATGCCGCGGTCGGCGAGTTGCTCGATCGTGCCCAGCGGGTCGAGGTAGCTGGAGTGGGGCAACTCAAGCAGCAGATGCGTGCCAGCGTCGGCGACCGTGAGCACTTGCCCCTCGTCAACGAGCTGCGGCAGCCGCTCGTCAATCCGCACGTCGCCGCCGGGGAGGATCCGCAGCGGCAAATCGCCCAGGGCCGCGGACAGTTCGACCACGGCGGCGCGGATCTCCGGTCCGTCGTTGTCGAGATCGTACGGGCCCAGTTGGTGCGGCGAGGCGATGACCGTGCCGATGCCGTCGGCGGCCAAGGCTGCGCACAGGGCGCGCGACTCGTCGAGCGTCTGCGGCCCGTCGTCCAGGCCGGGTAGGACATGGCAGTGCAGATCGACGCCGCCGGGCGGCGGGGCCGATGCGGAGCGGGCGGCTGGCGAGGGGGCGGGATCGTTCATGCCAGTGGCTGGCCGCGCAAGCACTGGGGAGCACGCTTACGCTCGGATGAGGAGGACGAACGTCCCCGAGGCGGCGGGATCGCGATTAAGAGGAGCGGGGGCTGCCGCCCCCGGATAGCAGAGAGCGGAAAATCTTACTCCGTTTCGGCGGCCACCGGTTCGATGACGCGGCTCTTCTTGCGGCGACCGCTGGGCAGCGGCTCGTCGGCGACGGGGTCGCCGTAACCGCCGTAGCCATAGCCGCCGTAGCCGTAACCGCCGCCGTAGCCGTAGCTGCCCGCGCCTCGCATAGGCACGCCGTTGACGACGACCCCCAGACGCTTGGCGCGGACTTGCCACAGTTCGTTCCGGGCGGCCTGGCACAGCCGGCGGGTGGCCCGCTCCGCTCGCAGCACCAGCAGCGTCGCGTCGCTCATGGCGGCGATGACCCGGGCGTCGGCGACCGGCATGACCGGCGGCGAATCGATGATCACGCGATCAAACTGTTCGCTGAGCGACGTGACCAAATCCGCGAAGTAGCCGTTGTTGAGCAATTCCACCGGGTGCGACGGGACGGGGCCGCTGGTGATCACGGTCAGGTTGTCCACGTCGGTCGCTTGCATCGCGTCGGCCGCGGGGCGCCGGTCGGCGAGCAACGTCGACAGGCCGATCTCCGTGGACAGCCCGAAGGTGACGTGCTGGCGGGGTTTACGCATGTCGGCGTCGATCAACAGCGTCCGCTGGCCGGCGCGGGCCATGGCGATGGCCAGGTTGCTGGCCACGGTGCTCTTGCCGTCGCCGGCGGTCGGGGACGTGACGCAGACGGCCCGCACGTCGGGTCCGCCCAGGCCGAAGTGGAACGAGGTCCGCAGCGTCCGCACCGCCTCGCTGAAGGCGGCCCGGGGGGCGTTGACCAGCATCATGCCGGCCTCGGCGCGATTCTTGACGCCGGGCGCCAACGGGATGGCGCCGACCAGCGGCAACTGCAGCGCTTCGCCGATCTCGTCGGCCGACTTGAGGCGATGGTCCAACAGATTGCGGAGCCAGCCCAAACCAAAGCCCATCAGCGAGCCGAGCATGACGCCCGCGGCGAGGAATTTTGGCCGGCTCGGGTAGCTCGGTTCGAGCGCCGGCAGCGCGACCTCCATAATATTGACTTTGGTGGCGCCGACCTTTTCGGTCAGGTTGACCTCTTTGATCTGTTCGTCGACCAACTCGTTTTCGCTTTCGCTGCGCTCGATGGCTTCCTGCAAGCTGGCGAGCTTGAGGGCCAGGGCGCTGACCTGCTTGGCCTCGCTGAACTGACGGTCGTAGCTCCGCTGCAGTTCAGCGTATTTATGCTCGAGCAGCTCGTAGGCGCTCTTCACCGAGTCGACGTAGGCGGCGATCATCGTGGCGCGGTTCTCCGCGATTTCGGCCTGTTTCTCGGCCAGCCGCAGTTGCAGCGTCTCCAGCGAGGTCAACAGCACCTCGACGCGGGGGTGGCCTTCGCCCCAACGAGATTGTTCGGCCACGATCTGCATTTCGATCGCTTGCACCTGCTCCTGCAGGGCAAGCACCGAACGCTCTTCGAGCGTATCGACCGGCTTGCCGTCCATGGCCATGTCGGCCAGCAGGGGCCGCAGCGTGGGCGACTCGTACATCCGCTGCACGCGGTTGTGCAGCGCCTTGGCTTCCAACAGTTCGATCTCGGTTTCGTTCAGCTCGTTGGTCAGCGCTGAGAAGCGGTCGCTGACGATGTCGCTGCTGCGGACCTGCACGGCCAGTTCGGGGTGCGCATTGCGAAAGTCGTCGAGCGCGGTCTGCGCGGCGTCCAACTCGGCCTGGCGGTCGCGCTTCTCCTCGCGGAGGATGTTGAGCAGTTCCAGGGCGCTGTCCTGGTAGTCGCCGGCGTACTTGGAGACGTAGGCGTCGACCACCGCGTTGACCAGCTGGGCCGCTTCCTCAGGGTCGGGCAACTCCAGAGAGACGGTGATGATTTCGTTGTCGGCGCCGACCTGAATTGCGAGTCCTTCATAAAGCATGCCGACGGGGCTGTCGGAGTCGCGAACCGCCTGCAATTGCGCCATGCCGGGCGCTTCCAGCGCGGCGGCCAGCACGGGAGTCGAGCGGAGCATCTCCGCTTGCGTATAGAGAAAGCCCTTCGATTGCGAGAGCCCCATGCCCGAGTCGATAATCTGCGGCATGTTCCGCTCGACGTAGAGCTTGGAGAAGCTGGTGTAGCGGGGCGTGGCCCGCTGCAACAGGACCCAGCTCACGGCGCCGCCCAGGATCATGAACAGGAGGATGAGCCAGCGGCTGCGCCAGGCGATGGCGAGCAGGTTGACTTCGCTTCCAGCGGCGGACGGGGGCCCGGGGCGGCTCTCGACCGGCGGGGCGAAGGGGTCCGTCTCAACCAGGGAATTGGGCGACATGGCGGGGGCGGCCAGGGGTGCAGCAGGTCAAAGGCGAGGGCGCCGGCGAGGCGGTCGCCCCGCGCACGGGTGGGCGGCGAAGCGACTTGGTTCAATCTACACAGGCGCCCCGCGGCGGACAAACGTTCTGCCCACGCGGGCTCGGGAAAATGTGGGACGGGAAGCGGGTTTTGCGGGGTGTAGCGGTCAACGGAACTATGCGCCCGCAAGGATGGGACGGCGGGCCCGGAAGGGGCGTGTTTGCTGCGGGCCGGGGGTGGGGTAGGCTTGGTGGGCGGCGGGGGCGTTCGCGGCATGGCCGCGACGCGAACGCGCCGAAGTCATCACGCCCCCACCCGCGCACGGTCGTTTGGTGGGCGCAGGCGCCCGCTGCAGGAAAAGCCAGTGGTGGTGGCACGTGAACAAGGTAACAGTGGCACGGACCAGCAGTGCGCGTTCGGACCTGGCAGCTCACCGGCTTTCTTTGGCGAGGGACTGGACGATGTTGGCGATGAAAGACAATCCGCCGATGACGCTTCCCGAGGGGGGGCCGTTGGCCGATGTGCCGGCGCCGTGGCGGGTGGCGTACACCAAGACGCGGCAAGAAAAGGCGCTGGCCTGGGACTTGTGCCGTCGCGGGATTCCCTACTTTCTGCCGATGGTGCTGCGCGAGACGTCGTCGGGGGGCCGGCGGCGGAAGAATCTGCATCCGCTGTTCGCCTCGTACGTGTTCTATGCGGCCGACGACGAGACTCGGTTGGCCGTGCTGAAGACCGAGCGGATCGTGAGTCACGTCGATGTCACGCCGGCCGAGCAGCCGCAGTTTCGCCGCGAGATTACGGCGCTGGAACTGGGCCTGCGGACCGCGCCCGCGGCGTTCGAGCTGCAGCCGCAACTGGCTGCGGGCGACCGGGTGCGGGTGACCGGCGGGCCGATGAAGGGGCTGGAAGGGACGCTGGTGCGGGCCAACCGGGTGAGCAAACTGTGTCTGAGCGTGACGGCCCTGGGGGCGAGCGCCTTGGTGGAAATCCATGGCGATCTGGTCGAGCCGGCGGAGGGGTCGGTCGAGGAGACGCGCCCCGGGACGATTGAGTACCAGGTGGGGTAGGGGGCGTTTGTCGAGACGAAGCGAACGGGCAATTGGTAGTTATGCGCTAAGATGCGGGCGGTAGTGTCCCGTGCGTTCTCGTCATGAAATGTCGCGGGCGCGACGCTGGGGTTCGACAGTGAGAAGTCGCGAAAAGCCGTGATTCGCTGCCCGCGTCACCTAACACGATGTGCGTCCTGCTCCGGTGCGCTCGGGTCCGCAGGCGCGACGTGTTGGCGGAGTTGGGGGCGGGCGGCTTGGAACAGGGCGGTCAGGTCGTTGCGGACGTCGGGGTCGTCGACGACGGGGCCGGCGGCGAAGACTTGGACCTGGAAAAGTTGGGGCGCCAGTTCGTGCAGCAGCCGGCGGCGGAGGCGGAACCAGGGACGGAACAGGACCGCGTCGCTGGGGGGCTCGGCCGCCGCGCCAGACACGTCGAAGCCGGCGAACAGGACCACCGCGTCGCCGCGCTCGTCGCTGGCGAGCCGAGCGTCGACGTAGGGCCAGTCGTGCTCCCCTTTCCCAGCCTCCGTGACGAGCCTTTCCTCGGGATTCCAACCCCCGTTGCGATAGCAAACGCAGAGATCGTGCCAGCCGCCGATGTAGGGGAAATCGAGCGAGACCGTGGCGACGAGTTGTGGACGGGAGGCGTGGCGGTAGATGTAGGCCCGCGAGTACTTGCCGAAATCTGAGAAGGCGTCGCGCTCGACCGCCTCGAAATTGATTTGCTGCCACGGGCCGAGCTGGGCGGGCAGGTCCTCGGCGGCGAGGGCAAGGGCGCGGTCGATGGCGGCGCGGGCCTGGGCAGTATCGACCGAAGGGGCCCAGAGGAATTGCGCGACGCCGAGGGCGAGGAAGAGGGCCGAGGCGACGAGGACGCCGCGCCAGGCAGGCGCAGCGGTGGCGATCTGGGGGGCAGCGGCCTGCGACGCGTCGGTCGCCGTGGTGCGGGCTCGGGTGAAGGGGCGGTCGACGAGCTGATTCCAGAGCCGCACCAGCCAGTTGCGGCCGTAGCGAACCGGCAGGCCGAGCTGTTCCGGCTCGGCGGGTGCGAGGAGGCCGGCAAGCAGGACGTCGGTGCTGATCAGCGCGCCGAACGTGACGGCGAACAGGGCGAGGCTTAGCAGTTCGTGCGGCGCCCCCGCGGTGAGGTCGACGTCGAAGCGGTCAAGGGCGACCGCGATGGTGCAGATCCGCACGACGTTGAGGACCAGGGCCCAACCGACGCCTGCGGCCGCCAGCAGGGCGAGGTGCAGCAGGGAGCGGCGGCGCCAAACGGCGTAGATGGCACTGACCGCGATGACCGACATGACCGAGATGATGCCGCTGCAGGCCTCGTCGACGAAGAGTTCCCGGTCGGGCAGGGTGACGACGTTGCCGTTGAGCAGATGCAGCACGCCGAGCCAGTCGAGGACCCAACTGCTCATCTGCGAGGAGAGGCGCTGCAGATAGCGGGTGAAGCGCTCGTCCTGCCCCAACGGCAGGGGGACAAGCAACCACAACAGGGCCCAGACGCCCCACAGGTTTTCGATGCGGCGGTCGCGCCCCAACAGGGCGAGCAAGCCGGCGGCGGCCACCAACAGGGCGATGAAGGCGACCCAGGCGGAGAGGAGCACGACCGCCGCGGCGAGGAGCAGCGCCGAGGCCGCGAGAAGTAGCCGCGGGGGCCAGTTGGAGTGCGGTTTGGTTCGGGGCGTCGCTTCGCGGTAGCGGACGACCAACAGGCCAGCGAAGGCGGCGAGGACGAAGGGAAAAAACTGATACTGCTGGCGCTGCCAAAGGCTGCGGAGGTGCAGCGCGGCGAGCGGGAGGTGGCTCGCGACCACGGCCGCCGCTAGGGCGGCCAGCGGCCACCGCCACGAGTGAGAGGCGCCCGGTTGCGTTCTGGGCGTTGGCGGTGCAGCTGTTTCGCTCATGGTTTCAGCGTTACGAAGTGAACACGGCGTGAAGAGCCGTCAAGCCTGTCAGGTGCTTGCCAGTCAGTCGATTGAGGTCAAGACCGCGCCGTGCTGCGATGGAGGCGCGGCACTTACGTAAATCACAACGGGGCGTGACGCCGACTCTACACAGCACGCTTTTTGATTCTACCACACACGAAGATTGTCGGCTGCAACGGGCCGGGAGCGAGTTCTTGATCGAGGACCCCGGCGACGAACGCAACCCCGGAGGATTTGAAATAGTTGGGTTCAGCCTCGTACCCGAAGACGACGCTTTCAGAGCCGCGCGCCTTCGTGATCCAGCTTGGTTTTTGCCGGCTGTCGCATTCGTAGAATGTCGGGATGTGACGTTTCGATGGGAACATTTCGCGAAACAGAGATGCATCGCTCCGGCGATTTCCTCTAAATCTGGCAAAATTGCATATGCAAGCCGCCAGCAGCATTGTCAGCCATTAACCGTCGTCGCGGCCATGGCAACAAATGGAGTCGCACGGGGTGCCCGCGTGAAGCGCCGACGACGGCGTGCTTGGCAGCAGGTCGTCTATGGTCGCTTGCGCGGATCCGCCTGCAGCAGATTGACGTACGCGACCAGTTCGCGGACGGTCTCCGCCGCGAGTTGCGGGGACGGAGGCGGCGTCCCGTGGCAACGTGCCAGCAGAAAAAACTCGCCGTCGAGTCGATACAGACCGGCCCACCCCTCGCGACGATCGGCAAGGTACAGGAAATACCCTCCAGGCGTTTCCTCGTAATCGTACTCCAAGTGTTCACAGGTTTGTGAAACCAATGTGATCCTCAACCGACGTGGAGCTTCAGCCTTGGCACGGGGGGGAAGAACCCCGCACATTATCGCACTCATTTCATGCTAACTCGGAGCCGCTGGCATTCAACGGAAAAGCAGGGCGACGGCGCGCAGCGACCCCCGGCCGCGCCACATGAATCGATCACACCGATTGAACCGACGATTGCCCGCCAGCGCCGGTCAGGTCGTCAGGTTTCGCCGCGCACGCGCGTCCGGTATTGTTCCGGGAATCCCGGCGCGTGACGGTTGATGATGCAGCCGCCGACCGCCAAGACGTCCATGTCCGTCCGTAGGAAGCAAGAAATTGCCTCAGCCGGCGTGCGAACGATGGGCTCGTTCTCGTTGAGCGAAGTATTCAGCACAATCGGCACGCCCGTACGCGCGAAGAACCGACTGATCAAGTCGTAGTAAAGCGGGTTCGTGCCTTTGGAGACTGACTGGAGGCGGCCGGAGCCGTCGACATGAGTGACCGCTGGGATCTCGCTTTGCTTTTCCGGGCGGATCGGCAGGACTTTTTCCATGTAGGGGGCTGCTTCGTCGAGTTCGAACCACGCCCCGACGTGCTCTTCAAGTATGCTGGGGGCAAACGGTCGAAACCGCTCGCGAAACTTGATGCGGAGGTTAATGATCTCGCGCATGTCGGCGCGGCGTGGATCCGCCAGCAGCGAGCGGCAGCCGAGCGCACGGGCGCCGAATTCCATCTTCCCCTGGAACCACCCCACGATCATCCCGTCGACGAGCAGTTGAGCGACGCGGTCGACGAGTTGCGCTGGCGTAACCCGGTCGTACGGCAGGCCGAACTCCTCCGCGGCGGCGGCGCACTCGTCGTCCGCCGACGAGCAACCGAGATAGGCGTGGTCCTGGACAAAGGTCCGCGGCTTGCCCAGTAGTCGATTCCACACGTAAAACGCCGCGCCGAACGACGTGCCGTTGTCGGCCGCCCCCGCGGGGATGTAAACGTTCTCGAACGGCGTTTTCCGCGTAATCTTGCCGTTGGCCACGGAGTTCATCGCGACGCCGCCGGTCATGCAGACGTTTTTCGAACCGCACTTGTCGTGCAGACGAGTGAGCATGTGCAGGATGATTTCTTCGGTGACGCACTGCAAACTGCGGGCGATATTCTCGTGTCGGTGCGTGAGCTCGTCCCGTCGATCGCGCGGAGGACCCAATTTCTTGGCCAGCAAATCGCTGTAGAACGGTTCAATGACCGGCGCTCCGTCGTTCCAAGTCATCTTCACGCCCCGCTTGTGATGCGTGAAGTAATCGAGATTAAGTTCAAATACATCGCGTTTGGGGGCGATCATTTCGCGGAAGAAGTCCGCAAATTCGGGTTCGCCGTACGGGGCCAGGCCCATCACCTTGTACTCGTCGCCGTAGTACGGGAAGCCGAGATACATGGTGATGGCTGTGTAGAGAAACCCGATGGAATGCGGGAACCAGACCCGGTCGAACTCTTTCCAATCCGTTTTGGTCCCGTGCGCAGTCAGCGTGCTGCAGAAGTCGCCCATGCCGTCCACCGACAGCACGGCGGACTCTTCGTACGGCGAAATCAGAAATCCCGCGGCGACGTGCGTTTGGTGGTGCTCGACGCGATGGAACTTGGCCTTAAGCGCGGAGCGCGTGATGCCCACCGCCTCGGCGAATTGATCTTCCAGGCCCAGCGTCTTTGTTTGCCGTCGCAAGCGATCCAGGATCGCGCGGACCGACGGCCTGTTGGCGGCCACGAATTGCAGCCGCTTGCCAAGATTGGCGCGGGGGTCGAACGAAATCGCGACGTGGTCGAGTTGTTCGGGGGGCAGGCCGGCCTCGTCCAGGCACCAGCGAATCGACTCCGCCGGGAACCCCGCCCAGTGCTTGATGCGGTTGAAACGCTCTTCCTCGACGGCCGCCACGAGCGTGCCGTCCACAACCAGCGCCGCCGACGCGTCGCCGTGGTAAGCGTTGATGCCGAGAATATTCATGTTGCTCCCTGTGGCGAAACCATATCGGTGAGTATTTCAATGGCACGTTGGGCCCTGTCGCGCGGCGATAGGAACGATGTGAGTCGCTGCAGACCTCGCTCGACGAGCTGCGATGCGTAGTTGGGATCGTCGACGAGACGAAGGATTGCTGTTGCGGCGGACTGTGCGTCCTTCGGGGTGAAGAACGCCGCCGCGTCGCCGCAGATATCGTGGGCGAACGCCAGGTCGGTCGTCACAATCGGCCGCTGCATGGCCATGGCTTCGGGGTAGACGGCGGTAAACGTTTCCAGCAGCGTCGGCAGAAAACAAATGTCGCACTGCTGATACGCCGCGGGGCCGTCGCCGACCTTCACGACGCCGAGATTCACCACGCTGTCGGCAACCCCCAGTTTCTCGGCGAGAGCAGCCACCCGCTGCCAAGCGGGATTGTCGTGCGGCAGCGTCAGACGAAACTCGAAGCGGCGGTTGGGTCGCTGTGCTCGCAGTGCGGCCGCGATGTGCGGGATCAGCTCCAGGTTTTTGTGCGGATAGGCCGCCGAGAGCGTCAGGAATCGCACGTCGTCAGTGCTGTGACACTTCGTCGCCGCGGCATCCAGATAGTTCGAGGCGCAGTTGTTGGGAACGACCTCAATGGCTTCCAGCGGCACGCGCCAGCGCTTCGACAGGCCGTGGCGGGCGACTGGCGCTTCGACGATCCAGCGATCCGCCTGCCGGTACCAAAGCCCCTTGTAGCAACAGGTTCCAAGCATCTTCAGTTGCGCCGCGACCGTCGGCAGCGACGAGTAGGCCAGACGCGTCGAATGCGTCACCCAGCCATCGGCGACCCCCAGCAAATGCGGGCGGTCGAATCGCACGTAGGCCGGTCCGAAAACTGTAAAAACCGCATCGGAACTCGCTTGCCGAACCAATCTCGCGAGCTGGCGGCGGGCCGACCGATCCTTCGCGGGCGAGGAGGAGACGATGCAGTGGTTCAGGTCGCTCACCCGCACGCCGCGCGACTCCAAGGCTTCGGCGATCACCGGCGACAGGCAGAAGTACCACTCGACGTCGGCCGCCGCCAGATTCCAGGTGAATTGTGTGATCAGTTCCGCGCAGACCTGGACAGCTCCGCCCATCACGTTCGTCGTGCAATTCAGTGCAAACTTCACAGCGTCTGTCTTTGCAGAGCGGGCATGTCTCGAAGCGTCGCAATTCCGCGGCTTCGCAGGCGAGCGGTGGTTCGATGACGCGGCCCGATCACGTTGCGGCCCTCTGTTACGATGCGAGTGACTTCGGCTCTCAATGCTGTTCGTTCCCACGGACATTGCGACCAGCGAGGGATTATTCGCAAAGCACCATCAACGACCAGCCGCCGAATAACCTCTGTGCGAATCGGACGCTCGCCCGCGAGACGAGCCAGCGAGGGACATTGGCGACGGTCTTTTTGAGGGAGCCCGGTCCTTGCCCCTCGAATGCGCCGGCAGTCCATCGCCAGTCGATAATGCGGTGTCCCGTGTCTTCCAGCGTCGCGAGCGCCGTTCCTCGGGTGAAGTAGTGCAAATGGCCGACCGATAGTCTCGCCGCAGTCAAGTTCCCCCGGATCACGCCGGAGCAATGAATGTCGAGCGGAACGTGGTAGATCTTGTAGCGGGCCAGGTCGCGAAACGACTCAAGCCATCCCATGTAGTCGGGCACATGTTCAAACACGTCGAGCGCCAGCGCCACATCGTGGCGTTCGACGTCCGCGAGGTCGCGGCCGCACGTTTCGAACCGGAGGTCATGGTGGCGCTCGCGCGCCGCTGCCGTGGCGACTTCTGTGATGTCGTAGCCGGTGAATCGAGCGTCCGCGAACGCGTCGCTGAGCAGACGCAACACGGTCCCCACCCCGCACCCGACGTCCGCGAGCGATTCGAACTCGATTTTATTGTCCCGCAGCAGTGCTTCGACATGCCGCGCCTTAAACGGGGCGTCCTCTTCGTGCCACGTTTGAGTTGCCTCCATGTAGGAGCCGTCCGTGTATCGATCCGAGTTATCTGCCATTTCTAGACGATTGCGTTGTGCGGTTCGGGGTCTTCGTGCAGCCAGCGATCACTCGCCTCGTAGCCTGCCGCGATCAACTCCGTGCCGGCGAGTTGGTGGAAAACGCGACGCGCTTCCGGCGAGAATTTGTCGCGCCAGTCGCCTGCCACGCCTTTGCGCAGAAAGCTGCCTCTGTTTTCCGCGCCAGGTGCCCGACTGGCCAAGTTCTTGAATGAGAATCTTTCGACCGTCTCGTGAAGTCGCTGGTCATCGGGCGATTCCTGCACGAGGCATTCGATGACTCGCCGCATTTCTGCCTCGGCGTCGGTCAGCAGGTCTTCGTACCGGACCACCAGTGCACGGTCATGATCGATGCCGCCTACGAACTCAGCCCAGGTGAAATGAAATCTCCTGCGCGAGTCCGAAGCGAATGTGTATTCAATAAACTTCGGCATATTGCCGTAGACGTCGGATGGATCGGCCAACCCCAGCGTCTGCCGATGCCGGTCGACAAAACCGGGATGGGTCCGTTCGTTCTCGAACAGGCAATGGAAGTACCAGGACGTCATGACGTCGCGCCCGTCGCGCATCACGTAAACGGCGTTCTTCAGCCGCGGAGAATAGGGATGGTGGCCGTGCAGCAGGTATGACTTCTTGGCGAGCGGCCAGACCGATACGTTGCGTGGGAACGGGATGCGCAGATAGTCGGCCAGCATCTGCGACACCCACGACCCCCCCGACTTGGGATACTCGCTTACTAGGTAGTGCGGGATTCGATTGGACATCCAATTCCACATGAAAAGCCGCCCGGCGGCGTCTAGCTTGAGCTGCAATCGCGATCGCGTATCTCGCATGGCTATTGTTAAGATCGAAGAAGAGAAACGATGCCCGGCAGGCCGTTGCGCAACGGTCGCTTCGGCAGGGTGCGAGCTGTTGCTGCCGCCGCGTGATTTGGGACTGTTGATTTACGCATGTTGGAGAACTTCCAGCTTACGTCTCAGCGACGACTCGTCGATGCGGATCCATCGTAGCGAATGGAACGCTATTTGATTGACGGGTGCTTGGCTTCAGCTAACGTCACGGGTCGTACGGCTACTGACACTTCGCGGTGGTTCGCGACCGCCCAGGCGGATTCGTACATGTGCTCGTACGAGCGCTGGCGCGAATTCCAGGAATACTTGGCGGCCGCCGTCGCCGCAGCGGCCTGTTGGATCCTCGTTAGGCGGTCTTTTGACGTCGCCAGGGCAATGATCGCGTCGGCCATGGACTGCAGCGAATCGACCGCCACGCAGTTCACTCCGTCTGCTGCTGCCGGCATGCCGGCGATCCCGCTTTCCAGCGTGACGATCGCATGGCCGCAGGCCATGGATTGGATGGCTTTGTTGATCAAACCGCAGTTCTTGTCGAGCGGGACAATCGCGATCCCCGCCACCGCCATGGCCTCGGCCAGGTCCGCGACGTAGCCGCGGAACACGACGCCGCCAATCGAATTTGCCAACTCGCACACCTGACGGGCGGCGTCGCCGTGGCGACCGATGACATGCAATGTGAGCTTCGGTTGCTCCCGGCGGATTCGCCGCCAGGCGAGTTCCAGAAACCGCTGGAGGCTCTTCAGGTTGTTGCCCGCCAGTTCGCCGATGAAAATTACGTCCGTTTGCCCCTGTGTGACGGACGCCACGGCCGACAGCTCTTCGTCAACGCCGTTGGGAATCACGAACGGGCGAATTGCAGGGTTCATGTTGGTCAAGTAGTCGGCGTCGACCTGCGTCATGGTGTGAACGGCGCCAAAATTGGGGTAAACGCTGCTTTCAAAGCGGCGGGACTGCCGCAGTTGGATTTTTCGCAACAGTTTCTCCACGCCCGAGTACCGCTCGGCCTTAAGCAGGTTTTCCAATGTAAGCGTGTAACTGTCGTTGATTGACGCCACGGCACCGACCTGCAGCGGGACGCACTCGACATACTGTGCCATTCCCACGGTATCTAAGTGAACAACGTGTGGTGACAAGTCGCTGATGCGCTGCCGCAGCAGGCTGGCGAACTCGTTACTCCAGAACCGCTCGTGAAAGAACATTCTGTTGGAGACCAATGATCGCAGCGCTACAGCGGCCCGCTTCCTCGGAGGCATTGGCACGGCGAGCGGCTTGCTAGCGCACAGCGGCGCCACTTGGGCGAGCCGCGCGCTGCAGTCCTCCCGTCCCTCGCCGCCAAGCGTCATCAAATGAACTTGGTGTCCTGCTTCATGCATGAGTCGCATGGCATGATACGACACGATCCGAACCCCGTTGTCCGGGGGGAAGGGGACTTCGCTGGTGACGAACAGGATTTGCATGTTACTGGGCGGGCGTCGCGTCATCGGTTCGTTTCACTCGGCCCGCGAGCAGTTCCCGCAAGAAGAACTTCTCGTGCGCAACCATGTCGTCCATGTGGTCGGCGTTACTGCGTTGGTTGATCTTAACCGCCGGGTTGCCGCCGACGATTGTGCCGGGGGGCACGTCCTTGGTGACGACCGCGCCCATGGCGACGATGGCGCCGCGACCGATGCGGACTCCGGGAACCAACATGGCGCCATAGCCAATCCAAGCGCCCTCGCCGATTTCGACAGTTCGTTTGATATCGCCCGGCCCATACGGCAGGAGGTCGAATTCGTAATCGTGCGTACTTGAAATTATCACCACGTTTGGCGCCAGTATCGCCCCGTCGCCGATGCGAATGCCGCCCTTGCCTTCCAAAAAACATCGATGGCCGATGCGACAGTAGCTGCCGATCTCTATCTTTCCGTGTGCGACGAAGACCGCCGTGGGGGCAATGATCGTAGCGTAGCCGACGGACGCTAAGCGGCGGCGGCCTTGGCGGCTAACGCGGACAATGTCAAGAATCTTACGCAGCATGCTTTATTTCAATGCAATGAGCCCTCGGACCTGACTGTTGCGTGCCTGCAGCAGGCCAAGACGGGTGCGCCGTTTGTGAAGCTCGGGGTACCGCGGTCGTTCCGACCGTCCAACCCTGGGCGTTTGGATGGGCGCGGCTAACGGATCGCACGGTACACCACGAACATTTGCAGGCCAATCGATGTTGCATGTCCAATAAGCAGCGCCAGCGCGGCGCCCATCCCACCGTAGGCGGGAATTAGTAAAGCGCTCGCAATAACTGCCATCAAGCCGCAGCAAGTCGCGATGAGGAAAAATGAATTGTTTCTGCCGAGTCCCAGCAAAAATGAGTTGACCGTCAGCGCGACGCCGTAGAGCGTCGACCAGATCCCAAGGACCCACAGAATCCGCGTCGACGGGCGAAACGAAGGCGGCAACAACATGATGATGGCAATACTGCCGACAAGCACCACCGCCAGCGACGTGATCCCGGACAGTGCCAATGAGCGAAGTACAGTCTTTCGTAAGGATTTCCGAATTTCCGCGCGCGGCAGCGCCGTAACGTTGGCGATATGCAGAGCCAGGAACCGGTTGAGCTGACCGGCGAATAGTTGACTCGCCTGGATCAGTTGAAACGCGATCGCGTAGTGTGCCAAAGCCGCGTTGCCGCGCTGCCCGTGCAAGATGAGTTGGTTGACGTGCGTCATCCCGAGATTGCCCAACGCGGCGGCGATGATCGGGATGTTCGCGGCGGCGAGGCCGTGGGTATTGCTGGGGGTATTCATGAGGCGAAGCCCCAGCTTGCGTACTGACCAGCGGTACTGCCAAATCGTGCTGGCCAGAGTTGCCGCCAGCAGTGCCAGAGCGACCGGCCAGGAACGAGCGCCGCCGGGTACGGCAAAGATTACGACGACAACCAAGCACCCGTAGATCACGCGCTCGAGCAGCAGCAGAGCCGCGTGGCGGCTCATTCGCCGCCGATAATCGAACCAACCTCGCGGCGAGAGCGCCATGCACGCGCCGTGGAAGCAGCAAATCGACGCGGTGATGAGCAGATCTGCGCGCACGCCTCCAAGAATCATTGCAGCAATCGCTCCTGGCACGACAATCGCAGTGAGAATTGCGCGAATTCTCAACGAACCGGTAAAGGTATCTTCGGGATGGGGGCGCTGAATAAGATCGCGGACAAGCGTTCGGTCGAAGCCGAACAGGATCAACGTTGACAGGATGCTTGACGTCACCAGGCCGAAACTCAACTGGCCGAAGAACTCATCGCCCAAGCGACGGGCCAAGAAAAAGCTGATGGCATAGCTGGCAAGAGCAGTGGCGTAGGACAACGCGATGAAAATGGCCGCTGAGCGCACATTCGGGCGTCGTAGCACGCCCAACTGATTCTGGCGAACCTGCGCCGCACTTGTTCGTGTTTTCGCTGGATTCGCGGTCGTTTCAGCGGTCGCTACCATCTCTTGTCGTCGTGATTCGACAGAATCTTGTCCATTCTCAGAAAGTGACATGCGCTGCTCGCGTCGGTCGACGTTGGATGCTCCGCACCCGTCAACCCGCCCTCACAATGTTGCGAAGCGCTTGCGCGACTCTGTTTTGTCGGAGCCGACGCTTGGCGCCCGCGGGCATGACCGCGTGGTAGGCGTGATAAGTTGCTCCCAAAACTCGCGCAAACGCCGTGTAGGCAAGGGACTTCGCGCGATCTAGATAAGACCGCGGATTGTAGTATTGCAGCTCGTACCCGACCGACTGCAGTTCGTTCGCCGCTGAACATTCAAAGAGGAACACTTTGCCCCTTGGCGTGCTGGTTCGCCATTTGTCCACGTCATCCGGCGTCGGCGGGCGGGACAGTTTACGATGAATGCCCGCGTCGCGTTCGACTTTCGTAATGTTTGCGTTGGCGTCGTCGTAGAACCGCAGCATGTCCGCTTCGAACGCGACGCCCAGAAAGTCACATATCCGTTGCAGCGCGGATTCCGACTCCAAGACCAGATCTTCGTACTTGACCCACATCGCGTGGCGATGCCGCTGTGCCACTTTTTTCATGGCATGGACGCTGCGAGTCCAGTAGGCGGCGCGCTGCTGCACGGTCCACCCCTGCCAGCCTGCGGTCAGCAAGGATTCGGCGACGTCGCGGCCGTCTCGGGTCACGAGCAAGAATTTGCTGTCGGGAAAAGCGCTCGCCAGTTTCTCGGCGACGTCGATGTTTTCAGGCGTTTTTTCGCCCCAGAATGGTTTGCCGGTGTCTAGGATTTCTGCGTGCATCACCGCGTCAACTAGCTCGGAAAGCGACGCCTCCGCCCGCAGGCGGTCGATGGTTTGTTGAAGCTCGGCGGGCTGCAGTTGCCAAGTCGAGAATCGTGGGCTTCGGCTAATGATATTGAAAGCTTCGCCGCGTTCGGGGCTTGACAGGGGCCGGTCGTAAGGGAGCTGCAGGAACAGCGCGCGAATGAAGTGCGCTTCAGGCGGGATCGCAATTTGCGAATGCCTGTTTAGCATGAGACGACAGAGCGTCGTTCCGCTTCGTTGAGCTCCCAGAAGGAATAGTCCGTGCATTTGCTGCTGCCGAAGATGTGCCAGAAGTTGTCGTTAGGCCGTTGCCGAGCGCTGTTGTGCCGCCGAACGCTGCCCCGTTGCATCGACAAAAAAGACTGTGGCGCAAATCACGAAATACTGTTTGCCGAGAAACAACAAGTCGCCGCCGGTGAACAGACAAAACACGAGAAATAGTCCGATTGTCAGCCCGGCCGCGGCTGCATTGACTGCGGAGCGAATCGCTGCGAGCGCCCCCCCGGCGCAGGCCGCAGTGAGCACGAAACAGAAAGAAAACGTCAGTGCTGCCAAAATGACAGGGTCGTGTTTTGCAAGCGAAGAAAGCACGCTCACCTGTGTGAGACCCATGGCTGTGTTGGTGGAACGGAAACCTAATACGGACGTCGTGTAGGAGGCGGTGAGGTCGCGAGACGCCAGCATGTGGCCCCAACTCGCATTCACGTTGTACGCGCGCGCGGCGCAATAGTTCTGAAAACCGTTGATGCGCTCCAGAACACTTAGAAATGCGACGGCAACGACGTTGTAATCAGTGCGTTCGAACGTTTGTTTGATTGCGCGATCGATGAGTTGGGTTGGTGCCGCGTTGGGATGGCCCAAGCGAACGAACCGGTATTGTTGGACGAACGGATAGCAGGCGACGATGCAGGTGACTGAGACGAGCACTGCGGCAAGTTTTCTCGTGTTCGCTTTGGTGCGCCGCAACCCAACGATTGAAGCACTCAACAGCGTGGTCCCCAAATATGCCAAGGAATACTTGGAACCTATGCCCATGTCGAGGGCCAGATAGGCGCAGGCGGATAAGCCAGTGAGGTATTTGTAACGGGCAGGTAGGTTGCGGTGAGAAATCGCGATGAAGATCGCGACAGAAATTAGGTGAAAGATTCCGAGACGGCAAAGCATGACTATCGCGCCCGTGACGAGCGGAATCGCGTTGGGTGGCTCAAGACCCGGCAGGCCCCACCCGAGCCAATAGTGGATAATTGCCTTTAGGAGCAAAGCAAAAAACGTTACGGTGAGCAGCAATCGGATGTTCGGACGTCGGGTAGCGGTCGTGCGATCAACGGCTTTCCCAGCGAGAAATCGGAGGGCGGCCGCTGTCGCCAGCAAACCGCACACTGAATACGCGATTGACGGGGCGAGGCAGTCGGCAAAAAGATGTGGCGGCACGTAGTAGTTTAGTATCAGGTCGGACTGCACGTAGGTCTGTGAAAAAATTGCTTTGACCGGATAAGCAATCCAAAAGTAAACCGACAAGAGGCAAGCGACTCCTTGCAGGAAGTAGCCGCCCGGCATGTTGGCGAACAAGACAAACGGTGCCAAGCCGCAGAGCAGACTCCAGGCGAGTAGTACGAGCGATTGGGAAGGATCGCCTACCGTAAGCACTGACGCGCCGGAGACGCACACTACGATTACCGCATAGAACTGCCTGATTAACTGTGCGTAGCCGGTCTTGGGCGGATATGACGGGACGCAAGCCGTGTCGCCTGCACCGCTCATATGCGGCACGCCCGCAGTGTCGGCGGGGGCAGCGATCGATTTGTCGGGGGCCGAGTATTCCATGTTTACACCGGACAGCCGGACATGCGTCTCAAGTCTTGGCACGCGGATGGGGAGTGGGCGGACTCCGTCCTGGTCAGCGCACCGCCGCGGCAACGCACATGTGGTAAAAAACCGAGAATATTCGCAGTTGCCGCGAGAATCCTGGCCTGACAACGCTGACCTGGGGAGGGCCCCTGGGAGGTGCCTCAACTGGCGGCAGTTGAGCGCAACCGCAGAAAGTCAGTCTAGTTTGGGCCGCCATAACGGGCTAGTTGTGGGGACCCGACCTGCCAAAATCTTCACGAGCTGGATCGCACAGTCTGCGCAGACGGCTTAATTAGAACTGGGCGTCGGGGGTAGGGGTTGAGATTTGGACAGGTGCGGTCGAAGGCGGAAAGATCTCGCTCATGCTTAGGCGGGGCGCGGGGCGGTTGGCAGAGTATTGAAGTAGGGAACCGCTAGTCCGGCGGCAACCTGCTGAAACAGAGGACAGGCATGCAGGTGCGCGCCAGTCGGCGGCAGACGAGACCTAATGGATGGACTTCGCAATATGTCGGAATCGGCCAGCAACGGACAGCAGGAGAGGGACGCGGAAAAGCCGCGGGTGACGCTGCTGTACCATTTCTTTCACCCCGACGACGTGGTCAGCGCCACGCTGTATAGCGAACTGGCGGCAGAACTGGCCGAGCGCGGGTGGGAAGTCGTGGCCCGGCCTGCCAATCGGCGGTGCCACGAGCAGGGCGAGTCTCTTCCACGCCGCGAGCGGTGGCGAGGAGTCGCCATTCGCCGGGCGTGGCGCCCCGATTTGCAGCAAGGCTCCAATCGCGGACGACTACTCAACACTGCGTGGATGCTCGCCGGTTGGAGTTGGGCGGCCTTGGTCGCGCGACGCCATCGGCACGACGTCGTGCTGGTGGGCACCGATCCGGTGCTGGGCGTCCTGGCCGCGATTCCTTGGACGATCCTCCGTCGCCGCACCAAAGCGGTCCACTGGTGCTTCGATCTCTACCCCGACGCGGCGATCGCCGACGGACTGCTGACAAGTCAGAGCCGAGTCGTCCGCTGGATGAGGCGGCTCTCGGCGTGGGCGTACAGGAGGTGTGACTTCATCGCCGATTTGGGCGGGTGCATGGGACGTCGGCTCCAGGCGATCGAGCCCACGTGCCAGCCAATCACGATCACGCCATGGGCGCTGGTGGAACCGGCGGCACCGCCTGTACCGGACCCCACCGTGCGCCGCGATCTGTTCGGCGACGCCAAACTGGGCCTGCTGTACTCCGGCAGCTTTGGCCGGGCGCACACGTACGAGGAGTTCCTATCGTTGGCCCGAGCGCTGCGCGGCAGCGGCGTCGAGTTTTGCTTTGCCGGGCGCGGCAACCGAGCCGATCAGTTGCGCAGCGCAGTCGCCGTCGACGACGAAAACATCCGCTTTGCGGGATTTGCGCCGCAAGATCAGCTCGAAAAGCGGCTCACGGCCTGCGATCTGCATTTGGTGAGCCTGCATCCGGACTGGACCGGGACGGTCGTTCCCTCAAAATTCTTCGGCGCCCTGGCGGCGGGACGCGGCGTGGTGTTTGCCGGCTCGGAGGACTCGGCGATCGCCCAGTGGATCCGCGACTACCAGGTCGGCTGGGTGGTGACGCCCAGTACGGTGGAGGAGGTGGCCGAGGAACTGAAGCAGCTGGCCGCCGCCCCAGAGGGACTGGCCGAGCTACGTCAGCGGTGCCACGCCGTCTATCACGCCCATTTCAGCCGGAAGGCGATGATTGACCGGTTTGACGCCAAGCTGCGGGAGTTGGTCGACTCGTGATCGGCGCCCAGACGGCCACGCACGAGCCGCGACGTTTCCTATTCGAAGTTTGGCTGAATCGATCCAAGTTGTTGCCGGCGCGAAGTCCTCTGCCAAATCGGATGTGGAACAAGCATCGCAATCTGCACACGACCCCCGTCCCCGGCTGCGGTGACGGGAGCCGCCAATGGGGTTTGCGCCGCTCGCCCCGATGCGCCGAGGACGGAAACCTGCGCGATTGGGCTGCCGGTCAGGGCAAATCCCTCTCGACTCGAGTGATTGTTCCCTCCGTGAGGCCGCCTCTCGCGGCGTTTTCTGACCTCTATTTGTCGCAAACCTCCCATCCATGCCGACGGCGCCCCCTCGCGGCGTCTTTCCAGGAGCCAGCGATGAAGCCCAAAGTGGCCTTGATTACGGTCGTGACCGGACAGGACGGGGCGTATCTCGCCGAGTTGTTGCTCGAGAAGGGCTACGTGGTCCACGGCATCAAGCGCCGCTCGTCGTCCTTCAATACGGGCCGCGTGGATCATATTTATCTGGATCCGCACGAGCGTAACACCCGGTTCTGGATGCACTACGGCGAGATGACCGATGCGACGAATCTCATCCGGATCATCCAGGAAGCGCAGCCCGACGAGATCTACAACCTTGCCGCCCAGAGCCACGTCCAGGTGAGTTTCGAGACGCCCGAGTACACGGCCAACGCGGACGCCGTCGGCGCGTTGCGGCTCTTGGAAGCGATTCGCATTCTCGGCATGTCCGAACGGGTGCGCTTCTATCAAGCGTCGACGTCGGAGTTGTTTGGCAGCTCGCCGCCGCCGCAGAACGAGTCGACGCCGTTCCATCCGGGCAGTCCTTCCCCCGCCTCGAAGCTGTACGCCTCCTGGATCACGGTCAACTACCGCCAAGCGTACGGCCTGCACGCCTCCAACGGGATCTTGTTCAATCACGAAGGGCCGACGCGCGGCGAGACGTTCGTCACGCGAAAAGTGACCCGCGCCGTCGCCGCGATGGAGGCGGGCGTGCAGGACAAGCTGTTTCTCGGGAATCTCGACGCCCGTCGCGATTGGGGCCACGCGCGGGATTATGTGGAAGGCATGTGGCGGATTGTCCAGCACGAGACGCCGGACGATGTCGTGCTCGCGACGGGCGCAGCGCATTCGGTCCGTGAGTTCGTCGCAGCCGCCTTAGCCTGCATCGGCATCGGTTTGCAGTGGCGCGGCTCCGGCGTCGACGAGATCGGCTACGACCAAGCCACGGGACGCGAGCTGGTGGCCATCGATCCGCGGCATTTCCGGCCCACCGAAGTCGACTTTCTGCTGGGCGACCCGTCCAAGGCGCGCGAGACGCTGCGCTGGCGTCATACGACGTCGTTCGAGAGTCTCGTCGAAGACATGGTGACGGCCGACAGGCAGGCGCTGAGCGTCGGCGCGAACTGACGCGCGTCAACAGTCTCAAGCCGCTTGGTCTCGGCGTTTGCACGACCAACGGCAGGAGCGAAAGCGGCCTCGCGCAGCCGAGCCGACCTCCGCCTAGGGAACCTGCGATCGCGGAGAGCCGCAGTCTTCAGGACGTCATCGCGTGTGCTGCAGCCGGGGACGGGCGCTGGGCGTCGGGCCTCCGCCTCGACTGTTGCAGGTGGATTGAGCAAGGGCTAAGCTGCGCGAGGCAGTCGGCAGTGGTGACGCATTCCTCTCTTCTTGCAGGTTTTGAGCATGCAAGGGTTCACGCTGGTGGTCTCCTTTCTCACGGTCACGGCGACTCTCGATCCGGGTGTTTGCGGCGCGGCGGAGAGGCGACCCAATGTGTTGATCGTGTTGACCGACGATCAGGGGTATGCCGATCTCGGCTGCTTTGGCTCGTCG
>PABB01000053.1 GCA_002702655.1 Planctomycetaceae bacterium
CCTTGATGCGGCATCCTGAACTCCTTTCAGGGGCATGGGGTGTTGAGTCCACACCGCCTGTAAGGCGACCATGCCAGCCGCATCAAGGCCAATTCAATGATCGAAAAGGGTTAACGGCGTAGCGTGGCACTCGGAGAGGAGAGTACGCACCGCTTACGCGCGGGCGGCCACCGCCGCAGCCAGTTCGCCCGCGACGCCGTCCACCAGATACGGCTTGCCCAGCACCCGCCAGGCGCCCACGCTGGCGGCGGCGGCGACATGCTCGGCCCGCGGAAAATCCAGCAGCACGAGGACCTGGGCGCCGCATTCCGCCAAACGATCGGAAAACGCCGCCAGCTGCCCCATCTCGCCGCTGCTGAGCTGACCGCCGTCCCAAATCCCCGCGGCCGGCACGGGATCGTCGACGCCGCAACGTGCACGATGCGAATCCCACACCTCCGGGCGATGCCGCGGCTGCCAAATGCAGCGCCAGCCGTACGGCCGCAGCGCGATGCGGAGCGTCTCGAAGCTCTCGTAGTCGCACACGTCGACGGCGACGCAATTGCCGCCCGACGCAGCCGACGGCGCCGATTCGTCAGACTCGACCTCAGCGGCAAAGACCTGCTCGGCCACCGTCGGCGTCGACGCCGCAGCCAGCGCGGCCGTACGCCGCAGCGGGCGGACCGAATACGGATCTTCGAGTGGATCAGCCCATGGCGGGCATTCGCCAGCGGTGCGCGCCGCCAAGCCTCGCCGCCACCACGCTTCGAACTGGTACCAATACATCCGCAGCGTGCCCGGCAGCGGCCGGCCGGTTCGCAGTTCGCCTTCGCACCACGTGCCCGCCACCACGACCAACCGCGACAACGGCGCCACGCGGCCCACCGCGGCCGCTTCGTCTTCCGAAAAGTACCCGGGACGCGGTTGCGCCAGCAGCAAGAGTTCCGGCGGGGCGGCCAAGCCGTCAAGCGCTTCGACCGCTTCGGCCAACGTGGCCATCACCGGCCACCGGCCCGCATCGCCCAGCACGGTGCGTAGCACGTCGAACTCGCCTTGGCCCCACGGCCCCACGCCCCACGCCATGGCGCCCAGCACGAGTGCCGAGGGTTCTGTGGCGGCGGCAGGTTCGACGAGTTGCGACATGGCGAGTTCAATGCGCGGCGTTTACTTCATCTATTTTATTCAAACCAAGACGAGCGCCCGTTGCCAGTGCGAACCGACCCGAAAGCGTCATGGCCCCAACTCTCGATCGCGGTCCACGACCAACCGCCGGGCCGCTTTCGCGTCGGGCGCCTCGCGCAGCTCGGTCAGCCACGCCGAATCGTTGATCACGCGACTCAGCCGCGCCAGCGCCCGCAAGTGTTCGTGATCGCTGGTCGCGGCGATCAGGAAAAACACGTCGGTCAGCCCGCCGCCGGCGCCGCCAAAGGGAATTCCTCCCGCCACCAGCCCCATCGCAATCACGGGGCCGCCCATGATCGACGCCTGCGGTCGCCGCGGATGCAATAGCGCCACGCCAATGTCCAGGGCCGTGGAGTGCATGTCTTCGCGGGCGGTCACCGCGTCGGCCATCCGCTCGGGATCCCACAGCAGGCCGGTCGTCGCGGCCAAGTCGCACATGCCGGCGATGACTTTGCCGCGGGTGCGGGCCGCCAACGGCACGGCCACCGCCTCGGCGGGCATCAATTCGGCCAGCGTGATCTCGGTCTTCACATGGTCGACGCGGCGTAGCGTGGCTTCCATGTCGGCCAGTTCCTGGTCGTCGTCCGTGGCGCCGATGCGCTGCTCCAACCATTGGTTGACTTCGGGGCGCGAGAACCGCCAATCGCCCCCGATGCGGCGACCGGGCACCTTGCCGCGCTCCGCCAGGCGCATCACTTGCGCGGGCATCAAGTGCAGATAAGCCGCCAGCGTCGCAATGTCGAAATCTTCGTCAGCCATGTCCTGCCACGTCGAATCACGCGGAACTTTGCGTGCTCGCATTGTCAGCAGCGGCGCAAAGCGTGTCCAGCGAAAACCGCGCCGGCGCGCATGGCAGGAACCGCCACGAGCGCCCACTTCAAGGGAACAGGATCACAGGATGCGTAGGATCGACAGGACGAGCGTGCGAGGTGAGTAGATATTCGCCGCCGTCACGCCAATCCTGTTCATCACGCGCATCCTGCAATCCTGTTCTCTGGCGCCTGGCCGAGCAGATTCGCCGGGAGTTTACGGGGGCACGCCGCGTTTTCTGGCCGAAAGCTGACCGCTGACGGCTGACAGCGTGCCGGCTGCCATGTACTTTGAGCGCAGCGCCGCAGGTCACTCACATAGGACAACGACAATGCAACTCGGTTTCGTCAGCGCCATTTTCGGAGATCTGGGGTTCGAGGACGTGCTGCGGCACGCGGCCGACATCGGCTACGACTGCGTCGAGGTGATGTGCTGGCCCCCCGGCGGGCCGGACCGCAAATACGGCGGCGTGATGCACCTCGACTGCACTGATTTCCCCCAGTCGGCCGCTGACGACGCGCGGGCGCTGTGCGAAAAGTACGGCGTCGGCATCTCCGCACTGGGCTATTACTCGATCCCCCTGTCGGCCGAGCAGGATCAGGCCGAGGCGGCGCAAGCCCACCTGCGCAAGGTCATCGACGCGGCGCCGAAGCTGGGACTCAATAACGTCAACGCCTTCATCGGCGCCAATCACACGCTGCCGCTGGAAGACAACCTCACGCTGTTCGAGCAAGTGTGGCCCGACATCATCCGCTACGCCGAGGACCGCGGCGTGCGGATCGGCATCGAGAATTGCCCGATGCTGTTCCCCAACACGTGGCCGTTTGGATTGAACCTGGCCCGGACGCCGGCGATTTGGCGGCGGATGTTCGAAACGATCCCCTCGCCGAATTTTGGCTTGAACTACGACCCGTCGCACTTGGTCATGCAGTTGATGGACCCCATCGCGCCGATCTGCGAGTTCGGCCCGCGCATCTTCCACGCGCATGCCAAGGACATGCGCATCGACCGGCATCGCTTGAACGACGTCGGCAGTCTCGAGCCGCCCATGCTGCGCAGCACCGCCAAGATCCCCGGGCTGGGCAGCATCGACTGGGGCGCCTGGGTCGGGGCGCTCACCGACGTCGGCTACGACGGGCCCGTGTGCGTGGAGGTGGAAGACGAAGCGTTCGAGGGCGCGATCGAGCGCCGCGTCAAGTCGCTGCAGATCAGCTACAACCACCTCCGCCCGCTGATCGCGTGAGCTGCGCCTGTCCCCCTCCCCCACCGCGGGGAGGGGCTAAGGGAGGAGGGATGACTCGCGTGGACAGGCCGCCTGCACTGCGAACGCGCGCAACACTCCGGCCCGCGTAGCGAGAGCGGCTACTAACCATCGTGCTACTTTACTTCGACGCGGCAGCGCCGTTGTGCCACTCGGCGGGCGACTGCAATTGCACGCCGAACGTCACCGGCAGCGCGACCGCGCCGCTGAGCAACTGCAGATAATCGCGACGGCGGACTTCCATCGCCCCCAAACTGCCGGTGTGTCGAGTCCATTGCTGGATGTCGAGCAGCCGATAGCCGCGCGCTGTCAGGTGCGTCACCAGGTGGGCCAGGGCCGCCTTGGACCCGTCGGTCGCGCGGTAGAACATGCTCTCCGCGGCAAAGGCCCCGCCGACGCCCACGCCGTACACGCCGCCGACCAGCCGCTCGTCCGACCAGATTTCCACGCTGTGGGCGTGCCCGCGTTGGTGCAGGCGGGTGTAGGCGGCGATCATTTCGGGGGTCAGCCACGTGCCCCCCTCGCGCCCGGGGCCGCGACTGCACGCGCGGATCACCTGTTCAAACGCCGTGTCGCACGTCGCGACGAACTGTCCGCTCCGCAGCCGCCGCGCGAGCCGCCGCGACACGTGAAAACCGTCCAGCGGCATGATCGCCCGCGGATCGGGCGACCACCACAGCATGGGCTCGTCGGCAAATGTCGGCCAGGGGAAGATGCCGTGCCGGTAGGCGTCCAGCAACCGGTCGACCGACAGCGATCCCCCGACGGCCACCAGACCAATCGGTGTTGCGTGCGACGCGGGCGGAAAAAAACGCGAAGGGGTCGCCACGAAGTCAACCTGGGCAGATTGCGGAAATTGCCGCCGTGATTTTCCGCGGCCAGGGCCCGCACCGCAACCCGTGCCCGGCGAGCGGGGTTCTCTGTATAATCACGTGGCCGTCTGACGACCGCCTCGCCGCCTCCGCCCCGCGACGTTGCCGCGTTGCCGCGAGGACGCATGGCTGGGGAGGCCGGTCGGCATGTTCGCGTGAGCAACTTCCGCGAACACGGCCAGCATCGCCGCTTTCGTATCGCAAAACTACTCGCCCCCGGCGCTCATCATGCAGGACGACCGCGCGTTCCCCGCCGCCGACGCCCCCGCGACCGCGGCGCCCGCCCCGCACAGCGCGCCGGCCGCCCAGCCGCACTCCCCAACGCCGACGTTCTCAGCACACGAGCCCGCCGAGGCCGACCCGGCGCGGCTGCGACGCCTGCTGACGCTGTTCTTCGCCCTCGCCGCCGTGCTGGTGGCGCCGACCATGGCCTATCGCATCCAATACGCCATGACGTCGGCCAAGGAGCGGGCCCGCTACGAAGCGGCCAAAGACCACTTGGCCGATCTCAACCTGGGGCAGCTCTCGCAGGCCTCCCGCATGCTGACCAACAAGGTCACGCCCTCGGTGGTCAGCATTCTCACCACCCGCAACGACGGCGAGGGGCAAGGCTCGGGCGTGATCGTCGACGCCCAGGGTTACATCGTCACCAACCAGCACGTGATCGACGGCGTAGAGACAGTCGAGGTGCAGCTCAGCGACGGCCGCCGCGGCAACGCGTCGGTCATCGGCATCGATCGGCTGATCGACGTGGCGCTGCTGAAGACCGAGTTGCCCGACCTCACCCCCGCCGAATGGGGCAGCAGCGACGACCTGGAAGTCGGCGAATTGGTCTGGGCCATCGGCAGCCCGTTCGGGTTGGACCGCAGCACCACGTTCGGCATCCTTAGCCAAAAAGGCCGGCACGGCCTGACCGAACCGGGCAAGGTCGTGCAGGAGTTCCTGCAAACCGACGCCGCCGTGAACCCCGGCAACAGCGGCGGTCCGCTGGTCAACAGTGCGGGGCAAGTGGTCGGCATCAACACGGCGATCGTCGGCCCGTCCTACCAGGGCATCAGCTTCGCCATCCCCAGCGACCAAGTGCAGGAATCGTACCGGCAACTGCGCGAGAAAGGCCACGTGGAACGCGGCTACGTGGGCCTGATCCTGCAGCCGATCCCCGCGTTGTATGCCCGCCATCTGGCAATCGAGCCCGATTCGGGCGTGTTCGTCCGCTACGTGAAGCCGCGTTCGCCCGCCGCCAACGCGGGGATCGAAGCGGGCGACGTGATCCTCGACTGGGGCGGAGAGAAATACACCGACACCTTTCGGCTGAGCCAAACCATCGCCGCCGCCCCGGCCGGCGCCACGATCCCCGTGACCGTGCTCCGCGACACGGGCCGCGATCCACAGGAAATCGACCTGGAGGTCACCCTGACGGTGCGCCCCTCGCAACTCGACGGGCCGTAGCGAGAGGAGAGGTCGGAAGTCAGCGTGGGGGTACCCCAGGTTCTCGAACCTGGGCCGCCACCGGCGGCAAGAGGCAACCGAGAGGATTCCACGCCACGTCTGCGGCAACCCAACAACAACGCCTCTTGCGGCTACGCCGTCCAGGTTCAAGAACCTGGAGGACCCAACCTAATCGAACCATTCCGCATTCCGCACTCCGCCTTCCCCATTCCGCCTTCCCCCCTCCCCCTTCCGATGTCTCTCGCCGATCTGCAGGATGCCAAGGAACAGGTTCGCCAGGCGATTGACATCGTCGATCTGGTCGGCGGCTACATTGCGTTGCGGCGGCAGGGACGCAACTTCGTGGGCCTGTGCCCGTGGCACGACGACTCGAAGCCCAGCCTGCAAGTGAATCAGCAGCGGCAGTCGTTCAAGTGCTGGGTCTGCGACATCGGCGGCGACATCTTCAGCTTCATCATGAAGGCCGAAGGGGTCGAGTTCCGCGAGGCGCTGGAAATGCTCGCCGAGCGCGCCGGCGTGCAACTGCGGCAGAGCCCCGGCGGCGGCGGTCCGCAGGCCGACAACCCGTTCGAGCGCAAGAACCTGCTCCGCGCCATGCAGTGGGCCGAGGCGCAATTCCACAAGTGCCTGCTGAACGACCCGGCCGCCGAGCCGGCGCGGCGGTACCTGGCCGACCGCGGCGTCTCGGCCGAGAGCATCGAGCGGTTCCAACTGGGCTTCTCGCCGCCGCAGTGGTCGTGGCTGAAGGATCGCGGCGCGGCCGCCGGGTTCAGCCCCGCGGTACTGGAGCGCGTGGGGCTGCTCATCAAGAACGAAGACAAGGGCAGCGTCTACGATCGCTACCGCGGGCGGGTGATGTTTTCGATCCGCGACGTCCGCTCGCGCCCGATCGCGTTCGGCGGGCGCGTGCTGCCCGAGTTGGCCGACGATCGCGCCGCCGGCAGCGCCGCCAAATACATCAATAGCCCCGAGACGCCGCTGTTCTCTAAAAGCCGCGAACTGTATGCGCTCGACCTGGCCCGCGACGGCGTGCGCGACGAGGGCGGGCTGCTGGTGATGGAAGGCTACACCGACGTGATCATGGCGCACCAACACGGCGTGCGCAACGCGGTGGCGGTGCTGGGCACGGCGCTGGGCGAGCGTCACGTGCCGCTGATTCGGCGCTTCACCGACACGATCACGTTGGTGCTCGACGGCGACGCCGCGGGGCAAGCGCGGACGATGGACATCCTCGACAATCTGCTAGCACTCCTCGTAGAAAATGAGGTGGAATTGCAGATTCTGAGCTTGCCAAGCGGGGCCGATCCGTGTGATGTTATTCTCTCGCAAGGAAGCGAAGCGTTCCGTCAGCTGTTGGCCAACGCGGCCGACGCCCTCCAATACAAGATCGACGCTGTGACCAACGGATTGGCATCAGCCCCTGGAACTCATCGCGCGGCGCAGGCCGTCGAAGCGATTCTCGCCACGCTCGCCCGCGCTCTGCCGGCGGCGTCGCCCACCTCCACTGCGCTGTTGCGGCAGGAGCAAGTGCTCTCCCGCGTCGCCCGCCAGTTTGGTTTGACGATCGAGACGCTCCGCGATCGGCTGGTCGCGGTGCGACGCGAGCAACGCACCAAGCTCAACGCGGCCGCCCCCGTCGCGGCGCCGCGTCCCGCACAACAAGCTCGCCCCGTCGCCGACCCCAACGCGATGTTGCAGGAAGTCGACGAAGAGGGCGAGCTCGCCGCCGAGCCCGCCTCGTTCAGCGCCCCCGCGGCCACGCCGACCATGACCACGCGTCCCACCGCCTGGGACCGCGAAGTGCTGCAACTGCTGCTGCATCACCCGGAGCGCGCCCCCGAGTTGTTCGCGGCGATCGCGGCCGAGGATTTCGCCAGCGAAGCGGCTCGCGTCGCGTACGCCGCCGTGTCGCACCTGGACGCCGAGGGCGAGCCGCTCACGTACGACGCCTGGATGCTGGCCCTGGACGACCTGGCCGCCAAGAACCTGCTGGTCGATTGCGACGAGGAAGGCGAGCAGAAATCCGCCGCCGACGTGAACCTGCGGGTTCGCGACGTGCTGGGCGATCTGCAGCGTCGCCGCGACGAAGTCGACCAGCAACAGCGCCTGGTCCAGTTCCGCACGCGGCGCTTCGACCAACCCGAACAAGAGGATCAAGCCCTGCTGGACTTCTACCGCTCGTTGGGTCAGAAGCCGCCGCAAGGCTCCACTGATATCCCGAACCCCGAGCCCCGTTAACCCCCCGCCTCGGCAAGCCGGTTCGTCGCCCACGGATGGTCGACGGGTTTGTCGCAAGTTCTTCGCAACTTTTCTTGAGCACAGGAAGTGCCAGAGAGGTTTCCATGACCCAGACTGCCGCGCGCCTTCGTCAACTCGTGTCCCTGGCCGACTCGCAGGGCCATCTCACCTACGACCAGGTCAACGCCTTTCTGCCGGACGAGGTCGCCCACTCCAAGCACATGGACCTGCTGCTGGACGTGCTGGACGGGCACGGCATCCAGCTGATCGAAACCGCCAAGCCGCGCACCGAAGAGGCCGTGCAGGCGGACGAAGACGCCGACGCCGCAGCCGCCCTGCTGCCGCCGGAGCTGAAGAAGCTGACCAACGACCCGATCCGGATGTATCTGTCGCAGATGTGCCGGATTCCGCTGCTGTCGCGGGACGAGGAGATTTCGCTCGCCAAGAAGATCGAAATCTGCCGCAAGCGGTTCCGTCGCAACATCCTGCGTTCGTTCTATGCCCTGGACAAGACGGTCGAGGTGCTGGAGCGGGTGCACGCCGGCGAGTTGCCGTTCGACCGCACGATCAAAGTGTCGCTGACCGAACGGCTGACCAAGCAGCAGATCTCCTCGCGCATGCCGCGCAACCTGCCAACGCTGCGAGCCCTGATGCACGCCCAGCGCGAAGATTACGGCGTGCTGACCAGCAAGAGCGCCCCGGCCGAGGACAAGGCCGCCGCCCGGCAGCGGTACCTGCGTCGCCGCCGCAAGATGCTGCGTCTGGTCGAGGAGCTCAGCCTGCGGACCCGCCGCGTGCAGCCGCTGATGAACGAGTTGGAAGAGATTTCTCGCCGCATGGACCGGCTCAGCGCCCAGCTGAAGTCGCTCCGCGAAACCGGCGCCGCCGAGGCGCGCATCCGCCCGGTCCGCGACGAACTGCGGAAGCTGATGCTCGACACGCTTGAATCGCCCCGCAGCCTCCGCGAGCGTTGCCGGCAGCTCCGCACGCAGTTGACCGAGTTGGAGCGCGTCAAACGCGATCTCTCCAGCGGCAACCTGCGACTGGTCGTGTCGATCGCCAAGAAGTACCGCAATCGCGGCATGAGCTTCCTGGACCTGATCCAGGAAGGCAACACGGGCCTGATGCGGGCCGTGGACAAGTACGAGTATCGTCGCGGCTTCAAATTCAGCACGTACGCCACGTGGTGGATCCGCCAGGCGATCACCCGCGCGATAGCCGATCAGGCCCGCACAATCCGCATCCCCGTGCACATGATCGACGTGCTGAGCAAGCTGCAGCAGACCGCCAAGCGACTGCAGCACGAAATGGGTCGCATGCCGACCAATGAAGAGACGGCCCTGGCCGCGGGGATTGACCTGGACGAAAGCTTGCACGTGCTGGACATCGGCCGCACCCCCGTCAGCCTCGACCGTCCGGTGGGCGAAGGCGACGACTGCAGCTTTGGCGAACTGGTCGAAGACGGCCACGCCGACAACCCGCTCAAGCTGGCCAGCAACGGCCTGCTGCGGGAGAAAATCGACGGTCTGCTCAAGACGCTCACCTACCGCGAGCGGGAAATCGTCCGCCTGCGGTACGGTCTGCACGACGGCTACTGCTACACCCTGGAAGAAGTGGGCCGCATCTTCAAGGTGACCCGCGAACGCGTCCGGCAGATCGAAGCCAAGGCGATTTCCAAGCTGCAAAACCCGGTTCGCAGCAGCGAGTTGGAAGAGTACGTCGCCGACAGCCCGGTGCTGAACGTGGAAGAGGTGTGGGAAGACGACGCTCCCGCCACGGTGCCGATGATCTCGCTGGACGAGGTCGACGCCGAGCAATTGCCGGCGGCGGCGTAGCGCAAACGCCAGCAAGAAAAGAATTTGACGTGAACGACAGGGGCGTCGTCGCTTGATCGCGGCGGCGTCCCTGTTTCTGCGCACTATGCAGTGGCTTTGATCCCAACCGCTGCGACTTGCGCCTCGGCCCGACCGGCCAAGTTGCGTACGGGGACCGTGGTGCGTTCCCGTACCAGCGCCGCCACTTGCTGCAACGAGTCTTCGGCAAACCGACGTTGCAGCCGCCGAGAAAGCCGCCGGGCAAATTTCGCCAGCCAGAACTGCGGCCGCGAGACGGCGCGAATCTCGTACCACGCCCGACCGTCGGGCTCAAGAACTGCAGCGAAGGTCTCGATGCCCGATTCCACGTGGCCCGGCAGCGTTCCGTAGGCGACTTCGTAGCGGTGCTCCCGGCCGTTGACAGTCTCGACGCCGTCATCGCGCACATCGACGACGCGGCAGGCGTTGAGCCACCAGAGCCCAGCGTAGCGGGCGCGGGTGACGACCAGTTCGCCCACGCGCGGCGGTCGCGGAGCGACCTCGATCTGCATCCACGCCGCTGGCATTTGCTCCCACCGCAAGAGCATCTCGCGGGCGGCGAGAAAGGCCTCGCGCCCGTTGCCGACGCACACCCTGTGCTCGTCGACGACGTACCCGCGGGGAGGCTCGGCATCGGGGTCCGCCGAGACGTCGGCGGCGTACGTCAGCGGGCGGTCCCGCTGAGCAGCAATGAATGCCGTGACACCGGCGGCCGTCGGCGGCTTTCGGAAGATCGCAGGTCCAAGGTCCGGTCGTAGCATCTTTGTCGATTCCACGGGAAACGCTGCGGCAACAACGGGCGCCTGCCCGCGGGCCGCTCAAGCTGTAAGCACGGCGGCAGCGATAACCGATGCAGCGATGCTGGTGCAAGCCAAGTCCGCCACGTCGGGAAAACCGAATGCAACAGCGGGACTTAACCTGACATGCGCGGACGCCGCTGCAGGCGCGTGCTCCGACGGCTAAGTCGTCCTGACGCCGCGATCCTGGGCGTAAGTGTTTGCGCCGCAGGAGTTTACTTGACACGCAATCCCACTCTGCCAATTCTGGGATAATCCCCCATTCCGCACAGATTGCGCGCTCTCGCGCCTTAAACTTAGGTACGACGCCCCAGGACCACACCACTCACAGCGCTCGGCGTGGCGCTGCGCCACCGATATGGGTAATTGCAAGAACGCTCGATCCGCCGCCGTGGCAGTCCCCGCACTGATCGCAGGGCTGTTGTTCGTCCTTTCCGGTTGCCGCGAGGATCCCTCCGGCGGCGGAGGCAACACCGGTTCCAGCCGATCGACGGGGCCGCGTAGCGTCGTCGCCCTGGGCCGCCTGGCGCCCGCCGGCGACGTGCTGGAAATCTTGGGCCTGCCCGGCGCACGCGTCGACAAGTTCGGCTCCGGGCTGGTGGAAGACGAACAGGGCCAGCCAAAGCTGATCGCCCGGCCCCGCGACGAGTACGGCGTGTTCGAGGGCGGCATCGTGCAGGCGGGCGCGCTGTTGGTGCGCATGGAGACCTACAAACTGCTGGCCACTCAGTTCGAGGCGGCCGAGGCCAAGCTGAAGTTCGCCGGCCTGCAGCATGAGCAACAGATCCGCATGGCTGACGCGCAGGTGCTGCAAGCCCAAGCCGCGGTCGCCCAGGCGCAGGCCAAACTGACCGAAATCATGGCGCAACAGGCCAAGGTCGACGCCCTGGGCGAGGCCGCGGCCGTCGCCGAGAAAGACATCAAACTGCTCACGGCGCTCAAGCGGCGTGACGACGCGCTGGTGACCGACCAGCAACTGGCACGACAAGCGGGCCAGGCCGCCATCGCCCGCGCCGAACATGCGGCCGCCGCCGAAGCGTTGCCCGCCGCGATCGCCGCAGCGCGCCAGGCCGTGGCCACCGCCCAAGCCAATCTGGATATGGCCCGCGTCAACCAGCAAAGCGCCGCAGCGCTCGATCCCACGATCGCCGCCGAGTTGGAAGTGGACGCCGCTCGTCAGGCGCGCGACCAGGCCGAGATTCTCGCCCCTGGCGCCCCCCTCAGCGGGACCGAGTTCACCGTCCTGGACATCGCCGTGCAGCCGGGCGAATTCGTCACGCAAATGCCGATCATGCAGATCGCCGACCTGAGCGAAATGGTCTGCATCGCCGAGGTTTACGAAGCGGACGCCAAGGAAATCAAGCTCGATCAGCCGGTGCTGATCACCAGCAGCGCCTTCAGCGGGGACTTCGCCGGCGATGACAAAGGGCTGCGCGGAACCGTGCAGCGAATTGGCAATATGGTCGCGAATCCCGGGCTGACCAACCGCAATCCGCTGGCGCCCAGCGACCGGTCGGTTATCGAAGTGCGTATTAACATCGATCCCGACCAACCGGGCGCCAACGATCAGGCGTCCCGCTTGGTCGGCATGCAGGTGACGGTCGAGTTCCTCGCCAAGGCCAGTGACGCCAAGTCCGGCGACGACGCCACATCCAGCACGCCCCAAGCGTCTCCCACCGAATAACCCCCACGCATCCGCCGTCGCGCCCGCCGGCAACCGGCGCGCCTCACGCCCTGCGGGGCCTGCCGTCCATGTCCCTCCATGAATACGCCCCTCGCCTGGAAGAACCTACTGCATAACAAGGTGCGGACGGCGGTCGCACTGGCGGGGGTGGCGTTTGCGGTCATTTTGATCTTCATGCAGTTGGGCTTCAAAGGCGCGGTTCGCAAGACGGCCACGCAAATCTACGACGCCCTCGCCTACGACCTGATGCTGCGGTCGCCCGAGTACCTGCACCTGACCGACCCGGGCATGTTCCCCGAGGAACGGCTTTACCAGGCGGCCTCCGTGCCAGGCGTCGCAGCCGTCCGACCGTTCTATCTGGGCCTCAGCGAGTGGCAACGCCCGCAACCCGAAGACGTGCTGCCCGGCGACTACGAAGGCGAGTGGCGGGGCATCATCTGCATGGGCGTCGATCCGTACGATCCGCCGTTCGCCCGCAAAGACCTGCGCGAGGTGGCCGCCACGTTGACCGATCCGCGGTTCGTGGCGATCGACAGAAAAAGCAAGAAAGACTTCGGCCCGAAGAACGGCCAACGATTCAGCAAAGAAGACATCGACGTCAAGACGACCCTCGGCGGGGGGCGCGTACAGATCGTCGACACGTTCGAGCTGGGCACCGGTCTGGCGGCCAACGGCGCGTGCCTGGTCAACAAGCAAGGCTACTTCGCCGCTTGCTGGTGGCAAGCGGCCGATCGGGTCAACTTTGGGCTGGTCAAGTTGGACGATGGCGTTGATCCGGAAACCGCCCGCCGCGATCTGCAACAACTGCTCGGCCCAACCGATGACGACCTGGTCGAACCCCAAATCTCCGCCACTCCCGCCGACGTCGAGGTGCTGACCAAGGCCGAGGTGATCCGCCGCGAGGAGTTCCGCTGGGTCGAACAAACGCCGCTGGGGAAGATCTTCACGTTCGGCGTCTGGGTGTCGATGTTCGTCGGCGTGGCAATCGTGTACCAGGTGCTGTCCACCGACATCGCCAACATGATGGGCGAGTACGCCACGCTCAAAGCCATGGGCTACGGCAACCGGTACCTGACGCGCGTCGTGCTGACGCAATCGGTCCTGCTGGCGCTGATCGGGTACGTGCCGTCGCTGGTCGTTTCCTGGCTGCTGTACCGTTTCGTCGGCGCCTGGTCGGGCATGCCGATGGAGATGACGCCGGGAATCGGCGCGTTGGTGTTGGTGCTGTCGCTGCTGATGTGCGTGCTGTCGGGCCTGGCCGCGCTGCGCAAGTTGTTCCAAGCCGACCCCGCCGATTTGTTTTAGCGTAAACCTCAAACCTACAGCCTACGGCCTTCCGCCTCCGATGCTCGCCACCCAACGCAAAACGCCGCTCGCGTGGAAGAATCTCACGCACGATTGGCGCCGACTGGCCGTCGCGCTGGCGGGGATTGCGTTTGCCGTGCTGCTGATGTTCACCCAGGTCGGCTTTCAGAACGCGCTGTTCGACAGCCAGGTGAAAATCATCGACGACATGCGGGGCGACATCTTTCTGGTCAGCCGCGCAAAATACACGTTGGCCGCGGAGAAGCGGTTTCCGCTGGCGCTGGTCGAGCGTGCCGCTGGCGTGCCGGGCGTGACAGGCGCTTATCCGCTCTACTCGGAACTGACGCTCTCGCGGCTGAAGAACATGACGCCCGGCCGCCGCAGCAAGGCGTTTCCGATCCGGTCGATCGGCTTTCATTTGAACCAACCCGTCTTTCGCAACCGCGACCTCAACGACCAACTCGGCAAGTTGCGGGTCCGCGGCACGGCGCTGTTGGATCGGCACAGTCGCCGCGCGAACTTCGATTTCCCGCTGGACGACGACGAAGCGCTCGCCGCGTCGCCGGCCGAATTGGCCAACCAACGCATCGATCTGGTCGGCACGTTCAGCCTGGGGACCGATTTCGCCCACGACGGCAACCTGGTGATGAGCGCCGAAACGTTCGCCGATCATTTCCCGCAGCGCAAGCAGTTCGGCGATCCGCTCAGCGTGGTCGATCTGGGGATCGTGGAAATCGACGATCCGGCCAAACTGCAGGACATCCGCGATCGGCTCGACGCGATCATCGACGACAGCGTGTTTGTGCTCACCCGCGACGCGTTCCGCGAACAAGAAGTCAATTTCTGGCACACCAGCACGCCCATCGGCATCGTGTTCTTGGCCGGCAAGGTGATTGGCTTCATCGTCGGCATGGTGATCTGCTACCAGGTCATCTACTCCGACATCGCCGACCACATGCCGGAATTCGCCACGCTAAAAGCCATGGGCTACTCGCGCGGTTACTTCATCAAACTGATCGTCGGCGAGGCGGTGCTGCTGGCGCTGCTGGGCTTCATTCCCGGATCGATTGTCAGCTACGGCCTATACCACGCGCTTGCCGGCGCGACCGGGCTGCTGATGCGCATGTCCGTGCCCTCGGCCAGCCTGGTGCTGGTGCTGACGCTGGCCATGTGCATCGGCTCGGGGCTGCTGGCCGTGCGCAAGCTGCTGTCCGCCGACCCCGCGTCGTTGTTTTAGCAGAGCAACTCAAAAAGAACCGACAACAAGTAGGGCGTCGTCGCCGACGCCGCGAAACGCGCGGGCGACATTCCGCCTTCCCCATTCCCCCTTCCCCCTTCGCATCATGGCCGTCACATCCCCCTTCCCCGCCACCAGCGGCATGTTTGCCGATGGCGCCCAGTTGCCCAAGACCGTCAAGGTCCACGGCATCAATCACTATTTCGGCGAAGGCGAACTGCGCACCCAGGCCCTGTTCGACAACTTCCTGGAAGTGCGCCGCGGCGAGATCGTCATCATGACCGGGCCGTCGGGATCGGGAAAAACGACGCTGCTCACGCTCATCGGCACGCTGCGCACCGTGTGCGAGGGCAGCCTGCTGGTGCTGGGCAACGAACTGAACGGCGCCAGCCGCGATCAGGTCAACCGGCTGCGGCAGGAGCTGGGCTTCATCTTTCAAGCGCACAATCTGTTTGGCTCGCTCACCGCGTATCAAAACGTGAACATGGCTTGCGAGTTGGTCGGCATGGAGCGCAAGGAATCCGACCGCCGTATCCGCATGCTGCTGGAGCGGCTGGGGCTGGGCGAGCGGATCGACTACAAGCCCGACTCGCTCTCGGGCGGGCAAAAGCAGCGCGTCGCCGTGGCCCGCGGGCTGGTGCATAACCCCAAGATCGTCCTGGCCGACGAACCGACCGCCGCGCTCGACAAGGAATCGGGCCGCGAGGTGGTCACCCTGTTTCAGGAGATGGCCACCGACCACGGCTGCACCGTCATCATGGTCACACACGACAGCCGCATCCTGGACGTCGCCGACCGCATCGTGAAGATGGAGGGGGGGCGCATCAAGACCGACTCGGCGGTGCAGGAAACCTCCGTCATCTGCGAATTCCTGCAGCAATTCCCGCTGTTCTCCAGCCTGACCCCCACCACGCTCACCGAGGTGGCCGACATGATGCGGGTCGAAACGGCCGAGCAGGGCGACACGATCATCCGCCAGCACGACCCCGGCGAGCTGTTCTACCTGATCCGCACCGGCAGCGTCGACGTGCTGGTCGACGACGGCAAACAAACGCGCAAGGTCGCGCAGCTGAAGGAAGGCCAATACTTCGGCGAAGCGGCCCTCATCCGCGATGAACCGCGTAACGCGACGATCGTCGCCCGCGAGCATTGCGTGTTCTACACCCTGGGCAAAGCCGACTTCACCCGCACGCTGGAACGGGCGGCCAGCTTCCGCGAAGAAATCCAACAGGCGCTGTTCAGCCGCAGTTAGGCGAAGGCGATGCGTCGACTCGCGACGCAAGTACCAGCCGACGAGCGATAATCCACTCAGGACGATGAGATCTGGCGGGTTTCAAGGACCACGGGGTGGCAGCGACACTTGTCCGCAGGGGACGCTGCCACTTGGGGGACGAAACACGGACAAGTGTCGGTGTCGCTGGCGATACGAGGCGAAATTCGTCTGCCTCTTGTGCGAGCACACGGACAATCGGCCGAACACAATGGTCCCGCCGGCGAAGTGAACTCCGGCCGACTGTCCGTGCCACCCGCGATTCTATAACTCAAGAACGTCCACGAAGTGTTGGATGTTCTCTGCCATGCGCACCCATTTATTCTTGGTGCCGTCGTTTGACCATTTCAACCGAATTACGCTTGGGTTCGATCGGTCTGCTCGGTAGTCCAGCAGTATTGGTGCGTCAGAACCCAATCCGAAATCACCGATCTGGATTGCAAGATCAAAGTCGATCATGTGGGGTGCAGAATGCTCGTGTAGCCAATAGTCGTTTTCAGCAGCCTGTCGTCGAACGGTCACAAATGGCGGCGGCAACAAAAACAGCATCGCTTCTTCGGGCGCGAGAAGTGCAATATTTTCGGGAGTGGCCAACGACTTCAAATTCTGTTGAATCGAGGATTCATAGTCCTTGGGCCAGCGACCGGATTCGACCATTTGCTGAATTAGATCTGGTACTTTGAGCAGCGTGGTTCCTCCCGACGAACGTAAAAGGCTCAGTTGCCGGCCGCCCGCGGGAGGGGGCTACCAACCGGCAAGACTATTGTCCATCGCGGGCGTCGCCGGTCAACTGCAGCCGGTGGTTAGGCGTCTTCTCGCCAATAGAGATTGAACTTCACAGTATCTTCACGGTTATAGTCAGGTGGCATGGGCGGCCCAAGAACATGAAAGGGAGGACGGCCTTCGTGTATGTGGTACATCTGCCGGGGCATCGCAGAATAGCGCCCGCAGCATTTCAGTTGGATGTGAGTGAATTGCCCGTCCTCGCGGCTAACAGTCACGTTGATCCACTCCGGTACGAATCCATCACGCCAAAGGTTTGCGGTTACTTCTTCTGCGGACTCGGTCGTGATTGGGTCTTTGTCGTAGTCTTCCGGGAATGTCTTTTCGTCTTGGACGAGCGGATTGCCGTCGTATGAGCAACCGTAATGGATTGTGTACGCGATGGTGTCAGGGAGCGTGTTGGTCACCAAGGTTCGTGTAAAATCGCGGGCGAGCGTTGCAGCTTCTTCGAGATGCTTTTTGAACGTGTCGCGGGACAAGTCGACGGCTTCAAAGACCGACTCGTCGAATTCGACGATGTCGAGATCATCAGCCGTGTATTCATCGCGCTCGTCCATGGTCAGTGAGGTTGAATCTGCGCCTCTTTGACGCCTAACG
>PABB01000054.1 GCA_002702655.1 Planctomycetaceae bacterium
CGCTTGGTTGATTCGCCATCGCCGACACGCCCGCGACTACGAAAAACTCCCCGCCTCCAGCGAAGCCCTCATTCAAATCGCCATGATCGGACTTATGGCTAGACGCCTCGCTAAGGCGGAAAACTGAATTTCAAAACACGTTCTCAGACGAAATCGCCGATTTGCAGGAGATCGAATCTGCGCAGACTTGCCCTTTCTTCTCCGGGCGTGACCTGACAAAGAGCCCGCGACACCTGTCCGTCATTGATCTCTATCCGTTGGAGGATGAAGCGACGATCGTCAGTCAATTCCCAGGCATTTACCAGCGTTTGTATGATGGCGTGCGCCCACACCGTGAAGAACAAAGCAACGAATGGCGAAAGAAATTCTGGTGGCTTTTCTCAGATCCGGCGCGAGGGTTGCGATCAGCTTTGGAAGGTCTGAGCAGGTACGTAATTACCCCACGCACATCGGAGCACCGATTCTTTCAATTTGTAAGTTCGTGTACTCGCGTGGAAAGCGAAGTAATTGCGATCGCAGTCGAAGACGCTTTCGTTCTCGCCGTTTGCTCTTCCCGCCCACACTGCGTATTTGCGACGTTCATCCCAGGGGCGATGGGCGTGGGAAATCAAGACCGCTACATTCACTCGGAGCGTTTTCCGGCTTTCCCCTTCCCCGACCCCACCGACGCCCAGCTTTCGCGCATTCGCGAACTTGGCGAGCAACTCGATGCGCACCGCAAGCGGCAGCAGTCGGCCCATCCGGGGCTGACGATGACCGGCATGTACAACGTGCTGGAAAAGCTCCGCGCCGGCGAGTCGCTCTCCGCCAAGGAAAAGACCATCCACGAGCAGGGGCTGGTGTCGGTCCTGCGGCAGATTCACGACGACCTGGATGCCGCCGTCGCCGACGCTTACGGCTGGCCCGCCGATTTGAGCGACGAAGAGATTCTCGAACGGCTCGTGGCGCTCAACCACGAGCGGGCCGAGGAAGAACGCCGCGGCATCATCCGCTGGCTGCGACCCGAATTTCAAAACCCCGACGGCAAGACGCAGCAGCAAATTGCCGGCGCCGAGCCCGCCGCGAAGGCCGGCAAGAAGAAGCCGACCGCCAAGGCGAAGAAAGAGCCGTGGCCCAAGACGCTGTCCGAGCAAGCCGCCGCCGTGCAAGGCGCCCTGGCCGCGCTGGCCGCCCCCGCCGACGCCGGGGCCGTGGCCCAGCGCTTTACCCGGGCCAACAAGGACCGCGTGGCCGAACTGCTGGAAACACTGCACAACCTGGGTAAGGCCCGCCGTGTCGATGACGACCGCTACCTGGCCATGTGAGAAAGGCAACTAATCATGGCAGGCATCATGCAACGCGCTAGCGGGCTGTACTCGGTCCGCGTGATGATCGGCAACGAACGCCGCACGCTGTCACTGGGGACCCGCAGCGAGTCGCGCGCCCGCCGGGCGGCCGAGTTCATCCAGGACCTGGCCACGGCGCGGGCCTGCGGCGAGCTGCCCGAGAAAGAAACCAAACTGTGGGTCGCCAAGCAATCGTCCAAGCTGCGCAAGCGGCTGGCGGCCGCGGGGCTCATCGACGACGTAGCGGCCCAAGACGCCCCCGCCGTGACGCTGGGGGCGTTCCTGCGCGACTACATCGGCCGCTACGGCCCGGCCAAGAAAGCCGCCACCGTGACGACCTGGAAACAATGCGAGCGGCTGCTGCTGGAATACTTCCCCGCCGACAAGGCGCTGGATTCGCTCACCCCTGGCGACGCGGAAGATTTCCGCAACTATCTGCTGACCCGTTCGGGCAAGCCGTGCGGCAATCGGAAGGCGAAGCCGTTGGCTGAAGCGACCGTGCGGCGCCGCTGCGGTTGTGCGAAAGGGTTCTTCGCCTATGCGGTGTCCAAGGGGATCATCCCCCGCAACCCGTTCGATAACAAGAAAGTGCCGACTACGGCGCCCAGCGGCCGGCAGAAAGAGTTTGTGACGCCCGAACTGGCTCAGCGCGTGCTGGATCAATTCCCGACGGCCGAATGGCGATTGCTATTTGCCCTGGCTCGCTGGGGCGGGATGCGCGTACCGTCCGAACCGGAGTCGCTCCGCTGGTCCGACATCGACTTTGACCGGATGCGGATCAGCTTCCGCTGCCCCAAGACCGAACACCACGACGGCAAAGACCGCCGCGAGATTCCCATTTTCCCGGAACTGGTGGCGCCGCTGCGGGAAGTATTTGAGCTGGCCGAGCCGGGCGAAGAACTAGTGCTGCCGTTCCTGCGGACCCTGACGGGAACGGCCCTACGCAAGCCGCTGCTGGCCGCAATCACCAAGGCCCAAGCCAAACCCTGGCCCAAGCTGTGGAACGCTCTGCGGGCGTCCAGGGTGACCGAGCTACGCGAATCGTTCCCCGCCCACGTCGTCGATGCATGGCTCGGCCACGACGACAACATCGCCCGCAAGCACTACGCCCAAACGCTGGACGATCACTACCAACGGGCCACCGGCGACGTTCCTGCCGCCGACGATCCAGGCAACCCGTGGAGCGCGCTCCAAAAATGTAGCCATTTCGCGTCCAGCAGGGACACGCACGGCGACGCACCCCGTCCGGAAGCCCCGGAAAATCAAGCATCTATTCGCAATGCGGTGCATGTAAAAGCACCAAGGTGGGCGATGAGGGACTCGAACCCCCGACATCCGCCTTGTAAGGGCGGCGCTCTAGCCAACTGAGCTAATCGCCCGCGAGCCGACGGCTTTGCGCCGGCGGCAGGTGGGTCGATGGTACGGCGCCGGTGCGAGGTGCGTCAACGCGCGACGGGCAACCCGCGCTCCCCAAAGGCGCGTCTGGGCGAGAGAGCCGTACACGACCCGGGCAGACTACGTCCGCACCAACGCGTGGAACGCCTCGGTCAATTGCCGGGTGACCTCGCCGGGGCGGCCGTCGCCGATGACGCGGTCGTCGACCTTGACCACGGGGACGACTTCCGCGGCGGTGCCGGTCAGAAAGCACTCGTCAGCCACGTAAACGTCATGCTTGGTGATCGCGCACTCGCGGACTTCAATCTTCGCTTCTTGCGCCAGTTCGATCACTGCGTTGCGAGTGACTCCTTCCAGGATCCCCGCGTCGAGCGACGGCGTGAGCAGCCGGCCGTGCTTGACCAGAAAGATGTTGTCGCCGGTGCACTCGGCCACTTCGCCCTTGTGGTTGAGCATGAGCGTCTCGATGCAGCCGGCCTTCAGCCCCTCGATCTTCGCCAGGATGTTGTTCAGGTAGTTCAGCGACTTGATCCGCGGCGACAGGGCGGCCGGGTGGTTGCGGATGACGCTGGAGGTAATCAGCTCCAACCCGTTGTCGTAGAACTCCTGCGGGTAGAGCTTGATCGCGTCGGCGATGATGATCACCTGCGGGTCGCTGCAACGATTGGGGTCGAGCCCCAGCGTACCAACGCCGCGAGTCACCAACGCGCGGATGTAGCCGTCCTTGATCTCGTTGGCGGCGACCGTTTCGTCGATCGCGGCAGCCATCTCCGTGCGGTTCATCGGAATTGTCAGGCAGATTGCCCGCGCCGACTCGTACAGCCGGTCGACGTGCTCTTTCAGACGAAACACCTTGCCGCTGTAACTGCGGAGCCCCTCGAACACGCCGTCGCCGTAGAGCAACCCGTGGTCAAAAACGCTAACGGTCGCCTGCTCGGCAGGGACGAGCTTGCCGGCGAGATAAACTTGTCGTGACATGATGAGCGGATGCGGACTCGCCGCGGAAGGCGAAGAGGTTAGTGTCGACATGCAGAGTTCACCATAGTATGCCTCGCGGTACGGGGTCCGCGAAGGACCTGCTCGCGGAATTCGCCCTGCTGCCAGGAGCCGCGGCGACGCGATCAGGTTCGGCAAAATCTGCGAACGAAGCCCGCGGAGGCCGATTAATCGGCGATGCGGCCTTCGACGAGTTGGACCGTGCGATCGGCCTGTTCGGCGATCCAGCGGTCGTGCGTGACCATGACTATAGTGAGCCCGCTTTGGCGGTTCAACTCGATGAGCGTCTGCATGACCGCCTCGCCGGTCGATCGGTCGAGATTGCCGGTGGGCTCGTCGGCCAACAGCACGCGGGGCTGCATCAGCAGGGCCCGGGCGATGGCGGCCCGCTGCATCTCGCCGCCTGACAGTTCCCGCGGCTTGTGCTTCAGTCGGTGGGACAGACCGACCAGTTCCAGCAGGTCCAGGGCGCGGCGGCGATAGTCGCGCCGCCGCCGCCAATAGCCCAGCGTGCTCTCGGCAATCAGCGCCGGCGCCAGCACGTTGGCTAGCGTCGAGAGTTCGGGGAGCAGGTGGTAGAACTGAAAGATCATCCCAAAGTAGCGGTTCCGCAGCAGGTCGTGCGTCGCCGCGGGCAAGTTGTCGATGCGGCTGCCGTCGAAGTGCACCTGGCCCTCGTCGGGGCGATCGAGCGTGCCCAGCAGGTGCAGCAGCGTGCTCTTGCCGCTGCCGCTCTGGCCGACGATGGCCAGGAACTCGCCCTGGCGGACTTCCAGGTCGATGCCCTGCAGGACCGGGATCTGGTGGGCGCCCTTGCGATAGCTTTTCTGCAAACCGCGACAGCCCAATAGCACTGGCGCAGCGTCCACCACCCCCGCAGGCAGCGGGGCGAGGCGCACGTGCGGCGCCGTTGCGTGAGCGGCGCGGCGGGGCGCAACCAGCGACGCATCGCCCCCGGAGACAGCTGCCAGGTTAGCGCGAAGTTCACTCATAGCGCAACGCCCTCACAGGATGGAGCTTGGCGGCCCGCAGTGCCGGCAGCACGCTGGCGGCCACGGCAATCAACACCGCGCCCAGCGCGATCCACGCGACGGTCAGCGGATTGACGATCGTGGGAATCTTGTAGAAGTAATACACGGCCGGGTCGAACACCGGTTGCCCAGTGAGCTGACTCAGCAAATCGGCGATCTCGTTGATGTAGTGCGTGAACGCCAGCCCGATGGCCACGCCCACGCCGGCGCCCACGGCGCCCAGGCTCACCCCGTAGGTGAGGAAAATACCCATCACGCCGCCGGCCGAGGCGCCCAACGACTTGAGAATGCCAATGTCGCGGGTCTTTTCCACAACGATCATGAAAAAGATCGCCAGGATGCCGAAGCCCGCCACGGCGACGATCATGAACAGCAGCACGTTCAGCACGGCCGTTTCCATCTGCACGGCCGCCAGCAGGGGGCCCTGCTTGTCGCGCCAGGTGCTGACCAAGAACAGTTCGCTGGGAAACGCTTCCTGCAACTGATCGCGCACTTGGTTCGCGTCGACGCCGGGCGCCAGTTTGATCTGAATCGAGGTGAACTTCGCGATCCCGGTGGTGGGGTCGATCATGCCGCGACTTTCCTGCAGCTTGCGGAGCGGCACGAACACGAAGCTGGCGTCGTATTCCTGCATCTTGCTCTCGTAGAAGTCGACGACGGTGTAAAATTCGCTGATCGCCTCGGGGGGCAGCGAAGCTTTGGGAAAGCTGACCCGCACGTCGTCTCCGGGCAGGGCGATGAACTGATCGGCGCCGTCGGAGCCGCGCCAGCTGCAAATGCCCATCCCGACGACGATGCCGGTGTGAGTTTCGTTGGCGGGGTCGAAGTCGCGTCCCTGCGGCTGCTCGTCGCCGGCGGCGGTGGCAAAGGGATCGCTGAATGCGGTCGCGGGGTTCGCGTCGTCATTCGCGCCGCCGGGGACGGCGGCTGAGTCCGCGGCGCCCGTCTCGCCGAAACCGGCCTGCGGATCAACGCCGCTCGCAGCGAGGGCCTGCATCCGCGCCGCGTCGGCGCGGCGGCGTTGCTCGCGCTGCTGCGCTTTGAGCATCGCCTTATAGCGCCGGTAGCGCCAGCCGGCGTCGGCCATCGCCTGCCGCGGCTTCATATCCGACTGGTCTTCGATCTGGTGGTCGTACACGTCGTAGCCGTCGTCACGCAGCTCGAACTGCAGCTGTTCGCGATTGTCCGGGTGCTGCAGGTAGTCGCCAAACTGGCTGACGTCGGCGTAAGTCGACTCGTCGATGCCGACCATGGTGATCTGGCGCGTGAGCGACTGCCCGCCGACGTCAATGTACATCAGCGCGGGCACGCTGACCGTGGGGCTCATGCCCACCACGGCGTCGCCCGCCGTTTGGCGAATCGTTTCCATCGCCGCCTCGGCGTCCGCCGCCCCGTCCATGCTGCGGGACTCCAGAACCAGATCGCCCAACATGCCGTTGAGCCGCACCTGCATCTCGTGCGTGAACCCGGCCATGACGCTGTTGACGACCACCATCGTCGCCACGCCGAGCATGACGCTGACGATGCACACAAGCGCAATGTACCGCGTGCGAAGATACCGCCAGCAGAGCAGGAGTTTGTACATGAGGGTCCCGTCCTTGGGAGTCGTAGTTAGCCCCCGGTCAGTGACCGGGGGCCAAGTTGGTTCATTCCGCGAAGAACTCGCGCACGTCGCACTCGAAGCCGGCGAGGGAGTCGTTCCCGGCCAGGCGTCCCTCGCGGCTGACGATCGACACGTCGGTCGGCGAGCGGTAGATGGTGACTGTCTCTAATTCGGGGTCGACGACCCAGACCAGTTTGGCGCCCGCGTTCAGCCACGTGCGGATTTTCTGGTCGACCGCGGCGGTGCGATCGTCGGGTGATAGCACTTCGACGACCAAATCGGGGGCGCCTGGCCAGAATGCGGTCTCCGGCATTTCGGCCGGGAGATTCTGCTTCGCGATGAAGGCGACATCCGGTGCTCGCACCGTGTCCGGATCACGTTCAACGAGAAACCCTGTCTCGGCTCCAAATAGCTTGCCAAGGTGATTAGCTCGCACATGCTCCCAGAGCAGCCCGTGGATGGTCGATCCGATCTCCCCGTGCCTCCAGCCTGCCGGCGACATGATGACGACCTCCCCGGCGATCAACTCACAGCGGTGCTTGTGAGAGTACTTCTCCCACAACTCTTCGGCGGTAACGAGGCTGACCGTGCTCATGGTTTGCATTCTACCGTTGGCTGCCGCCACAATCCAAAAAGCTGACCGCTCCCCCTGTCACTTCTCCGGCCGCAGCAGGGGGAACAGGATCACGTCGCGGATTGTCTGGCTATTGGTCAGCAGCATCACCAGGCGGTCGATGCCCACGCCCAGGCCGCCCGCGGGGGGCATGCCGTGACGCAGGGCGCGGATGAAGTCGTGGTCCATTTTGGCCATCGAGTCTTCCTCGCTCAGCCCGGCCAGTTGGCTCTTGAACAGTTCTTCCTGCAGGTCGGGATCGTTCAGTTCCGTGTAGGCGTTGGCGATCTCCATCCCCTGGATGAACAGCTCGAACCGCTCGGCGATCGCCGGGTTGTCCCGCTTGCGCTTGGTGAGCGGGCATATGCTGGCCGGGTAGTCGGTCACGAAAATCGGCCCGAGCAGCGCGTCTTCGACCTTTTCCTCGAACACTTCGTTCTTGATCACGTCGGGATGGCGGCCGGCGGTTTCGATGCCCAGCGAGGTCGCCAGCTTGGCCACGGCCGCTTCGTCCGCCGGGTCGACTCCGGTCTGCTCTTGGAACAACTCGGCGTACGTCTTGCGGGCGAACGGCGGGGTGAAGTCGATCGTCGCGTCGCCCCAGGGGAGCTTGTAGCGGTCCGCTGGCGACGCGTCCGCTCGCACCGCCTTGATCGCGTCGCAGATGAGCCCCTCGGTCAGGTCCATCATGGCGTTGTAATCGCCAAACGCCTGGTAGACCTCCAGCATCGTGAATTCGGGATTGTGCTTGGGGCTGATGCCCTCGTTGCGGTAGACGCGGCCCAGCTCGTACACGCGCTCGATGCCACCGACCAGCAGCCGCTTCAGATGCAGTTCCAGCGCGATCCGCATGAACAGGTCGATGTCCAACGCATTGTGGTGCGTGGTGAACGGCCGAGCCGCGGCGCCGCCGGCGATGGAATGCAGCGTGGGCCCCTCGACCTCGACAAATCCTTGCTCGGCCAACGTGCGGCGGATCGACGCCACGATCCGCGTGCGATCCAAAAACCGCGGCATCACGCCGTCGGTGTAGGTCAGGTCGAGATACCGCTGCCGTTGCCGCAACTCGGGGTCGCTGAGCCCGTGGTGCTTCTCGGGCGGCGTTTCAATGCTTTTGGTCAGGAAGAAAACGCGCTCGGCGAAGATCGACAGCTCGCCGGTGTTGCTCACCCCCAGCATGCCTTCGACGCCCACGATGTCGCCCAGGTCAAGTTGCTTCGCGATCTCCCAATCGTCGCCGACCTGCTTCTGGCCGACCATCAACTGGATGTCGCCGCTCATGTCGCGGATGTCGATGAACTGCAGCTTGCCCTTGTCGCGGTGCAGCACGATGCGGCCGGCCGCACGCACCTGGGGGCCGACCATCTCGCCTTTGCCCTGGTCCGCCTTCCATTGGCGGAAGTTGAATCCCTCGGGGACGTTGGCGAAGTCGGGCAGCGCGACCTCGGCGCCGTCTTCCAACCGGTAAACGACCTCGCCCAGCCGGCCGCGGATGTCGCCGATGAGTTGCCGGTCGTCGAACCGGCCGCCCCACGGGTCGACGCCCAGTTCGACCAGCCGGGCCATCTTCGCGCGGCGGGCGGCCTCCAGCGTCGACTGGTCGTCTTGGGCGGGGCTGTGCGGGGTTTCAGACTCGGTCATCGCGGCAGTGGTCGTGGAAGGCATAGTCGGCGTCGGGGAAGTGACTCGTCTCTGCTGCCCCCGAAACCGTCGCGGTGGCGGGCAGGCGGCAGGGGCGCACGTGCAGTAAGCGCAAGAGCGGAAAGATTTTAGTGAACGCGGGACCCGCCGACAATGTCACCGCCGCCACGGGGGCCCGCGGTGCTGGCGGCGCCAGCCCGTCGCCGCGGGTCGAAATTGACCCGGCCCGCGGCGGTTCCTACCATTCGTCCGCCGCACTGTGACCGCCGCTGCGTTGTTGCGAGAACCCGCCCGTGTCGCGTCTCCGGAAAATTGCCGCTGTTTCCGCCATTGTCCTGTTGCTGGTCGGGGCCGGGGCGTTGTTCTCCGTCCGGCGAGCCCTCAGCGAAGTGCAACCGTTTTACGCCCGAGCGCTCTCCGCCGCGCCTCGCGAACTGGCCGACGCTGCGGATGAACTGGAAGAGCAGGTCGCCGAATTGTCCACGCCCGACGGCCAGGGCGAGTGGCAAGCGGCCTTCACCGACCGCCAGATCAATGCCTGGCTGGCCGAGTGGCTCGCGGAGAAGGGCGAGGACCTGTTGCCCGACTCGGTGTCGGACGTGCGGATTGCAATTGACGGCGGCCGCCTGCTGGTCGGCTTCCGCTACCAGGACGGCCCGCTCGATACGATCATCACCGTCGAGGCGACGGCCCGGTCCACCAACGTGAACGAGGTGGAATTGACGTTCCACAAGGCGACCGCCGGCGCCCTGCCCTTGCCGCTGGCCAAAGTGAAGCAGCAGTTGGACAAGGCCGCGGCGACGGTGGGGATTCCGGTCAAGTGGAGCGAGGTTGCCGGCACGCAAGTCGCGCAGGCCGAGTTGGGCGTCGTGCTGGCCGCGGGGGCGCCGCAACGGGCGTTGTCGTCGGTGACGCTTGGCGAAGGCCGGCTGGAGGTCGCCGGGCGGACGCTGCCGGTGGATCGCATTGAAGTCCGGACGGCGCAACGCGACGCCGAACGCAAATCGGCGCGAGTACGCTGATGAGTCGTCATTGGAAGACGCCCCAGGGTGCCACGGCTCTGTGAGCCGTGTGAAGTGCGTAGCGGCTCTCCTCCGCGCACGGCTCACAGAGCCGTGGCACGCAACTGCGGGCGCCTTGTTAGCCATCCTGCGCTCCGACACACAGACGCCATGTGTCGGCGGCGGGATCGTCGCGAGTGAGATTGACGCGCCCCGCAAGCCGCTCGCCGTGCAGTTCGAGCTGCACCTCACCCGGCTCCCAGGCGATGACTTCGTACTCGCCGCCGTCGCTGCGGGTCACGTGCCCGCGGTTGCCGCTCACGGGGCCTTCGCAGTCGAGATACGCCAAGCGGTGCGCCGGCAACGGCAACGCTGGGACGGTGCAATTCGCAACATCGGGAACCGACATGCCCAACCGTGCGGCCCACGCGGTCGGCAACTGCTCGATCGCCCACGTAGCCAATTCGCCGTTGCGCTCGCACATGAAATCCCAGTGACTGGGGCGCGGCGCCCCCGTGGGGGTCTCATGGCGGAGGAGGACAAAGCGGGGCATCGGCGGAGATCGCGTAGCTCGGAGTGAATGAGCGTCGTGCACCACAAGAAAGCAGCGCCGAAGCGTGCGAGGGGAGCCTCGCGGCTCTCGCCAATGTGCACCGTGCGGCGTCGAATGACAATGATCGCGGAACGAAACGCGAGTTGGCGCCGCCGCTACGGGCTGATGATCTCGATGGTCGCGGAATGCTCGACCGGCCTGGGGACGCGGGTGCTGAGGGCCTTGGCGACGACCGTCACCACCCCCGGGCGGTTCGCGTTGACCGGGATCTGGAAATCGAACATCTCGTTGGGCCGGGCCTCGACGATTGGCGTGAATTCGATGCCCCCTTGCACGGCCTGGGCGCGCACGCCGTCGGTCGGCTGAATGGCCGTCAGATCTGGCGTGAGTTCGGGGGGAAACAGCACCAGCACGCGCACCTGCGAATCGGGCACGGCAGAGGCGTTTTGGACCCGGACATTGATGATCGTGCGCGTGGTCGCGCGAACCGTCGCGTCGTTGGGGGCCACGCGGATTCGCAACGGGCTGTCGGCGCCCGCGGGCGGCGGCCCGCCGCCCGCGGCGGGGGGAGTTCCCGTGGCCGGCTTGATCTCGATACTGTGCTCGTCCGCATTTCGAATCAGCCCGCTGGCGGTTTGCGCGGTGGCTTCCACCTTGGTCATTGCTCGCAGCGATTGGTCCGCGCAGTACACGTCAATGTCGAATCGCTTGGTCTCGCCGGGCCGCAACTGTGGAATCACCCACCGCAACGCCCCCTGCACAATCTCCGCGTCGGGCGTCGGCGGTTTGGGACGTAATTGAGCCTGATACTCGTCGACAATGGTGATATTCGTGAGCGTCGTGTCGCCCGTGTTCCGCACGGTCACGATGAACGGCGTCGTCTCGCCGACGATGGCCTGCAGCGGGCCGTCTTTGGTGACCCGCAAACCCGGCAGAGCTTCTTGCGGGGCCGGCTTGGCGTTGACCTTCGCGCCGGCGGATTGGACGCTGCCTTCGGCGCAGGACGCTGTGACATGGTACTCCAGTGCTCCAGCCTTGACGACATCGAAGGTGAGGGCCAGCGGTTGACTCACTCCGCCAGGGGCAATTGGTCCCATGTCGTCGCTGTTGATTTCGTGAGCGTTGTCGGTATCGCTGAGGTGACTCAACCCGGGCGCAAACTTGACATTGAGTCGCACGTTCGTCGCGACGGCGTCGCCCAAATTGCGGACCGTTACCAAAGACCTCACCTGCTGCCCGACCGCCACGTCGCCGGTGGCGGGCGAGTCGCGGACGATCTCCACCTCCAACCGCGGTTTGCGGGCCGGGGCGGGGGGGACCTGCGGAATCGGCGTGGCGGTTCCCGAATCGACGGGCCCGGTGACCGGCGGAGTCGTACCGGGAATCGGCGTCAGGCCGCCGTCTCCGGGCACGTAGGGCGCCTCGCCCGTCCAGTCGATCTGCGACTGGCCCTTGGCGATCACCAGTTCGGGTTGGTCGCCGCCGGCGAAACGCGCCGGCCGAATCAAGGTGGTGCGTATCAGGCTGCTCGCTGCGCCGCTGGCGGTGGGCGAGACCTCGACCGACGCCCGACCGTCGGGGCCGGTACGCACGTCCGCGGTCTGGCTCGGCTGGCCGCCGGCCGCGCCGTCGTCGACCTCGTAGCGGACAATCCAACCTTTCAGCGGGGTGCCGTCGGTCTGCCGGGTCACCGTGGTCGTGAGCGTTTCCGGACGGCCGCTGCTGGAGACCGTCGCCGGGGGGAACACCCACTGGACGTCAACCCAATAGATCGTGGCCGTCGCCCGGCGATCGCCCCAACCCGGCACTTGCTGGGCATAGCTGGTCACGTAGCTGGTGCCCTCGACCGGCGAGTGGACGCTGACCCACGCGTCGCCGCGATTGATCTCCACGTCGTCCGTGGGGTCTTCGGTGCCGCGCGTCACGCACAGCGGACCGGTGGCTGTGTAGCCGACCGCGTAGTAGTTGTCGACTTTCTTTGGCTGGTTCCACGGCAGCCAGGCCGGGTGCATCAGGCCCTTGCCGCCCAGTTCGACAAACTGCCCGACGCCGTTGCGACCGAGCATCCATTCGATCTTCTGGTCGGCCAGCGTGTAGCCGTCGCCGGTGCAGATGCTGCTTTTGAGCACCACCTCGCTGCCCACGGGGGCGAGGATCCGCTCGGGCGTCATCGTGAGCACGTCGCGGGGGGCGCCGACCATCCCGGCCGTCATCGCTTGAGGCGCCCCGGTGGGGCCCACCATGGGAGCCGTCGAGGGCGCCCCGGCCGGCGGGGCGGTCAACACGGGCGGCGCCGTCGCCGGCAGGCCGGGCGTCGAGTACACCGGGGCGGCGGTGGGGTTGGAGATCACCGCCTGCTGCGGCTCGTCTTTCGGCCAGATCAGCAGCCGGTTGCCGCTGGGATCGATCCGCGGCAAACCAGCGCACCCCGCCCCGAAGCCGCAGGCCAAGAGGCCGGCGGCTGCCAGCGCGAGCAGCCGAGTTTGTCGGGGAGTATTCATGGCCGGGGAGGGGCACGGGTCGCGGCGGCCGAAAAACGCATTTTCCCGGCGCGCGCAACAGTGGTTGGTAAAATGTAGCGCCTGGGAAAGGCGGTGATGCCAAAAACCGACAAGCGACGTTGTTTTTTGGCAACGCGGCGGCGGCCTCGCGGCGGCGTGGGCCGGTTATGACGCTTATGCCGCGCCCCGCCAGCCGGGTCGCCGCGGCAGAATTTGCCGGGCACGTGCCGACGCCCGGCGCCGGCCCGGCGGAATTCAATTGGTTCGGGTCAGATTGCCGATTCCTCGCGGTTTTCTTGCGGGGGCCGGCGGGGCCAATTATCATCGGAAATATCCGGTACTGCCCAGTTTGCGCCGATTCCCCGGTCGCCTCGCCATGCAATTCGCGAGGTGGACCGCCAGCGCAGGCGGCGGCGCCGCAGGTCTTGGAACAGAGTTTGCCCCTTGTTGCGCACCGCTCGTCGTCAGCGGGGCGGGCTGCGTCTCAGCCCCCGCGGTACGTCAGCCGGGCACGGAAACAACAATCTTCGCGATTCGCTTTGAGGTAGCCGCCATGTCGTTGCGCTCCATCTGCATTTCATACGTTCGCCGGGCGACTCGTCTTGCCCTGCTGGCGGGCGTCTCGGTCGCGCTGGCGTCGACGCCCGCCCTCGCCCAGTTCGGCGGCGGCGGCGGTGGTTTCGGTGGCGGCGGCGGCGGCTTTGGCGGCGGCGGCGGCGGCTTTGGCGGCGGCGGCGGTGGCGGCGGCAATTTTGGCGGCGGCACCATCGGCAACAGCCCCTTCTCCGGCGTGGCAGTCGACGCCGACGGCGTGGTGCGGCGCGTGACCGACGTGGATCCCACCGGCCGACTGGCCGCGATGCGGGCCGACCAGGCGATTGCCGCGCTCGACCAGAACATCGTCCGCCCCAGCAAGCTCCGCAAGGTGTCGCTCACGCGGCTCATCAAGCTCGTCAATGCCGCGATTGCCGAGGGCCGCGAGCTCGACGATGCGATGAAGCATCTGGCCGGTCTGACCCGCATTCAGTACGTGTTCTACTACCCCGAAACGCAGGACATCGTCCTGGCCGGCCCCGCCGAGGGTTGGTTCAACGGTCCCGGCGACCGGGTGGTCGGTCTGGAAACGCTGCGTCCCGTGCTGGAATTGCAGGACCTGGCCGTCGCGCTGCGGATGTTTGGCCCGGACAATTCCAACTCGCGCAACAACTCGCTGGTGTACTGCTCGATCGATCCCACGCAGGAAGGCCTGTCGCGGATGCAGCAGTTCCTGAACGACTTGGGCGGTTACCACACTTCGATCGACGCTCAGAAAGAGCAGTTCATCGTTGATGGGCTGCGGGAGAGTCTCGGCATGCACACGGTCACCGTGGGCGGCATCCCAGCCAACACCCACTTTGCCCAGATCCTGGTCGAGGCCGACTACCGCATGAAGCTGATCGGCATTGGGCTGGAGCAGCCGCCGGTCGACATCCGCAGCTTTGTGTCGATCGCCAGCGCGTCGGCGATCGCTCGCAACGCCCTGCAGCGATGGTACTTTGTGCCCAACTACGAGCGCATCCAGGTCACCGAGGACGGCAACGCCGCCGAGTTCATCGGCGGCGGCGTCAAGCTTGTCGGCGAGGAAGAGGCGGTCAGCGCCGCCGGAGGCCGCTCGGGTACGGGACGGCAGAACCGCTCCAGCATGCGGTTCACCCGCGGATTCACCGAGAAATTCCCCGAACTGGCCGAGTTGGAGCCGGTGTACGGCCAGCTGCGCAACTGCGTCGATATGCTGATCGCCACCGCGTTCATCAAGCACCAGGGCCTGTTCGAGGAAGCCGGCATCGCCACGCTGGGCGCCCTGGGCAACGAGTCGCAGTATCCGCTGCAGACCTACAACGCTCCCAAGCAAGTGGCCACCGCGGTCAACAGCATTTGGAAGGGCAACCGCCTGCTGAACCCCGTGGGCGGCGGCGTCGAGATCCGGCCGCAGTTGGCGCTTGACCCCGACAACATCAAATCCGACGACGGCTCGGCCGCCAAGGCGCACGACGCGATCGACATCTCGTCGCTGGCCGCCGACCAGTGGTGGTGGGACTGACCGCGGGCTGACCGCCGCGTCTTGAAGAGACTCCGGGAGGGCGGGGCTCCGCAGAGCTGATGCGCATCGCCGCATTGGCTCGGCAGGAGCCTCGCCCTCCCTTTTTTTACGCGCCGAATTGACTTACGGAGCTGCCGCGTCCTGCGAGACCGTGATCACGCGCAGATCGCACACGTTGGTGTGCGTGGGTCCCGTTTTGATCAGACTGCCGATTTGCTCGAAGAACGAGTAGGCGTCGCTGCGAGCCAGATAATCGGCCGGATCGAGCCCAAGCCGCTCGGCCGCCGCTGCCACGTCGACGTCAACCAGGGCGCCGGCCGCGTCGGTGGGCCCGTCCTCGCCGTCCGTGCCGCCGGACACCAGCGCCAGCCCCTGCCAATCGTCAACAGCCTGCAGCGCCGCCAGGCAGAGCTGCTGGTTGCGCCCGCCGCGGCCGCGCACGGCAGCGGGGGCCAGTTTGACGGTCGGCTCGCCGCCAGAGATCAAACAATCGGGCCCGGCCGCTGAGCGCATGTCGGCGGCCAGCTTCGCCAACTCGCGAGCAACGTCTTCCGCAGCCCCTTCCGGCTTCGTCGCCGAGATCATGGCGTGGCTGTAGCCCAGCTTTTCGGCTTCGATGCCAGCTGCGTCAACGGCCACGGCGTTGTTGCCAATGAGCAGATTCTGCACCCGTGTGCCTGCCGAGGGCGCTTGCGCGCCCGCATTCGACGGAGCCGCCTGCAGCACGGCGATCGCCCGTTGGGCCACTGGCTCATCGACGACATGCAACTGGTGCAAGACTTCGATTGCCGCTTGCGGGGTCGGCGTGCGAACAACAGTGGGGCCCGAGGCAATCGTCGCCAGGTCATCGCCGGGCACGTCGGAAATGATCAGCGAATAGAGCCGCCCCGCGTGGCAGGCGCGAGCCAGGCCGCCGCCCTTGATCTCGCTGAGTTCGCGACGCACGGCGTTGAGTTGCTCGATTGTCGCTCCGCTGGCCGAGAGCAACCGCGTGAGTTCGATCTTGTCGGCGAGCGAAAAGCCCGCCACGGGCGCCGGCAGCAGCGCCGACCCGCCGCCTGAGAGCAGACAGAGGCACACGTCGCGGGGCCCCAGATCGCCGACCAGCGACAGCATTCGTTGCACCGCCGCGACGCCCTCGGGCCGCGGCTCGTTGACGCCCGCCGGGCGGCCGGCCACCAAGTCAATTCGGCGCGTGGCGGCGACGCAATCCGCCGGCACGCTCAGCACGCCGGCCAGGTTGGTGCGCTGCATCACATCGTCGCCGAGCGTCGTCTCCAGCGCACCCGCCATGGCGGCGCCCGCCTTGCCGCCGCCGACGACCACAATGCGGCCCATCTCCGCCAGCGGGATCGCGTCGTCGCCAATCGTCAGCGTTTCGCCGTCAACTTGCACCCAGTCGGCCATCAGTCGGGCCGGCGCCACGGCCGCCACCCCGGCGCGCCAAATCCGCAGGGCGTGGTCGCGTAGTTGCTGGGGCGTGCGCTGCGGGGTCGTCATGGGATGAATTATCGTGCGAGACGGGCAGTCAATCCGACCAGAGCCCGCGGCGAGCGCGTTGGGCGTCGCGCTGCGCCGCCTTCAGCCGGTCTTTCTTGGCTTGGCTGTAGTCGTAGGCCAACTTCGGCCGGGCGAGTCCCTCGCGGACGAGTTCCTCGTTCAGCAGACGGTCGCCATTCCAGACGAATACCAACCGGCGGCCATACTGGTCGGCGTACTCGCCATCGACCTCGATCTGCACGCGGCCCCCGGCGCCACGGATGAAATCCTTGGTGTACTGCGTGGCTTCGGGGCCCCACTTCTGCACGGGCGTGTCTTCCTTGACCGTCTCGGGCGTGTCGATGCCCTGCAGACGAGCTCTCGTGTGATCGGGCTCCAGCAGCAACGTATCGCCATCGACGACGCGTTCGACCCGCAACTCCTGCAACTCGCCAGGCGCCGAGGGCGCTGCGACCGGGCCGCCCTCACTGCGCGCCGGCCGCCGGTTGCCGTGCTCGTCGTATTGATCGAGCCACAGCTTCAGCAGCGCCGCCGCCGCCACCACGGCGACGGCCAAGATCTGCTGAGTGCGTGATCGCTTGTAGGCGGCCATGGCGACAGAGCTCAAAGAAATAACGAGCGGCACAAACGTCACGGGAGCCGTCCGTCACGCGAGAGCAGAACGATCACCCAGCCAAGCTGATCGCTGAAAGCTGACAGCTCCCGCAGCATGCTACCAGCTTCGCCGGCTGGATCGCCAGGGCCAGTACGAGTTGGACTTCGCCCCCAGCCGGATTTCCATGCCGGCGGTGAACGAGAAATTGTTGAGCGTCCGGACGCCGTCGTTGCCCCAGGCGAGGTTGTCGAGAATCTCCAACCGCCACGACAGCCACGGGGTCTGCAAAAACCGAATGCCGCCGCCAAACGGCATGCCCAGCAGCGTCACGTCCTCGGTTTGGCCGGTGGCGGGACGCAGCGTCTCAACTTGCGCGAGCCCCATGCCCGCCAGCAGGTAGGGCCTCACCTTCGAGTCGCCCCAGGGGTAATACACAATATCAATGTCGCTGACAAAGTAGCTGCCTTCGATCTGGTCGCTCGTGACATTCTGGTCCAGCAGCGGCGATGACCAGCCGAACCGCCAATCGAGTCCCCAGTAGTAGTCAAAGTCCCAGCCCAGACGGAGTCCGGCCAGCACGTCGTTGGACTGGCCGACCGTGCCGGCGACCAACTGATCACTGAGCAGCGGCCCGGCAAACCAATCGACGTGCAAGGGACGATTGAGCCAACTGGACCGTTCCAACGGCAGCCCGCGTCCGACATGCCGTCCGTGGGTCGACGAATGCCGAAATCCAAATTGGCGAACGCGATCCATCGGCCGCCAGCCGCTGGCGTCCCAGTCGAGACACTCGCTATCGTTGCCGAGGATCGGCTGCCAACCGTCGAAAGAGGCCGCGGCTGGATCGAGAAGGTTCGTCGACCCCGATTCGGCGAGCGGGTCGGCAGACGTCGGTTGGCCGTCGAAACGGGCCATCAGTTCGTCGGCGGAGGCCGCTGGCGCGAACTCCTCGGCTCGCGCAGCCCCGCTCGACAGATGGACCGCCGCGACGGTCACTGCCAGGAGCATGGCGAATCGCGGGGCAAGGGTGCAACGCATGGCAACCGCCGCAGAGGAGGTGACGAGCCCGGCGGCGCATACGCGGCCGCCCCGCGCAGACCTGGGGCGCGGGGCGGGAGTATGCCGATCGCTGCGGGGGCCGTCAACGGGAAAGCGACGGGCGTGCTAGCAAGTCGTGCGTCGACCGCTGCGTGCCACGGCGCTGTGAGCCGTGCTGAACTCAGGCACTCGCTTTGCTTCGCACGCTTGCATCTCCGGGGTTCCGGCCAAGGTCCGGAACTCGACGGAGCCACGCACTCCCTTGCCTCTAGAACATCAGCAGCGAGGCTGCGGCACCCTTGAGCGTCTGATACATCAGGTCAGTCGACATCGCCGGAGCGGACTGGCCCTGCGGCGTCGGGACCACCGACGACTGCTGCTGCACCGCGGCGGCCTGCCGGCCCAGCTTGGCCAGTTGCACCATCGGTTCCAGCGCGGCGACCGCTTGCACCGCCGCCGGCCGCAGCAGCATGACATCGACCACGAAGTGCTTCACCTCGTTGAGCGTCACCGACGCCGACGCCAGGTTCTCGCCGAGGCGGTCAAGTTCGTGGAGCGAATCGGCGGCCGCCGCCATCCGGCCCTGCTGGTCAATCAACCGGTCCCGCACCGCGGCCAGGTTGGCCAGCGCTTCGTGGGCGGCCGGCACGTCGGCCGCAGCCTCGGTCGCCTGAGCCGACAGGCTGCCGAGCGACTCGAGCGCGGCGCGGGCGGCCCGGGCGCCGGCCTGCTCGGCGTCCAACTCGCTCTGCAGGGCGGCCCAGTGATCGGCGGCCGCGGTGGCCGCGTGGGCCCGCGCGACCAGCGCCGCGTTCATTTCCTCCAACTCCAGCAGCGTCTGCTCGGTGGCGGCGATCGTCACCTGCGCGTCGATCAAATTGCCGTGCGTGGCGCCCAACTGCCGCAGCGCCGCCAGCAACTCGGTTTGCTCCCGATGCTGCGTCGCGACGCGCTGGCGAGCCAGATCGAGCCGCTCGACCGTGGCAATGGCCGCCTCCAGCGACTCGGCCCGCGCTGCCAGCCGGGTTTGCAGCACGTCGAGCCGGGCAAGACTCTCTTCGGCCGCGGCGACCCGCCGGCCCTGCTGCTTGAGCTGATCCAGCAACGCCGTCGATTGCTTCAGGCGTCCGGGGTCGGCGGCCAGCTTCTCGACGGCCGAAGACAACTGCTCGCACCGCCACGCCAGATCAGCCGATTGCTGCTGAGCGGGTCGCAGCACCAGCACGTGCATCGCGAGGACCGTGGCCGCGACGAGGACGAACGGTCCGGCGAGCGGGGGGAGAGAAGCGGTGCGTTGGGGCGCGTGCGCCGCGTTGTGGCTCGGGGCAGCCATGGTCGAACCTCCAGTTGTCCGCCTTGCGTCTTCCGTAACCGAATCGCACGCTGCGATCCGCGTTAGCTAAGAAATCGGCAACCTTGCCGCAGGCAGTGCGGAGTTTCGCGCGCAGTTCAGATCGGTGCGGCGCTTCTCGTGCTGCGGGTAGCGCGAGTTCTACCGATCAGCGCGATCAGCAGTGCGCCCAACAACAGACTGAAGAAACGGAAGGCAGCAAGGTGGCTGGGGACGCAGTCAGCCTCCCGGTGTGATCTCTGGGGGCTCCCGCTGGTCGTCCCCAGCCACCCCGCTCCGATCGGTGCGTCGTGCCCGTCGTGCCGCCGTGGTTCAACTTCAAAGCTTCCAGACGCCGCCGCTCAACTCGTCGCCGCGGCAGCGGCTTGGCGGCCGGCGCGGCGACGGTCGGCTTCGATCAGCATCGTCTTGCGCAGCCGGATGGCGCCCGGCGTCACTTCCACCAGCTCGTCGTCCTCGATGTACTCCAGGCAGCCTTCCAGCGACATGTCGCGCACTGGGCGGACTTGGCTGTTGTCGTCCTTGCCCGCGGCGCGAATGTTGGTGAGCTTCTTGGCCCGCACCACGTTGACGACCAGGTCGCCGGCGCGGCAATGCTCGCCGACAATTTGCCCTTCGTAAACCTGATCGCCGGGACGAATGAAGAACACGCCGCGGTCATACAGGGCGTCCAGCGCGTAAGCGGTGGCCTGCCCCGTTTCGTTGGCGACCAGGACGCCGAGCGGCCGGCTCGGCGCCTCGCCGCGGACCGGTTCGTAGCCCAGCAGCGTATGGTGCATAATTGCCTGCCCGCCCGTCGCGTTGAGCATGCGGCTGCGGAGGCCCATCAGCGAGCGGGCCGGGATCTTGAATTCCAAATGCACAAACCCGGAACTGCCCGAGCGGCGGCTCATCTTGATCATCTCCGCCCGGCGATCCCCCAGCAGGGCCATCACTGCGCTCTGCGCTTCGTCGGGGCAGTCGACGACCAGCGTTTCGATCGGCTCGCACTTCACCCCGTCGATTTCGCGCTGAATGACCATCGGCTTGCCGACACACAGCTCATAGCCCTCGCGGCGCATGTTTTCGATCAAGATGCCCAGATGCATGAGACCGCGCCCCGAGACGTGGAACTGCTCCTGCGTGGCGCCGGGGCTGACCCGCAGCGCCACGTTGCTGCGCAGCTCGCGGTCCAGCCGCTCGGAGATCTGCCGGCTGGTCAGAAACTTGCCATCGCGACCGGAGTACGGTCCGTCGTTCACGCGAAACGTCATGTGCAGCGTCGGCTCGTCGACCTTGGTCGGCGGCAAGCGATGCGGGTGCTCGGCGTCGGCGATCGTGTCGCCGATTTCGATCGGCTCCAAACCGACCACGGCGCACAGGTCGCCGGCGGCGACTTCGTCGACTTCGATGCGTTCCAATCCCTCGAACGCCAGCAGTTGACTGACCTGGCGCCGGGCAACCTCGCCCAAATGATCGATCACAGCCACCTGCTGCTTACGACGAATTACGCCGGAGTGCACGCGGCCGATCGCAATCCGTCCGACGTAGTCCGAGTAGTCGAGCGTGGTCACCGCCAACTGCAGCGGTTCGCGGACGGCCGATCCGTCATCCGGCGGCGGCACCCGCTGGAGGATGGTCTCGAACAACGGTTTGAGATCCTCTCGCGGACCGTCCAGCTCCAGCGACGCCCAGCCTGACCGCCCGGAGGCGTACACCGTGACGAAATCGAGCACCTCGTCGGGCGCTCCCAGGTCGACCAGCAGGTCGAACACCTCGTTGACCACCTCGTCAGCCCGCGCGTCGGGGCGGTCGATCTTGTTGACGACCACGATTGGCTTCAGCCCGCGTTCCAGCGACTTCTGCAGCACAAACCGCGTCTGCGGCATCGGGCCCTCGTACGCGTCGACCAGCAGCAGGGTGCCGCTGGCCATATTCAGCACGCGTTCCACCTCGCCGCCGAAGTCGGCATGGCCCGGCGTGTCGATCAAATTGATGCGATACTGCTGGCCATCGGCGCCAAGGTAGGTCACGGCGCAGTTCTTGCTGAGGATCGTGATGCCCCGCTCGCGCTCCAGGTCGTTGCTGTCGAGAATCAGCCCGTGCTGCCCGCCGGCGAGCTTGTCGAGCTGCTCGGTGCGGTACAGGCCGGATTGGTACAACATCTGATCCACGAGCGTGGTCTTGCCGTGGTCGACGTGGGCAACGATGGCCACGTTGCGGAGATTTTCAGCGGGGACAACAACGCGGGCGGGCATGGGCGGGCAGGGCTCGAAGATAATGCCAGGAGGGAAGCGGGCGGGACGGCGCCGCACGGGAACGGCGGATTCTACGCGATCGAGGCCAGTCGCGGCAGGCGGTCGCAACAGCGACCGCTGCGATCCGCACGATCGGCTCGCACGGGGAGCGGAAGTCCGCTTTTGAGAATAAGTTGCGCGTAGTTTCGCTTGTTGGCCTGGGCGTGCCGTCCTATACTGGCGCGCTAGAATGGCCTGATATGCACGTTTTTTCTGGCTACGACGCCCTCCAGGCGGAGTCAGCCGGGACGGCTGACTCGCTTCGTAGGATCACGTGGTGTCCGGGGAACAAGAGTCGACAGCCTCGCAAGCTCAAGGGATCCCGGCGACGCCTCTCGAGGCGTCGACCGCGGGCGGATCCTCGGGACGACGCCCCCGGATTCTGTATGTCGGCGGCGCCCACGACGCCCAGATCAACCTGAAGGATCGCCTGGGCGGCGACGTCGAACTGGTCGCCATCCCCTCGACGGCCAAGTCGCTGGCCAAGTTGGGACGCGGCGATTTCTCGGCCGTGTACGTCGACGCGGATCACTTCTCCGCCGCCGGCGATCTGGGCCGGCTGCTGGAAGCCGACCGGATCATGCAGGGCATGCCCGACGGGGTCGTGCTCATCGACGCGGACAAGACCATCCTGTGGGGCAACGGCCGGCTGCGAGAATGGTCCGGTGAAGAAACCGTCGTCGGCGAAGACTTCTATCACGTGCTGGGCAGCCCGGAAATCCTGGGCCCCGATTTCTGCCCGTTCAGCACCGCTTTGTCGAGCGGCCAACCGAGCGCTTCGACGCTGCGGACCGAAGGCAATCGGTTCTATCGTCTGCACGCGGCGCCGGTGGTCGAGGGCGATCGAGACCCGCAACTGCTCGTGGTGACGATCCGCGACGTCAGCGACGAAGTGCTGCAGCAACAGAAGATGGTCGCGATCCATCAGGCCGGATTGGCATTGGCCGACATTCGGCCCGATGAGGTCTCGGACCTGGAGTACGACGAACGCGTCGAGTTGCTGCAGGACAACATTCTGCACTGCGTGCAAGACGTGCTGCAGCTGGACGTGATCGAGATTCGCATGCTCGATCAGCAGTCGGGCGAACTGTATCCGGTGATGGAAGTCGGCATGGCCCCGGCCGCCGCCCAGCGCAAGCTGTTCGCCCAGGAAAGCGGCAACGGCGTGACGGGCTTCGTGGCCGCGACCGGCAAGAGCTATGTTTGCGGCCATACGACCGAAGACCCGCTGTACCTGGAAGGCGCCCAGGGCGCCCGCAGTTCGCTGACCGTGCCGCTGACGTTGGACGACGAAGTGATTGGCACGCTGAACGTGGAAAGCCCCGAGGCGAATGCGTTCAACGAGAGCGACTTGCAGTTCATGGAGATCTTCGCCCGCAGCGTGGCCACGGCGCTCAACACGCTGGAGTTGCTCGCGGCCGAGAAGGCCAGCACAGCCGCGGCCAGCGTCGAGGCAATTCACAGCGCGGTCGCCCTGCCGGTCGACGTGATCCTGAACGACGCCGTGAACGTCATGGAACGCTACATCGGGCACGAGCCCGACGTGGTCGCCCGGCTGCAGCGCATTCTGGCGAACGCCCGCGATATCAAGAAAGCGATTCAAAAAGTCGGCCGCAAAATGGCGCCGACGCAGGCCCATCCCGGCGGCCTGGCCGACGAGGTCCGCCCGCTGCTGGCCGGCCGCCGCGTATTGGTCGTCGACGAGGACGAGACGGTCCGTTCCGCCGCCCATGAGTTGCTGGAGCGGTACCACACGATCGTCGAAACAGCGCACGACGGAAAGGAAGCGTGCGCGATGGTCCGCAACCTGAGTGCCGACGCTCACTACGACGTAATCATCGCCGACATTCGCCTGCCGGACATGAACGGCTACGATTTCCTCGTGGCGTTGCGTGAGATTCTGGACGACGTGCCGCTGGTGTTGATGACCGGCTTTGGCTACGACCCGGGCCACTCGATCGTCAAGGCGCGTCGCGAAGGGCTCAAATCGGTGCTCTACAAGCCGTTCCGATTGGACCAGTTGGTCAGCACGATCGAAGGCATCGTGCGCGAAGCTCGCGCCAATCGGAAACCCCACGAAGGCGAAGGGATCTGACGATCGCATTGCGAACGGCAGATCGCTGCCGCGGCCAACGCGACCGCCGGGTCCCTGTCGCTGAGTCGCCCCCCGAATGCTGTCGATCGAGACCGCTGCTGCGTTTTTCTCAGCCTCGCTGTTGCTGGCGCTGGCGCCGGGTCCCGACAATTTGTTCGTACTGACCCAATCGGCACTCCACGGTCGACGAGCAGGCTGGATTGTGACGCTGGGACTCTGCACCGGCCTGATCGTCCACACGACGGCGGTGGCCGCAGGCGTGGCGGCCATCGTGCAGACTTCTGCCACGGCGTTCGGCGTCCTGAAAACCGTGGGCTGCGCCTATCTGCTTTATCTCGCCTGGCAGGCATTCACCAGCAGCAGCGCCGACAACAACGCTGACCGACCCAAGGCGGCCGCCACGGGCCAACTCTACCGTCGCGGGATCGTGATGAACGTGACGAACCCGAAGGTCTCGCTCTTCTTCCTGGCATTTCTGCCGCAGTTCGTCGACCCGATGCGCGGTCCCGCGGTGCTGCAAATCGCCGCTCTGGGCGGGCTGTTCATTGTGGCGACCGCTCTGGTTTTTGGCAGCGTGGCGGCGACCGCGGGGGCCCTGCAACGGCGGCTCGCCCGGTCCGATCGTGCGCTCGCCGCGATGCGCCGCGTCGCCGGGCTGATCTTCGTCGGGCTGGCAATGAAGTTGGCTCTGGCAAGGCGCTAACCGCTATTCGACCGGCGTGCCGCGGCTCTGCGAGCCGTTTGAATTGCCGAGCGATTAGCCACCTTGCACAGTTCGCAGAGCCGCGGCACGCCGGAGAGATTGACACGGGCTCTCTGCGGCGTGGCCAAACCTTGCCGGTTCGGCAAGCCGGTTCGCCTGTTCTTCGTACGCCGATCATTCTCTCGCCGCATTGGCAAAAAGTCGCGACGGCGTCGCAGCATGTTGCGCCCAGCCGGGTAGTGTTCAGCAGAGCCTCGACGCCGAAGTCGGCGTCAGCCTTGACCATTTCTCAAAGCAGAAAAGGACCCTGCCATGCGACCGACCATGCTCGGGCTCGCACTCGTCGCAACGCTGGCCGCCGGCTGTAGCTGTTGCCCGTTCAAGAAGAAGCCGACGCTGCCGGCGCCCCAACCGGTCTACACGCCCAGTTGCCCGACCGCGTGCCCGTCGGCCTGCCCCACCGCTTGCCCGCCAACCGGCTACGCGGCGCCAACGTACAGCGAGGGCTACGCCCCCGCGGGCGCCATGTACGGCGCTCCGACCGCGGCGCCGAGTCTGCCGTATGGCTATCCCACGGCTCCCGCGAACTGACCCGGTGACAGCCGATCCGCCGAAGGCAACAGGAATCTCTCGCCGCGATCAGTTCTGATCGAGCAGGTCCTGCTTCTCGCGATCGTATTCCTCGCGGCTGAGGATCCCATCGCGGTACAACGCGTAGAGGCGTCGCAGCTTTTCGTCGAACGGCAGATCGCTGTCTTTCACGTCGCGACCGAGGCGGTTGAGATCGACTCCCGCCTCGTCCAGCGCGTCCGACGCCATGCCGCCGGCCATACGCGACCACGGCTCGACGTCGCGGCGGGCTTGTTCGGGGTCGAGCACGAGTCCCGAGCCGGCCGCGCCGCGAGCGCCCACGTTCATCAGGACGCCGCCCACGATGATCCCAATAATGCCGCCCAGCGCGCGCAACCCGTCGCTGCGGGCGTTGGCCGTGAAATTCGAGAAGTCGCCAAAGTGCCAGAGGAACGTCACGAACGTCGACAGAAACGACAACACGCCCAGCCCGGTGATGATCATGCCCGTGTAGTACAGGGCACGGCGATCGGGCGAGATGCGACGATTCGGCATAACGGCGAGCCTCCTGTGGCGATTTTGCTGGGCGCCAACGACAGGGGTCATTGTCGCGGTGCATTGCCGTGAAGGCAAACGGTTCGCCCACGTAGGTCAGCAGAACTGCAGAGTCAACGTCAGCGTGCCGCTGCTAGCTCGTCCAGCAGTGCGAAGCGGGTACAAGGCTCCCGCTGCTGGAACAGCCCGCAGTGGCACACGCGCGCTGCGTCAGGCTGGAAAGCTGGCCCACGGGCCGATTCGCTCTAACGGCGAATTGCTTGGGAGAAATCGTCCCGATTCGCCGCCGCGAGCGCTTTGGGATTGAGATAGGCGGCCGCCTTGGTCTCCTCGAAGCTGCCGCGCGCGACGAGCAAGCCTTCGTCGAACGCCAACTCGTCGGAGTATCCCGGCAGCAGCACGCGGTAGTCGACCTTCAACCGGTTGGGCTGAATGCGGTTGATGTGCCGCACGATGTTGGTCGTGCAGTTGTTGGCGACCGTGTCGTAGAACTCCGGGTGGGCGGCCAGTTCGTTCGCCCGGGCCAGCACGTCGACCAGCAGCAGTCGCGCCTGCTCGGGCGTGGCTGTGGTGCGGTACAGATACACGTCTTCGCCACGGTGGTTGGTGCGCAGCTGCACCACGTCGCGCTCGTCGGCCAGCACGTACATCAGCTCGTATTGCCGGGCGCTCCCCTTCCAGGCGGCGTAGCTTTCGCCGTCTTCTTTGCGAATCTCCACGCTCGCGGCCAGGTGCTGCGGCGGGCCGTCGGGAGGACGGAACTCGAAGCTCAGCATCGTGTGCGCCAGCCGCGGCATCGCGTCGAAGGGGACCATAATAAAGTCCACCGCCTGCAACTGGTCGAGCTGATAGTGGCGGTCCTCATGCCGCACGACGAAGGTGTCTTCGTCGATGTAGTTGCAGTTGCGCACGTTGTGCACCAGCACGTCGTCGCCGCGGAACTCGGCGTAGGGGAGCACCGCTTGATCAGGCGACCAGTTGCGCACATTCGACGGCGAGACCATCTTGGTCACCGGCGCACAGCCGGCAGCCAGGAAGATCGTCGCAGCGAGAATTGCATCGCGCATGGTAAGCAGCTGGGCCGTGGCGTATGAGTTGCGGCGACCGGTCGCCGCGGCGGCAAACTGAGAAGCGGCGGGAGCGTAGGCAATTCGGCGCCCGAGCGGCAGATCGATTCGGCGGCGAACGCTAGCAAAGACGGCAATTTGCCGCCGGAATCGCGAATTCTCGCCAAGGCCCCGTGCGCCCCGGCGAAACAACCGGAAGCCGTTACCTGCGGCTCCTCCGCTCGTCCGCTCCTTCGTGGGAGATCTGCCATGTGCCGCCAGTTCGTTCTGGGAATGATCGCCGTCCTGCTCGTGCCGCTCGTCGCCGCAACCGCCCGCGCCGAGGCGACTTCGGAAGCCGAACTCGAGCGTCTGCTGCTCTCCGGCGACATGACGAAGGCCTCCGGCGAATTGCAGCGGATCGCCAGACTCAACCCCGACGACGGCAATGCCCAAATGGCCTTGGGCGTGGCGCAGGTGCTCGGGGGGGTCGAGACTCTGGGCCAATCGCTGTACCGCTTTGGCTTGAAGCCCCACGGGCTGCTGGGGATGGTCAACATGCCGTTTGTGCGCCTGCCAGTCCCCACTAACCCAAAACCGGATCCGCTGACCAACGCGCAGTTTCGCCGGATGGTCGAGCGATTCGAGCGCGACCTGCAGCGCGCCGAGCAGACGCTCAGCAAGATCGACCAGGACGACGTGCGTCTGCCGCTGCACGTGGGGTTGCTTCGGCTCGATCTCGACGGCGACGATCTCGCGTCGGTCGACGAAGCGCTGTGGAAACTGCTGGCCCGCACGACCGGCACGCGCCTCGACCAGGCAACGGCCGAGGGGTTCGTGGTGACGTTGGACAAGGCCGACGTCCACTGGCTCCGCGGCTACTGCCACCTGCTGCAGGCGTTGTGTGACGTCTTCCTCGCCTACGACACGCAAGAATTGCACGACCTGACGGCGCACATTTTTTTCCCCAAGGCCCAGGTGCGTTACGAGTTTCTCCAGCAGAAAACCGGCGACACGTGGCGCGACGACATTATGGACCTGATCACATTCATCCACCTCTGGCGCTTACCGGTGGTGGAACCGGACCGTATGCCCGCGGCCCGCGAGCACCTGCTGGAGGTGATCCGTCAAAGCCGGCTCTGCTGGGAGGCAATCGCCGCGGAAACGGATGACGATCACGAATGGATCCCAGGAGCGCACCAACAGGACGCGGCGGCGCCCTTCTTCCGTGTCAGCAAGTCGATGATCGACCGCTGGGGCGAGATCCTGGACGAAACCGAGCGGATTCTCAACGGCGAGCGACTGCTGCCGTTCTGGCGCGGCACGACCAAGCAGGGCGTGAACCTGCGCCGCGTGTTCGAGGAGCCGCGCACATTCGACTTCGTGCTGTGGGCGCAGGGGAGCGGCGCGGGACCGTATCTCGAAGACGGCGAAGTCACCAGCCGCCAGTTCTGGCGGGAGACGCAGCAGGTATTCAGCGGGCGGCTGTGGTGGTTCAGTTTCTGGGTGAACTGAACGCAAATGCACGTCTCACAGAGCCGTGGCACGGAAAAGCCTACAGCCGGCAGTTGCTGATGGCCGTCTCCAGCACGGCGGTCGCGCCCAGTTGCTCGAGCTGCTCCATGATGCCGATGACCTCGCCGCGGCGGACCATCGCCCGCACGGCGAACCAGCCCTCCTGCTCCAGCCGGTTGACCGTCGGCGAATTGAACCCCGGGGTGATCTTCTCCGCCTCGGCGAGCTTGTCGGCGGGCACGTTGTACTCCAGCAGCGAATAGGCCCGCGCGATCACGACGCCCTCGAGCCGGCGCGTGATGCGATCGCACATGGCCGCGTGCACGGTCGCTGGGTTCTGCACCAAGACGGTTTCGTACTTGCCGATCTCCGCGAGGATCCGCAGCCGATTGGCGGCCAGCGTGCTGCCGGTTTCGACCAGATCGACGATCGCGTCGGCCACGCCCAGGGCGATCATCACCTCGACCGAGCCGGTCAGTTCGACGACGTGCGGCTCGACGCCGTGCTCGGCCAGAAAGGTGCGCGTCACGTGCGGAAAGCTGGTCGCCACGCGCGCCGCAGTCAGGTCGCCCGGCTTCTGGGCCGGGCTGTCCTCGGGCACGCAAATCGCCAGGCGGCAATTGCCCACGCCCAGACGCAGCCGCTCGGTCAGCTCGGCGCCGCTCTCGGCCACCAGATCGCTGCCAGTGATGCCCAGGTCGATCGCGCCTTCGGCGCACAGCGTGGGGATGTCGTCGGTGCGCAGGAAGGTGACGTCGATCGGCATGTCGCGGACCCGCGCAAACAGGCTGCGGTCCTGCCGACGGAAGCTCAGCCCCGCTTCCTTGAGCAGGTCGGTCGAGAGTTCGGCGAGGCGGCCCTTGCTGGGAACGCCGATGCGGAGATTGTCGGACATTGTTTGATTCGCCGGGTATGTCACCACAGAGGACACAGAGAACACGGAGTGACTGATTCAGTCACGTTCCTGGGTGCAGTTAACGGAACGGGCAAGAAACTCTGAGCAGGCGCCATCCCAGCCGCATTTTGTGCATCGACCAGATTCAAGGATGTGATCGCTGTTGGGATATCCGTAGAGTCGATGAGCGCATTCAGGACACAAACGGTCCATCTGGGAACTCGTGGCGAAGTACTTGCTCCCGCATTCATCGCATACTCTGGCCTCACGCTCCGGCTGTTCCATCTCAGTTTTGCCTGCCGTCTCTGTGCTCTCTGTGGCCTCTGTGGTGAGAATTCAGGTTTGCGAGCTACGGGACGCTTTTTCTTCCAAGCCCGACATGCCGAACCGACGGGCGAGTTCGGCTTCCACATCGGCCAGCTTGATATCGCGGAGCGCCAGCAGGACGAGCAGGTGGTACAACACGTCGCCGGCTTCGGCGATCGTGTGCGTGCGGCCGGCGTCGCCCGGCTCGGCGGCGGCCTCGACCACTTCGGCGGCCTCCTCGGTCACCTTGGCGCCCACCTTCTCCACCCCGCCGGCGAGCAGCTTGGCCGTATACGACTTGCCGGCGTCGGCTGCGGCCTTGCGCTCGGCGATGGTGGCTTCAAGTTGATCGAGCGGTCGCATGAGCGGTTGGAATCTGGGGGCGGTGACGGCCGCGGCGGCCGCTTGTTGACGGTCGCCGGATCGACACAATGGGACAGGCACGGGCTGGACAATCCCGTAGTTTAGGCAGCCGCCGAGCCGTCGACAACGAGCGAAATGGCTTCGCCCGGAATCGGTCCAGAAATAGACAGGATCGCAGGATTCGCAGGATTGACGGGATATGGGGCCGATCCGGGAGTGCGAGGCTCTGCCGAGCCAGAGGCAGCCTGGATGGCCATTGCTTCGGGCTCCCCGTGTTCCTCCCCAGCTGCCTCCGGCTTGAGCTACTCACACCACCTGTTGCTTCATCCTGTTCATCCCGCGAATCCTGCTATCCTGTCCATTTCCATCTGCGCAACATGCCGAGCGACAACCCTTTCATCGACTGCTGGTACCTGACCGGGGCGACCGCCACCGGCAAGAGCGGCACTGCGCTGGCGCTGGCCCGGCAGTTGGACGCCGAGATCGTGTCGCTCGACTCAATGGCCATCTATCGCGGCATGGACATCGGCACGGCCAAGCCGACGCCGCAGCAGCAGGCCCTCGTGCCGCATCATCTCATCGACATTGTCGATCCGCAGGGCGAATTCAGCGTTGCCCAGTACCGTGAACGGGCGGACGAGGTCGTTGCGGCAATCCGCCAGCGAGGGCGGACCCCGCTGTTCGTCGGCGGCACCCCGCTGTACCTGAAGGCACTGCTGCGCGGATTATTCGAGGGCCCGCCAGCCGATTGGCAGCTGCGGCAGCAGGTGGCCGAGGAAGTCGAGCAAGTGGGCGCCGCAGCGCTGCACCGTCACCTGCAGGAAATTGATCCGGTGGCGGCGTCGACCATTCACCCCAACGACACGCGGCGACTCATTCGGGCCCTGGAAGTCTATCGGGCCACGGGGCAGCCGATCAGCCATCAGCAGATGGAGTTTGATGACGGCGTGCCAGCCGAGCGGCGGCGCGTGTTCGTGCTGCGCCGCGAGCGCGACGAGCACTACCACCGCATCAACGCCCGCGTCGACGAGATGCTGCGGCGAGGCTTGGTCGATGAAGTACGCGGCCTGACCGCCGACGGGCGCCAGCTGGGTCGCACTGCCAGCCAGGCAGTCGGATACCGCGAGGTGATCGCGCATCTGAGCGGCGAGTGGGACTACGACACGATGGTCGCCAAGATCAAGACCCGCACGCGGCAGTTCGCCAAGCGGCAGGGAACATGGTTTCGCAGCCTGAGCGAGTGCCGGTTTGTCGACATCGCCGGCGAGCCAGACACGGAGAAACTGGCTGAGCAGATTGCCGCCGCAGGGCGGGAAGTCGACCTCTAGAGCAAACAGCCCGCACGCGTGCCACGGCTCTGTGAGCCGTGCGCGAAGCGATTGGCTCCAGGCAACTCGGCACGATTCGCAGAGGCGTGGCGCACTGGCTCGGCAGAGTCAGGCATTGCGCTTAACCACAAACTGCCCCAGACCGGCCAGGGCGGCTTTGGCGGGCGAATCCGCCAGCACATCGAGTCGCGCGACCGCCGCGGCGGCAATTCCAGCCGCTTCCTCGCGGGCTTCCTGCAGGGCCCCGCTATCGGCAAGCCACTCCAGCAGCGCCGCTTGCGACTCGACGATCGGTTCCTCGAACAGCCCCATCAGACGGTTCCGCTCGGCATCGTCCAGCCGATCGCGGAGCGTGATCAGCGGCAGCGTCATCTTGCGGTTCGCCAGGTCGGTGCCCAGCGACTTGCCGGCTGCCTGCTCGTCCCCTTCCAGGTCGAGCAGATCATCGGCGATTTGAAAGGCGACGCCCAACTCGCGGCCGTAGCACTGCAATTCTTCGGCAACCGACGCGTCCGCGCCGGCGTAGTGGGCGCCCAGCAGGCACGCGCAGGCCGTCAGCTCGGCCGTCTTTGCTTCGACAATGGCAAAGTAGTCGTCGCGCGACAGCGAGAAATCCCCGCTGCTGGCCGTTTGCCGTAGCTCTCCTTCGCAGACGATGTTGGTCGCCCGACCGATCGTGCGGCAGCCAAAGGTGGTCTCCAGGGTGCTGGCCAAGTAGAAGGCGTGGGTGAAAAGGTAATCGCCCAGCAGCACGCTGGTTTGGTTGCTCCATCGGGCGTTGACCGTGGCGACGTGCCGCCGCACCTCGGCTTCGTCGAGCACGTCGTCGTGGACCAACGTGGCGGTATGAATCATCTCGACCACGGCGGCCAGCGTGCGATGATCGTCATTAATCTCGCCCACGGCCCGGGCGGTGAGCAGCAGCAGGGCCGGTCGCAGTCGCTTGCCGCTCATGCGGAACGAATGCTGGGCCAGTTCGTTGACGAACGGATCGTCGTTTCGCAGCTCAGCCCGGAGCCGCGCATCGACCTCGGCCAGGTCGGGGAGAATCGGGGCCAGCAAGGCGGCTAGTCGCTGTTGGATGCCGGCGTCGACCGAGGGAGCCTGACTCATGAGGGGGCTCCTTCCGCGGCATCCGCGACAAAGTCGCCGCTGGCGCCGCCGCTCTTGGCCAGCAGGCGCGTCTGCTCGATTGTCATACCGCGGTCGACCGCCTTGCACATGTCGTACACCGTCAACGCGGCCACGGAGACCGCGGTCAGCGCTTCCATCTCTACGCCCGTCCGAGCCGTCACGGCCGTCTCGGCGATGATCCGCAGACGATCGTCGCCGACAGGCGTCAATTCGATCGTCACGGACTCCAGCGGCAGGGGGTGGCACAGGGGAATCAGTTCGCCGGTTCTCTTGGCTGCCATAATGCCAGCCAGGCGAGCCACTTCCAGCACATCGCCCTTGGCGAATTCGCGATCCAGGATCGCGGCCAGCGTGGCCGGCTGCATGCGGACGAATCCTTCGGCGGTCGCCCGCCGGGTCGTCGCGGCCTTGCCGCTGACATCCACCATCCGGCTGGCGCCCTGGTCGTCGAAATGCGTCAGCGAGTTGGGCACCGCACAGGCTCGAGTCAGGCAAGATCAGGTAAAAGCGGTTCACACGCCAGCCGGGCCCTGGCCCGCCGGAACGCCCCATTCTAGGCAACCGAGGCCCCGCGTCGAGGGCATCGCAGCGGCCCCGTGAAGGTAAACCGCACGGCAGAAACGCGGCTTAACGCTCGCCAGAGCCGTCTGGCTCGGCCCCGTCCAGGGCTTGCCGGGCCGCGGCCTCGTCCTCGCGGCGGACGCGGATCGCCACCTCGCCGGGCGCCTCGGCGCGAAAACCCGCCGTGAAACCGCCGTCGGCCACCGCGTCGACGCCGATTCGCTCCAGCAGGGCCACGACCATCGCGGCCTCCATCTCGTCGCGAACGCTCTTCACGACAACCAGCTCTTGAGAGTTATCAGGCATGCCCAGCTCCAGATCGCAACGCGGCGGTCGACGGTTACATCTTAGCCGATGGATACGAAAAAAGCTCCGCCGCGGTTGCGACGGAGCTTTCTCGTTAACGCGAGGGGCGCGGCTGTCTCGGGAAGCAACAGCCGCGCGTGCAATCGACTCTTTCGATCGCCCCTGCTATATCAAATCCGAGAACAGCGACGCGCTCTCGGGTTGGGTCGTTGTCTGCTGTCGGCAATCAGCTTGGGGTCGGCGCCGACGGCGGGTTGTCTCGTCTCGTGTTCGCCTCTCGTCGCGAGGCAAGCCGCGGGCACGCTTTAGACCAGCTCTTTGCGGGCGCCGATCAGCGTGCGGAGTCGCTCAGCCAACAGAGCGGCGTCGAACGGCTTCTTGAACGTTTCGTTGATGCTCGAACGATCGAAGCTCGCGGTGGTGCCGTCGTCCGGCAGCAGGGCGATCAGAATCGTCTCGGCAAAGTCGGGGCTGCGACGCAGATTTTGGCAGATCTGCAGCGCCTCGAGCTGTCCGATCGAGAAATCGACGATGATGCAGTCGGGGTGGAAGCTTTCGGCTTGGATGCCGGCTTCGAAGCCGCTGGCGGCCGTCGACGTGCGGAACGATTTCTCGGCGGGGAGCTCGCGCTTCAGATTCTCGATGAGAACCTGATCTTGGGCCACGATCAGTACTTTGGCCATCGCCTCGTCTTCAAGGTCGCCCAGCGGCATGCCGTGCTCCTTGAGGAACTTGATCAGATACTCGCGGGGGATCCGGCGATCCTGGGAGCCAGGAATCCGGTAGCCCTTGAGCCGACCAGAGTCGAACCACTTACTGACCGTGCGCGGGGCCACTTTACAGATCTTGGCGACCTGACCAGTTGTAAAGACCTTCATCACGGGTACTCCAAAAAATTCTCGCGTTAACGCTCAATCCGGCTGCGAACTTGCCAATTCGCAACCACGCGGCCCGCGGGTACGTGCATCGTGTTGGCGCGGCGTCGAGACTCCCTTCCGCCTGCTGGGTCGATGCCAACGATGCGCTTCCCCTGGGTCGGGGCCGTTATTGTCTTTCGCTCGGGAGCTGGGTCAGGTCCTTCTGATCCGTCGCCGTGCATATCTCCTCTTCGGCAATGCAAGCACTCGGAGATTGGCGAAAGTCGTTAAATTGGAGAGCTTTGGGTCTAGCCGCTCCAACCGACATCTTCGCCACGCTGCGACTGCTTGAACTGTCTATCTCGGCGATGCCAGGGGCGAACCCGCGTCACGCGGACCTCGTCCTGACGGTGGTGAGAGAGCTTGCACGATCGCGGCGCTGGCAGTCCGCTCTTTGCGGACCGGTCGCGTCGCTGCGCCTTCGGCGTGAGTGCGCGTCGTCTTGGCAGGCTCCCCCCTGTGAAGAGACCGTCTTTCACCAGCCGCGTGGATCGGCCTTCGCTGGTGCGGAAGCCGGGCGGCTGAGACAGTCTCTCCGAACTGTTATTTCGATTCGAACGGGGGACCGACTTTAGAAACTTTCAACCATCGCGGAGTTTGGCCGGGTTATAGCAGCCGTGCAGAATCCTCCTGTCGCACCGCGCGCGACCATTCGCAGGGGTTATTCCGGTGCAAAGCCCCCCGATCACCGCGCGACCGTATCGCACTTCGGAGCCCGGAATCTCAGCCGACGCGGCCGAATCTGCCAGCAACAATGCCTCCGTCGACGACGGATTGGACCAGAACGCTAGTTGACTTGGGGCACGGGGCGCTGGACGCTATCGGCCGGAGTACCGGAGCCGGAGAACCCGGAGTCATGGCCCTGTCAAACGACGCTTGCGACGCACGCGCCGCCGGAAATCAGTTCGGCGAACCGCACTGGTTTCAGTTCGGGCCGGTTCATTGCGCGTTGAATTTCAACCTGGCGAACGTCACGCTCGTTGAAACTGGCGGCGGTTTCGTGGCCATCGACTGCGGTCCTAGCGTCGAGACCGCCGCGACGGTCCGCCAGCAATTCGTCCAGCGCACCGGCGTCGACGACCTGCACTGCATTATTTACACGCACTCGCATCCGGACCATATCCGGGGGGCCTGCGCTCTGCAGCGGCCCGGGACGCCCATCTGGGCCCACGCCGGTTTCGCCGACGAGTTGGCCCTGCAGAACAAACTGCCGCTGGCCTACATGCGCCGCGCGGCCAAGCAGTTCGGCGCGGCATTGCCCTTCGAGACCCTGCCGCACAACGGCATCGGGCCGCGGCTCGATCTGGGCGCCGAAGCCGCCTCGCCGATTCTGTATCCCACCGAGACATTTCTCGACACGGCGACCCTCGACCACGGCGACCTGCGGATCGAGTTGCATGCCGCTCCGGGCGAGACGCACGATCACCTGTTCGTGTGGATTCCGGAATTGCGCGTGCTGCACGCGGGCGACAACTTTTACCGGGCGTTCCCCAATCTGTACTCCATTCGCGGCGTCGCGCCACGACCTGTTGAGGGCTGGATTGCCTCGCTCGATGCGATGCGGCGGCTCTCCCCGGCCCCGGAATGCCTACTGTTAGGGCATACCGAACCGATTGTCGGCGCCGACCGCATCCAGCAATTGCTGACCGACTACCGCGACGCGATCGCTTTCGTCCACGACAGCGTGGTCCGCGGCATCAACGCCCACAAGACGCCCGAGCAACTGGTCCAAGAAATCGAATTGCCGCCGCGGTTGGCCGATCATCCTTATCTGGTCGAGCAGTACGGGACGGTCCGCGGGGCCGTGCGCGGCATCTACGACGGCTACCTGGGATGGTTCGACGGCTGCGCGGCCCATCTCAATCCGCCGCCGCGCCGCGTGGTGGCCGAGCGGCTGCTTCCCCGGTTTGGCGGCGCCGCGGGGATGCGGTCGGCTCTGGAGCAGGCTCTGGCGGACGATGACCTGCAGTGGGCCGAATGGCTGGGCGACCACCTGCTCGCTCTGAACGGCAAGGACAAGCAGGCATCCGAGTTGATGGCGCAAGTCGAGGACCGCCTGGCCGAGCAGGAACCCAATCCGCTGATGCGAAGTTGGCGATTCAGCGACGCCGCGGAGTTGCGCGGCGAGCTCCATCCCCCCAAAAAGCCGAAAGTCACGGCCGCGACCATCGCCCACGTGCCAACCGACACGCTGATTGCCGTGTTTCCCAGCCGGGTCGATCCCGACCGGGCGGCCCGCGTGGACCTGGCCATTGCCTTTGTGTTCACCGACGCCAATCGCAGCTACACCTTCACGATCCGCCGGGGGGTGGGCGAGGTGGCTCCCGTCTTGCTGCCCGATTGCGATCTGATCATCCGCACGACCGAGGCAGACTTCAAACGGGCCCTGATCACCGGCGAAGTGACGCCGCTGTCCGGCGAGTTCTGGCGATCGCTGAAATTCGAAGTCGACGGCAGACCGCTGCTCAAGCCGCTGCACGTCCTGCGGCGACTGGCCCGGTTTGCGTCCTGCATGATCAAGATGTGAGACGGGTTGAGTGACCGGTGACCAGTTTTCCGCGCCCGGCGACTCACGAATATCGCGACCAAGGTGACTGGCGACTGGTGATCGGTTAGGTTGGGAGGCCGGCGATCCACGAGCGGCGTGGCCGCCGCCGCTAAGTTCTTCCCCCTTCCGCCCTTCGACTTTCCACTTCCGTGCCCAACAGTACCCAGTACACGTCCGACCGGCTGAACTTCCACGGTGCGGCGCCGCGAATGTGGCATGGCATGACGGTCGGCATCTGGCTGAAAATGCTCGCCCGCGGCGGGTTTCGGGTTTCGCCAGGGCGAATTCCGATGTGCCTGTCGATCTCGCTGGCGTCGGCGGTCAACTCGACGCTGCGAGTGTGGGAAGAACTGACGACCCGACGCCGCGTGGACGCGGTCGACTTGCAGCCGCCGCTGATGATCGTCGGGCACTGGCGCACCGGCACCACGCTGCTGCACGAGTTGATGGTGCTCGACGAGCAGTTTTCCTACCCCACGACGCTGCAGGTGATGGCGCCGCATCACTTCCTGTCGTCCGGCTGGCTGACGCGGCCGCTGCTGCGGTGGACGCTGCCGGCCCATCGGCCGATGGACGCCATGGAGATGGGCATCGACCTGCCGCAGGAAGACGAATTCGCCATCTGCAACTTGGGCCTCGACTCGTCCTACCTGCAGTGGGGTTGGCCGAACGACCGCGAGTATGAGAAGTATCTCGACTTTGCCGCATCGACGCCCGCGCACCAACAGCAGTGGCGGAAACTGTTCGTCCGGTTCCTGAAACGACTGGCCGTGGCCGACCCGCGGCGCGTAGTGCTGAAGAGCCCCACGCACACGGCGCGCCTGGGCGTGTTCCACGATCTGTTCCCGGCAGCGCAGTACGTGCATCTGGTCCGTGATCCGTACGACGTGATCCCCTCGATGATTCGCACATTCCAGCGGCTGCACTACATGCAGGGCCTGCAGGCGCCGCGGTACGACGAGTTGGAAGACTCGATGTTCAACCTGTTCACGACAATGCACCGCCTGGAACAGCGCGACCGCGAGCTGATTCCCGCGGGGCAGTACGTCGACGTCCGCTACGAGGAGTTGATCGCCGAGCCCATCGAGACGATCCGCGGCGTCTACGACCGGTTTGGCCTCGACGGCTTCGAACAGTTGCGGCCGAAGCTCGACGAGTATTTCGAAGCGAAGAAGGACTACCGTCGCAACAAACACAAACTGCCGCCGGCGCTGGCCGAGCGGATTCAGCACGAATGCGGCGACTACGTCGAGCGGTTCGGATACGCGACCGCCGTCGAATCTTAGCTGTGGGTCTCCTCCCTTGCAGGGAGGGGCGAGGGGAGGGTCAGCCGCGGCTTCTGTGACGATCGGAGTGGCAGGGCTTCTGGAATCGCTCCGCCGCCCCCCTTCGACGGCGGGGAGCATCGGCTACGCAGCTCGCCGTTGCGCCGCCGCGCTGATCCGTCCGCCCTCGCTGACATCCTCAAAGCGGACCGACACCCGTTTCGACACGCCCGACTCCTGCATTGTGACGCCGTAGAGCGTATCGCCGCAGGTCATCGTGCGTTTAGAGTGGGTGACCACGATGAACTGCGTGGACTTCATAAAGTCCTTCAGTACCGTGACGTAGCGGTCGATGTTCGCTTCGTCGAGCGCCGCGTCGACTTCGTCGAGTACGCAGAACGGGCTGGGGCGGCTTCGGAAGATCGCCAACAGCAGCGCCACGCACGTCAGCGTGCGCTCGCCGCCGGACAGCAGCGAGATGCTGCGCGGCTGCTTGCCCGGGGGGCGTGCCACGATCGTCACGCCACATTCCAGCACGTCGGCGCCGTCCTCGTTCTCCAGGACAATCGTCGCTTCGCCGCCCCCGAACAGAGTGGAGAAGATTTGCTGAAAGTGGCCGCGAACCTCCTCCACGGCATCGACGAACAACTTCCGGCTCTCGGTGCTGATCTGGGCGATAATCTTCTGCAGTCGGTCCCGCGCGGCTGACAAATCCTCGTGCTGCGCGGCGATCGCCTGGTAGCGCTGCTCCAGCTCTTCCAACTCGGCCACGGCGGCCGTGTTGACCGGGCCCGTGGCTTGCACCCGCTCACGGAGGTCGGCGATCTCGCGGTCGATCGCCTCGCGAGCCATCGCGGCGAGTTGCTCGTCGATGTCGGCGTGCGCCGCTGCGGCCAGATCGATTTCATAGTCGTCACGCAAGCGTTCAGCCAACGTGCTGCGCTGGTGTTCCCATTGCTGCAGCTCCAACTGGGCCTGCTGCACGCGGCGCTGGGCGGCAAGGCACTCGCGCCGCAGCGCTTCCACGTCGCGAGCCAGGGTCGCTCGCTCGCCCTGCCGCGTCTGACGTTGGGAGTCGATGGCGGCCTTGGCGTCGATCAGTGCATCCTTGCGGGCAAACAGCTCGGCGACTTCGGTTGACTGGGCGAGGCTTTCGCGACGCAGCGCGTCGCGCTGCGCAAGGCGCTGCTGGACTTGCTGGGCGAGATCCGCCAGCGCTCGGTCTTTCTCTCGACGTTCGCGCGTGAGTTGCTCGACCTCGCGGCGCAGCCCGTCACGGCGCTGCTCGCTGCGTGCCAGTGAGATCCGATCCTCGGTCAACGCCGCCTGCAACTCTTCGTGTCGCTGTCGCGCGGCCTTCCGCTGATCGGCCGCTTCGGTGGCGACGGCCTGCTCGCGGGCCGTCAATTGCTGCAATTCGGCAAGCCGGGCCGCCGCGTCGGCGATCTCTTGCCGGTGGTCGGCCGCATTGCCTTGGGCCTCGTCGCGGGCAGCGACGACGACTGCGAGCCGGGTTTCCAGCTCTTCCAGCCGCTCTTTCGCCGCGGTCGCCTGCAGTTGTTTCTCATGATTCAGTTGGACCAGCGCTGCCCGGCGTGCGGAGTTGGCGCGCTCGGCCCGCTGCCCTTCGGCAATCCGCTGGGTAAGCGTCTCGCAATCTTGCTGCGTCGTCTCCAGTTCCGCGGCAAGCGACTCGGCGTGTTCGCGCAAGGCGCGCAACTCGCTCCGCCGCGACAGCAGGCCGGACGTCGTGCGACGGGGCCCGACGACCATCGCCCCGTCTGCGGTCAGCATCTCGCCGCCAATGGTCACAAAGTTCAACCCCCGCCCCAGTCCGGCGGAGAGCGACAACGCCACGTCGAGCGATTCGACCAGCCAGTAACGACCCAGGAGCCGCTGCGGCAGACCGGACAACGCGCCGGCCGCCTCGACGTATCGATCCGCCCGGCCGATGACGCCCGGCTCGTCGGTCAAGTCAATCCGATCCACGGCGCTGGCCGGCTGCGGCACATCGAGCCGCAGGAACGTGGTACGACTGGCCCACGCCTCCCGCTCCTCAGCCAGGGCGCCAGCCAGATCGGAGGTTTGCTTGACCACCAGATAGTCGGCCCGCTCGCCCAGCGCGATTTCGACCAGAGGTGCGATGTCCGCGTCCACGTGCAGCAAGTCGGCCACCACGCCGCGGACCCCGCCGAACGGCCCGTCGGGTTCCTGGCGGGCCCGACGAAGCACCTCGCGGGCGCCGGCGTTGAGTCCGTCCAGCCGCCGCTCCAACTCCTCCAGCACGGCAATCCGCTCGCGGGCCCCCGAGTGCTGCCCCTGGACCTCGACCAGCCGCTTTTGCTTTGCATCCAGCGTGATGCGATCGGCGTCGAGTTGGGCGGCCGTCGTTTCCGCGGCGCTCTTGGCCGCGGCCAGTTCGGCCGCGGCAGTGGCCAGAGTTTCCGCGGCGGACGCGGCTTCGCCTTGTAGCCGCGATTGTTGCGACTGCAGCGGCTCGGCCTCCTCGTTCGCCCGTGCCACGGCGGCCTCGGCAGCGGCCAACTTGGCCGACAGCAGTTCGCGCCGGTTGGATTGCGCCGCCGCTTCGCGGTTGGCTTCCTCCAATGTCGCCGCGGCCTGTCGTTCGCGTTCGCGGAGCTCCCGCATCTTGCGGTCCAGCGTGGCGAATTCCTCGGCGGCAGCTTCCACTCGCGCTGACAGGCGATCGAACTCCGCCTCAGCGGATTGCAGGTCGGCGACGGATTGATCAGAAAGGTCGCGCGAACTGCCGGCGCGGTTGGTGACAGCCACAAGCTGGGCGCCGAGACGGCGTGCCTCGGCATCAAGTTCCTCGCTGCGGGCCAGCGCCGTGGCGCCGTTGGCCTGGCACTGTGCCAGCTTCTCGCGGAGCGTCGCCAGTTCGTCGGCGATCTGCTGTGCGTCGGCCTGCAGACGTTCACCCGCCTCGTCATGGGCGGCCAACGCGGCGTCGCGCTGGGCAACCTGCGTTTCCAACTCGTCGGCCTGCAGCGACTCGGCGTCCGCCGCGGCGCGGAGCGCATCGATTCGCTTAGTCAGGCGTTGCCAATCCTGGCGACCGGCATGCACGCGCAGCTGTTGCAGGCGAGCGGCCACCTCGGCGTACTTGCGCGCCCGTCCGGCCTGCGAACGGACGCTCCGCAGTCGCGATTCCAACTCCTCGACAATGTCGGCCAATCGCAGCAGGTTTTGCTGGACGCGTTGCAGACGGCGGTCGGCCTCTTCGCGCTTCATGCGAAAGCGGCTGATGCCGGCGGCCTCCTCGAAGATTGTGCGGCGCTCGCGGGGCGAGGCCTGCAGCATGGCGTCGACTTTGCCCTGCTCGATGATGTTGTAGACGCCCATGCCGGCGCCGATGCCGGCCAGCAACTCGCGAATGTCCCGCAACCGCCGCGGCTGGCGGTTGATCAGGTACTCGCTTTCGCCGCTACGCAGCACGCGGCGGGTGATCTGCACCTGCTGGGCGTCGATGTCGAGCAGCCCGGCCGAGTTGTCGAACACCAGCGACGCCTCGGCGGAGTTCGCCGGTCGCCGCCCCGATGCGCCGCCGAAAATGACGTCGGTCATTTCCTTGCCGCGCAGACTCTTGGCGCTCTGCGACCCCAGGACCCAGCGGATTGCGTCCACCACGTTGCTCTTGCCCGAGCCGTTGGGGCCCACGACCACCGTAATGCCAGCGAGGAACTCGAATCGAGTCCGATCGGCAAAGCTTTTGAAGCCGGCGAGTTCGAGGGCTTGCAGCATCGCGAGCAGAGGGGAAAGCGGCGGCGGCCCTGTAACCTGGTCTTGTCAAATTGGCGAACCGACGCCGTGTCCGGCCGCACACCGGGTGCGGCGCTAACGAGCGGCCAATTCAGGCTTGTCGTCGTTGTCGTCGTCGCTAATGCGGCGCCCGGTGTCCGGCAAAGCGTTCACGGCAAACCGGCTGGTCAACGCTCCCGACGCCCGCGCTTCTTGAAGCATCTGCACCACGTCGGGATAGTCGCCGCCCAGTTCCACGATGGTGCGAATGACTTCGTCCAGGTCGGTCGACACCGTGCGTTTCTGCGTCGGTTCGCCGGGCGTGAACAGATTGACGGTGATCTGCGCGCCGCTCAAACCGTTGAGCATGATCCGCTGCCCGGCGTCGACGACCAACGGCAGCTTCAGCTGGTGGTCGCGGCCAAACAACACGATCTCCGGCTTGTGGCTGCTGGTCACATGCACCATCGGCGGCCCGGCGACGTCGAGCACGTGATAGCTGAATTTGCCGCCGAGTTTCTTCTCGGCCACCATCGGGTGATTCGGCGACACCTTGCCCAGTGCTCGAAAGGCGCCATAGCGCGTTTCCGCGCTCTTGAGCGGCAGCATTTTCTCCAGCGCTTCGCTGGCGGCGCCGTCCTGCATGGTGCTCAGCGCGCCCAGGGCGTGGGCCCGGAAGGCGGGTTCGTCGCGCGCCGCGGCCGCCAGCGGAGCAACCGCCTCGGTCACATCCAAATAGGCCAGCGCTTCGGCCGCGTAGAACCGCACCTCGGCGTCTTCGGCCTCAGCGCCATCCTTGAGCACGGCGATCGCGTCGTTGTCGCCGATGGCCTCCAGGCGAATTGCGGCCGTCGAGGCCGTCACGGGATCGAACAACTGGCTGCGGAGCAGTTCCAGCCGCGCGAGCCGCTGGCTGGGCGTTTCGCGCAGGGCAATGTTGCGGACGACGCGCATGTATCGGCCTACGTTGTCCGCGTACCGCGGATGGACGTCGACCTGGATGAATTCGTCCGTCTTGGGCACGGCGACGCCGCGGCGGGAGCCGTCGAAGTACGCGAAGAACCGCTCGTTGATCGCCTTGCCCACCGTCTGGCTCATGCGGATCGACTGGTGCGAGTGGTCAAGGATCAGCCCCAACCGGCGCGACTTGGTGGCGACGCCGCCGCTCAGAATGCGGCCCCGAGTGAGGTAGGCGCCGTCCTCGTCGATTTCCGCTGAGGGGTCGACCAGGATCTCGCCCTTGGCCATTGCCGTGACGTGCCCCTTGCGGAGCGCCGACCCGAGCACGGCCGTTTCGGTCAAGCTGGTTTCATACATCCAGCCGCCGCGCAGGCTTTTGGTTTCGCTCCGCGTGGGCGTGCGGACCTCAATATCGAACGTGTCGCCCTCTTGGATGCCAGGCCGCAGGAACCCGCGCACCAGCACCAACGCCGTGTTTGGCGACGCAAGCAGTTCGTTGGGCTGCGGGACCTCGCGGCGATTTAGCTCGGCGAGCATCTCAGCCCGTTGCGGTGAAACCGGCGGGTCCTCGCCGGTGCCGGCCAGCCCCGAGACCAACGCCACCGACTCGACTTTCACAAAGCTGAGCCCGTGCGGATGCGCCACGCTGCTGATCAGCCGCGTCCCCGTTTCATTGCGCTCCTCAGACGCCGTATCCAACTCGGCGTCGGGGCTCTGGTGACGGAACAGGGGGCCCATGCAACCGGCGGCGGCGCAGGCGATCGCGCCCCCCAGGCCAAGCGAAACGGCTGTCAGGCGAAATGGATGGGCGGCTCGACGAGTGTTCATGCGTCCTTGCTCCGTTTTCAGCGCGTGTGCGGCGCACCCCAAGCGCGGGGACCGACAAGCGGCGGGGAGAGTAGGACGCAACCGCGTACGGGTCAAGGCGGGGCGGAGAGGTTGGACGCTAGCACGGACGTGGGGTGGGCTCCAGACATGCGCCAACTCTTATGCGCGAAAGCGCTTCGGCCGTTGGCTCTGGGCTATCCGCTTTCGGCCAGCGCCTGCGTGCCTAGGCCGAAAGCCGACGGCCGAGAGCCGAGAGCCTCAAAATCTACGGCGGATCGTATCCGCTGCCGCCCCAGGGATGGCAACGGCAAATGCGTCGCACGCCGCGCCAGCCGCCTCGCAGTGCGCCATATTTGCGAACCGCTTCAACGAAATACTCGCTGCAAGTCGGCTGATAGCGGCATCGCGGGCCCAGCCAAGGACTGATCCCGAACTGATAGCACCGCACCATCGCGACGAGCACAGCCGCAGGCAGGCGGCCGAAGAATCGCAGCAAGCCCGTCATGACGACCGCTCCGAGCGGCGTTTGTTGAGCAGCGCGTCCGCCTCGCGCGCCAGCCTGACCAGCGAGCGCCGGACCAGCGGCATCGTGGGACTTGCCTTGGGCCGCGGGAGCACCACCAAGTCGACGGCGGGCAGTTCGTGCTGGCTCAGCCGGAACGCCTCGCGAAGGCACCGCTTCCACCGATTGCGCGTGACCGCATTGCCCGCCTTGCGCGAGACGACCAGCCCCAGCCGCGGCGCGCCGACGTCGTTCTCGCAGGCGTAGACCACCAGCACGCCGTCGCCCCGCGACCGCCGGCGCTTGAACACGCGGTCGAACTCGGCGGACTTCAACAGTTTCGATGACTTGGGGAATCGCGACACGCCGTCCCAAACCCTCTCAAAGTCCGCGGCTGTGTTTTCAGCAGCCATTGTGTGCAAACAGGAAGCAAAACGCCCTCGCTCCAACGTCGCACCGCGTCGTCGCCCCTAGCCGGACCGCTACGCGGTCCGGGCGGCGCCACAATCCGGCTGGCGTTCGCGTAGGGCGCGACTCGCCGCATGCCTCCGCTCAATCGATCCGCGTCTCCCCCACATCATCGACCGTGTCACCGCTTTCCGACGGCTTGTTCCCGTCAGCACGGTCAGCGTCGTCGACCGACGACTCGCGTCGTCGCACGGGCGCCCGATCAGGCGGCACGCTCGGCCCACGGCGGTGCGAGCCAATCCGCCGCACCCAGTGTCCGCCCAGCAGGATCATGACCACCAGGAACAGCCCCAGCAGGGCAATTCCCAGCAATGCCATCAGCAAGACAGTGCGCGTTGGCTCGGGGATCTTCTCGGCCGCGGCAATCAACGCCCCACGAGCAGGTAAGATGCGGAGAAACATCGGCGCGACTACCACCGCAGGTCACCTCGCGGATTCTGCGCGTGCTTGCCGACAATCTCGGCAATCTGATTCCGCTCGTCCTCGCTGAGATCCTTGGGCAACACGATCATCAACTCGGCGAACAAGTCGCCCGGTTCGCCGCTGCGCGGTTTCACGCCGTGGCCTTTGACGCGCAGTTTTTGCCCGCTGGACGCCCCCGGCGGCACCGTCAACGTGATCGTGCCGTGCGGCGTGGGGACATCGACCTTGGCGCCGGCGACGGCCTCGGCCAGCGTAATCGGCACGCGCACGTCCAGCCGTTTGCCCTGCCGACGGAAATGCGGATGCGGCGCCGCGTGAACGGCGATGAGCAAATCGCCGGCCGGGCCGCCGGCAATGCCCGGCTCGCCTTGGCCGCGCAGGCGGATCTTCTTGCCGTCTTCCAACCCTGGCGGGATCTTCGCGGTGATGGTCTCCGTGTTGCCATTTGGCCGCTGCACGGCCACGCTCACTTCGCCGCCCAGCACCGAGGTGGCGAAGGGCACGGTGAGCTCATGCTCCAGATCGGACCCGCGCGCGGCCGCCGCCCGCTTGCCGGCGCGCCCGCGACCGCCGCCGCCGAATTGGCGAAACAAGTCAGCAAAGCCGCCGCCCCCGGGCGCCCCCGCGCCGCCGCCGAACAGGTCGTCCAGGTTCACCTCGAATCCGCCGCCCGGACCGCCCGGACCGCCGCCAGCCCAGGGATGCGGGCCGCCGCCAGCGCCGACGCGCTCGAAGTCGGCGCCGTACTGGTCGTACATCTCGCGCTTCTTGGGGTCGTTCAGCACATCGAACGCGTTCTGAACTTCCTGGAACTTCGACTTCGCTCCCGGGTCGTCCGGATTCATGTCGGGATGGTATTTGCGCGCAAGATTCCTGTAGGCCGTGCGGATTTCGTCCGCAGTGGCGGTGCGTGAAACTCCCAGCGTTTCGTAGTGGTCCTGGGCCATATCGTGGGCGTGGCAAGTTGGCTTCGACAATTCGACGGGGCGCTGCGCGGCGACCTCATTTTACAGAGCCGCACGGCCGGGGGTACCCGCCCCATTGGCCACGGCGGGAGAGGCGATGGCGAGTTGAGCCGCCGCCCTGACGGTCGGCAGACGGCCGCAACGTCGCCGGAGACCGCAAAATCGGTCCAGTCGGGCCGCGTGCTAGAATTGATTCTCTACAGTTTCCACGGGTGATGATGTCGATATGCACGAACTTTTGCTCCGCCGCCGGTTGCTGGGCTGCCGTACCATCGCAGCCGCGTTGACCGCCGTTGTTTCGGCGACCTGTTTGCCGCTCGCCGTGGCCAGAACCGACGGCCAGTTGAAACTGACCGTCGTCGACGCCGCGTCCGGCGAACCCATGCCGGTGCGGTTGGAGTTGCGGGACGCCCGGAATCGGCTGGCGCGCCTGAAACCACCCGGAACGGTCGTCGCGGGCGATGGCGTCTACTTCAGCGGCGACGTGCTGCTGGAATTGCGGCGGGGGCGGTACTCGCTGCTGCTGGAGGCAGGCCCCGAGTACCAAACGTTCTTTACGCAACCGGGGACGCTGGAGATCGTTCGCGGCGCCGACGATGCTAAGGAAATTGCAATGACCCGCCGGGTCGATATGCACGAGGAGGGCTGGTACGCCGGCGACCTTGATGTGCAGTCGCCCGACGCCGGCCTGGATGTCGTGATGGCCGCCCGCGGCGTGGACGTGGCCCCCAGGACCGTCGTCGCAAACCGCGCCGGGAAATGCGAGGAAAGCCGCGGCGCCCCCGCTGCGGGCCAACTCACCGCTGCGCTGGACCAGCGTCGCGGCGGCGGATTGCTGTTTGTCTCCGCCGAGTCCCCGGTGGACGTCTGCCAATGGAAGGACGCCGAATCTACGATGGCCGCCCTGCAGGCCGGTCGCGACGCGGGCGCCGTCACGATCGCCCGCCAGGCGTCGGCCTGGGATCTGCCGCTGTGGGTCGCCGGCGGACAGCTCGATGCCGTGCAAATCCTGCACGCAGCGACGCCGAAGCGACGTGGCGACGAGCACCCGGTCGTGCGGCCGCTGGATCGCACGTTCTTTCCCGGCAAGGAGGGCCCCGGGCGGTACGCCGAATCGATCTATCACCGGTTGCTCGAGTGCGGCCTGCGAATCACCCCGGCCGCCGGCACGGCGGCCGGGGAGACAAACCAGCCGCTCGGCGCCAATCGCGTGTACGTGCACTGCGGCGAGCAATTCACGCCCGACGAGTGGCTCGGCGGATTGCGTTCGGGGGCCGTCGTCGTGACCAACGGCCCCCTGCTGCGCCCGCTGGTGCAGGGACAGCCGCCGGGGGCCGTGTTTCACCTGCCCGCGGGGACACAGCACAGCTTCCAGATTGGCCTGAACTTGGCGTTCTACGCTCAGACGCACATCGAGTATCTGGAGATCGTCAAGAACGGCAGCGTGCTGCACACGGTGCGGCTGGATGAGTTGGCCCAGGCCGGCGGCAAGTTGCCCGAGGTGCCGTTCGACGGCAGCGGGTGGTTTCTGGTGCGGGCCGTCACCGACGCGACTGACCGGTACGAGTACGCCACCAGCGGGGCGTGGTTCGTGGAGCAGGACTACCAGCCGCGGATCAGTCGCACTGCGGCGGAGTATTTCCTGACGTGGCTCGATGACCTGTCCCGCGAGTTTGCCGATGACGCAAACCTGCAGGCCGACGTCGCCGCGGCGCGGCCATTCTGGGAGGACCTGCGCAGCCGGGCCAATGCGGATTGAATACACCGGCGACGCGGACTTCGCTCGCATGTCCCATCGCCGCAATTGCTTTCATGATCGCAGCGAAATCCATTACAATCCGTGCTCGGTTTGTGTCTATTCGACAGCGCGCACGGAGCACCGCTGACCATGGGAGTCCTCGCCAAGCAAATCCGCCCGCCGGTGCGTCCGGTGGCGGCCGACGTGGAGCACTTGCCGCACACGTGGCGCAGCCAGCCGCTCGCGGGACCAATCAAAGACCTGTCGTTCTGGCGACAAGCGCTGCTGCTGGCGGAGTTGGCCGACATCGCGTACTACGTCGAGGAAATTGCCGCCCGCTTGGGCGAGCAAATCGGCCTGCCGAACGTGCGGTATCTCGACCGCGATGGCGCCCAGGCGTATTTCTTTACCAACGAGTACGACACGGTCGTCGTGTGCCGCGGGACCGAGGCGCACGAGTGGAATGACATCAAGGCCGACGTGAATGCGCTGATGGCGTTGGCCGAGACTGTGGGACGCGTGCATCGCGGCTTCAAACGCGAAGTCGACGACCTGTGGCCCCAGATCGAGGAGATTCTAGAGACCAACGCCAAGACGCTGTGGTTTACCGGGCACTCGCTCGGGGGCGCAATGGCCGCCATTTGCGCTGGCCGCTGCAAACTGTCGCACATCGAGTCGACGCCCGCGGGGCTGCACACGTTCGGAGGCCCGCGGGTAGGTAACCGTGCCTATGTCAACCATGCGCAATTGCCGCACTACAGGTGGGTCAACAACAACGACATCGTCACCCGCGTGCCGCCGCCCTGGCTCGGCTACCGCCACACGGGCAAGGAGATGTATCTGAACGCTAACGGCAAGCTGCGCCGACTCACCGGCTGGCAGCGGACCAAAGATCGCCTGCGCGGTTTCCTGCGCGGCGTGCGCAGCTGGCGGATCGACCACTTCACCGACCATCTGCAAATCAACTACATCAACTACATCGCCGAAATCGTGGCGGCCGACGAAGCGGGCGAGGATGTGGCCCGCAAGACGCAAAAGCTTTCGCAGCGGATCAAGCAACGGGTCCGCAAGCCGAAGCCCTGAGCCCGCCGGCATTTGACGACGGGCGCCTGCTCAGCCAGCGGCTTTGCCCTTGCCCGATCGACCCGATTTGGAGGGCTTGTCCTTCTTGACCACGATCGGGTCCCGAGCGCGATCAACGGCCGTGGCGGCCAGCAGATCGCGTTGCGCACGGTAATCCGTCTCGTCGTGCCAGGCGACCGACCGCACGTAGGCCCCGTCGGGCATCAGCAGCCGCGCCCGTTGATTGTCCTGCAGGTACGTCGGGATAATCTCCTGCAGCACCCGCTCGCGCAACGCCGGCGCCTCGACGGGGAACATGACCTCCACCCGCCGACTGAAGTTTCGCGGCATCCAATCGGCGCTGCCCAAGAACACCTTCGCCTTGGCGTCCTCGCCGAACACCATGATGCGGCTGTGTTCCAGGAAGCGATCGACGATGCTCCGCACGCGGATTGTTTCAGAGACGCCCGAGAGTCCCGGCTTCAGGCAACAGATGCCGCGAATCACCAGATCAATTGGCACGCCCGCTTGGCTGGCGCGATAGAGCGCCTCGATCGTCGGCACGTCGACCAGCGAATTCATCTTGGCGAAAATCCGCGCGGACTTGCCTGCCGCGGCGCGGGCCGTCTGTTCGTCAATCAGCTCAATCGTGCGGCGATGCAGATCCATCGGGGCGACGACCAGCTTCTTCCATTCGTGCCCTTGCGAGTAACCGGTCAGGAAGTTGAACAGCGCCGAGGCGTCGTCGGCAATCTGCCGGTCGGCGGTAAACAAGCCCAGGTCGGTATACAGCCGGGCAGTCGTCGGGTTGTAGTTGCCCGTGCCCAAATGGACGTAACGGCGGACCTTGCCCGACTCCTGCCGCACGACCATGGCGAGCTTGCAGTGGGTCTTCAGATCCATGAAACCGTACACGACATGCACGCCGGCCCGTTCCATCTGCCGCGACCAACTGATGTTGTTGGCCTCGTCGAACCGGGCCTTCAACTCGACCAGCGCGGTAACGTGTTTGCCGTTTTCCGCGGCGGCTGAGAGCGCTTTGACGATCGGGCTGTCGCCGCTGGTCCGATACAGCGTTTGCTTGATCGCCAGCACCTGCGGATCTTCCGCCGCCGATTCGATGAACTCGACGACCGGATCGAACGAATCAAACGGATGGTGCAGCAAAACGTCGTGATCGGCGATTTGGCTGTACAGATCCACGCCCGAACGCAGGCCCGCCGGGCTTCGCGGCGTGAACGACGGGTCAAGCAGCGACTCCTTGCCAGCCAGCCGGGTCAACTCCCACAGGCCCGTCATGTCGATCATGCCGGTGATGCGGTAAACCTCGCTGTACGCCCCCCCGGCGGCGTCGAGACGTTCGCGGACGCCTTCCTCGTCGATCAGCATCGCGAGAAAATCGCGGCTCATATCGTGGGCCACTTCGATCCGCACCGCTTCGGAACGTTGCCGCATGCGGAGCCGCGACTCGATCGCGCGCAGCAAGTCGTCGCCCTCTTCGTCGAGCAAGTCGACGTCCATATCGCGGGTCACGCGAAAAGTAGCGTGCCGCTCGATCTCGTAGCCGCCAAACAATTCGGGCAGTTTCGCGGCAATCAGGTCTTCCAGCAGCACGAACGAAGCATCGCCCGACTCGCCCACGGGTACAAATCGCGGCAGGACGCTGGGGACCTGCACGACGGCAAACAGCGTGCGCGGTCCCAAGCCGCTCACCCGATGCAACAGCGCGCTGAGGTACAAACCGCGGTTGTGAAACCGCGGACTGGGATGGCTGGGATCGATGGCGGTCGGGGTGAGCACAGGAAACGCCCGCTGCCGAAAGAACGCGTTGAGATCCTTGGCCTGTTCCTTGTTCAGTTGCTCGACCGCCAGCAGGCGAATACCCTGTTCATCCAGTGCGGGGCGGATATGGTCGTTCCAGCACTCGTACTGTTGCTCGACCAACTGAAGGACGCGGTCGGAGACGAGCTGCAGTTGCGTGAGAGCATCCAGCCCGTCGGCGGACACGTCTTGGGGCGCCACGCCGCCGAACGCCTGCTCTCGCAAGCCGGCGACTCGCACCATAAAGAACTCGTCGAGATTCGAGCTGAAAATGGCCAGAAACTTCAGCCGTTCCAATAGCGGATTCGACTTGTCCTGGGCCTCCTCGAGAACGCGCGCGTTGAACTCCAACCAACTCAACTCGCGGTTAAGAAAGGTGTCGGCGGGAAAGGTGGTGGCGGCGGACATCGGTCCAGGCGACGGAGGTGCGGGCGACTTTGCGGACGGGAGCGGCGGGACGGCTCCCAAATTATAGCGTACGGGCGCCGCGGCCGCCGAATCGGCCGCGCAGGGTGAAATCGCCGCGAAAACCGCCACGTTTCGTCCCGAATCCGGCGCTTGCGGGTGACCGGGATGTCGTCAGTCGTTCATACCTCGACCAGGGCGTCGAACACGCGCACCTGGGCCCAGGTCGGGCTATTCTCCGCAATGAACTGCAGATGGTCCGGAGACTGTTGGTACGCATCGTGATCCGCCTCGGTGGCGAACACGACCGTCAACGCCACGTCGAATTGCTGATCGTTCACCGGACGCTGATAGTTTGTCCCGCGCTCTCCCGCGCTGAAATGCACCAGTCCCGGCTGCCCAGACAGGTACTTCCGGCACGAAGCGATCAACGCCGCTCGATTCTCCGGTGTGGGCGTCTTGAGCGTGAAGTAAACGGCGTGGGACAAACCGAGAGGTTGTTCAGACATGGCGGTGTCAGCGCTTGAATCGCTTGAAGGTGACGTCGGGGAGCAGGTGCGCAGGTCACGAACTGGCGCCCGTCGACGCTTCGTCAATAATGGGCCGCGGTTTGTTAACCGAGGGGCCGATTAACTCGGTGATCTCGTCGATGTCGAGTTCCTCGCGTTCCAACAAGGCGTTGGACAGGCTGTCGAGCTTGTCGCCGTGCTCGCCCAACATGTCGACGGCGCGCTGATCACACGCGTGGAGAATTCGGGCCACTTCTTCATCGATGACCTGGGCTGTGTGCTCGCTGAACTGGCGTTCTTCCTGCACGATCTCGCGGCCGAGGAACGGGTGCTCTTCGCTGTTGCTCAGGGCGATGGGCCCCAGCCGTTCGCTCATGCCCCAACGTGTGACCATGCGGCGGGCGATTTGGGTCACCATCCGCAGGTCCTGCTCGGCGCCCGTGCTGCACTCGTTGAATTGCTTGCGCTCCGCCGCCCGCCCTCCCAGGCCCATGATGATCCGCGCTTCCAGCGATTTGCGCGTGATGTGTTGGATGTCCGCTTCAGGGATCAATTGCGTCACGCCCAGCGCGCGGCCGCGGGGAATGATCGTCACTTTATGCACGAGGTCGCTCCCCGGGAGCAGCCAGGCGAGCAGCGCGTGCCCCGCCTCGTGATAGGCGGTGATCAGCTTTTCCTGGTCCGAGAGAATATCCTCGCGGCGACCGCCCATGATCACCTTGTCGCGGGCGTACTCGAAATCCTCGGCTCCCACGTGCTGCTTGTCGTTGCGCGTGGCCCACAAGGCGGCTTCGTTGACGATGTTGCGAATGTCGGCCCCGGTGAGCCCCACCGTTGCCCGCGCCAAGCGGTCGAAATCGACCGTCTCGTCAATCGGCACCTTCGCGGCATGCAATTCGAACAGGGCTTTCCGCCCCGCCACCGTCGGTCGATCAACAGTGATATGGCGGTCGAACCGTCCGGGGCGCAACAGCGCCGGATCAAGCACGTCGGGCCGATTCGTGGCCGCCACGACGATGACCGTGCTGGAGGGCGTGAAGCCGTCCATCTCGCTGAGGATCTGATTGAGCGTTTGCTCGCGTTCGTCGTGGCCGCCGCCCAAGCCGGCGCCGCGTTGACGCCCGACCGCGTCGATTTCGTCGATGAACAGGATCGACGGGGAATTCTCCTTGGCTGTCTTGAACATGTCGCGAACGCGTCCGGCGCCGACGCCCACGAAGAGCTGGATAAACTCCGAACCGCTGATCGAAAAGAACGGTACTTCCGCCTCGCCGGCCACGGCGCGGGCCAGCAGCGTCTTGCCGGTCCCCGGGGGGCCCATCAACAGCACGCCCTTGGGCGGCAGGGCGCCGAGCCGCTGGAACTTCTCGGGCGCCTTGAGGAAATCGACCAGTTCCTTCAGATCGCTCTTCACGCCGCCCAGTCCGGCAACATCGTCGAAAGTGATGCGATTGCTGCTCGCGTCGTAGCGTTTGGCGGGGCTCTTGGTGACGCCGGTGAGCATGCCGCCGCCCATCATCTGCTCGCGGGTGCGGCGCATCATGCCCCAGGCCCCAATCATCAGCACCGCCAGCAACACAAACATCGCCAGCGCCAGCAGGTCGCCAAAGTTGGCGGGCTCCTCCGAGACAATCGCCACGTCATGCGCTCGCAACGCCGCCAGGAACTGCTCGCCGACCAGCGGCGGCAACTCGCACTGGAACTTCAAGGCGTCCTTGTCCGCCTTGCTTGACTGGCCGGACTTGGATTGCTGAGGCTGGTCGGACGGGGAATCGGCGGGTTGCTGCCCGCCGTCCGCGTCGTCTTCATCGCTTTCATCGCTTGCATCCTCGTCGCCTGCATCGTCTGCGGGCGGCGACGTCTCGTCGTCGGTCTCTGCCGAGGTCGACGGGCCCGGCGGCGCGGGGACGCGGTAAAACTCCCCTTCGACGATTTGCTCGCCGCGGAACTTCACGCCCCTGACGTTGCCCGCTTCGATCTCGTTGAGCAACTGGGAGTACGTAATCTCGCGCGGCTCGTTCCATCCGCCGGAGAGCGCGAGCATCGCAATCAGAGCCGCGCCCAGCAACAACAGCAGCGGGGAAAAGGCCGGGCGGCGCGTCGGCGGCGTGTCGCCGGAAGGCGGTTTAGGCGATTCTTCCATAAAGCTCGAAAACTATGTCGAAGTCGGGGCCAACAGGCCAAGCCGGACGCGTCAGCCAACGACTCTGCGCGTCGCAGCCCACTCCGACGCCCCCTATCGATGTCAGCAGCGACCTGAGACTGGTGCTACTGTTCGCCAATGTCGGTCAACACGCCGCCCTGGCGGACGCCATCCTTGAACTCAACCTCCGCGACCTTCCGGCCCGAGGCGTCCCATTCGACGACCTTGCCGTCCAGCTTGCCATTCTTATAGTCCGCCCGCTGGAAGATCTTGCCGTTCATGTGGTACATATTGCGCGCTCCATCGAGCTGACCGTCGACGTAAGTTTGCTCGATGCGGGGCGTCTCGCCGTCTTTGTGATAGATGATCCACTGCCCCTGCCGTTTGCCGTTGGCGTACACCTTGTGAGCTTGCTTCTTCCCGTCGGGTCCAAATACGTCCCATTCGCCGTTGGGCAGACCGTCGTTGAAGACAACCGTCTTGCAAACCTGGCCGTTGGGATGCCAGAAGGTCCACTCGCCGTTGTGAACGCCTTTGGCGAACGTGCCCTCGGCAAATTTCTGCCCGTCGTGGTAGTACTCGGTGAACGTGCCGTCGTTGACGACCGTATTGTCGGACATTTGGATGACTTCGCGCTCGACGCGCAGCGTGCCGTCCTCATATTTCTCGGGAAGCGTAACTTTGCGCACCTCTTTCGGCGGCGGCTCGGGGCGCGGCTCCTCGAGGTACACGGGGTCGGCCCCGATGGCACGCGCGGCAACGCTGGCGGTCAGCACAATCGTGGCCAGCATGCTACCGACGGCGGCCGGCATTTTGAGCGAAGACAAGACATTCATAGCGTTTGACCAAACTCCTGAGATCAGGGCCCTGGCGGGCGGCGGAGAACTGCTGCCAATTATTCCCGGTTCGACGCCCGCAGCAAGTCGCGAGCAGGATTCAGACCGGGCAAACCCTCAGTATGCACGGCCACACGGCCGGGCGGGCGCCTGGGTGGAACTGGCAGCGTCTGAAGCGGTCGCTGGGACGACGGACGCCGCGGATTGGACCAATTATGCGGGCCCGCCGCGATCGCAACCCGCTCAGCAACTCCACTGGCTGGGAATGGAGGCGTCCTTTTCGACGACCAGAATGCCATCGCTGACGGTGCAGAATTCGCCCACTTTGCCGTCGCCTGCGCCGCTTTGATTCACCACCTTGGCGCCGGGCCCAATGCGACAATTCTTATCGACGATCGCCCCTTCGATCAGCGACCCCGCCCCGATCCCGATGGGGGGCAGACCAGCCGCGTCGGCGTTGGAACTGGCAAAATGCCCCGGCGCCTCGTAGTAATCGGCGCCCATCAGCACCGAATTGCGAATGGTCACGTCGCGACCGATGCGACAACGCAGGCCCACCACGCTGTTCTCGATGGTGGCGCCCGGCTCGATCACGCAGCCGTCGGCGATCAGGCTGCCGGTGATGGTGGCTCCGTCGATTCGCGTCGGCGGCAGGAACCGCGGCCGCGTGTAAATCGGCGCCACGGCGTCGGTCATTTCGAATGGCGGATTGGGATGCGCCAACTGCAAATTGGCTTCAAAGAACGATTTGATCGTGCCGATGTCTTCCCAGTAGCCGTCGAACAGATGGACCTGCACCTTGCGGTGGTTGATGGCGCTGGGAAATACCTCGCGGCCAAAATCTTGGTGGTCGTCCGCTTCCAAGAGTTCGCTCAGCGTGCGAGTGCTGAACAGATAGATGCCCATGCTCGCCAGGCAGTCCCGCCCGCCGCTGGTGACGCCGCGGGCGTCGATCCACTCCGGGGCCATGCGCACCTCGGCCAACTCGGCGTCGCTGGTGGGCTTCTCGACAAAACCAATCACGCGGCCCGAGTCGTCGACCCGCATCACGCCCAAGCCCGCCGCTTCTTGACCGTGGACCGGCTTGGCAGCGATCGTCACGTCGGCCGAGGTGGCGACGTGCTCCTTCAGCATGGCGGCGAAATCCATCCGATACAGCTGGTCGCCCGACAGGATCGCCACGTAGTCGATTCCCTGCTGGGTCATGTATCGCAGGTTTTTGCGCACCGCGTCAGCGGTGCCCTGGTACCAGTCGGTCCCGTCCGCCATCGTCTGCTGCGCGGCCAGAATCTCGACGAAGCCGCCGCTGAAGTTATCGAACCGGTACGTGCCGCGGATGTGACGGTGCAAGCTGACCGACAAAAACTGCGTCAGTACGTAGATGCGATTGAGCCCGCTGTTCAGGCAGTTGGAAATCGGGATGTCGATCAGCCGATACTTCGCCGCCAGCGGCACGGCCGGTTTCGATCGATAGTTGGTGAGCGGCCGCAACCGCGACCCCTGTCCCCCGCCCAGCACCACAGCAACTGCGTTGCGCATATTGTGAATCATCCCGCACCGAAAAGTTTGTTGGCGACGGCCCTGCCGCCGCGTGCCTGCCGAAATCCGCCTGCGTACGGTTTTACCACAGCATCGCAGGCGATCACAGAGACCGCCGGGAGAATGCGCACCGATCGTCGGGCCAGGATCGGCCGTTTGCGATCGGGCCAACAGGCAGCTGACGCCCCCGACGCGCCTGGGCGCACGCTGCCCAACACGATCACTTGGCGACCAGGTTGACCAACCGCCCGGGGACGACGATTTCCTTGACCAGCCTCTTACCCTCGATCAGCTCGGCAATGCGCGGGTCGGCCTTGGCGGCGGCTAGCACGGCGGCCTGGTCGGCGTCGGCGGCAACTTGGATCTTGCTGCGGACCTTGCCATTGATCTGCACCGGGTACTCCTTCATCGCCTCGACCAGTAGCGCTTCGTCGTACAGCGGCCACGGCTCGTAGGCGAGGGAATCGACGTGCCCCAGGATCGACCAAAGCTCCTCGGCCAAGTGCGGTGCGAAGGGAGACAGCAACAGCACCAGCGACTCCAGGCACGACTTGGGGCGCACCTCGGCCTTGGTGAAATGGTTGGTCAGCTCCATCATCCGCGCGATCGCCGTGTTGAACGACAGCGAAGCCAGATCCTCGGTGACTGCTTTGATGCAGCGGTGCGTGGCGCGAAGGTCGTCCTCGCCGGGCTCGGCGTTGGTGACGCTGCCGTGCAGAGCGAGTGCGTCCGCCTTGTCGTCGACGATCAGCCGCCATACGCGGCCCAGGAAGTTGTAGACGCCGTTGACCCCCTCCATGCTCCACGGCTTGGTCGCTTCCAGCGGGCCCATGAACATTTCATACAGCCGCAGCGCGTCGGCGCCGTACTCTTTCACGACTTCGTCGGGATTGATCACGTTGCCGCGGCTCTTGGACATCTTCTCGTTGTTCTCGCCGAGAATCATGCCCTGGTTGACGAGCTTCTGGAACGGCTCGGGCGTGCTGACCACGCCGCGGTCGAACAGCACTTTGTGCCAGAACCGCGCGTACAGCAGGTGCAGCACCGCGTGCTCGGCGCCACCGACGTACAGATCGATCGGCATCCACGCCTTTTCGATCTCCGGATCAATGGCAGCCGTCTCGTTGCGCGGGTCGAGGAACCGCAAGTAATACCAACACGAGCCGGCCCACTGCGGCATGGTGTTCGTCTCGCGCTTGTAGCGCACGCCGTCGATCACGGGGTAGAGCCACTCGTCGGGCGCCTTGTCCAGCGGCGGTTCGGGCCGGCCGTGGGGCTTGTAGTCCTCCAAATGCGGCAAGTCGACCGGCAACTGATCCGCGGGCACCGTACGGATACGGCCCGTCGGCTGGTTGTCGCTGTTGAGTTCGTGCAGGATGGGAAACGGCTCGCCCCAGAACCGCTGCCGGCTGAACAGCCAGTCGCGCAGCTTGTAGTTGACCGCCTGTCGACCCAGGCCGCGGTCGGCGAGCCAGGCGGTGATCTTTTGCTTGAACTCGGCGGTGGCGAGGCCGTCGAAGTCGCCGCTATTCACGGCGACGCCCGGTTCGGTGTAGACCTGCGCTCCTGCGAGGATCTGCGCCGCTTCGTCCCGGGGGACGTGGTCCCCCGGCTGGACGACTGGTTTGATTTCGATGCCGAACTGCTGGGCGAACTCAAAGTCGCGCTCGTCGTGCGCCGGCACGGCCATGATGGCGCCGGTGCCGTAGCTGATCAGCACGTAGTCGGCGATCCAGATGGGGATCGCCTCGCCATTGACCGGGTTGATGGCGTAGCTGCCGGTGAAGACGCCCGTCTTTTCCTTGGCGAGTTCCGTGCGGTCCAGGTCGCTCTTGGCGGCGGCCGTATCGCAGTATTTCTTCACGGCCGCCTTGTTGTCGGCCGTCGTGAGCCGCTCGACCAGCCGGTGCTCGGGGGCGATCACCATGTACGTAGCGCCGAACAGCGTGTCGGGCCGGGTCGTGTAGATCCGCAGCACGTCGTCGCCGGGCTTCTCGGGAAGACCGCACTTGGCGCGCGCCTCGCCCCATTTAGCCCCCGGTGAGTCACCGGGGGCTAAATGCGTGTTGCCGATGTAAAAATCGACCTCCGCCCCGGTGCTGCGGCCGATCCAGTTCCGCTGCAGCGCCTTAATCCCCTCGTGCCAGTCAAGGTCGTCCAGGTCCTTCTCCAAGCGGTCGGCGTAGGCCGTGATCCGCAGCATCCATTGGCGCAGCGGTCGCCGCTCGACCGGGTGGCCGCCGCGTTCGCTCTTGCCGTCGATGACCTCTTCGTTGGCCAGCACCGTGCCGAGCGCCGGGCACCAGTTCACCGGGGCGTGGCTCTGGAACGCCAACCGCCGCTCGTCCTGGTACGCGCGGACCGCGTCGAGGCCCTGGGCCTTCACCTCCGCGGGGATCGGCAATTCGCTGATCGGCCGGCCGCGCTGGGTCTCCGCATCAAACCACGTGTCGTAGATCTGCAGGAAGATCCACTGAGTCCAGCGGAAATACTCGACATCGGTCGTGGCGATCTCGCGTTGCCAGTCGTAGCTGAATCCCAGCGACTTCAACTGCCGGCGGAACGTGGCGATGTTCTTTTCGGTCTGAATCCGCGGGTGCTCGCCCGTTTTGATCGCATGCTCCTCGGCCGGCAGGCCGAAGGCGTCGAACCCCATGGGATGCACGACGCTCTTGCCCTGCATGCGCGCCGCCCGGCAGACAATGTCCGTCGCCGTGTACCCCTCGGGGTGCCCCACGTGCAGCCCGTCACCGCTGGGGTAGGGAAACATGTCCAGCACGTACAGCTTGTCCCCGTCGGGCAGCCGCGGCACCGCGAACGTGCCGTGCTCCTCCCAAAAGGCTTGCCACTTGGGTTCAATCGTCGCGGGGTTGTAACGGGGCATCGGGAATGTGCTAGGTAGGATGTGAGACTGCCGATGTGAAAGCCGCCAAGCGGGCCGATCGCGCAGCGAGCGGCCACAAAGCCGCGACCGGTGTTCGCGGAAAACAGTTCACCAGCCGCCGCGGTCGCTGCCATCTGAGCCGCTCCGTCCACGCCCACGGCTCCGGCGACACGCAAAGTCCGCCGATTCTACCCCCCGGCCCCGGCGGCGCAAACCGCGGCCCCCTTTGACGTTGCTCGATTTGGCTGGGTACGATGGCGGGTTTGCGGTCCGGCCAATCGTCCCGCGCAGAAGGCGGCGAACTCCGGCCGAGCAGGGGGCGTCCGCCTGCTGTCGGCTGGGGTGACCGCAATGCCGACGCAACGGGGGGCTGACGCCCGCCGCTCGCCCTGGGTTCACTTTCCGTTTCTCCCCACTCGCATACCACAGCACGCACTAGCCCCATGGAAAAAACCAAGGTCGCCATCATCGGACTCGGAACCGTCGGCAGCGGCGTCGCCCGCATTCTGCTGGACCACGGCGACCGCACGGCGCGCCACGCGGGCCGCACGTTGTGGTTGGAGAAGGCCGTGGTCCGGGACCTGAACAAGGCCCGCGATTGCGACCTGCCGGCCGGCGTTCTGACCGACGACATCGAAGAGGTGATCAATGATCCGGAAATCACGCTGGTCGCCCAGTTGATCGGCGGGTTGGAGCCGGCCCGCACGGTCATGCTGCGGCTGCTGGAAGCGGGCAAGGACGTCGTGACCGCCAACAAGGCGCTGCTCGCCGAGCACGGGCCGGAGCTGTTCGACCGCGCTCGCGAATTGGGCCGCTCGATCGCGTTCGAGGCCTCGGTCGCCGGCGGCATCCCGATCATCGCCAACATCAGCCAATGCCTGTCGGCCAACCAGATCACGTCGCTGCACGGCATTCTCAACGGCACCAGCAACTACATTCTCTGCAAGATGCACGAGGAAGGGGGCGGCGACTACGCGGCGGCCGTCGCCGACGCCCAGCGACTGGGCTACGCCGAGGCCGACCCCACGATGGACGTCGACGGTAGCGACGCGGCGCAGAAGCTGGCGATCCTGTCGCACCTGGCGTTTGGCGCCCGGCTCAACTGGCGCGACATCCCGCGGGTGGGCATCGACAAGGTTGACCCCATCGACATCGGCTATGCCAAGCAGATGGGTTACAACGTGCGGCTGCTGGCGATTGCCGACCTGAAGGACCACGGGCTCGACTGCGAAGTCACTCCCGCACTGGTCCGCGCCGACAGCCCGCTGGGGCAAGTCAACGGCCCGTTCAACGCGGTGCTGGTCAAGGGCGATGCGGTCGGGCCGCTGTTCTTCCACGGCCAGGGCGCCGGGCAGATGCCGACCGCCTCGGCCGTGGCCGCCGACTTGATCGACAGCGCCGTGGGCCGCACGGGCATCACCTTCCGCACGCTGGAGCTGTGGTCCGACGCGGTAAAGGGGGTCGAGCGGTCCGACTTCGCCACGTCAACCGGCCGGCGCTACGTGCGACTGATGGTCGACGATCACCCGGGCGTGTTGGCCAACGTGACCCAGGCATTCGGCGACCAGAGCATCTCCATCGCCAGCGTCCTGCAAAAAGAACCGCTGGCAGGCGACGCCGTGGTCCCGCTGGTCATCATGACCCACGCCGCCAGCGAGGCGGCGATCGACAAGGCGTGTGCGACGATCGCCAAGCTCCCGGCGTGCCGCAGCGAACCGGTCAAGATGTGGGTGCGGGACTGAGGGCCGGTTCAGGTTGAACCATGAGCCGATTCCTGAGATCGCATGAGCGAATGGACGCTAGCGAAGTACTTCAGTTGCAGGATGAGATTGTAGCGGCAGTGGCCAACGCAATTGAGGATGCATGGGATGCCGCCGTAGTCAATCTTGAAATCGGCGCCACAGACGGTGAAGTAGCAATTGACTGCCTGGCACTGTATTTCACCTGGAACCGCGGTGAGTGGAAGCGGAAGAGTCTTGATTTTCCGTACGAATGCTGCGGTCTATTCACGAAGTTGAGAGATTCAGGCGCTGGCCCAAAGTGGTCCGTGTGCATGCTCGAAATTGACTCGAGTGGCAAATACAAGTTCGACTACGCCTACGATGCACCGCGACGCCTCAACGGCGTTTTTGACGATGAGGCCTTACTGAAAGGTTACAGACCGCAGGCAGTCCCTCATAAAAGCCGATTGCGTGCTTTTCTGGACCGGTTCCGCACTTGCTATGCATAAACTTGCGGCCATCACTGGCATTGAAACTCGATAAGCGGCGCTACTCCAATTCTGACAAGACCACGGATGACACAGATCGCACGGATAGCCAATGTGAGAATGGTCTAAGAGCGCTCCTCAATCCGTGACATCCGCGCAATCCGTGGTCGAAAAAACCGCTGCAGCCCCGCACTCAATCCGAAATCCGCAATCATGAAATACGTCATCATCATCCCCGACGGCGCCGCTGATGAACCGCAGGACTCGCTGGGCGGCAAGACGCCGTTGGAGGCGGCCCGCACGCCCGCGATGGACGCGATTGTCACCGCGGGGGTGATCGCCCGGGCGTGCCACACGCCCAAATCGCTCCCAGCGGGGTCCGAGGTGGGCAACATGAGCCTGCTGGGCTACGACCCGCTAACCAACTTCACGGGCCGGGCGCCGATCGAGGCGGCCGCTCAGGGAATTGAGCTCGCCCCGGAGGACTGGGCCATTCGCTGTAACTTGGTCACGGTCCAGGACCAGGTGATGCGCGACTTCACGGCCGATCACATCAGCACCGAGGAGGCGACCGAGCTGCTGGCCGCCGCCAACGAGCAACTCGGCAGCAGCGGCCTGGAGTTCGTCCCGGGGGTGAGCTATCGCAACCTGCTGCTGTGGCGCGGCGCCCAGCGGCCGGCCCCCTTCAGTATGGACCTGCGAGCGACCCCGCCGCACGACCTGACGGACAAGTCCGTGAAGAACGACTTCCCCCGCGGCCCGGGCAGCGACGTGCTCAATGAACTGATGGCCGCCAGCATCGACGTGTTCGCCGACCACCCGGTGAACCAGCGGCGGATCGCCGCCGGCAAGCTCCCGGCGACCAACGTCTGGCTATGGGGCATTGGCAAGACGCCCACGCTGGCGCCCTTTGCCGAGGCCTACGGCCCGGCGGGCGCCATGATCACCGCGGTCGACCTGCTGCGGGGCCTAGCGGCTCTGGTCGGCTGGCCGCGGATCGAGGTGCCCGGCGCCACGGGGTACCTGGACACCGACTACGCCGCCAAGGGCCGCTACGCGATCGACGCCCTGGCCGAGCACGACCTGGTGTGCGTGCATGTCGAAGCCCCCGACGAGGCCTCCCACGAGGGCAACGCCGCAGAGAAGGTCAAGGCGATCGAGGAAATCGACCGGCACATCGTCGCCCCGCTGGCCGAGGCCTTGGCGAACCGGGGCGATTGGCGGATGATGATCAGCCCCGATCACCCGACCTACCTGGCCACCAAGACCCACACCCACGGCAACGTGCCGGTCGCCATGGCCGGCAAGGGCATCGCCCCTGACGCGGCAACCAGCTACGACGACCCCACCGCGGCCGCCAGCGACCTGGCGTTCGACGAAGGCTGGCGAGCGATGGGGTGGTTTGTTGGTAAGGGCTGAACCGCCAAGGACGCCAAGTGCGCCAAGGGGGAGAGGACATGGTGGCTGAGCCGAGCGATTGGGTTGACCAGTTGGCGCGTGCGGTGATCGGTGCGGCCATCGAGGTTCACAAGGTTCTCGGGGCGGGATTCCTTGAGTCGGTTTATGAAGAGGCCCTGTGCATTGAACTAGCGTTGCGCGGCGTTGCCTTTGAGCGACAGAAGCCAATTGCGCTGACATACAAAGGGCAACCCGTTGGCGAGGCGCGGCTCGATCTGCTGGTCGGCGGAGAATTGATTCTCGAATTGAAAGCCGTCGAGCGTATTCATCCCATCCACAAAGCGCAAGTCATCAATTACCTCCGAGCGACGGGGTGCCAACTCGGTTTGCTGCTGAACTTCAACGTCGAACAAATGCGCGAAGGCATCGACCGCATCATTCTCACTCAATAGCACTCTTGCCTTGGCGCACTTGGCGTCCTTGGCGGTTCAAATTCTGAAGTACGCGAATTCTTCCATGTCTCTCATTGTTCAAAAATTCGGCGGCACCAGCGTTGCCACTCCTGAGAAGATTACCGAGGCGGCGCGCAAGGCGATCCGCGCTCAGCAGCAGGGCCATCAGGTGGTCCTGGTGGTCAGCGCCATGGGCAAGAACACCGACACGCTGGTCGATCTGGCCAACGCGGTCAGCACCAGCCCCGCGGCCCGCGAAATGGACATGCTGCTGAGTACCGGCGAGCAGGTGAGCGTGGCGCTGGTCGCCATGGCCATCCACGAATTGGGCGGCAAGGCGACCAGCCTGACCGGCGGGCAGATCGGCATCAAGACCGACAGCAGCCACACGAAGGCGCGTATTCAGAACATCTCGACCGAGCGGATGCAAGCCCTGCTGGATGACGGGCACATCGTGATCGCCGCCGGCTTTCAGGGCACCGACGAGCAGGGCAACATCACCACGCTGGGTCGCGGCGGCAGCGATACGACGGCCGTGGCACTGGCCGCCGTGCTCGGGGCCGACGAGTGCCAAATCTACACCGACGTCGACGGCGTGTTCACGACCGACCCGCGCCAAGTGGCTGAGGCCCGCAAGATGGAGCGAGTCAGCCACAACGAAATGCTCGAGCTGGCCAGCCTGGGCGCCGGCGTCATGCACAGCCGATCGATCGAGTTCGGCAAGAAGTTCAACGTGCCGATCCACGTGCGCAACAGCGGCAGCTTCACAGACGAACCGGGCACCGTGATCGGTCCGGAATCGGAAAGTGCCGATCGCCCGGTCAGCGGCTGTGCGCTCACGAAAAACGAAGCTCGCATCACCCTGGCGGGCGTTCCCGACCAGCCCGGAACGATGCATCAGGTGTTCGCCGCCATTGGCGCCTCGCACGTGGCCGTGGACATGGTCGTGCAGGACGTTGGCGCCGACGGCCGGGCGGATATCTCCTTCACCGTGCTGGAAAGCGACCTGCCCGCCACGCTCAAAGCCGTGGGCAAAGTGGCGGACGCGCTGAACGGCGTGGAAGTGCAGTGCGAGGAGAATCTGTCGAAGGTATCAGTGGTCGGTCTGGGAATGGCCACGCAAACGGGCGTCGCCGACCGCATGTTCCGCTGCCTGGCCGACGACGGCGTGAATATCAAGGCGATCACCACGAGCCAAATCAAAATCTCGGTGCTGGTCGACCGCGCCGACGGGCAGAAAGCATTGCGTGCCGTGCACCGTGAGTTTGAGCTCGACAAGCCGCCGGCTTCGCGCAGCGACTACTCCGACGAGTCGAGCCAGATCGAGCAGCCCAGCCCCGCCGACATCGTCGCCCGACTGCAGCGGATGGAAGATCTGACGATCGAAAACATTTCGCTCGACCAGTCGCAAGGCCGTGTCACGGTGACCGACATTCCCGACGCACCGGGAATTGCCGCGCAGATTTTCGAGGCCGTCGCGGCGGAGAATCTGCTCGTTGACATGATCGTGCAGGGCGCCGGCGCCGACGGCGTGGCCGACATTAGCTTCACCGTGCCCCGCGACTCCGTGGCCAAGGCGGCGAAGGTGGTCGAGGAAGCCGTGGCCAATCTGGGCTGCGGTCCCGTGGAGAACGACCCGGCCGTCGCCATTCTCAGCGTGTTCGGGATCGGCATCCGCACCCACGTGGGGGTCGGCGTGCGGATGTTCGCCGCCCTGGCCGAGGCCGGCATCAATGTCGACCTGATCAACACGAGCGAGATGCGCGTCAACGTGGTCGTCGACAGCGCCAAGGGCGATGCGGGCCTCGCGGCGCTCAAGACGGCGTTCGCCGACGTGCTCGGTTAGCGTCAGCGGGATCGTGTGGCTGTCGTCGTCTTGGGGCATGGCTCGCGTGCGCACTCTCGAACAGTCTCCTGCGAGATTTCAACCGCCGCGTCCCACCGGTCTCATTCCATCGTGATCAGCAAATCGCCCGTCTCCACCTGCGTGCCGGCGTTCACGTGCACTTCCGCGATCTTGCCGTCCTTCTCGGCCAGGATTGTCGTTTCCATCTTCATCGCTTCGAGCGTCAGCAGTTTTTGCCCGGCGACGATCTGATCGCCCGGCTGGGCAGCCACCACCACGACCAATCCCGGCATGCTGGCGCCAATCTGCTTGGCGTTCTTCGGATCGGCTTTGGCGGCTTGCACGATGTCGCCCGCCAGCGAATGGTCGGGAACCGTCACTTCGCGCGGCTGGCCATTGAGCTCGAAGAACACGCTCCGCGTGCCGTCGTGATGGGCGTCGCCCACGGTCATGAACTTGACGATCAGCGTCTTGCCCGGCTCGATCTCCACGGCGATTTCCTCGCCCGGCGTCATGCCGTGCAGGAACACGGGCGTCGGCAGCACGCTCACGTCGGAATACTGCTGCTGGTGCTCGGCAAATTGCTCGAACACCTGCGGATACATCAGATAGCTCACGACGTCGCGGTCGGTGGGGTCGCCCTCGACCATCTCGGCCACCTTGGCGCGCGTCGCGTCAAGGTCCGCCGGCGGGATGCTCTCGCCAGGGCGTCCTTCCAGCGGTTTCTCGCCACGCAGGATCTTGTCGCGCACGTCCGTCGGGAAACCGCCGTCGACCTGCCCCATGCGACCGCCGAGCAAATCGAGCACCGAGCGAGGGAACGCCAACTCCCGATCGCCGGCCATCAGGTCGGCCGTGCTCAGGTCGTTGGCCACCAGGAACAACGCCATGTCGCCCACGGCTTTCGACGTGGGGGTCACCTTGGTGATGTCGCCGAACAGTTGGTTGACGTCCGCGTAGATGCGGCAAACCTTGGGCCATTGCGACGAGAGCCCCAGCGAGGTCGCCTGTTGGAACAGGTTGGTGTATTGTCCGCCCGGCATCTCGTGCTGATACAGGTCGCTGCCCGCGGCGAGCACCGGGCTTTCGAACGCGGTGTAGAACTCGCGGGCTTCACGCCAGTATTCGCTGATCTCGTCGAGCGATTTCCCCGACAACGGACTCTCGCGCGGCGTGTTGCGCAGACCCTCGACCAGCGTGTTGAGGTTCGGTTGCGAGGTGCCGCCCGACATGGCGGCCATCGCGGCGTCGGCGATGTCGAGACCCGCGCCGGCGGCGTTGAGGATCGACGAGGCCTGCACGCCGCCCGTGTCGTGCGTATGAAAGTGGATCGGCAGGTCCGTTTCGTTGCGCAACGTCTCGACCAGCAGCGCCGCGGCGTGCGGCTTGCACAACCCGGCCATGTCCTTGATGGCCAGGATGTTGGCGCCCAGCTTCTCCAGCTCCTTGGCGAGATTTACATAGTACTTCAGGTCGTACTTGCTGCGGGCCGGATCGAGAATGTCGCCGGTGTAGCAGATGGCGGCTTCGCAAATGGCGCCCGCCTCGCGGGTGGCCTCGATAGCTACCCGCATGTTGGGCGTCCAGTTCAGGGCGTCGAAGATGCGGAAGACGTCGATCCCCGCCGCGGCCGCTTCGCGGACGCACTCGCGAACCAGATTGTCGGGGTAGTTGGCGTACCCCATCGCGCTGGACGCCCGCAGCAGCATTTGGAACAGGATGTTAGGGATCCGCTCGCGCAGTCGCACCAGCCGGTCCCACGGCGATTCTTTGAGGAACCGCATCGACGTGTCGAACGTGGCGCCGCCCCACATTTCCAGCGAAAACAACTCGCTGCAGTTGCGGGCGTAGGCGTCGGCGATCGCCAGCAGGTCGTAGGTCCGCACGCGCGTGGCCAGCAGCGACTGGTGGGCGTCGCGCATGGTGGTGTCGGTCCACAGCAGGGGCTTCTGTTGTTTGACCCATTGGGAGAACTTCTCGACGCCCAACTCTTTCAGCTTGTCTCGGGTGCCGAGCGGCAACGGACCGCTGTCGTCGACCCGCGGCACAAGTGCCGGTTCGCGACGCGGGCTAACGGGCTTGTCCTTGACCGTCGGGTTGCCGTTGACGATTACGTCGGCGATGTAGCTCAGCAATCGCGTGGCCCGATTCCGCCGCGGCTTGAAATCGAACAACTCGGGCGTTTCGTCGATAAACCGGGTCGTGCAACCGCCTTCGAGGAATGTCTCGTTGGTCGTCAGCCGAATCAGAAACGGGATATTCGTCTTCACGCCGCGAACGCGAAACTCCTGCAGGCAGCGCTCCGTCCGTCCGGCGGCTTCGCGGAGCGTGCGGCCCCAGCAACTGAGCTTCACCAGCAGCGAATCATAGAACGGGTGAACGACCGCCCCCGAGTAGGCCGACCCGCCGTCGAGCCGCACACCCATGCCGCCGGGCGAGCGGTAGTGAGTCAGCTTGCCGTAGTCCGGCATAAACTTGTTGGCCGGGTCCTCGGTGGTCACCCGGCACTGCACCGCAAAACCGGTGGTGGCGATTTTGTCCTGCGCGGGCAGGTTGATCGCCGGCCCGTCGAGCCGCTCGCCCTGGGCCACCAAGATCTGCGAGCGAACCACGTCCACGCCGGTGACCTCCTCGGTCACTGTGTGCTCGACCTGGATCCGCGGGTTGACCTCGATGAAGTACAACTCGTTCGTGTCCGCGTCGACGAGGAATTCCACCGTGCCGGCGTTGTCGTAGCTCACGGCCTGGCCGATCGCGACGGCCGCGTCGCAGATCTTCTGCCGCACGTCGGCCGGCAGGTTCGGCGCGGGGGCGATTTCGACCACCTTCTGATGGCGCCGCTGCACGCTGCAGTCGCGTTCCCACAAGTGGACCAGATTGCCGTGCCCGTCGCCCAGCAGTTGCACCTCGATGTGCCGAGCGCGGGCGATGAACTTCTCGATGAAGATCTCGTCGCTGCCGAACGCGGTCAGCGATTCGCGCCGGGCTGCTTCGAATGCGTCGGCAAATTCGGCCGCCGTCTGCACGACGCGCATGCCGCGACCGCCGCCGCCATGGGCTGCTTTGAGAATGATGGGAAACTTCAGCTTTTCGGCCATCGCCAACCCGCTGGCCGCGTCGGCGATCGGCGTGTCGCTGCCGCCCAGCACGGGCACGCCCGCGCTGACGGCCACGCGGCGGGCCGAGAGCTTGTCGCCCAACTGCTCCAGCAATTCGGTCCGCGGCCCGACGAACACGATGCCCGCCTCGCGGCACGCACGGGCGAACTGCGGATTCTCCGACAGGAACCCGTACCCCGGGTGAATGGCGTCGATCTCGTGATGCTTCGCCAGCTTGACGATTGCGTCAATCCCCAGGTACGCCCCCAGCGGCGTGCCCGCCTCGCCGATTTCGTACGCCTCGTCCGCCTTGAAGCGGTGCAGGGCGTAGCGGTCCTCGTGCGAGTACATCGCTACGGTGCGAATCCCCAGTTCGTGGGCGCTGCGAAAGACGCGGATAGCGATCTCGCTGCGATTGGCGGCGAGCAGACGGCGGATCGGTTTCATCGACGGCAAGAGGCGGTGAGGTTTGAGCGGCCGGGGGGCTGCGCGGCGGTCACGCCGGCCCCGTGTGAGAATTGACAAGTTGCACAGTATAACGTCCGTTCGCCGCCGTTCGCACCACGGGTTGCGCCGGATCATCGAATCGGTGCGCGGAGGGCGAGCACGCTGTGGCGGGCAATCCGCTGGCGGACTGTGATCGGCCCAACCCAGCGAGCCCCGGAACATTGTGCCGCTGGCGTCTGGCGGGCTACCATGACGCCGTTGCGAACCTACTTGTCTCTCTCGTCTCAAACGGGCGGTCGCCGTGCGTTTTTCAGTTCTCGCGACGATTGTCGCGGTCGTCCCGCTGCTGCCCGTCATGCCGCCCCAACCGGCGCATGCCCAAGACAGCCTGCGCGAGGAATTCTCCAACCCGCCGCCGGCCGCGCGGCCGCGCACCTGGTGGCACTGGACCAAGGGCGCCGTCACCAAGCAGGGCATCACGGAAGACCTCCAGTGGATGCACCGCGTCGGCATCGCCGGCTTTCAGTTGGCCGACGTCAATTTTGGCAGCGGGCAGGCGGTCGATCCGCCGGTCGACTTCGGCACGCCTGAGTGGCTCGACGCCGTGGCTCACGCGGCGCGCGAGGCGGACCGACTTGGCCTGGAGATGACCGTCTTCAGCTCGCCGGGGTGGAGCATCACCGGCGGTCCGTGGGTCGAGCCGCACCAGGCGATGAAGAAGCTGGTGTGGAGCGAAATGCAAGTCACCGGACCGGGTGATCTGACGGAGCCGCTGCCCGCGCCGCCTGCCAACGCCGGCCCCTTTCAGGACATGGGCGCCAGCCGCACGCGCGACGCCCCGTTCTATCGCGACGTGCGCGTGCTCGCCTATCGCACGCCCGCTGCGGAACGCGGGGACGCACGTCGACCTGCTGAGGTGACATCGCACAACGGGCCCGTCGACGCCGCACGATTGTATGACCACAGTTACGATGCGGCTCTTTCTATCGCAGCGCCGGACGACGGGTCGGTGACATGGCTCCAGCAGCGCTTCGACGAGCCGGTGACCGTGCGCTCGATTACGCTGGCCGACCGCGCGGGCATTCCCGTGGGCCGGATCTTGGCAAGCGACGATGGACAAAACTATCGCCCGCTGGTGACGTTGCCAGGCGCGCAGCTCTATCGGCAGGCGCCGGTGCGCACCTTCGCTATTCCCGCGACAACCGCCACCCACTTTCGGCTGGAGATCACAGCGGCGCCGGTTCGCCCGGCGGAGACAATGAGCGAGGCGCCGCCGCAGTCGGCCCCGCAGTATTCGCTGTGCGAATGGCGCCTGGACGTCGGCGCCCGCATCCACCGCTGGCAGGAAAAGGCCGGCTTCCGCCACCTCTTTCAGTACGACACGGTCCGCACGCCGGCGGTCGACGCCGACGCGGCGATTGACGCCGCGGAGATTTTGGACCTGACAGACCATCTGCAACGCGACGGCACGCTCCAGTGGAACGTACCAGCAGGCCAATGGACAATCCTGCGGCTCGGATACTCACTGACCGGCGCTCGCAATCGCCCCGCCACGCCGGCCGGTTCGGGATTGGAAGTCGACAAGCTGAGCCGCCGCCACGTGAGCGACTACTACGACGCCTACGCCACGCTGCTGAAACAGGCCATTGGCGATCTGTACGGGAAGCGACTGGACCATTGGCTCGTCGATAGCTGGGAGGCGGGCACGCAGAACTGGACCGACGAAATGATCGCCGAGTTCACGCGCCGCCGGGGGTACGATCCCACGCCCTACTTGCCAGTGCTAGTCGGGCGAGTTGTCGAGAGTGCCGACGCCAGCGACCGCTTTGCCTGGGACTTTCGGCGCACGCTGGCCGACATGATCGCCGAGAACCACTACGGCACGCTGCGCGACCGGCTGGCCGCCGACGGGCTGCAAATGTACTCCGAGGCGTCGGGCGTCTCGCTGGAGATCCCAGAAGATACTCTGCTCAACAAACGGTACGTCGACATCCCGATGGGCGAGTTTTGGGTCCGCGACCTGCATCCGCGACTGATGTACCTGCAGGACGTGCGCGGCGCCGCGTCGGCGGCCCACGCCTACGGCAAGCGGTTCGTCGCGGCCGAAGCGTTCACCGGCGGCGGGTACGAGTCGCCGCTGTCGCTCAAACGGGTCAGCGACTATTGGTTCGCCCAGGGGATCAACCGACTGGTGTTTCACACGTCGGCGCATCAGCCGCTCGACACGCTGCCGGGCAACGCCATGGTCGGCACGCACCTGCATCGCCACATCACCTGGGCCGAGTCGGCGCGGCCGGTCAACGAGTATTTCGCGCGGATTTGCCACATGCTGCAGCAGGGCCAGCCGGTTGTCGACGTGGCCTACCTGCTGGACGAGGGAGCGCCCTCCACGCCGCCGATTTGGGGCGCCGGTACGCAGCCGGCGCCGCCGGAAGGCTACCAGCACGGCTTTATCAACGCCGACGTGCTGCTCAATAGGTTGGAGGTGGCCGCCGACGGCCGACTCGTGCTGCCCGATGGCATGAGCTACCGCCTGCTGGTGCTGCCGAACTCACGCCGCATGCGTCCCGAGTTGCTGGAGAAGCTGCACACTCTGGTCGCCGGCGGCGCGACAGTTGTCGGCCCCCGCCCGCTTGCTTCGCCCAGCCTCATGGGTCAGCCCGCGACCGACCGGCGCGTGCACGAGTTGGCGGAGTCGCTGTGGGGCGACCTCGACGGCGCGAGTCGCACCGTGCGGTACGTGGGCGACGGGATGGTCGTCTGGGGCCGCTCCCTGGAGCAAGTGCTGCAGCGGATGGAACTGGCCCCTGACTTTCAGTGGGCTGGAGCGCTGGACGATCAGGCCGCTTGGACCCATCGTTGCATCGACGGTGCGGACATCTACTACGTTTCCAATTTGGCGGCGCGGGACGTGAGGTGGCAGACGCGGTTTCGCGTTGCCGGTCGTGCCGCCGAATTGTGGCGACCCGACGCCGGCAGCGCCACGCCAGCGACGGTGGTCGGCGGCGACGGAGGAAGCGAACTGACACTGACGCTCGCCCCGCATGAAACGCTGTTCGTCGTGTTCCGCAACGTCGCGACGCCAAGAGCCGTCGCACACGCCAATCCCCAGTCGCAGCGGATCGAGTTGAGCGCCGTCGAGGGGCCGTGGAACGTATCGTTCCCGCCGGACCGCGGCGCGCCCGATCAGATTCAATTGACCGAACTGGCATCCTGGACCGACCACGACGCCCCGGGCGTGCGATTCTTCTCCGGCGCCGCCACGTATGCCAAGACGATCAATGCTCCCGAGGGCTGGTTCGCTGCGGGGCGGCGGATTCTGCTCGACTTGGGCGAGGTCCGGGACCTTGCCCAAGTCGCGGTCAACGACCAGCGGTTCCCCCTGCTGTGGAAACCGCCCTTCCGCATCGACGTGACCGACGCCCTCCAACCAGGAGCCAACGAACTACAGATTGTCGTCACCAATCAGTGGACCAATCGCATCGTAGGCGATCGCCAATCGCCCGCCGAACAGCGCGTTCTGCCGGCCGCGGCGACGGCGAGTCCCTTCGGTCCGCGTGAGCTCGTCGACTCCGGGCTGCTGGGGCCAGTACGCCTTTTCGCTGACGATACGCCAGCGTCGGACGCCAAATAGCAAGTCACCCGCTCCGCCTCACTCTTCACCGACCGAGTATCTCATGCGACATCGCCGCAACTTGCTTATCTACGTGAGCGCTCTTGTGCTGTTGTCTGCACACGCCGCCACGACTCGGGCCGCCGAGCTTGCCGATTACCCCAGCGAAGTGAAGGCGGACATCCCCGTCAACTACACCGAAGCGGAGGTCGGCGACTATGAACTGCCCGATCCGCTGTCGTTTGAATCGGGCCAGCCGGTCGACTCAGCGGCCGCGTGGCGCGAGCGTCGGCGGCCCGAGTTGCACGCAATCTTCGAACGCCACCAGTACGGCCGAGCGCCGGCCGAGCCGCGCGAGATCCGCTACGAAGTGACCGAACCACCGACGCCGGCGCTCGACGGCGCCGCGGTGCGCGAGCAAGTCACCATCCACTTCGGCACAGGCGATACGGCCCAGCACATGGACCTGCTCGTGTACGTCCCAGCCGACCGCGACGGCCCGTCGCCGCTGCTGCTGTCGATCAGCTTCATGCCGAACAACATGTGCGTCGACGACCCGGCCGTGCATGTGGGGCGGCGTTGGGATCGCCGCGAAGGGCGTCGCGTTGCGGCCGACGGGCCGAGCCCCTTTCCCGGCAGGCTGCCGGTGCGGCAGTTCATCGACCGCGGTTTTGCCATCGCGACGTTTTGCTACAGTGACGTCGACCCCGACGCCCCCGGCGCGATCGAGCAAGGCGTGCGGCAGCAGTACCTACCCGCCGGCAAGTCCCAGCCGGCGGACGACGAGTGGGGGGCCATCGCCGCTTGGTGCTGGGGCATCAGCCGGGCCGTTGATTACTTCGAAGCGGACGACCTGATCGACGCTCAGCGGATCGCCATCACGGGAATCTCGCGGCTGGGAAAAACCGTCATGTGGGCCGGCGCGAACGACCAGCGGATCGCCGCCGTGATTGCCAGTTGCTCGGGCGAGGGCGGTGCGGCGCTCAGCCGTCGCAACTACGGCGAAACGATCGCGCACCTGACGGCCGTGGGGCGGTTTGACTACCAGTTCTGCAAGAACTACCAGCACTGGGCGCCCGATCCCACGGCCGCGCCGGTCGACGCCCACGAATTGGTCGCCCTGATCGCCCCCCGACCGCTGCTGCTGCAGACCGGGACCACCGACAAATGGTCGGACCCCAAGGGCGAGTTCTTGGCCGCCGCGGCCGCGACGCCGGTTTATGAGCTACTCGGCGAGACCGGCGTCGAGATCACGGAACTGCCCGATCCCGACACGCTGGTGGGCGGCACGCTCGCGTACTACATGCACGACGGGGGCCACGGCATGGTCCCCGGCGATTGGCAAGTCTTCCTCGACTTTCTCCAACAGCATCTGGGAGAGTGAGAGGAGTTGCCTGAGTCGGCAAATGCGTGCCACGGCTCTGTGAGCCGTGCGCGGCGGAGAACCGTTCGGCAATTCGCACGGCTCACAGAGCCGTGGCACGCTAGGCCGCGCTCTCTAACGGTTGATCACCGGCGCGGATCCTCGTGCTGCTCCGTCTCGATCACATCAAGCTGCCGCGTCACGGCGAGCATGTGTTCGATGTTGCCTTCCATGCCCGCTTGCCGCGCGGCCAGTTTCTCCAGCGTCTCCTGTCGGCCGTACACGATCAGGCAATCGCCCTCTTCCAGGCGGGTGCTGCCGCGCGGGGCGCCCATGTAGTCGCCGCCCGGCTTCTCGACCCCCAACACGAGCATCCCCTCGTGGTTCAGCGCCAACTCCTGCAGCGTGTGGTCGGCCAGCCACTCGCCATGACGGACGTGCAATTCCGAGATGACAAAGTCGTGGCCCACGCGCAGCAGCCGCGTGTAGTCGTGGACCTGCACGCGGCCCAGGCGGCTGAGCGCCCAGGAATTGATCCTCCACATGACCTGCTCAATGCGCTTGTTGTTGGCCAGCAAGTACAGAATGAGCAGTCCGCTGGTCATCACGCCCAGTCGAAACGACGCCCGGTCCGCCCAATGGGCGCTGCCGCGATCGGTGTTCAAGAACGACAAGATCACCGACGGGATCGCCAGCACGACGCCCACGTGGCCCAGCATCATCAGGTGCATGGCAATCCGCCGCCGCACCGGATGATTGACGATGTCTTCCGACTCCTTGGTTGTGAACCCCGACCCCGTAAACGCCGAGAGCGCCTGAAAGTGGGACAGGTCCTTCGACAACCCCGTCATCGCCAACCCGACCGTGGCCACGCGAATCACGATCAGCGAGACCGTGAAAACGATCAGCGTGCTGTAGACGGCAATCATGGCAAGTGCTCCAGCGGAGCCGCGAGAACAACAGGTCGAGGGTCAGACAGCGAGCCTGGCGGTCGATTCGATCCATCCCGGCCCTACTGACAGTATGCCATACGGGGGAGAAAACCCGGATGCCGGCCCGCAGCAATTCCGATCCGCCATCCAGCGAATTCGCGAGGGCAGCCGGCGAATGCCAGAAAAAGCGATGAGGCAGCGGACGCTGCTGCGCGAATCTCTGTCAATCCGCTCGCCGACGATCACCACGGACCGAGATTCCGCAGGCCCCAACGCCGCGTCAGCGTTCCGCGGCGATTTCGCCACTGATGCGAAGGAAGTCGAAATCAGCCTGCCCGCCGGCCGCTTTCGTCGCGTAGTTGAACAGCGCGAACCGGTAGCCCATGAAATGCGGCAAGGTGTAGGCCATCTGCAGTCGCTCGCCCAGCGGCGTCCAGGTCTCGCCGTCCAGGCTGTAGGCAAACCACGCTTTGTCCGCGCGATCGCGGAAGTCGCACGCCGCCCGCAGGTGCACCAGCGGCTGTTCCAGCGGCACGCTGGCCAACTCGACCGGGGCGTCGGACTCGGCGCTGATCATCACCAGCGACTTGCGGTCGCCAGCGACGCGGACGCCGATCAGTCCGTATCTCTTTTGCAGCAGCCCCAAACCGGCAAAGTCCCCATCCTGCATGCCGGCCGTGTCCAGCAGCGTCGTCGCCGAGCACTGCGGGCCGAAGGTGCGCTGCGTGAGCGTGTTGCGCGCTTGCACAAACTCATCGACCACGCCGCCCGTTTTCAGCCGCAGCCAACCGGGGCGCTCGGCGACTGACCACAGCGAGTTGACCGGATTGTGATTCCACTGCCAGGCGAGCGGCAGCGGCGGATCGCCCTCGGCCCGCTGAAACTCGTCCGACTCGACAATCGTCGCCAGTCCGTCCGGATCCGCCGGCAGATCGAGTTCCAGGGGCGCTCGCCCCTCGACGCCGTGCACGGGCCAACCGTCCTCCCAATGCACCGGCGCCAGAAACGGCGTCCGGCCCACGGCTCCGTGGTCTTGGAACAACAGCGCCCACCAGTCGCCGTCGGGCGTGTCGATGATCGTCCCCTGCGCGACGCCGCCGTCTTGCAGGGCGATGCGGCCCTCGTACGGCCCGGTGATCGCATCAGCCCGGTGCGTCAACTGCGTGCGCATGCCGCCGCGGGGCCAGGTGATGTTGAACAGATAGTACTTCCCGTCAATCTTGGCCATCTGCGAGCCCTCGGCGTTCAGCCCGATATTTGGCCCGGCCACCGCGCTGGCGTTGGGAATGATCACCTGGTTCAGGCCGCCGGGCTTCACGCCGCGGACGTCGGCAGTCAACTCGATGATCCGAATGTCGCCGCCGCCGTAGATCATGTACACGCGGCCGTCGTCGTCGAAGAACAACGAACTGTCGTGCAGCATCGGCTCGAACTCGTTGGCCTCCCACGGCCCGTTCTCGATGTCACGGGTGCGGTAGACGTGCGTCTTGCCGGTGGTCGAGGAGAACGTCGACACGTAGTAAACGCCGTCGTGGTAACGCAAGCTGCTGGCCCACGAACCGGCGCCGTAGCAACTGCGGCCGTTCTGCAGGTTCAGCGCGTCGTTGTCGGCCAGCGTGTCGTAGGCGTAGCCCACCAAGTCCCAGTCGACCAGATCGTGCGACTTCATGATCGGCACGCCGGGGCTCATGTGCATGGTCGTGCTGGTCATGTAAAACGTGTCGCCCACGCGAATCACGGCCACGTCCGGCACGTCCGCCCAAATGATCGGATTGCGAGCACGCGGCCCCGTTTCGGCAGCCTTGCCCGCGCAAGCGACGGCCCCCGCAATACAACACACGACCACGAACACGCGAAGTTTCATCGCAATACCCAAAGCGGGGAGAACAGACAAACGAAGAGCATCCCCGCCATTTTGACCCAAGCGGCGCCCATTCTCAATCGGCCCCCCTCAGCGAGGCAGAAACCTGCCAAGCCGCTCCAATTGAAGATCGCGCCGCCACCGAACCCCTGCAGAGCTGACAGCTATCGGCTATCAGCTTTCAGCCAGAAGAGTCAGAGGCTCATTGACCGGGCAAGGATTGATAGGCACCGCCAAGAACGCCATGACCGCCTCCTACCATGGCGGTCATGGCGTTCTTGGCGGTTCCAATTGCCCGACTTGGCGGTTCGCCTGCGCGCGTGGCGAAACATGTCACAACGGAACCCCGCAACGAAGTTCATTTCCGGCAGCAGGACGCATTTGTGGTCGCAGGGGAAGGTTGGGGTCGCGTAGGATTGCAGGTAGGTCGCGACTTCGCCCTCCCCGCCATGTCCGGGAGGCGCTGGTGCGCGGCCCCATTCTTCTCCATTTGTCACTCGTATCGCAGGAATCAAGGCGTGATGCGTCGGCTTCATTCAGTACGGCAACCTCGCAGAATCTCCCGTTGTCTCCACATTTCCGCCCTGGCGATCGCCCTATCGACGATCGGAGGCGCGTCCTGCTCCCACGCTGACCAGGCAGTCGGCGACGTTCCGCACTACGTGCCGTTCTACCGCGTCGAAATGGAGGACAACATCTGGGCGCCGCGGACGCAGTTGCTTGTCCAGCGCACGCTGCCGCACGCATTCCACAACACCGAGCGGGCATTGGAAGACTTTCGCCAGTGCGCCGCATGGCTTGCCAGCGGCGGGCAGAGTCCCACGCCCCCGCCGCATCGGTTTCGCGCGTCCGACCTGTTTAAGGTCATGGAGGGCGCCGCGCTGATGCTGCAAGCTCAGCCGAATCCTGCAATCGAAACGCAGATGGACGAGATCATCGAAATCGTCGCTGCTGCCCAGACGGCCGACGGCTACCTGTACGTGCCGCACATCGTCCACTCTTACATCGAAAACGAAATGGGCGATCGGCCGTACAGCTACGTGCTGCACAGCCACGAACTGTACAACATGGGCCACATGTACGAAGCGGCCGTGGCCTACGCCCAGGCGACCGGCAAGACGAAGTTCCTCGACATCGCCGAGAAAAACGCCCAGCACGTCAACCACGTTTTTTTCGAGGGCGACCCCGCGTACAACGACGGCCGCCCCGTCAACCAAGCGCCGGGGCACGAGGAGATTGAACTGGGGCTGGTGAAACTCTACGGCCAGACCGGCAAGCAGTTGTACCTCGACATGGCCAAGCGGTTCCTGGCGATCCGCGGCGTCACGTACCACACCGAGGGGCACGGCATTTACTCGCCCGAATACGCCCAGCAACAGGCGCCCGTCGCCGAGCAGCACGAAGCGGTCGGCCACGCCGTGCGAGCCATGTACCTGTACGCGGCGATGGCCGAGGTCGACAGCCTGCAGGGCGCCGACGACTACACCGCGGCGCTGGACGCCATCTGGCACGACGTGGTCGACGGCAAGATGCACATCTCCGGCGGACTGGGCGCGGTGCCGGGAATCGAAGGCTTCGGTCCCCGCTACGTGCTGCCCAACAAGGACACCTACCTGGAAACGTGCGCGGCAGTCGGCAACGTGCTGTTCAACGTTCGCATGTTCCTGAAACACGAGCGGGGCGAGTTCGTCGACGTCGCCGAGGCGGCGCTCTACAACAACTGCCTCGCGGGGGTGGGGCTCGATGGACAGAGCTTCTTCTATCCCAATCCGTTGGAGGCCGACGAGGGGCACGGGCCGCGGTCGGCGTGGTTCGGCACGGCGTGCTGCCCGTCGAACATCGCCCGGCTGGTGCCGCAGATCTCCGGCTACATGTACGCAGTCCGCGGCAAGCGGCTGTACTGCGTCCTCTACGGCCAGAACGAGGCCCAGACCTCGGTCGCCGGCGTCGACGTGAAGCTGTCGCAGCGCACGGCGTATCCATACGACGGGGCGATCGAGTTGGAGCTCGATCCTGCCGAGCCGACCGAATTTGAACTCGCCCTGCGGATCCCCACCTGGGCCGGCCAGCAGTTCGTCCCCGGCAAATTGTACTCGTTCACCGACGAGGCGCCCGCCTGGTCGGTGGAGGTCAACGGCACGCCGCTCTCGGTGGAGGCGAAGGACGGCTTCGCGACCATCCGCCGCCAGTGGGAGCCAGGCGACAAGGTTGCGCTACGCCTGCCGATGCCGGTCCGCGTCAGCACGTGCATCGACGAGGTCGAGGCCAACCGCGACCGCGTGGCGATTTCCCGCGGCCCGCTGCTGTTCTGTGCCGAGGGGATCGACAACGGCGGTTTTGTGCAGCGGTTGTTCTTTCCCGGCGTCCCGGCGGGCTCCGACGCCAAGGTCCAACAGATCGCCGACGGCCCGCTCGCCGGTTTGCCGCAGATCACGCTCCCCGCTGCGGAGCTCACCGAATCGGGCGTCAAACCCGCCGGCATCAAGATGGTTCCCTACTTCGCCTGGTCCAACCGCGACCGCGGGTCGATGAACACCTGGATCGGCACGAATGAAAACGTCGCAGAGATCAACTACGCGGCGCCGGAGAATCTCAAGTTCGCCGGCGTGACCGCCTCGCACACGTTCGAGGGCGATACCGTCGACGCGGTGCGAATGAAGCACACGCCGCGCAATTCCAGCGACACGTCCATCCGCCGCTGGACCAGTTGGTCGGAGAAAGGTCGCGAGGCGTGGGTCGAAATCGATTTTGGCAGCCCCCAGTCGGTCCGCAGCATTGGCGTCTACTTCTACGACGACAACGGCGGCGTGCAGCTACCCGGCGAGTGGCACGTGGAGACGCCCGTCGGCGATGGCTGGCAACGATTGGCCATCTATAACACCGACAGCTACAGCTCACTCCCCGACGTGTACAATACGGTCCACCCGGCCGAGCCGCTGACCGCCGAGCGGCTGCGGATCGTGATGCGACCCCGGCACGGCGACACCTGCGTGGGGATCCTATCGGTGGACGTGGAGACCAACGATGAGCGAGACAAGTAGCCGCCAACCCGCGTTCTTGTTTGACCTGGACGGCACGCTCATCGACAGCGTGTACCAGCATGTGCTCGCCTGGGAGAACGCGCTGCGGGCCAACGGCATCCCGCTGTCGGTGTGGCGAATCCACCGTCGCATTGGCATGAGCGGCGGGCTGTTCACCAACATGCTGTTGCGCGAGACGGGCCGCGAAATCACGCCCGAGGTCGTCGAGCGCCTCAGCCGCGCCCACGCCGAGGCGTTCAACAAGATCTCCGGGCAGATCACCCCGCTGCCCGGCGCCCGCGAGCTGCTCGCCTTTCTCGACGAGGCCAACATCCCCTGGACGATCGCCACCAGCGGCCGCATGGAAACCGCCCGGCCGACGATCGAAAACCTGGGCGTCGACCTCGACCGCACCCCCGTGGTGACGCGGGACCAGGTCCGCTTCGCCAAGCCCGATCCCGATCTGTTCCTGTGCGCCGCAGAGCGGTTGGGCGTGCCGATCGAATCGACGATCGTCGTGGGCGACAGCATCTGGGACATCCTCGCCGCCCGTCGCGCCCGCGCCCTGGCGATCGGCGTGCTGTCGGGCGGCTACGGCCGCGAGGAGTTGGAACGCGCCGGGGCGTTTCGGGTCTACGAGGACCCCGCCGATCTGCTGGATCACATCGACGAAGTGGGCGGGCGGTTCCCGGCGTAGCGAGGTGTGCAGCCTGTTGAAACTGGCTATGAGGCAGAGTCGTCGACAGACGGCGGTCGTCGGGCAAGCCAACCGCCGAATAGCGCTCCGGCAAGTCCGGCTACGACCGCGCTGGCGGCGAGTCCCACGAGAAACGTGACGCCGGGCACGGCTCTCGCTTCCACAAGTTTCCACAGCGGCTTTTCGCCCCAGCGGGCAAAAAGCAACGCGCCAGTCACAAAGCCGTACGCCGCCAACGCCGCCCCTAACACAGCGGACCGGCGCCCCACGCTGGCGATCTGTGCAACGGCAGCGCCCAGGAAGACTGTGCCGCCAAGCACGCACGCCAAAACAGGGTTAAACCGCCACAGACCCAAAAATAAGGCCAACGCGCTCGTGGCGGCAATCAACGTGCGAAGGGAAAACTGCCCGCGTCGCCGCGGCGCCGCTGGCACGACGATGCGCCGGCGTCGCCAAGCCAAACCGCCGACGACAATCACGGGCCACCCGCACACGACACCGACCAACGCTCGGTCCCACCAGGAGCCGACGCTCACCAACCGCCCCGAACGCATGTCGAAGACCATTCGCTCATGGTGAGTGGTCTCGATGGCAAACGACCAGTCGTCATTCGCTAGCGAGCCGTCCGCCCACTCGTACCACTCGGGCTCCATCGACTCTGGGAAGATGAGATTGGCGGCCCCAAGCTTGGTCCAGGCGCCCCAGTGCGCCGTCGTGACGTTGACGTAATCTCGTCCGCCATCGGCATGGTAGAGCACAAAGTGCGAACCAACGGGAATGTTGCTGATATTGTGCCACCCCAAACGAGCGAGCAAGACGTGACGTCCGTCGGGAGAAAAGTGAGCGTCGTAGGCTTGGCATTCGTACGGCACGCGCCACAGCAATTGCGGCGGATCGACCGCCGCATAGATGCCGCAACGGGCGTAGGTTTGCCGTAAGTCAGCTCGCTGATCGGGCGGGTATTCAGGGCCTTGATACTGATACTGCTCCTCGATGATCATGGCAAGGACGAACCGGCCGTCGGCAGATTCGGCGGTCCAAGAACTCTCATCGAGCAGCCCGCCGGCCGCAATGGCAGGCAGGCCAAGCAAGAAGCCGATGGCAGCCACAATGGTCGCCCAGACGCAGCGATCTGCCCAATCGCGAGGACAACGGTCGTTGCTGCTACGGCGCATGCTGCGATCCGCATGAGAAGTCTGGGGACAGGATCCGTTTCCGCGTCCGGCTGCGACGCCCTTTAATCCACGCGCCAATCGGCGATGTGAATCTCGACGCTCACCCGACCGCGGAAGCGATTGATCACCGGGCGGAAGGCGATCGAGAGTTCCCCCTCCACCGCGGCGAGTTCGTCCTCCCAATCGCCGCCGCCGAACGCGACGGCCCGCATCCGCACGCCTGCCTGATCCACCGTCATCGACAAGTGCCGGCCCGAGCCGCCCATGCGGCGCGGCGCTTCGGCGAGTCGCACATTGCTGGTGCAGAGCACCGGGCGGCTGTTGCCGTGACCGAAGGGGGCCAGGCTTTCAATCTGCGCGACGGTCTGGTGGGTCAGCATCGACAGGGCCGCCTCGCCGTCGACCCGCAAGTCGGGCAGCGCGGCGCCGTCGCCCAGTTCCCGGGCCGCCACGGCGCAGAACGCGCGGCGAAACGCGGGCAGGTTCGCTTCGGTCACGCGCAAACCGGCCGCCGCCGCGTGGCCGCCGTAGCCCTCCAGGTGCTCGCTGCACTCGGTCAAGGCAGAATGCAGGTTGAACCCCGGCACGCTGCGGGCTGAGCCCACGCCCGGTTTGACGCCCAGTTCGTCGGCGGCCACCAGGATGACCGGCCGGTGGTATTTCTCGCACAGCCGCCCGGCGACGATGCCAATGACGCCGGGGTGCCATTGGTGGTCGGCCAGCACCAACGCCGCGTCCCGGGCCGGGTCGAACCGCTCGCGAGCTTGCTTGTCGGCGGCGCGGTAGATGCTGCGCTCCAGCGATTGTCGCTCGGCGTTCAGTTCGTCGACGAACTTGGCGAGCGTGTCGGCGCGCGCTTCGTCTTCGGTGGTCAGCAACTCGACGCCAATCTCGGCCTGGCCCAACCTTCCGGCCGCGTTCAGGCGGGGGCCGATGGCGAATCCCAGGTCCTCGCCCTCCAGCATCGGCTTGTCATCGATCTTGCATTGTCGCAGCATGGCGGCCACGCCGACCGTGGGCGAATGCAGCAGCGCCTTCAGCCCTTCGCGCACCAAAATGCGATTCTCGTCGACCAGCGGCACGACATCGGCCACGGTGCCGATGGCGGCCAGCCCCACGGCTTGCAGCAAGTATCGCCGCATCGGCTCGGTGACGCGCTTGGCGCCCGCGGCGCGCTGACACAGGGCCCACGCCAGCTTGAACGCGACCGCTGCGCCGCACAGCCCGGTGAACGGGTAGTCCGCCCCCGGCAGCGCCGGATGAACCAACGCGACCGCATCGGGCAGCGACTCGGCCATTTGATGGTGATCGGTCACCACCAGCGTGAGACCCAACTCGCGGGCCAGCGCCGCCTCGGCCACGCTGGCGATGCCGCAATCGACAGTCACCACCACGTCGGCGCCACGCTCGCTCAAGCGGCGGAGCGCTTCGTCGTTCAGGCCGTAGCCCTCGTCGATGCGGTGGGGAATGTAGCTGTCGACATTCGCACGCAGCAACCGCAGACAACGCAGCAGGATGGCGGTGGCCGTCATGCCGTCGGCGTCGTAATCGCCGTAGACGGTGATGCGGCGGCCCGCGCTGATCGCCGCATGCAGCAGGTCGGCAGCCGCGGCGGCCCCGGGCAACTCGTCCGGATCGCGCAGGCCGTTGAGCTTGGGATCGAGAAACGTTCGCGCCGCGTCGGGATCGTCGATGCCGCGGGCGAGCAGCAGTTGGGCCACGACGGCCGGCACCCCGGCGGCGCGCTCCAACTCGGCCACGCGCTGCCGGTCGTACGCCGCGATGCGCCAACGCTTGGGCATAACTCGCCGTCCCTGTGCGATGTCAAGAAGCGTGCGGCAAGGGGCCGCATAACGAAAACCGCGGCCAAGTGGGCCGCGGCTGGGAGCGTGAAACTTGCGAGTTCGCGCTACTTCTTCTTTTCCACGTGCAGCGTGTGTTTGCGGAGACGGGGGCAATATCGCTTCAGCTTCAGCTTCTCGCCGCCGACCCTGCGTCGCAGCGTGTAGTTGTAGTCGCCCGTCTCCTCGCAAACGAGGAACACGGTTTCCACCTTCTTCTTTTTCTTACCGCCGCTCTTGGCCATGGCTCGAAACTCCGTATTAGCGCGATCTGTATGGGACGCCGGCCAAGGTTGGCGGGCGGGAGGGGACTGTCGCAAACCGCAGTCGGGACGGATCGCCGCTGGGGCGCAGGTCGACCTAACCGGGCTGACCCGGCATTTTAGGGTCGAATTGCCATTGTTGCCAGGGCCAAGAGGGGATTTGCCGGCGGGTCAAATTCCTTCCCCGGGGTTATACTTAAATTCCGTCCTGCCAAGGACTTTGCGGCCCTTGCCAGCTGAGCCGTTGCCGAAGGAGGAGAGGCCCTTGTCGGCGCCCCCGCTCGATAGCCATGTCGCATCGCCCACGTCGCCGGAGGTCCCCGGACCCCCGGTCGCGGCCGCTGGCGGTGCGCCGCCGGTTGCGGGCGAGGCAAGCGTAGCGGTCGGGGACGAGGCGGCCGACGGCCACGACCACGAGCTCCATTCCGCTGGCGAGCGGCAGACGTTGGCGGGCCGGCTGAGCGAGTGGACGGCCGACGGCGAGATTTCGGCGTGGCTTTCCAGCGCCATCGTCCACGCAGCGCTGGTGCTGTTGCTGGCGGTGGTCGCTTTGACTCAACCGGGAGTCGGGCCGCGGCTGGCGCTGACTGCCTCGCTGGACGACGCGCCGGTCGAGACGCCCGACCTCGACTTTTCCGCCTCGGCCGACGCGGGGGCCGACGTGGCGCTGCCGCCGGCCGAGGCGCCCGTGCTGGGCGACGTGAACGAGCCCGACACGACCTTCACCGCCGCCAGCGAGACGCCGCTGATCATCGAGCCAACCGCCAGCGTCGGCGAGATCGCCATCGACCCGTTCCCGGTGATGCCGACCCCGCTCTCGATGCACGGCGGCGGCCTTGATGGACGCACCCCCGCGATGCGGCGCGGCTTGGCGCTCAGCGGCGGCGGCAGCGAAGAGAGCGAAGCGGCCGTCGAAGCGGGCCTGCGGTGGCTCGCCGCCCATCAGTATCCCGACGGCGGGTGGCGATTTGATCTGGAAGCCTGCCCCAACTGCCAGGGCTACTGCCGCAACTCCGGCTCGAACGATTCCAGCACGGCGGCGACTGGGCTGGCGCTGCTCTGCTTTCTGGGCGCGGGGTACACCCACCAGCAGGGCCCCTTCGCCGAGGTGGTGAGCGACGGCCTGTACTACCTGGAAGAGCGGATGGAGATCACGTCCTTCGGCGGCGACCTGCGCGACCGTCGCGTGCAGGCCATCCGCGCTGAGAACACCGCCGAGGGAATTCTCTCGGCCTTGGATCGGGCCGCTCAGTTCAAGACCGACAACATGTACTCGCACGGGATCGCCACGCTTGCGCTGACCGAGGCGTACGCGATGACGCTCGATCCCGGATTGAGGCAGTCAGCCGAGCAAGCCGTCAAGTTCACCGTGAACGCCCAAAACGCCGACGGCGGCTGGCGCTACGATCCGCATTTCGAGAAGCCGGACGCCAGCGATACGACCGTCACTGGCTGGCAGGTCATGGGGCTGAAGAGCGCCGTGCTGGGCGGCATCTCGGTACCCTACGAGGTATGGATGAAGATCAGCCAGTTCCTCGACGAGAACGCAATCAACGACGGCGCGGAGTACGCCTACCGCCGCGGCGAGCGGACCACTAAGGCCAACTCGGCCATCGGCCTGTTGTGCCGGGAGTTGGAGGGCTGGCAGCTCGACTACCGCCCGCTGCAGCGGGGCCTGGCCAACCTCGGCAAGCAGCGGCCGCAGGACAACCACATTTACTACAACTACTACGCCACGCTGGCGCTGCACCATGCGGGCGGCTCGCAGTGGACGAAGTGGAATCCCAAAATCCGCGAGTATCTCGTCGAGTCGCAGTCGGACGAGGGCCACGAACGCGGCAGTTGGTACTTCAACGAGCAGTACGCAGACAGCGGCGGGCGGCTGTACACGACGTCGCTGTCGATTTTGACGCTGGAGGTCTACTACCGCTATTTGCCGCTGTACAAGCAGGGCGAAGGCGAGTGAGACGACTTGCGTAGCATGGCCGCTCCGACTGTGCGAGAACGACACGCCTGCAAACTCGCACGGCCGGAGCGGCCATGCTACGCTGAGCGTCTTGATCGCCAGCTAGTCTCATCGGAGCCGATCCTCGCATGCTCTCTTTTCAGAAACTCGTGGTCGCGTGCGCTGCGTGCCTTGCGCTGTTTTCGCTGGCCGACCTCGCTCGCGCCGCCGGCGACGAGCGCCCCAACATCATCTTCATCCTCGCCGACGATCTGGGTTACGGCGATCTCAGTTGCTTCGGACAGCAGAACTTCACCACCCCGCGGCTGGACGAAATGGCCGCCCAAGGCTTGGTGTTCACCAATCACTACGCCGGCAGCACCGTCTGTGCGCCATCGCGGGCTTGCCTGTTGACCGGCCAGCACACGGGGCACGTGTACCAGCGGTTCAACGGCCAGGTCAGTTTCCGTCAGGATCCGCAGGACCTGACGGTGGCGACGGTGCTGAAGAAGGCCGGTTACCGGACCGCCATGATCGGCAAGAGCGGGCTCTCCTGCCGCAGCGACAACGGCTCGCTAGCCAACGAAAAGGGCTTTGACCACTTCTTCGGCTACAACAGCCACGGGGCGGCCCACCGCTATTACCCCCAGGCGCTCTGGCGCGACGGCGAGCGGGTCAAGTTCCCCGAGAATCACGGCAAGGAAGGCGAGCAATATTCCGGCGATCTATTCCTGGCCGACACGCTGCGGTTCCTTGACGAAAGCGCCCAGGGTCCGCCGTTCTTTCTGCATCTGTCGCTGCAGCAGCCGCACGCCGACCTGTGCGTGCCCGACAAGTGGAAAGAGCCGTTCATCGGCAAATTCGACGAGCAGCCGTTCCCCGGCGACCACTATCGGGCGGAGAAGTATCCCAAGTCGACGTTCGCCGGCATGGTGACCTATCTGGACCATACGGTCGGGCAGGTGCTCGACAAGCTCCGGGAGTTGGGCATCGCCGAACACACGCTGGTCATCTTCAGCAGCGACAACGGCGCCATGAACGAGGGCGGCTGGAACCGCGACTACTTCCAATCCAGCGGGCCGCTGCGGGGCGGCAAGCGCGACATGTACGAAGGCGGCATCCGCGTGCCGACCATCGCTTGGTGGCCGGGCCGCGTCGCCGCCGGCACGGAAACGGACCATGTTTCCGCGTTTTGGGACTTCACCCCCACCGCGTGCGAACTGGCCGGGGTCGACGCCCCCCAGAACATTGACGGCATCAGCTACGTCCCCACGCTGCTGGCTCGCGGCGAGCAGCCGCAGCACGACTACCTGTACTGGGAGTTCTACGAGCAGGGCGGCAAACAGGCCGTGCGGATGGGCAAGTGGAAGGGCATCCGCCTGAACGTCGGCGCCGATCGCGACGGGCCGTTGGAAGTCTACGACCTGGAGGCCGACCTGGGCGAAACCAACAACGTGGCCGAGCAGCACCCGGAGATCGCCGCCAAGCTTGCGGCGTTGATGGCCGAAGCGCATGTCGACTCGCCGGCGATTTCCTTCCCCAAGCCGCGCCAAAGAAATCAATAGGCGAGTAGCCGGGCCGCTATGCGCATGCGGAGTCCCGGACGGCGTGGCCGTCCGGCTATGGCCGTTTTCGAGGGGGTGTGCGTGGCATGAGACCACTGAGACTTCACTGTTTCGCTGGCGCCAACGCCGCCAGCGACTGCCGCAGCTCGCGTCGCGTCGCTTCGCTGTACTCGATGTCGAACCACATGATTCGCCCCGCCCCGTCGAGTACATAGACCCGCGGCAGCGCGACCGATCCCACCTGCGCGAACGCCTCGCCGCTTTGGTCGATGAGTTGTGGCGCCGCAATGTTCGCCGCCTTGGTCGCTTTCTCGACCGCGTCAGCGCTCTGGCCCACGGCAACCCCCAGCACCTGCACGCCCGCGGGGACCTTCTTGGCGGCGATCAGTTGGCCGATGTCGTGCAACGCCGCCCGTGCCATCCAGCGATCCGACGACCAAAACACGACCACGGTCCCCGCCCTGCCATACAGCGACGGCGACTTCACCGGCGTGCCGTCCAGATTGGGCAGTTCGAACGCCGGCAGCTGATCACCGACGCGCACTTTGCACCACTTGCCGTGCTGCTCGGACAGCATCACGCGCGGAAATGTCGGCGCCTCGGCCGCCTGATCCTGGGCGAGGACCAGCCCGGGCGCCGCAAGGATCGCGGCGGCCAGCGCGAGCCCGCCAAGCAAACGTCGCAGGCCGAGGGTCGAAATGCAATCGCGTCGAACTGGCTGCCGCATGGCAGGTCTCCGTTGAACAGGCGCTCGGTCGCGGCAGAAACAGAGCGTCCGCCTACACGTTGATCTTCAGCGACAGCTCTTTGAGCTGCCGGGCGTCGACCTCGCCGGGGGCCTCGGTCATCAGGTCGGTCGCCTTCTGCGTCTTGGGGAACGCGATGCAATCGCGAATGCTGTCCAGCCGGCCGAACAGCATGACCCAGCGGTCGATGCCCAGGGCGATGCCGCCGTGCGGCGGGGCGCCGTACTGCAGCGCGTGCAGCAGGAAGCCGAACCGATCGTCGGCGGTCGCCGCGTCAATGCCCAGCAGTGAAAACACCTGCGACTGGACCGCGGCGTCGTGGATCCGAATCGTACCGCCGCCCGCTTCGCTGCCGTTGATCACCAGGTCGTACGCTTTCGCGCGGCACTTGCCGGGGTCAGTTTCCAGCAGCGGCACATGTTCGTCCAGCGGCGCCGTGAACGGGTGGTGCATCGCCGCCCAGTGGCCTGTTTCCTCGTCCTGGGCAAACATCGGAAACTCGACCACCCACGAGAAATGCATCGCCTGGGGGTCATACAGCTTCATTTCGCGGCCGACCTTGGTCCGCAGGGCGTGCAGCACCTTGCAGGTCATATCCCAATCGGCGGCGGAGAACAGGATCAGGTCGCCCGCCTCGGCGCCCAACCGCTCGGCGAACTCGGCCAGCACCTCGTCACTGAAGAATTTGGCGATCGTCGAGCCAAGCTTGCCGTCCTCTTCGCAGCGGAACCACGCCAGCCCCTTGGCGCCGAGGCCTTGGACAAACTCGGTGAGCCCGTCAATGCCGCGGCGGGAGTACTGCTCCGTGCCCTTCTTCACGTTGATCGCCCGGACGAAGCCGCCGCCGGCCACGACATTCTTGAACACGCCAAAATCGCTTTTCGGCGCCAAATCCGTGCAGTCGATGATCTCCAAACCGAATCGCAAATCCGGCGCATCGTGGCCGAAGCGGCGCATCGCTTCGTCGTACGTCATCCGCGGCAACGGCAACTGCAGATCCAGGCCCAGTTCCTCCTTGGCCAGTTTCTGACACAGGCCGTCGATTTCGCCGATCACGTCGTCGGCATCGACGAACGACATTTCCAGGTCGAGCTGCGTGAACTCCGGCTGCCGGTCGGCCCGCAGGTCCTCGTCGCGGAAGCAGCGGGCGACCTGCACGTAGCGGTCGTAGCCGGCGATCATCAGGATCTGCTTGTAGAGCTGCGGCGACTGCGGCAACGCGTAGAAGTTGCCAGGATGCACGCGGCTGGGCACCAGGTAGTCGCGGGCGCCCTCGGGGGTGCTGCGGCCCAGGCACGGCGTTTCGACGTCGATGAAGTCGTGCTCCGCGAAGTAATCGCGCATCCCTTTCACGATCCGGTCCCGCAGCATCAGCACGCGCTGCATCTCGGGACGACGCAGGTCGAGGTAGCGATGCTCCAGCCGCAGGTCCTCGCCCGGCAGGTCCTGTTTCGCGGCGCTGGGCGACACGGGCGGGGTCTTGCTCTTGTTGAGCAACTCCAACTGCGTGGCCCGCACCTCGATATCGCCGGTCGTCAAATTGGGGTTGGCTTTCCCGGGGGGCCGTTCCGCCACCCTACCGGTGACTTTGATGACGTACTCCGCCCGCAACTGCTTGCTGGCTTCGATCTCGACCGGCGAGGTGTCCGGTGGGTTGAATGCAACTTGGACGAGGCCGTAGCGATCTCGGAGGTCGACGAACAGGCCGCCGCCGTGGTCGCGATAGCTATCGACCCAGCCGCACAGCGTGACGGTGTCGCCGACGTGGGTCTTGTCCAATTCGCCGCAAGTATGAGTGCGTAGCACGGAGGGGCCTTGTCGAAGGGGGAAGGCGGAATGGGGAAGGGGGAAAGTCGTGGCATTGGCGGTCGCGGCCACGCGACCTATCAGCAAGCCGCGAGCTGATCCGTTCGCCGGCAACGTGCCGCATGGGCTGCAGCTTGCCACTGCCGCCGCTCGTCCACGGGCAAAGCCCACGATTTTAGTCCGCCGAACCGCCAGCGCGAAGGCGAAGCCATTCGCCCAGCCGCTCCATCCCCGCCGCGGTCGAAATGGCCGGATCGTAGTCAAAATCGCGGCGGGCGGCCGAAATATCGAACCAGTGGCTCTTGGCGAGCTGTCCAGCGACAAACCGAGTCATCGGGGGCTCGCGGTCGATCGACAAAAACCGAAAAACCTGCTCGCAAACGGCCCCGATCCGCCACGCCGTGGCCAGCGAAATCGACTTGGCCACCGGCGGCAGATCGGCCAGGGCCAGGATCTGGTCGATCCACTGCCAACAATTCACCGGCTCGCCCTGGCTGAGAAAGTACGCCCGCCCAGCCACGGGCGAGCTGGGCTCGGCCAGCGCATCGGCCGCCTGCACGTGCGCGGCCGCCGCATTATCGACGTAGACCATGTCGACCAGATTCGTGCCATCGCCCACCCGCCGCAGCCGGCCGCGGCGTGCCCGGTCGATCAGCCGCGGGATGAGGTGATTGTCCCGCGGCCCCCAGATCAGATGCGGCCGCAGCGCACAGGTCGCCAGGTCAAGACCATTGGCGGCGAGCACGGCCGCCTCGGCCCGCGCCTTGCTCGCCGAGTACCAACTGCGATGCGCCTCGAGCCACTCGGTGGCCAACGGCGCCGACTCGTCGACGCCGCACTGATCCTCGCCCGTGAACGTGACGCTGGGGCTGCTGGTGTAGACCAGACGCGTCACCCCTGCGCGGCGACAGGCATCAATCACATGCTGCGTGCCGCGAGTGTTCACGCGGTAGTACGGCTCGGGCCGCTGCTTTACGCCGGGGATCGCCGCGGTGTGGATGACGCAGTCGACCCCCGCGCACGCGGTCGCAATGGCATCCGCGTCGGCCACGTCGCCGCGACGGACCTCAACGCCCAGCTCCGCCAGTTCTGGATATGCCCCGCGGGCCAACGACCGCACCCGCTCGCCACGAGACATCAACTGCTCGACAATCGCGCGTCCCAAGAACCCGCCGCCGCCGGTAACTAGAACGTGCATGTCGAGCGTCGAAATCCTGAGTCAAACGAGAGCCAGATTGGCGACAAACGCAGCGCGCCCGCCGGTAGGTCAGGCTTTCCAGCCTGACGCAACCCGATGTCAGGCTGGAAAGCCTGACCTACGGAGTGCACTGGGGGCTCGCTTCGCTCGTCGCCAGCTACCTCCCGCGCTCGCAAATTCCTCGGGGGGCTCACGCCTCCCCGCTCGCGGGTGATCGCCAACGAAAGCTGACCGCTGAGAGCTCGCTACTTACAAACCCGCTTCATCTTAAAATACCCGACATGGTCGTCGGTGTGGTAGCGGGCGAAGAACGTGCAATTGTCGGCCCAGCCGTTCATCCAGTACCAGCTCCAGATGCCCAGCTTCTGCTTCACCTTGAACCGCACCTTGCCCGTTTCCGGGTCCTTCCACGCGGTCAGCGTCGATGTGTAGCGGTAGGGCATCACCTTGAACGCCCGCCCCCAGAACACGGCCTTGTAGTGGCACGAGTCGATCTTGGTGATCTTGGCGTTGACCGTGCCTTCCAGGCCATCGGTGCAGCCATGCCAGTGGCCTTTCCAGTGGCCGCATAGCGTGGCGGCATGGGCCTGCACGGCGCAGGCGACGATCAGCACCGCCAGCGCGGCGGCAATGCGGCGGCGGTAATGCCGCAGAAGCAGCAAGGTGAGAAATAGCGTCGTCATGGCGCGCTCCGTCCGTGTCGGCTGCCGGGCGCCGCGGACATCCTTTGCCCGCGCGGGAGGGTGCGCCGCCAGCCTGCTATCACTGGTATCGGACCGGCGGCGCGGTCGAGTTTGCGGGTTGCGGCGACCCAATTGCCGGAAAAGCGCGCGCCGCGGCCCGGTCGCGCTGAATGAACCGGCGTCGCCCGCCGGCGCTGGTGCTGCGGCCTGTGACGACTACGCCGCTCAGCCGTAGCAATCGCTGATCTCGCGCAGGTAGTCGATCGCCTCGTCCAGTTCCGACGCCTGCGCCCCGGCCACCCGGCCCGCGCGATCGCACTCGCCCAACAAGATCAGATCGTCGTACCACTCGCACTCGCGCAACCGCCGATGCGCGCGCTGCCCGAGCGAGCCGTCGATGATCCTGTGCACCAGCATGTGCTGCTCGATCAGCCAGGCCGTGCGATCGGTGATCAGCCCGTCGAGCGCTTCCAACCCCGCCGCCACGTGGTCGCGCGCGTCGATCGCCTTGCCCACGTCGTGCAGCAGCGCCGCCTCCAGGAACTCCTCGTCGTACGGCAACTGCTCCTGCGCCCGGTCGAACACCTGCAGGCTGTGGTACAGCGCGTCGCCCTCGGGGCGGTACCGCAGGTCCTGGCGTACGTCCTCCAGCGGCAGCAGCAGCGCCTCGAGCACGGCGTACCGGTCGACCTGCTCGGCGTCCTCGGCCAGCGCCGCGTCGAGGTCCAGGTGAGGATACTCCCGCTCGAGAAACTCCCGCAGCTCGGCCACGCTCGCCCGCTCGATCGCCTTGCCGGTGATCGAACTCTTGAACACGTAGTGCGCTTCGGCCGAGCCGTACACAGTCAGTTCAAACGGAAACCGATCGCGCACGTGAATGTGCGTGTACGTGCGCTCCTCGCCCTGCTTGCGCACCCGCTTGCGCACCCGCTTGCGCTCGACGTCCGGCGTCAGCCCATCAGCGGCCACGGCGGCAATGACCGCTTCGACGCTGTCGGAGAAAACGTGCAGGTCGATGTCCGACCCCTGACGAATGTGCCCGGTCAGCACGCTGCCGATCAGCCGCGGGCGAAACGGGGCCAGCCGCTGCATCATCGCCAGCGCGGCGACGCGCATGTCGCGCAGTCGGGCGGTCCGCTCGTCGCCCTCGTGCATCCGCGCCATCGCCTGCACGGCGTCGCGGATTTCCGTGTTCGAGGGCAGGTCCTTCGGCTTGGTCCACCCGCGGCACAGTCGCTGGGCGGCCTTGGTCTTCGCGCGGAAATACTCGGATTCTTGCCGCTGGTACATCAATCGCGCGGCTTCCCACGCAATTTGGCGGCGCAGTTTCGAGGGCTCCATGAGGGTGCGTCGCGGCCAACTGTCGACGCATCAGGCCGTTGGGGAGAATGAAAACGCTGCGTGAGATGCTACACCAACGCCGCCCCCGTGCAAACACGCGCCGGGGCGGTCGCTACCGACGCCGCCGCGACGGCGGTACACTGGCGTGTTGCGGTACGGCGGTGCCGTAGGTCGGGCTTTCCAGCCTGACGCACACCGACACGGCCGCATCGTGTCAGGCTAGAAAGCCTGACCTACGACTCTCATCATCGCGAGGCGACACATGCGTCTACTTCTGCTGACTGCCATGGCAGTGTTCATTGCGGGCAACGTTTCTTCTTCCACGGTCAGCGCCGAAGAACCCGCCGAGCCGCTGCGGATTCTGATGCTCGACGGCGAGAACATGCACCACGATTGGCAGACGACTTCGCCGATTCTGCAGTCGATCCTGCGGCGGGCCGGCAAGTTCACCGTCGATCGGGTGACGCTCACCCCGGCCGAGAACTACCGCGACGATCCAAAAATCGACTTCGCGAAGTACGACGCGATCCTCAGCAACTACAACAGTCAGGTCCTCCCGCCAGAGGACGCCCAGCGGGCGCTGGAGAAGTTTGTGCGCGGCGGCGGCGGGCTGGTCGTCGTGCATGCGGCCGACAACTCGTTCACCGAGTGGCCCGAGTACAACCGCATGATCGGCCTGGGCGGCTGGTACGGCCGCGGCAACGACTCGGGGCCGTACGTGTACTTCAAGGACGGCAAGCAGGTTCGCGACAACTCGCCCGGCCCTGCGGGGCACCACGGCAAGCAGCATGAGTACGTCGTCGAGACCCGCGACGCGGAGCACCCGATCATGCGCGGCATTCCCGCCAAGTGGCTGCACACGCAGGACGAATTGTACGACCAACTCCGCGGCCCGGCGGAGAATCTCACCGTGCTGGCGACCGCCTACAGCGACCCGGCCACCGGCGGCACCGGCCGCGACGAGCCGATTCTCATGACGATCGAGTATGGCAAGGGGCGCGTGTTCCACACCGTGCTCGGCCACGCTGACTACTCGCTGCGCTGCCAGGGTTTTGTTACCACGCTGCTGCGGGGGACCGAGTGGGCCGCGACGGGGAAAGTGACGATTCCCGTGCCGCAGGAGTTTCCGACGGAGAAGCAAACGCTGACGTGGGAGTAAGGACACGCGCCGCGGGCGAGACGCTGCGGCTCGCTCCATGCTTTCACTCAGCGCTCAGTACACACACGCCTCAAGCCCCACACCTCAAGCCTCATGCGCAGCTTCCGCAAAGAACTCTGGTTCAACATCCCCGCGCGGATGGATTTTGTGAACATCACGCCCGAGGTCGAGGCGTGCCTGGCCGAGAGCGGGATCACTGAGGGCTTGTGCCTGGTGAACGCCATGCACATCACGGCCAGCGTGTTTATCAACGACGACGAGCCGGGGCTGCATCGCGACTACAAAAAGTGGCTCGAGGAGTTGGCCCCCTTCGACGCCTCGCCGCAGCGGTACCACCACAACCGCACCGGCGAGGACAACGCCGACGCCCATCACAAACGCCAAATCATGGGCCGCGAGGTCGTGGTCGCCGTGACCGAGGGCAAGCTCGATTTCGGCCCCTGGGAGCAGATCTTTTACGGCGAGTTCGACGGACGGCGGCGCAAGCGGGCGCTGGTGAAGATCATTGGGGAGTAGACTCCCAACGGGCGCCATGGCCACGGCGGTCCTCCGCTGTGGCCATGCGATAGACGCTCGGCCAAACATGCTCACATCGGAGGACCGCCGTGAGCATGGCGCCCCGCTCTCAAGCGCACGGCTCACAGAGCCACGGCACGCGGGAGCATCTGACTCACCGCCGCCCCCGCCGGCTGAACGCGATCAGCGTCAGATCGTCCGGTTTATGCGGCTGGCCTTCCTTGAGCTCCTGCATCCGCTCACGTCCCAGACCTGCCAGTCGCGCCGCGACCTCTCCCGCGGGCCGCATCCGCAGCAACTCGACGATCTCGTCCATCAGCAGATTGTCGAGCAGCCCGTCGCTGGCGGCCAGCAAGCCGTCGCGCTCGGCCAGTCGGCGCGCGCTGCCGACTTCCACGTGCATTTCCTCGCCGCCCAGCACGTTGGAGACCAGGTGGCGGTCTTCATGGTCGAGCGCCTCGGACTCGTCGAGTACGCCCGCTTCGACCGCATAGCCCACCGGCGAGTGCGAGGTGGTCACCAGCTTGATCTTTCCCCGCCCGCCGACCAGCAGAATCTGCGAGTCGCCGACGTGGTACGAGCGGGCCTCGCCCTCGTCGATGTGGACCACCGCCAGCGTGGCGCCGGCGCCGATCTTCAGGTCGATCACTTCGCGGTTGGCCGCCTCAATCCCGTCGAGGATCGCCATCCGCAGCGGCAGGCCGTGCTCGACGCCGGTCACGACTTCGCGCACGACCGACTCGACGGCAATCTTCGAAGCCGCCTGCCCGGCCGCCATCCCCCCGCAACCGTCAGAGACGACCAGCAGGGCCGAGTTGTCGCCGGTGCAGACAATCGCCGCGGCGTCTTCGTTGGGGCCCTCTTTGCCCGGGCGGCGCACCGTGACGACCGCCGCGGTGCCACCGGCCACGGCAAACGCCTCCGGCTCCAGCATGTCGGCGTCGACATACGTGCGGGCCTCGCCCACGGCGAGCGTTTGGATCTCCGGTCGAAACTGCACTGTGGCCATCCGTCGCGTCAGCCTCCGCCCTGGGATTTTCCACACCAGGGGCAATACGACCAGAATCCATCCGCCGCGCCCCATTTGCAATGGGGGCACGTCTGCGACGAGTCAGGAACCTTCCACTTCCGCCGCACCTTCGCGTGGCACCACGGGCAGTAGCGCATAAACGGCATCAGCACCTTGCGAGTACACTTTGCGTTGCGACATTTGGCGCCCTCCGCGTAGCGTTTGTCCGAGAACTGGCGATTGGTCAGCACCTCGAATCCCGGACCGAAGCACCACGGGCAGTAGGGCCAGTCAAGCTTCATGCCGCGTTGGCAGCGGGGGCATTCCTGGGGAAACGTCGTGCCGCCATCGTGCAGCGCACGGCTGACCCCGCACCACGGGCAGGCGGTCATGGCCTCGGACACCGGCCCTTGGCAAGCGGTGCAGCTATAGCGGGCGTCGAGTTTGCGGCCAAACTCCTTCATGAACTGGCCCCACAGCACGGCCTTCCAATCGTTGGTGCGGCGCGTGGTCCGTTTCTGCCGACGCACGCCCCCGCCGCGGCCGCGGCGTCGCGTCTTCAGCCGATCGTACGCGGCGAGCATGGCGCCGCCGTCGGAGTAGCGGTGTTTGGGGTCGACCTCAATCGCTTTGCGAATGATCTGAATGAATCCCGGCGACAATTTCTGTTGCAGCACCCGATGGCCCGGCGGCGGCCACGCGAACGGGTACTCCGGCAGCCGCCCCGCAAACATGCGGTACAAGACCAGCCCCAGCGAGAATACGTCGCTGCGGTACGAGGGGCGACCCATCGCCTGATCGGGGGCCATGTAGCCCAGCGTCCCTGAGCCGCTGCCGCGCAGCGTGCGCTCGGCCACCATCGCCACGCCAAAGTCGGTCAGCCGCAGCCGATTGCCCTCGAACAGGATGAAGTTGTCCGGCTTGATGTCGCAGTGGACGATCTTGTTTTCGTGGGCAAACGCCACCGCGGCGAGCATCTGCCGCGAAAAATCAAGCGCCGTATCCAGCGACAACCGCTTGGTCAGCCGCTCGTCGAGCGTCATATCGCCCATCCGGCTGGCGATCACAAAATGCCCGTCGACGAATTGCGCGTTGCGCAGCGGCAGGATATTGGGGTGCTCCAACTGAGCGCTCAGCCGCACCTCGCGGCGAAAATCCTCCATCACGCCTGGCGTGAGCATATTCGGATGCGGCACTTTCAGCGCCACCCGGATACCTTCGATCGTGTCGCGCGCTTGGTACACGACCGCGAAGCCCCCTTCGCCGAGGCGGCGCTCGATCACGTACTTGCCGAGCTTTTGGCGGGCGCGGAGGGGCTTCATGGACGCAATGCAGTTGGCAAGCGGATACGAACAGGGCGACTTTGCGGGTTGCCAAAGTATCCCTCGCAAACCGCCGGCGAGCAACTGCGGCTTCGCCAAGTTGCATTTCTCCGCCCAGACGGCGACGATAGGTCGCTGCTGTGCCCTCTGTTCGGACGGACCTCGTTGCCATGCCCAAGTTCGCCGCCCTGTACACCGACTATCCCTGGGCCGACGCCGAGTTGGAACGCAGCATCCTGGCCGAGGTCGACTGCGAACTGGTCGCTTCGCCGGACAACCGCGAGGAGACGCTCATCGAGCTGGCGCCCGGGAAAGACGCCATCCTGACCTGTTGGGCGCCCGTTACGGCCCGGGTCATCGACGCCGCCGACCGCTGCCGGCACGTCGCCCGCACGGGTATCGGCCTGGACAACATCGATGTGCCACGCGCGACCGAGCGGGGCATGATCGTCACCAACGTGCCCGACTACTGCTTCACCGAGGTCGCCGAGCACACGATGGCGCTCATCTACGCGTTGGCGCGGAAGATCGCCGACTATCACCTGGCCACCAAAGGGGGCGAGTACGATCTGGTCGCCGGGCTGCCGGTCGAGCGGGTCTCGGGCAAGACGCTCGGATTGATCGGCGTCGGCAACATTGGCTCGACAGTCGCCCAGATGGCCGCCGCGGTCGGCATGCGCGTGGTCGGCCATAACCGGTCGCAGCAAATGCCCGAGGGCGTGACGTGGCTGCCGCTCGACGAGCTGCTGGCCGCCAGCGACTACGTGTCGATCCAGGCGCCGCTGACCGAGAAGACCCGCAACCTGATTAGCGACCGCCAGTTGCGGGCCATGAAGCCCACCGCGTTTCTCATCAACACCTCGCGCGGCGGGCTGGTCGACCACGCGGCGCTGGCCCGCGCGCTGGCCGCCGGAGAAATCGCCGGCGCCGGACTCGACGTGCAAGTCCCCGAGCCGCCCGACTTGTCGCAGCCGCCGTACAACGACCCGCGGGTCATCGTCACGCCGCACGTGGCGTTTCAATCGTCCGAGGCAACCCGCGAGCTCCGCACGCGCGTCAGCCGGCAAGTCGCCGCCGTGCTGCGCGGCGATACGCCCGAGAATATCGTCAACGGCTGAGTCGCGATCGCCAAACGCGGGTCATGGCTCCGCGAGCCGTGCGAATCGCCGCACCGGCATCGATTCCGGCGGTTCTTCAGCCGCCTTGCCGCCGACAAGAAAACGATCGCACGGATTCCGCAGGCCGCGCGATCGCGTCAATCGGTCCGACCGTGCCGAATGGCTCAACCCGGCGCGCATCCTTCGTCCATGTTTTGCCGGGAGCGGATGCGCGGCCTATATAAGTGTGGAAAACCAGCGCGTGCGCTCAGCTGACGGGCGCCCGTGCTCCGCGCTTGCGGTCCGCCTGCTTTCCGCGGCGACCTGCGCGCGACGTGCAACTTTTGAGCAACGACATGGAAGCGGACCGACCAGGGACCGGCCCCCCGGGGCAGCGCAGCGAAGCAGCGGCTGACAAGCTGCGCGCCTTGCGTGCGCGCGCCGACGAAGCGCTCCATGCCCAACGCGACCGCCTCAGCGTCATCGAGGCGGAACTCAACACCTGGGTCGAGCGCATCGCCGGCGAGCTGAGCACGGATCCAGCGGCGAACGAGGCCGCCGCCGAAGCAGCCGCAGGCGCGTCCGGCGCGCAAATGCGACTTCGCCTCGCTGCGGCCGAGCAATACGCCGAGGTGCTCGAAAAGCAACTGGTCAAGGAAATGGCCGAACGGCAGGCTGCGCTCGCCGATCGGGACCGCGAGAAGGAGCAACTGGAACAGCAACTGCACGACCTTGCCAAGAAGGTTGCGGCAGCCAAAGCGTCGGGCGGCGACGGAGTCGACGCCGAGATGCTGCAAGCGACGCACCGGGAATTGGCCGGCGCCCTGCAGGCCTTGCGCGACGAACTGGCGGCGCTCGAAGAGCAGCTCGACAAGCAACAGGCCGAGGTCGCCGCAGCACGCCAGCGCGAAGCCGCGCTGCAAGAGCAGCTCGCCGCCGCCCAATCGCAACATGCCACGTCGCAGTCCGAGTTCTCGGCGCTGCAGCAGGAAGCGAGCGACGCACAAGAACAAATTGACGCGGCAATCAGCGAGCGCGACCAGGCCGCCGCGCAGGCTGCCGAGTTGCAGCAGCAACTCGACGATTTGCGAGACTCGACGGTCGCCCGCGAAGAGCTCGATGCGCTCGCCGGGCAGCTCGCCGCTTCGGAGCACGCCGTCGAATCAGCGCGTCAGGAGCTCGAGGCGGCACAGTCCGAAGCGAGTCGACTGGCCGACGAACTCCAGCAGGCTCAGGCCGAGGCCGAGCGGGCAGCCGTCCAGGCGGCTGACGCGACCGCCGAGCTGACGGCGGCCCGCGACGCCGCGCGGGACGAAGTGGCCCAGGTGCGCACGCAGCTGGAGGTGTCGCAGCATGAACGTGCCAGTCTGCAGGCGCGCCTCGACGCGTCGACCGGCGAGCAAGCCGAATTCCAGGCCGAGATGGCTGAGCTGCAGCAGCAGCTCGACCAGACCAAGGCAACGATGGTCGCCAAGTCGAAGCTTGAGGAGGTTCAGAAACAGCTTGAGGAGGTTGAGAAGCAGCTCGCGGAAGTGGAGCTTGAGCGCGACCAACTGCAGCAGGACCTCGCCGCCAACGCGGCAGACGCCGAGGCCGACACGGCCGCCATCCAGCGCGAAGCTGCCCAGATGCAGGACCAGGTCGCTGCTCTGCAGGCCGAACTGGCGCAGCAGCAGCAAGCGTCGGACGAGAGCCGCAGCGCAGCCGCCGAAAAGCAACAGCAGCTGGAAGGCGAGTTGACGACCCTGCGCAAGGCCGAGGCCGAGCGAGCGGCCGAGTTGGCGGACGCCCGCGAGCGACTGCAGGCGTTGCGGGAAAGCACGGTTGATCGGCAGGAGGCCGAAGCGCTTGCTGCGGGCCAAGCGGCTGCCGAGCAGCAGCAGGCGGAGTTGCAGGAGCAACTCGCGGCGCTGCAGCAGCAGCTTGCCGACGAACAGGCGCAGCGCAAGACCGTCGAGTCGCGACTCGAATCGGCCCAAAGCGAAATCAGCGACCTGCAGGACGACAGCAACGAGGTCACGTCCAAACTGCACGGGCAGATCGATCAACTTAAGTCGGCCCATGCCGCGCTGGAGCAACGTCACGAAGCGCTGCAAGAACAGGAAAACCACGAAGCCGAGCAGCTCGCCGCATTGCGCGACGAGGTCGCTCAACTCCACGAAGCAGCGGAATCGGCGCAGCAAGATCTCTGCGACGCGCAACAAGCCCTCCAGGCGGCGGAAACGCGATCGCAGGAGCTGCAGCAGGAAAACGAGACGCTCGCCCACCAATCGGCCGCCGCATCGACCGAAGGCGAATCGCTTGCCGCCGAGATCGACGCGCTACGCGCCGAATGCGACAACCTGCGCGAACAACTGGACGCTGCCAACGCAGCGGAACCGGCCGCTGCGGACGCCGACCTGCAAGAGGAGTTCGACGATCTGCAGCGACGGTTCCAAATGGCCGTCGACGACGTGCGCGAGCTGAAGGAAGAGAACGAACAGCTTCGCCAGCAGGCCGCGGCGGGCAAGAAGAGCGGCGGCGGAATGCCGGCATCGCACGACGGCCCGTTGGATTGGCAAGCGCAGAAGGCCCAATTGTTGGCCATGCTCGAAGAGGAAGAGGGCGAGGGCGGCCTCACGGTCGAACGGCGTAGCGAGCGGGCCACGATCGAGGGCACGATTTCCGTGACCGACGACGTGGTCGCCGCGAAGGATCAGGAACTCCGGCAGCTTCGCGCGGCGTTGGAGGAGGCGCGCGCGGTTCCGTCAATCGCCGACCCGGCCGAAGTCGCGCTGGCCGAGGCGCTCGACGCCGACGAAGCGATCCAGGCGGAACGCGCCCGCTTGGCCGAGTTGCAGCAAGAGTGGAAGCAGAAGCTGCGCGAGGCAGAATTGGAACTGTCCGTGCAGCGCGCCAAGCTGGCCCGCGAACAGGCGGCGCTGCGGGAAAAGGAAATCGAGCTGGAGCAGGCCACCCCGACCGCTGCCGAGCCGGAACCGTCCCCGGACGGCAAGCCCAAGCGGCGCTGGCTCTCGGCGCTCGGCTTAGGCGAGGAAGGCGACCAGCAGCCATAGGCGCCGCCTGGCCGCCGCGTCACTCGACCACGGCGTCGTCCAATCGGTAAATCGCCAGCAAGGGCCCGTCGGGCCCAGCGGAGAGTTTCTCGAAGCGAAACTCTCCCTGCACGGCAATCGGAGTGCGCGAGTACTCGGCCGTCACCCCGTCGCGCATGTAGACCAGCACGCAATCGTACAAGGCGGCGCCGGGGCCGAAGCAGCACTCGAGGTTGTCCCGCACCAGCACGAACTGCTTCAGTCCACGCTCGCGGTACGTGGGGAACATGTATCCCCGGATTCGAATGCGGCTGTCGTTCAGCGCGGCGATCTCGGGCGTGATCATCGAGTCGACGAATTCATCGTTCGATTCCATCTCGAACTTGATGTCGTCGAATGTTGTCTCGCGCACGCGGTCCGACGCGACGCCCTCGGACTCGTCCGCCAACGGCGCAGCGGGCGAGTCGACGCAGCCGCCCGCGGCGATCAGCGGGGCCAGTGTCAGCAAGGCCAGCCAGCAGGCGCGGGTCATCGCACTCCGTCCGCATCCAGGGAATAGACCGTCTGGCCGCCCGGACGACGCAGGCTGTCGGGATCCACGTGCAACGTGCCATGCACGCGAAATACGCCAGTCGAGTAGTCGGCGAATTGTCGCTCAGGTAGCTCGACCCGCACCTGATCGTAGTATTTCACGTCGCCGATATCGCCAAAACAGCATTGTTGATTGTCGCGGACCAGCAGGAATTTGTTGACTCGGTCGTACTTTTCGTGCGGGCGCATGTATCCCTTGATGAAGACTTTCTCGCCGTCAAGCGACGCCGTTGCGGCCGGCACGACGCGTCCGGCGCGCTCGTCGACGTCGCTGGGACGCAAGTTGGGAAACGTGATCCGCTCGTACCCCTCGGGGACCTCTGTCGCGTAGACAAACGCCGACATGCCCACCCCGGCGACCAGACTCACCACGGCGAGCACCGCCCCCGCGGCAGACAGCCGCCCGCCCGTATATTGTCCTGGCGCGTCGCGAAACAACGTTTGCGTCCGCCGCGCCATCCACAGCGCCAACAGCGGCAGCGGGGCGAACGCCAGGGCGCCCGACAGGCTGTTGCGACCCGCGACAAAGATCAGCAGCGACAGCAGCCCCAACACGAGCGCCGCAATCGCGGACGTTGCCAGCGGGCGGTACTGAAACTCGTCGCCCCCGGCGGCGATATCGGCGGTTGGCAAGACTTCGGTCGTGGACATGGCAGCGACAGACAAAGCGGTGCGAAGGTCGTGGACGCGGGCAGGCGAACGCCGCGACGAGAAACTGTTCTATTTTACCCACGCGCGGCCGGCAGGCGAGCGTGCCCAGGCGACGCAGCACCCAGCATCAGGGGCCGCCCTCGGTCGACCGCGGGTCGGAGCCCTTCAGCAACGCGGCAAACACGGCCAACAGCACCAATACGCCCAGCACCAGCCCCCCGATGATCAGCAGCCGGCTGGGGGCCTGCATCGGCTCCGTCGGCTCGGCGGCGGCCAGCGGCGCGTCGCCGACATGCCCGTCGCCTGCTTCGGCAACAGTGGCAACGGATTGACTGTCATCGGTCGCGCTCGCGGCGGCGGCCTCGTCGGCGTTCGCGGTCTCGGACACCCCTCCGCCCGCCGATTGCCCCGGCGCCGGGCTGCCGACGGTGGCAAAGAACCCAAAACCCGGGAACGACTGGGCGCGGTGGTAAGCTTCGGGGTCCAGAGCTTTCACCTCCTCCAGTGCGGCCTGCGCCCGGCGGCCCACGTCGCCCGGCTCTTCGGCAGCGACGATCAGATACGAAGCCACCGGCTGGCGGATCCAATCATCGGAAGCCGACGCGCGAAACATCCGCATCAACCGATCCATCACCTCCCAGTCCTGCCAGCGAGTCAGGTCGGGAATCACCTGGTCGGCAAACTCCTCGTGGTCCAGCGCCAGCCGCATCGAGGTCAGCAAGGCTTCGCGCGGCAAAACGTCCGTTTCCTCGCCGTGGAACCGCAACGCCATGATCGTGGCGTGCATGTACTTGTATTCGGTGTCGGGATTGCCCAGGAATCGCTCGTTGATCAGTTGCAGACCCTCGGGCCCCTTGAGCCGCAGGTAACATGCCACCAACGCATCCAGGCTCTCCTTCTTTCGCCGATCTTCCGCTTCGAGCATATCGCTGGCGATCGCCACGCCGTAGGGCGAGCCGGCTATGGCCGCGGCGCCGGTCATCACGGCCGCCGCGGGCTCGATGATCGAACTGTCGAAGGCGATCATGCCTTCCAGCAGCGGAATGTCTTCCGGCTGGCCGCATACGCCCAGCATCGTCAGATACAGGCGCCGGCTGGACGGGCCGACGCGCGGATCGTCGATCCACTCCAGCAGCTTCTCGCGCTGCATGCGCGGGCCCAGGTCGATGATGTCCTTGTACGGCGCTCGGGAGAACTCGTCGTAGGCGTCCTGGGCGATCAACGGGTCGGCGTTCTCAAAGTGCTCTTGAAAGAACTCCAGCCGCTCCGGCCCCGCCGGCGGCAAGGCCGGCAGTTGCTTGACGTATTCGATTGCTGCGTCCGACAGCGGCAGCGGCGTAATCCAATCGAGCTTGCGGTCGTACAGTGCCGTAATCAGGAACTTTTGCCCCGGCTGGTCCTCGCCGAAGTAAACGACTTCGATGTCGCTGGCGCCGCCCAGCAGCTCCGCCCCCGCGATCACTTCCTCAATGTGGAACTTCGCTCCCTGCGGCGCCTCGTCAAACGAGTCGGGCTGGCTGAAGTCCACCTCCGGCATTGCCTCGACCAGCGAGGCGATCACCGCCACGTCCGATCCGGTGATCTCCTCGGTCAGCGTCCGCTGGGCCGCCGAGCAGAACGGGCACGCGGTCGCAATTCGGTTGACGCACGCTACCAGCACAAATGCGACGAGCAACGCAACGAACTGAGAAGGAAAGTTCGGCGATAGATGCAACAACCGACGCATGGCGAGTGCCTGACAACGGGAAGGGGCGGGGCGGTCGTTCATTGTACCGGCGGCCGGCAATTTGGCACACCGGAGAGCCGTGCCGGCGAAATGCGGACAATCTACATCTACTTGGACCATGCCTTACATCTAGCGGGCCCCGCCGAGCGTCCGGGCGACATCGGTACGGTAGGCCGTCAGTGCCGGCAACAGCCCCACCAGCGAGGCAAACGCCACCAACCCCGGCGCCAGCAGCAGCTCTTGCCAGGTGAAATCCCACGGCCGCACGGCGATGCCGGTGTAATTCTCCACAACCGGCGACGCAATCGCCAACACCGCGTGCCCCAGCAGGATCCCCGCCGCGGCGCCCAGCAGCGACAGCAGGATCGACTCGACCAGAATCACGCCCATCACCGCCCTGCGGCTGGCCCCCAGGGCCCGCATCACGGCAATGTCGTGCGCCCGCTCGCTCATCGAGTTGTAGATGCTCACCAGCACGCTGATTCCCGCCACGACCACGATCAGCACGGTCAGCACCAGCAGGACCAACCGCACGGGGTCGAGAAACTTTGACGTGATCTGATGGACCACTGGCCGCGGCGCGACGACCTGCGCGACGCGATCGTCGCCCTTGGTCACCTTGCCTTCGATGTACATGGCTGCCGTGGGCAGGTCGGGATTGCTGCGCACCAAAATCGACGTGACTTCGCGTTGCGATTCGGGGAGCGGCCGCGGGCCGTCGTCGGCCGCTGCGTCATCTTCGGCCGGCGCCTGCTCGCCCTCGGGCAACGGCATCGCGTGCCCCTCGCCCAGGTAGAAACCTTCCATGTTGATGAACACGGCGCGGTCGGTCGACGTGCCGGTCGATTCCAAAATGCCAACGACTTCGTACGCGTCGTGCTTCGTGTCGCCGGCCGAAATGCCGTGCGTCGGGTTGAAGCGATCGCCAACCTGCATGCCGCTGCGATTGGCTGCGACGCTGCCTAGCACGGCCTCGTAGAAATTCTCCCGACGAAAGTTGCGTCCGTCCCGGAACTTGTATTGCTTCTCGTTTCCCTCGTCGTCGATGCCATAGGGAATCGCCGTAAAGTACTCGGGCGTGGTCCCTACGACGCGAAACTGCCGCCCGTCGTCCGTTTGAAAACTGTCGCCCAGGCAGATCGGCACGGCCGCCTCGACATACGGCGCGAACTCCCCGCCGTCGGTGAACTTCTTGTAAAAACTGTAGGGAAACGGAACCAGCGGTTTACCCACGTGGAACACGCTGGAAAGCACCACCTCGAACCGGCTCCCCTGCCCTCCCCCGATAATCAAGTCGTAACCCTGAGCGTCGTTGGACAGTTGGCCCACGAACACGTTGTGGATCACCAGCACCAGGATGATCAGCGCCACGCCCAGCGCCATCGACAGCCCCGTCAGCGAGGACGCCAACGCCCGCTGCTCGATGCTGCGCCACGCTATCTTCCAGAAACTCATGCCACGCCCGCTGCGCGATTGACCTGTTCCAAGTACTCGATCCGCTCGAACTGATTGGCCACTTCATCGGCATGCGTGACCAGCAGCATGGCGACGCCCTCCTGTCGGCAGGCGTCGCGCAGCAGGTCGATGATCTGCTGCTGGTGAGCAGGATCGACATTGGCCGTCGGCTCGTCGGCCAACAGCAACACCGGCTTGTTGGCCAGCGCCCGCGCCACGGCCACGCGTTGCTGCTCGCCGACCGACAAGGCCCGCGGTTTGTGCGTCAGCCGATGGCTCAGGCCGACCATCTTCAGCAACTCCGCAGCCCGCTGCGGGTCGGCTCGCTGATCGGTGAACGTCATCCCCAGCAGCACGTTTTCCAGCGCCGAAAACGCCGGCAGCAGATTGAACGTCTGAAACACGAAGCCGATGAACTTCGCCCGAAACCGATCCCGGGCCGCTTCGGGCAGCTTGACCACATCGTGGCCTTTGATTTCAATCCGGCCCGAATCGACGGAGGTCAGGCCCGCAATGCAATTGAGCAGCGTCGTCTTGCCGCACCCGCTGCGGCCGCGCAGGACGACCTGTTCGCCGGCGGCCACGCTCAACTCGGGCACGTCGAGAATTGGCAGCCGCGACCCGTCCGGCTCCTGGTAGGACTTGCAGACTTCCGAAAGCGACAGCATTGCGAGCGGGGCGAGCGATACAGACGGCGGGCGGGGGACCGGAAACGGCGCATGATAAACGGCCGTCTTGACTTGCGACAGGCGGGCGCGGCCGCAAATGCGCGCACTGCGTCCGCCATGTCTTGTAACTACGTGCAAAACGTCCCGGGGGTTTTGCAAATCCCACAAATGACAGCGGGCGGCGGTAGAGGATCGCCGGGGCTCGCTAACTCCTCACATGGAAGGAGTTTGTGCCGACATGCCAGGGCGCCCATCGCGTGTCGTCGCGAGTGGCACGCGGTTCGCTTACTATCTCTCCCGTTCACAACGGGCGCCGCGCTGGCTTGGGGCCGCTGCGAATGGACGCCCGCTGTTGTGTCCTCCCTCCGGAAGGGCCGTCGAGGTTTCCCGCACCTCGCCGGCCCTTTTTTCGTTTTTCCCGGCGGCAAGTGTGCCGCCGGCTAGCAGCCTCGTCGGTGCAGATTGGCTGAATGAGCGACCCTGACGAATTGCCGTCGCCCCGCGCCCGGCCGACGCTCCCCGGTTATGATTGAGGCGTCCCGCCCCGCCCAGTCGTCTGCGATTCGCCCCGCCTCCGGCCATGCCCGACTCTCCGCCCCCGCCGTCCGCCGAAGCGCGCGCCGCACGCGACGCGGCCGTGCAGTACTTGCTGGGACGCATCAACTACGAGAAGGCGCCGGCTGTCCCCTACGACAGCCGGCGGCTGAAACTCGACCGCATGCGGGCTTTGCTGGCGCATCTGGGACACCCCGACCGCGGCTTGCCCATCGTTCACATTGGCGGCACGAAAGGCAAAGGCTCCACCGCCGCGCTAGTCGGCAGGATCTTGCGCGAGGCCGGCTTCGACGTTGGCGCCTACACGTCGCCGCACTTGCAGTGCATCGAGGAGCGATTCACCGTCAACGGCCAGTTGTGCCCGCCCGATGAACTCGTGGCGTTGGTGGAAGAAATCCGTCCGGCGGTGCTGCAAATGGACGCCGAGGCCGAGACCACCGGCGATCGATCGCTGCGGCCGACGTTTTTCGAACTCACCACCGCGCTGGCCCTGCTGCTGTTCCGCCGCCGCAAAGTCGACCTCGCCATTCTGGAAGTGGGCCTGGGCGGGCGGCTCGATTCGACCAATGTTTGCCAGCCCGCGGTCACAGCGATCACCAGCATCGGTTACGACCACACGCAGCAGTTGGGCGACACGCTGCCGGAGATCGCCGGCGAGAAGGCGGGCATCGTCAAGCCCGGCGTGCCGCTCGTGCTGGGGCCGCTCACCAGCGAGGCCCGCGAGGTCATCGCCGCGGTCGCCCGGCAACGCAGCGCCCGGATCGTCGAGCCAGACGCCGACTACCGCTGTGAATTCCACGCGCCGACCGCCCAGCATCCGTGGCACGCAGGGGGCAGCGTCTCGTTCTCGCTTGTCGCTGCCGAGCGCGACAATCTGGCTGTCGAGCGGGCGCCGCTCGGCTTGCGCGGCGCCCATCAGGCCGCAAACGCCGGCGTGGCGCTGGGGATCGTCGCCGAATTGCGCGACCAGGGCTGGTTGGTGTCGCACGACGCGGTGCTGCGCGGATTGGCCCGTGCCCAGCTCGCGGGACGCGTGGACGTGGTCTCGCAGCAGCCGCTGGTCGTGCTCGACGTGGCCCACAACGTGGCTTCGGCAACGGCGCTGGCCGACTTCTTTGCCGGTGCGCCCCGCAACGTGCCCAAGCGGCTCGTCTTCGCCGCCACGCGCGACAAGGACGTGCGGGGCATTATTCGGACCCTGGCCCCGTCGTTTGATAACGTTTGGCTCACGGAATACCACGAGGCCGCCCGCAGCGTGCCGATTGCCGAGTTGGAATCACTGTGGCTGGAGGCGACCGCCGAATTGCCCGCGGCGGCTCACATTGTCGGAGTGACGCCATCGCCGGCCGAAGCGTGGCAAGCCGCCCGCAGTGCGGCTGAATCCGACTCAATTATTGCGGTCACCGGATCGTTCTTTTTAATCGCCGAGTTGCGACCGCTTGTTACCGGGCAGACCGGCTCCGCGGCGACGTCCGCTTGACCGCGCGCCAGACGGCTCCCAAGGCGCAAGTGGCAAGGAATGTCAGCACAGCGATTCCCTTCGTTGAAACTGAAACTGATGATGGGCGGCCGCGACGACACGGCGCTGCCGCGAAATGGAATGTGAAGGACAGCCGCTGGCGGTTATTCGACGCCGTCTTGCAGCGACCACCGCGGTTCGTCGCCGTCCCAGTCGAACTCGAAATCCTGGCCCGGACAGGGCGGTTCGAGCTCGGCCGTTTCGGTGGTGACGCGGCAAGCGGCGCCGCGCTCGCGACGCACTTCGTCCTGCAGGTTGTGCACCAGGCGGGCGATGTACGGATCGCTCCACGGCAGCAACTGGCTGGGACGCGGCCGACGCGGCATGGCGCCCGCGGCAAGCCGCGGGATTGGGCTTGAGAACCGATCGCCGGCGGGCAGGTCAAACCGCGCCGTGGTCGGCTCGCGACGCTCGTCTTCGATACGAACCACGGTACAAACGATCCGCCGGGGGAGTCGGGAAACGGTCATGGTGAAGATCCTCTTCTGCTGGCCGCGGCAATCCGCCGCGGCTTCGAGTACGTGATAAGAACAACCGAAAAGTCAGGTCGCCCAGGCGGTCCAGGCCGGCGGATCAGGCCCTGGAAAACTCGCCCGGGAAAACCCAGCGTCGCCGTCGCGGCGGCCTTTAGAGGCCTACCGGCCCAGCCACTCGCGATGCGACGGGGGCACAGTAGAGCACGCGGCGTGCCAATCGCGTGAACGAGGCCGCGGGCATGCAACGCGGCCGCCAAATGCGCGACCGTAAGGCCCTACTGCAAAGAGAGTTGCGTCGCCACGGCGAAGACAGATTCGGCGTCGTCAGCGAACCGCCGACAAGTAGCTTCTGCAAATCCGCCGTGTAACGGACCGGAAACTGGGAGGGCTACGGCCTGTTTGCGGGCGCAGCGTCCGGTTCGCTCATCCGCGCTGCCAGTCGCTCGACCGCTAGCACGAGCGCTTGGTCGACGTAATCGGCCGGCACGGCCATCTCGGCCTCGTCCAGCGCGGCGGCCAATTCGGGCGACTCGGCATCGCCGATCGTCATTTGCCGCAGGCGGAAGTGCAGCCACGTCGTCAGATCGTCGCCCTCCAGATGAACCTCGCAGCCCGGGGTCGGCGAGACGCCCCACTGGGCGTCGGGCCCGTCGTCGGGCATGCGGTGGATATTCTTGCCGCTGGGGCGCCAGTAGGTGGCGAACGTGAGCTTCAGCAGACTCCGTCCCCCTTCCAGCCGCAGCACCTGCTGGACCGTGCCCTTGCCGTAGGAACGGGCGCCCACAATGTCGGCGCGGTCGTAATCCTGCAAGCAAGCCGCCAGGATCTCTGCGGCGCTGGCACTGTCTTGGTCGATGAGCACCGCCAACGGCAACTCCGCGTAATCACCGGCTTCGGTGGAGACGAACTTTTCTTCGACTTTGCCGCCGCGGCCGCGGATGGTCACAATCGGCCGGCCGGCCCGCAAGAACAGGTCGCTGATCCCCACGCCCGCGTCGAGCGTCCCCCCGCCGTTGCCGCGCAGGTCGATCACCAACCCGGCGAGCCCCTCCGGCTCGGCGGCCAGCTCAGCAAGAATCGCATCCAGTTCCTCGAGCGTCTTGTCGCCGAACTTCGTGATCTGCACGAAAGCCGCCCCCGGCAATCCGGGCAAGCGATATCGCCAACCTCCGTCCGACAATCGGCTCACCCCCGTCACCGAGGCCGTGAAGATGACCGACCGCTCGACGGAAATCTCCAACGGTTCTTCGGCGTCGGACCTTTCCACCGTGAGCGTCACCGTTGAACCCTGCGGGCCCCGGATAAGCTGGGCGATGGCGTCATTGTCGAGTCCCGCGGTGGCCTGACCGTCGACGGCCACGATCCGGTCGCCCGATCGCAGGCCCGCGGCCAGAGCCGGCGAATCGGCCTCCGGGGGCCCCAGAACGACCGGTACGGCCGGCTCGCCCAGCAAGCGAAAGCGGATGCCGATGCCGACGAATTCCTGCGTCAGGACCTCCCGATAGCGGTCTTTCAACGTCGCGGGCACGAACATCGAATGCTCGTCGCCCCGCGCGCGGAGCACTTCGACCATTTGCTCCATCGCCGCGGCGTACAGTTGCTGGTCGAATTGCCGTTGGTTGGGCTCGTTGTAGAGCGCCCAACGGTCGATCATCGAGAACCCCGCCGCCACGTAGCGTGCATACGGGTTTTGCTCGGCGCGCACGTAGCAAGCGTACGCGATCAGCGTGACCACCAGCAGCAAAACAGCATTTCGACGGGGCATAGGACTGGGCGTTGCTGTCGTGGCTGACGGCGGAAACACGAGTGCCGCGGCTCTGTGAGCCGTGCGCGGCGCAGCGCGTGTCGGTGCATCGCACGGTTCACAGAGCCGTGGCACGCTGAGCGGAATCCGTTCGCAGAGCGGCCCGAAGCGCGTGCGCTCACGCCGACGCTCGGTCGCGCCAGCCTACATTCTACGAGCCCGACGAGGAATCGCGAGCCGCGTCCCGCCGCAGGCTGCGAAGTTTCGCGTGCAATGCCGCGTGGGGACCGTCGACTGTCGACGCGGACAAGTCCACGGCCGGGGGCGTCGGGGCGGGGGCCGGCCGCTGCTGGGCTTCCTCAGTCATCGCGGCAGGCTCGGCGAGCGGCTCGCCGGCCTGCGGGGGCGACGCAGGGATCGCCTCCGCGGGCGACTCTGGCGCGGTCGGTTCTGTCGGCTTGTCGGGAGCGGCCACGGCGGTCTCGGCGCCGTCGGCTTCCGCCGTCGCAGCCGCCTCGCCGCCCAGGAATCGGCCCAACGGCCCAACGAGAATCGCCGGCAGCATCAACAAATCGCCCACCAGCGCCGCGGCCAACATGGTGATCATCAGGTAGCCAAACTGCTGGGTCGGCGTGAAGGTGCTGGTGGCGAACACCGACAGGCCCAGGCCGCCGATGATCGTCGTCTGCAGCATCGCGGTGCCGCAGCGGTCGTACGCCAACAGAGCCGCGTCGTGCCGACTCAGCCCACGGGCAATTCCGCGGCGGAACCAGGTGAGGTAATGAATCGTATCGTCAACCGCGACGCCCAACGCCACGCTGGCGGTCATCATGATGCCAATGTCGACCTTAATGCCCAGCCACCCCAGCGATCCGAACACCATGGCAATGGGGAACACGTTGGGGATCATCGACACCAGCCCGCCCACGATGTTCCGCAGCACGAACATCATCACGCCGGCGATCAGCACGGTCGCCCAGGCGATGCTGTCCCGCAGGCTCACCAGCAATTCGGCCTGAGTCTTGTAGACCAGCGGCACCATGCCGGTGAACACCGCCCGGATCGGCCGCGGGTGCTCCCCGTCGAACAGCGGCTCGCTGGCCGTGACCACCCCGGGGCCTTCGGCCAACGGCGTCGTCGAAACGGTCGCCACGAGCACGCCTTGCTCGCGCAGTTTGGTTAGCAAGGTTTCGTCGAGCGTATCGAGCGCCACCACGGCGTCGAACTTTGAAAACGCGGCCGCCACCTTCGCGATCGCCGCGTCCGCGTCGATCTCCGCGGCGCCGTCGCCCTCCGCCGGGCCCGACAGCGCATCAACGACCTTGGCCACGTTGAAGGCCTGCAGTCCGCGGACCCCCTCGCTGTTGCGCAGCACGTCGGCCAGGACGCCCGCCGGCGAATTTTCGTCGAACTTGGCGTCCGGGGCGTCGTTGCTGTACAGCACGATCATTTGACTGTTGTCGAGCTGCTTGTCCGCCGCGTGCAGCGCACGGACCACCTCGTCCCGTTGCTCGAACGCCAACAGCAGCGGATCGACCACGCCTTGAAGCTGGTGGACGAACTTGCCGTAGTCGATGCCATTGCCCTGACTGTCCTCCAGCGCCGCCACCCGGGCGCTGATCCGCCACAACTCGCGACCGGTCAATTGCGTGTCGCTGCCGGACTTGGTCTCCATCCGCAGATAGTCGCCAGCGAGCAGGTGGCTGCGATTGTCGCGCAGCGAGCTGTTGGTGATGTAGTCGAGAATCGAGTCGGTAATGTGGTAGCCGCTGCCGCTGGCCGAGGGCAGAAACGTCCCCAGCGACAACGCGCGACTGATTTCCGGCAGCGATTCGATCCGCCCCTGCAGTTGCCGAATCAGCTCGGCCCGCTCGGTCATCGTCAGCCGATACTGGTGGCCGTCTGCCTCGGCGTGCTGGTCTGCCTCGCGCCGGCGCTCGGGCGGGATCGTCAGCACGACCTCCATCGGCACCAGATTGCCCAGGTGCGTTTCCAGCCAGGCGTAGTCGTGGATCAGGTCGGCATCCTCGTCCAGCAGCTTGAGCAACTGCACCTCGGTTTCGATTTTGGTCATGCCGAAACCGATCAACCCCATCACGCCCAACCACGCCGCGAACGCCAGGTTGTGTCGACGCAACACGAAGCCAAACAGAGCCTGAGCCCAATCAGGCAGGTGCTTTTCGTCGTCGCGGTTGCCGCCCTGTTTCTTGATCAACGCGTCGGACAGCGGAAAGCGGTGCAAGAAAACCGGCAGGATCGTAAACAGGATCACCACGGTGCCCAACACGGCGATGGCGGTGAACATGCCAAACTTCTTGATCGGCAGAATGTCGCTCGTGTACAGCGACCCCAGACCAACCGCGGTCGTGAACGCGGCCAACGTACACGGCCACCACCCCATCTTCACCGCGCGTTCCGCGGCGCCTTGCAGCCCATAATCGCGGCGAGCGTCGCGATAGTAGTTGACCGTGTGAATGGCGCCCGACAGGCCCAGCACGTACACGACCGCCGGCATCGACATCAGGATCGCGTCGACCGTGCCCAGGTGCGGCTTCTGCAGCCCCAGCACCACGACTTCAAAGACGCCGAAGTAAAACACCACGGCCAAGCTCATGCCGGCGCTGATCACGCCCACAGCGAACACAATGCCGGTGAGTTTCACGCTGCGCAAGCACCAGTAGGCCAGGCTCACGCCGACCAGCCCGGCCAACGAAGCCAGGCGCAGCAGCGTGCGTTCGCCTTCCACGTCGATCGTGATATTGTCGACGGGCGGTCCGCCCATGTGCAGCGACGCTGCGGGGATGCCGCATTCGGCGACGGCGGTCTCGGCAATCGCTTCGACTGCGCGGCGCATCGTCAGATTGCTGCCGGTCGCCTCGGGCGTGAGGTAAACGATCAAGCAGGTGACGCGCGTGTCATGGCCCAAGCTCTTGCCGGCGGCGTCGTAGGCCGGCGGGCCGACCAACGCGCCTTCGAGCCGCCGAATCGCGTCGCCCCGCGAAAGCTCCAGCGGCGGCGCCGTCAACTCCTCGATCACGCTGGGGCCGGTGATGACCCGCGAATACCACTGGGCGCGCGTCGCGGTGGCCGAGTCGGGATCGGCGCTGGCCAGCGATTGCTGGCTCGGCACCAACTTGCGGGCCAGCAGGTTCAGCTTCTCGGTGTCGCCCAGCGTACAACCGTCCCAACTGACCAGGACAAACTGCTCGCCGATGAAATAATCGCGGAACCACCGCAAGTCCTTCGACTCGTCGTACGAGTCAGGCAGCCAGTCCTCGGCCTTGTTGGTATTCGACTGAATCGCAAAGCGCACTCCGCGCGGCATGAAGGCGATGACGAACGCGGCCGCCATCGCCAGCAGGAAGTAGTGCGACAGCCCCCAAGTCTTGCGGGCCAGGAAGGAGGGTTGGTTCATCGAACGCCGGCGGCGAGCGGTTACGCCGCGCACGTCGATGGCTGGTGCCAGACGCCGGCGGCGGATTCGTCACGGGAATCAGCCGCGACAGCTACAGCGAGCGATGATCAATGCGGTGAAAATGCCTGATCTGTCGCTCGCAAGCCGACGGGCTGCAGGCACTTAGGCTATCCCGAAACGGCGCCAGCGTCTATGGCGACCACCCGCAGGATCGCCCTGACAATGCCTGCTGAACCCGACAAATCCGTCAGATTTCCCCGCGCACGCCCCGGGGGCGCCGATTAGCGAAACCCTGCGGGGCCCGCGGCCACGGCCGCTGTCCGGGTCAGGTCTGCGTCGGCTTACCAGTAGCTCTCCATGCCGATCGACGTGCCCAGCAGCACATTGTCGCCGCCGTTGGCGATCTGCGACGAACCGCCCGGAGTGAAGTGGATTTGATTGGTTGCTAAGGCAATCGATTCGACGTAGAGCAACTCCATCCCCATCCGGAGTGACATATTTGGACGGAAGTGCCACTTGCCGGACACGGTCACCTGGCCGACGAAGGATAGGTTCTCGGCATTGGTGTGGACTTCGCCCGAGTTAATCACCGTGTCAGTATCTGTGTTGGTGATCGAAAATTTTGAATCGAGCCCCATCATATTCAGGTAGCCGCCGCCTTTGACCTCGGCGCCAAGACTCCACCGCGACGTTTCGTAGGCGTAGCCCAGCCCAAGCTGGGTGCCGATCAAATCGTTGTCAGCTTTGATGTCATACACGCCGGAACCGACGCGGTCGTCATTGGTCGTCGTCGGATCCCCTGTGCCTTCCGCGGTCCAGTAAAGCGAATCGAGCGTGTTCATGTACCGCAAGCCGGCCAAGAACGTCATCGTGCCGCTCGATTGCGCGCGACGGACCCACTCGCCATCGGGTCGCAACACCATCTGGTCGCGTTGCATGCGATCGCGAACGCGATAATTCCACTCGAAACTGTCCAACTCGCTGCGATAGTCGAAGAACATTAGCGAGGCGCCGTCGAACGAAATGTTCCCGAGAGCCACGGCGGTGCCTTCGTTCGGCAGGCCAAGATTGTTGCTCATGTCGACGGACGTCGGCACCGAAATGCCCACGCCCGGGTTGGCTTCAGCGAGATACCCCGTCTGGTTCCAGTCGCCGCCGCCAAACCAAGTGAACTCGGTCGTGTGATCGCGATTTGCTTCGTCGCGGAACAGAAAACGACCGACAGTGACGCGCGGCAGGCCATCGGCGCCCGGGTCATTGCCGATCTCCAGCACATTGTTGAATGTCGCAAGCGAGAAGTTGGTCGAAGCGAAGGCCGCCATCTCGCGGCCCAAAATCACCGAACCGCGGGTGAACCGCCGGTTCAGCAGCATCGCGTCAACTTCTGAGTACCAATATCCGCGGCGCAACCATGTGCCGCTGCTTTCCATCAGCGCGGGACACGCGTCCATCACGCGCTGGGCGCCGGCGCGGCTGTCGTACCAGGGCTGTAGAATGGCCGCGCGGTCGTCGGAATCTTCCGCCATGGCGTCGCCGGGCTCGAAATCCATCGACGCCGCCGGCGGCAGATCCTCGCCGCCGAAGTCGCCCGCCATGGGCGGCAGCAGTTCGTCCTGCGCGGCTGCCGGCCTCAGCGTCAGCATCGCCAGGACCGCGCCGAGCGCCGCAACTTTGATTGCTTGAGCTGTTTTCACCGCAGTATCTCCTCGCGATACGTTCCCCCCGAACGGCGCGTCTTCCGCCGCTAGTTTCCCAACTGATAGATCGTCCACGTCCCGCCGTACGAATAGGAATTACCGGCAGAATCAGCAAAAACCCGCGATACCGCACAACGCGCACAGTCGCCCGCCACCCGCAAACTCCGCGCATACCCCCAGTTCTTCCATGCTGAGCGCTCGCGGGAGACGGTTGCCCGCATGGCGATTCCCCCGGAGAATGCGCCCAGTACCGCACGCTCGCGCCCGCCGCTCGTTCACTGCCCCGCACCAGGGAGTCTCACTATGCCATCGCCGCTAGCATCGCTCATCGCCACCGGGACCAAGCTGTGGCTCGACTCGGTCGATCCCGACCTCGTGGCCTCGAACCGGGCCCTGGGAGCGACCGGCGCCACGTCCAACCCAATCATCATCAGGGACTTGATCAAGACCGGCCGCTACGACGATCAACTCGCCAAGTTGCTGGAGCAGGGCGATCTGTCCGACGAAGACGCCGCCTGGCAACTGACCGATCAAGTCGTGCGGGACGCCCAAAGCGTGTTTCTGCCTGTGTGGCAGGAAACCGCCGGCAACGACGGTTACGTGAGCTTCGAACTCGACCCGCTGTTGGAGGCCGAGGACTGCCCGCTCAGCCGCGACGAAAAGGTGCAACGGTATATCGAGCTCGGCACGCAGTGGTCCGCCGACCACGACAACCGCATGATCAAAGTCCCGGCAACGGAAGCCGGGCTGGGCGCGTTGGAAGAGTTGGCCGCCCGCGGCGTGTCGCTGAACGTGACGCTGATCTTCACCGACGATCAGTACCGGGCCGCCCGCGACGCCATCTGGAGCGGCGCCCAGCGGCTCGATTCGCTGGCAAAGTTCAAGAGCGTTTACAGCATCTTCATTTCGCGGCTGGACGTGTACACCGAGAAGCACGTGCCCGAACTGTCCGACGCCGCCCAGGGCCAGGTCGGCCTGGTGAACGTCAAGCAGATCTGGCAGGAGAACCAGGACTTCTGGCAGGCGCACGCAACGCCGCTGGCGCAAGAGATCGTCTTTGCCAGCACCGGCACGAAGAAGCCCGAGGACCCGCCGTGGAAATACGTCGCCGCGCTGGCCGGCAGCGACATTCAAACCAATCCGCCAGGAACCAACGAAGCGGTGCAAGACAGCGGCCTGGAATTCTCGCGGACCGTCGATCAACTGCCGCCGCAGGAGGTGCTCGACGAAATCGCCGCGAAAGTCGACCAGCAGAAACTGCACGACGTGCTGATGTCCGAGGGGCTGAAGAAATTCGCCGACCCCCAGCAGGCGCTGCTGCAACTGGTCGCGGAAAAGCGGGCGGCGCTGGTCTGACTCGGCCGTCCGCCCTGCTCGCCGGTCGCCGGTCGCCGACGGCTGTGATAGGATCACGGCTTGCGCGCCGCGTCCTCATTCGCCACTCCCCCCGCCACGCCGGGACTCTCCATGAGCGTCAATCCCTACGCCCCCTGCCCCTGCGGCAGCGGCAAGAAGCTGAAATTCTGCTGCTCGGATCTGGTTCACGAAATCGAGAAGATCGACAAACTGATCCAGGCCGATCAGCCTCGGGCCGCGCTTGCCAAGTGCGAGCAACTGCTGACCAAGTCGCCGGATCGGGCGTCGCTGCTCGACATGGCGACCATGCTCAAGCTGTCGCTCAACGACGAAGCGGGCGCCGCGGAACTGGTCGAAAAATTCCTGGCCGCTCACCCGGACAGTCCCACGGCCCACTCCCAGGCGGCGCTGCTGGCGGCCAGTCGCGAGGACGCCGCCGCGGCGATGGCCGAAGTGCAAATCGCGCTGGAACACTGCGAGCAGCAAATCCCGCAACGGCTGCTGGAGGCGCTGGGCGCCGCGGGCCACGCGGCCCTGCTGTCTGGCGACATTGTCGCCGCGCGGGCGCACCTGCTGCTGTACGCGGGGATCGCTCCCGAGGAGGACAACCAGGCGGTCGAGCTGCTGCTGCGGATGAATATGCAGTCGGGCCTGCCGCTGCTGTTGCGCGAGCCGCTCAACCTGCAGGACAAACTCGCAGGCGATGACAAAGCGGCGCAGGCGTCCTTTGACGAGGCCATGCAGCTTGCCCAGCGCGGTCTCTGGCGACGCGCCGCCGACGCATTCGCCAAGCTGCAAGCAAGCGCCGGCGCCGATCCGGCGGTCGTCTACAACCTGGCCCTGTGCCGCGGCTGGTGCGGCGATCGCGAGCAGTTCGCGGCCGGCCTGCACCAGTACGCCAAGCTCGACGCCCCGTGGGACGATGCCGTCGAGGCCGAGGCGCTCGCGCAATTGGTGGGCGCCGACGAGGGCGGGGCGACGATCGACACAGTTTGCCTGGCGTACCCTGCCGACGACGCCGACGTGGTTGCCGAGCGACTCGCCAGCGACAAGCGGGTGGAGACGTACCCCGTCGACCCCGAAACATTCGAGCCCAACGAAGAAACGCCGCCCCGCAGCACGTACTTGCTGCTCGATCGGCCGGCGCCCGAGTCCGGCGTCGATATCGCCATGGATCGGGTGCCCAACGTGCTGGGGTTTGTGTCGCTGTACGGCAAGCGGACCGACCGACCGGCCATGCTCAAGCTGACGACCGACGACGATCAGCTGTTCTCCGTCGTCACGGGTTTGTTGAGCGAAATCGTCGGCGACGCGATCGGCGCGGAACAGTCGCGGGAAACGCTGGCACAGAAATCGGCAGCCGAAGAGGCGCTGAGCTGGCGGTGGCGTCTGCCGGACGACACTCCGCCGGCGCACCGCCGCGAGCTGCTCCGCGCCCGCCGGCAGCGCGCGATCATGGAGGACTGGGTCGAAACCCCGCAGGGCGCCCTCGACGGCAAGACGCCGCAGGACGTCGCTGGACAGGCCAAGCTGAAGATCCCGCTGGCCGCGGCCGTACTGATTCTGGAACAGGCCGCCGTCGATCCGCGCGAGCGCGAAATGTTTGCGTCGCTGCGCGAGAAGCTGCAGTTGCCGGCGGCCGAGCCGATCGACCCCGCCAGCACTGATCTCGACACGTTGCCGCTGGTCCGCGTACCGCGGCTGCAAATTGACAAGCTCGACGGCGACCAACTCCACCGCATGGTCGATCGCTGCACGCTGGGCGGCGCCACGGTCGCCACGGTGTTTGTCGCCCGTGAACTGCTGTCGCGCGACGAGCCGTTCGACGCCAAGCGGCGCGCCTATCAGCAGATCATCCGCAGCGAGTCCGATCCCGATGAAGCGCTCGTTTGGCTCGACAAGGCCAAACAAGACGCTGCGGCCGCCGACGCCAAAGTCGGCGAGTGGCTGTTGATGGAACTGCAGATCCAACTGGAACGCGCTGACGCCGCGGGCGTGCAGACAGCGCTGCACGGTATTGCCGAGCGCGAGGCTCAAGAACCGGAAGTGGCCCGAGCGGCCTACGAACTGCTGTACCGGATGGGGTTGGTCCAACCCGCCGGTGCGCCCGGAGCCGAACCGATGGTCGACGAGGCCCGGCTGGATGGAGCCGCCCCGTCGGCGTCGGCTTCCAAGCTATGGACTCCCGACGGCGCCGACGCACCAGCGGCCGGCGGCCCGGCGAAACGGGCGATCTGGACCCCGTAGTCTCCTCACCGACGCCGCCATGCCGCCGACCGAAGCCGACCAGCCGCTGATGGCTCGCGCGCTGCAACTCGCCCGCCGTGGCGAGGGGCGCGTCGAACCCAACCCGATGGTCGGCTGCGTCATCGTCCGCGACGGCCAGATCGTCGGCGAGGGCTGGCATCAACGATTCGGCGGTCCGCATGCCGAGGTGGAAGCGCTCGCCGCCGCGGGCGCCGCGGCCCGGGGCGGCACGGCGTACGTCACGCTCGAGCCCTGTTGCCACCACGGCAAGACGCCGCCCTGCACGGCCGCGCTGATCGACGCCGGCGTCACCCGCGTCGTGGCGGGTTGCACCGATCCCAACCCGCAGGTGGCAGGCCAGGGCTTGGCCCAACTTGCCAAGGCCGGCGTGCAAACCGCTGTCGGCATTGCCGAGGACGAAGCGGCGGACCTGATCGCCCCGTTTCGCAAACTCATGCAGCAGGGTCGACCGTGGATCATTGCCAAATGGGCGATGTCGCTCGACGGCAAGATCGCTGCGGCCGACGGCTCCAGCCAGTGGATCAGCGGCCCCGAGTCGCGTGCCGAAGTCCACAAGCTGCGCGGCCGCGTCGACGCCGTGCTCGTGGGCCGCGGCACAGCCCGGCGCGACGATCCGCTGCTGACCGCGCGGCCCCCGGGACCGCGCACGCCGGTGCGAATCGTGCTCGACTCGCAGGCGACGCTCTCGTTGGAGAGCCAGCTCGTGCGGACGGCTGGGGACGGGCCAGTCATCGTGGCCGCCTCGCGGCAGGCGTCATCGCAGCGCATCGCGGCGCTCGAAAAGCAGGGCGTCGAAGTGCTCTCGCTTTCCGAGCAAGATCACGCCGCCCGGTTCGAATCACTCCTGGCCGAACTCGGTCGCCGGCACATGACCAACGTGCTGGTGGAAGGGGGCGGCCAGGTATTTGGCTCGCTGCTGGCGCTGGGGGCGATTGACGAAGTGTACGCCTTCGTCGCGCCCAAGTTGCTGGGCGGCGCCGCGGCGCCCGGCCCCGTCGGCGGGGCGGGGGTCGCCGGGATCGACGCCGCGATCCACCTCGCCGCCCCCGAAATCATGCCATTCGGCAACGACGTGCTGATTCGCGCTCGCGTGCGCCACGATTAGTCCGCCGTCCCCACTGCGAACTGCCTCCACCAGGTTTGCCATGTCGGAACCGGAAACCGCCGCCCCGTCGCCAGGCGAACCGCCATCCCCCGCGGCCGCAGCGCCGCCGCCCAAGGCGGTGCACGACTATCTCGTCTACGCGCTGTCGCTGCCCGAGCGGGCGGTCCGTTCCACGGTGGGCGTCGCCGGCGGTGCGCTGCGCGAGTCGGCCGGCTTGCTCGTGCCGCAGGCGCTGCGCGACAGCCAAACCTATCGGTCGCTGGTGCAGCAGACGCTCGACTTTCTCGTGGAGGACGTCGGCAACGTGCCGCGCGCCGAGTCGGCCGGCGACGCCCCGCCGCGGGTGGACGACTACGTGGCTCGCAAAACTGTCGGCAATTTTGTCGAAATGGCCGGGCTCGCCACCCTGCACCTGTCGCCGCTCGTCGTGCTGGCCATCGTCAGCGACGCGGCCTACGGCTCCAAGGCGTACCTCAAGGAATTGGCCGACGAACTGCGCCGCGAGGGCGTCATCGCGCCGCAGTCGTCGATCGACAACGCCGGCGACCTGCTCGACGCGGTCGCCAAGACCGCGGGGGTAGCGTCGGTTGCGTTCGACACGCCGCCGCTGTCGGTCGACGGGCTGCGCGAAACGGTCGAGAATACGCTCCGTTCGGCCCGCGAGATCGATCTGTCCGACACCCTGCCCCGCACCGAAGTCGAACGCATGTGGTCCGAGCTGCGCGGCCTGGCCGAGCAGGAAAACGTCTCCCTGCTGGAAGTCGGCGGCGCCGTGACGTTGCACACGCTTGACCGCGTCGGCGCCGTGGCCAAGGGCGCGCTGTCCACGGTCCGCGTCGCCGGCACGCTGCTTGATCGGCACGTGCTGGATCACTATCGCACGGCGCTCTCCGCCATCCACAACGACGGCTACTACGTAACCCTCGCCAAAGTGAGCGGCCCGTACATTGACTCCGTCTGGCAGAATTTCTCCACGGACCAATCCACGGTCACGGCCGATCTGCTGAGCGGCAAGCTGATCGGCCAGGCCGCCGACGCCGTGACACGCTGGCTGGGCTGGCGCGGCGCCAACGACCAACCGCCGCAGCCGTTGCCCTAGCGGGGCCCGGCGCTCAATCTTTCATCGCGCCAGCGCCGTGCGCTTTGAGCGTCGCGCGGAATTCGGCGACGACCGGATGCGCGCGGCGGAACCGATGCCAAATCACGCCAATGGCCCGCGTCGGCTTCGCCCCGGCGACCGAACGGTACACCCGCTGGCGGCTGCGATCGCCAGCGCGGGCCATTTCCGGCACGAACGCCAAACCGTATCCCAACGCCACCAACTCCAGCACCGTCGCCAATTGTCCCCCGCGGCACGCGACGCGCGGCGGGCATTCGCGCTGCCGGCAATAGGTCACCACTTGTTCGCCCAGGCAGTGCTCCTCGCTGAGCATCACGAATGGCTCGCGGGCCAGCTCCGCCGCCGTGATCGTTTTCTTCTTCGCCAGCGGGTGCTTGGCCGGCAGCGCAACCAGCAACTCTTCGCGAAACAACTGTTCGGAATGCAGCGGCGCCGCGTCGATCGGCAGCGCCACGATTCCCACGTCCAAGTCGCCGGCGGTGCAACCCTGCACAATCTCCGCGGTCAGATCCTCCACCACGCTTACCTCCACCGGCCCGTACGCTCTCTCAAACGCCTTGAGCACCGGCGGCAGGAGGTAGGGGGCGATCGTCGGAATGGCGCCAACCCGCAGGTGCGGCGGCAGGTTGGCCCCCTCGCAGACGACCTGCTGTGCCTCGTCGACCTGCGACAAGATCGCCGCGGCACGCTCGTACAATCGTTCGCCGGCCGGAGTCAACGCGATCCGCCGGGCCGAACGATCCACCAGCGTCGTGCCCAGGTTCTGCTCCAGTTTGGCGATTTGCTGGCTGAGCGACGGTTGAGTCACTTCGCAGCGCTCGGCGGCTCGCGTGAAGCTCTTCAGCTCCGCGACGGCGACGAAGTACCGGAGTTGGTGCAGTTCCATGGCATAAACTCTTCCGACAACGCCCGCTTAGCGTGCCTGCGGATTGGCGGCGCCCTCTTCGGATTCTGGGCGCATTGATGAGTGGTTACTCGCTACGCGGCTCTTCGCCCACGCCGAACGCGGCCAGCAATCGCGTCGCGGCCACCTCGGCTGGCAGTTCGCTGTCGATGACCGCGGGCTCCAACTCCGCCCGCAGCTCGCGCACGCTCGGATGACTCTCGAACGCGGCCAGCAGCCGGTCGCGCACGATGGCCCGCAGCCAGTTCAGGTTTTGCCGCTGACGTCGCTGCTCCAATTCGCCGGAATCGCGGCGTCGCGCGATGCACGTTTCGACGGCGTCCCACACGTCGCCGATGCGCAAACGCTCGCGAGCGCTGCAGGTGATCACCATCGGGGCGTCGTCGCGACGACTGCCGATGCTGTCAATCGCGTTGCGATACTGCCGGGCGGCCACGTCCGCCGCCCGGGCGTTCGGGCCGTCCGCTTTGTTCACTGCGATCACATCGACCAGTTCCAGGAGCCCGCGTTTGATTGCCTGCAATTCGTCGCCGGCCGTCGGCAACATGAGTGCGAGAAAACAGTCGGTCATGTCGGCGACCATCGTCTCCGACTGTCCCACGCCGACGGTTTCGATCAGCACCACGTCGAACCCGGCGGCCTCGCAAACCAGCAGACTTTCGCGCGTCTTTTGGGCCACCCCGCCCAGCGTGCCGGCCGAGGGCGCCGGGCGGATGTACGCCGCAGGGCTGGCGGCCAACTCTCCCATGCGGGTCTTGTCGCCCAAGATGCTGCCGCCGGTCACTGTGCTGGAGGGATCGACCGCCAGCACGGCCACGCGACGGCCGGCGTCGATCAGGTGCTTGCCCAGTACGTCGATAAAGGTGCTCTTGCCGACGCCTGGCACGCCCGAGATGCCGACCCGCGTCGCGCCGCCGGTGGCCGGCATCAACTCCGTGAGCAGTTGCTGGGCCAACTGGTGATGGGCCGGGCGGTTCGATTCGATCAGCGTCAGCGCCCGGGCCAGCATGCCGACATCACCAGCGCGCACGCCCGCCACATAGTCTTCCAGGGAGAGTTCGCGGCGAACGGGCGGGCGGGCGGACACGGCAACCAGGGGCGGCGGGAGCGGACGGGGAAACAATCGCCGCACCGACGGCGACAACCTCTTCGCTCCACTGTAGCCGGTGAGTCACTCGCCCCACAGGGTGGCAATCACGCGGCGACGACCGCCGCGGTTGCGGTGCTCGCACAGGTAGATTCCTTGCCACGTCCCCAACAGCAGCCGGCCCTGCCCCACAGGGATCGACAGCGAACAACCCAACAAAGCCGATTTCACGTGAGCCGGCATGTCGTCCGGGCCCTCGCACGTGTGGCGATAGGGGAAATCTTCTGGAGCAATCGCCGAGAAGGACGACTCCAGATCCACCGGCACGTCGGGGTCGGCGTTCTCGTTGATCGACAGCGACGCGGACGTGTGCTGCAGAAACAGGTGCAGCACGCCGACGGTGAGCGAACGCAGCTCGGGCAGTTCGCGAACCACCTCGTCGGTCACGAGGTGAAAGCCGCGCCGCTGGGCCGGCAATTCGATCTGGCGCTGAATCCAGGGCATGACGCATTCAAGGGACGTGCTAGCAGATTGCCGCCCCGGCGAGGTGTGCGAATTACGGGAATTTCATCTTGCGCGTGTGCGATTTCGGCAACCCGAAGGCCGCTGCGCAAAGCAACTCAACCCAGAGCCTACAGTTTCTCGCGTGGCGCCGAAATCGCCCTGCAAATCAGGGAATGTCAAGTGGAAAAAACTTGACTTGCCATACTGACTGGCAATAATCCCTTCATCGAAATTAAATTCGACCTTCACAACCTGCCAACAAACTCCCCCCGGCCGGCAAACGCCGGCAGTTCTTCGCGGCAGGCCAAGTTGCGGGCGCCGAGCCCTGCTCGACTTCCGCAGCATCGATCCGGCAACGCACAGACCAACGCGTTGCGGTCAGACAATCGAAGGTCGGAACCGGTACATAGAGGCAAATTTAGCCTACACCCTCAGCACACGAGTTTGAAAGGTACTCCCCGCCATGCCCGATCCCACGCTGAAGAACGTTTTCGAAGCCATCCTGAAGTACGGACACGACGAGGACTTCGCTCCCCGTGCCGGCTCCGACTTCAAGGCGACCCAGGCCCCCGCAGGTTCCCGCGAGAAGCTGGAAGTGCTCGCTGATCGCGTCCGCTCGGGCCAGCCGTTGTGGCACGAGGACGACCGCTGCGATTACAGCGGCTTGACCGGCGCCGTGCGGCCCCGCGACTGATCAGCCCCCCGCTGACGGGGGTCTGGCAACCGAAGATTCGATCCATGAGCCCGCTGCAGCCTTCACGGCTGCAGCGGGCTTTCCGTTTGAATGGCCAGAAGCTTGCCCTGAATAGCTGCGTAGCCGTCATGGCCCAGCGACGTCAGCCGCGCTCACGCTAGGCGCTGCGGGCCAGCTCGGTAGAAACGGGGGGTGCGACCGCGACCGGCGAGAACGGCTCCAACTCGTCACGCAGCACGAGCATGTCTTTCGGGGCTTCGATCCCCAAACGCACCTTATCGCCCGCCACGCGGACAACTGTGATCACGATTGAATCGCCCAGCCGAATGCGCTGAGCCTCCTTCCTGGACAGCACTAGCATATCAAAACCTCCTTGTCGCCCGCGACGGGTATTGTGAACGTGCGTATACTATACCCAGGCACGCACGGCGGGGCAAGCCGGCGCGGGCGATGATATGTACAAAATGACAGATAAATGGGGCAAGCCGCTAGCTGGGGCGGGATTCGCGCTACGCGGCACAACTCAGGCAGGACTCGATGGCGGGCGGCTCCAACAGGGCGGTGCGCTGCAAGCGCTGCCCGTCGGCGCCGTAAAACAGGATGGTGTTCCCCCGCGTTTCCCAAATCGCCGTCAGTCGCACGGCGCGCGGCCCATGCAGGCAAAAATACAGCCCGCATGGCTGTCCGGCTTGGGTCAGGACCCGTTGGGCCAGGGGATATTGCTGGGGATCTAGCGATTCAAACTTGCTTAGCGTCTCGGCGATGAAGGTGCGAAGTTGTTCGTAACTGGATATGCGAATTGAACTTTCGTGCATCTGGCTGATTGCTGAGGTCGATTCGGGGCTACGGTCTCGCCAGGCATCGCCCGCGAGTTTTCCGGTCGCGGAACCTGGGGGCTTTGGCGACCAATTACCTTATCGGTAGATTCTGGCGGTCGCCTTCACCGCCGTCGCCCACAAAGTGACGACTGGCGTTCTTAGGGGCGCAACAAAGCCGCGCGACTTGATCCATGCCGCGCAGGGTCATTAGCAGAAAGACACCAGCACGGGATCGTTTGACTCAGCCGCGATCGTCCGGAAAGATCCCGGCGCCAAAACCTTCGTTGGGCAGGCTCTCTTCTTGAGAAATCGGCGCAGGGCCGGCGGTCGCTTCGCGTCGTCCTGCACTGCCGTCGCGCGCACCGTGCGGCGCCCGTTGGCGATGCCCCTGATCGACTCGCGTTTCGCCGTGTCGCCTGTCAGCGCCGCGTTGCGCTGGTTTGCGATCGTGATAGTCGCCGTCGAAATCGTCGTACCGCGACACGTAACCCGGTTCCTTGGACCGCTCCAGTTCCGATTCGTACTCCCGCACGACATGCTCTTGAATCATCTCGCGACACGCCGAATTGATCGGGTGCGCGATGTCGGCATAAAGCTTGGCCCGGCCGTCGGAATCAGTCGGCACATTGTCCATGGAAAGCTGCCGACCGCACTGATTGCAGTACGGCGCCCGCAAATGATTCTTCATGTTGCAGTGCGGACAATGTGCCGTGAGCTTGCGGCTGGGCATCGCCACGAACGGCCCGGTGGCGCCGTCGATGATCTTCAGATCGCGCACGACGAAACAATTATCGAACGTAATCGAGCAGAACGCCTTGAGGCGTTCACCCGGTTCGTCCATCAGTTTGATGCGTACCTCGGTAATCTGCACGGCGGTTCTCCTTGCCTCGCAGGCGACGTCAGCGGCAGGTCGCAGTTGCGAAAACCATCCCTAGATTCTGAGCCCTCAGCCGAGCTGCCACGCGCTGGGCATGACGCGCCGTTCGGCAGATCGCAAAGTACGCCGACCCGCTGCCAGTCATGCAGTGGGCGACGACGTCGAGTCTCTTGCAAGCGAAACGGATGCGGCTAATTTGCTCGCACAGGCCTTCGGCGGCCGTCTGGAGTGCGTTGCGGACCCAACGCCGCAAAGCCATCCAATCGGCCGACTGCACAGCCGCGAGCGCGGCAACCGTCGGCGCAGCCAACGCCGCGGGTGGAGTCTGATCGTGAGGCCGCAACCCCAACGCCGCAAAAGCTGCGGGAGTGGAAACGCCCTGGGTCGGTTTCACGATCACCGCCGGCAGAGCGGGGGCGCTTTCCAGTCGGTCAATCTGCTCGCCGCGGCCCCGGCACAGCGCCGTTCCCGGCGACAAGAAGAACGGCACGTCGCTCCCCAGCGACTCGGCGAGCGGCCGCAGCCGTGAGTCCGGCAGGTGAAGCCCCCAGGCTCGATTGGCCAGCCGCAGCGCTGCCGCCGCGTCGCTGCTGCCGCCCCCCAACCCGGCCGCCGCGGGGATCCGCTTGTGCAGCATGAATTCGCCATGCGGCTCGACTCCAGCCGCTTCGGCCAAGCCGTGAAGAGCCTGGCAGACCAGATTCTCGGGGCCGTCGGGAACGCTCGGCAACCCAGGCGCCGCGGAGCAAGTGAAACCCCAGCGCCGTCGCCCTGGAGCCGCGGGACGAAACGACAGCCGATCGTACAACGCGACCGGCGACATAATGGTCTCCAATTCGTGGAAACCATCGTTCCGACGGCCAAGGATGCGGAGGGTCAAGTTGACCTTGGCGGGCGCAAAGACCTGCCAGGTCGCTCCCTTCCTGCGGGCGAACATCGATGTGCGCCTTCAGTTGCGCGGCTGCCGTAGATCGGGAACAGCCTGGTTACGGCTCAACCAGGGATCTGCGGCGTTGTCAGACTGCGCGCGGCGGCATCGACGATGGCGCTGCGGGACAGTCGGCATTTCAATTGCCGCCGTTGGGCAATTGCACACTCAATGCTGTCGATCGGAGTCATGTTTCACGAATTGAAGCTGGAAGTCCGCAGCAGCCTCGAAGCCCCGAACCGATCCCGCGATCCGCAGCGCGCCGGGGAGAATTCCTAACCTCAATTCGCACGGGATTTTAGCGCTTCTGCCAGCATGGGTCAACATTTCCTAGGCCGCGACCGTAGGCACTTTGCCCCTTCGTGCGTGGGGTTATACGGGTCAGGGCAACTTGCGCAATTCGCGTACGCAAGCTACATTCTTTCAGCGATCGCAACGGGAACACCCCGCCCACTGGCGAAAGCCATTTCACCCAAACTCGCTAAACTGCCTCCTCGTCGGGAGTAACGCTGCCTTGATTCGCCCTGAACCTCGCGACGCCCTGATGGTCCTCCGCGGCTTCCTCATGGGCAGTGCCGACATCGTACCCGGCGTTTCCGGCGGTACGGTTGCACTGATCGTCGGGATTTACGAGCGCCTGGTCACTGCAATCAGCCGTTTCGACGGGGAACTGGTCAAGTTGCTGCTCGCCCGCGACCTTCGTGGCGCCGCAGCCCGCGTCGACTTGCGGTTTCTCGCGTTCCTGGGAATCGGAATCGCCGCGGGAATTGCCGCGCTGGCCTCCTCGATGGAATATCTGCTGACCGAGCAGCGCACTTTCACGCTCGCAGTCTTCTTTGGGCTGATCTTGGCTTCCACGATTCTGGTCGCCCGCATGGTCGCGGCGGATCAGGGGGGCGTTCCCGTCGCTCGGTGGCTCGCCGGGCTCGTTGCCGCGGGGTTTGCCTTCTGGCTGGTGGGGCACGACCAACTCGGCGGGTACGACCACCTCGCCTATTACTTCGTCTGCGGCATGTTCGCCATCTGCGCGATGATCCTGCCGGGGATCAGCGGAGCCTACATCCTGTGGATGCTGGGCGCATACGAGCACGTGACCAGCATTATCAAGAATGCCGTCCATTTCCAATTCACCATCCGCGACGCCACGGTCCTGGCGGTCTTTGCCTGCGGCTGCGCGGTGGGCCTCATTGGCTTTGCCAAAGTGCTGCGGTGGCTGCTCTCGAAAGCTCACGCGCTGACGATGGCCGTGCTGTGCGGCTTCATGGCCGGGTCGCTGCGGAAGGTCTGGCCGTTCCAGGTGGAAACCACCGTGGGAGTCGAGGAACTCAAGCACAAGCGTTTCAAGAACGTCATGCCCGCAGAGATCGACTCGACGGCCATCGCCTGCCTTGCGCTGGCGATCGGCGCCATGGCGGCGGTGTTGACGATCGAGTGGTGGGCGACGCGGAGGCTCAAAGCAGACGCCGCGGCAACGCCGTCAGGTTGAGGCGCCCAGAATCCGCGCGGCGATGGTCGTGATCTCGGCATGCACCTGGTCGATCGTGCGAGCCGCATCGATGACGTGCACGCCGGCGCCCATATGCCGCGCCTCGGTCAGAAACCCTTCGCGGAGTCGCTGCCGGTAGTCGTCGCCGCGCCGCTCCATCCGATCCAGTTCGCGGTCCAGTCGCCCATGCGCTGCTGCCGGATCCAGGTCCAGCAAAAACGTGCAGTCGGGCGTCACGCCATCGGTGGCGACGGCGCCGACGGCTCGCACGGCCTCCACGGCCAACCCGCCGGCGTGTCCCTGGTAGACGACGTTCGCCAGCAGGTAACGATCGGACACGACAGTGCGCCCCGCGGCGAGCGCGGGGCGAATGACCTCCTCGACCAGCTGCGCCCGCGCGGCCATGTACAGCAGCATTTCGCTGCGTGCGGCGATGGGCGTCTCGTCGCCGCTGTCGAGCAAGATTTCGCGCACCCGCTCGCCCAACGGCGTGCTACCCGGATCGCGGCAGACGATCGGCTCGACACCGCGTTGCCGGAGCCACTCGCCGAACAGTTCCAGCTGCGTCGACTTGCCGCCGCCATCGATGCCATCGAACGAGAAAAACACGGCGAATGGTGTTCCTGGGGCCGAAACGCAGACACGAATTTGCCAGCGCCACGTCGCGCTCGCGAGGCCCCAATTTAGCCGCGGGGCTCGCCCCGCGCATACCCCCGCGCGGGACAAGCCCCGCGGCTAAATCTCAAAGTACGTGCCATACATGTTCTTCACCCGCGCCGCCACCAGCCGCCGCAGCTTCGCCGGCTGCAACACCTCGACCTGATCGCCGTAGCCAAGAATCCACCAGGCAATCTCGTTGAGCCCCGACACCTGAGCGCGGAAATCGAGCGCCCCGTCCTCACGAAACTCCGTCTGCTGCGTCTTGTGCCACTGCACCTCCGCGACGTTGTGGGCCACCAGCGGCGCGAAACGCAGGTGGACCCGGTGGTCCGGTCCGGATTCGGGGATCATGTTCCACGCGTTGCCCAGATAGCGTTCCAGACTGAACCCGCGCGGCCGGGCGAACTCCTGCCGGGTCGGCTCCAACGTCGTAATGCGGCTGAGATTGAAAGTCCGCGGCCCGCGGTGCAGAGAGCTGCGACCCACCACGTACCAACTGTGCCGGTTGAACAGCAACTGGTAGGGCCGCAAGCGCGTGCGGATCGTCTCCCACTCGGTCAAGCTGGCGTAGTCGATGATCACCACGCGCCGCGACGCGATCGAGTCGACCAACTGCTCGTAAATCTCTTGCTTGCCGGTGAGCGGATCGTACGGGTTGATGCGAAACTGGATCGCCCGGGCGATCGTCTGCATTTCCTCGCGCAGTTGCGCCGGGAGATTGCCCTCCAGCTTCAATGCTGCCGCTCGCGCCGGTCCCAGGAACGGCACGCGGCCTTCGTCGCCCAGTTGCTTGGCCAGGGCGATCAGGCTGAGCGCCTCGGCCGCGGTGAAGTTGACGGGCGGCAGGAAGTGGGCGCCCGCCAGGGCGTACCGCTTGCTGTCATTGTCGAACGCAATCGGAACGCCCGCTTGCTTGAGCGTTTCCAAGTCGCGGAAGATCGTGCGCCGGCTTACGCCGCACGCGGCCGCCAATCGATCCGGACTATCGCCCGCGCCCGCCTGCAACGCTTGCAGCAGCTTGATCAGTCGCGTGACCCGATTGATATTCATGCAAGGCGGTCGGAACGTACCCCGACGGCGCGACGGCCGCCGCGGGTGCAGGGTTGGCAAACGGGTTGTCGGCTCGATAGTTGGCGGCGCCCTGCGGTGCGGCAGCGTCGCTGCTCCAGGCCGTCGAGTCGCCACGGAACGGGTTCACCGCCGCGCCCGCCTGCGGCGCCGTCAGCGGTGCGTCGGCCGGCAACTCCTGCACGGCCGAGGCCGGCACGACGCTGCGGTCGATCGGCGGCAGCTCGACCGACGGCAAGGGCCGCACCAGCGAACTGGTGGCGTCGCCGGCCGGATTGGTCAACTCGGGCGTCGACTGGTCGCCGGGCGCGGGGATCTCCTCGACCGGCGGCTGCACGTTCTCCACCGGACCTTCCAGCACGCCGTGCGGAACCACTTCCCCGGTATTGTTGCCACCCGCCTGACCGTAGGGGCCGCGGCTGATCACGCTGGGCCGGGTGAATCCGTAGTCCAGATAGGTGCTGGCGTCGCGCTGGCGAGCCCGCCGCAGGGCGTCGAAATACGCCTTGCCGGGCCAGGGGCCTTCGGACAAGTAGACGCCATTGTACTCTAGCAAAGACCCCTTGCGCCAGTGGACCCGCATAATCGCCCGGTTGTAGTCAACCAGCGAGCGGAAATAGGCGCTCTCCGCCTCCGCCCGACGCCGCTGGGCGTCGAGCAAAAAGTCCAGCGTCTGCCGGCCGACATCGTACAGCGCCTGCCGCGCTTCCACCTCGTCGCCCGCGGCGACGCGGCGGTTGAAATTGGTCTGCGCGACGGCGTAATTCAAGTCCAGATCGCGAATTGCGTCGGAAAGCTGGTGAGAAATACCCAACTCCAGGTCCTGCAGCACGGCGCGCTCGCGGGCCAGCAACAATTGGTGGTGCCGGACGCCCGACATCGCCTGCCGGAAGCCAAGCGGCATGGTGAAGTTCACGCCCAACTGCCATTCCTGAAAATCGCCGTTGGTCAGCACTTCCCACGCGTTGGAGCCGTCGGCGAAGGGCGACAGGCCGTTTCCGCTGGAGTTGATCAGCTTGTCGCCGGCGCCCAGCCAGCGATAGGTGCCCGACACGTCCAACCGGGGCAGCATGTGATTCTTCGCGGCGATGAGTTCCAGTTCGCGGCGCTTGACCTGCCACTTTTGCTTCCGCAGTTCGCTGCGCCGCACGAGCGACTCGGCGTGAATCGCGGCCCACTCGAAGTGCACCTGGGCCGTGGTTAGGTCGTCGCTGGGGCGAATCAACCGCCCGTCACTGGCGGCCAGGCCCATGACATACCGCAACCGGTTCTCCTGCCGGTAGAGCGTGGTCAGCGCCGTCTCGACCTGCGAACGGAACAGGAAGTACTGCGACCGTGCCTGGGCTTCCTGGTCGGCCTCGCCGCCGGATTGGCCGGCCCGCTGCAACGCTTTGACCCGCTGCCAAGTGACCAACGCACTGTCGCGGCCGATCTTGCGCGCTTCCAGATCGCGATAGGCGTAGTAGAGTTCCCAGTACGCTTCTTCCACGTCCTTCATGAAGTCCCGCACGCCGATCTCAAAATCGGTCAGCGACACGTCGTGGCGGATGCGGGCGATCATCACGCCGTCGATGTTGTTCAAGAAGCCGCTCTGCGACTGCTGAAACGTCTGCGGCCCGGCAATTCGGTTGTACTGCGTGCCGGCGCCCTGCAACAACGGGCGGTTGAATCCGGCTTCCAGATTGACGTTCCAGTCGCTGGGCTGGATGCGGCTGCCGTTGTTGTTTTGGTCGTAAGCGTAGTTGTTGTTGAATGTGAACGTCGAACCGTCGGCCGTGTTCTTGGTGATGCCGATGTTGCCCTGCCCGATGTCCTGCCGGAACTGCGGGGCGAAGAAGTCGGGAATCGCCGCCAGCCCGAAGTTCTGCGGGCGGTCGTTGTATTGCCACAGCAGGCTCGAGTTGAGCTGGGCGTCGAACTCGGCCAGGGCCGCCTCGACGCCGGTGCCGCTGAACTGGCTGCCGGTGCCGGTTCCTGGGCCGCTCTCGACCAGCGCCGGGTCGTAGGTGGTCGCCACGTTGGCCGTCTGGCTGGTGATGATGTCGGGCGTGCTGGTCGCGATATTCTGCCCGGCATCGGTGATCCGCCCGCCCAGGCTGCGAATCACCTGGCTGTTCTCCAGAGCGATGCGGGTCGCCTCCTCCAGCGACAAATCCCAGAACGTGTAGTCCTCGAAATTCTCCAGCGTCAGCGGCGCCTGGCAGGCGGTCGCCTCGACCAGCGGCTCGGTGCAGACCTCGGGGTATTCGATCGCCGTCGCCACGTCCATGTAGTGCGAGAGATCGCCGTCTTCGCGGAAGAAGAACGGCTGAGTCGGCTGGCAACCGCTGGCAAAGGTCAGCAGGCACAGCCACACGCAGATGTATTTGCGAAGCAGGCGGTTCATGACGCTGGTGTTCTCTCGCTGGGAGGCGGTCGCCTCGGGCCGAGAGCCCGCGCGGCCGCGTTGGTTGCGCGCTGCCACGAACTGCCGGCCGCGCCCCGGCGCAATCTGCGCGCCGACGCTGCTGCAATTCGTCGCACGACGGGGCAAGCGCCCCTGGTGTCCCCCCGGACGAGAACTCCGCTAGCACGGGGCGAGGGCTATGACAGCACGCGCGCAGCGCAGACGGAGTATTCCGCACAATGGTTATCGTCCGCCCAATCGGCAAACTTTGGCATCACCGCGAGAAAGCGGCAGAAGTGTGACCGCTGCATTGCTAGCAGCGGCGCTGGTCACCTGTCCGTTGTCCGTTGTCCGTTGATGAGGGTGGCTGCCGGCCAGTTGCTCGCAACTGACAACTGACCAGGGACAACTGACGAACTACGGCAACCGCCACGCCAGCGTCAGCCAATGCCCGTCGCTGCGCAGCTCGACCAGCCGCAGGCGCCCCAGATTGGGGATTTCGATCGGCGGGATGTCGATCTTGGCGGGGAAGCCCTGCCCCGCCTCGGCCCGGGCGGTCAAATTCTTGGCCAGAGTGTTGCGAAACGCCGAGTCGCGGCCCGCCATCCGCCGGTCCCAGGCCGGGTCGAACCCGGACGGCAACGCCTCAATGTCGCCGGTCCGCACCAACACGACGCGGTCGCCGGCCTGCTCGACGCGGTAGCGGATCAGGATGTCCCAATTTCGATATTCGTCCTCCTCGGAAGCCAGCAGGGCCGCTCTCAGACGGACGTGCAGCTGGCCGTCGACGAACGTGACGCCGATCGGCGCTTCGCTGTTGAACGTCAGCGACCACGGCCGAAACGGCGGCGTCGCGCGGTCGTCGTCGCCCGCCGCATCGCCGTCGGCCCCGTCGACGTTTTCCAGGCTGGGGCCCACGGCCGCCGGCGGCGCGGTCTGGGGCGTGGCCTCAGGCGGCTTGGCGGTGGCCGCTTTCTTCAGCCATGGCGGGGCGTCGCCCGTGATCGTCATCGGCGCGTCGGCCGCGTCCTGCCCCAACTTCACGCCGCCCAGCGCGACCGCCAGATAGTTGTCGACCGCCGACTCGTGCAACCGCAGCGTCAGATCGTGGCCTGCGGGAGTCGCCGGGGCGGGCCCGTCGGCCCCCAACTGATCCCGGCGCGCCAGCGCCGCGGCAATGTTGAGGTCCGTCGCCGTGCTGGCCATGTGCAGGATCTCGGGGAAGAAGCCCTGCCGCACCAGCGGCGTGCGAACCTTGCTTTCATAGCTGGCGCGTCCCTCGGCCACGGCGGCCGCCAACTCCGCGTCGAAACTCTCCCGCAGCTGCTCCGCGGCGTTGCGCGCGCCGACGCGCTCCGAGTCGCCCTGGCTTTCGCCGGCCCGTTTCCACGCGATCCGCTCGATCAGCTTGTGGGCGAAGCGACCGCCGGTCTTGGTGATCGAGTGAATCTGCGAATTCGTCTCGGCATCGGTCACGGCCGCGCCGGTCACGAAACCGGCATCGCTGAAGTGGACGCGTTTGACCGCCGACAGCGCCGTGGTCGACGTGCTGCGAATCCGCACCGGATCGTGATAACCATTCGTGCGGGCGTAGGCGTTGCCGTCGAACCGCGCCACCAGCGCGATCGCGTCCGGCCAAGGAACCAGTTCGAAGCGCACGGTCGCCAGCGTACGCGACTGCCCCAGAATATGCGTCCCCAAAATGCACTGATCGACGGGCCGCGTCTGGTCGACCGGCTCGCGGGGAATCGCGTTGACGAAGTCGCCCGAGACGGTGGCGTACAAATTCGGCTGCGCGTACTTGCTGCGGACCGCGGCAACTAACTCGGGCGAGTCGCCCAACTGATCGACCGCGCCCAACACCCGGCTGGCCAGCCACGGCGTTTCGGTCGTGCGCTGCTGCCCCAGCCGCTCCAATTGCGTGGCCAATCCGTCCAGGAGCCGCGCGTAGTCCTCGCTGGGGTCGCGTCCCCCTGCGGCGGCCGACCGCCAAGGGGCGACCGCGCGGTACTCGTCGAGCGCGTCGCGGAACCGTCGGAACTCGGGCAGCTCCAGCCCCGGGTGGTTGGCGTACAGGCGGTCGCTCACTTCGGCCAGAGAGGCAAGTTGGCGACGCGTCGGCAACTGTTCCCCCGCCAGCACCGGCTCCAGCCGCCCCCAATCAAGATAAGCCCGCCAGGAATCCGCTTGAGAGCCCAGTCGCATCAGCAGTTCATCGGCCGTCTGTTGGACGCGACGGCGCGCCTGTTGCTCCTGCTCGGCGGTGACCGGGCGGAAGTCGCCGGCTGAAGCTTTCGCCAGCGCGACGATGTCGCCCCCCGCGGCGATGCGGCTTTTCAGCGTCCGCTGCCACTGCGCCAGGGCGTCGCGGACCGCGACGAAGCGCTGCAACTGCAATCCGTCGGCAGCGCTGCGATAGCGGTTCAGCACGCTGCCAATCGCGGCGGGGTCGGCCTCGGCGCCGGCCGCGAGTTGCTCCTCCAGCACGTCGTGGCGGAGGTAGCGATCCCAGCGCGCCGCCTTGGCGTCGTCGCCAATCCACGTGCGCAGCTCGGCCAGCGCCGTCGCCACGCGGTTCGCTGCGGGAGAAAGAGAATCGGCCGCGGCCCGACCGCCATCAGCGATGGCGACGATCACCAGTGCCGAGACCAGCCAGCCGGTCAAAATCCTACGCCGCGTCCGTAGCAGCACCTGCATCGATCAGCCCTGGGTCGTGTGGAATCGGTCGCGCCCTGCACCGGCCCGCGGCCGCCAGGAGGACCCATTTTACCCAGCCGGCAGGGTTTTTGCGAACGCTCCCAGGCACTCCAATTCACTCGCCCTCGCGGAGCATGTCGAAATACTCCTGGGTGTGTTCCAGGCGGGATTTGGGCAGCCGCTCGATCACCAGCGGATCGGCGGGCTCGCTCGCCTGCGAGGTCATTTCCTCTTTGACCGATTCGAGCACCTGGCCGCGGATATTCGGGCCGTCGGCCTCGCCCACCACGACCGCGGCGCCCTGGCCCGGCTTCTGCCGGACTTGCGTGTCGCGGAAGTCCACGTCGTTTTCTTCGTCGGGCCGATCGCCAAAGCCGCCGCGGCCGGCGCCCATGCCGTTGCCGCCCTTCTCGCTGAACTTATTGCCGGCGCCCCCGTTGCACGCCTGGCAACCCTCGCCCTGGCATTGCTGGCAGCCCATCGCGTCCTTGGCCATCTGCAATTGATCCATGGCCTGGTCGAGCATCTGCCCCTCGGCCATCTGCTGCTGCATCTGCTCCATCTGCTGCATCATTTGATCAAGCGCCTGCGCGGCGGCCTGCTGATCGCCCTGCTTGAGCGCTTCTTTGGCCTGCTGCAGTTGCTGGGCCATCTGCTGCATCTGCTGCGCGGCGGCCTGCTGTTGGGCCATCTGGTCGAGCTTCTGCTGCAGCTGCCCGGCCTTTTGCATGTTGCCCTGCTGCTTGGCCTGCTCGATCTGCTTCTTGAGCTGGTCCATCGCCTGCTGCCGCTTCTGGGCGGCATCGTTCAGCTTGTCGCCCAATTGCTCCAACTGCTTCTCCAACTGCTCCTTCGACTTCGCGTCGAGCTTGCCGTCTTTGAGCTGTTCTTTCAGCTTGTCGAGTTCCTGCTTGGCTTTCTGCCAGTCGCCGTCCTTCATGGCCTCCATCATTTTCTCGGCGGGGCCCTTGGCCATGTCCTTCATGCCGGCCAGCTGCTTGCGCAGTTCGCTGTCGCCGCCGAGTTCCTCGCGACGCTTCTGCAACTCTTTGGCCAAGTCGTTCAACTTGACCAGCGCCTGCTTGCGGTCCAATTCTTCCGTGGTCGTCAGCTCCTCGGTCTTCTTTTCGAGTTGCTTGAACAACTCCTCGGCGTCTTTCAGCCCGGCTTTGGCCGCTTCTTCTTGACGCTTCTTCAGTCGTTCGCGCAGGGCGGCAGCCGTGGTGTCTTTTTGTTCCTGGGTGAGGGTATTGCCCGGCGTCGTGCTTTCCGCTTCGCGGTTGGCGACGAACATGGTGAGCACAAACGCAATCGCCGCCGGCACGACCGGCAGCCACGCGCGGCGCTGGGGGCGAATCTTGAACCGCTCGTCGACGTCGATGCGTTTGACGGCCCGCAGCGCGTCGGCCAGCAGCGCCTGCCCGGCCGGCGTGTCGAGCATCTCGGGGGTGAGCGACAGACTGCTGGCGACCCGCTCGCGGAGGTCGAACCGCTGGTCGATCTCAATCGCGGCCTCCAAGTCGCTGCGGCCGCGCAGCCAGGTCCACGCCAGGGCCGCCAAGACGGCGCCGACGACCCCGCCCGCCAGCCACAGCACGGCCCAATTGGCGGGCAGGTTTTCCACAACCACGATCTTGGGCACGGCAATCGCCGCGGCCGCGGCCGCCAGCCCCGCCACCAGGCAGGTGACCAGCCGGTGGAGAAACAATTCGGTCGACAGCCGACGTCGGGCGCGGGCGACTTGCTGGCGGAGTTGATCCATGACCGTCGGGCTCCTGAGAATTGGTCGGCTGGGCGACAACCACACATTCTACCGCCCCCGCCGCCCCGGGTCACGCTCACCGTAGGTCAGGCTTTCCAGCCTGACAACGACATCCAGGAAAGCGGTGACCGTCGCGACGGCCGCATGTCAGGCTGGAAAGCCTGACCTACAGCGCAAAAACGAGGGCCGCGTCATATTCGACGCGGCCCTCGCCGTGAAAGTTCCCGAATCTGGGCAATCGCTTACAGCGCGGCGATCTTGGCGATCAGATCGGCCGTGCGGCAGCTGTAGCCCCATTCGTTGTCGTACCAGCTGACGATCTTCAGCATGTTGTCGCCGATCACCTGCGTGAAGTCGGCGGCGAAGATCGAGCTGTGCGAGTCGCCGATGATGTCGGTCGACACGATCGGGTCCTCGGTGTAGCACAGGATGCCCTTCAGCGGGCCTTCGGCGGCCGCCTTCATCGCGGCGTTGACTTCCTCGGCGGTGACCTTCTTGGCCATGTTGGCGGTCAGGTCGACCACGCTGCCGGTCACCACCGGCACGCGAAGCGCGATGCCGGTCAGCTTGCCCTGCAGGGCGGGGATCACCAAACCAACGGCCTTCGCGGCGCCGGTCGTGGTGGGAATGATGTTGATCGCCGCGGCGCGGGCCCGATACGGGTCCTTGTGCGGCAGGTCCTGCACGTTTTGGTCGTTCGTGTAGGCGTGCACCGTGGTCATCAGACCCTTTTCGATGCCGAACGTTTCGTGCAGCACCTTGGCCACCGGGGCCAGACAGTTGGTCGTGCAGCTGGCGTTGGAGATGCACTTCAGATCGGCCGACAGCTGATCGTCGTTCACGCCCAGCACGCAGGTCAAATCGGCGCCGTCCTTGGCCGGCTGGCTGATGACGACCTTCTTGGCGCCCGCTTCCAGGTGGGTGTCGTAGCCCGGCTTGCCGCCGCCGGCGCGGGACGCGAACACGCCGGTCGACTCGACCACCACGTCGACGCCCAGCTCGCCCCAGGGGCACTCGGCCGGGTTGCGGATGGCGGTCGCCTTGATCGCCTTGCCGTTGACGGTCAGGTTCTCATCGTCGTACTCGACCGTGCCGGGGAACCGGCCGTGCGTGCTGTCGTACTTCAACAGCGTGGCGAGCATCTTGTTGTCGGTCAGGTCGTTGATGGCGACCACCTCGAACTCGTCGCCGCGCGCGACCAGGTTGCGGAACGTCAAACGACCGATACGACCAAAGCCATTGATACCGACGCGAATTGCCACGATAGGGTCTCCTTGGGAAGACTGTGCAGACCAGGCAACGTCACCGTCGCCCGCTGCGATGTGAAAACTGGGCTCTTACTACGTTTTCGCCAGGGCGGGACCCCGCGCGGTTCGACCAGCAGGCTGCTGGCGCGGTCTGAACCGCGTGTGGGGCGGGCGAGGCGGGCGGTGCAAGCCAGGTTTTTTTCGGCAAGACGCGCGGCCAAGCGGCGACCCTCCTCGGGCACGTCGCTCTGACAGCCGGCATGCTGGGCGACGCCCGAGCCGCCGATTATACTGCCGCCCCCCAACCCCGCCAACCAGCCTAGTTCCGACACAAAGCGGCCCCCTCGCCACGCCTGTCGGGTGGCTGGGGACGGAGCGAAGCGCAGCCCCCAGGATTCGCCGCTGGCGGTAGGAGAACTGCAAAGTCTCAAATCCAGCATTTCGGAACAGCAGACTCGCCAAAACCAACAGAACACAAGAGAACAGGTTTCCAGGATCAGCCAGATCAACAAGATGCTCGGAGGATTCTCGCGCCGTCCCGCACCGCGTCATCGGTTCGTCCTGTTAATCCGACGAATCCTGTGATCCTGTTGTCTTGCCCCTTGGCGCCCTTGGCGCCCTTGGCGTCCTTGGCGGTTCAAAATGGCCCCGCTCCGCGACCTGGCAGTTCTCCTGGGGGCTCCCTGCGGTCGTCCCCAGCCCCCCCGCCTCATTTCTTCCCCGCCCGCTGCGATGCCCCGCTCCGATCGACCGCTGTGGCAACTCCCCGCCGGGGTCTCCCGCGGGCTGTGGGACTACGTGCACAGCCCCCACATTGCCGACACCTACGACGACTATTTCGCGTTCAACTCGCTGTTCGACTTCGACGAGTCCCTGCTGCTGGAGACCTTTCCCACGCCGGGGGTCATTGCCGATTTGGGCTGCGGCACCGGCCGGGCGCTCGTGCCGCTGGTCGAGGCCGGCCACCGCGGCCTGGCGGTCGACCTGTCCGCCCACATGCTGCAGATCGTTCGCGAGAAAGCCGACTCGTATGACCTGCCGATCGACTGCGTCCTGGCCAACATGGTCGAGCTGGACTGCCTGCGCACCGCGTCGGTCGACGGCGCGATCTGCATGTTCAGCACGCTGGGCATGATCCGCGGCCGCGCGAACCGTCGGCAGGCGCTCGCCCACGCCCGGCGGATCCTCAAACCGGGCGGCCGGTTGGTGCTGCACGTGCATAACTATTGGTACAACCTCCGCGACCCCGACGGGCCGTGGTGGGTGCTGAAAAACCTCTGCACGGCGCCGTGGTCCGGCAGCGTCGAGGTGGGCGACAAATGGTTCCCCTACCGCGGCCTGCCCAGCATGTTCCTGCACGTGTTCCGCTGGCGCGAGCTGGCCGCCGATTTGGCGAGCGCCGGCTTCCGCGTCGACCGCCGCGTGCGGCTCGACGCCGAGCGGCGCCACGCCCTGTCCGCCCCGTGGCTGCTGCCGGCGCTGCGCACCAACGGCTGGATCGTCGTCGCCGCCGCGGGGTAGAGCAATTCTCCCGGGGCGCCATGCCCACGGCGGCAATCCGCCGTGGGCATGCTCATTCCCGGATTGAACTCGCTACGTGCCACTGCTGGCTTGTCCAGCAGTGCGAAGCGGGCGCCAGGCGCCCACTGCTGGTCGAGCCAGCAGTGGCACACCGCGACGATGCAGTACTCCCGCCCACCGCGGCCAATTGATTGCCGGCCCCCGGGCGCTTGCAGTATGCTAAAGCATGTGGGGGGAGCACCCTGGTCGGGACTCCTGAAGCAAAACCATGAGCCGCATGACGGCGTTTCTCATCGGGCTGGCGCTGGCCGCCTGCTGCTCGCACTGTGCGCAGGCCGACACGTTCGGCAGCGGGGCCCACGCGTTTGAGATCGAGTTGGTCACGATCGGCGCCCCCGGCAACGCGGCCGATACGACCGGGGCGCCCAACCCGGCCGGAGCGGTCGCCTACGCGTACCGCATCGGCAGGTATGAGATCTCCGAGCGGATGATCAACGCCGCCAACGCGCTGGGCGGCCTGGGGATCACGCAGATCAACCGCGGTCCCGACAAGCCGGCCACCGACGTCAGTTGGTACGAGGCGGCGCAGTTCGTCAACTGGCTCAACACCAGCACGGGCCACGCGCCGGCCTACAAGTTCGACGGCGCGGGCGCATTTCAGCTCTGGACGCCGGCCGATGCGGGTTACGACCCGGCGAACCTGTTCCGCAACGCCCGGGCGAAGTATTTCCTGCCGAGCATGGACGAGTGGTACAAGGCCGCGTTCTACGACCCGCAAGCGGGCGTGTACTGGGATTACCCCAACGGACGAGATACGCCGCCGCAGCCTGTTGCCAGCGGCACGGATGATAACACGGCCGTCTACAACCAGGCCGGGCCCGCGGATGTGTACTTGGCAGGCGGGCCGAGTCCGTTCGGAACAGTCGGGCAAGTCGGCAATGTTGCGGAATGGGACGAGACCGAGGCTGATCTCGTCAACGACGACGTGCTTGGCAACCGGGGTATTCGTGGTGCGTCGTGGCTTACGCTCACAACCCCCCCTCGGTATCTCCTCGTCGTTTCGCGTTGGCATACAAAGCCCCGCGGGGCCCGTCGGCAACGTTGGTTTTCGGATCGCTTCGACCGTATCGGAGCCCACATCGCTGGCACTTGCAACGATTCTCGCCGCGGTCCTGCGTATTGCTCGGACCACGGGCGCCGTCGGCGGTTGCTCCCGCCGGTCGATCGGCTATCGTCAGGGATGAACGGAGCGCCACGCGCCGTCGCCCTGCAAACTCTTCTCCCCGATCGTGTCATGATTCGCCTGCTCGCTGCCTGCTGTTTCGCGCTGTCGATTTCGCTAGTCCACTGTGCGGCTGCGCAGGAGGCCGCCTACCCGCCGCAGGTGTCGCTGGAGACGATCCAGCAGCGGGTGAGCGACTGCTCACCCGCGCATCCGCGGCTGTTTGCGTCGGCGACGCAGCTCGGCGAGCTGGCCGCCGCGGCCCAGGGCGATCCGCTGCTTGCGCAGGTGGCCGAGACGGTCATCGATCACGGCAATCGTCTGCTGGTGCGGCCGCCGGTCGAGCGGGTGATGACCGGCCGGCGGTTGTTGCACGTGTCGCGCGAGTGCTCCTCGCGCACGCTGACGTTGTCGATGGCGTTTCATCTGACCGAGGACCCCCGCTACGTGCAGCGGTGCCAGGACGAGATGCTCGCCGCCGCGCGGTTCACGGACTGGAATCCCTCGCACTTTCTCGACACGGCCGAGATGACGCTCGCGTTGGCGATTGGCTACGACTGGCTGCACGACCAGTTGGACGACGCCGCCCGCGAGGAAATCCGCGCGGCGATCGTCGCCAAGGGACTCGACCTGCAGTTCAACTCCCAGCACACCGGCTGGGTCCGGGCCACGAACAACTGGGGGCAGGTCTGCCACGGCGGGATGGTTGCCGGGGCCGTGGCGGTGCTGGAGGACGAGCCCGACCTGGCGGCCCGCACGCTGCACAGCGCAGTGCATAACGTCGTGCGGGCGATGAACCAATTCGCCCCCCATGGCGGGTACCCGGAAGGCCCCAGCTACTGGCGGTACGGCACGGGGTTCAACGTGATGCTGATCGCGGCGCTCGACAGCGCGTTGGGCGACGACTTTGGCCTGACGGCGGCGCCCGGCTTCTCCGAAACGGGCGGTTACCTGGCGCTGATGACCGGGCCGGCGGGCGAGTTCTACAACTACGCCGACGGCAACGCGCGGCGCAGCTTCGAGCCGTCGTTGTACTGGTTCGCTGGGCGATTCGACCGGCCCGATTGGCTGCGCGGCGAGCGGGATCGGTTGAAAGACGCGCTCGCTGCCGCCCAGTCGCCGCGCGCGGGCGGGCTGGCGTTTCTGCCGCTCACGCTGCTGTGGGCCCCCGGCGTGCCAGCGGCCGATTCCGTGCCGGTCGAGTTGCCGCTGTCGTGGTCCAGCGGCGGCGCCACGCCGGTGACCGTGCACCGCAGCAGTTGGGACGACGCCACTGCCACGTGGGTCGGAGTGAAGGGGGGCTCGCCCTCGGACAGCCACGGCCATATGGACGTCGGCTCGTTCGTGCTGGACGCCGACGGCGTGCGGTGGGCCCAGGAGGTCGGCCGCGAGGGGTATCACGGGATCGAATCCCGCGGCATGAACCTGTGGAGTCGCGTGCAGAACTCCGACCGCTGGACGATCTTCCGGCTGAACAACTTCAGCCACAACACGCTGGTGATCGACGACCAACTGCAAACCGCCGCCGGCCGCGGCACGCTGGCGGAATTCTCGGCCGAGCCGCAGTCGACGATCCTCGACCTGAGCGACGCCTACCGCGGGCAAGTCGAGTCCGCCGTGCGCGGAATCTTTCTGCTGCCCAATGGCGAGGTGCTAATCCAGGACGAACTGACCGGCCTGAAACCCGGCAGCCGCGTCCGCTGGGCGATGGCCACCCGCGGCACGCCGGACGCCACGGGCGCCGACGTGGCCGTGTTGTCGCAGGGCGACAAGCGACTGACGCTCACCGCCCGCGCGCCGGCGGGCGCCACGTGGCAGGAGGTCGACATCTCCCAACCGGTTCACGAGTGGGACTCGCCAAACCCCGGCGTGCGGCTGATGGTGCTCGAGCAGCAGGCCCCCGCTGACGGCAAGCTCACCTTCGCGGTGATCGCGACGCCGGGCTCGTGCGAAGACTCCGTGGCGACGAACTTGGCGATCGAGCCGCTGAGCAAGTGACGCCCCCGTGGTCGATTCTCTCCGAGAATCGACCAATCGAGTCCGCTGTCGGTGGCGCGTCCGATGATGCAACGGGCCACAGCGCACCGCCCTTCCATTCAACCAGGGACAAAGCCAACGCCGGCGCCGGTCGATTCTCGGAGAGAATCGACCACGGGAACTACGGCACGATCGCGTCGGCTTCGATCTCGATCAGCGCCGCGTCGTCAATCAGTCGCGCCACTTCCACGATCGTGGTGGCCGGGCGGATTTCGGCGAACACCGACCCGTGCACGCGGGCGACTTCTTCCCACTGGCTGACGTCGGTCACGTACATGCGGGTGCGGATCACGTGCTCGATCTTGCCGCCCAGGGATTCCAGGGCCGCTTCGATGATCGCCAGGGCGCGGGCGGCTTGGTCGCCGACGCTGTCGGAGTACGTGCCGTCGGCGTTCACGCCCACCGAGCCGGTCACGGCGATCGTGTGGCCGGCGCGGACCGCGCGGCTGTACCCCATGATCGGCTCCCATTTGGACCCGCTGGATGCACACCGGCGGTCGCCGCGGTTTTCGGTCGTGATCTGAATGTCGGACATGGCGGGGCGCCTGGGTAAGGGAGGAGGGAAACGGGGAGTAGCAGCGGTCCATGCGGCAGAGCCCCGCCATTCTACCGCCGGCCGCCCCAAGCGCAAGTGGCCCCCCACGTAGGTCAGGCTTTCCAGCCTGACAAAGCGCTACCATCCGCGGTCAACCCCACGAGCGATCGCTCGTCAGGCTAGAAAGCCTGACCTACGGGACAAGTTGACTCGCCCCGGCGGGGTCGATTAGCCTGCATTTTATGACCATGAAGCCCCCCGCCGCCGACCATGCCGCCACCCCGCCGGTCACCGCCTCGCCGCAGCGGATGACGGTGCCCAAATTCGCCGCCCTGAAGCAGGCCGGCCGCAAGATCGCTATGGTCACGGCATACGACTACCCCTTCGCCCGGCTGGTCGATGCCGCGGGCGTCGACGCGGTGCTGGTGGGCGACAGCATGTCGATGGTCGTGCAGGGGCACGAAAACACGCTGCCAGTCACGCTGGACGAGATGGTCTACCACGCCGAAATGGTCGGCCGCGCCGTCGACCGGGCGCTGGTCGTGGTCGACATGCCGTTCCCCAGCTACCACCTGGGCGCGGCCAAGGCGATCGAAGCCGCGGGGCGGATTCTCAAGGAAACGCGGTGCCAGGCGGTCAAGCTCGAAGGGGGCGCCGCCCAGGCCGACACGATCGCCGCGCTGGTCAAAGCGGGCATCCCCGTGATGGCCCACTGCGGCCTGGGTCCCCAAAGCGTGCACCAACTGGGCGGCTACCGCGTGCAGCGCGATGAAGCGCGGATCCTGCACGACGCCCGCGCCGCGGCCGAGGCCGGCGCGTTCGCCATGGTGCTGGAGTGCATCCCGGCGGCGATCGCCGAAAAGGTGACCGCGGCGCTGGCCATCCCCACGATCGGCATCGGCGCCGGCGCCGCGTGCGACGGCCAGGTCCTGGTGCTGCACGACATCCTGGGACTCAGCAGCGAGGGGCCGAAGTTCGTCAAGCGGTACGCCAATCTCGCCGACAGCGTGACCGAAGCCGTGCGCGGTTACTGCAGCGAGGTGCGCGACGGCACGTTTCCGACCGCCGAGCACGAGTACAAGTAGCCGTTAGTCTGGTTGACCAGCCTGATGTCCGCGACAATCGCCAAGCCGGCAGCGCCGCTCTCATTTCGCTGCATGTCCAACCTTCCGCCGCGGTGAAGGCGTCCCGATCGGAATTTCTTGACGCCAGCGAAGGATGCACAGGACGATGAATCCGGCGCGGTTCAGGACGGTTCAAGTCTTGCTGAGGTTGTGACAACCGATGCAGCTTGGCGGGGTGGCATGCAGCGGTAGGTGAGTTCAACCGACGACAGATGCGCAGTATGCGAAGTCCCCACGACTGGTCCAACCGCCTGCAATCCAGCCGCTGCCCAACTGCGGGCAGTCTTTGTCACCGTTCGCGGTGAATGGCGGCCCGCCTCATTGCGGCAAGATGCGGAGCGGTCTCTCCTTAACCGCCTGTGATCCAA
>PABB01000055.1 GCA_002702655.1 Planctomycetaceae bacterium
CAGATACGACGCTTCTGGATTTGCGTCCGCGAGCTTGCCATCGAGTGCGACCGGGGTGTAACCGAGGCGATTCGCGGCATTGTCCCGTGAAATCAATTGCCCATCATACGCCCTGACGAGCGTTTCATGGGCTTGTTCTGGATCGGCTGAATAGGCCGCGAGAAAGACGTTAAAATTGGCCGCCATACTCTCATGATCATTGCCGTTCCAGATGCCGCGAGACGACCAAATTGCAGCCGTCGCAACGAGGAGGATTGCAGCGGCCGTCGACCAGGATGCAGGAACGTAACGCCGCCACCGCTGATTAGGTGATTCAAGTGCAACGATCTGCGTTCTCTCGTCGTCAAGCGAAGTTTCAATGCGGCGCCAGAGATCACTCGGCGGAGACGGCGTGTCGAAATCCTTGGCGACTATCGAAAGCGATTGAAACCCAGCCAGCATGTCCGAGCAAGCAGCGCAGCCGTCGAGGTGCGCAGCGATGCCCTGGCGTTTGGCAATGGACAATTCTGCGTCCACGTAGGCCGACAGCTGTTTTTGGACTTCTGCGCAAATCATGGTCAACTAGCCCAGCCGCATGCTTTCAATCGGTTCTGCAATTCGCGTCGCGCGCGATTCAGACGAGAACCAACGGTTCCTTCGGGGATATTCAGCACGTGGGCGATCTCGCTATAGGGCAACTCCTCGACTTCTTTCAGCAGAAACACGGCTTTCAATTCCGGGTCAATATCGGCAAGTGCCGCATCGAGCGCGTCTCGAAGATCAGCAGTGTTCGTCTGGTTGGGGGCCTGGTCGACCGGTTCGAACTCCAAGGCCGTCGCGGAACGTCTGCCCCGCCGTCGGATGTGTTGTAGGGCCTCATTGACTGCAATTCGGTAAATCCAGGTTGCGAGGGCCGATCGACCTGAGAATTGTCCAATTTTGCGAAAGACTTGCAGATAGGCTTGCTGAGTCACGTCTGCAGCCTCTTGCTCCCCGACAATTCGCGCCGCGAGGCGGTAAATCTGAGCCTGAGTGCATTCGAAGAGTTGTTTCTGCGCAGCGCGATCCCCTCTCTGGCAGGCGCCGACCAATTCGGACTCGGAGAGCTTCATAGTCTAGGGCGGCGTCTCGATCCCCGTCATCGATTTAGATGACTTAGATGACTCAACTGCCGATTCCCTTCAGAAGAAACATGGAAAAACCTCCCGGTACTTGAAACCGGGCAAACCGAGCCGTGAAGTCATTCCGGTCTCACGAAGACATTTTAGCTTTGTCCGTCGCCGCCAGAAAACTGCAAATGTGCCGAATTTCCGCGCCGGGGGTCTCTCGATTGCCGAGGTTTTTCGAATTTGGTCCGAAGAAACCGTCAATTGAAGTCATCCAACATTGCAACTGGGAGGAGATCGTTGATCACGCTGTCGCTGGTCCTCTTTCCCAGGGCATGCCCGGCGGCCGCGAGAGCAATTGGTGCGTTCACGGGCGAAAACCAGGAGACAGGCGATGAGACTCAATCGAATGACGCGCGCGTCCATTGGGGCTCTGATATGTGCATTGGCAATCTGGGCCGATGTCCCAATGGCCCAGGCACAGCGGAGCGGCGGCGGGGTCACGGGCGGGGCTCGACTTCGTCCCGGTTCGTGGAACCAACAAAGGGCGTCGCGGAGCGTTCGCCATGCTCGCGACTACGCGAGAGGAATCTACGAGCACTCGCGCGATGCGGGGACGATTCCCGTGGATATCGCACGTGCTGAGTCAGAGGAACTGGGTCGAAATATCGCCAACGCCCAGCAGGAATTGCAGGCGGTGCGACAGGAAGTCGGACAAGACCCCGCCGCCGCGGCCAGTCTGAAAACGATCAATGAACATCTGTCGAAAGCAGCAACGGAGCACGCAATGCTCCACAAAGAGTGCGGAAAGGAATCGATTGACGGATCAGCCTGCATGAAACACTGCAACCAAATCCTGCTGGAGCTGGACAAGGCCCAGGCGGAACATAATGCTCTGCTACGAGCCATGGAAATCCAACAGCGACAGCAACAGTAGTCGTGAGGAAACTCCGCACGTTGTTGCGTGCGGAATCACGTCGCGGGAGTGCGATGCCAGAAACAACATCTGGCGTCGCTCGCTCCCACTCAGCCATTCGGAACTTCAAGAAAGTAGGAGAAGACATGGGCGTCAGGTCATTGACGAAGTGGTCGGTAATCGGTGCGGCGATTCTCATCTTCGCCGGCTGCAATTCGCAGGCTGGAACCGAAAGCAGCGGAGATTCGGGGACGAGTGCAAGCAATCAGGGCCAGCAGGGCGAACATGCGCATCACGATTCTGAACACGACCACGGCGATGGCGCCAATGAGGCTCTCTCTCCCATGGAGAAGATGGAGGTTGGATTGGCAAACCTGTCGCCGGAGGACGCCGCCGCTGCGAGGAAGCAGCATGTTTGTCTCGTCAGCGGCGAGATGCTTGGCGTGATGGGGCCGCCGATCAAGGTCACGGTGAAAGGCCAAGACGTTTGGATTTGCTGTGAAGGCTGTCGCCAGCAGTTGCTGGACGACCCTGACGAATATCTTGCCAAACTGAAGCCTTGATCGCACGTGAACGACTGCAAGTGCAGAACGATTAGTAGGGTTGAACAACAGGCAAGCGATTGTCAGGACGCGCCATTTCATGGACGTATCTCCGACTGAGCCGAAGAACGCCGGGCAAGGCAAAGCGAACGCGACAGGCGTGAACACAACAATCCGGAGGCGGTTGCTGGCATCCGTCGGCTGGCCGCTGGCGATTCTTACAATCGCCTGGCTCGGTATCGATTTTTCGAAGGAATTGGCAAGCCGGGTGAACAACAAGCGGGTGTCGCTTGACGAGGAGGCCAAGGCGCTCTTACCGGCGATCATCCGCCTGCAAACGGCACGCAATGATTCGCTTCAGGACTATATTGACGACGTCTGCGCAAGGATGCGCGATGCCGAGTCGCCCAGTCACCATATCGTTGTCGCCATCGGCGAGGTCATATACCAGTCGACAGCCCACCAGCGGAATTCTTCGGAGATGTTGGATGCGGTTCTGCAGGCCGGCGATGCACCCGATAGGCAGGCGCCGATTGGCGCCAGATTACTGTTGGTCGGGAAGCAGCAGAGGCAGGATGTTCGCGTCTACGTCGCCGAATCGTTGGAAGGCGTGCATGGAACAGTCCTCCGAGCTGAGGCGTACCGCTTCGCCGGGTTCATAATTCTCGCGATTGTCGCCGCGGGAATCATCTACGTTGTGGAAGTATTCATCATCAGTCAGCCGCTAGAGAAGTTGGTCACCGCAGTCCGAGAGATTGGCCGCGGACGCCTTGGCAGGCAATGCGCGGGCTTTCACACGAAAGAACTGAACTGCCTTGCGGAAGAAATCAATGCCATGAGTTCGGCGCTGGCCGCTGCCGAGAGGCGTCGACAGGCGGAATTGACGCAAGCGCGCGAGATTCAACGAAACCTGTTGCCTCGCGAGGTCGAGCCGGCGGGATTTCGTCCTTTTGCCCTATTCCAACCGGCGGAAGATGTGGGCGGCGATTTCTACGATATCGTCGAATCGAAGGACGGTTCCTGGATCGTGGCCCTCGTCGACGTGTCAGGACATGGGATCCCCGCGGCGATGAACGCGGCCATGATCAAAGCGCAACTTGCGTACGCCGTGGAAGTGGAGTCGAGTCCGGCTCGCATCTTGCAGGAACTGAATCGCAGATTCGCCGCCTTGTCGCTCGACAGCGATTTTGCGAGCGCGGCCGTTCTTCGCATCGACCAGACTGCCAGAAGCGTTCGGTTCGCTAGCGCAGGTCACGAGCCGGCTTGGCTGTTGGCTGACGATGGACAACTTTCCGCGCTGTCGTCCACTGGCTTGTTGCTGGGAGTCGACGAGGACGCTTTCTGGGATGAAACAATAATCGAAGTGACGGGAAGCGAACGCATCCTGCTTACATCCGACGGCGTCAGTGAAACGGCTGACTCTTCGGGGAGATTGCTCGGCAGGGCGGCAGTAGGCGAGCTGCTACAACGATGCAACACGGCTGAACCGGCCGAGACCATCGAGCAATTGCGACAATTGCTCGCAAACCACCGAGGAGCGACGAGAAAAACGGACGACGTGACCGCGTTGCTACTGTCGCTACGATTGGCATGCACGGCCGCGTTGCCGCGATCGTCCGTTCTATAAACATACACGCAACCTCACCTAGTACAGCGAGATGACAGATCGCCGGCGGCGTCACATTGCGCCAGGTGTGACTCCAGATTGGCCTTTGCGCCGTTCAGCACAAAGGCCAACGGAGCGCTCCCGTGAAGTGGACGTATAGTGCGCGGCATTTGCTTCTAGCATGCCCCCGGTTGGTTGGTTTGGGCCGTTTTGGCATCGCCCCACCATTACGATTGCTTCAGAATGCCGGTCGCTGCTCGAGCCGAATCGGCCGCAGACAACTGGACCAAATCCGCTCGGCGACAATTGTCCCAAGCACAAGGCGGCGACCGGCCGGTCAGCGGCGAGATGTTGAGTGTGACGCGGCCACCATTCAAGGTTGAAATGAACGGCAAGCTGGCGTCGAGCTACTGCGAGGGCTGCCGAGAGTTTTTCCTGGAGAACCCGGACGAGTAATTGGCCAAACTCAACAATTGAGGTGACCCGACCAAGTGCGGTCCGCTTGCGGAGATATCACGCCATGTCCGAACTCGCCGACTTTGCTAAGCACGTGGACGACGTGCTATCTGACTCCAGCCGCATTCGACACTGGACCGTGGAACAATCGAAGCAATACATGGCGGACTATGCTCTCCACCGTGACGGGTTTGAACAACTCGCAATGCAACTCATGCAGACCGTCGTCGCGCCAAGAGTGGCTACCGTCATCAATCGATTCTCCAATGCTCAGATTGCGGATGACCAACTACCTCACAGGATCACATGCTGGTTTGATGCATGTGATCGATTTCCAGCGCTGGCACGAATCGAGTTTTCCATCGAGCACGACGTGCGATTTGAAAAACTGATTGTTCACACGCAGTCCTGGATCAGACCCGCTTTTGTGCGATACCGTGAGCAGGATAATCTAACCCAGTCTCTGAACGCGGTGCGCAAAGGCGAAGTCGCCGACTGGGTCGAGGAGCGTCTACTGGAGTTTATCGACACATACATGCGGATCGACGCGGGCGAGGAGGACCCGGCGGCCGCGTTAGCAACCGACCCCGTGTGTGGCATGAAGATTGACAGAAGCAAAGCCGCTACCACCGATTCGTACTACGGCCATTCGTATTATTTTTGCTCTAACGCGTGTCACGCGGCGTTCCAAGAACACCCGGAGGCATATGTACAGATCAAGACACTATAGCAACACAACAGATAGGCACTGACGATGAGCGAGAAAGAGCCGCCGACGATGAGCCTGAAGATCGGGGTGATGGGCGGCGCAGGCGGCAACATTCCGCCGCAGCACCTCAAAAAGGCCGCGCAACTCGGCGAAGCAATCGCCCACGCCGAGTGCGTGATGATTACCGGAGCGTGCCCCGGCCTGCCGCTTGCCGCGGCGCGAGCGGCCAAGCGCCGGGGCGGGACCGTCGTTGGCGTCTCGCCCGGCTTGAGCCTCGACGAGCACGCTTACAAATACGGCTACAAATACGGCTCTCCGACGCTGGCGCACGACGTGCTGATTTTCACGGGCAGCGGTCTCATGGGCCGCGAAGTGATCAACATTCGCAGCAGCGACATCGTCGTATTCATGGGCGGTAGCACAGGCACGCTCGGTGAGTTGGCCATTGCCTATGACGAGGGAAAGCTGATGGGCGTGGTCACCGGTACTGGCGGTATCAGTGACATGGTCGAGGAGATTCTGACCGCGTGTGGCAAAGATACCGGGGCGCGAGTATTGTACGACGGTGATCCAGCGTCGCTCGTCAAAGAACTCTTGGAAGTGTATCGAATTGAGCACCACCGCCAGCCATCGGTGTTTTGCCGAGGTACGAGCGACCCATCGCTGGCGCCTGTCGAGGGCAGTGAACAGGATGTTATTTGCGGCATGTGGGTTGCGCCGGGAACGGCAGCTGCGAGACGAATTAGGGATGGAAAGCGATTTGTGTTTTGCTCTCTCCAATGCGCAGAACGGTTTGACAGTGAGCCGACGTCGTTCTTGGACGGCACTGATAGAAGCGGAGAATCGTAGCTACCGGGAAAGAGTATCCGCGACGCCATGACCCATCCGGCATGGCTGGCAGGTCGGAACTGGCATCGACTTAAATACACGATTGGAGGCCGATATGAATGTCAATATCCGTCATGTTAGCGTGGGAAGCATTGTGATCCTGTCGTTGTTCTTCGCGTGTGCGACCGTTCCGGGACAAGAGCCTGCGGCGCACAAATCGCCCGAAAGTGGAAACGTCGGAGATGCACAGGTTCGATATGCCGAGGCAAACTTGCGATTGGCGGAGATCGAATTGGAAATTGCGTTGACAGCAAACAAAAAGATAGCAAGCACTTACTCCGCGTTGACCGTCCAGCGGCTGCGGAACAATGTGTCTTACGCGAAGGAGATGGTACGCTTTGAGGCCGGAGATCATAGCGATCACAGCCTTCACAAGCTGCATTTGGCGGACCTCGAAATGGAACGGCAGTTCGCCGAGGCCGAGTTGGCTGCCGTCGTGCAGGCCATCGAAGCCGTCCCTGGCTCTGTAGATGCTCTGGAGATTGCGAGGTTCCGTGCGGCTGCTGAAGTCGCTCGCTTGGCTGTGGACAAGGCTCGCGACCCAAAAGTCACACAGTCGCCCATCGACCATCTGCAATGGCGGATCGACCGAATTCGCTCTGAGTTGACGCGACTGTACGTAAGGATGGATAGAATCGAGTCTCGCAACTAAACGTAGCCAGTGCATCACCGGAGTCGTAGTCGCTCGTGAATTCGTATACCGCTAGACGGACAACCAGCATGCAAATTGCCGGGCCACTTAATCGATAGGAGAACAACCATGTCCATGCTTGTTCAGAATAAATACCATCGCCTGGCGGCCGTCGCCCTGGCCAGTGCAACGCTATTATTCAGCGGCCTGGTAACGGCGGTCCGTGCTCAGCAACCAAGCGCCGTTCACTCATCCCATGCACCGGCCTCGGCCAATGATGAGGCTTCGCTGACTGAGCAGCTGAAGCAACTGCAGAGCAAGGTTGCCCAATTGGAGGCGGCCTTGAAGCAGAACCATCAAGGTATGGCCGGTCCGCCGGCTCCTTCGGGCGGAATGGCCGGACAAGCGATGCCGATGATGGACGACGAGTTGGGCGGCATGCAGCCTGGTCAAGGCATGCAGGGCATGGGAATGGGAAGTGGAATGATGCAGCGCGAGATGAGTGGCATGAGTTCTATGCAATCTGGCCAAGGCATGAATGGGATGGGCATGATGCGTCAGCGCGGGATGATGAGCGGTCAAGGCATGCCCGGCATGGGGATGGACGGGATGTCGGGAATGGGGGGGGGCGGCATGGGAGTGATGGGAATGGAAGGCATGCGTATGATGGGCCAGATGCCGGGCATGGGGGCCATGCAGATGCCGTCGGCTCTGCCAGGATTTCCCGGCGCTTCACACATCTATCACATCGGCGCTACGGGATTCTTCCTCGATCATCCGCAGCACATTAGTTTGACCGCGGAACAACAAGCAGCTCTGAACCGAATCAAGCAGCAGGCTTTGTTGGATCAGTCGACAGTCGATCGCTGGATTGACCAAGGCGAGCAGGAGATTTGGGTGTTAACCAGTTCCGACACTCCCGATATTAACCAGATCGAAGCCAAGGTCCGCGAGGTGGAGAAAGTGCGGGGAGATAAACGGATCGCATTTATCCGCGCTGTGGGGGAGGCTGCGGCGGTGTTGACCGACGAGCAACGCCAAACGTTGGTCGGATCGCTGCAGCCCGATCACTCCCCAGCGGTTGGCGGCAACTGAATAGACGCCAAGTGATGGGATGTTGAGATAAGCGTCGCCCTTGCGCCACTGGCGTAGCGCAAGGGCGGCCTACGGCCTCACTCCGTTGCAACCAACCGCCCCTGCCTCGATCATCTGTGAGTGTCAGATCGAGTGTTGACCACTACACTTTTTTTCGACAAGGCGAAAGTCTGAGCAAACCTGACCTCACGCTCTGCGGCGTTTGGGAGATTGGTCAGTGCAAACGCTACTCTCATGTCACCGTCACGCACTTGGCTCAAGTCCGCCGCGACAGCAAGAAAGTCGTGCTCACCAGGATTCCGCATAGTCACATAGTAAGCTAGGAATCGCACCACGTGGTCCGCACCAGGGATTTGTATGGTCGCTTCGCCGCTCACGCCCTTCACGCTGAGGTGTCGCTGATCATGGTCGTAAAGGCATATTCGCGTTTCTCTTGGCCAATAGACGACCTCGAAGCAGTAGGCCTTCGTTTCAGACAGCTGCCCGCCGTGGCGCGCTGTGTGGGAAGCCTCGTCAAGGCCTGCATGGTTGTGACCAACCTGGCTGCTTTGATCTACAGTGTGACCCTCATTGGCCGACGCGAAACAAGCCGCCATGCCGACGATCAGTCCCGCGACGATGAACACTGCAATCCATTTTCTATTGGATTCATGTCTGATCATTGGACTTCTCCTGACAATGTTGTCTGGTGGTACTACCTTTCAAAACGTAGACGTGCGTCTCATGCGGCGGTGCGTTCTGGCACATCGTGACGTCCGCCTGCAAACTCACGGCGGGCGGACATCAAATCAATGATCGTTTCTGACAAACCCAGTAAATCGCCTCGGTAGTCCAAGTACTGATCAACCCTTGAGAAGTTGACCGGACCGAAGCGGTACTCTGTAGCGCCCGTCTGGTAAAACCAGATGGGGGTGTTCCGATCGACAAACCGCAGCTTGCCAGCCAACGACCAAGTGTTCTGATCTGGCAGATCAACGTTGGCGACAACCAGTACGGGCACGTACTTGCCGCACAGTCTTAATGCTTCAGACGCCGATTTGGCTCGGACGACGCGCACCCCGAATTCCGCCATGTCGGTCGCGATTCGGGCGAACACCTCGTCACGATGCTCAACAAGCAAAGCAGCGGGCATTAACTCGACTTCGCTCTCTGCTTCTTCCGGTGGACAAAGAAGAGCGTCGCTTGGTTGCTCCAAGTGGTCTGATTCAGGATCCGTCGGAGAGTGCCGCCGACCACAACGCTCGGCTGGACATGCCTTCATGTCATTGAGAGTGCATAACAACTGTTCCGCTCGCATTAACGGATCAGCGCAATCACCGCGAGAGGTCATCAACGAGCCGCCATCGGTTTCATGAATGACGAACTCCCCCCGGCAATGACCACAAGCAATTTCGCAATCTACATACCGTGACTCCAAATCCACGGGACGTCCGCAAATCGGGCAGTCAACAACGTGATGGGTATTTTGCAGAGTCATGACTATCTCCTTGTCTGCGCACCGGTTCGGCGGCAGCGGTTGGGTGCTGTAAACGCGCAACAAAGATCCAGAGGACGCAGAATCCGACGAGGATTCAGGCATCGGGCGACAACGGTCGACCTAAGGTAATCAATTGCCTCAGGCGCATGTCGAACCAGAGCATTTAGAGCCGGTAACGACAGAGAAGGACGCAGCGTTCAGAGCCGCTGGTCGAAGTTCCGAATGTGGAAAGTCGACATAAGTCGCTGGACGTGCGACTGTCGACGTTTAGAGCGATCGCCTGGCCGGTGGCCATGATGGCGACCCACTGGTCATTGTCATTGTTCGAGACTGAAACGCCAGTGGTTGAATCGGTGGCCGTTGGTGCATCTATGCCGCACAGTCCTGCAAGGCAGCGGCACGGCCCTGAATCGGAACGCGACTGGCCGGCACAGAAAGAGCCGGGCGATATGCTTTCAGTGCCGCAGCAACTCGCTTGCACCTGCGAGCAGCAGTTCATTAGAGAACCGGCTGTGACATGCTTTCCGGCTGCGCGATCGAAGCGGCAACAACAGCTTGCTGCCATTACCTGCTGTACTGGCAGCATGATGACTGCCAATACGGCCAAGTTCTTCGTCGTGTTAAGAAAAAGTCGGCTCATAGCCGCTAGCGGCGTTCGAATACACGGCAGGTAGCCGCGGGGGTCGTCCATTCTCAATCATCGACAGCCGAAGCCAGGCAGATTAGCAGATCTGCGCATTCGCTGCCAAAAAACGGCTGGTACTCCCCAATACGGCGTCGCGTCAAGGCCGGTTCTCGGTCTCAGCGTCAGTCGCCGAGCACAGGCTCTAACGTAGCGGGAGCAGGGGATTCCCATGCACTTTTCCGCCAAATTGAGCCTCGCTCGTGAAGAAATCAGTTGGGCCTGGCATCGAAACGTAGTGAACGTGCCGCTCCCATCGAGAACCGCAATCCCAGGGTCCCGCTATGACTCCGCCGATTGGAAACCGGATTTTTGACAATGCAATTCATCGGCTTGATTGCGCCGCGGAGTTCGCCGAGATCGACAGCGAGGCTCTAGAGCGGTTGAAGCATCCCAAGGCAGTATTGCGGGTGTCGATCCCTGTCCGGATGGACGATGGCTCGCTGCGCGTGTTTCAGGGCTATCGAGTGCGTTACGATGACACGCGGGGACCCACGAAAGGTGGAATACGTTTTCATCCTGATGTGGACTTGAGTGAAGTACAGGCGCTCGCATTCTGGATGACCTGCAAATGTGCCGTCGTTGGAATTCCGTTTGGCGGTGGAAAGGGTGGCGTCGTCGTCAATCCCAAAGAGCTCTCTCGGATGGAATTGGAGCGACTCAGCCGCAGCTTTATACAACAGATCGCCGACTTCATCGGGCCCGAAACAGATGTTCCAGCCCCCGACGTTTACACCAACGCAATGATCATGGGCTGGATGATGGACGAATACTCGACGATTCGTCGCCAACGAACGCCAGCGGTGATCACGGGCAAGCCAATTCCGCTGGGAGGGAGCCTGGGTCGGGAAGATGCCACCGGCCGTGGCGCGTACTACTGCATCAAGGAATTGGAGCGGAAGAACGGATGGAAGCCCCATGAACTTCGCGTGGCCGTGCAGGGCTTTGGCAACGCTGGCCAGCATGTGGCCCGGCTCATGCACGCCGATGGCTACCGGATCGTGGCGATTAGCGACTCCCGTGGCGGCATCTTCCGCGAGGGAGGTCTCGATATTCCACAGGCCATTGAGCTGAAGAGCCAGCGTCTGGCCGTCTCTGACGTGTATCCCACTCGGAGCGTGTGTGATTGTCCTGAATGCGCCTGCGTCGAGTGCCACTGCAATTCCGAAGATGCGGCTACGGGTGACGTGGTTACGAACGAGCGTCTTCTGGAACTTGATGTCGACATACTCATACCTGCGGCCTTGGAAGACCAAATCACTGCAGAGAACGCCCCTCGCGTCGCGGCGCCCGTGATCGTGGAGGTCGCCAATGGCCCCACGACAATCGAGGCAGACGAGATCCTAGCCGCCAAGAACACGCTTGTGGTGCCCGACATCCTGGCCAATGCGGGCGGCGTGACGGTGAGCTACTTCGAGTGGATTCAAAACCGCACAGGCGATTATTGGACGGAAGACATGGTCCAGACTCGCTTGCAGCAGATCATGTCACGTGAATTCAACGCAGTGTATGACCTCACGAGCGCGAACGGGATCACCATGCGCACGGCAGCCTACGCACACGCCTTGAATCGGATTGGGGAGGCCGTCGAGTCGCAAGGAACAAGCCGGTACTTTACTGACGTGAGCGGCTGAATCGGCGATTGCACATCGTGCATGGAAAGCTCGACGATTTGAGAAGGGAAATCGAAATGAACCCTGACACCTCGCAGGAAAGCAAGACTTCATTCGAAGTCGGTGAATCGCATGCCGAGGAGCCGCGATTCATTGTTGGAATCGGAGCTTCGGCCGGCGGTTTAGAAACATTGCAGCAGCTTTTCGAGCATCTGCCGCCGGATACGGGCATGGCCTTCATTGTCGTGCAACACCTCTCTCCCGACTTCAAGAGTCTGATGGATGAACTCGTCAGGCGACACACGGAAATGGCGGTCTTCCGCGTCGAAGACGGCATGGTCGTGCAACGCAATGCTGTCTATTTTATTCCGCCCAAGAAAGAGATGATCATCTCTGACCGGCGGTTGCTGCTGACGGACAAAGATCCTTCGCAGGGCCTGACACTTCCGATCGACCACTTCTTTCGCTCGCTGGCCCAAGATGCGGCGCGCAGGTCGATTGCCGTCGTGCTGTCCGGAACGGGTAGCGATGGATCGCGCGGGATCATCGACGTTCACGAGGCCGGGGGGTTGGTGATCGCCCAAACCACGGACACAGCGCGTTTTGACGGCATGCCAAAATCGGCGGTGGAGACGGGGGTCGTCGACTTCGTTCTCTCGCCCGAAGAGATCGCAGGCACACTGCTCCAATTGGCGGAACATCCCCTGCGCAAAGCAGTGGATTCGCCTCCGGAAGACGACGGACTCAATCAGATCCTGAAACTGCTTCGCGATACGTACGGCTTGGATTTTGGCCATTACAAGCCGTCGACTGTCCTCCGTCGCATCGAACGGCGGCTCCTGTTGAGGAGAACGACGGAAATCGACGATTATTGCAAACAACTTCATGACGATCCCGAAGAGTTGAACCAGGTCTATTGCGACCTGCTGATCGGAGTAACCCAATTTTTTCGGGATCGGGAGGCATTCGATTACCTGGAGCACCGCGTTCTGCCCGATCTGATGTCGCAGTTGCCCGAGAATGATGAGGTGCGATTGTGGGTCGCCGGCTGCGCGACCGGCGAAGAGGCCTACTCGTTGGCCATGCTCGTTGATGAGCAGTTGCAGAAATCCCCAAGCGCGCCGCCGATAAAGATTTTCGCCACGGACGTGCATCGCAAGTCGCTGGACATCGCCAGCGCGGGAGTTTACACCACGGCCGCCCTCACCGACGTGTCTCCCGAGCGCTTGAAGCGGTACTTTCGCGAATGCCCTAACGGCAGCTACCGCATCGTCGACGATTTGCGTAAACGAATCGTCTTTGCACCGCACAATCTCATCAAGGACGCTCCTTTTACGCGGCTTGATCTGATCACTTGCCGCAATTTGCTCATCTATCTGCAGCCGTCGGCACAGAAAAAGGTCTTGTCACTATTCCATTTCGGGCTGAAGACCGGCGGCGTCTTATTTCTGGGACCGAGCGAAGGCACAGGCGATCTGGCCAATGAATTCGACACGCTGGACCAACATTGGAGATTCTACCGAAAACGGCGCGATGTACGGCTTGTCAACGACTTGCGTTTGCCGCTATCAGTCGCGGGCGCGTATTCTCCAGCAGATAGAACACTGCCCGGGCCGCCTCTCCGCCCGCGCGTCGATCAGGAATTGGCGAGCGTGTACGACACGGTACTGGAGGAGTACATGCCACCGGCTTTGCTGATGGACCGCCGCGGTGGTTTGGTGCATGCGTTTCGCGGCGCCGGTCGTTTTTTGTCCGTGCCGGACGGACGGCCTTCGGCAGGAATCCTCGATCAATTGCCTGCCGAAGTCCGCACGGCCGTGCTGGGCACAATGCAGCGACAGGATGCCGGACAGCCCGTCGTGTTTCGACAGGTCAACCTTTCCACCAACCAGGGACCACGCGCGCTGGACGTTGGCGTCAAATCCGTGCAAGTACCGAGATCCGACGAGCGGTTGGTTCTGATTACTTTTGCCGAGCCTCCGCAGTCGGCTGATCTGCACAAAGAACACGACGCCGCTGAATTGGATCAGGCCTCGCGTGAGCAGATCTCTGTTCTCGAATCCGATCTCCGTTATACCCGTGAGAATCTGCAGGCCATGATCGAGGAACTCGAAACCAGCAATGAAGAATTGCAGGCAACCAACGAGGAATTGATCGCGTCGAACGAGGAGTTGCAATCGACGAACGAAGAGTTGCACTCCGTGAACGAAGAATTGTACACCGTCAACGCGGAACATCAGAAGAAGATCGACGAGCTGACAGAGTTGACCGCCGACATGGATAGCCTGCTGGAGAGCACGCAGGTGCACACGATCTTCCTGGACAACAAGTTGTGCATCCGCAAATTCACGCCGCAGGTCGCGGAAAGTTTTCATCTGGTCGCGCATGATATCGGCCGGCGGATCGACGTGTTCAGTAGTTCGATCCAGTCTCCGAACATGATCGCCGATGTGAAATCAGTGTTGCAGACGGGCGACCCTGTCGAACAAGAGGTGCCCGATGGGCGCGGGCGTTGGTTCTTGTTGCGAATCCTACCCTATCGCAAGGAAGATGAACTCGGCGGAGTGGTACTGACTCTTGTCGATATTACGGGATTGAAAGAGGCCGAGTTTCGATTTAGCGGCGCCGTGGAAGCTTCGCCGGAAGCCATGCTGGTGGCCGATGATCGAGGCGCTATCACCCATGTCAACGCGGAAGTTGAGCGACGCTTCGGCTATTCCAGAGAGGAGCTTATCGGTCAACCGCTGGAGATCCTGATGCCGGAGGAAGGTCGCGATCGACACCGAATCTTGCGCAACGAGTACTTCAAGAATCCCAGGGTCATCCGGCGGATGGCGGGAGAGCCATACATCTGGGGACAACGCAAGGATGGCAATCGCCTGCCGTTGGATGTCCGCGTCAACCCGATTGCCACGCGAGACGGCACCCGAGTTATCGCTTCGCTAATCGACATTTCGCACCATCAGGCGCTGGAAGCATCGTTGCGCGAGCAGGTCGTGCAGCGAGACCGCTTCCTCGCCACTTTGTCGCATGAATTGCGCAACCCCTTGGGCGCTGTGATCAATGGCGTGCAGCTGCTGCACGCAGCGAGCGACAACGGCGAACTCAACTCTACCGCCCTCGCTGCGATCGAGCGCCAGTCGGAACAGATGTCGCGGCTGCTCGACGATCTGTTGGACGTGTCCCGCGTGACCGCGGGTAAGATCAAAATACAACGCGAGATAATCGATCTTCGCGAACTCTGTGAAGATTCGATAGCCGCCGTCCGCTCCCAAATTGATGCACACCAGCACGATCTATCAGTACATGTCCCAGACGAAGACCTGTTGGTCGAAGGAGATCGTGTTCGGCTTCTCCAGGTCATCGAGAATCTGTTGAGCAACGCCGCCAAATACACGCCGGACAACGGCAACCTCGACCTGGACATGGAAGCCAGCGACGGCGATGCCGTGATTGTCGTGCGTGATGATGGTCATGGCATTCCACCCGAACTGCTGCCCTCGATCTTCGACATGTTCGTGCAATCGGATGATACGCTCGACCGCGCTCAGGGCGGTATGGGAGTCGGACTAACCCTCGTCCGCAGCCTGGTCCACCTTCATCGTGGCACAATTACCGCGCGAAGTGCAGGGACGGACAGAGGGAGCGAGTTCGAAGTCCGTATTCCCCTTACGTCACAACAGCGGAACCGCACACGGGAGTCGGTGGGCCCACCGCGAATCGTCCTCGTGGAAGATCAAGACGACAGCCGCGAGATGCTCTGCCAACTGCTCAAGGTGAAGGGGTGTGATGTGCATACGGCTGCGGATGGAACGAAGGGGCTCGCGACGATCATCCAAGAGCGCCCAGACATCGCGTTGGTTGACATCGGCCTGCCGGAAATTGACGGTTACGAAGTCGCCCGCCGAGTGCGAAGTGAACCAGCGTGCAATATCGTCAAGTTGATCGCGTTGACCGGTTACGGACGCCAGGAAGACCGCCAACGAGTGTTGGCGGCCGGTTTTGATGCGCATCTTGTCAAACCGTTGAACCTCATGGAAATCGACGAAATTCTCGGACTGCCGTTAGTTCATCCGCCAATCCCGGCGACGGCGGAAGAATGACTTGTTTGTTGAGTTCTACCTGCCGCGGCGTACGCAAGTATAAACAGCCGGAAGACCCAAATGAAAGCTCACGTCGCTCGAGTGTTATTGCTCTCATGTGGCCTGATCGGCACGCAATGGGTCTCCGCCTACGCCCAAGTCTCACCCGAAGAGCACGCTCGGCATCATCCAGGACAAGCCGGGCAAGGGCGCGGAATGGCAGGACCGCCGGAAGGCGTTGGCGGCGGACCGCCGGAGGGCGCCGGTGGCATGATGGGTGGCGGCATGATGGGTGGCATGGGCGACATGATGGAGGAGATGGGCGCCCCCAAGCCCAAGGAAATGTATCCACAGCTGATGGATCTGCCCGACCTGCCCATGGAGAAGCGCGCGGAAATTCAGCAAGAAGCTCACCGACGAATGACGGCAGGGGCGAACTTGCTCTCCGAAGGCGTCGATGAGCTTTCCCGATCGGCACCGACGGACGATTTCGCCGCGATGCAGGCAGCCACGGCCAAGATGCGTGAAGGGCTCGGGCAATTCGAGAGCGGTCTCGCGGCACACCGTGCGATTGCAGAGGGAAAAGCGCCTCGTAATGTCGCCTTACAGTGGTTCAAGCGCGAAATGCACCTGCTTCCGCCGTCCGGCCGTGGGCAATCGGGTCTTCGTCTGTGGGGGATGGACCTGTTTCACACGGCAATCATGTTGGTGCTTGTATTCTTCGCCGCAGGCATGATTTGGATGTACTTCTTCAAAATGCGTCGTGCGGCGCTCTTACTGCGGGATCTCACAGGGGGCGATGCGGCTTCGCAGACCGGATTAGCATCCACTGTCCAGCAAGGACGAGGTGCTCTCCCAGTTGCGGAACAGGCTCACGCAGAAGCGTCCGCTCTGCAATCTGGCCGCAAGTGGTCGGGCACATTGCGCGTGAGCCGTGTCTTTCAGGAGACGCCCGATGTGAAGACTTTTCGGTTTATGAATCCCGTCGGCGGCGCTCTGCCATTCAGCTACTTACCAGGGCAGTTTCTCACCGTCGCCGTTCCCGTCGACGGGAAGCCGGTCAAGCGCAGCTACACGATCTCCTCCTCGCCAACCCAGCAAGACTTTGCAGAGATCACCGTCAAACACGCGGATCAGGGAGCGGTATCAAGTTATCTCCATGACAGAGTGAAATCGGACGACCTGCTGGAGTTATCCGGACCCTCAGGCTCCTTCACGTTTACCGGCCGAGAGTGCAATTGCATCCTTCTTATCGGCGCTGGCGTGGGCATCACGCCATTGATGAGCGTGCTGCGTTATTTGACCGATCGGAGTTGGCCGGGAGACATCTATCTGCTCTATGGTTGCAGCACCCCGCAGGACATTGTCTTCCGCCAGGAACTCGACTACCTCCAACGTCGTCACCCGAATCTGCATGTGGTGATTACTATTTCGCGCCCAGAAGGATCCGACTGGAAAGGCCCGACCGGACGAATCACAAAAGAGCTGATTGTGCAATCGGTCCCCGACCTAGGGTCGCGATACGTGCATGTCTGCGGTCCCGTCCCGATGATGGAATCGGTAAAGAAGCTGTTGGCGGATCTGGGAGTTCCTAAGGAGCGGATCAAGACTGAGGCGTTTGGCCCGGCATTGGGTAAGCCTGAGCCCACCAGGACAAAGCCTGCCCCGAAATGGGGCGTTGGTGCAGCCGAACAGGCTGCGCAGGCGGCTCTGCCCACCGTGAAGTTTAGTTTGTCTGACAAGTCCGCTCCGTTACCACCTGACGAAACAATTCTCGATGCGGCGGATCAGGTCGGCGTCGACATCGATAACTCGTGCCGCGTCGGCACGTGCGGCACGTGCCGGGTAAAGCTGCTCTCCGGCTCAGTGACCATGGAGGTGGAGGACGGCTTGGAGCCAGGTGACAAGGAACAAGGGATGATCCTAGCGTGCCAGGCGAAATCGACAAGCGATGTTTCGGTCGAGGTGTGAATTGAAAAAGCGATCCGCAATAGGCGCCAATGGCCATCAAGATCGAACATAAGACGATTTGAGCCCGACGTAAACTGCGTACCGACATCGTTTTTGTAGTCGCATGCCAGATTGAGGATTAGTCAATGAGCCACACAGTGAAAATGTTGCTTGGATGCACACTTCCATTGCTGCTGCTTTTTGTATTGCCACTAATCGGGCTTGGCGAAGGGGCTACTCTGTTCAGTGCCATCGTGCTCATGTTCGCTTGTCACTTGTTCATGACGGGCGGCGGCCATGGTAGACGCTCACGACCGCAGAGTTCCGACCCCAATCAAGCAGGCCATCATGAACACTCTTAGCATCAGGCGTCTTGGTTTTGCAGTCGGAGTTACTGCCGCCCTCCTGTACCTCGGCTGCGTGTTCGTCATGCTCACCGTGCCCCATGACGTGGTCATTCGGTTTTTCAACAGCCTGCTGCACGGCTGGGACGTGGCTCCCATCATGCGCTGGGACATGCCCTGGTGGGAAGTGATCGTAGGCGCGCTGGAGACGCTTATCCTGGGCTGGTTGGTTGGGGCGGTTTTGGCTGTCTTCTATAACCTGCCTCGCCGGCCGGGAGGCAACTCCGATGCACGGTGACTATGCCTACGGCGCACGGGGCCTGGTGATCACGATGATCGCCATCAGTCTATTTTCTATCTTCCGATTCGTGCCAATGCGCACCAATATGCACAAGCGCAGCGGCGGCGCGCTGATCCCCCCTTATCGTCGCCCTGTTTACGGAAATGTATGCGTTCCCATTGACGATCTACCTGCTGACGCACTGGATCGGCATTCCCATTCCATTGAACCGTATTTCCGGAAACTTGATGCGCGACCTGATCACGTACCTTGGCTTGGGCAACGGTTGGTTCATCGTCATGCTCGTTTGCAATGGCCCGTTGATCTTCGGCATCTGGCTAATCATGGTGGGTCGGGAAGAGGTCTACGATTCGGAAGGCCAGTTTGTGACCAATGGCGTGTGCAGCTACGTGCGCGATCCGCAAAACACCTTCATCTACCTTATTACGCTGGCCTTCATGATCCAATGGCCGACGCTCACCCCGCTGCTTCTCTGGCCGTTTGTCATCGGGATATATTACCGCCTGGCCAGGCAGAAGAAGCAAATCGCGATCGATGCGTTCGGCGACCGGTATCGCAAGTACATGGAGCAAACGCCGATCTTCTTTCCACTTTTGTTTCGACGGTGCACCGCCGTTGCCCCGGACAACCAGTAGGGAAGACGCTTAAAGGAATACCCGCATGACTGATCAGACGAAGGACCACATTCACGAGCATCGTCACGAAGGGCACGCGGCAGTCGGCGACACTGGCGAACATGCGGGACATCACGGCCACTCAGCGCATGCCGGACATAAGGGGCACGCCGCCGAGCAGGCACATGCTGGCCACGACCACCACACTCATCATGCCCACATGGTGGTCGACTTTCGCCGTCGCTTCTGGATCTCGACGGTCCTGACAGTGCCGGTGCTAGTCTTGGCGCCAATGATCCAAAAATTCCTGGGTCTGCGCGAAACGCTCCGATTCCCGGGCGACAGCTACCTTCAGTGGGCCATTGCGACGATTATCTTCGCCTACGGTGGATGGCCTTTTTTGAAGGGCTTCGTTGAAGAGCTGCGGAAGAAGAGTCCCGGAATGATGACGCTGATCGCGCTGGCAATCGCCGTCGCATATATGTACAGCTCAGCGGTCGTGTTCGGCGTGACCGGCAAAGTCTTCTTCTGGGAGCTGGCGACCTTGATAGACGTGATGCTTCTCGGCCACTGGATTGAGATGAAGTCGGTCATGGGTGCATCCAAAGCCCTGGAGACACTCGTTCAGCTTATGCCCTCCGAGGCCCACCGTGTGACCGAGTCCGGCGGCACCGAAGACGTATCCGTCACGGAACTGAAACCCGGCGATCGAGTCGTGGTCAAGCCTGGCGAAAAAGTGCCCATTGACGGTCAGATCGTTGAGGGTCGAACCAGTATTAACGAGGCAATGTTGACGGGCGAGAGCAAGCCGGTCGAGAAGGCGGAAGGGGACGAGGCGATCGGCGGCTCCGTCAACGGCGAAGCCGCGTTCACGATGGAAGTGGAGAAGACCGGTGATCAGACGTATCTGGCCCAGGTGATCGAAATGGTCCGCAGGGCCCAGGAATCTCGCTCCCGTACGCAGGACATCGCCAATCGCGCAGCACTATGGCTAACGATCATCGCTCTTGGCGCGGGCGGCGCGACACTGTTCATTTGGCTGGTGCTTGGCGCATCTTTCGAGTTTGCCCTGGAGCGGATGGTGACTGTAATGGTTATCACCTGCCCGCATGCACTGGGCCTCGCTGTGCCGCTTGTCGTAGCCGTCTCAACGGCAATCTCCGCTCAAAGCGGCCTCTTGATACGTGACCGCAGCGCCTTTGAACGAGCTCGCGATGTCGGCGCCATCCTGTTCGACAAGACAGGTACGCTGACTGAGGGCCGCTTCGGTGTTTCGGACATCATCCCTCTGGGCGAGAACGATGAAGCCGAAGTGCTGAGACTCGCAGCTTCCCTGGAAAGCCAGTCGGAGCATCCCATCGCTCAGGGCATAGTGGACGGTGCCAAAGAGCGCAACATCGGCTTCACCGCGCCCAAAGATTTTAAGGCCATTGCCGGCAAAGGCGCTCAGGCGCAAGTCGATGGCCGAAGCGTCAAGGTTGTCAGCCCTGGCTATCTCAGGGAGAACAACTTGGAGGTAGACAACGCCAACGTCCAGGAAGTAGCCAAGCAAGGCAAGACCGTCGTGTACGTGCTGCTCGACGATCAGGTTGTCGGGGCAATCGGTCTGGCCGACATCATTCGCCCGGAATCTCGCGATGCCCTAAAGCGACTGAAGGAAATGGGGATTCAGTCGATGATGATCACTGGCGACGCCAAAGCAGTCGCCGAATGGGTGGCCGAAGAATTGGACATGGATGAATACTTCGCCGAAGTCCTGCCCGAACAGAAGGCCGAGAAGGTCAAGGAAGTCCAACGCCGCGGACTGATAGTGGCGATGACCGGCGACGGCGTCAACGACGCGCCGGCCCTGACGCAGGCCGATGTCGGAATTGCCATCGGCGCGGGCACGGACGTGGCCATCGAGTCGGCCGACATCGTGTTAGTCCGTTCTGACCCGCGCGACGTGACGGCCATCATGAGTCTGGCCAGAGCTACTTATAGGAAAATGGTGCAGAATCTTCTATGGGCGACTGCCTACAACATCGTGGCCATCCCCCTGGCCGCCGGCGTATTGTACTCGGTCGGCGTAGTGCTCTCGCCGGCCGCTGGGGCAGCCCTGATGGCACTGTCCACGGTGATTGTGGCCATCAACGCCCGTTTCCTACGGGTCGCAAAAACTCACGATCACAACCCGCCTCGCAGCGGCGATGATCGGGATACAAGTGCCGTGGCGGGGAGATCCGCATGAAAGAGCGAGAACGAATTATCGTCAGCGGCTTGGTGGTCCTGCTGCTCCTTTTTTGGCTCGGCTTTCTTGTCCACCGGTCACCCCGCTTTGCCGGTAGCCTATGGGGTGGGGTGTTGGGCGTTTCCGGCGCACTGCTGATGCTCGTGCCGCTGGCGTACATGATCGTGAAGCGTGTTCCACTACTGAGGCGAACCGTCACCCGACGAGCGTCGATGCGGACGCTGCTGGCTTGGCACATTTACACAGGAGTGCTGGGCCCGATCTTGGTGCTGCTCCATACGGGGCACAAGTTCCAAAGCCCGTTGGGCATCGCGCTCACCGCAATGACTCTTATCGTTGTTGTTAGTGGCTTTGTCGGGCGGTACCTAATGAGCCAGTTTTCGCAAACGATCCGGGAGAAGAAAGAGATGTTGACCCAGTTGGAGCTGGCCTACCGCGCAACAGCAACAGAATTGGCAGAGCACCCGGACCAGGCCGCGATGCTCCGCCCATGGTCGGGGTTTTTTGCGCGATTGGCAGCGGCGCCGTTTGCCATCCCAGGCGTGACAAGTCCAGGGGGAATTCCGGCCGCGGTCCGAGCTGTTCGATTGAGTGACTCCATGGCGGACTTGGAATATGCCATTAAGACGCACGAGACATTCAAGCGCTGGTTCGCCAGTTGGTTGAAGTTTCATATTGTGATTAGCTTCGTTCTCTATGGTCTGTTGGCCCTGCACGTGTGGGCGGGGATTTATTTTGGGCTGAGGTGGTTTGAGTGAAACTGTGGCCCCAAATTCTCGCGGCGGCACTGGTCACACTGGTCCTCTTTGGTGCGTTTTACCTTGCATCGAGTCATCCAGGCGGCGAGGGAGCGGGCGTATTGAGTAAAGCAGCTTGGCAACGCATGGCTCTTCCTGGCGAACTGTCCCAGGCGCATGCGTTCCTGAGTCACAACTGCGCCGCCTGCCACACGTCCGTTACGGGCGTCCAACCGGCGAATTGCATCGTCTGCCATGCGAACGACGAGTCGATTCTCCAGCGGCAGCCCACCTCGTTTCATTCGAGTATCGGCAGTTGCACGGAATGCCATTTGGAACATCAAGGCAGCGACCACCGACAAACCGAGATGGACCACGCCGTGCTCACACGCATTGGTCTCCGTCAGCTAAATGAAAAAGCTGCCGACAGCGAACAGAAGCTGCTTCGGGGGCAACTGGCGTCTTGGTCTGCTATCGGCAAGCCGCCTCATGCACGCATCTCTTCGGATGAAGCACTGCTGAATTGCGCGACGTGTCACTCCAACGATGACCGCCACTTTAAGCTATTTGGGCAAGACTGTGCCCAGTGCCATGCCACCGATCGCTGGACCATTCCAGAATTCCAACATCCATCACCAAGTTCCACCGATTGCGCGCAGTGTCATCAGGCGCCGCCAAGCCATTATATGATGCATTTCAAGATGATCTCGGCCCGAGTTGCCGGGCAGCCGCATGCCGACGTAACCCAGTGTTTTTTGTGCCATCAAACAACTTCTTGGAACGACATTCGAAATGTCGGGTGGTACAAGCACCACTAGCGGGAGATTTGTTTCAATGAGCATTCTCAATCTTGAGCATCTTTTTCAACCGCGTTCTGTCGCTGTTATTGGTGCATCGCAACGACCCAACAGTGTCGGCGCGACCGTAATGAAGAATTTGCTGACGGCTGGTTTCGACGGACCGATCATGCCCGTCAATCCGAAATATGATGCCGTATGCGGCGTGCTGGCTTGGCCCAATCTGGCGGAGTTGCCGCGAACGCCAGATTTGGCAGTTATTTGCACGCCGCCGCGAACGGTGCCGGGCTTGATCGGTGACCTCGCCGCACGAGGTGCGAAGGCGGCGGTAGTCCTTACTGCCGGGCTGGAAGCACGCGACGAAAGATCCGGGAAGACGCTTGATCAAGCGATGCTTGAGGCAGCCAAAGCGCAAATGCTGCGAATTCTTGGACCGAACTGCGTTGGGCTGATAATTCCCGGGTTCGGTTTGAACGCGAGCTTCGCCCACGCGACCGTTGAATCCGGGCAAATCGCTTTTGTTTCGCAGTCGGGAGCACTGGCAACTGCGGTGCTCGATTGGGCGAAAACCAACGAAATTGGCTTCTCGCATTTTGTCTCCCTCGGCAACAGCGCCGACGTCGACTTCGGCGATGTCCTCGACTATCTCGGCAGCGACCCAACGACGCGCTCTATTTTGCTCTATGTCGAATCAATACAACACGCTCGCAAGTTCATGTCAGCAGCACGCGCGGCGGCGCGTAACAAGCCGGTCATCGTACTGAAGGCCGGCAGAGTTGCCGAAGGGGCAAGGGCGGCCGCCTCGCACACCGGAGCGCTCGCCGGATCGGACGTCGTTTACGATGCGGCAATTCGACGCGCTGGCATGTTGCGAGTTTACTCTATCGAGAACCTGTTCAACGCCGTCGAGACATTGGGGAGAGCGAAGCCTGTGCGCGGCGAGCGGCTCGCGATTCTCACAAATGGCGGCGGTCCGGGCGTTATCGCGACGGATGCGGCGATTGCCCGCGGGGTCCAAATCGCTGACCTGGCGGAGCGGACGATGCACGAACTCGATGCCGTGCTGCCCGCGACCTGGTCGAAGGGCAATCCAGTCGACATCATCGGCGATGCGCCCGCCGCGCGCTATCGCGATGCGCTATCGATACTATCAAACGACGCCAATTCCGATGCCATACTCTTCATTCATGCTCCCACTGCGATTGTACCTAGCGAGTCCCTCGCGGAGGCCCTGGTTCCTTATGTCACTCAGTTGTCGAAGCCATTGTTTTCTTGCTGGTTGGGCGGGCATGCAGTCGCTGCGGCCAGGCGATCATTTGCTCAAGCTGGGATCCCTACCTTCGACACCCCTGAAGACGCAGTCAATGCGTTCATTCAAATTGTCGACTATCGCCGTAACCAGGAAATGCTGATGGAAACGCCGCCATCAGTCTCGGAAGACTTCACGCCCGACGTTGCGTCCGCACGAGAAATTATTAGCCGCACTCTTGCCGCCGGTCGTGCGGTTCTAACGGAGCCGGAAGCAAAAGCAGTGCTAGCCGCCTATTGTGTCGAGACAGTCGACACACGGATCGGAAATAATGCCGAACAGTGCGCGCAGCTTGCTGCGGAAATTGGATATCCCGTCGCCGTGAAGGTGCTCTCGACGGATATTACGCATAAATCCGATGTCGGAGGCGTCGCGCTGGACTTGGAATCCGCCGAACAAGTCGCCGCTGCGGTTGCTGCGATATTAGGTAGAATCGAGGAGCTAAAACCTGGAGCCCGAGTCGAAGGATTCACGGTTCAATCCATGGCGCGTCGACCAAACGCTCATGAATTGATCGTGGGCGCCAGCGTGGATCCAGTCTTCGGCCCAATCCTTCTCTTTGGGCAAGGTGGTACAGCTGTAGAAGTAATCGGCGATCGGGCCGTTACATTGCCGCCTTTGAATGCGCCCTTGGCGCGAGAACTTGTCTCGCGGACCCGCGTCTCCAAATTGTTGGCCGGATATCGCAATTGTCCGCCTGCAGATCTAGATGCGATTTACCGAACATTGATTCAGGTCTCTCAGCTGGTTTGTGATATTCCCGAGATCGCTGAGTTGGATATCAATCCGTTGTTGGCCGATGAGAGGGGGGTTCTCGCCCTCGACGCTCGGTTGCGCGTCGCGCCAGCAAAACTGCCAAGGTCGCAGCACCTCGCCATACGCCCGTACCCTCGCGGATGGGAGGACCACATTACCTTCGACGGGGGGGCCTTGACCATTCGGCCTATTCGACCGGAGGATGAGCCCTCCCACCGCGAGTTCTTCACTAAGCTCGATCCAGATGACATCCTTTTCCGCTTCTTTGGTCCTCTTCGTGAGCCAGTCCATAGCGAACTCGCTCGATTCACCCAAATTGACTTCGAACGAGAGATGGTGGCCTGCTATTGAATTTCTGATCCATCGGTTATGAAGGTCTCAATCGCCCGTCGGGCCAGGAGACCTGTAGAGATGAGCACGAAGCGACGCCGGC
>PABB01000056.1 GCA_002702655.1 Planctomycetaceae bacterium
AAAACCGACGCGCCCGGCACAAGCCCGCCCAAGATCCGCAAAGCAACCAAACAACAGGTCAGAATCGCTCAGGAAATCAAAGGGTTAACGGCGTAGAGTGCCACGGCTCTGCGAGCCGTGCTTTCCCAGGGGGCTGCCTTTGAGCGCGGTCGCACGGCTCACAGAGCCGTGGCACGCATAGCCAGGCGCTCACCACCACGCGTCGAGATCCGTGCGGAGGATCTCGCGTTTCCATTCAGGCTCGTGCACGGGCCAAGCGCGGACCTGCGCGATCCCCTCGGGCAAGTCGCCGGGGTCGGCGGCGGCGGGCGCGGCCGTGTCGTGCGCGAGGCGCCATGCGGCCCACTCGGGGTCGGTGATCCGCGGCGGCCGCGACAGGGCGTTGCTGCGTCGCCACACCGGGCGGCCCTGGTCCAGCAACGTCACAATCACCGGCGGCGGCATTTCCAGCGTTCGCCGGGCGATCAATTCGTGGCTGGCCGTGGCGAACTGCCGTTTCAGTTCCAGCAGATCCCATTCGCACGCGCTGCCCGCGGCGATGAGCCACGGTCGCGGCAGCAGCAGGCAGCCGGCCAAGCGGTTGGCGACCTGCTCGCGGGCGGAGGCGTCGGCTTCGCGGGGGTCGAGGGCCAGCTCGTCGAACACCCGCCAGGCGGCGCTCTCGCCAATCTCGTGGGCCAGCGCCCACTGCCGCCGCTCGGGCCGCGGGTCGTCGGCCAGCAAGATGGTCGGTTGCGGCGTCCCGCCCGCGGCGACGCGCACGAACCGCCCTCGCCCCGCGCCCCAACCGTCGCGGGCCACCGTCAGGCCCAATCGCTCGGCCAACGCAAACGCGTCGACCGGCGGGCCGTCGACGCGCCCCGCGGCCAGCAATTCGGCCGCGACGTCCTCGATAGCGCCTTGGGCTTGTTCGGCGGGGATTTCGGCGAGCATGGCGGCGGCTAGCAATTCCGGCGTTGATGTGATGTGTTCATCTGTATACTATTTACTGGTGGGGGCGGTGCAAGCAGTTTCTTGGGCCTTTCGGTGCGCGATCTCGATCGCGCGGGGCGAGCCCCGCGGCGAAATCGGGTGGGCGAAGGGCAGGGCGCTGATTGGCGATTTCGTGGCTGGGCCGTACAATCGCGGGATTACCGCCGCGGCGGCGGGGCTCGTCCCTGCCGCGCCTTCCCGCCTGCTGCTGCCGAGTCGCCCGTGTCGTCGCAATTCACCGAGAAACTCCACGCCGGCCAGTCCAAGGGCCGCTACGCCTTTGTCAGCCTGGGCTGCCCCAAGAACACCGTCGACAGCGAGCGGATGCTGGGCATGCTGCAGCTGGACGGCTACGAATTGGTCGCCGACCCGCAGGGCGCCGACTTTGCCATCGTGAACACCTGCGGCTTCATCGAAGCAGCCCGCCAGGAGTCGTTCGGCGCGATCGATGAAATGCTCGAGCTGAAGCGTCGCGGCGAGCTGCGCGGCGTGATTGTCAGCGGCTGCCTGGCCGAGCGGCAGAAGGAGCAGTTACTCGACGAGCGGCCCGGGATCGACCACCTGGTGGGCGTGTTCGGCCGCGAGGAAGTGACCAAGGTGGCTGACCGGCTGGTCGGGGGCTTGGACGAGCAGCGGTCCGTGTTCCAGCCGGCGCCGATTCGCCCGTTGCCAGACACTTCGCGGATGCGGATCACGCCGCGGCACTTCGCGTTTCTGAAGATCAGCGAAGGCTGCGACCGCCTGTGCACGTTCTGCGCGATCCCCAAGATGCGCGGCAAGCACGCCACCAAGCCGATCGAAGAAGTCGTCGCCGAAGCCCGCGAGCTGGCGGCTGACGGGGTTCGCGAGCTGGTGATCGTCGCCCAGGACACGACCTACTACGGCTTGGACCTGTACGGCGAGACGCGGCTGGCCGAGCTGCTGCGGCAGCTGGAGCAGGTCGAGGGGCTCGACTGGATTCGGTTGATGTACCTGTACCCGATGTACTTCACCGACGAGGTGATCGACGTGATCGCCGGCAGCGAGCGGATTCTGCCGTACCTGGACATGCCGCTGCAGCACGCCAACGACACCATGCTGCGGCGGATGCAGCGGCGCGTGAATCGGGCCGACACCGAGGAGCTGCTGGGCAAACTTCGCAGCCGCATCCCCAACCTGGTCATGCGGACGACGTTCATCACCGGCTTCCCCGGCGAGACGGATGAGCAATTCGGCGAGATGGTCGATTTCGTCCGCGAGCAGCGTTTCGAGCGGCTGGGCGTGTTTACCTACTCGCTGGAACCCGACACGCCCGCGGCCAGACTGCCCGATCACGTGCCCGAGGAGGTGATGCTCGAGCGGCAGGGCGAGCTGATGGCCGTGCAGCAGGAAATCGCGTTCGCGTGGAACGCCGCGCAGCAAGGTCGGCAGCTCGACGTGCTGATCGACAGCCCCGTACCCGAGCAACCGAACGCCTGGATCGGCCGCAGCTACGCCGACGCCCCGGATGTCGACTGCCTGGTGTTCGTCACCGGCGAGGGGTTGCGCCCAGGAGCGATCGTCCCCTGCGAAATCGTGGGCAGCGAGGGATACGATTTGATCGCAGCCGCATGCGGAGATCCGCGTTGAGCGGACGCTCGGCCGTGAGAGATGGCAAGCGAGGGGGTGACGCGGGCCGGCTGGGTGTGAATACTGAAGTTCGCTGTCGTTCGAGCCTCACCCAGACCGACTTTGACTTTCGCCCAGCTCGATTCGCCACCCCACGATGCCAGACTCACCCGCCGACGCCAACCGACCGCAGCGCGTGTGGAACGTCCCCAACCAGGTGACGGTCGCGCGGATCGTGTTGTCGCTCGTGCTGTTTGCGTTGTTGTCGCTCCAGCAGTACCTGCCCGCGCTGGCCGTGTTTGTGCTGGCCGCGGGGACCGACTGGGTCGACGGCTACTGGGCGCGCAAGTACGGGCAGATCACCAAGCTCGGCCGCGTGCTCGACCCGTTTGCCGACAAGTTGATCATCTGCGGCACCTTCACGTACCTGGCGGCCGCGCCGCGATTGGCGGACGGTTCGGCGGCGTCGGGCGTCGCGGCGTGGATGGCCGTGGTGATCTTGGCCCGCGAGTTGATGGTCACGGCGCTGCGGGCGTTTGTCGAAGGCGAGGGGGGCGACTTCTCGGCCAAGTGGGCCGGCAAGTGGAAGATGGTCCTGCAGTGCGCCGCGGCCTGCTTCAGCATCACGGTGCTTAGCTACCTGCGGCGCGGCGGGGGCGAGTGGGCCGACGGGCCGCCGCCGCAGTGGATGACGCTCGGCCTGCAGGCGACCGTGTGGGCGGCGATCGGGCTGACGATTTACTCGGCAGTGGGTTACGTCCGCGCCGCCTGGTCGCAAATCGTCGGCGGAACGCCGGCCGCGGGAAGTTGAGCACACAAGCATCTCCGCTCGCCGGATCGATGTTCCTTTCGCCACGCGCTGGCTTGCCGCATGTCTGAACCGATTGCCAACTCGGCTGCCAGCGCCACGCTGACCATCGCGGCGGCGGCGAGTTTGCTGACGCTGGGGCGGCTGCTTGCCAAACGACTCAACGGGCAGCCGCTGCTTCGATATGAGCCGCGCCGCCCCGTGCCGTGGACCGGCTGGCCGGCGCTGGTGCTGCTGTCGCCGTTGCTGCTGTCTCTGCTGGGCAAACTCATCCTCGGCGCAGAGCCAACTGTCAGTCCGCTCAGCGAACGCTGGACCGCGCTGACCGTGGGGCTGACGGCCCCGATTGCGGGCCCCAGCGGCGCCGCGGCCGCGGGCGCCGGGGCGACTGTGACCGCCGCGCTGACGGCCGTGGCGCCCAGCTTCGTCCGCGAAGGCTCGTTTCTCGGCGCGGCGCTGTTGATGACGATGTTGCAGGTCACCGTGACCGCGGCGACGTACGTGGCATTGGCCGCGGTCGCGGGGGCGTCGCGGCTCGATCTGGGGCTGCCGGCGGACGTACGGCAGTTCTGGGGCGACGTGCGCATCGGCGGCATCGCGTTTCTGGCCGCGCTGCTGCCGACCTACGCGCTGCAAGTCCTGCTGAATTGGCTGTTGCAGCCGCAAAGCGGTCACCCGTTTGTCGAACAGTTCATGGCGACGCCCTCGGTGGGGATCATGACGGGCATCGCCCTGGCCGCGGTGGTCGGGGCGCCCGTGTTCGAAGAAACCGCTTTTCGGTTGTTATTGCAGGGCTGGTTGGAAAAGCCGGCAGGGAGGTTGCAGGCGGATACCGTGGCGGTAAGCACTGACGAGAGCGAGATTGAGCGGGCGCCAATTGACGACCATGGCAACGGCCAACTCGTCGTGACGATGATTGAGCAGGTCGATGCCCCCGCAACCGCGGACGCCGTGGCCGGCGCCGCCAACAGCGGCGGCGACGCCAGTCTTCCGGCCGGTGCGAACGGCGCGTCGATGAACGCGTCGAACTGGCCGATCGCGGTCACGGCGGTCGCCTTCGGTCTGGCCCACTGGGGGCACGGCGCCAGCCCCGCGCCGCTGGTGTTGCTGGGGCTCGTGTTGGGGTACCTTTACAGCCGCACGCACCGCATCGTCCCGGCGATCGCCTGCCATATGTTGTTCAATGCGTTGACGATGTGGCTGCTGTTGTTGGAGTATCTGCAACAATGACCAATGACCAAGCGCCAATGACCAATGCAGGAGGACTGCCAAAATTCATTGGTCATTGCGACTTGGTCATTGGTCATTCGCGGCGAACGTTGCATTCCAGTTGAGTTCGGAGTTTCAGTACCAGCATGGAAATCTCGCGCAACCCCACTCGCGAAGTCCGTATCGGCTCGATCGCCATTGGCGGCGGCAATCCGATCGCCGTGCAGAGCATGACGGCGACGAAGACACAGGATATCGACGCGACCGTGGCGCAGGTCAGCGCCTTGCACGACGCGGGGGCCGACGTGGTGCGAATCGCCGTGGACAACGCCAAGGACGCGGCGGCGCTCGCAGAGATTCGTCGGCAAACCGCCGCCAACCTGTCGGTCGACCTGCAGGAGAACTACCGGCTGGCCGAGCTGGTCGCCCCGCATGTGGACAAGGTCCGCTACAACCCGGGGCACTTGTACCACCACGAGCGCGAGAAGCCGTGGCAGGACAAGGTGCGATACCTCGCGCAGGTGGCCGCCGACAACGACTGCGCGATGCGCGTCGGGGTGAACTGCGGCAGCGTCGACCCGGCCAAGGCGGAAGCGTACCCGGCGGACGATTCGATCTCGCCGATGCTCGACAGCGCCGCCGAGCACTGTGCGTGGCTCGACGAGCTGGGGTTCATGCGGTACTGCGTGTCGCTGAAAGACTCTGACCCGCAGAAAGTGATCGAAGTGAACCGCCGCTTCGCCGAGCGGCGACCCGACGTGCCGTTGCACTTGGGCGTGACCGAAGCCGGGATGCCGCCCGACGGGATTATCAAAACCCGGATTGCGTTCGAGCAGCTCATCAGCCGCGGGATCGGCGACACGATTCGCGTATCGCTCACCGTGAGCAACGCTCGCAAGCCGGAAGAGATTGCCGCGGGCCGGCAAATCCTGGCCGATATTGCCGCGGGCCGGGTCCGCTCGGTGGTCGATTACGGACTGGACACGCTCAACATCATCAGTTGCCCCAGTTGCTCGCGAGTGGAGAACGAAGCGTTCATCGACCTGGCCGAGCAGGTCAAGGAAATGACCCGCTACGCCGCCGACCACGCGATCACGATCGCCGTGATGGGTTGCCGTGTGAACGGCCCCGGCGAGACCGACGACGCCGACCTGGGGCTGTGGTGCGGACCGAACTTTGTGAACCTCAAACGCGGCAGTGAACCGCTGGGGCAGTTTGGCTACGACGAGATTTTGCCGCGGCTCAAATCGGAACTCGACGCCCTCATTGCCGCTGGCGCGTAGGTCAGGCTTTCCAGCCTGACAATGAACCGCCAAGTACGCCAAGATCGCCAAGGCAGGGAAGGATAAGAACCGCAGATCCACGCGGATAAGCGCGAATGAGCGGAAGTTAATACTGGTAAGATCCGCGTGCATCCGCGTTCATCTGCGGTTTCATTTCCAACAACGGGGTTCAGATGGACGTCCTCGCTCACAATCGCGAGTTCTGGGATCGCCGCGTGGCGGAGGGCGATCGTTGGACCGTCCCGGTGGACGCCGCCACCGTGCAAGCGGCGCGCGCGGGGCGGTTGGAGCTGTTGCTCACGCCGCTCAAGCCGGTGCCGAGGGAGTGGTACCCGCCGCTGGCCGGGTTGCCGACGTTGTGCCTGGCGTCCGGCGGCGGGCAGCAGGGGCCGCTGTTGGCGGCGGCCGGCGCCGAGGTGACGGTGTTCGACTACTCGCCGCGACAGTTGGGGCAAGACCGACTGGTCGCCGACCGCGAGGGGCTCGCCCTGGCCACCGTCCAAGGCGACATGGCCGACCTATCGTGCTTCGCCGACGAGTCGTTCGGCCTGATCTTTCACCCGTGCTCGAACTGCTTCGCCGAGAACGTGCTGCCGGTATGGCGGGAGTGCTTTCGCGTGCTGCGCCCCGGCGGCGTGCTGCTGGCGGGGTTCAACAATCCGGTGCGGTATATCTTCGAAGACGCGCTGTACGACAACGGCGTGCTGACGGTCTGCAACAAGCTGCCCTACCGCGACGCCGACCACTTTGACGACCCAAAGTTGCGGCAGCGGATTGTCAATGAGCGCGACGCGATGGAGTTCGGCCACACGCTGCAGGATCAAATCGGCGGCCAACTCCGCGCGGGCTTCGTGCTGACCGCCCTGTTCGAGGATCGCTTCGACCCCGAGCTGGAGGCAATCTCGCAGTACATGGACACGTTCATCGCGACCCGCGCGCTGAAACCGCGGTAGGTCAGGCTTTCCAGTCTGACGGACGAACCGCCAAGGACGCCAAGAGCGCCAAGGACGTAAAGAGGCCGCGTGTCGACGCAGGTGAACACGGATGGAGGCGGACCGACGCGAGTGGCGGCGGGGAATCAGGCCAGCGGCGGCTGCGTCGGCCTGCTGGCTCGGATTGCCCGATGACAGCCGCCCTCCGTGACGGGAGGATCGATTCGTGGGGAGCCGGCCAGCGATTGGCAACAATCTGCTACAATTGAGTCATGCCCACGACGAATTCCATCACCGGGCCAGTGACAACGCCCCTGGCGATTGACGCCACGGGGCGCGTGCGATTCACGCGCGAGCATTACGACCGGATGATCGCAGCGGGGGTCGTCGCCAAGGAAGATCGGGTCGAACTTCTCGATGGGGAGCTCGCTGCCGTGTCGCCGATTGGTCCTCGCCATGCTTCCATCCTGGATCGGCTCACCGAGTTCTTCGTCGCCGCGACCGCCGGCCGCTACACGTGCCGCGTTCAGGGCCCGCTCGCCCTGTCCGACGTGTCGGAACCGGAGCCGGATTTGATGGTCCTGAAGCGGTCGCCCGACGGCTACGGGGCCGCTCACCCGCAGCCGGCTGACGTGCTGCTGCTGATCGAGGTGGCGCAATCCTCGTCGGCGCGCGACTTCGGCCAAAAACGCGACCTGTACGCGGCTGCGGGGATCGTCGAGTATTGGATCGTCGACGTGGAGACGCAGCGCGTCGTCGTCCACCGCTTGCCGCAGTCCGGCACGTACGATGACGTCAGCGAGTGGTCAGCCCCGCAGCAGGTGGCGGCCGACGGATTGCCGGGAGCAGTGCTCGACCTGAGCGGACTGTTCGCATAGGGCCGCGGGGCGCCAACTGCCGTGCGGCCGAACCGTGGCGTAGCCCTGGGTGCGCTGGCGCCGGGGCAGGCATTGGAGTCTCAAGGCGCCTCGAGTGATGCGGTTGCTTCAGTCAAATAGCCATCTGAGAATTTGTGGCTCCATTGCGGTCGTGAAGGTGATGGGAATGGCGGTAAGCGTCCAAAGTATCCACCACCAGGCGCGAGCGCGGTCTTGGGACTGTCCGCCATGTCGCACGCGGACGAGTTCCACCGCCGCTCCGATGCTGATCGCAGCGGCGATGGGCGCCAAGAATAGCGCTGCGAAGGACGCGGCATGCCAGACGACGCCTATCGTCGGCGACCACGCAAACGGCCGCGTGTTTCCAGGGTCGTAGTCGATGCCCCACAAAGGTCCGTCATCCGTCAGGTAAGGCGGCGGATTGTAGGTGCTCAGCCCCAGGTCGTACCAACCGCGACCGTTGATCAGGTACGGGGCAATCGGCGCCGCCAAGAGCATGATCGCAACGGCCGCCTGCAACGCCAGCAACATCGGCATGCCCTCCGGTGCAGGAAGAGGCCGTCCCCATGCCCAAGGCGCGAGGAAGCCGATCGCGAGGGCGCCCCAGCACAGCAGGATCGGAAGCGCGATTGGCGGGTGAAATCGAAGAAGTGCCGCCACGAAGCAAGCCGCGGTGGCCAGCAACAGTAACATCTTCAGGCTGTACCTGGGCATTCGCAGCGGTATCCGCCAGATTAGGCAGGCGATCGAAGGCGTCTCAGCAGACGAGCGCCCGCGGCGATGGTCGGGCCAACGCACCCGCCAAGAACCGCTCCGGCGACCGTCGCCAGGGGAGCGTACATGATCCAGGGGAACACGAGTCCCGTTCGTTTGTCTTCGTCATCGAGATCAAGCGTAAGGGGCAAGGGGCCGTGATCAGGCAGGAGCCCCAGCGCGTATTCTACCCAAAAGACAACCAGCAGCAGCAAACCTGCCAGCGCGCCCGACGCCGTGCCCCATTCCAATGCGCTGCCGTTGCGACGCGTTCCCAAGATCGCCCCCGCCGCGGCGATGACCGCGACATAGAAAACGCAAGCCGCGACCGACGGCCTCGCGACAACGCCCAGAGCGAGGCACGTCGCGGTGACGAGCAGTAAGAGATATGCCAGCTTGTAACGCGGCCCCGACAACGGCCGGCCCCCGAGTTGGATCAGTTCAATGGCATCATCCTGTCAATCCCGCGAATCCTGCTATCCTGTCCCTTGTTCTGGCAACTCCGTTGATCCGCCAAGCTCACAGCGCTTGCGTCTGTTGTTCCAGTTCGCGGTGGCGCTTCAGGTCGTCTTCTTCCAGCGCCGCCAGGTACGGCAGGTTGCGATACATGTCTTCGTAGTCCAGGCCGTAGCCGACGACGAATTCGTCGGGGATCTTGAACGCGACGAAGTCGGGTTCGTAGCTGACCTCCTGCCGGCCCACCTTCCGAAGCAACACGGACGAGCGGACGCTGGCCGGGTTGAAGTCGGCCAGCTTCTCGACGACCTGCTCCAGGGTGTGGCCGGTATCGAAAATGTCGTCGACCAATAGCACGTCGCGGCCGGTGATGTCGAGCATCAGTTCGCTGTTGATGATCAGGTCGCCGCGGGTGGTCGTGGCGCCGCGGTAGCTGCTGGCCTGGATCACGCCCACGCGCATTGGCTGGTCGATATGCCGGATCAGGTCGGCCATCAGCACGACGCTGCCGGTCAGCACGCCGACGATGGTCAGCTGCCGGCCCTCGTAGGCGGCCTCGATGTCGCGCGCCATCGCCGCAACGCCGTCGTGCAAGTCTTCTTTGGAAAGAAGCGTTTTCATGGGGAGAGGTCAGTTGTCAGTGGTGAGTGGTCGGTTGAGACAAGAGGAAACCAATCCGCTGATCGCCGGCAGCCGAACAGCCCGGTTTCTGGCTGGCCGCTGATGGCTGAGAGCTGACAGCTCCTACAGCATGATATTCGCAACACAGGCGTTGATGAAAGCCACCAGCGTTCCGCCGACCATAGCTCGTAGTCCAAGGCGAGCCAGATCGCCGCGGCGTTCCGGGGCGATGCCGCCGATGCCGCCGAGTTGAATGCCGATGGAACTGAAATTGGCAAAGCCGCACAGGGCGTAGGTCATAATCACGCGGCTGCGTTCCGCCAACTGGACAGAGCTGTCGGGATCGTTCCACGCGACCAGTTGCCCGTAGGCGACGAATTCGTTGGTGGCCATCTTCAGCCCCATGAGTTGACCGGCGGCCTGGCAATCCTGCCACTCGATTCCGATGAGCCAAGCCAACGGAGCGAACACGCGTCCCAAGGCGGCGCCGAGCGACCACTGATAGGCGCCGTCGGCGTCGGCATAGCCGGCTTGGGCGCCAATCCAACCGAGAGCCAGGTCGACCACGGCAATCAGCGACAGAAAGACGATGAGCATGGCGGCCACGTTCAGCGCGAGTTGCAGCCCGCCGATCGCGCCGTTGGCAATCGCCTCCAACACGTTCGTGCTGGAGTCTTCCACGTCAACTTTGACGTTTCCAAGAGTCTTGGGCGAATCGACCTCGGGCTGCATGATCTTGGCCACCAACAGGGCGGCGGGGGCGGCCATGACCGACGCCGCGAGTAGATTCTGCGGGCGGATCATGTATTCGACCGTGTCGCCGTTGACTCGCTTGCCCATTTCGACGAGCCCGCCGAGCACGCCGCCCGCCATCGTCGCGAAACCGCCCAGCATGACCGCATTGAGTTCGGACATGGTCATGCTGGAGATGTAGGGCCGAATGACCAGCGGCGCTTCGGTCTGTCCCACGAACACGTTGGCGGCGGCGGAAAGGGTCTCGGCGCCGCTCGTGCCGAGCGTCTTCTGCATGGCCTTGGCGAACAGCCCCACGATGAACTGCATGACGCCGTAGTAGTAGAAGATCGACATGAACGCCGAGAAGAAGACGATTGTCGGCAGCACCTTGAATGCGAAGAAGTGCTCGGCGTAGTCGGCGCCGAACACGAACTCGGAGCCGGCGTTGACGCACTCCAGCAGCGCCAGGAACACGGCCCCAACGGCGTCAAACACCTGGGCGCCGACCGAAGTTTGCAGCACGAATGCCGCCAGCCCGAATTGCAGCGCCAGCCCGCCCAGCACGATGCGCGGGTTCACGCGGCGCTTGTGACTGCTCATCAACCAGGCCAAGCCGAGGAACACGGCGATGCCCAGCAGGCTTACGAGGCGGTACATGGCAAACTCGGGTGCGGCGGAATCCGAAAGGCGAAGGCCGGCGGTCCGGTCACTGGAAAGTACGTGGGACCGGTCTGCTCAAACGACAGGCGCCGATCAGAACGTCGGTTGCGTCAACTCTCGGAGACAGTTGACCACGCGGAGACGGCGGGCGTTATTCGCCGACGGTGTTGAAGATCCGGTCGCCCGCGTCGCCCAGCCCGGGGACGATGAACTTGCGATCGTTCAACTCGGGGTCGATCTGGCAGACGTAAATCTGCGACTCGGGGAACTGCTCCGCGACCATGTCGACGCCTTCCTGCGAGGCGATCAGCGACAGCACTTTCACCTGCGGCACGCCCCACTCGCGCAGCGTCATCAGCGCCGCGGCCGCCGAGCCGCCGGTGGCGAGCATGGGATCGACCACCAGCGCCACGTCCACGGGGTGCTGCGCCGGGAGTTTGTCGTAGTAGCGGACCGGCAGCGCCGTGTCTTCGTCGCGATACAGGCCCAGATGCCAGACTTCGGCCATGGGCAACAGGTCGAGCACCGAGTCGACCATGCCCAGCCCGGCGCGGAGGATTGGCACCAGGCCAATGCGGCCGACGACTTGGGAGCCCTCGGCGGTGGTCAGCGGGGTTTCGACCTGATGCGGCTTGACCTGCAGGTCTTTGGTGGCCTCGTACGCCATGAGCGTCGACAGGCGGCGGACCAGTTGGCGGAACTCGCTGGGGCGGGTGTCCTTGTTCCGCAGCCGCGTGATGTGATGCCGCACCAGCGGGTGTTGCACCTGGATGACGCCGCATTGGCGTCGGGCCGTCGCGGGCTTCTCCGCGTCCGCGCAGTTGTCGAGGGCCGTCCCGCTGGTCATGATTTCGCCTCGCCGGGGCATTTTGATGGGAAGGGTGGCTGGGGATGAGCGCAGCGAACCCCCAGGTTCGGGCACTGGGGGTTCCGCTTCGCTGCGTCCCCAGCCACCCCGTTTGGTGTAGAATTGCGACGCCGCCGGAGTGCCATTCTAATGGACTGCTAGCAGATTGGAAGGAACGGCCAACCGCCGCCACGCCGCCGGCAGGATCGTTGTTGGCGTTCCACGGCAAGCCGTACGCAATCCGCCGACTTTGCCGGCATAAAGCCGCGACCGGTGGTCGCGGAATCGGCTCATTTGGCGAGCGCCCGTTGGCCCAGCGACCGCATTCCGCGACCACCGGTCGCGGCTTTGTACAACCAATCGCCGCGATCACCGATCGCGGTTTTATGGAGCAGACATATGTCCGATGAGTTTCTGGCGGCCGCGATCGAGGAGGCCCGCGCGGGGCTGGCCGAGGGGGGGATCCCCATCGGCTCGGTGCTGGTGATCGACGGCAAGATCGTCGGTCGCGGGCACAACCGCCGCGTCCAGCAGGGCAGCGCGATTCTGCACGCCGAGATGGACGCCCTGGAAAATGCCGGTCGCTTGCAGGCGGCCGACTACCAGCGGGCGGTGCTCTACTCGACCCTCTCGCCGTGCGACATGTGCAGCGGGACGGCGCTGTTGTACAAGATTCCCAAAATCGTGATCGGCGAGAACCGCACGTTCCAGGGCCCCGAGGACTACGTCCGCAGCCGCGGCGTCCAATTGCAGATCATCGACGATCCCGAGTGCGTGCGGTTGATGGAAGAGTTCATCGCCGCGAAGCCGGAACTGTGGAATGAGGATATTGGGGTTTAGTCAGTGGTCAGTTGTCCGTTGTCAGTTGAATTGCGGCGGACCGCGTTGGCGCCGCAGGCCTGAAATCCGAGTATCGTCTCCTGTCGTTTTGCGAGTTAGCATTCCCAACGTGCGTTGCGTGCTCATCGCGTTCTACCAGTCCACCACAACTGACTACTGACCACTGACAACGAACCACCCGCCATGTTCTTCTCCTCCCGCATTCGTCTGAAGCCGCTCGCGCAGTTGTGCCATCGGCTGGCGACGGCCACCAAGGCGGGGATCGACGACCGGCGGATTTGGCGCAGCGAGGCTGAGCGCGGCGGACGGGCGCAGCAAACGCAGGTCGGGCTGGTGGCCGAGCAGCTTGAGCGGGGGCAACCGATCGATCAGGCGATCAAGGCCGCCGGCGACTTCTTTCCGCCGTTGTTTCGCCAAATGATCGCCGTGGGCGAAGTGAGCGGCCAACTGGAACACACCTACAAGCAACTGGCGCATCACTACGATCGCACGCTTGCGGCCCGGCGAGTTTTCATGCAGCGGATGTCATGGCCGGCGTTTCAGTTTGGCATGACTGTCTTCGTCGTGGGGCTGCTGATCTGGGTCATGGGAATGATTGCCGAGACGCGCGGCGGCACGCCGGTCGATCCGCTGGGCGTGGGCCTGGTGGGTACGCGGGGGCTGATCATTTACATGAACATCGTCATTGTCGCCGGCATTGCCGTGATGTTGGCGTTGGAGTCGGCCCGCCGCGGGCATCTGTGGGCGCGCAGTCTGAAGCAGTGGGCGCTGAGATTGCCCGTGCTGGGCGGCGCGCTCAAGACGCTCGCCCTGGCGCGGATGACCTGGGCCATGCAATTGGTGTTCGACACCCCGATGGATCTGCGCACCGCGATTCCGCTGGCGATGGACGCCTCCGGCAATCGGTACTACTCGCAGCACGGTCCGCAGGTGGCCCGCAGCATTGCCAACGGGGCGTCGATCCATCGCTCGCTGGCCGAGACGGGCGTCATGCCGACGGATTTTCTTGATGCGGTGGCCGTGGGAGAGGAGTCGGGCTCGATCGTCGAAACGATGCGGCGGCTGTCGGACGAGTACCAGGAGCGGGCCGCCGACGCGATGAATATGATCGCGCAGATTTTTGGCTACGTCCTGTGGCTGGGGGTCGCCGTGTTGATCATCGCGTTGATCATTCGGCTGTTCACGACGCTGTATCTCGACCCGATCCAGAACCTGCTGTAAGGGCGACGGGGAGGGCGAGGCTTCTGCCGAGCTTGAAGCGGGTACACGGCGCAGGCTCGGCAGGAGCCTCGCCCTCCCGAAGTGCGTCAGGCTAGAAAGCCTGACCCACGTTGCGCAAGTGCTCGACGAGGGCCGCTTCGGGGTTGGCCAGGCGGCGCGCCAGGTGCGCACTCAGCGGCACAGGCGCGTCGGTGATTTGCAGTTCGGCCAAATAATCGGTCAGCACGGTGGTCATGTTGCCTTCCGACTCCAGCAGGAAGTGCACCCACAGCCACGCTTCGGCGTAATCGAGCCGGGTCATGTCGGCGGCGTTGGCGAGCGACTCCAGTCGGGCGAGGTTGGGCTGCCAGCCGCCGGCGTCAAGCTGCCCCAGCAGGTAATCGACGTGCGGGCGGTTGAACCCGCGCCGCGCTGCGCCGACTTCGAAGAACTCCGCCAACCCCTCGTCGAGCCACAGCGGCAGGTGGGCGGAGGCCGCGTGCAGGTGGCCGTGCGCGACCTCGTGTCGCAAATCGTCGGCGACTTGTTCGCTCCAGTGGGCGTACACGGCCAACTCGCCGCGGTCCTCGACGAATAACGCTCGCCGCCCGGCAAAGTTGGGAAACCGCGCGGACATTTCGCGGTGATAGGTCGACTCGTCGGCGTACAGGTACACGTGTACGGGGGCTTCGATCATCGGCAGCGCCAGCCGATCGGCAATCACCGTGCGCTGCGCGGCGAGTTCGTCGAGCAGCCGACGATTGCGCCCCACGGGGGCGTCGCCATGAAACACGAGTTGCCCCGCGGTGGCGGCGGGTTCGATCGCCGAACGAAACGGCGCGCGATCGCGGCGCGCCATGAACCGACCGCCGCAGCCGAGCGCTGTCGCCAACGCGGCCAGCGCGCAGCAGATTCGCAGTCGGGCGGGAAAAAGCACGGCACGGCTCGACGCGGGACGTGGGGGGGCGGAAGGGGCGAAGCGTACCGCAGGCCGCCGTGACGTCGAACCCCAGTTCTTGCGGGCAAAACGCTGCTAGCAGAAATGGATGGGGTGGCTGGGGACGACCGGAGGGAGCCCCCAGAGATGGCCACTGGGGGCTCCGCTACGCTCCGTCCCCAGCCACCCCGCCGCCGCACGATCGTCAGTCTTCGCGCTCGCCCAGCCGGAATTGCTCGGGCAACAGCTTGTCGAGCGTGGTGCGTCGGACGCGGGTCGTGTCGATCGAGTCGACCAGAATGACTTCCATCGCTGGTCCGAACTCCGCAAGCACCTGCCGGCACGCGCCGCAGGGGGCGGGGCCGCCGGGGGCCACGATCGCCACCGCTTTGATCCGCGTGTGCCCCGCGGTGATCGCCGCGCACACGGCGGCGCGCTCGGCGCAGATCGTCAGACCGAATGACGAGTTCTCGACATTGCAGCCGGGGAACACCGCGTCGGCGTCGGTCAGCACGGCCGCGCCGACGTGAAAATCGGAGTAAGGGGCATGGGCATTGGCCGCGGCAGCCGCGGCGGCTTCGATGAGCGGGTCGATCATGGCGTGTCGTCGAATGAAAAGGGCAGGGCGGGCGGTCGCGATGATGGGTCATTTAGCCCCGCCGCTTGCGGCGGGCGCGGGGCGCGGCCCGCGGCTAAATCGGATCGAGTTATTCGCACCCGATAGTGTCGTCGTACTCAAGACGCAACGCGGTCAACGATCAGCGGCAAGGGCGGCGCGGACGCGTCGTTCAACGTGATCGCATCCAGCAGCATCGCGCTGGCCGCGGCAACGTCGCCGGGCTGAGCGAAAAGTCTCGCCAGCGGCTGGCCGGAGTCAACCGCATCGCCGACGCGCACCAGCATCTCCACTCCCGTCGACAGGTCGAGGACGTCCCCCTTTTGCCGGCGGCCGCCCTTCATGGCGATGATTGTCTTGCCGATCGCCTCGGCGTCGACCGCGGCGACATGGCCGGCGCGGGGGCTGGTCACTTCAGTAGCCGGCGCCACGGCGCGGGGCGCATCGAGTTCGCCTCCCTGGGCCGCCACCATTTCGGCGAACTTCTCCCGCGCCGCGCCGCTGTCGATCGTTTGCTGCAACTGACCGCGGGCCGCGTCGCCGCTGGCCACGCCCGTGGCGGCGAGCAGTTCCACGCCCAACGCGAGCGTGACTTCCATCACGTCCGCAGGGCCGCGACCTTCGAGCGCATCGACCGACTCGTCGACTTCCACCGCGTTGCCGCACATGCGGCCCAGCGGCTGGTTCATGTCGGTCAGCAGCGCGGTGGTGGCGACGCCCATCCGCGCGCCGGTGGCCACCAACGACTCGGCCAACTGGCGGGCTTGCTCGGCGGTCTTCATGAAGGCGCCGCTGCCGAATTTCACGTCCAGCACCAGCGCCGTGAGCCCCTCGGCCAGCTTCTTGCTCATGATGCTGCCGGTGATCATGGGAATCGACGGCACGGTGGCCGTCACGTCGCGCAGGCTGTAGAGCTTTTGATCGGCGGGGACCAACTCGGGCGTGGCGCCGCTGATGACGCAGCCGACCTCGCGAGTGACGCGCTGCATCTCGTCCATTGACAGATTGGTGCGAAAGCCGGGGATGGCCTCCAGCTTGTCGAGCGTGCCGCCGGTGGAGCCCAGCCCGCGGCCGGAGATCATCGGTACGGCCAGCCCGCAACAGGCCAGCATCGGCGCCAGGATCAGCGACACCTTGTCGCCCACGCCGCCGGAGGAATGCTTGTCGACCATCGGCCGATCGTCGGCGAGCCACTCGAACCGCGCCCCGCTGGCGAGCATGTTGTCGGTCAGCGCCGCGGTTTCGGCCGTGGTCATGCCATTCAGGTAAATCGCCATCGCCAGGGCCGACATTTGATAGTCCGGCACCTCGCCACGCGCGAACCCCAGGATGAACTCGCCAATCTCCTCGGCCGTGAGCTCGCCGTGGTCGCGTTTCTTTTCGATGGTCCAGACTGGGTTCATAGCAGGGGCATTGGTAGGAAGGGAGCGTTTTGTCGAATAGCAGAGACGGTTGTCCGTGTCTCATTCGTCCGTGCGTTGATACACCCGCACGTAGTCAATCTCAAACCGCGAGGGGAACTCGACCTGGCTCGGGTCGCCGCCGGCCTGGCCGCCGATGGCGAGGTTCAGCAGCAGGTAGTGCGGCTCTTGAAACGGCTGGGTCCCGTCGCCGTTGACGGCGTCGGCGAGTGACACTTCGTTGACCAACTTGTCGTCGATGAGAATCTGCAGCCGCTCAGGCGTCCAGTCGAGTTGCCACACGTGGAACTTCTCGGCCCAGCCGTCGCCGAATTTTTCCAGCGGCACTTTCACGACGTCCTCGCCCTTGCGGCGGCGGGCTTGCCAGAAGGCGTTCGCCAGGATCGTGTCCTGGTAGTACTCCATGACGTCAATCTCGCCGCAGCCGGGCCAACCGCGCTTCGTGCCGAGCGTCCAGATCGCCGGCCACAGCCCCGGTTGGGCGTCGATCCGCGCCCGCACCAATAGCTTGCCGTGCGTCCACTCGCGGCGGCCGCGCGAGATCACGCAGGCGGAGGTGTACTCGGCGAACTCGCGGTTGCGGCGCCAGTCGCGGGCGCCGGGCTCGTACCGGGGGTTGGGCACGCGCTCGCGGCGGCCTTCGATCACCAGCAGGCCGTCTTCGCAGAACGCGTTTTCCGGCTGGTACCATTGCAGCTCCTCGTTGCGCACGAAGCCGCGTTCGTAGGTCCAGTTGTCGGGACTGGGCGGGCCGTCGGCGTCGAATTCGTCGTGCCAGGCGAGTTGGTGGCCCGGTAGATTGGGAGCGGCCGATTCGTCAGCCGCGACGGCAAACACGGGCGTGGCGGCGAGCAGGACCAGGGCGGCGAGCGGGCGGAGCGTCATGGAAACACCGGGGGAAGAAGAATTCGAGCCGTTCATGGTAGGGCGGCCGCGCCGGCGCGGCCAGATGTGCAGCCCGTAGGTCAGGCTTTCTAGCCTGACGTGTTGGACCAACACGCGCTGCGGCTGTCAGGCTGGAAAGCCTGACCTACGGCCCGGCAGCGAAATTCCTTGAGAATCGCCCCCTCGGGGCGTACCGTGGAGGTTCCCGCCCCGAGGCAACTGCCGCTCGATTCCCCGCCAGCCCCGGTTCGCTTGCCGTGACCACGGTTCCGCCCGCCACTCCCGATGCGCCGCTCACGTGCCTGCTGGTGCAGCCGAAGTTCTCGCAGCAGAACTATTGGAACTACACGGCCGTGGCGGACCGCTTGGGAGCGAAGACGCCGGCCGCGCCGCTGGGGTTGCTGACCGTGGCGGCGCTGTTGCCGCAGCAGTGGTCGCTGTCGCTGGTCGATCTGAACGTCCGCGGGATGACGGCCGAGGAGTGGGACGCGGCCGATGTGATCTGCGTGGGCGGCATGCTCCCGCAGCAGGGCGGGATCCTGGAGATCATCGAGCGGGCCAATCGCGACGGCAAATACGTGGCCGTCGGCGGGGCGGATCCGTCCAGTCAGCCGGAGATTTACGACCGCGCCGACGCGCTGGTCATTGGCGAGGGCGAGGCGTCGATCCCGCTGTGGCTGGACGCTTGGCGCGGCGGCGAACCGTGCGGACGGTTTGAAGCGCCCGAGCGGCCCGACGTGGCGCTGGCCCCGTTGCCGCGGTTCGACCTGGTTGACTTTCGCGATTACGTGCACGTGGGCGTGCAGTTTTCGCGCGGCTGCCCGTTCAACTGCGAGTTCTGCGACATCATCGAACTGTACGGCCGCGTGCCCCGGACCAAGTCGACCGAGCAGTTCCTGGCCGAGTTGGAGCGGCTGTACCAGCTGGGCTACCGCGGTTGGGTCGACGTAGTCGACGACAACTTCATCGGCAACAAACAGCGGGTCAAGCCGATGCTACGGGCGCTGGCCCAGTGGTCGCGCGAGCGGAAGTATCCGTTCTTTTTCTCGACCGAAGCCACGATGAATCTGGCGGACGACGAGGAATTCCTGGAGTTGATGCGCGAGGTCGACTTCCGCTTCGTGTTCATGGGTATCGAAACGCCCGACCCGGCGACGTTGGCCCAGACGCAGAAACGCGTCAATTCCATGAGCCCGATCCGCGAGCGCGTCGCCAAGGTTTACGAGTATGGCATTTCTGTCACCGCGGGGTTCATTCTGGGGTTTGACGAAGAGAAGGCCGGGGCCGACGAAGCGCTGATTCGCTGTATCGACGACGCGGGGATCGTGGTGGCGATGGTCGGGTTGCTGGTGGCGCTGCCCAACACCCAGTTGACCCGCCGCCTGCAGCGCGAGGGGCGGCTACTGTCGCCCGAGCTGACGGTCGTGCCGATCGACGACCCCACGCCGTACCGCCTGCAAACCGCCGGCACCTACGCCGAGGGAGACGACCAGGCGGGCGGGCTGAATTTCTTGACGCTCCGCGATCGCGTCGAGATTTTCCGCGAGTACCGCCGGGTCGTCACGCAGATTTACTCGCCGCGGCCGTTCATGGATCGGGTGTTGGCCACCGCGCGGCGGCTGCGCCCCCGGCGGCGGCATCGCACCAATTGGCACGAAACGAAGCGCGACGTGCGTGCGCTGGCCCGCCTGGCGTGGTGGATGACGCGACGCCGCGAGACCCGCTGGCTGTACTGGCGGAACTCGCTGCTGTCGTTGCTGGGCGGGGTGCAGCGGTTCGACTTCGCCCAATCGATGATGCTGATGTATCTGCATTTGGGCCCGCAGTCGCAGCACGTCACGCGGCTGGTCGACCAGGCGATCGATTTTGCGGAGCACGAGGCCGAGTATCCGCGGCAAATCGACCCGGCAGAGCTTGCCTCGTCGGCCAACTTGCCCATCGTGGCGTCGTAGCGGGGCCGCCGTCGTTGCGTACCGTGTGGCACGGCTCTGCGAGCCGTGCAGTCCGCCGTCTCTGTCTCTCTTTCCACCGGTGCTTTGCGGCCAGGCGAATCGTGCTTCTCACGGTTCACAGAGCCGTGGCATGCGCGCTGTGAGCAGCTTCGTTCGTCGGCGTTTGCAGGCAGGCTGTTAACTCTAACGATTGTCCGACCTGTGTCGGCGGGTTGGAACGTCCTGGATCGTCTTACGGCAGGGGTCGATAGCATTTTGCGCGGGAATTCTATTCTCGCAGACGAACTGCTAGCACCGATCGCCGGGGTAATCCGATGACGCGACAGGCCACTGGCCCCCTACAACTGTTGTTAGCGGCTCTCGTCGTTTCGACCGGCTGTGCGGGACTGCGCGACTTCTCGCAGCGTATGACGCAGAAGCATCATGCCAAAAAGGCATGGCATGACACGTGCGCCAAGAATTACTGCGGCCCGTGCCCGATCGACTACAAGGAAGGCTGGCAAAGCGGGTACTACGACGTGGCCCGCGGCGAAAGCGGCTGCGTGCCGGCCGTGCCCCCGCAAAAATACTGGGACTGCAAGTTCCAGACCCCCGAGGGCAAGATGCGCGTATGCGCCTGGTTCGACGGCTACCGCGACGGCGCGGCGGCGGCCCGGGCGATGTGCGCGTGCTACTGTGCTCAGATTCCCGCCTCGTCGACCGCCGTGCTGCCGGACCGGTTGGCCTGTCTCGAGGCGACGTCCACGTTCAGCCACCCCGGCTCGCCCGCGGCCCGCTCCGTGGGCGGCGGCGTGTACGAGTCGTCCCCAGCGCCGACGCCGGCCGAGCCGGACGGCCCCGAGGCCATTCGCCCCGGCGACGCGACGGAGCCGCCGGCGGCGCCCGGCGAATTGCACGAGCCGCAGTCGCAACTGGACCCGCCGTCGCTGCCCGCCGAGTTGCTGGCCCAAGTCGAAGCTCTGCCGCCGGTGCAGGAGCCGGCGCTGATCGCCCCGCAGGCCGCCACGCCCGCACAGTCAGCGCAGCCGAGCGTCAAGGTCTCGACGCCCGTGGCGGACGCGACGCTCGCTCCGGTGCTGGACTCCGAAACGCGAGCCGAGTTGAAGGCGATCGCTTGCCCCGTGCAGACGCCGGCCGCCGCATCGGACCAGCCGGCCGAAGCGCCAATCGTCACCAGCCCCGAACTGATGGTCGCCGATCCCCCGCCGGCCGCGAAGCCGCCGTTCTTGGCTGAGGAGCCCGCAACGAAGTCGGAAATTGTCGCCGCGACTCCGCAGATCGCGATCACGCCGCCGGTGGTCGAGCCGACGCCGGAACCGCTGCCTCCTCAGCCGCAACCGGTCGTGGTGCAGAGTGCGCCGTTGATCGACGCGGCCGAATTGACCGAGTTGGCGCGACTGGCCATTTTGCCGGAGGCGTTTGAGCCGCCGCTGCCGATTGTCGCTCTGCCGCAGGTGGCTGACGCGGCTCCGCCGGTCGAGGCAGTCGCTCCCGAGGCGGAAACGCCGTCCCACGCCCCCGCGGCCGAGGTGGCGATCACCCCCCCGGCGCCCGCTGACCAGTGGGACCTGGCCGACGACTACTGCGTCGCCACCGACGAGGTCGAATCGGCGGAGCAGACCGTCGCGGATGCGATCGTCGATACGCAGCCTGCGGACGACGGCCTCGAAGCTCAGCCTGAGGTGGTCGAGTCCGTGGTGCTGGCGCCGGCCAAGCCGAGCGGCTACCTGCTCGACGCATTGATCACCGCCATGCGGGCCGAGGAGAGCGCTCGCGTGGCGGCCCAGCAAAACACCGAGCCGGTCAACGCCCTGGCCAATGCGATGGCCGCCGAGCCGATCACCCCGACCCCGCAAACCGAACCGCTGGAGCCGATGCCTCAGCCGGCGACGCCCGCCGCGGCGGACACTCGGCTGCGGATCATCCCCCCGGTGAACAACGACCAGCAGCCCGAGTCGGCGCCGGCCGAGAAGAAAAACGAGCCGACGCGGTTTGCAGCGGCCGAAGCCAAAACGCCGTCGGTGCTTCGCATCCTTTCGGACCCGGCCGTGGCGACCGTGGCCTCCGCGCCTGTGAAAATCTCGCCGAACGGTTCTTCGGAATTGCGATTGGTCACCGACGATTCGGTCGTGGTCGTGACCGACCAGACGACTGCGGAGAAATCGAAGCCAGTGGCCCGCACGGCAGCGCGGCCCGCGACGCGGACAACGACGAAATAGAGGATAGAGAACTGCCGGGTCGTGGCGGCGACTCGTGCCAATGCGACGTGTCAATCGAGAGTGACGACATTCCCGCGACGGCTCGCGCTGTCGACAGACAAACACGGCTCGCCAACGCGATCCCCTCGCCGCGGCGGCTCCGCTCGGCAAGCAATTGCCCCACGTAGCGAAGGTTCCACGGATGGAAACGAGAAGCGACTTCACCGCTTGGTTGGTCTCGCTGGCTGCACTCGTGCTGGTGCAGACCGGGTGTATGACCTACGCCAACAAGACCATCCCCGCGGCTCGGCTGCCCGATTGCCTGAAGGGCGAGTCGCGCACGGCCAAATGCCCGGTCAACCTCGCGGCGCTGCGGCAGACGCCGCCCAAGCAGCATGTGATCGGCGCCGGCGACTTGCTGGGCATTCAGGTCCGCGGCGTGCTGCCGGCCAGTTCCGAATCGCCGCCAGTGATGCACGCCGAACGGTTCCAGAACAACAACTACTATCCGCCGGGGGGCCTGTCCAACGCACCGTCGATGGGCGTGCCGGTGACGGTGCAGCCGGACGGCAAACTGTATCTGCCGCTGGTCGACCCAATTGACGTGCGGAACTTGACGATCCAACAAGCCGCGGAAAAAGTCGTGGCCGCGTACAGCGCCGAAGAGATTCTGCAGCCGGGTCGCGAGCAGGTCTACGTGTCGCTGATCAAGCCGCGCACCTACCGCGTGATGGTCGTCCGCGAGGACACGCCCGGATCGCCGACGCTGATGACGCGGCAGCAGGTCGCGCTGACCAAGATGGGCTCTGGCACGCTCATCGACTTGCCGGCGTTTGAAAACGACGTGCTGCACGCCCTGACCGCCACCGGCGGCATGCCGGGCATCGACGCGCACAACTGCATCTGGATTCTCCGCAGCCGCAACAACTGCGCCGACGTGCTCAGCGAAGCCGCCCAGCAGATGGGCCCCGAGGCCAACCCCGAAGTGCTGCTGGCGAGCTGCGACACGGAATACACTCGCACGATGATTCCGCTGCGGGTCAGCGCGTGCCAGGGCATCCCGTTCACGCCGCACGACGTGATCCTTAACGATGGCGACGTAGTTTACGTCGAGCCGCGCGTGGCCGACCAGTTCTACACGGGCGGTCTGTTGCCGGCCGGGCAGTTCCCGCTGCCGCGCGACCACGACGTGGATATTCTCGAAGCGATCGCGATCGCCACGGGCGGGGTGGGCGCCCCGGCCAGCGGCGCCAACGGCGTGCAGAACGTGTTGCGGCAGGGCGCCGGCCCGGGCAACATCTTGATCCCCCCGGCGCGAGCCATCGTGCTGCGTAAGCTGGCCGATGGTCGCCAGGTGCGGATCCGCGTCGATCTGCGGAAGGCCCTGCACGATTCCAGCGAGCGGCTGCGAATCCTGCCGGACGACTTCGTCATGCTGCAGTTCACCCCGGGCCAGCAGATCAGCAACACCTGGATGAACTGGTTCAACTGGAACCTGACCACGGTGCCGACGCAGTTGGGTAACGATTGATCGCCCGCTCAAGCGAATCGGTGGGAATAGTCGCACGGCGACGGCCGCTATCGTAGAATCAGGGCTGCGCGAACGGTTCGCGCGAAACCGCCAACCCTGCGCGGCCCTTGCGATGACTGCCGACGCTTCGCCTGTGCTTCGAGTGGCTTGCCCGCACTGCCAGCAGCGGTTGCGCGCTCCCGCGTCGATGGCGGGCCGGCGGGCGAAGTGCAACGGTTGCGGCGGCGAGTTCCGTCTGCCCGCGGCCGCAGACGCGCCGCCCCCGCCTCCCAAAGCGCCCCCGCAGCCGCTGCACGTGAGCTTCAACTGCGCGCTGTGCGAAACGCGAATGACGGTTGCGGTGAGCCAGGTGGGCCGCAAGGCCAAGTGCCCCGACTGCGGTCACCTGACCGTTGTGCCCCCGCCCCCGCCGCCCAAGGCGCCGGTGATCCCCGCGGCAATGTTCGGCGAGCAGTACGAAGTGTGGGGCGTCGACGACGCGCCGACGCCGGCCCAGCAGGCGGCCGTGGCGCCGCCGCTGATCGCGGTGCACTGTCGCCTGTGCGACACGCTGATGCACGCCCGGCACGACCAGATTGGCGCGTCGCTGGCCTGCCCCGACTGCGGCGCCAGGACGGAGGTGAGGCCGCCGCCGGCGCGTCCGCCCGCCGGCATTCAACCGCCAACCGACGACGGCGGATACGAACTGGACGAAGCGTCCGCGCCGACGCCTCGGCCCGTGCCGAAGATCGTCGCCGTGGAAGCGGCCCGGCAACACGAGGCGACGCGCACGAAGCAAGCGGACCCGCGGCTCGACAAGCGGCAAGCCGCGATCGAGGACGCCAAGCCAACCATGCCGCGGGTCCCGCTGGTGCAGGGCGCCGCGTCGATGCTGCTGACCGCGGTCATATTGAAATGGTGGATCAGCTTGTCGTGCGCCGTGACGGCGACGGCGTGGTTCGGATTGCAGGTGCTGACGGCGTTTTCCAGCGGCGGCGGGGCCATTATGGCGCTCTGCTTTTTCGTCGTCGGGGTGATTCTGGGCGGCTGCACGTATGTCGCGGCCTCGGCGCTGTGGGGCGCGATTGTCACCGAGAGCAGCGACGGGCATCGCTGGCTGGTCGATCCGCCGGGGCCGAACTTTACCGAGTGGTTTGGCGACGCGGGTTACATGTTCGTCGCGGCGGCGGCCGCCACGTTACCCGCGTGGGCCGTGGTGCGGTTCGTCCCGCTGGGGCCGCTGGACCCGCTGGCGACGGGGGCGGCTGTCTGGGCGGCCGCATTTCCATTGACGTTGCTCTCCGCGCTGGAAGAAGGCTCGGCCATGGGCGTGCTGCACCTGGGCGTGTGGAGCACGCTCTTCAAACGCCCCTGGGCGTGGCTGCTGTTGTTCGCGGAAGTGGCCGCACTGGGCTACGGGCTGGGGTGGGCGCTGGGGCGAATCCCGCAGCCGGTGGTGCTTGGCCCGTGGGTGGCGGTGGCCGCGTCGTTTGTTTACTTCCGCCTGATCGGCCTGCAAGGCTGGTGGTTGGCCGAGTCCTTGTCGACCGAGCCGGAAGAGCGTGAGTACGATCCCACCGACTACCGGCAGCGCGCCGCGCAGTAGGCAACACGATTGCGACTGGCGAGGTGTTGAGCCCTGCGTGTTCGTGCCACGGCTCTGTGAGCCGTGCGAATTGCCAAGCCGTTCTCCACTGCACACGGCTCGCAGAGCCGTGGCACGCTTGAGCATTCTGCTATGCCGCTTTCTTCGCGCGGCGTTTGCGTTGCGGCGGCGTGCCTTTCCAGCGGCGGTGGACCCACCAGTATTGCCCCGGGGCGCGGCGAATCAGTTTTTCCAACTCGCCCGTGTACCACTGGATCACTTCGGGGATGGTCCGCACCGGGCAGTCGGCGTCGGCCGGGTCAACGAGATCGCCCAGCGTCATTTGGATTTGCAGAATCCGCTCGCGTCGCAACGATGCGCAGACCGCCGTGGGCGCCTCGCCGCCCAGCGTGAACAGCCCGACCGCTTTGTGCGTGGCGGCCGGCTTGCCGAAGAAGTTGACCCAGCAGGCTCCGTCGCCGGCATACTGGTCGCCCAACAATGCCAGGGTGCCGCCGCTGGCGAGCAGCTCGCCGATCGCGGGGCCGCTGCCGGTCTTCTCCAGCATGTGCTGCCCGGTACGGCCGCGGAACTCGTTGATCCAACGGTCGAGAAACGGATTGTCGAGCCGTCGGGCGACGGTGTGCGTGGGAAACCCGTGCAGGCCGAGCAAGTAGCCGCCCATTTCAAAGTTGCCCAGATGCCCGGTCAGCACGACCATCGGCCGGCGGTCGAGAAACCGCCGCGCCATGATCGCCATATCGGGTATGACCGAGTAGTCGCGCCAGTTCGTGCGGTGCAGCTTGCGAGGGGCGTGGGCCACTTCGGCCACCATGACCAGCAGGTGCCGCCACATCTCCAGTGCGATCGCGGCGCGCTGAGCCGGGGTGGAGTCGGGAAACGCGATCGCGAGATTCTCTTCGATCACGCGGCGACGTAGCCGCAGCACATGCCACAGCGCCCACGCGCCGTGTCGCGCCAGTTGCTCGCAGGTCGTCGGCGAGATGGCCTGCAGCGCGCAGACGACCAGCCGCACCACCAGGTACGCGGCGTAGTCGGCGGCGAGTTTCCAGCGAGGCAACGGTGCGATTCCTGCGTAGGTCAGGCTTTCCAGCCTGACACCGGGGCCCATGTCAGGCCGGAAAGCCTGACCTACGGGGGGCGGGATTGTCGCGAAAGATTGCCGTTGAAGAAAAGGCCGGTTTTCTCGCGGCGCCGCAGTGCTAGCTCAACTTCGGATCGCGCGCCAGCGGCAATTTCACCGTCTTGCCCGTGCGGGCTGACTGGTAGATCGCCAGGATCAACTCGGTCGGTTTGCGGCCCTCGGCGCCGCCGACGGCTGGCTCCTGGTCCTTGCGGATCGCGTTGGTGAAGTTCTGCAGCTGCATCGCGTGGGCGTGGTGGCCGATCGCCGACGGGTCGGCCGCGCCGCCGCCGGTGCTCTTGCTGTTGGCCATGGCGGCCTGGACGGCGGCGTCGCTGCGCGCCTTTTTGGCGAAGTCCCACTTCACGATGTCTTCCTCCTCCAGCACCGCCGAGCCGTGGGAGCCATGCAGCTCGATCCGCTTCAGATAGCCCGGGTAGGCGGCGGTGGTGGCCTCGATGACGCCCAGGGCGCCGTTGGCGAACTTCAATGTTGCCGTGGCGGCGTCTTCGACCTCGATTCGCTCGTGGGCCAGCGTGGCGGTGAAGGCTTGCACTTCAACGACCGGGCCCATCAACCACAGCAGCAAATCGACGGTGTGGATGGCCTGATTCATCAGCGCCCCGCCGCCGTCCAACGCCCACGTGCCGCGCCACGCGCCGCTGTCGTAGTACGCCTGCGTGCGGAACCACTTGACGTAGGCGTCGCCCAGGGTGAGTCGGCCGAACCGCTCGCCGTCGACCGCCTTGCGGAGTTGTTTGGCCGAGTCGTGGAACCGCGACGGGAAAATCGTCGCCAGTTTCACGCCGGCGGCCTCGCACGCGGCGATGATCTTGTCGCACTTTTTGAGCGTGATCTCCAGCGGCTTCTCGACGATCACGTGCTTGCCCGCTTGAGCGGCGGCGACGGCCGGCTCCATGTGCGCCCCGCTGGGCGTGGCGATGGTCACCGCGTCGACCTGCGGCGCGGCGAGCAGGTCGTCCAGCGACGCGAACGCCTGGCAACCGTGCTCGCTGGCAAAATCTGCCGAGCGGTGTTCGTTGCGGTCGTAGCAGCCGATGAGTTTGGCGCCGCGGACGTCGTCCAGCGCGCGGGCGTGAAACCGGCTGATCATGCCGGCGCCAATGATTGCGTATCCGATGGGCATGGTTGATGTTGGGGGTGGTCCGTGGTCAGTTGTTCGTTGTCCGTGGGCGGTTGTCCGCCGCGCGAGCCGACATCCTGTGTTAGCGGTCGCGGCCACGCGACCAGCGGCGGATCGCTGCCGCGCCTGCGGCGAAAACCGGCGGGCAACCGCTGCCCGATTATGAACGCCCTGGCGCCTTGTCTGTAGGGGAAAACCGCATTGGCCGATCAGTCGCCCGACCAGTTCCAGCACTACCGCCCGCGGTGGCACGTGGTGCTGTATCAGCCGGAAATCCCCCACAACACGGGCAGCGTCGGTCGCACTTGCGTGGCGGTGGGGGCCAAGCTGTGGCTCGTGCGGCCGCTGGGTTTTCGCGTCGACGACTACTATCTGCGGCGGGCCGGGCTCGACTATTGGCAGTATCTCGAGTGGGAGGTCGTCGACGATTGGGCGGCCCTGACCGCCGCGTTGCCGCTGGAGCGGCATTGGTATTTCACCAAATTTGCCGATCGCCCGTTGGCTGACGCCCAGCTGCCGGAGGGATCGGTGCTGGTCTTCGGCCGGGAATCGACCGGCCTGCCGGCGGAGATTCGCGACGCGATTCCCGGGCGGCGGCTGCGGATCCCGGTCCGCGACGCGGTGCGCAGCCTCAATCTGTCCAACAGCGTGGCGGTGGCCCTGTACGAGGCCGTGCGCCAGGCCGGCGGAGGGGTGGAGTAACATCGCGGCCGCCGCCACGCTGCAGGTGGGTGGGCGACAAGCGGCAGACAGGCGTGCCACGGCTCTGTGAGCTGTGCTCCGCAGGAGTAGGGTGGCTGGGGACGCAGCGCAGCGGAGCCCCCAGGGAGTGGCACTGGGGGCTCCCTTCGGTCGTCCCCAGCCACCCAACACGGCTCACAGAGCCGTGGCACGCCTGTGGTGTGCGGCTTGAGCGATTTTTGGTGGCAGCCTGTCGAAATATCCGGATTCGTGACCGCTCGGCGATAAGTGGTAAGCCGGGCGGCAAAGCGGCTCACGCTGACGCCGGCTCCGCGCCGACTCCAGCCGATAGCGCACACGGTGCGTCCGCGCCGCAGGCCCGGGGAATCAGCCGCCACACTGTGAGAATAGGGAATTTGGGGCCTGCCGAATTGACGCTTCGCGTCGAAACGGTCACCATAAGTGCCTCCTCCAATGGGAATTGCCGCGATGACATTGGTCAGTGGGTTCGAAAAGATCGTCAGGCGCGATGTGCCGTTGGCTGAGCGTACGTGGCTCGGCCTGGGCGGTCCGGCCTCGTTCTATGCCGAGCCCAATACTGTCGACGAACTGGCCGCCCTGGTCCGCCGCTGCCGCAACGAGGACGTCTCGATCCGGCTGCTGGGCGGCGGCTCGAACGTGTTGATCCGCGACGAGGGCGTGCAGGGCATGGTCGTGGCCCTGACGGCCGGAGAATTCACCGACATCCGCATCTCCGGACAGCGGCTGACCGCCGGCGGCGGCGCTAAGCTGGCCCACGCGATTAGCGAATCGGTCCGCGCGGGGCTGGCCGGGCTGGAACCGCTGGTGGGCGTGCCCGGCACGATCGGCGGCGCCCTGCACGGCAACAGCGGCACCCGCGGCGGCGATATCGGCCAGTGGGCCTGCCAGGCGACTGTGCTGACCCGCGCCGGCGAGCTGCACGTGCGCGAGCGCGAAGATCTGGTGTTCGCCTACCGGCAGAGCAGCCTCGACGAACTGGTCATCCTGAGCGCCGACTTCCAGTTGGAGCCGGACGATCCGGCCCAATTGACCAAGCGGATGCAGAAGCAGTGGATCATCAAGAAGGCGGGCCAGCCGCTCTCGCACCAAAAATCGGCCAGCGTGTTTAAGAATCCCCGGGGCATGAGCGCCGGCATGCTGATCGACCAGGCCGGCCTGAAGGGCACCCGGGTCGGCGGCGTCGAGGTGAGCAGCCGCCACGCGAACTTCATCATCGCCGACGACGGCGCGACCGCCCAGGACGCCCTGCGGCTGATCGACATGATCCGCAGCCGCGTCGCCGAACGGCTGGGCGTGGAGTTGGAGACGGAACTCGAAATCTGGTGATCGTGTCCGGGATATGGACAGGATGACAGGATTTGCAGGATGGTCAGGATGTGAATGTCGTGGTGAGTCCGCTATCCGCTCGGTGCCGAGTTTTGACATGGCGAGTTGCGATTAGGATGAAGTCGCTGTGGCATGCGTTCCTCGGCGTGTCTTTATGGATCGGGTGCAGCAACGATATTCCAACAACGATGGACAGCAGATCAACTTGGATTGCTGGAGGCGTTTACTCAATCGATAGCGGAGATGGCATATTCAAAGTTGTGAAGATCCTGGTTCTGGAGCCGGGGATCGTTCATGCGAGGATCTACAAGAACAAGTTTCAAGAGAGACCAGAATCTGTCGATTTCGAATCGTTGTCGCTCGGTTCCGTCCATGACGCTGACGGGTTTGGCATGGGACACCTGCCACTTTCCGAAGCGACGTTTCGAAGTTGGACACCCGCGTTCGTCACGCGTGCGGACGTGACGGACGACGAATTGGAAGGCTATTGCATGTGGAAAGATGCCGACGGCGGCGTCTTCTGACCGAGTCATCCTGTCGATCCTGCAAATCCTGTCATCCTGTCCAGCTTGGACTCACCATCAAAGCCGCAGCGCAGGGAGGCGTTGGCGATGGCGACGATTGTCACGCGCGAGAAGACGCCGCGGAAGAAGTCGGCCGCGGCCGCCGAAGAAGCTTCCGCCAGGCCGCGGCTTTCCAACCGCGTGCGGGCCGCCATTGTCATTGCCGTGGCCGCCGCCAGCGCGTGGGGCTTGGGGCAGTTGTGGCTGCGCGTCGCCCCCAGCGTGGTCCATCGCGACCGCTATCTGCTGCCGGCGGAGAACATCACGCTCTCGCCGCCCCCGGACTGGTTGGTGGGCGACGTGCGGACCGAGGTGATTCGCAACGCGGGGCTCGACCGCCGGTTGAGCGTCGCCGACGACAACTTCATTCCCACGGTGCGCGACGCGTTCGCGCTCTCCCCGTGGATCGCGTCGGTCGAGCGGGTGGAGAAATCCTATCCGCCGGCGGTGCATCTGACCGTCACGTATCGCGAGCCGATCGCGGTGGTGGAGTTTGCCGCGGGCGCCGGCGTGCGGCTGCTGCCGGTCGATCGCACGGGCGTTCATTTGCCAATGCGCGACGTGGCGGAGATTCGCCTGCGGTACCTGCCGCGGCTGAGCGGCATCGTCGGCCAGCCGCCGGTGGGGCAGCGGTGGGACGATCCGCGCGTCGCCGGCGGACTGGTGCTGGCTGAGCGACTCGCCGAGGTGTGGGAGAAGTTTTACCTGGTGGAGATTGTCCCGTCGGTGCGGCCCGAGGTGCGCGGCGGCAAAAGTTCGTTCCTGTACCGGTTGGTCACCCGCGGCGGCACGCGGATCAACTGGGGCGCCCCGCCGGGGGCTGAGTTGCCGGGCGAGCCGGACTTCGCCGCCAAGCTCGCGCGGCTGGAAAACGCGATCGTGAAGATCGGCCCGCTCAACACCGTCCGCGGCCCCGACATGGTCGACGTGCGGTACGACCTGGTCGTCACCCCGCGCGCCGTGCAGCACGTGGACGACGCCGTGTTCGTGAAGTGACGACGGCCGGGTTTATTATTTCGCCGCGGGGCTAAATCCACGCTGTGAGATGGCCGTTGTTCTTCGATGTAGTTTGCGTGACGCGGGGTATTCGGGCTATCCTAGCGCGAGGTTCGTCCATTTGGGGGGCTCGGCCAAAGCGCGGCCCCCACGCCAATGCATCAGGAACGCCGCGATGCTCAAGCACGCCATTGCCTTGGGGTATTTCTTTCTCGCGGTCCTCTGCGTCGCGGTGAGTCCCGTGGCGTATGGCGAGTTCCGCCGACCGTTGCTCGTTGGCGCCGTGCTCGCCGTGGCCGCGGGCAGCGTCTATCTCGCCAGTTCCATTTCGCCTGGATTCACGGCGGCCGTCGAGGTTCGCCTCAGGCAGTTATGGACCGTTGCCCGCAAGTCGCCCCAGCGCGGCGGCGAAGGTCGGGGCAAAGAGAAGTCGCCAGAGTAGCTGCTTGGTAGTTTAGCGGCGGGGATAAATCCCTCGACTACCGCAACAACGCCGTAAGCAGAGTGAACAACGGTTCTGACAGCAACAGGCCCCATGTGCTTGCTGAGGGCGTAGTCGACTCAGCCAACGCGTCGACAACGGCATCGGGGGCCGTGGTTGCGGGCGCCTTTTGCCACCGGTGCTCATCCAAGAACTGCCGCAACGCCTGCTCGTCGTCCACGCGGCGCAGGTCGCAATAGCCGTGGAAGTCGAAGAACTGTCCCCGCAGGCCGCGGCGGCCAAGTTCAGCAATGATCTGGCTGCCGAGAGTTGTTTTCATTTTGAGTCGGCGTCGGCGGGGCGCGTCTCGGCGGCCTTCTGCTCTTCGGCCAGGCGGATTTCTTCGGCCAGTTCCTCGCGCATCACGGGCGTGGCCGGGGGCGCGTCGATGCCCAGCCGCACGCCGCCGCCCGTGATTTTCACCACGGTCACGGCAATGCCGTCGCCGATGAGCAATTTTTCGCCGACCTTGCGGGAGATGACCAGCACGGCGGGAACTCCGTTTCTGTGCGTACCGAAGCGGCGCCCGGGCAGTGCGACCCTGGGCAAACACGCCCCGCTGCGCGATAACGGTAATGCGAGATGGCGGCGAGTGCAAGCATCGCATTCCTGTTGGCGGTGGCGTCGTCGGCCCTTTCTTGCGAAGCTGCGAAGACTACTGAGAGTAGCGAAACCTGCGGGCCCGCCCCCAGCCGGGCCGCCACGCGGGCCGGAGTGCGTTGCCACCGGAGTTGTTTTTTGAAGTTGGTCCAAATCCCACCGGCTCGCGTCGCGAGCCGGCTATTTTGCGGCCGACAGCTGACAGCCATGAGCCGATAGCCCCACCGCCATGGAACGCGAATTCATCGAATGGCTGACCGCCACGCTGCCCGCCAGCCCGTTGCTGAAAGTGGGACTGGGGGACGATGCGGCCGTGCTGAATTGGGCGGCCGCCGGCGGCGATTTGGTCGCGGCGACCGATACCGTGACAGATCGGGTCGATTTCCATCTGCACGAAATCGAACCCCGCCGCGCCGGGCACAAAGCGCTCGCCGTGAACCTCAGCGACATGGCCGCGATGGCGGCCGAGCCCGTCGCCGCGTTGGTGTCGCTGGTGCTGCCGCAGAAGGGCTGCGGACAGCGATCGGCGCGGCAGTTGGCTGAGGAACTGTTCCGCGGGATGTTGCCGCTGGCCGAGGAATTCGGCTGCGTCATTGCTGGCGGGGACACAAACCTGTGGGACGGTCCGCTGGCCGTGAGCGTCACACTACTGGGCCGCGTTGGCCGAGCGGGGCCGCTCACGCGCAGCGGCGCACGGCGGGGTGAGGCGGTGCTGGTCACTGGCGCCTGCGGCGGGAGCATTTTGGGCCGGCATCTCGACGTGCAGCCCCGCGTGCGCGAGGCACTGACGCTCCGGGCCGAGCACGGCGCCACCGCCGCGATTGACGTCAGCGACGGGCTGGCGCTGGACGCCTCGCGACTGGCGGCGGCCAGCGGCTGCGGGGTGGCGCTCGATGTGGCCGCGATACCCATTTCGCCCGACGCCGGGCAACTTGCCCAGCAAACGGGTCGCACGCCGCTGCAGCATGCCCTGGGGGACGGCGAAGATTTTGAGTTGGTGTTCACGGCGCCGATCGAGGAAGCCGAGCGGCTGGTTGCCGAGCAACCGCTGGACGTGCCGGTGACGCGGATCGGCCGCTGCGTCGACGCGGCCGGCCTCTGGAAAGTCGATGCCGGGGGGCGCCTGGAGCCGCTGCGGCCGACAGGGTTTCTGCACGGGCAAAAGTAAACCGCAACGTCCCGTAGGTCAGGCTTTCCAGCTTGACAGAGCGCGCCCAAACGGTTGGCGGCGATCGACGCGGCCGCAAGTCAGGCTGGAAAGCCTGACCTACGTACCCGGCTTGCATTTCTTGGCGTCCTTGGCGAACTTGGCGGTTCATCCGAAGACCGCCCACACGTGAGCGACCATGGCCATTTTCGAATTCTCGTCCGACAGCGAAGCGGACACCGACCGTCTGGGTGCGGCCTTGGCGGCCGTGTTGCCGCCGGGGACGGTGATCGGCCTGTTGGGCACGCTGGGCGCCGGCAAGACGCGGCTGGTCCGCGCGGTGGCCGCGGCGTTGGGCGTGCCGGCGGCCGACGTGACCAGCCCCACGTTTGTGCTGGTCAACGAATACGCCGGCCGCGTGCCGGTCTTTCACTTCGACGCCTACCGGCTGCGCGACGAAGACGAGTTCCTGCAGTTGGGGCCGGACGAGTACTTCGAATCGCCGGGGCTGACGTTCATCGAGTGGGCCGACCGGGTCGAGTCGTGCCTGCCGCGGCGGCGGATTGAAATCCGCGTCGAACCCACCGGCGAAACGACACGGCAGTTCACAATCGAAGCGATCGGCGGCGAACCGTGCGCGACCGACCGCCTGAGTGCGGAACTGTCCGACCGCACTTAGCCGCGGGGCTTGCCTCGCGCGGCGCTGCCCAGTGGCGGCGTCCAGCGTGGCGGCGTCCAGCGTGGCGCCTTCCGCGACCTAGCGAGGTCGCGGCTATTCGCCCTTTGAATGCGAGCCTTGCCCGTCTCGCACCGACCTCTCCCCTCTCAACCCTCACAAAATAAACTTGCTGAGGTCTTCGTCCTGCACGACCGCTTGCAGGCGTTGCCGCACGTAGGCTTCGTTGATCTCCACGCGGCCCGTTTTCATGTCGGCCGCCTCGAAGCTGAGCTCTTCCAGCAGCCGCTCGATGATCGTGTGCAGCCGCCGGGCGCCGATGTTCTGCGTGGTTTGATTCACTTGAAACGCGTAGTCGGCCAGCGCTTCGACGGCGTCGTCGTTGAACTCGACCGTGACGCCCTCGGTCGCCATCAGCGCGGCGTATTGCCGCGTGAGCGAGTTGCGCGGCTCGCTGAGAATCCGCACAAAGTCGTCCTTGGTCAAATCGCTCAGCTCGACGCGAATTGGAAACCGACCCTGCAACTCGGGCATCAGCTCCGACGGCTTGGTGGTGTGAAACGCTCCCGCGGCGACGAACAGGATATGGTCGGTGCGGATGTAGCCGTACCGCGTCTGCACCGTGGTCCCCTCGACGATCGGCAGCAGGTCGCGCTGCACGCCTTGACGCGACACGTCGGCCCCGCGGCCGCCTTCGCTGGCGACGACCTTGTCCATTTCGTCGACGAAGATGATGCCGGTGTTCTCGGCCAGTTCGACCGCTTTGATGTTGACTTTGTCGTCGTTGATCAGGCCCTCGCATTCCTGATCAAACAGCACCTTGCGGGCCTCGGCGACCGTCATTTCGCGGCGGTTGACGTTCTTGGGCATGATCTTTTCGAGCATGCCCTGAAAGTCGAAATCGAGCTGGTCGCCGCCCGGCCCCCCGCCGGGCAGCATGATGGCTTGGGCCTTTTGTTCGATCGACACCTCGACCATGCGGTTTTCCAGTTCACCTGCCACGAGCATCGCCCGCATTTTTTCCCGCGTGCGCTCGTACCGCTCGGGCGACTCGGTCGAGTCGACGCCCACGTCGAAGGTCGAGGGGGCGGGGGCCAACAGATCGATCAACCGATCGTCGACGCGGCGATGGGCCTCCTCCTCAACCCGGGCGAGTTCCTCCTCGCGGACGATGCCGATGGCGTTTTCGACCAGCTCGCGGATCATGCTTTCCACGTCGCGGCCGTAGTAGCCGACCTCGGTGTACTTGGTGGCTTCGACCTTGATGAACGGGGCGCCAGTGAGTTTGGCCAGCCGCCGGGCGATTTCCGTTTTGCCGACGCCGGTGGGGCCGATCATCAGAATGTTCTTGGGCGCGACTTCTTTGCGCAGCTCCTCGCCAAGCTGCTGCCGCCTCCAGCGATTTCGCACGGCGATCGCCACCGCCCGCTTGGCGTCGGTCTGGCCCACGATGTGGCGGTCCAATTCGGCAACGATCTCTCGCGGCGTCAGATTCTTCACGATGGCCTCAGTCTCTTGTGCAATGGAACCGCCAAGGACGCCAAGAGCGCCAAGGATTAATAGACAGGATAACAGGATTTGCAGGATGGACAGGATTCACGCGGGGGATGATTGCTCGTCTCCCGCGACATCGATCCCGTCAATCTTGCTCATCCTGTTATCCTGTCCTTTCCGATGCTACGACAGTTCTTCGATGATCAAGTTGCGGTTCGAGTACACGCAGATGTCGCCAGCGATTTCCAGCGAGGCGCGGACGATCTCGGCGGCCGACAGTTCGGTGTGGGCGGCCAGCGCCCGGGCCGCGGCCAGCGCGTAGTTGCCGCCCGAGCCGATGCCCAGGATGCCGTCGCTGGGTTGAATGACGTCGCCCGTGCCGGAGACCAGCAGCGTGTTCTTCCCGTCGACCACGGCGACCAGCGCTTCCAGTCGCCGCAGCGCGCGGTCCATCCGCCACTCCTTGGCCAGTTCGGTCGCGGCGCGGGGGACGTTCTGCGGATAGTCCTTCAGCTTGGCCTCCAGCCGTTCCATCAGGGCGAAGGCGTCGGCCGCGGCGCCCGCGAAGCCGACCAGCACGTTGCCGTCCATCAGCTTGCGGATCTTGCTGGCGTCGCTTTTGACGACGGTTTGCCCCATCGTCACCTGGCCGTCGCCGCCGATCGCGACCTGGCCGTTGCGGCGGACGGTGAGAATCGTTGTGGAACGAGTTTTCATGGCGACGTGCGGGTGCGGAGCGTGCGAAAGGAAGCGGCGAACCAGCTATTCTCGCCCAGCAGGGCGCGATTGGCCAGTGGCTGGCGGGGCGGGGATGCCAGCGGCTCGCCGCGGCGGTATGCTGCTGGCATGAGCAATCCGACTGACAATTCGTCTGATTGGGACGTTCGGCTGACGCGCAGCCCCGAGCTGTTTGCCGCCGACGCCACGCTGCTGCTGGTCGTGGATCTGCAGGAGCGCCTGCTCTCGGTGCAGCCGCGCGCTCGTCAGATTGCCTTCAACACGCGCCGGCTGTTAGATGCGGCGGCGGCCCTGGGGGTGCGCATCGCGGCGACCGAACAGTCGCCGAACAAGCTGGGCGGGACTTCCGCAGAGCTGCGCGAGCGCCTGCCCGCCGCGCCGCACGTGAAAGCGGCTTTCTCAGCGTCCGCCTGCGGCGACATTTTCGGCGCCCTGCCCGATGCCGGTATCGACCGGGTCGTCGTGTGCGGCATCGAGAGTCATGTCTGCATCCAGCAGACGGTGCTGGACCTGCTTTCCGGCGCCTATCGCGTGGCCGTTCCGGTGGACGCCGTGGGATCGCGGTTCGACGTGGACCACGAAACGGCCCTGCAGCGGATGGAATCCGCCGGCGCCGTACTGACCACGACCGAATCGATGATGTTCGAGTGGTGCGAAACGGCGGAGGCCCCGGCATTCAAGCAGATCAGCGCGTTGGCCAAAGAGAAAGAGTCGGCGCCGTAAGCACGCCGTCGCTCCAAATTGGCGTGGGCCCGGTCGCGACTGTCAGCGATCTCTCATTTCCGGCGAAGATTTGTTGGGGCGGCTCGAATTTGGGCCCGCGGGCCGGTATGTTGAACCACTTGCTGGCTTTTCATTTTCGGAACCCGCTCGGAGCTTGTCCGCCATGCTGCGTTTTCGCGTCGCCCTGTCGGCTGTCGTCTTGACCTCAATTGCTTTGGCTTCGACTGCCGGAGCCCATGTGCACGCCTTCAAGTTCGGCGAGATGCCGGACGGCCAGATGGTGAAGGTGTACACCATGAAAAGCAACAACGGCGCCTACGTCGAGATCCTCACGCTGGGCGCCACGCTGCGCAAGGTGGAGGTCCCCGACAAGGATGGCAACGTGGCCGACGTGGTGTTCGGTTTTGACAACGTGGCCGACTACCTGGACGCTGACAAAAACCAGTACTTCGGCGTCGTCGTGGGCCGCTACGGCAATCGGATTGCCGGCGGCAAGTTTTCCATCGACGGCGAAGAGTATCAGCTGGCCACCAACGACGGACCGAACCACCTGCACGGCGGCGGCGATCAGGCCCTGTCGCGCCAGGTGTGGAAAGCCAAGCGGTTCGAAAGCGAAGACAATACTGAGCGCGGCGTGAAGCTGTGGTACGTCAGCCCCGACGGCGAGGAGAACTATCCCGGCGAGGTCACGATCTCCGTCACTTACACGCTGAATGATAAGAACGAGTTGCGGATCGATTACGAAGCGACCACCGACAAGGCGACCGTGCTGAACCTGACCAATCACGCTTACTTCAACCTGCGCGGCGCCGGTTCGGACACGATCAACGATCATGAAATCATGATCAATGCCGATCGCTACACGCCGGTCGACGACACGCTGATCACCACGGGCGAACTTGCTCCCGTGGAAGGCACGCCGTTGGACTTCCGCGAGTTCCACGCGATTGGCGAGCGCGTCGACGAAATGGGCGAGGGCGAAGGCGCTGGGTACGATCACAACTTTGTGCTCAACCGCGAAGGCGCCGAACAGGGCGAATTGACGGTCGCGGCCGTGCTGCGCGATCCCAAGTCGGGCCGGCAATTGACCGTGAAGACCGACCAGCCCGGCATTCAGTTCTACGGCGGCAACTTTCTGAAGGGCCAGGAAGGCAAAGACGGCAAGACCTACGCCTACCGCAGCGGGCTGTGCCTGGAGACGCAGATCTTCCCCGACTCGCCCAACAAGCAGGGCGAAGAGGGCTGGCCCAACGCCGTGCTCCGCCCCGGCGAGACGTACCGCCACGTGCAAGAGTACGATTTCGGGCTGGTTGAGTAGCCGCAGCGACGGAGGACTAGCCTACAGCCGAGCGGCGTGTCGAATCGCGACGATTTCGACGCGCCCGCTCCGCAATCGGTATGCAACGTAGTAGGGAAACCTTCGCAACAGATAATACTGGTGCTGCTCGTCCCAGGCGGGAAACCGATGGGGCGACTGCGCGGTCTCGGCCAGTGCCGTCTCGGTTTCCTGCGCGAAACGGGCCATCGCTTGGCGACTGCGCTGCTCGTACCAATCGAGCGCGGCTTCGAGATCCGCGACTGCGACGGGAAGCACGACCAGTTCATGCATCGTCGCCGACCCGCCGTCGCAGCAGGGCCTGAACTTCGGTCCAGGGAACAGCGTCTGCCTGCGCTTGATCGTGCTGCTGTGAACGCTGCCGCACCAACTGCAACTCCGCGGCGGGCGGGGCCGGCCACTGGTCTGGCGTCATCGAATCCCACAACCTGTTCGCAAGCTGCCAGCGCTCGTCTGGCCCCAGCGATTGGGCGGCGGAAAAGAGGTCGTCAACGCTAGACATGTCAGTCGATTCCGTGGAAGCACGCGGGATTGACGCACAATGCTTGATTAATTCTAGCCTATTATCTAGCCATCGCGGGCCCCGTCGCTGTCGTCGTCGCCCTCCAGCAGCAGCCGCAGCGACCTCTCCGGCGATTCCAGAAATGCGTGCATCACGCGGAAGTGTTCCGTGTCGCGGTACGCGACCCGGCGGATTCCCGCGGGCGTAAACTCGTAGATCGCGGCATTGGGATACGCCATGATAATCGGCGAGTGGGTGGCGATGATGAATTGCGACTCGCGCTGCACCAGCTCGTCCAGCGCCACCAAGAACGCCAATTGCCGCTGCGGCGAGAGCGCGGCTTCCGGTTCGTCAAACAGGTACAGCCCGTCGCCGCGCAGGCGGTTGGTCAGCAGTTCGAGAAACGACTCGCCGTGCGACTGATCGTGATAGGAACGCGGGCCGTAAGCTCCCCGGACGCCGAGTCGTTCAATCTCGGAAATCACGTTGTAGAAGCTCTCGGCCCGCAGGAAGAAGCCGTCGCTGCGGCGCCGACCGCGCGTGCTGCGGACCAGCCGCACCCACTTGTACAGGTCCGCGTGCGACTCCATTGTGGCGAAATTGAAGCTCCGTGAGCCGCCCTCGGCGTTGAAGCCCTCGGCCACCGCGATTGCCTCAAGCAGCGTGCTCTTGCCGCTGCCGTTTTCGCCGATGAAAAACGTCACGTGCGGGTGCAGCGGCAGCGTCGTCAGCGAGCGGATCGCCGGCAACTCGCCAGCGTACTTCTCCCGTAGTTCGGCCCGCGAGCGGTCCAGTGCAATCGACAGCAGGTGAGGTTCGTAGGCGTGGGGCATGGCGTTGCGACTGACTCAGCCTCCCGCGTGCCACGGCTCTGCGAGCCGTGCATCGGGCGCTATCCAACTCTGATTCGCACGGCTCACAGAGGCGTGGCACGACTACGGTATGGCGGGCGCATCTGGCAAGCGCCGGACCGTGCCGGGGACGACGGGCTCGTTCCGCAGCGCGCTGTCGACCGCCGCGAAGCAAAGCTCCAAGCTGCGCAGATTATTCCGCGCGCTGTGCGACGGCTGGCGACCTTCTTCGATGGCGCACAGCAACTCGCCCATCGTGCCGTGGAAGCCGTCGGGGAACCAGCGGCCGGCCAGTTGCGGCCGGTAGCTGCCCGCGGCGGTCGTCCACTCGACTGTCTGCTGGTTGACGTCGATGCCAACGCTGCGGAGCGTGCCCGCGCTGCCGGCGATGTACGTGTCGTCCAGGTGGCCATGCTCGACGTGGCCGTCGAACGTGAGCGTCGCCTGGGCATCGGCATACTCGACGGCCGCCTGTCCCAACAGCGCCGGGGCAATTTGCTGGGTGGGCGACTTGACTGTCGAAGCATACACTCGCCGCGGCTGACGGTCGCCCATCACGGTGGTCAGAAAATCGAACCAGTGGATGGCGAAGTCGTACAGGATCAGGTGGTACACGTGCTCGAACGGCGTGCCCTGGACCCAGTGGTGGTTCCAGTGGACGCCGCAGTGCACGGCAGAGACGTCGCCCGCCAGCCCGGCTAGCACCGCCTCGCGCAGCCAACTGAAATGAGGCGCCCAGCGGCCGTTTTGGTTGACTGCCAACAGCACGCCCTGGCGGTCGGCCAGGTCGGCGAGCCGCTCGCCCTCGTCCAGGTCCAAGACAAACGGTTTCTGGCTCAGCACATGCTTGCCGGCGGTCAGGGCATCGGCAACCAGCGGAGCACGCACCTCCGGGTGCGTCGTCACGTCGACGACCTGCACGTCGTTCATGGCGAGCAGATCGCGATGATCGGTGAGCACGCGAGCGTCGGGAAAAAACTCGTCGCGGCGGGCGATCGCGGCGTCCTCGCTCAGATCGCACAGCGCCAGGACCCGGTAGTCCGCGGCTTGGTAGGCCCGCAGGTGCTCCCAGGTGATCGCGCCGCAACCAATCAGCCCGATGCCAATCGACTTGTCTTGCGGGTCGCGCGGCAGATAGGGCAGGGCCGGCGCGGAAAGGCCGAGCGATTTGGGCGGGGACTTCGATTTCGTCATTTCGGGCGAAATGGGGGGGTGAGGTGACGGCGGGCCGCAGGCGATCCGGTTGCCCACGCGTGCAAACTATCAGACGTCGCGCCGAGCGGGCAAGCATCGCACAATGCGGTGCGCGGGTTGCAAAACAGGCGCTGACAGGTATCGTGGAGGGCTTCCGAGTTGGTCGCCGCCGCCGGGGAATCCGGTTGCCGGGGCGATCGACCGCGCGAGCCGGACGGCCCGCGGCGGGCTTGCCGCCGGCGGCGGCAGATGCTGCCCCGGGGACGCGCAAGCTGGTGAAACCCTCAGGATTAACGATACGCTATGGCCAAGAAGAAACCCGCAACCGCCGCCAAACGCATTCTATTGGTTGACGACGACGCCGAGATCATCGAGTCGCTGCGGCTGGCTCTGGAAGCGGAGAAGTTCGAGGTGTTGATCGCCCGCGACGGCAATCAGGGCCTGGCGCTGATCGAGCGGGAAAGCCCGGATCTGGTCATTCTCGACATGATGATGCCCAAGCGGAGCGGCTTTCTGGTGCTGGAGCGGCTCAAGCGGCTGGGCGAAAAGAAGCAGCGGATCATCATGATCACCGCCAACGAGGGCAATCGCCACAAAGCCTACGCCGAGATGCTGGGCGTGGACGATTACGTCCGCAAACCGTTTCCGATGGATCGCCTGATCCAGAGCGTGAAGCGGCTGGTAGGGGAATAGTCCCAGAATTGGGCGCTCGAAGCATCGGAGCTTTCCGCTGGGCGGCTTCGTCAAGGCGTGCCCGATTGGCTGCTGCGGAACTTGTTTCCGCCCTGGCCCATTCGTGGGCTTTTCTTTGCTCCCCGCAAGCAGGACGGGTAGACTGGCTCGCGGCGTCCCCTACGTGGCGCTGTCGACGTGGTCTTTTCACTCTCTCCCGCGGGACATTGGGATGCGTCAGTTAAGAGATGCGGCCGTTGCAGCGGCGTGCTGCGGCGTGGTTGTCACTTGGGCCTGCGCCGTCAGCCGAGCCCGTGCCGAGATTGCGCCCAAGGCGCAGCAACTGCTTGAAAAAGTCGAAGCGGTGCTGCGCGGTGCTGAGGCCTACCGATGCGAATTCGATCTGGCCATGGTGATGAAGATGCCGGGCATGGACGAAGGCGACGCCGCCGATAACGGCATGAGCGGCACGTACCACATCCGTGTGAAGCAGCCGCGCCGCTGGGTGATTGAATTGCAGGGCGGAGACATGGGTGGTTCGTCGTACTGCGACGGGCGCCAGGTGACGTACTACCTGCCCATGACGGGCGCTTACGAAGTGCATGACCTGCCCGCCGATTGGGAGGAGCAAGCCGCCGATGGCGCGGATATGTCGGACATGATGTTGGTCGGCCCGGCCGGACTGTCGGGGCCGTTTACGGGGCGGGGGCTCGTGACGACTTTGCTTGCCAGCGCCGAATCGGCTGCTTTGGGCGAAGGGGTGACCGTTGACGGCGCTGAGTTGCAGTCGATTGAGATCGAGCGCCCGGGACTGAAAATCGTCGCCTACGTGGAATTGGGCAAAGCGCCCGTGCTCCGCAAACTGCTGTTCGTACCCGACTTGGGAGATCAAGTTCCCGCCGCAGCCCAAGGCATGGAAATGCGGTTCGAGGCGACGTTCAGCAACTGGGACTTCGAGCCGAATTTCGCCGCCGACGATTTCAAGTTTGTGCCGCCCGAGGGCGCCGCGCAGGTCGAGTCGCTCATGGATTCGTTCGACGGCGGCGAGTCGCTGCACCCGTTGGTGGGCGAGCCGGCGCCGGAGTTCGAATTGTCCACGCCCGACGGCAAGGCGTTTCGCCTGGCCGACGTGCTCGGGCAGAAGGTGGTCATGCTCGATTTCTGGGCCACTTGGTGCGGGCCGTGCGTGCAGGCGCTGCCCGAGGTGACGGCCGCCGCCGAGGGATTCGCCGGGCAAGACGTGGTTTTCTACGCGATCAACATTGGCGAGGATCGCGAGACGATCGAGCAATTCCTCGCGCAGCAGGAACTCAAGACGCCGGTTCTCAGCGATCCCGACGGCGACGTGGCTGAACTGTACAGCGTGTCGGGCATCCCGCAGACGGTTCTGATCGGCCAGGACGGGCGGGTGCATGTGGTGCATCTGGGCGCGGGGGCCCGGATCAAGGACACGCTCACCGACCAGCTCACCCGGTTGCTCGCCGGCGAGGATCTGGCGGCTGAGGAATTGGCCAAGGCCGAAGAGTCCGGGGTCGAACCGGCTGGCGATCCGTTTGGGACGGAAGAGTCGTGGGCGTCCGACGGGGCCGCGGCCAGCGTCGCCGTCGATGCCGTGAACGGCACGGTCTACGGCTTGCGTCGCGGACGCGTCGATCTGTGGAACGCCGGCGGCAAGGAGATCGACTCCACTGCGCTGACGACGCGCAACCGCGTGCTGCGGCTGGCCAATCTCGTAGGCGATGCCAAGCCAGAGTTGCTTACCTTCACCGGTTGGAGTTCCCCGCTGACGGCGTACGATCGCACCGGCAAGGAGTTGTGGACTTATCCAGCGGGCCAAGGCATTGACGATGTGTGGGCGGCGGATCTCGATGGCGACGGCGTCGACGAGGTGGTCATCGGCTTTAACGGCGGGACCGGTTTGCACGTGATTGACGCCCAGGGCCAGCTGGCGTGGAAAAACACCGAACTGGGGAACGTCTGGCACGTGACCGCCGGCAAGTTCGGCGAGGACGTACGCGTGATTTCGACGTCGGCCGCGGGGCAGGTTCACCTGTTCGCGGCCGACGGGCAGCACATCGATGACCTCTCCACACCGCTGTACGGAAGTTGCGTGCGGTACGCACCGGCGCCGCCGGGCGGCGAGCCGCGGATACTGCTGACCGGCTCAGGAGACGACGGCGAGGCGGCTGTCGCGCTGTCGGTCGACGGCGAAATCGCCTGGACGACCGACTTGCCGGGCGGCGATCATGTCGACGAGATGAAAGTCGCGCCAGATGGTAGCGTGGCCGCGATCTGCATGCGCGGCGGAGTCGTACACGTGCTGGACGTGCAGTCCGGCACGCGCGTCGCTCAGGTCAACGCGGCGGGCGACACGGTCGACGCGGATTGGTGCGACGACGACGGACAGCTGGTGCTGCTGGTCGCGGATTCCCGCGGCGTGGCAGCGTACGAACTCGCTCCCGAGCCGTGACGGGCCAGCTCTTGCGAATCAGCTCATCGAAATCGTCCGCGCCAGCGGTTGCAGGACCGATTCGATGACGCAGTTGTCGACCACGTCGCGGCAGACTTTCCACAGCTGGTCGAGCGTCTCGACGAAAGTCTGCTCGGCGCTCAGCGAGCCGTACTGGCGGGCCGTGACGTAGACGCTGAGCTGCTCCTCCTGGAATTCGCCCGTGCGGATCTGGTAGGCATTGGTGCGGGCTTCCATGCTCACTCGGCACTGCACGCGGCACTCTTCGTCCAGGGCAAAGGTGAACGACGGCTCGTGATTGATGATCGTCGCGCCGGGCGCGGCGGCCAGTTTGTCGAACGCGGGGCACACGCCCAGCGCCTCGGTAATCAGACTGTTGTGGTTGCCGCGGTACGTGAAATCGAACCCCATCAGCAGGTCGAGCGCTTCGCAATCCAGCGTGCTGACTGACAGTGCGTAGGGGGCCACTTCCAGGGCCAGACGGTGCTGCTGGATCGCGTCGTCAACGTTCTCCGGATTGACGTGCCCCGAGCAGATCCGCCGCGGCTCGATCGAGCACCAGCGGTAGTCGCCGCGATCTTTGTCCTCTTCCAGGATGAAATCGTTCTTGTCGCGCGCGTAGAAGTTGCGCATTTCGGGGTATTTCTTCTGCATCTGCTCGAAGTAGTGCAGCACGGTCTCCCGGCTGCTGGGCAGTTGCATCTCGGTGCTGAGATTCATGTTCACGTAAAAATCGTCAGCATGCGAGCTGTAGGGATTCATCGTCGCGACCACCATTTCGGGGCAAGTAGGGCGGACGCCCGCGCGTCGGCGAGCTTTCCAACGGGAAGTATAGGGCGGTCGGGAAAAAGGTGTCAAAAGGGGCGGCGCCGCGCAAAGGGTCGCCGCGTGCCGCGCGACCCGATATACTGCCGGCAGTTCCGCTACAAACGTTGCCGCTACGGCGAGCGTTCCATGGCTCGCCGTGCCGATTACCAGGAAGGTCGGTGTGATCATGCTTGCGACAGACCGCAGGGCGTTGTTGTCCGTCGACGTGGCGTCGATCGAGTCGGAGATCGGTGCGCTCGCCGTGGCTTTTTGCAGCGACCGCGCTTGTGCGGCGAGCATCGGACACGCTTCAGCGCGAGAGGCGGAGCGGCGCGTCTTCGCTGCCGCCCAGGAGGCGCTGCAGTCGGGGCGTACCTTGCCATTGGGCGATGCGGTCGTGCTCGCTCCCGAGACGCTGCTTGCGCGTTTGCAGGGTTACGCGGCCGGCGGCGAGGATGATTTCTTCGATGTGCCGCTGCTACTGGGCGCCATGACGCCGTTTCAGCGACGCGTGGTCGCCGCGTGCCGTGCAATCCCCTACGGCAGCACGCGGACCTACGGCCAGATTGCCGCGTCGGTCGGCAGCCGCGGCGCCGCGCGAGCCGTGGGGCAGGTGATGGCGTCGAACCGCATTCCGCTGTTGGTGCCGTGTCACCGGGTGGTGGCCTCCGGCGGCGGGCTGGGCGGTTTTTCCGCCCCGCAGGGCGTTGATCTGAAGCGGCGGCTGCTGGCAATGGAAGCCCGCGCTGCCGAATTGTCCTGCTGCTGAACTGGCCAGCGCCGCTGCGTTGGGGGAAGCCGCGGCTGGCTGGGGCCCGTTTTGCCGGCATATCCCGCACGCTCTTGCCGAGGCGGAGGGTGCCGGGCTAACCTCGGCCGGGCGCCGCTCTGGCTCCGTCTGTGGCCGGCGATTATCCTGAAAGGGTTCTGGACGCGGCGGTCTGGCCGCGGATCAGGGGGGCTTGGTTTGGAGCAGAGGTTTCCCGCGTGCGAGAATCTTGGGCATTGCGAATCGCGTCGTACGCTGCCGTTGTCGGCGGGCTGGCCGTACCGGCCGCTGCGCTGAACATCACGCTGGATTACGCGCACGACACGTTCTTCTCGACGAACCCGACGGCCAAGGCGGCGATCGAAGCCGCGGCCGCGGATCTGAATGCGGCGATCACCACGACGCTGGCGCCAATCACGACGGACCTATTCACGGGGCAGGGATACGCCACGGGCGGCAGAAACACGACGGCGACTTTCGATGCCGCCTTCTATTACACCAATCCGACGACTGGAGCTCAGGTCGAGGTCGCTCAGCCGACGCTGGCAAGCGACGAGTTTCGGGTTTATGTCGGCGGCCGCAATCTGACGAGTTCCTCCCTCGGCGTGGGCGGCCCCGGGGGCGTGGGGCTCTCGCTGAACGTGGTCGGATATCCCGAGTCGCTCAATGCGGCGGTGTCGCAAGCGGCCAGTGCCGCCGACGCTGCGCTCACGCGCGGAAATGTCGGCCCGACAATTGGCATGCTCAGCGGCAGCATCTCGCTCAGTCCCACGACGGCCGTTTACTCGCTGGACTTCGGCAGCACGCTGGGCAATTTTTGGATCGACCTGGACACGAACAATAACGGCATTCAGGATTCTTCGGCGCAGCTCGCGAATTACTGGCACTTCGATCACACGACTCCCGTGGCGATTGGCAAGAACGATCTCTACTCGGTCGCCCTGCACGAATTGATCCACACGCTGGGCATTGGCAGTTCGTCCACATGGAACTCGCTTGTCGCCGGGACGACTTGGTTGGGCGCCGAGGCGATCGCCGAGAACGGCACGGGCGCGAACTTGATTGCTCTTGATGGCGACCACATTGCCCCCAGTTTGTTGAGCACGCGGATCTCTGACGGAGCTCCGCAAGAGACGGTCATGGACCCCACGATTACCGTGGGCAGCCGCAAAACGCTGACCATGCTGGATCTGGCGTTCCTGCGCGACCTGGGCTGGGAGACGATCGACCCGATCGTGCCTGCGGGGCCGGCCGATTTCAACGCCAACGGCGCGGTGGACGGCGCTGACTTGGCCATCTGGACCGGCGCCTACGGCTACACGGCCTCCGGCGACGCCAATTCTGACGGCAAGACGGCCGGCGACGACTATATCATGTGGCAGACGGCGTACGGAACCACGACCGCCAAGGCGGCCGGCGGAGTCGTGCCCGAGCCGGCAACCGGAGCGCTTGCCGCACTCGTGCTGTTGGGGCTGCGACTGATTTCGAGAAAACGTGCCACGGCTCTGTGAGCCGTGTGCAGGGGAGAAACGGTCAGCGTATCGCACGGCTCGCAGAGCCGCGGCACGCGCGCTCCCGCTTCCAGCCGAACCACGGGCTTCAGCAGAGATTCGCTCTCCCGGCCCTGCTAAGCCGCGTCTTCCAGCGAGCGGTGCTGGTGGGCGTGCTCGATCCACTGGGCGATCTTCTCCACCGACGGCGTGTCGCTGCCGCGGAGGATGCGTTCGCCCTCTTTCGTCTCGCAATACTCGGCGATAGTCTCCGCCAATTCGTCCGCGTCGGCCCCGGCGATTTGCGTCGGCTCGGTGTAGCCGCACGCGACCAGCAGTTGGGCGCCATAGCCCCGCAGCTCCGGGATGCGGCAGACGAGCCGCGCCTGTTGCTGCCAGGATTGGATGACCTCGCCGGTGATGCGCCGTTGCGATAGCTCCTCGGCCGTCGACTCGGCGTCGCAGGCCAGCAGGTCGGAGACCGTGCGAATGCCGACGTCCGCCAGCAAGGCGGCCGTTTTTTCGCCAATCGACGGGGCGTCGACCACCGGGCTGCTGGTTTGCAGGAAGAACCGCACGGCGCGCCGTTGCCGGCTGGAACGTTGCGATCGTTGGCGGCTGCTGCCCGACGAGCGACGCGAACTGCTGCGCTCGGTCCGGGCCGATGCGCCGCGGTCTCGCGAGCGAGCTTCGGAATCGCGCCGACCAAAGCTGCGAATCCGCGGAGCCGCGTGACGGTAGCGTTTCCAGGCCAAGCCGGCCGGGGACTGTCGCCACCGCTGACGGTTGTCCGCCGCGGCGCGACTCCAGGTATGGAATTGACTGCGCGAGTAGCGTTTCGCGGCGCCGGCAAACCGCCCCCCGCGCGGCGACGCCAGGAACTCGGCAACCGCCGCGGCAAACGCGTCGACGTCCACATCGGCGAGTTCGCCGGGCGTGGCCACGCCGCAGGTGGCCAGCAATTGGGCGTCGTTGAGCGACACGCCGGGGACGAAGCACATCAGTCGCATGTGAGTTTGCCACAGGGCGACCACCGCGGCGGTGACCTCCGCCCGGTCGAGCCGCGCCGCCACCTGCTGCGGGTCGGCCTGCAGGAGGTCGCCCACGGTGCGGATCTCCAAGCGGCCAAACGTGCGGGCCGTGCTCTCGCCCAGTACGGGGAACTCGTCGATCGGTGCGTCTTCGGTCAGATAGAAGACTGCCGGATCGAGATCGGTTGACCACGAACCCGTGACGCGCAGCTGCGGGCTGCCTTGGGCGACGGTCTCGCGCACGATGCGGGTCGTGGAAACCTCTTCGCCGGTCGGGGCGACGACCGGCGTCGGTTCGGGCGTGGTCTTGCGGGAGCGTTGCTGCTGCACGTCCAGCGTGGTCACGCCCAGCGACTGGAATCGGCGGGCGGCTTCGCCGTCTTCGGTGAAGATCACCACCTGGCGCCCCGCGGCGGCAAAGTTGGCCAGCACGCCGACCATCGCTGCGGCGTCGGCCGGGTCTTGGCGGAGGAACGGTTCGTCGAGCACCAACGGCAGGGCGGCGCCCGCGGCGGCGTGCGAGGCGATCAGCGCCAGCGTGACCGCGAGGTAAGCTTGATCTCGCTCGCTGGGAGTGAGTTGCTCCAGCGACCGACGACGACCGGCGTGGTCGACCACTTCGCCCGGCTGCTCGCCGCGCGGCCCGCGGATTTGCACCAGGCGGCCGTCGGTCAGTTGGGCCAGGATATCGGACGCTCTCCAGCCGTCGGCGGCGGGCGGTGCGGCGCGGTCGCAGCCGCAGGCGAGCTGGCGGTCGATCCGTGCCTCGACGTCTTCAATTTCCGCTTTGAGCCGGGCGATCGCGTCGGAGTCCGTCAGCCCCGCGCGGGACCGCTGCCATTGGTTCCACTGGCGCTGGCCCTCGTCGAGTAGGCGGTCGAGCTCGGCAATCTCGCGGCCCAGGCTGTCGATCTGCTGCTGCAAGTCGGCGGCGCCACGGCGGGCGTCTTGTTCGCCGCGAGCGCGATCGCCCCGGCCCAGCAGCATGGCTTCCGACTCCACGACAAACCGGCCATGATGTTCGCAGCGGCAATGGTCATCCGCCGGGGCATCGGGGTACAGCACCGTGGGGTGCGACTCCAGCCGCAGCCGGTGCGTCGCGGCCTGCCGCTGGGCGAGGAGCTGTTCGAGCTGCTCGGACAGGTCCGTCTGCGCCCGGGTCAACTGGCGTGCTTCGGCCTGCAGGTGGTGTCGGCGGACGGCCCGCTCTTGTTCGGTGATCTGCCCGCACAGGGCGTAGACCTGTTGCCGCAACATGTCGGCCACGGGCGAGAGTCGCGCGTGAGCGTCGGCGGCGGGCGCCACGTCGCTCTCTACGGCGCGGGCCAGTTGGGCGGTCTCGGCGTCGAGGTCGTCGAGCAGCCGTTCGATGACGCCCAGGGTCGCGCGCTGATCGGCCAGGCAATCGGCGTCGTGGGCGGCGCCGTCGCTGTGGACTTCGGCCAGTCCGCGGCGCACCACGGCTTCGCGCTCTTGCAGTTGCGCGAGCGTCTGCCGACAGCGGCCGATCTCGCCGTCGAGCTGCTCCAACTGCTGCTGCAGCTTGTCGTGTTCGCCGGGCGAAATGCGGCGCGTGGCGGCTTCGAGGTCGAAGTACCGCAGCCGCGCCGTCAGGCCGGCCAACTCGGCTTGCAGGCGTTGGCGTTCGGCCAACAGGCCGCTGCGCCGTTGACGGCGGGCGTCGAGCTTGGCTTCCAATTCAGCAAGTTGCCGTTGCAGGTCGCCGCTGTGCTGGCGACGTCCCGACAGGGCTTGTTCGAGTTGGGCCGCCAGATCATCGCGACGGGCGACCAGTGCGTCGAGTTGCCGTTTGTTGGACGCAAAGGCGCCGGAGTGCACTTGGCCGCGCTGGCGGTCGCTTGTGCTGGACGAATTGCCCGCGTCGCCCGCAGCGGCGGGCTCGACTTGCTGGTGAAGCAGGGCGTTGAATTGCCGCGCGAACTCCGGCGCGAACAATTCTTCGACGCGCGGTCCGGCGGCGAAATCCGCAGCGTACAGTTGGGCCAGCAAGCGCGGCGAGGCGTGTCCCAACAGACTGTCGATTGTGGCGCTGCCGACCGTGCTGCCATCGGCCGCCGCGACGGTGAGCTGCCCGGACGGCGAACCGTCGCGCACGCGGCGGAGCACGAAGCGACCTTGCCGGTCATCTACGGCGAGCGAACCTTCGACCAGCGGGGTGGTTTGGGCAAACTCGCGGCGCCAAGCGCCGGCCGGTTTGCCATACAGCAGTTGCGCAGCGAGCTGGGCCAGGGTGCTCTTGCCGCTCTTGGGGCCGCCGTGAAACACCGTGGCCCGGTCGGCCAGCCCGGCCGCCCAGTCGTTCCAACCTTCAATGCCGGTCGCGGCGAGTCGCGAGATTTTCATCCGTTGCATCCTTGCACGGGTGCGTCCTTGCACGGGAGACCAAACGCCGGTGGCGCTGATCGCGGGGAAGTAGCGGGGCGAGGCGCAACCGCAGCGTTGCGGGACGCCGGTGCGGGCCTCGAATCTCCAGGCCGCGAGCGTAGCCGAGATCGCTCCATGGGGCAACGCGAGTGTTGCCGGCGCCGCTATCGCAGCAGGGGCTGCTAGCGGGCCGTCGACCCCAGGCGAATTACGAAGCGACCGCCGATTTCCGTGTAGGGGCTGCGCAGTTCGCGCTGCCGGACGATTTCAACGATCACCTGGATCGGCTCGGCGCGATACGACGATCGCATCTTCAAGGCAATAAATGGCGACGACAACCGGCCGACGCTTACCATGCCGATCCCCTCGGCCGAGACGTTCGTGATCATCATTTGGAACGTCGGGCTGATCGGATAGAAGGCCTTGTCCAACTCGACTCCGGCGGCCAGCAGCGCTACGGCGATCCGCGGCGAGGCGCGCTTCTCGCTGAAGTCGTTCTGGCCGTCATCGCCGGCCAGGCGAATGATTTCTGACCGGGTTTCCTTCGTGATCGGAGGCAGATAACTCGTGTCGAAGTACCGATCGTCCAGCGCGACCCGCTCACTGAGCGCCGGGAGTCGATCGGGCAGACAGACCGCGGGAAACGGCAATCCGCATTCGACGCACAACCATACTGCGGCAGCTTCGCCAGACGCCGCCATGCGCAGCGGGAGTTCCCGATTGCAGCGGTGACACACGTGGCCTTCGGCGGTAGCACTTGAGGTGGCACCGCCGGTTCCGAACAGCTTTTCGGACATAGCTGCCCCTATGTCGGCAATTCCAATGTCAGTTCGAAATCCAATTCACGGCGCGTTACTGCCGATCAGTCGTCGCTGTGCGTTCGCCGACTAGAATCAACTGTATGACAAGCTCGGGGGTGCAAGGTCTCGAGCACGCCTCGGTTGACCGCGTGTTGCGGAAATCCGTACAAAGGGTGTGTGAATACGATAGTTGACGCGATTGTTCTAGGTTGCGGCGGGGGCGGGTCGGCCGCGTTGTATCGATTGGCGCGACGCGGGTTGCGCGTGGTGGGGATCGATCAGTTCGCGCCGCCGCACGATCGGGGCAGTTCGCACGGCGAAACGCGGATCATCCGGGCCGCGTACTTTGAGCATCCCGACTACGTGCCCCTGGCCCAGGCGAGTTGGTCGGCTTGGCGCGAGCTGGAAACGGCCACCGGGGCGACGCTGCTGGAGGCAACCGGGTTGGCCGAGTTCGGTCCGCCTGACGGCATTGTCGTGCCCGGCGTACTGCGCGCCGCCCGTCAGCACAATTTGAACGTGCACAGCCTGACGCCGGACGAGGCGGCCACGCGCTGGCCGGCGCTGGCCGGGCATGGTCTGGACGGCGTCTACGAGCCAGACGCGGGCGTCCTGCGCGTCGAACGCTGCGTCGCCGCTCACCTGGACGCGGCGCGGGCCGCTGGCGCCGAGACTTGCTTCTCAACCAGGGTGTCGGGCTGGACTTGCGGCGATGCGATTGCCGTGCAGGCTGGCGACCAGGAGTTTCTCGCTGAACGATTGATCGTCACGGCCGGCGCTTGGGCGGGCGGACTGCTGGCGGACGTGGGCGTGCCGTTGACGCCGCGGCGACAAGTGGTCGCGTGGCATGCCGCCGGGGCGGAAATGGCCGTCGACGCGGGATGTCCCTGCTTTCTGTTTGAGTTGCCAACGGGCGTCTTTTACGGCTTTCCGGACGTGGATGGCCGCGGCGCCAAAGTGGGCGATCACGCCCCCGGAGCCGTCGTCGCCGACCCGAGCAACCTGGATCGCGATCTGCACGACGGCGAACGGCTGGCGCTGGAGGCGTTTGTCCGCGCGCGGCTGCCGTTCGCAACGCCGACGCCGCTGCGACATTCGGCGTGCATGTACACGATGTCCCCGGACGAGCACTTTGTGGTGGACCGCCACCCGAGCGACCCGCGAGTCGTCTTTGCCGCCGGGCTGTCGGGGCATGGCTTCAAATTCGCGCCGGTGCTGGGGCAAGCGCTCGCGGACCTCGCTGTCGACGGGGCGACGTCCCTGCCCATCGGCTTTCTGTCGCTGGCCCGATTTGCGCGCGCCGACGGCCGGTCGTGACGGCGGCGCCGATCGTCCGTGCGCATGCGCTTCTGGAAAGAGCGCAACTCGCTTCTGCGCATCTCCCGCCCGCTCGTCCCCTTGCTACTATTGCTAGGGAAGGGGACCGATGCGTATTCCCCCCCAGCTGACGAGATTGCTGCACCGCGTGCGGGAGAAGGGGCTTGATGCACACTGTTCTACTGTTGGGCGCCGGCAAGATCGGGCGCATGATCGCCCGGTTTCTGGTGGATTCGGGCGACTACCGCGTCCGCGTGGCGGATGCCGATGCGGAGAGCCTGCAGCGGCTTGCCGAGCGGGTGAAGATCGATCCGGTCGAGTTGGACGTGACCGACGGCGCGGCGTTGCGCAAGGCGCTGGCCGACTGCGATTCGGTGATCTCGGCCCTGAGTTACTACCACAACCCCGCCGTGGCCGAAGCGGCGCTGGCCGCTGGCGCGAGCTACTTCGACCTGACCGAAGACGTCGAGACGACCCGTCGCGTCCGCGAGGTATCGTCGCAGGCGGCCGACGGGCAGATTTTCATGCCGCAGTGCGGGTTGGCGCCGGGATTCATTTCGATCGTTGCGCATCATCTGACGAAGTACTTCGATCGGCTCGACACCGTGCGGATGCGGGTCGGCGCCTTGCCGCAGTTCCCCACCGGTGCGCTGAAATATAACCTGACCTGGTCGACCGACGGCCTGATCAACGAATACTGCAATCCTTGCGACGCGGTCTACGCGGGGCGACGGATCGACGTGCTGCCGTTGGAGGGGTTGGAGCATTTCTCGGTGGACGGCGTTCGCTACGAGGCGTTCAACACCAGCGGCGGGTTGGGCACGTTGTGCGAGACGCTGGAAGATCGGGTGCGCGAGCTGAACTACAAGACGATCCGCTACCAGGGGCACCGTGATCAGATGCTGCTACTGGTCAACGAGTTGCAGCTTGGCGAGCATCGCGACACGCTCAAAGAAATCCTGGAACGCTCGGTCCCGATTACGTTCCAGGACGTGGTGGTCACCTTCTGCACCGTGACTGGCTGGCGCGACGGACAATTGGTGCAGGTGACCGATGCGCGGAAGATTTACCACGAATACATCGGCGAGGAGAACTGGAGCGCCATCCAGATCACCACCGCGGCGGGGATTTGCGCGGCGGTGGACATGCATGCCGCGGGAAAGTTGCCGGGGAGCGGGTTTGTGCGGCAGGAACAGGTCGATTTTGACGAGTTCATCGCCAACCGCTTTGGCAAGCGTTACGATGCGGCCACGGCCACGCGGTTCAGCACCGGCGCCGGCGCTCTGCCCAAATCCTCGTTCAACCGCAGCTAGCAAATCGCGTCGCTCGCGCATATCCCGCCGAGTCGGGAGGCCCACGGCTTCCGAGGGCGGGCTTTCTCTCACGAACACCTCCAACTCGCGGCTCGACCGCAACTGTGCCATGACTGCCACTGTCGCCGACGCGCTCGAACAACTTGGCGTTCCCACCCCATTGCAAGCCGTGGCGATCGGCGGCGATTGGCAAGCGGGTTCCGGCGAACCGCTGCCGACCCGCTCGCCCATCGACGGCGCCAGCCACGGCGACTTGGCGCTGGCCACGCCGGCCCAAGTCGAGCAGGCGATCGCCGCGGCCAGCGAAGCATTTCGCACGTGGCGCGTGACCCCCGCGCCAGTTCGCGGTGAATTCGTCCGCCGCTACGGCGAGCAACTCCGCAGACACAAGGCCGACCTGGCGGCCCTGGTCACGGCCGAAGCGGGCAAGATCACGACCGAAGCGCTGGGCGAAGTGCAGGAAATGATCGACGTGTGCGACTTTGCCGTGGGGCTCAGCCGCCAGTTGTACGGCAAGACCATCGCCAGCGAGCGGCCCGGGCATCGGCTGGCCGAGCAGTGGCTGCCGCTGGGGCCGGTGGGGGTCATCTCGGCATTCAACTTTCCTGTGGCAGTGTGGGCGTGGAACGCCGCGATCGCGTGGGTGTGCGGCGACCCCGTGGTTTGGAAGCCGTCGGAAAAGACGCCGCTGACCGCGCTGGCATGTCAGGCGCTGGTCGCCAAGACGCTCACAGAGATGCCCGACGTCCCCGCGGGCGTGTCCTCGGTCGTGATCGGCGGGGCCGATGCGGGGCAGACGCTCGCCGCATCAGCGCACGTGCCGCTGGTGTCGGCCACCGGCTCGACGCGGATGGGCCGCGCTGTGGCCGAGACGGTGGCCAAGCGACTGGGCCGCTCGCTGCTGGAGTTGGGCGGCAACAACGGCATGATCGTCGCCCCCACCGCCGACATGGAATTGGCCGTGCGGTCGATCGTGTTCGCCGCGGTGGGCACCTGCGGCCAGCGGTGCACGTCGCTGCGGCGGTTGATCGCCCACGAGTCGATTGCCGACACGCTGCGGGACCGCGTGTTGGGGGCGTACGCCAAGTTGCCCATCGGCGACCCGCGCGACGACGGTACGTTGGTGGGACCGCTGGTCGATGAGGCGGCGCTGGCGGGCATGCAGGACGCACTGGCCGCGGCTCGCGAGCAGGGCGGCCAAGTGCATGGCGGCGAGCGCGTGACCGACGGCGTCCCCGCGGGCGGATTTTACGTGCGGCCCGCGGTCGTGGAAATCGCGGCCGACGCGCCGATCGTGCAGCAAGAGACGTTCGCGCCGATCCTCTACTTGCTGCGGTACCAGGATTTTGATCAGGCGCTGGAGATTCACAACGGCGTGCCGCAGGGTTTGGCGTCGGCGGTACTCACCACCGACATGCGCGAGGCGGAGCAGTTCTGCGGTCCCGCGGGCTCGGACTGCGGTATCGTCAACGTGAACACCTCGCCCAGCGGCGCCGAAATCGGCGGCGCCTTTGGCGGCGAAAAAGACACCGGCGGCGGTCGCGAGTCCGGCAGCGATTCGTGGAAGCAGTACATGCGCCGGGCGACCAACACCGTGAACTACTCGACCGACCTGCCGCTGGCGCAGGGGATCAAGTTCGACGTGTGACGCGGCGAAACACGGCCCGCGGACATCACGGCCCACAATGTAACAACGCGGCCGTCGCTCACTTCGAGCGACGGCCGCGTTGTTTTGGTAGCTGATCGGCGCGGGAGGTTCGCTTGTTATCGTTCCCAACCCGTAGTGGTTCGCGAACCGAACCGGCTCCAGGTCATCGTGAGCGAGTCTTGCCCGAAGCGCGTGTTCCGACCGCCGTGCAGTTCGGCCGAGGCGGCGGTGGTTCGCAACAGTCCCAGCGTGTCGTTGCCGTCGCCAAGGTCCGCGAACAGCGACTCGGCCACGTCGACGTTCTCCACCGCGACGACGTCGTTGCCGTCGCCGGTGTCGATCAACATGTCTTCGCCCACGGAGCCGTTGGTCACGGCAATCTCGTCGCTGCCTTCTTCGCCCAGCAGAACCAGACTGCGGCCTGTCGTCACATTGGCCAGGCTGATGTCGTCGCGACCGGCGGCGCCGTTCACGTAGGTCCAACCTTGGTAGGAGCGTAGCCCGTCGGCGTCGAACGTGTCGTTGCCGCCGCCCATCGAGAAGAACAGGTTGTCCGACGCAAACACATTCTGGAGGTCAAAGTCATCGACTCCGTCGCCGCTGGTCAGTTCCAGCGAATCGGTCGACGACCACGTGGCGTAGCCGTAGGGCGTGTAGAACGAGCCGAACTTCACTTCGTTGTCGCCGTCGCCCATGTCGAAGTCGGCGTCGCCGAGCCCCGAGTTGTAGACTTCCACGCGGTCGTCACCGCCAGTGAAGTCGAAGCCGATCGGTGCGAGAGAGCTTGAAGGATCGCGATCCATGCGCACATCGGTCTCGCCGCCGATGTCCATGTTCTGAATCTTGACGAAGTCGTCGCCGCCCTGCATCCGGACGTTCAAGTCGTCGGCCAGGTAAATCCGATTGCCGGTGGTGCCGGCGCTGGTGTTGAGATACAAATCGTCGTCGCCGTCGCCCAGGTTGATGTCCATGCCGCGTACATTGGCCGCGGGCACAGTGAAGGCGCCGAAGCCGCCGTTGATGCGCGTCAGGCCGCCGTCGGCCGACAGGCCGCGGATTTCCAGGTTGCCGTTGTTGAGCTTGGCGACTTGCACCGCGTTGCCCAGGTCGTCGCCGTCGATCATCAGAACGCCGCCGAACATTTCGACGCCCACGTCGCCGGCCATCATGCGGCGCTCTTCAAGTCCCTCGGCGGTCAGACGACGCTGTTTGCTGGAATGAGTGAGGCGAGTCATGGCTTTTGCTCCCGTGCAGTGCTGGTTGCGGTGGAGTGCAGAAGTGCACGACTAACGAAGCGAGAGGCGCCCCGGCGGCGTTACAGAGAAACTGCCTGGCCGATTCCCAACGGGGAAAAACGCCCGCGGAAGCCAGTCCGATCTGAAGGACAAGAGGTCGGGCGCGGGGCGCTGGCAAGGACGCTGCTCAGCGACCCGCTGGCGCCAGATTGGCCAAAGCGGCCGTGCCGGCGTAGTCGCGGACCGCGGCGGTGGCGCCCAACCCGGTCACGCAGCAGGCCCCGGCCGCAGCGCCCAGCCGGCCCGCTTCTTGCACCGAGTGCCCCCGGAGCAGTCCGGCGAGCAATCCGCCGAGAAAGCAATCGCCGGCGCCGGTGGTGTCGACGATCGGCCGCGGCGGGTCGACGGCGGCGATCTCGACCATCTCGCCCGGCGCGGGAGAGAGCAGGGCGCCCGCGGCTCCCAGTTTCACCCCCGCCAAGCCGCCCGCGCCTGCGTCGCGGAATGCGGCGATCATGGCGCGTGGATCCGTCTCGCCCGTTTGATGCTCCGCCTCTTTGCGGCTGGGAACGTACACGTCCACGTGCGGCAGGATGTCCCGCAGCGGCTGCAACTCGCCCCCGTCGCCCGCCGCGTCCAGCGCGGTGACGCAGCCGACGCCGCGGATCGCGGCCAGCACCTCGGGTAGATCGGGCAGCAGGTTGGGCAGCAGCGGATAGTAGCCCAACAACATGGCCCGGGCCGCGGCGAACAGATCGAGCCGATCCAGAAAGGCCGCCCTGTCCAGTTTCTTGGGCGCCCCCACGGCGTGCAGGAAGCTGCGCTCGCCCGCGGCGTCGATGAGCACCGCGCTGGTGCTCGACTTGCTTCCGGGGAGCGTGACCAGGTGCGTCGCGTCGAGCCCCTCGGCCGTGTACCGCGTGCGGATCACATCGGCCCACTCGTCGTCGCCGACGTAGGTCATCGCCGCGGCGCGCGCTCCCAACCGCGCCAGTGTGATGCCCGCGTTGGAGACGATGCCGCCGGTGGTGAGTGCCATGGGCTCGGTGCGGATAAGCGTCCCGGCGCCAATCGGCGCGTGCAGGTCGATCGGCCGCACCAACACGTCCACAACGCACGATCCGCAGACGACGCAGTCGAGGGACTTGTCAGCGGATGGCGCGGCGAGATCAGCGAGCATGCGGGAATTCACGGGGCGATGGCGTAGGCTTCGCGCTCAAACGGATTGTCGCGGTAGGGATCGCCGCCGCGCAGCCAAACCCATCCCGAGCATAGAAAGTACACCGGCACGAACAACGGTCCCCAGCGTTCGTACTGCCGCACGTGGACCAATTCGTGCTCCCGGCACACGTCGAGCGCGGCGGCCGTTTGCCCCAACACGACATGTCCCAGAGTCATGGCCGCCACGCCGGTGGCGAGCGGAGTTTTGCGGAGCAACCATGTGACGGCGCCGCCGTAGAACTCGATGACGCCGCACCGCGCCTGCACGCCGCCGCCGGTGGCCAAGCCGAGCAGCCCCAGCACGCCGCCAAACAGCGACCACGGCCCGGCCCAGAGCATTTGCAACAATTTGATCATCGGCGTGGGCCGCGCGCTCGACAACGATACGGTGATGAGACGGCGACCCGGCGGCGTCCACAGCGTTTTCCCTCACGCCACCAGCCTCAAGTCTCAAGTCAAAAAAAGAAACGCGGAGACGACTTGTAAGCCGGGTTCTGTGACCGCGACGCCCCGAGGGGCGCGGCGGCCGGCAATCATTCCTCTACGACGACGGTTGCCCGTCGCCTCTAGCAGCCTACCCGAGAGTCGTAACGAGCCGGACCGACTCTGCTCCCTGCTTGGCCTTGCGTCGGGTGGGGTTTACCGAGCCAGGCGAGTCGCCCCGCCTGCTGGTGCGCTCTTACCGCACCGTTTCACCCTTACCTGGAAGGCTGTCGGCTCTCGGCCTTCGGCTGTCGGCCAGACGAAACTGAGTTTGGTCCCCAGTTCTTCTCTCTGACCGAGAGCCAATAGCTAATAGCCGACAGCCTCCCCGGCGGTTTACTTTCTGTGGCACTTTCCCTGGTCTCGCGACCGGTGGGCGTTACCCACCACCCTGTCCTGCGGCGCCCGGACTTTCCTCCCGCTGCCGCCCCGGGGGGCGGCGGCCGGCGATTGCCCCGTCGTCTCCGCGTTTCCGCTGGATATTCTAGCCAAACCGGGTACGCCGGTCGAACCGCCGCATCGCGTCAGATGCTCCCCCCACCGCGTGGGATTGCGACAGTGGCGCCGGTTGGGCGAGTTCACCGGACGGCTGGATGCGATTTTTCAGCCGCACAGTGCGGAGCGTTTGTCGGCGAATCGCTGCGTCTGTTACGATCAAGACCAGTGCCATGCGTCGGCGGTTGCCCTTGTCGCCCGGCCGGCTGAGCAGTCACTTTTCCCGCGGATCTCGTCCCGCATTGCATTGGGTCGCACAATGGAAGACCGAAAACCTCTGTTGTGGTTCGGCGCCGTGATCGCACTGGCGTTGGCCGCTTACTTTTACCACTCGGCGGTGAACGTCAGCCCAGCGGGCGATTCCCCCTCGATCTCCAAGCCCAAGCTGGCCGTGATCGTCGGCGGCCCGGATGCTTTCTGGCAGGAGGTCGCCAAAGGCGCCAAGAGCGCGGCCGACGACTTGGGGGCGGTGCTCGATGTGCGAGTGCCGGATGGGACCGGCCCCGATCAGACGGCCACGCTCGTGCAGGCGTCGACGGATAATTTCGATGGGCTGGCGATCAGTCCGCTGGACCCCGAAGCGCAGACAAAATTGATCAGCGGCCTCGCGGCGAGAATCAAGGTCGTCACCTACGACAACGACGCCCCGCAATCGTTGCGATATTCTTACATTGGATCAAACAACACGCAGGCGGGCCGGCTGGCTGCCGATCTGCTGCAGAAGGCGGTTCCCGACGGCGGAAAGGTGGCGATCTTCATCGGCGACAATGAACGTCAGAATGCCCGTGATCGCCGGCACTCGTTCATCAACTCCCTGATGGGAGTGTGGAGCCCGCGGGAAGACGATCTGGCCCAGCTCGACGCCGATTTGGGCGAGCCGCGCGAGGCGGGCGATTACACGATCGTAGCGACGTACCTGGATGGGAGCGATCCCAAGCAGGCGGCCGCCAACGCGGCGAAGGCGCTTGAGCAACACAGCGACTTAGCCGCGATGGTGGCCATGTACGGCTACAACGGCCCAGCGTGCCTGCAGGCGCTCGACGACGCGGGCAAACTTGGCGAGGTGGCGGTCATTGCTTTTGACGAGCACGAAGAAACGTTGGCGGGGATCGCCGCGGGGAATGTCGTCGGCGCCGTCGTGCAGGACCCGTTCCTGATGGGCTACAAGTCTGTCGAAGAACTCTGCAAATTGTGCCGTAACAAGGTCAGCGCTTTGCCGCTGCCGGGCGCCGGGTCGGTGGCGTTGGAATGCCGGGTCGTGGATCAGGAGAATCTGGAGAAGTTCCAGAAAGACCTGGCCGAGCGGCGCGCTGCTGCGGAAACGGCTGCTGCCGAACCCGAGTGAGCTGGAGTCAGAGTGAGCCCGCAGGCGCCGACGCGCTCGTCGGCTCCGACCACCGTTTCCCTTGCCACGAATCGCGGCGCGCGAATTCGGCGTCGATCTCCTGCCGCACGCCGCCTTTGTCCAGGCTCCACGCCGGGCCGACGAAATAGTCGGGCGGGGCGTCGCCGGTGACCCGTTCGACGACCATGTCGGGCGGGAGCAATTCCAGAAAATCGACCACCGTGCGCACGTAGTCTGCGCGGCCCATCAACGTGACCTCGCCAGCCGCGACCTCCTCGGCCAGCTTGGTCTTCTTCACGCAATACAGGTTGTGAATCTTCACCGAATCGACCCGCAGCCGGGCGACCTCGCGGGCCGTGGCCAGCATGTCGGCGCGCGACTCGCCCGGCAGCCCGAGCATCACGTGCACGCCGATTTCAAACCCTCGGCCGCGGCTTCGCTCGATTGCGTCCACGGACGACGCATGATCGTGTCCGCGGTTCATCCACTGCAGCGAGCGATCGTGCATGGTCTGCATGCCGTATTCGACCGACACGAAATGGCTGCGGGCCAACTCGGCAAGCAGGTCGAGCACCTCCTCGCCCACGCAATCGCTGCGCGTGCCGATAGCCAGCCCGACCACCTGCGGGTGGGAGAGGGCTTCGGCGTAGACGCGGCGCAGCTTGTCGAGGGGGCCGTAGGTGTTGGTGGCCGGCTGAAAGTAGGCCAGGAAATCGCGGCAGTCGGGGTAGCGACCGCGCATGCGGGCGAGACTTTGGTCGATTTGCCCCAGAATTCCGCTGCGGGGCAGGCGGCGGCTGGGGCTGAAGCTGCGGTTGTCGCAGAACGTACAGCCGCCGATCGCGACCGAGCCGTCCACGTTCGGGCAGGTAAAACCGGCGTCGACGCTCACTTTCTGCACCCGGCGGCGAAACCGCTGCTGGATGAAGTGGTTGTAGGAGTAGAAGCGCAGACCCGCGGTGCGCCACGAGGGCCCTGTCTCGTCGGGCGTAAGCGGTTTGGTTGACTGCACTTGCGGCACTTCGTACAGTGGTAGGTGGCCAGTACCGGTCCTCGGCGCCATTCGTCGAGCCGGTTAAGCTGCGCGCAATTGCGACGCAGATCCTCAGATTCATTCCATAATTTCCGTTCATCTTGGGGCGATTTCCACGCGACGCAAGAGGTGGTTGAAGGTTATGTACGGCGAACTCATTCCCATCGGCGGCGGCGATCCGATCCCGCTGCTCAAGAAACAACTGCTAGTCGGCCGCCGCGAAAGCTGCGACGTCGTGCTGCGGTTCGCCAACGTCTCGGCTCACCACTGTCAGTTGTTCATCAACGGCGGTTATTGGTACGTGCGCGACATGAACAGTCGCAACGGCGTGAAGGTCAACGGCATCCGCGTTAACGAGAAGCGGCTCGATCCGGGCGACCAACTCGCAGTCGCGAAGCACAAGTACGAGGTGCTGTACTCGCCGACCGACTTGGGCGCCGTCGGGCCCCCGCCGGCCGACGACATGGCGTCGGAGATCATGAAGGAGTCGTTGCTGTCGCGGGCCGGTCTGCAATCGCGCAAGGCGCCGGCCGAAGAGCGGCAGGCCAAGACGTACGGCTCCCGCTACGACGTGACGAATCACGAGGCCGGGCAGATCAAAATGCCCGACAAGCCCGTATGACGCGGGATGTGCATCGGCAGGTGCGATCCCCGCAGGGAGCGGCTGCGCGAGTTTCGGCATGAGCAAGAAGAAGCGGAAAGTCCGCGCCGAATTTCGCAAGAACCGCACGCCGCGGGCCCGCGACAAAAATTGGTCGCAAGCTGTTGATCCCGACGCCGACGAAACGGCGGATCTGGTCAATCGGCAGAGCGTGACCGGCAAGGGCGAGTTGACGCGCAAGCGGACCGTCGCCGACGCCGAGATCGCCGAAGACGATGCCGGCGTCACGGTGCTGCCGGCCATCGACCCCGAGACTTGCCGGCTGGGGCGCGTCTTGCGCGTGCAGGGTCTGATCAATCTCGTGCAGCTCGACGACGGGCAAATCCGGCAATGCGCCACGCGGCGATTGCTCAAGACGCTCGCCACCGATCAGCGGCATGTCGTCGTGGCCGGCGATCGCGTGTGGGTTCGGCCCGAGGGCGCTGACGAAGGGATTGTCGAACGCGTCGAGCCGCGCCGCGGAGTGCTATCGCGCGACAGCCGCGGACGGCAGCACATCATCGCGGCCAATGTCGATCAGGTTCTCATCGTGGTGAGCGTCGCCGAGCCGGCGCTCAAACCGCACCTGGTGGACCGGTATCTCGTGGCGGCCGAACGGAACGGCGTGACGCCCATCATCTGCCTCAACAAAGTCGACCTGGTCGATCGCGCCGACCTGCAGCCCGTCGTCGGCACGTGGGCTCAGTACGGTTATCGCGTGCTACAGCTCTCGGCCACGCGGGAGTGGGGCGTCGATGCCCTGCGCGAGCTCTTGGCGGGCCGCGAAACGGCCGTCAGCGGGCAAAGCGGCGTGGGTAAGAGCAGCTTGCTCAACGCCCTGGATCCGCAGTTGGGGCTGCGCGTGGGGCACGTCAGCCAGGAAAACCAAAAAGGTCGCCATACGACCACCACCGCGGAACTCATCCCGCTCTCCTGCGGCGGGTTCGTCGTCGACACGCCGGGCATCCGGCAGTTTCAACTGTGGGACGTTGAGCCCAAGGAATTGGCCGGCTTCTTCCGCGACCTGCGGCCGTACGTCAGCCACTGCCGGTACCCCAATTGCACCCATGACCACGAAGACGAGTGCGCGGTGAAGGACGCCGTGGCCGACGGCTATCTCGACCTGCGGCGGTATGAAAGCTACCTGAAGATGCTGGCCAACGAGCCGGCGTGAGCAGGTGGAGCTGGCGCCCTCTTTTCCCGCCCCGTTACGCAATCTTACGCCCCGGCGGCTTCTCGTCATCATCAGCATCGTCGTTCTCAGCCCAGCGGATTTCCAGCGGGCGCTGAGTCGTCAGGTGCACGTCCCGTTGCGGGAAGGCAATCACCAGTCCCGCTTCGCGGAAGTACTGGTCGATGATGAACCGCAGATCGCTTTCGATCCGCCGCCGCTCGGCGAGCGATCGCACGGTGGCGAAGAAGTGCAGCTCGAACTGCAGGGCGTTATCGCCGAAGCCCACAAACCACACGAACGGCTCCGGTTTGTTGTGAACCAGACCGTGCTCGTCCGCGGCCCGTTTGAGCCAGCGAGCCACGTCGCGCGTCGGCGACCCGTAGGCCAGCCCCACCTCAATGCAACAACGCACCGTGCGGTCAGACAGCGTCCAGTTAACGACGTTGTTCTCGAGGAACGCGCTGTTGGGGACGATGATTTCCAGATGCTGCGGGGTGCGCATTCGCGTGCTGCGCATGCCGATCGACTCGACAAGGCCGGTCAGCCCGTCCACCTCGACCAGGTCGCCGACGCGAATGGGGCGCTCGGCCAACAGGATCAGGCCGCTGATAAAGTTGTTCAGCACGTTCTGACTGCCAAAGCCCAAGCCGATCGCCGCGGCGCCGCCCAGAAACGTGAACACGGTGAGCGGCACGTTCACGAACCGCAGCGCAGTGAGCGTCGACGCCAGCATCAACGCGTAGAACCCCAGGGACTCCAAGGCCGCGGCGCCGCCCTCGTGGACGCCCAGCCGCGGCAGCAAGCGATGTCCTAGCCAGTGAGCGATCCGCTTCGACAGCAAGTAGCCGAACGCCAGCAGCAGCACTCCCAACACGACGGTACTGACGCGAATCGATTGGCCTTCGGAATGCAGCAGCTCGTAACTCCAGACGTTCGCGACCCAACGCCATGCCTCCGCGAGCCACTCACTGGGCGAGAACGAACTGGTGCGAGCGGTGATCTCGTCGCGCAGCTTGTCGTTGAGTCGGGCAATCTCGTCGAGCCGCAGAATGTGCTCGTTCACCGCGTCGAGCTGCTCGCGGAGCGAGGCCCGTAGCGCCCGCCGCCACCGCTCAGTCGCCTCGTCCGCGTCGGCGTCGTCGGGCCGCGGCAGCACGCTCTCTTCGGCCAGCACGCTACGCAGGTCTTGGATCTGGCGGTCCAAAACGGCGCGCCGAGCAGCCAACGTCTCGGCCAGCGCCTCGGCGTCCTTCTCCCACGACGCCAACTCGTCGACTTCGTACTGCTGCGACGCCACGTTGTAACGCCGCTTCCAAATCTTGCGGGCCTCGGCGATCCAGCCGAGTTGTTCCTTGGCCAACTCGCCGGCGCGGTTGGCCTGTTCGAAGGACTTCTCGCGGGCTTCGACCTCCGCTTTCACCGCTTCGGATCGCTGGGCTTCGGGACCCGCGTCGCGCAGCGTGTCGGACCACTGGCTGCGCAGCACGGCGGCGTTGAGATCCAGAGTCTGGATCCGCAGCGTCAGATTGCGCTCGCGTTCGGCGAGCGCCGCCATGCGGTCGGCCAGATCGCCCTCGGAAAACTGCACCCGCGGGCGTTGCGCTTCGTATTCGCGCTTCAGACGCTTGAGCGTCAGTTGGTGGACCTCGCGCTGCAGCGCTTCGTTGGCCAGATTCAACTTGGCCAACTCGGCGGCCGCGTCGGCCACTTTCACTTCCAACTCGGCGGCCGCCACGTTGGCCGCCAACTGCGGCTCCTCCGCGGGCGAGGAGTTGGCTGCCAGCAGTTCCTTGTTGCGCCGCAACAGCCTGGCCTTCGCCTCAGCGGCTTCTGCGGCGCGGGAGAGCGCCTCCTGCGCGGCCTGCTCCGACCCCGCGGCCGCATCGACGCGCTGCTGTTGGATTTCCAACGAGTCGTGCAGCGCGTCCCACTTCAAGAACGAGACGGGCTGGTCGGCGTCCACCGCGGCCAGCGACGACGATTCGAGCTTGGCCTGTGCCTCCTCCAGCGACTTCTTTAACTCCGCTTGCCGCTCGCGGGCCGTTTCCTGTTGCGACAGGATCAGGTCGAGTTGCTTCAGTCCTTCGACTTCGCGACTGTCGGTCGGGGCGGGCGCCTCGGCAGCGTCTTCGCTTGCCGCGTCCTGTTGCTGCATCGCCACGCGCAGGCGGCGGGAGACCTCTTGCCGCTGATCCTCGACGCTCGGCGCGGGGGCGACGCCGGCCGTGGGCGATTCCGCCTCGGCGGGTGTGGGGCCCGTTGGGCTGGCGAGCAGCGGCCCGTAAGATTGCCCGCGAACCGATGCCGCGGTGAGCAACACGCCGACCGTAACCGCGGCAATCCAAGCGCGGAAAAATCGACTCCGGGACAAGCAGGGGCAGACGCAGCGCAGCACGGCGGGGCTCGGCAAGTGTCGGCGACGCCTCGCGCCGGCGGCGCGAGGGGCGGCAACACTACGAGATACCGCCGGGCGGGTCAATCGACGCCCCTGGCTGCTGGCAATGCATGCTCGCGCGAAATCGCGTTACAGCGGCGTGAAGTCGTCGCCGACCGACAGGCTCGCCGCAAAGTAAGCCAGCAGATCGGCCGCGTGATCGATGTCTTCCAGCGAGATCATCTCCACTGCGCTGTGCATGTACCGGTTGGGGATGCTCACCAACCCGGCCGCCACGCCGCCCCGGCTGAGCTGAATCGCGTTGGCGTCGGTGCCGGTTCCCCGGCCCTCGGCCCCCCATTGCACGTCGATCTCGTTCTTCTCGGCCGCCTGCTTCAGACGTTTCACCACGGCGTGGTTCATGTTGGGGCCGCGGTAGATCACCGGGCCGCCGCCCAGTTTGATGTCGCCCTCCTGCGTCTTGTCGATCGTGGGGCAGTCGGTGGCATGGGTCACGTCCACCGCCACGCCGACGTGCGGGTCGACGCTGTGAGCCGCGGTGCGGGCGCCGCGCAGACCGATTTCCTCCTGCACGGTCGCCACCGCGTAGGCCGCGACGTTCAGACCCAGTTTCTTGGCCCGCCGCACGGCTTCAAAGCAGACCCACAGGCCTGTTTTGTCATCCATGCCGGGCGAGTTGGCAAACCCGTTGCGCATTTCCTGATAGCCAAGCTCCAGCGTCACCGGATCGCCGATCTGCACCGCCTCGGCCGCTTCGGCCTGGTTCTTGGCGCCGATGTCGAGCCACAGTTCCTTGCTCTTGACCACCTGCTTGCGTTCCGACTCGTCCAGCAGGTGAATCGCCTTGCGGGCGATCACCGCTGGGATTGGGCCGTTGTCCGTGTGGATCGTCATCCGCTGGCCGATCAACTGCTGCGGGTCCCAGCCGCCGATCGTGTTGGTGTAGATGAAACCCTCCTCGCTGATGTACGTGACCAGCAGGCCGATCTGGTCGGCGTGGCCGGCGAACATCACCCGCAGCTCGGCGTCGGGATTGACGCACGCGATCACGTTGCCGTGCAGGTCCGTGCGGACGTCGTCGGCGAACTTTTCGGCGTAGTCGCGCACCAGCCGCTGGACCGGCTCTTCGTATCCGGACGGGCTGGGCGTTTCGAGGATCGCTTGAAAGAACTTCTTGGCAGATGGTTCCATGTGGCGGTTGTCCGTCATCCGTGGTTGGGTGTTGGTAGTGTTGAGTGTGCAGTGGGCGGTCGGCAGTTGGCTGGACGATCTGTGGGACGGCTCTGCCCACGGCCTACTGCCTACTTTCCGCAAGCATCTCGTCGGGCGCGGGCCACTCGCCCAATTCGATCACGTTGCCGTCGGGGTCGCGAAAAAAAACTTGTCGGTAGCCGTAGTCGGGCAGCACGCGCTCGACGAACTCGATGCCGTGCTCGCGCAGTTGCTGGATGCTGCGGTCGTAATCGGGGGTTTGCAGCGCCAGGTGGCGGTTGCGGGTTTCAATCGGCCCCGACGGCGGTTGATGGCCGTCGACCTCGATCAAGTGAATCATCACGCCGCACTCGGGCCGCCACAGCCAACTGCCGCGGAACGAAAACGCGGGTCGCGGCGTTTCGGCGAAACCCAGCACCTCCGCGTAGAACCGCGCGCCCACGACCGGGTCAGCCGTGGGCAACGCCACGTGATTCAGCGGACCAGGAGCAAGCGGGGCAGGGGGCACGTCTGCGATGCCGAATGGGGATTGGGAAATGGGGATTTACCGTGGCGTGTCGCGCTTAGCGGCGTCGGCCACGACGCCCGCGACCATCGGCGCCGTGCAATTTGCATGCATCAACGCCAGCAGGCGACGCGGCGGCCCCAATTCTACCGATTTTATGCATTCTCGCGACCCGCTCGGCCGATGAACCCCATACGGCCGGCCCCACTTTGGCAAGCGGGCCGCTGCGCGCCGGCCGATCGGCTGCCGGCGCATCGCGAGGGGGGAGAATCAGATGATTGCGCATCGAATCGTGGCCACGCTGGCCATGGCACTGTTAGCGAGCAGCGTCGGCTGCCAGTCGATCCGCAAGGGCGACTGCTGCGATGACTCCTGCGACCGCGGGCGCAAATTCGCGTTCATGAAATACGAAGCCTGCTGCGAGCATTGCGGCGGCGGATTTGGTTGCGGCGGCAGTGGCTGCAACGACGCCTGCGGCAGCGGCTGTTGCGAAGACGCCTGCTGCGACGATTGCTCCGACACGTGCTGCGACGGTTCGTGCGATGCGTGCGCCGGCGGCGACTGCGGTCGTTGCATTGGCGACGGCTGCGGCTGCCAGTGCCGCCACAAGACCGGCTGGTTCCGCCGCGCGTGCAAGAAATGCGGCCTCGGCTGCGCCGGCTGCGGCGAGTTCTACTGGAGCGAGTGGCACAACGAACCGCCCGCCTGCTGCGAGCCGTGCGATTGCCACGGCAACTACACGGGCCCCGGCCAGGCAGGTTACTACCGGGCGCCGTACCGCGTGCCCGACCTCGCGATGTAGGCTGCCCCGGCACGGCGCCCTCCTACGCCGAAGTCCGCGGCGCCAGGAAGGCGACTCCGACAGGGCGTCGCACGCCAGCCCGTGCCGTCTAGGCAACAGCCGGCAGATACTTGTCGATAAGCGTCTGCGCTGCGCGACGGGCGATCGCGCACGTGTCGCGGTCGGGCGACACCTGCCGCGTGATCAGAGCCCCTTCGATCAGCAGGTCGACTTCCTGCGCGAATGCCACCGGGTCGGACGCGCCGGCGCGGCGGGCGAGATCGACCAGCAACTGCACGCCGTCGGCCTTCGCTTTGAGTGCGGACTGATGAGCCGGGTGGTGCGGTTGGGGGAAATTGACCGCCGCGTTGATATACATGCAGCCGCGGTACTCGGGCGAGTTGATGATCTCGTCCATCACGTCAAACATCGCCAGAATCTGTCCCCGCGGATCGGGGCCGGCGGCCCGTTGGATGCGATCGCGGATCTCGCCGCTCCACCAGCGATGATGCATGTCGATCACCGCCACGATCAAGTCGTCCTTGCTCTCGAAGTGGTTGTAGAAGGTTTGCTTCGAGCAGCCCACTTCGCTGAGCAGGCGGTCCAGGCCGACCGAGAGAAAGCCCTCCCGGTAAAACACCTCGTGCCCGGCCTCGATCAGTTTGTCGCGCGTGGTCAACGATGGCATGGGGTCAGATCCACGTGAAGATTGCCAAACTCGGTGCTGGCGCCGCTGGGGTTGACCAACAGTCAAGTGAACTGGACCTCAAGTCAATTGAGACGGGCCGGCGCGCCGCGTAAAGTTGCCACGTCGCAACGCCGCGGCGCAGCGAGCGACTCGCGCCCGCTGCATTCTACCGAGAAAAGGCAACGATCCCCAGGATTTCCCCATGTCGACTTCCCCCTCTGCCGTGCTGGAGCCCCGCGCCGCCGCCCCGTTCGACGCGGACCGTCATGAGGCATTCAGCCTGCGCGTCACCAACATGCTCAACGAGGCGTCGCTCACGTTCATGCTGAGCCTGGGCCACCGCTCCGGGCTGCTCGACGGATTGCGGCGCCTCGACCGACCGGCCACTTCGCACGAGATCGCCGACGAGACCGGCCTCAACGAGCGGTACGTCCGCGAATGGCTGGGAGCGATGACCACCGGCCGCGTGATCGACTACGACCCGCATTCGCGCTGCTACCGTCTGCCGCCGGAGCACGCCGCATGGCTGACCCGCGCGGCAACGCCCAACAACCTGGCCGGCCTGATGCAGTTCATGGCCCTGTTCGGCAAGGTCGAAGATCGGGTCCTGGATTGCTTTCACAACGGCGGGGGCGTGCCCTACGAACAGTTTGACCGCTTCCATGAAGTGATGGCCGAAGACTCGCTGCAGACGGTCGTGGCGGCGCTCGACGAACACATCTTGCCGCTGGTCGACGGGCTGCTCGAGTCGCTCGAGCGCGGCGTCGAGGCGGCCGACGTCGGCTGCGGACGCGGACTGGCGTTGATGCACATGGCCCGGCGGTTTCCCCGGTCGCAGTTCGTAGGTTATGACTTTTGCGCCGACGCCGTCGCATGGGCCACGGCCGAAGCCCGGCGACGCGCCCTGCCCAATATTCGCTTCGAGGTGCGGGACGCGGCCCGACTCGACGACGACCGGCGGTTCGACGTCGTCTTTGCGTTCGACGCCATCCACGACCAAGTCGATCCGCACGGCATGCTGGCCGGCATTCACCGCGCACTGACCGACGACGGTCTGCTGCTGGCCCAGGACATTCGCTCGTCCAGCCACTTGGAGAAGAACCTCGATCACCCGGTCGCGCCGTTTTTGTACACGATCTCCACAATGCACTGCATGACCGTCTCGCTAGCCAACTGCGGCTGCGGTCTGGGCACGTGCTGGGGCGAGGAACTGGCGCTGCAGATGTTCGCCGAAGCCGGCTTCGCCAACGTCGCGGTGCACACGCTGGAGCATGACGTGATGAACAACTACTACGTGTGCCGGAAGGCGTGAGTGCGGGTGATTGCGCGGGATGTTCACCGCGGAGGTCGCGGAGAGCGCAGAGGTTTGGGTAGCCCAGGTTGGCGTTGGAGCCAACCTGGGTCGCGCCAGCGACAAGAGGCGTTGTGGCGAGCCACGCCGCAGAGATTGGCCCAAGAGGTCGGGCCCGTCAAGCCTCAACAACCGTTGTGCCGGAGATGGGCCCGGGACCGCGCTCGGCGGCGACGGCTGACTCTGATGCCAAGAAACCCAGATTGCATCGCGAATGCGCCCAGACCAAGCAGGCACCATGACGATGGCTCGGGGATTACTCGCCGCCCCGTATCGAAGATTCGTACTTCGCCCTCGATTGAAGCGATGAGTCGCGATCCCGTGCGATCGATGAATAACTCGTGCACTCCCTTGCGAACCGGTTCGGTGTTCCCGATCGCACGCGGCGTCGAAATCAGTGAGTATCGCATCCACGTTGGTGCTGCTTCGTATTTCTCCCGATCGACGACGATCACATCAATTCCCTGGACTTCATGAACGGCGTATAGCACTGCACCATCGGGACTGAATGCCGCCTCGGTGGGAAAGCGTCCGACTTCGTAGTCTGCGATGACCGAGAAATCGCGCGAGTCCAAAATGGCGATGTCGTAGCGTGCACCGTTGATACCGTTTCCCGCGCCAGTCAAGTAGGCAATGCTGTTGCCATCTCCGCTCACCGCAAGGTCCCGGCCGGGTCCGCCCAAATCGAACGCACTCGTGCCTAGCGGAAAAGAGGATCGGTTGCTCCACCATTGCCGAGGAATTGGTTCGCTCACGTCAAATGCGAACAAACCGCCCCCCGAGTGTTTTGTCTCGGCGACGTACAGCGTCTGGCGATCAGGGCTGATTTGAAGGAGGGCTTCGGTCGGACTGCCTGAGCTGAGCACCCGTACCGAGTCGACAAACTGCGCTGTCGCCGTGTCAATTTGCATGAGACCGGATAGATCGTTGCGCCACGGCGTGGCATAGAGATATCCGCCGCTGGCCATCTCGACGTCGTACGCCCCGACTGGCAGGTCAATCTGATCAACAAGCTGGTTCGTCGCCGTATCAATCACAGAGATTGTGGGCGTGCGCTTGTTCGCCACGTAGAGGCGACTTCCGTCCTCTGAGAGCGCCATGCCGTAGGGTCCATCGCCCGCATAGAACGAGGCGTCAACCTGGAGGGTGTTCAAGTTGACGCGATAGACTTTGTCTGACCAATCCTCAGACGCGTAGACGTAATCTCCATTGGGGTGCCCCGCGAACTGATCGGCATCGATTTTAAAGACCGCCAGCGGAATTTGGGCCGTTGCCGGTCCGCAACATGCGGCGCAGGTGCTCAGGATCGTAACCACGAATCTAGCGCGATTCACCCAACGTGGAGTCATCGGCGTTGTTTCACAGAGGTGATGTCTTGGAACTGGCGTCAAGCTACACCACAACCATTGGTGGGACAACACCGGTGTCGAAGGTCAACGCCAAGCATCGATTTGGGCGCGGATCCGTCAAACCCGGACACGACGCCGATACTTCGAAAACTTCGCAAATCGAATTCTCTCCGCGTGTTCCGCGCACTCCGCGGTTCGCTGATATAGAGCGTGCCGCCGCGCGAGCCTGGACGGCCACCGCGGCTACCCGGCGAACAAGCTCTTCGCATTTGCCGTCGTCGCGGCGGCAAAATCTTCCAAGGACAGGCCGCGCAGTTCGGCCAGCTGCTCGGCCGTGTGTCGCACGTGCCCCGGTTCATTGCGGCGGATTTTGCGGACTGGTTCGGGGGAGAGGTACGGGGCGTCGGTTTCCACCAGCAGCCGATCCAGCGGCACCGCGGCGGCGACGTCCCGCAGGTCGACCGACTTCTTGAAGGTAACCATCCCCGCGAAGCTGATATGCAGCCCGAGGTCGACGCACTCGCGCATCATGTCGACGCCGCCGGTGAAGCTGTGCATGACGCCCCGCAGCGGGCCGCGGGCGCGGGCGTCGCGCAGCATCTGGAGGATGTCCGCTTCGCACTCGCGCATGTGCACGATGAACGGCAGGTTCGTCTGCTGCGACAGCCGCAGGTGGCGGTCGAAGTAGTCCTGCTGCAGGTTGAACGGGGCGAAGTCCCAGTAGCGGTCCAGGCCCGTTTCGCCCAACGCGACTACCCCAGGCGCCGCGGCCAGCTGTTCGATCTCGGCCCAGTCGCCCGGGGCCGCTTCGTGCACGTAGTTGGGCTGGATGCCCACCGCCGCGTGGACGCTGCCGTACTGCGCGGCCAGCTCAACGCAGCGGCGGCTGGAGGCGGCCGTGGTGCCGACTGCCACGATGTCGGTCACCCCCGCGGCCGCCGCGCGGGCGACCACCTCGTCCCGATCGGCGTCGAACTCGTCTTGATCGAGATGGCAGTGGGTGTCGAAGAGCACGGCGGCGGTGACCGGTGATCAGTTATCAGTGACCAGTGGCATGATTAGCGGCGCCAGGGAGCGACTCTCTCCACCGATCACTGGTCACCGGTAACAGGTCACTGCGCCGCCGGCGCCGCAACCAGCTCCCGCAGCGTATCGAGATGCCCTTTGGCCATCCCCAGGGCTTCTTCCGCGATGGCTTTGCCGGCGGGGGCGGTTTGCAGGCGGTCGACCAACTTCGAAATCGTCTCGACGTCCTGCTCCTGGTAGGCGACCGCGGCATTGATCAAGAAGTCGATGCCCAGGTCGTGCATGTCGGTGAATTCCATGGGGAATTCGCCGTCGCGGGGCGGGTAGCCGGCCTCGTCAATCATGCGGCTGACGCGGTCGGCCAGCCGGTCCTGGTCGTCGGCAATGCTGCCGATGGCTTCCATCACCTCGCCGCGGCCCGCGGGCACGAATGGACGCGACCACCGCAGGTACTGCGGAAACGACTTGCAGAGAATCGCCAGCAGGCGATTGAGCAGATTGACGATTTCAGGCTTCATCGGCTGCGTCTAACCAAACAATCCGGCCGTGGCGGCCTGGGCCCATTGGGCGATGCTATTGGGAAGGATGCCAAACGCCAGCACCGGCAGCGACAACGCCAGCACGTACGCCGAGGCGAAGAAGCCCAGCGCCACGGGGCGACTGGTGTCGGGGGGGCTGTCGATGCACACCGTCTTGCACACCCGCAGGTAATACACCAGCGAGATGGCCGTGTTCAGCCCCGCGGCGACCAGCATGAACATCATCAGCGGGCCGCCCGCTTCGACCAGCGACTGGAAGATGCGGAACTTGCCAATAAAGCCAGCCATCGGCGGGATGCCGACCAGACTGACCAGGATGCCCGTCAGGCACAGGGCCACCAGCGGGCTGCGGCCGATGAGGCCCGCGTAATCGTCGATCTGTTCGCTCTGCATCGAGTTGCGCAGGAAGGCGATGATGGCAAAGGCGCCCAGGTTCATGAACAGGTAGAACGCGGCGTACAGCAGCATCGAGGACACGGCGTCGCCCGCCGCCGCCTGATCGCGGCCGACCAGCGCGACCGCCGCGGCGACCGGCATCATCATGTAGCCGGCATGCGCGATCGTGGAGTAGGCCAGCATCCGTTTGATATTCTTCTGCCCGTACGCGGCCAGGTTGCCGAACGTGCAGGTGATGACCGACACGATGCCCACCACCTGGACGAAGAAGCTGCGGACCGGCGACAGCGGGCCGGTGTCGGCCGCTGCGTCGGCGGTCTCGGCATCGCCGTCGGTCACGGGCGCTTCATCGGCGATCAGCCGCACGGCGGGTGGCACGTCGGCCGCGGCCGCGGCGAGTTGGACCGTCGCGGTCGGCCGGGCGGCAGCGGCGACCGACTCGGGCGTTTCTCCCGGGACGTGTCCAAAGCCGATGCCCACGCGGACCAGCAGGGCCAGCGCGGCCGCCTTGGACGCGACCGACAGAAAGCCGTCGACCTCGGCCGAGGCGCCCTCGAACACGTCGGGGCACCAGAAGTGGAACGGCACGGCCGACAGTTTGAACGCCAACCCCACCCCCAGCATCAAGCCGCCCAACGCTAGCACCAGCACCTGCATGTACTGGTCGCCCTCAGCGAGTTTGCCGGCAATGTCGAATTCGACCAGTTGTTGAGCCATCGTCGGCAGGTGAGCCGAGCCCAGGATCCCCGCCAGCAAGCTGACGCCGTATAGCATGACGCCCGCGGTGCCGGCGCCGTAGACGGCGTACTTCAGGGCGGCTTCGCTGCTGCGCCGACGGCCTTTGACCACGCCGGACAGCACGTACGAGGGCACGCTCGCCATCTCCACGCCCAAGAACAGCGTCAGCAGGTGATTGGCCGACGCCATGATGCACATGCCGATGATCGAGCCGAAGGCCAAGCAGTAGAAGTCCTGCCCGTCTTCGCGATCGGCGAGCCCTGTGAGCCGAGCCAGCACGATGAACAGGACGGCGAACGCCATCAAGAAGACGCGGATGAACGCGGTGACTGCGTCGTAAGTGAGCATGCCGGTGAACAGCTCTTGCCGTTCGATCTTGGCCCAGTCGGCAATCCCGCCGGCGGGCAGCGAGGCCCACAACGCGACAATGCCGCCCAGCAGGGCGATCGCGAACGGCGGGATCTTGTTCAGGCCCGGGAACAGCCGTGTGACCAGCAGCACGACGATCGTGACGCACAGCACCAGCTCCGGCTTGAACAGCGGGAGGCTCGTGGTCACGGTATCGCTAATCAGCGAGTTGACGATCGTTTGCAGGTTCACCGCGGACGTGTCCGTTAGTGGTTGAAGTAGGAGTCGCGCGAAGGCGGAGCACACCAGTTGCAGGCGAGTTTAGTCGGACAGCGCGTCGGTCAGTACGACCTGCCGCGCCTCGCCGCGAAACGCTTGTTGGACCTCGGCTTGGTTGGCGTCGTACTGCTCGGTCCAGGCGGCCAGTTGCTCGACCTGGTGATCGACCGACGGCTGCATGTAGCGGAACAAGGCGTTGGGGTACACGCCGAGGATGACCGCCAGTGCCATCAGCGGCGAGGCGATAGCCAGCTCGCGCATCGTGATCGGGGTGAGCGCTTCGCCGTGCGGGCCCTTGTACTCGGCGCCCAAGTAGACGCGCTGGATGGCCCACAGGATGTAGGCGGCCGTCAGGATCACCACGGCCGCCGAGATGATCGCCAGCACGTAGCTGTACTTCCACACCGCCAGCACGACCAGCACTTCGCCGATGAAGCCGCACAGGCCCGGCAGGCCCAGGCCGGCGAAGAAAATGCCGACGGCCAAGCCGCTGTACACGGGCATCTTGGCGAACAGTCCGCCGAACTCGTTCAGGTTGCGGTGATGCACGCGGTCATACACGACGCCGACCATAAAGAACATGCCGGCCGAGCTGATGCCGTGGGCGATCATCTGGAACATGGCGCCGTTGACGCCCATCTTCCAGTAGTCGGCGTTGTAGGAGCCGTTGGCCCAAGTGCCCATGCTCCAGACGCCCAGGCCCAGCACGACATAGCCCATGTGGCTGACCGAACTGTAGGCGACCATCCGCTTGAAGTCGTTTTGAGCGAGCGCGGCAAAGGCGCCCCAGACCATGCTGATCACGCCGATCGCACAGACGAAGTAGGCCAGGTCGTAGCCGGCTTGCGGGCAGATCGGATAGCAGATGCGAATGATGCCGTAGCCGCCCATCTTCAGCAGCACGCCGGCCAGGATCATCGAGATCGGGGTCGGCGCCTCGACGTGCGCGTCGGGCAACCAGGTGTGCAGCGGCACGCTGGGCACCTTGATGACAAAGCCGATGAACAGCAGCAGGAACGCCCACCACTGAATCGTTTGCCCCATCCACATTTCACCGTCGAACAGGTCGGTATGCTGACCCATTTGCTGCAGGGCCAGGATGTTGAAGGTATGCACCGGCGTCTTGGCGTCGGATTCCGCGGCCGCTGTGAGTTGCGCGGCCAGGGCGTCGTCGCTGGCGAGCCACTCGTCGTAAGCGGCTTGAATCTCCGATTCGGACGGCGCTTCGTCGCCCACCACGTCGATCGGCACAATTCCCGCGTCAGCGAGCTGCGCGGGGTTCAGCCGCGTCAGGTCGCTGTGGAAGTACAGCATCAGGATGGCGATCAGCATCAGCACGCTGCCGACCAGCGTGTACAGAAAGAACTTGATCGCCGCGTACTCGCGCCGCGGGCCGCCCCACACGCCGATGAGGAAGTACATCGGCAGCAACATGACTTCCCAGAACACGTAGAACAGGAAGAAGTCCAGCGCCATGAACACGCCCAGCATGCCGGTTTCCAGCAGCAGAAACAGGATGCAGTAGGCCTTCACATGCTTTTTGATCGGCCAGCTGGCGCCCATCGCCAGCACCGACAGAAACGCGGTGAGCACGACCAGCGGAAAGCTGATGCCATCGAGCCCCATGAAATACTGGATGCCGAACGAGGGGATCCAGCTTACGGCGAACAGGTCCTGCATCCGGGCGACGCCGGCCTGAAAGTCGACGCCGTCGGCGCTGCTGCGGAACAGCCCCAACGTCAGGATGAACGTAAAGATCGTCACCCCCAGGGCCGTGAACTTGATCGCTTCGGTGTTGTCGCGCGGCAAGAACGCGATGACCAGCGCCGCCAAAGCGGGCAGGAACACCAGCAAGCTGAGAAACATTACAGGGTCGCTGAGAGTCATGGTGACGCGACGATCCTATGTGGGAAAGCCAGGGGCCAAGCGGCCCGTGCAGGTTATCTTGGGTAATTTCTTGTCAGGCGGCGCGAATCGCGCCGTTGTCGCATGATCAACCGGTTCCGCGGGCGACCATGATGAACGACACCAACATGTATGTGATCCACGTGCCCATGGCGATGGCCAGGACGTAGGTGCGCAAACTGCCCGTTTGCAGTCGCCGCAGCATCAGGCCGAAGTCCCAAGTGCGGTTGGCAAAGGCGTTGACCGTGCCATCGACCAGCGTGCGGTCGCCCACGTTGCTGACAATGCTGGCGGCCGCCTTGGCCGTGGCGGCCGTGCCGTGGATGATCCCGTCGATGATGCCGCGGTCGAACTTGGCGATCAGCCCGCTGATCCAGTGCGTGGGTTTCACGAAGATCAAGTCGTACAACTCGTCGAAGTACCACTTGTTCCACAGAAACGCGTACAGCGGTTTGAACGAATCGCGAATCTCCGCCGGGTTGAGCATCCGCCACAGGTAGATGATCGTGGCCAGCAGCACGCCGAAGGCGGCCGCGCTGAACGCCGCCCAGCCGGCGGGGATCTTCACGGCCTTGACGTGGCTGAGCTGTTCGGCGGGCACGACCAGGTTCTCGGCCAGCACGCCCTCCGCGCCAGGCGTCGTGCCGACCGGCTGGGCCTGCTCCAGCAAACTGGTGATGCTCAGGTTCGTGCCCGGCACCGACCAGCCGATGGCGATCGCACACACGGCCAGCACGACCAGCGGCATGGTCATCACCCGCGGCGATTCGTGCGCGTGATCGTAGCGGTGGTGATCGCGCGGCTCGCCGGCGAAGGTCATGTACCACAACCGGAACATGTAGAACGCGGTGATCGCGGCGCCAATGACCGGGGCGATCAGCAGAATCGACAGCAGCGGATTGCCGCGGTTGGCGCCCGCAAAGCTCCATGCCTGCTCGATGATGGCGTCCTTCGAGTAATAACCCGACAGGCCGTACATGGAAGTCGGAATGCCGGCGCCAATGATCGCCAGGCAGCCGACCAGCATGGTGTAGGCGGTGATCGGCATTTTCTTCCGCAGACCGCCCATGTAGGACATGTCGTTGGTATGCACGGCGTGGATCACGGACCCCGAACACATGAACAACAGGCCCTTGAAGCAGGCGTGCGTGATCAGGTGGAAGATGCCGGCCGACCAGCCGCCGATGCCCAGGGCGAGCATCATGTAGCCCAACTGGCTGACGGTGGAGTAGGCCAGCACGCGTTTAATATCCAGGGCGGTGATGGCGATCGTGGCGGCCACAAACAGCGTGATGCAGCCGATCACGGCGATCACCAGCAGCGCCTCGGGCGTAAAGATCGGGTAGACCCGCCCGGTGAGGTAAACGCCCGCCGCGACCATGGTGGCCGAATGCACCAGCGCGGAGACCGGCGTGGGCCCTTCCATGGCGTCGGGCAACCAGACGTGCAGCGGGAACTGGGCGCTTTTGCCGACGCAGCCGCAGAAGACGCCGACCCCCGCGATCAGCAGCAGCCACTGACCGGCGTGGCTTGATTCACCTTCTTCGCCTTCGCCGACGACGCGGGCGCCTTCGACTTCCATCGACTCGGTGGGCGCCAGCGCGTAGTGGTTCTCCTCGGTTCGCAGCACCGAGAACATGCCCGGCTCGGTCACTTCGCCCTGGTCGTTCTGCGTGTCGCCAAAGGCAAACGTGCCCAGGCTGGACCACAGGGCCATCATGCCGATCAGCATGCCGAAGTCGCCGACGCGGTTGACGATGAACGCCTTGTTGGCCGCGGTGCTGGCGCTGTGCCGTTCGATGTAGAACCCGATGAGGAAGTAGGAGCAGATGCCCACCAACTCCCAGAATACAAACGCCATAGCCAGATTGCCGGCGATGACGATCCCTAGCATGCTGAAGCAGAACAGCGACAGATATTGAAAGAAGCGGTAGAACCGCCCTTTGCGAACCAGGTGCGTGCCGTCGGTCAGCGTGACTTCGTGGTCGGTATACGGCTCGTGCAACTCGTCGTGCATGTAGCCGATGGCGTAGAAATGCACGCACGAGGCGATCAGCGTGACCACGCAAAACATGGTCACCGTGAGCGCGTCGATGTAGTAGCTTATGTCGAGCTTCAGCTTGCCGAAGGTCACCAGATTGTAGAAGACGCCGTACACCGCGGGCGGTTTGCCGTTGGGGGCGATGTGGTGCTCGGCGGAATCGCCTTCGCCCTCAGCCGTATCGGCAACCAGGGAAATCGTGCCGCGGTCGCCGCCGCTCGACGCAAGCAGAAAGGGGCTGGCTGCCGGGCGGATGAACGTTTCGTGGTCGGCCTCGTCGGCGTGCTCGCCGTCCTCGGCATGCTCGTCGTGGTCTCCCCCGGCCGCGTGGTCGCCATGGTGGGCCTCGGGCAACTCATTGTTGGGAAGCCACGCGCCGAACATGGCGACGAAGCTCAGCACGCAGCTGAACACGATCGCGCCGGTGGCGACGGTGCCGGCGAAGCGGCCGTGCGGGCCGGCGTGCTTCCCGAAAAACAGGATGAACACGAACGACGCCAGCGGCGTGAGCCACGCCAGTGCGAGCAGCGTTGGTAGCCAGGATGAATCCATTGCGATTTCGCCCGCGGCGATCAACCTTGCAGTTGGTCGGCCCGGTCGATGTCAACCGAGTCGTAGTTGTTGTAGAAGTTCAGCACGATCGCCAGCGCCACGGCCGCTTCCGCTGCGGCGAGCACAATGACGAACAGCGCCATCAACGGCCCGTCGAGCCCCAGCCCCTGGCCCTCGCCCCGCAGAAACCGACTGCCAAAGGCGATGAAGTTGAGGTTGGCGCCGTTGAGCACCAGTTCGATCCCCATCAGCACGCCCAGGGCGTTGCGCTTCAGCGCCATGCACAGCACGCCGCACACGAACAGCACGGCCCCGACGGCCATGTAGTGGGCGACGCCGACAGGTTCGGTCAGCAGGTTGGCGAGCATGAAGTGATGCATAGTGACCTGTGCGAGTTCGACTTAGCCCGGAGCGGCCGCCGAGGGAGAACGGCGCTTGGCCCGTGCCAAGTAAGCCGCCCCGATCAGCACCACCAGCAGGTGGACCGATACGATTTCAAACGGCAGCAGGTACGACGACATGCCGCCGCGGAGCGTTTCGTCGGGTTGATCCAGTTGATCGACGCGACCGTTGGTCAGGGCGACGCCGATGGGCGTGGCGGTGGGCTGCACGGCCACCGCCTCCGCCTCGGCCCGCGAGATCGGTTGCCATTGGGGCGTCTCGAAGGCCGCCATCCACAATAGCGCCACCAACGCACAGCCGGTGACCAGACCGACGATCCATTGCCCCGCGGGCGTCTTCATCTCGACGAACTGTTTCTGCGACGTGAGCATGACGCCGAAGATCAGCAGCACCAGGGTGCCGCCGACGTAGATCATCAATTGCATCGCGCCGACGAAATCTTCGCCGGCCAGGAAGAACAACCCGGCGGTGCTGGCCAGCGACATGACCAGGTAAAACGCCATGCGGACGACGTTCCGCGAGAACACCACCGCCAGCGCAAAGCCGCAGGCCAGTGCTGAAAACAGCAGGAAGAAAAAGGTCGGCCAGTAGATTCCGTCACCCACGGTCACTTGCCTCCCTGGAGATTCGTTGAAGCGATTTGCAGTGCCGCGGCGCCGGTCAGCTTCGCGGCAGCGACCTTTCGCGACGGCTCGCTGCTAACAGTTTGGTCCTCGCTGGCTTCCGGTTCGTCTTCGTCAGTCGCTGCGGCCGTCGCGTCGGACCAGCCCTCGCTGACGGACTGCAATTCGGCGGGGGACTCCAGCAGACCGAAGAACGTGCGGCCCGGCAGCGACCATTGCCAGGCCACCGCGCCCAGGAAGAACGCCGCGGCCAACGGCGTGCAGTATTTCAAGCAGGTGGCCATCACCTGGTCGATGCGCAAACGCGGCAACGTCCAGCGGATCCACATCATCACGCACACGCCTGCCACGGCCTTGCCAATGACGTTGATCACGCCCAGCACTTGTCCGATATACCAAGCGATGTCGCCGTTGGCCGCCGTCAGGCCCAGCCACTCGGTGATTGGCAATGGACCGTTCCAGCCGCCCAAAAACAGGATCGACGCCAACAGGCTCACCGAGAACATCGAGCCGTACTCGGCCATGAAGAAGAAGCTCCACCGCAGGCCCGAGTATTCGGTGTGGAAGCCGGCGACCAGTTCGCTCTCGGCCTCGGCGAGGTCGAACGGCGCCCGGTTCACGCTGGCGGTCGCACAGGTGAAGTACACCCAAAAGATCAGGAACGTTGCCGGGTCGTGGAAGATCAGCCAATTGGTGAACCAGCCCTGTTGCACGTCGCCGATGACGACCAGGTCGAGCGAGCCGGCCAGCATGACCGGCACCACGGCGCACAGGCCCAGCGGCACTTCGTAGCTCACCACTTGGGCCGCCTCGCGCATGGCGCCGAACAGCGACCACTTGGACGCCGACGCGTAGCCGGCGAGGATCACGCCGAACACTTCCAGCCCCAGCACGGCCAGCACGAAGAACACGCCGGTGTTCACATGCTGGACAATGAACGGATAGTCGCCCCCCGCAAACGGGATGGCCAGGAATGCGGCGATCGATGCACAGAAGCTCACGTACGGCGCGATGCGAAACAGCATCTTGTCGGCGCCGCCGGGGACCAGGTCTTCCTTGGTCAGCAGTTTCAGGCCGTCGGCCAGCGTTTGCAGCCAGCCGAACTTGCCGCCGACGCGCGTCGGGCCGAGTCGATCCTGAATACGGCCGGAGATCTTGCGCTCCAGCCAGATGAACACCAACGCGCCCACGGCGACGAGATTGATGATCAGGCCAACGTGAATTGCCCCCGCCACCATGTAGGCGAGCCAGGCGGGCAGATAATTGGCAAGAAACTCGGCCACTGTTCGGCTTTCCGTCTCGTCGTTGACCGCTTCGCTGGAGGGCGAAGTCAGTTTCTCAACATGTTGTGGCAGCGGCAGTTACATCCCGTGCAGGCGCCGCCGCGGAAGATCGTGAAATATTGCACGAAGTCAGGTCGATCAACAAGCCCCTGCGGATTGCTTTTTTGCCGGCATTCGCCGCATTTTCGGGCGACGGCGGCGGGTCTGCGGCGAGTTTGCCGACTAGCGGTCGATCTCGCCCATCACGATGTCCAGCGAACCGACGATCGCCGGGATGTCGGCGATCAAGCAGCCGCGACACAAGTCGCTGGTGACCGACAGGTTGCAGAACGAGCTGCTCCGCGCCCGCGCCCGCCACGGAATCGAGCTGCCGTCGCTGACAAGGTAGAAACCCATCTGCCCGCGGGGCGATTCCGTCTCCAGATAGGCCTCGCCCTTGGGCAGCTTCTCGGTCAACTTGCGCGGCTCGCCGTAGCCGCCCTCCGCCGTGCTGTAGCGGTCAATTGCCTGGCGAACCAAGTCAATCGACTGCACCACCTCGAGCATCCGCACATAGAACCGGTGCCAACAGTCGCCCAGCACGGCCTCGTGCGGGACGGCCGGGTACTTGTGGTCCTTCGGGTAGTGGCCGTCCTTCTCGACGATCACCTCAAAGGCGTAACCGTCGTACATGGCCGTGTAGATTTCCTCGCCGTCGCGACGCAGGTCGTGGTCCACGCCGCTGCCGCGAAGCACTGGGCCGCTGGTGCCGAAGTTGATCGCCATCTCCGGCGACATGACGCCGATGCCGGCGGTGCGTTTGATAAAGATCGAGTTGGTCGTCAGCAGCGCGTGGTACTCGGCGATGATCGGCTCGAACTGCTCCAGAAACGCCTCGCATTTCTGCAGCCAGCCGCGGGGCAGGTCGGCGGTCGCCCCGCCGACGGTCAGGTAGCTGTAGGTGAGCCGGGCGCCGCAGACTTCCTCGAACAGATCGAGAATCTTCTCACGCTCGCGGAAGGCGTACAAAAACGGGCTGAAGCTGCCCAGGTCCAGGCCGTAGGCGCCCATGCCGACCAGATGGCTGGCGATGCGGCCCATCTCGGCAATGATCACCCGCAGGTGCCGGCCCTTCTCCGGCGGTTCGTACTTCAACAGCTTCTCGACGGTCAGCGACCAGCCGAGATTCATGTTCATCCCGGCCAGATAGTCCATCCGGTCGGTGTAGGGGATCCACTGCCGGGGCGTGAGATTCTCGCCGATCTTCTCTGCGCAGCGATGCAGGTAGCCCAAGTGCGGCGTGACTTCCGAGACAACCTCGCCATCGGTCCGCAGCACCAGCCGCAGCACGCCGTGCGTGCTGGGATGCTGGGGACCCATGTTCACCAACATCTCGTCGGTGCGAACGTCGAATTCAATGACGCGAGGATCGTCAACAAGCGTGGACATGTGAGTTGTCCGTGGTCCGTAGTCAGTTGTGTCGGTTTTGGGATTGCAAGCCGCGCGACCGATCGACCTGATGTAAGCGTTCAAGCGCGGTGCAAGTTCGTCGATGATCGATCGGAGTTGTTCAATTTGTCCCGCGTCAAGCAGATCTCGCGAGTAGGCTCGTCTGAGCCAGTGTTTTGTTTCGTATAGGGAACCGCGGGCGATCTTGGCGAATCGGCGATTGTCGCCGTACGATCCGCGGCCGCAGCCTTCGGCGATGTTGGCGCCAACGCTGTCAGCCGCCCGAATGAGTTGCCCTCCAAGCGTGGCTTTGGCCATTTGGTCCCAGTGCAACGCGATTCGCCAAGTTAAGTCGGCCAGTCTCTCAGCCAACTGGTAAACCTCCAGCTTTTCAAAATCAGTCCGAGCCACGCCTATCACCACTGACAACGGACCACGGACGACTGACTACCTTCCGCGGATGCCGTGGTACTCGGTCGGCATCTCGTAGTCTTTCCGCAGCGGATAGCCCACCCAATCTTCCGGGCAGAGAATTCGTCGCAGGTTGGGGTGGTCGGTGAATTTCACTCCCAGCAAGTCAAAGCACTCCCGCTCGTGCCAGTCGGCAGTCGCCCAAATCCCCGCCACGCTCGGCACTTCGGGCAACTGTCCCGGGACGTCGTCACGCCACCGCGGCACGATCACCTTGAGCACCAAACTGTGTTTGTGCTGCATGCTGAACAGGTGATAGACGACCTGCATGTGCGGCTCGAAGTCGGCTTTGGCCGCCTTCTTGGGGTCAGTCTCCAGGTAATCAACCGCGGTCACGCTGTTGAGGTAATCGAACGCCAGGCTCGGCTCGTCGTGCAGGTGTTGGCACACCGCCAGCAGGCCCTGGGCCGTCACTTCGACCCACGGGTCGACGTTCTCCAAGTTGGCGCCAACGATATCGTCGCCGAACTTCTGCTTCAGTTGGTCGACAAACGCTTGTCCGCTCATGTCTGTTCTGGCCGCTTGAGGGCTTGAAGGTCGTTTCGCCACCGTGCGTGGCGCGGGCGTCGTTTGGTTTGCGTGGTGGTCGCGGCTCGTCGGCCGGGCTTCGTGGCCGCTTAGGCGGAGAGGATCGAGCCCGCCGGGCGCGTCGACCGCGTTTCGGCTTCCGCGGGGTGCGACCGCTCGACGACCTCGCCGCGTTGGCTTTGCACCGAGCGGACCCAGTCGAGGTCGCCCCGCTTCCACACGTAGAAGAAGCCGACCATCAGCACGGCGAAGAACACGCCGATGTCCACGATCGTCGAGGCCGCCAGGCGCCGGGCGGTCAGCCGGATCGAATCTCGCGTCACTTCGGCAGGCGTCACTGAGGGGCCCAGTTCGCTGATGACCCGTGCCGCTTCCTCGGTCGATAGCGTCCTCGCCAGTTGTTCCGCTCCGTCGTCCGCCGCGGCCATCTCCGCGCGGCGTCGCTCGACGACCCGCTCCGACGCGCCGGCCTGCGCGGCCAGCGTCAGTGCGTCGGCGTACGGCACGGAATCGGCGGAGGGCTTGCTGACGCCCAGTTCGCGGTACACGGCCGCGACGGGGGCGGGCAGCGTTTCGGCCGTCTCTTGCGAGACAATGGCTGCGGCGGGGCCGTTCTCGGCAGCCAGCCGCGTCGACTTGCCGAACACAGTCGCCCACGGAAAGAAAAACGCGACTTCCACGTCAAAAATGATGAACAACAGCGCGACCACGTAGAAACGCAGGTCGAACTGCACGAAGCTGGAACCGATCGTCGGTTCGCCGCACTCGTAGATCTCCAGCTTCTCCTCGTTGGGCAGGTTCGGTCGCACGAAGCGGCCGACCACCAGATTCACGAGGAGAAAGATCGCAGCGGCCCCGGCGAACAATGCCAGGTATGCGACAATCGCGGTGGGCGTGGCCATAGTCGACGTCGTTGGCGTGAGCTAAGCGGTGCGGTGGAAAACGAAGCGAACGTTGAAATCAACTTGTTGAGAGTCGCGAACGCTGTCGAGGCGTTAACTATTCGGACCGCCGTGGACCGGTTCTGTGATCACCTTCGACTGGGACACCGCCGTCGGGTTCAACGTGGCGCGACCCCACGCAACATCCAGCGGCAGACGCGAGTAGTCGACAATGCAGCCGTCGCGGCTGTAACAGCTCAAGTCGTGCGTGGAGCCCATAAAGATGCAATCGACGGGGCACGGCTCGACGCACAGGGCGCAAAACATGCATTTCGTGTAGTCGATCGTGTAACCCGTGATTTGGAAGCCCTTGCTCCCCTCGGACTTTTCCTTGCCGATATAGATGCAATCCACGGGGCAAGCCTTGGCGCACTGATCGCAAGCGATGCAGGTCGTGAGATCAAAGCGATGAAACCCTCGGTACCGCGGCGCCACGGGAACCGGCTTTTCGGGGTACTCGAAATGCTCGGTAAACGTCTTGCGATCAGGGCGATACGTCTTGATCCAAGTCCGCAGCGTCACCCACATGCCGTGGGCGACGGTGAAGACGGCTTCGAAGATGTTCCCCAGCCAGGGGGAGACGCGTTTCAGCCGAGCAATCATCGAGCGGCGAGATCCTACCGTCGCTAACCTGTTGTCAGGAGCGAGGTTGCAAGTGGAGGGGGCGCGATGCACAGCACGTCGGTATCCTCGCGACGCGCCGCTGCTGTCATCCGAACCGCCGATTATAGGTTCGAGTCACTGACTCGCAACCGGCCGCGCGACAACAATTCGCGCCAATGCGCACGCTAATGCGCACGAGACTCCCAAGGGCGTGCGAGCCGCCTATGGCCAGCCATTCTTCCGACAGAGGGCGGGAGGCAAACACGCGCCCCGTGGCGACGCCAACTTCCGTTTCGCGTGCCGCGGCGGCGAGGCGGTCGGCGCCGGCCGCACTCGGCGACCCGACCTCGCCTCCTGCCGACGGGGCGTCGCCGACCGCCGCGAGGTGTCCCGATTGGCGGTCGTGTCTCGGTTGATTTGTGAATTGTACGGGTTCGTTAAATCGTCCCTGCAACGTTACGGCTGCTCAGTAGGCAGCGATTCGGCCCGATCGCCCTTCGGCCTGCTCGTTAGCGTGAGGCGGCAATTCGTAAGGTGTTGTTATTCATTGGGTTATCGCGATATGAGGCGCAGCGGCGGTTGCGGCGAGACATCGACGGTGTCGGGATCGAGTTTTGGGTGGACGGGGTAAAATACGTCGAGAATGCCGGTCCAGGGCCGGTCATGCGGCTTCGCGTAGCAAAAAAGGGGCCATGACGCAAGCAACTTTTCTTGACTCGGTAAATCCACCACGTAGAGTGAAGCGAGGGGATAAAAACGATGCCCCCGCGGTCGGTGTGCGTATGGGCTGCCAATATGAGAATTGGCGGCTGCGTCCGTCGGCCAACGACTGGTCCCTCCCGCCGGAGCGGGCTGCGGCGCCGGTCGCCAACCCGAAGGAATCGTGCGATGTTAGTGCTGTCCCGGAAAAAGAACGAAAGTATTGTCATTAACGATGACATTACGATCGTGGTCGTCGAAATCCGCGGGGATAAGGTTCGCCTGGGCGTCGAAGCGCCGAAGGAAGTGCCCGTCCACCGCAACGAGGTCTACGAGGCCATTCGGCGCAACCAACCCGTGAAGAACGAGCCCTCCAAAGAAGCCGAAGCCGGTTCCTCGGAGTAGGCCGCGGTTCTTGGCTCTCCGGAGCGCACCGCGGCCGCCGGGCCGCTCGCGCGATTGATATTGCGAATCCACTCGGACGCCCATTGCGGCGTCCGTTTTTTTTTGCTCCATGCCGGTGGCGACGGCACAGAGAATGCGGTTTTCGCTGCCGGTCACAGGCCGCGCCCAACGCGGGTTGACGAGATAGCCCGCTCCGGGAAAATACAAGGCTTCCAACACCGCAGCTCGCCTCGCGGCGAGCCGCCGGGCCCCGTCGTCTAGCGGTCTAGGACTCCGGCCTTTCACGCCGGCAACACGGGTTCGAGTCCCGTCGGGGTCACTTCAGCGATTTGAGGATTTGCCGTCATGTCGTCTTCGACAGACGCCGCGTCGCCGGCCGCAGCGGGCCGCGACGCCGCCCCCTACGACGCTTTGCTCGTAGTTTCTTTCGGCGGCCCGGAAGGCCAGGACGAAGTTCTGCCCTTCTTGGAGAACGTGCTTCGCGGGAAGAATGTTCCGCGCGAGCGGATGCTTGAGGTTGCCGAGCACTACCGCCACTTCGGCGGCGTGAGCCCGATCAACGAACAGAATCGGCAACTCATCGCGGCATTGGAAGCGGAGTTGGCCGAGCATGGCCCCCAGTTGCCGATTTACTGGGGCAACCGCAATTGGCATCCGCTGCTGCCTGACACGCTGGAGCAGATGAAGGCCGACGGGGTGAAACGTGCATTGGCTTTCTTCACCAGTGCGTTTAGCAGTTACTCCGGCTGCCGCCAGTACCGCGAGAACATCGCCGACGCGCAGCAAGCGGTTGGGGACGGCGCGCCGGAGGTGCACAAGCTGCGGATGTTCTTCAATCATCCGGGTTTCGTCGAGACGATGGCGGACCGAACTCAAGCTGCGCTTGCCGAATTGGACGAGTCAGTGCGCGACGACGCGCTGCTGATGTTCACGGCGCATAGCATTCCGCTGTCGATGGCGGAGAACTGCCGCTACGAGACTCAGTTGCAGGAGTCCTGCCGGTTGGTTGCCGAGGCGGTGGGGCGCGACGACTGGGAGCTCGTCTACCAGAGCCGCAGCGGCCCGCCGCAACAGCCCTGGCTTGAGCCGGACGTATGCGATCGAATTACGCAATTGAGCGCGTCGAACTCGCTCAAATCGGTTGTGATCGTGCCAATCGGGTTTGTCAGCGACCACATGGAAGTGCTGTTCGATCTGGACACCGAAGCGTCGCAACTCTGCGATCAGCTTGGCGTTTCTATGGCCCGCGCTGGGACGGCGGGGACGCATCCGCGTTTCATTCGCATGCTGCGTGAGTTGATTCAGGAACGCGTCAGCGGCGTCGACGAGCGGGCGGCGCTGGGAGAACTTGGCCCCAGCCACGACGTCTGCCCACAGGATTGCTGCTTGTACACGCCGCAGCGACCACCCGTTAGACCCCCTGTTTCGTAGGGGCAGCGTCGCAGATTTTTATCTTGGCATGCATTCTGCTATACTGCTATACCCGCCGCGGGACGTCTCGGCGCCGCATCAGTGTTCGGCGTCGCCTTCCACATCGTCTCGCACCGCCTGGCCGACCGTTTGAGAGCCGCTGAGGGGCTCTCCTTGGTTTGCAGTCCAGCTATCCACATTGCGACGCTGCATGTCACTCGCGTCTGATTGACGCGTTCGGGTCGCCGTCCGTTTTCTATGCAACCGCTGTAGGAGCCCCGCAATGAGTGCGCCATCGCTTGGACGCATCGTGATGATCTCGACCCATGGCTACGTGGCCGCTGAGCCGGAATTCGGCAAGCCGGACACGGGCGGTCAGGTCGTCTATGTCCTGGAATTGTCGAAGTGCCTTGGCCGAATGGGCTATCAAGTCGATATTCTGACCCGCCAGTTCGAGGACCAGCCGGCCGTCGAGCAAATCAACGAACGCGTGTCGGTCCGCCGCTTTCCCTGCGGCGGCGACGCGTTCATCCCCAAGGAAACGCTGTGCGAGTCGATCCCCGAGTGGGTCGAGAACGCAAGCCGCTGGATGCGCGCGGAAAACGGCTTCTTCACGCTCATCAACAGCCACTATTGGGACGCCGGATTGGCCGGCCAGGCGCTGGCCTCGCGATTCGCCGTGCCCCACTTCCACACGCCGCACTCGATCGGCGCGTGGAAACGCGACAACATGGACGGCGACCCCGAGGAGAACGAAAAGAAGTACAACTTCAGGCACCGCATCCGCGAAGAAAAGGTCATCTACGACGAATGCGACGTGCTGATCGCCACCACGCCGGCCCAGCGCAAACTGTTGCTCAACAGCGACTACGACGCCGAGCCGGAGAAGATCTGCGTCATTCCCCCGGGCTACGACGACCGACGGTTCTTCCCCGTCTCGCGAGCGTCGCGGATGGCGTATAAGGAGCAATTTGGCCTGCAGGGCAAAATCGTCCTCGCCCTGGGGCGGATGGCGAAGAACAAGGGCTACGACCTGCTGCTGCGGGCGATGCCGCCGGTGTTCGAACGCGTGGAAGACGCCCGCCTGTGTCTGGCGGTCGGCTCCAGCGATCCCAGCCCCAGCGAGGTCGAGCAAATCGACGGTTTGAAGGCGCTGGCAAAGGAACTGGGCATCGCCGACCGAGTGATTTTCCGCGACTACATCAGCGACGATCAGTTGCCCGACTTCTACCGCGCCGCCGATCTGTTTGCGTTGTGCAGCCGTTATGAGCCGTTCGGCATGACGGCCGTCGAGGCCATGGCCTGCGGCACGCCCACCGTGGTCACCACCGAAGGCGGTCTGTACAAGCAAACGGTCTGGGGGCTCGACGCGGTCTTTGCCAACCCATTCGATCCGCCCGCGTTCGGGCACGCCATTGCTGCGGTCCTGTCGCACGATAGCATCTCCGCCCAGTTGGCGAAGCACGGCTCGCAAAAGGCGCGGGCGCGGTTCACCTGGACCGGGATCGCTCACCAATTGTTGTGTCAGCTTCAGACCCGTCGCGTGCAGCAAGACGAGGACGAGACGCCTGCGATCATCGAAGAGCCCATTCCGGAGGTGGAGACGTGGAGCGCTCATTCCTTCTCGTAAGCGACGTCGACAACACGCTGCTGGGCGACGAGGAAGCGACCAAGCGGTTTGCGGACTGGCTCGAAGCCAGGCGGCCGCAGGTGCGGCTAGCGCTGAATTCCGGGCGGTTCGGGTCGTCCCTGCTGCAATCGGTCGCTTCCAGTGCCTTGCCACAGCCCGACGCGATCATCGGTGGCGTCGGGACGCAGATCCTGATTGGCCCTGATTGGGAGCCGCTGGCCGGCTGGCCGCCGGTCATCGACTGGGATGCCGGTGCGGTTCGCGACGTCCTCGCCAGCGCGCCGCGAACCGAACTGCAGCCCGAAGAGTTCCTCTCGCCGTACAAGGTCAGCGCCTACGCGCATGAGCTGACGGACGCTGACGTTCGCGAGTTGGAACGCCGCATTGCCGCGGCCGGCGTGCAGGCGCGGGTCGTGTACAGTTCCAGTCGCGATTTGGACGTGCTGCCGCACGGAATCGACAAGGGCTCGGCGGCCATTCGCCTGGCCGCGTACTGGGGCTACGGCGCCGACGAAATCTTGGTGGCCGGCGACTCGGGCAACGATCAGGCGATGTTTTCGATCAACGCCCTGGGGATAGTGGTGGCGAACGCCCACCCCGAATTGAAGCAGCTCAACTCCGACCGCGTGTTCCAATGCTCGCGGGCGTACGCCCACGGCGTGGTCGAAGGCGCCGAGCATTGGATCGCCAAGGCGTAGGACGCGGCGGGCACGACGAACTGCGGATCGCAGTGACCAGTTCGCAGGTCAAACTAGGCGCCGTTCACGGCTTCGGGGTCGACGTGCAGGTCGTGGCAGGCTTTGATGTAGCTCGCTGCGCTCCAAGCTTGATAGGCTTTGCCCATCGGCCGGCCGGTCTCGCCGTGGTGCCACTCGTTGAATTCCCACTCGGAAACGACGCCCTGGGCGCACAGGTGGGCGAGTTTCACCAGCTCGCGCCGCGCCAGCGCCTGCATGCCGAGCTTGTGGATGTAGCGGACCCACAGCCCGCCGATGAACGGCCAGATGCCGCCGTTGTGATAGTGATTCGGCAGGTTGAGGAGGTTGACCGTGAAGTAATCGCGCCACTCGGGATCGCCGGCTTGGATCGGCGGGTAGGCGTTCTTGACTGGGCCCGGTTCGTTGACGCCGACGCCCCACAGAAAGCGGAACGTCTGCGTCGCGCGCTCCTTGTCGATCAGGTTCGTCAGGTACGCCAGCAGGTTGCCGTACACGTCGCACCGCCAACTGTAGTTGAACGGCGAGATCTGCGCGACCAGATACCGCGCATCGCCCAACTCGTACTGCACCTCGGCAAAGTTGAGGCCGCCCTCGCCGCGGTCGGCTTGGGTCGACGGCCAGAAGTTCTTCAGGATCACTCTGCCGACGTGGTCCGCCCAGTGGGCATAGTCGTCCGCCCGTCCGGCGTTGCCCAGGTTGCGCAGCATGTCGCTGTAGCAGATCAAGCACCGCCGCCACAGCACTTCGTCGTACAAGACGTGGTAACTGCGGGCGAACAGGTCGGTCCAGTCGCCCGCCTCGGGAATCTCCAGCATGCCGCAATTGTTCGAGTCCAGCGCGCTAAGCCAGTCGACGGCCCGCTGGATGCAGTCGCGGTACTCCTCGGCGAAGCTCCAGTCGTTGCGTTTGTGGCACAGCCACCATGCGGCGATTACCGTCCAGATGGCTCCGTCGATCGACGTGATGCCCCCCACGCCGCCATATTCGGCGTGATCGCTGTCGATGAGCACATGGGCGGGCAGTTGCCCGGCTGGCGCCTGGTGGTCCAGGATGGTCCGCAGCGTTGCTTCCTGGCAGGCGTTGATTTCCTCGTCGACCAGGTCCAGCGACCAGATGACCGTCTTGGCGCCGTCGCGCGCCCAGACGGACCGGTAGTTGGCATCCGTGCCGCTGACCACGTTGTCGTCCAGAGAGCAGGCGCTGAATCCCTTGGGCGTGATGTTGCGATGCAGAGCGTCTATCGCCCGCTGGTACGCGGACTGCAGGAGCGCTTGCTCCTCGGAACTCAGTTCGCGATAGTCGCTCGGGTCAAACAGCAAGCTCTTGGCCATGAAATCGTCGGCGGCGTTAGTCGTGGCGGCGGATTCTCGGGCGGATCAGATGCACAACTATACTACCGAGATCGCAGCCGGCGTGAACCGGTCCGCGCTGACCGCCGATGCGCTACACTGCGGCGGGCTCGGCGCTGGCGCCGTCGAGCAGCCGCACGCAGTCGGGCGCAGCCAAATCCACCGCGAATGATTGCGGGTATTTGTAACCTTGCGGCACGGGAGGAGCGATCGCGGGGATCCGCCGCGCCAGCCGCAGTGCGAACTCCTTCAGCGCCGCCGCGGGGCCCGTTAGCTTCGCGCTGTTCCATTTGCCTGGCAGCAACGATCGGAAGTGGCGGTTCGCCAGGTAAACGTTGTTGCGGCGAGCCGCGGCGCGGTCCATGTGCTCGGTCGACAGCGAGATGTTCAACCCCTCGGTATTCACGACGCGGTGCGGCGTGTGTTGCGGCCAGGTGATGATCTCGCCCGGTTCCAACTCGGTCGTGATCGCCAACTCGTCCCACTCGGGGCGAAAGTCGAGTTCCTCGGACATCTCGCCGGCCAGCACGCCCTCGACCGTGGCGTCCGACACGATGCCCGTCTCCAGCGGATACGCCCACACCCGTTTGCGGCCGCGGATGTGCCACAGCATGTTCACGGGGCAGTCGAGGTGGTAGTAGACCTGGGCTCCCGGGGAGGAAATCAACAGGTTGGCCGAGTGGTTGAAAGTTTCCAATCCGGGGACGGCGGCTTCAAGGTCGGCGTACAAGTCGCGGATCAAATCGGCATAGTCCTGATGGTAGTCGCGCACGCGGCGGACGTTCAGCCACACGCGGCCCTGCTCGCAGGCTTGCAGCAATTCGGAGCCCGTCAGGTCGCCGGCGGAACCCTCGCGCCACTCGTCGCGACGGACCGGATCGCGGCCCATGGTGTTCACCCCCAGGTGTTCGCGCGGGTGTCGGTCGAGTAACTCCGCCAACACCTCGTTCGAGAACATCGGCAATGTGTGCAGCCGATGTTGGGCAACAAAAATCGCGCGGTTCATGCGATCCGCTTGTTCGGGAGTCCAGTTTTCCAGGAGCGGTTGACGGGGCATCATGACCTCGAGAGACCAGGGGGCAATACAGGCGAGACGTTGCGGCAACACGCAACCTTAACTCGCAATGCACGCCCCGGCGGCAGCCGGCCCGGCGAGTCTGCCCCTGTGTGCGGCCAACCGCCGCGGCGGCCCGTGCGACCGCTACAACTGGATGAAACTCGGGCCGACTTGGCCGCTACAGGAGGGGCCGATCGGCCAGTTCAGCCAGGATCCAGCGGACCGCGGCGGCAGAAATCTCCACCGGAATTGAGGCCTGATGCGGTTGGGGTGAAACCACACACTGCGACAAGTCCAGCGGCAGGTGGATGAACACCGCCGGCGTGCGTAACGCCAGCCGCTCGATCAGATAATGAGCCATGTAAAGCGTGGCATTGCACAGATAAGTTCCCGCGTGGAATGATACCCGCGCCGGAATGCCGGCAGCTCGCAAACCGCGGGCCCACTGCTCGACGGGAGCCTCGGTGCGATAGGCCACCGGACCGTCCTCGACCAGCGGCCGCGCCTCGTCAGGGCTGTCGCCCGCTTCGCAGGCCACGTTCAGACCGATCGCCTCGATCGAGATGGCGGCCGCCCCGCTCGCCTGCCCCAGGAACAAAGCCGCGTCAAAATTCTCGCGCAGGTCGCGCTCCAGCAAGGCCGGCAGCGCTGCGAAGTCGACGGGGTATCGACGCGTGACGATCTGCGGCGACGCCGGCAGGTCGCTCGTGAGTTGCTCCAGCGTCAGCCAACTGGAATTCGTCTCCCACGGGCCGAACGGTTCGAACGCGGTGACCAGGACGCGTGGCATGGCGGGCGGGAGCGAAGGGCGACGGGGCGTGCGACGTGAGGTCTCGGCTCACTCGCAAAGTCTAGCTTATCGAAACGCCCGTTTCACGGCGGCTTGTCCGCGATCGGCGATCGCTTGGTTGACGGTCGCCATCTGCTCAGCGCTGAGCTGCCACCCCATCGCGCCGGCCGTGTCTTCGATTTGCCAAGGTCGCTTGGCCCCGCACAGCGCGGCGGTGATGCCCGGTTGGTGAATGGTCCAGTTGACGACCACTTGCGGGACCGTGCGTCCCGCGGCGTCGGCGACCGCCTGGAGCCGCTCCACGAACGCTCGATTCGCCTCAAACTCGTCGCCCTGGTACATCGGGTACTCGCGCCGCTTGTCGCGAGGCGCCAGATCGCTCTGCTTGCGAATCGCCCCGGCCAGCAGACCTTTCATCAACGGCCAGTAGACGCACACGGCGATCCCCTGTTCACGGCACCAGGGCAGCGTCAACTGTTCAATGTCGCGCTGCAGCATGTTGTACGGCAACTGCACCGCGGCGAGCGGGCACGCGGCGTGGAAATCCTGGATCTGCTCGAGCGTGCAATTCGACGCACCGGCGCTCAGCGCCTTGCCCTGTTGGATCAGTTCGGCAATCGCGCCGGCGGACTCGCTCACGGGCACGGCCGGATCGGGCGAGTGGAGATAGAACAGTTCGACGCGATCCGTCTTGAGTCGCTGCAAACTCTTCTCGCACTCGGCGGCGAGCGTCGCGGGACGTCCGTCCTGCTGCTGCTGACCGGCGGCGTTGTAGTGAATGCCTCCCTTGGCGGCGATGACCACCTGCTCGCGCACCGTCGGCAGCACCTGCCCCAGCAGGAGGTCGCTTTCGCCGGCCGGGCCGTAGCAGTAGGCCGTGTCGAAATAGTTGACGCCCGCGTCGAGCGCCGCGCGGATCGTGGCCAGGCTGTCGGCCTCGTTGGCCCCCAGCGTCGTGACCCCGGCCATCGGCCAGCAGCCGAGCGCAACGGGGGAGACGAGCAAGTCGGTCGGGCCGAGCGGGCGACGTTCGGCTGCGGAAGCTGACGACACGGCAGCGGGCCTTTCTGTGCGGGGCAGCGGACGGTCGGCTCAGTGTACGAGTTCAGGCGCCAGATTGCGACAGGTCGCTAACGTGTCGATGAACCAAAACAAACCGAGGGCGCCATGCACGGCGGTGTGCAGGGCGCCCTCGGCGAGGTGGCCTCAACTTCAGGATCGAGGAAGGATTGCCTATCGCGTCTGCGTTGCCGGCGTCGAGGCGGCCAGGCCGGTCTTCAGCCGTTGCGTGAATGCCAACGGCTCGACGTACCCTTCCAGCACGTCGACGACTTTGTTGTTCGTGCCGACGATGATGGTGGTGGGGAACCAGCGGACTTTCAGCTTGGCAACCAGTTCGGGTTGAACGGCTCGGTCAATGTAGACCGTCTCAAACGACTCGGCCACCAGCGGCGAGATGTGCGGCGCCTGGTAGGTCTGCGAAATCATCTTCACGCAGTGCGGGCAGCCCGGCGAGGTGACGAACATCAGGATCGGGCGGTTCGTCTTTTGGGCGGCCGTCCACGCCGCCGGGTAGCTGGTCCAGCGGAACACGCCGTGGCGCAACGGCCGCGGCTTGGCGAGCGATTCGGTCGCAACGGCGTCGTCGTCTTGTTCGATGACGCCGCCGGCCGGTTCGCCGACCGATTTGGGCTCAGCGACCTGCTGGGCAGCCGCGGCGGATTGCGTCTCGTCCGCGGGCGGCGTCTCTGCGGCGGGCGGCGGATCTTTCGCAGCCGACAAGATCGGCGCCGCTAAAAACAAAAGTACAACCATCCCCCCTGTCGTCCCGACCAACCGAGTGCGCATGCGACAGTTCCTCCAAAAAGAACGGGGCTCTTGCAGCGGACAAGAGCGTGCTTTCAGGAGATATCGGCAAGCAGTGCGCGCACGACGCGCGTCTTTCTTGTCGGCATGTTCGCGCCCGTGCGATAGTCGCGAACCGTGGCGCCGCGAGAAGGCGCCCCAGCGGCAAAACTTGCCCCAGCGCCGCGGCCGGCAACTCGCTTACGCGTAGCCAGCCGCCCGCGCCTGCTGAACGCCGATGAAGCCCTGATGCGTTTTCTCGCACGTGGCGCGAAACGCTTCGGGGTGCGGCACGCCGGACAGCCGGAACGTTTCGATCTGGCCGTTGCGGAACACCAGGTCGCCGGCCGGGTACCACTCTTGCCCGGGCAGCACCTCGACCGTGACCGAATCAAAGCGGTCGAGCGAGACGCTCTTCTGCTCGCCGCCGCCGAAGGGTTGCTCGACGACGACCCGGCGATTGGTCAGCCGGTAACGGCGACACGACGGATTGGGAACGCCCCAAACCACAAAGGGCAGCTTGGGAATCAGCATGTGGAAATAGACCGGCAGCACGGCCGGGATCGACGCCAGCGCGAGCAAACGACCCAGCGTGATCGGAATCCCGAACAGCGTGATGCCCAGTTTGTTTTGGTAGAGTCGACCCCACCAACGCCCGTAGCCGGTGGCCGCGATGCTGGGCCAAACGGTCATAACGGTCACTTCGCGTTCGGTATCGGGGACGACCCCGGCAATGGCTTGACCCATCGGTCGCACATCCTGCGGCAGCGTAAGGAAACCCGGTCGGCAGCGGCCCCGGGCGGGCCGCTCGAAGCCGTCAACGGTACCAAAGCGGCGGGAAATCCGCCAGGGGCCGTGGCCTGGCCGACTCGCGGCGGGCCCCCGCCAAGGCGGAACCCGCCGGAATACAGCCATAACCCGCCGCCCGGTCGATCATTTCGTCGGTGACGATTTCGCCATGAGCGGAACAAGCGCTGCGTCAGTTGCGATGCGCCGCGTGGCACGTTCGGCAGCTTGTGCTGAGTGCTTCCAGACTTCTCGTGGCGGCCGCCTGGTCGCCATCGGCGAGCGCTTCGCGAAGTCGCTGAGCCATTTGGACGGCTTCGCGCAGGTTGGCATCGATGCCGGCGGTCTTGGCGTCGCCCGTGTTGAGCGTCCGGCGGCTTTCGCGCAGCGCTTCCCACACCAGCAGCGCCTCGTGGGCCGGCGTCAGGTCGGCATGATCGGCCGGAGTGCGCCACCCCGCCGCGGCGCAGAGCTTCAATCGGTCCCAGGCGCGGTCGAGATCGGCCATCGCCCCGGCCAACGAGCTGACCTTGGCCACCGCAACCAACTCGGGCAGCTTGGCGTCGGCCGGCGGCGGCTTGAATTCGGCCACGTCTCGCCACAGGCCGGAGTACTCTTTGCCCGTGCCGGCCTTGGTCAGATACGCCATCGCTTGCTGCTCGGTCATCTTCCCCGCGGCGCGGCAGGCGACCGCCGCCGCCGCAGGCCCGCGATGCTTGCCGTGGTGACAATGGACGTACACGGGCCCCTGTACGTCGCGCACGACCCGCACCAGCGCCAGTTGGGCCTGACGATCGAGTCCGTCGTAGCCAATGGGAATGTGGATGTACCGCAAGCCGTGTCGCCGGGCGGCCTGGACATCGGGCCGGGCGCCGTCGACGCTGACAACCGTCGTCACGCCGCGACGGGCCAGTTCGGCAAAAGCTTCTTCCGAGTGCGGCTCGCCGCCGGAGAGCAGGCCCGGCGCGACCTGCATGAGATTTTGCAGTCGGCTGTGGTCGGTCGCCGTGGCGGCAGGAGCGGCTTCATCGCTGGCCAGAGCCCGCGGATCCGGGGCCGCTTGCGCGCTTGCCCACAGAGTAGCGATCAAGCACAGCAGGACGAACGCGATAACGCGAGAAACGCGGACCATTGCACGGACCGTATTGCGGCGGCGGACTTGGCGAAACGGTCATTGTCGCCGCGTCCTCCGGTCGATGCAAACGCTCGTGACGATTTACGCCCGGCGTTCGCGTCGCAGCGGTTCCGCTTGCGGAACGACCTCGGCAGCTTCTTCAGCGTCCCAGTCAAAGAACTCTGGCCGCTCGTCCGAATCCTGGAAGTCCTTATCGGGCAGAATGTAGGCCAACGCTCCCAGCGGTTGCTCGCCCGCATCGACAGGTTTCGGGCGCGTGTCGAATGAGTACTCGAAACTGGTCGATTCCACCTGCGGCGACTCGACGACGGCGGCGGGGACGGTCGTCCGCTGTTCGACCAGCCGCTCGACGAAGGGATACTCGTAGTAGTCAACCGGCTCGTCGAGTTGCTCAACGACCTCGGGTTCGACGACCTCGACGACTTCCTCCACAACGGGCGCAGGTTTCTGCGGCCTGGGGCGACGTTTCTTCTTGGGCTTCGGCTCGACGACAATTTCTTCGATGGCTTCGACCACTGGTTCCGGCTCGACGATGGCAGCCGCGCCGCCGCGGCGGTTGGGCAGCCGGCGACAATCGGCGTCGAGAGTCTTGAACATCTCCCAAATATGCTCGTGGCAGGTGAAGATCAGCACCTGGCGGCCGCCGGCCGCAAAGCGGGTCAGCACCTCAGCTGCGCGCTTGGCTCGACCGGCGTCGCAGTTGACCAGCACGTCGTCCAGCACCATCGGCAGATTGATGCCGCGGCGGGCGAATGTGGCGACCAGCGCCAGCCGCACGCTCAAGAACAGTTGCTCACGCGTGCCGCGGCTCAGCACGTCGACCGGCAGCGACTCGCCCTCGGACGTTTCCACCAGCAGGATATCGTTGGCCAACGGGGTCCACACGCGTACGTATCGCCCGCCGGTCAGCTCCGACATGTATCGGGACGCCTCGGCCAGCGTTTCGGGTTGCCGGTGGGCTTCGTAGTCGGCGCGAATCCGCTCGAGCATGCGATTGACCACGGCGTGCTCCCGCCAACTGCGGCGGGCGGCGGCCAACTGCTGTTCGACGACGCTCAGATCGAGTTGTCGCTCGGCCAGCGAACGGTCCTCTTCGATCGCTTCCCGCTCGCGCTTCAGCACGCCCCGCTGTTGGGCGAGTTCCTTGAGTTGCTCCTGCGCTACTTCTAACTGGCCTGTGGCCTGTTCCCAGGAGCTTTCGAGAATGCCAATCGACTCGGGCCGCAGCAGTTCGGCGAACACCTCTTCCGGCTCGTGTTTGCCGATGGCGGCGAGGATTTCGCGGGTGATGGCGTCGCGCTGGTTGCTCATCAGCCGTGCCTGATGCAAGTCGGCCGCCAGCATGCGGAATTCCTGCTCGTCGGCGCACCCGGCGCCGGTGAACAGCGCGGTGCGGCGGCGCTTCAGTCCCACAATCGCCTCGCGGTGCTTGCCCTCCTCGGCTTTCAGCTCCTTGGCCTTCTCATACAACTCCTCGCGGCGCTGCAGGGTGGATTGCTGCTTGCGGCGTTCGCTGACCAAGTGGTCGAGCTGCGCGAGCGCATCCGCTTCGGCCTCGGCGCCCTCCAGTTCGCACAGGCAGTCGGTCTCTTCGGCCAAGTCGTGAACCCGTCGTAGGAGCGTTTCGTACTCGCGCTGCCGGGCGGCGGCGTCTTCGCGGCGGTGTTTGCCGCGGGCTTCCAACTCGCCCAGCGTGGCAAACCGCTCGGCCACGCTGGCGAGCTTGGCGGCGTCGAGATTCTCGGGCATGCCCAGGGCGGCCACTTTGCCGCGCCACTGCACGGTTTCCTGCTCCAATTCGCGCTGCGCCTGCCGGACGCGGGCCTCGGCATCGGCCACGGCGCTGCCGGCTTGCTTGCGCTGGGCCTCGACCGGCAGCACGTTCTCCAGTTCGGCCAGGTGACGCTCGGCCGCCTGCAGTCGCAACAGGACCGAGCCGTCGGTCATCGGCAATTCGGCGTCGACCGCTTCTTTCTCGCGTTCCGTCTCGGCGATTTGCCGGGCGACCGTTTCCATCTGCCGCTGGCAAGCGTCGAGCCGTTCGGCCGCGGCGTCCTCGGTGAAGTATTTGAAGACCCACGCCACCGCCGCGGCGCCCACGCCGACCAGTGCGAACAGGCCGCCATACTTGCCAAAGGGAGAATTCGGCACAACAACCCAAATCCCCAGCAGTAGCGCTCCCAGCACAAACGTGGCGAACAACCAGCCGAACATCCACAGCGGCATGACCTGGTCGTCGAGCAGTTCGTGGCCCTGCTGCTCCAACTCCAACTCGTGTTGTCGCGCCTGTTCCAGCCGCTGCTCCACCTGCATCCGCTTGCGGAGCTGCGCGACCAGATCGCTGGCCTGTTGCAGATCCATCGGCAGGCCGTGCTGTTCGCCGCCGACGATGGCCGTTTCGATTTGCGTTTTCAGCGACCGCTCGTCTTCGGTCAGCCCGTCGAGATTGCGCTGGGCGGCCTCCAGCCGCTTCTGCGCGGCCCGCAGCGAGTCGATTTGCGGCTGCAGCGACTCCAGATCGGTCTCGGTGATCTCGCGCAGGTGGCGCGTGTCGGACAGTCCCAGCACGTTGGCCAGCCGTTGCTGTTCGCTGCTGAAGCGGTTCTCGAACTGCCGCGCTTCGCGTTCCAGATCTTCGCGCTGCCGCTCGAGCGACTGCAGCCAGTCGCGCTGTTCGTTCAGCGCATCGATCCGGCACGAGCAACTGACCAGCAATTCGTTAATGCCGAGATTGTCGACTTCGTCCTTGAGTTGATGCCGCTGCCCCTGCAGGATGTCGGCCTGCCGCTGGTGCTTTTCGATCTTCTTGTTCAGCTCGTCGAGCCGGTCGATCGAGTCCTCCGGCAGCTTCACGCGGCCGGCAAGTTGCTCAAGCTGCAGGTCGAGTTGCTCGCGCTTGCGCCAGTTGGATTTGAGGCCCACCGCAATTTCGGCCGTGCGGGCGCGGTGCTCGCACGTGCGGACCTCGCGCTCGGCGGCGGCGATTTGTTCGTCCAACTCCGCGATCTTGACCGCCAGCGACGCCCAACTGCGGTTGCGTTGGCGCAGCCGATCGATTTCCGCGGCGAGGCGGTCGCGCTCGGTTTCCAACTGGGGAATCCGCGAGGGGACCTCCTGTCCCGACAGCAACTCGCGACGCGTGTCGCGCAGGTTGACCATCACGTCGTACAGACTCACGCGGTCCAGGCCGGAGGTGAGCCGGTACAGCCACTCCGCCGCCTTGGTGCCGCTGAGCGTGCCGAGTTCCTGAATCTCGTCCAGGCCGACGGCGAAGATGTTGGTGTACGACTTTTCGTCGATATCGGCCAACGCATCGCGCAGCAGGCGATCGCCGCTGGTGGCGCCGTCGGGCGTGGTGCAAATCACGCGGCCAATGTCATCGTCGCCGCGGTCGGCAATGCGGTTAACGCGAAAGCTGTGCTCCGCCTCGCGGATCCCGAGCGTCCCTCCCGGCCGTCCGCCGTCGATGGGGGGCAGGTACCGCTGCCGTCGCCCCGGCGTCACGCCGTACAGCACGGTGCGAATGAACTGCATGACCGTGGTCTTGCCGGCTTCATTGGCGCCGTAAAATGCGGTCACCCGCGGCGACAGGTTCGTCAGCTTCAGGTCGTGCCAGACGCCAAAGCCGTCGATTTCCAGATCAGTGAGTTTCATAGGAAGCTCTCAGCAGCAAGCTGTCAGCGTTTCGCGGTCGCGTGAATCGACGCCTGACCGTGGGACCATTTCGCCGGCGGCCTTGGCCGCCGCGGTGCGGAGTGTTCGGCTAGTCTTCGTCTTCGTCGTCAGCGCACGAAATCAGTTCCATGCCCAATTTCGCCGCGCCCACGAGCAGTTCCTTGCGCTCGTGCGGCGGAATCTCTGCCAGCTCGGCGTAAACGCCTTCGCGGCGATCCTCCGGCAGGAAATTCTCCAGCGACAAGTTCGCGGCCTTGTCTTGCTCAACCTCGCGCAATTGCCGCAGCAAGTCGCCGCGGATCGTTTCTTCGTCGTACCATTCGCCCGGCGCCTGCAGCGGCTCATGGCACTCGAGCGCCACGCTCCACAGCGCCGGCGATTGCTTGGACCACTGCTTGCGAAGCTGCGCGAGCAACTCGGCGCCGTAGCCGTCGGGACGCAGGTAGTTGCGCAACTCGCCCCGGCCGACAACCTTCCAGGTGACCAGCAGGTCGCGGCCGACATGCTTTTCGCGCAGCTTGTCGGCCTTCTGGCCGATGAGCCGCAGCAGCGCCTCCTCGTCGCAGCCGGCGGTGATCTCGACCGTTTCGGTCACCCACCGCAGCACGTCGGTGGCGACGAACAGCGTTTTCACGTGGCCGGTCTCGTCCACCGAGACAACGGTGCAGCCGTGGGCTTCCGGTTCGGCGGGGGTGCGGCCTTGCGGCGTGCCGGCGTAGTGGGCGATTCCCGGCGACTGGTCGACCGTTTGACGTCGGTGCTGACCGCCCAGGGCCATGTAATGCACGCGATCGCCCTCGGCGCCACGCGACGCGGCGGTGCCGAACGCGACCCCCACGGTGAACAGTCCGTTGGCGTCGCGATGGAAGCCGCTGTCGTCGAGCCCGCCGCCGGGGCTGCGGCTGACGCCTTGAATCCGCGCGATGGGTTTGTCGCCGCGGGTCAGTTCGTAGCTCTCGACGCGGCCGACGCCGAACTGATGCACGGTCTCGGGCAGCCGAATACTGGCCGGCCAAGCGTCGGGCGGATCAACCTGTCCGCCAGCCCAGAAGACTTCGATGCCGGCGTCCGCCAGCCGTTGGAAATGTTTGGTCAGAAACGCCGCGGCCCGCGGCCCGGCCTGGTCCAGGTCGACCACGTTGCCCGACAGCAGCACGGCGTCGGCGCTCTCGGCCAGGGCCGTCTCGAACACCTGCTCGGCCGCCATGTAAGGGGCCTCGAGAAACGCTTCGCGCAAGCTTGGCGGCACTTCGGTCACGCCGCCCAGGGGGCGATCCAGCCTCAGATCGCTGGCATGAACAAAACGGAGCGGCACCTGCGACATCGACGCCTCCTTGCGCGTGCGGTGGGCGCGCCATCGCGGCGCGGCAGTTCCCAAAGGACCGGCAGTTTAGCGTGATTCGGCAAGCCGGCCAACTTCAGTTGGTGCAAGCTTCGCTTGCGGCTATCAGCTATTGGCTGCTAGCTGTCAGCCAGAGAGGCCGGGGACAAGGCGGCTGGAATATTGGGCGAGATTGCCCGAGGGATAATGTTCCCGTTCCGGTTCCCTCCCCTTGATGGGGAGGGTTAGGGAGGGGGGGGATGCGAATCAAGTTGGGTCGGCCTGTTGCAGGACGGATGCCAATCGGTAGCGCAGGCCCCCCGCCCCGGCCCTCCCCGCCAGGGGGAGGGTGCCCGAGCGTTGGCTGCGCGAACTGCCTCCCGCCTCAGAAATGCGTCGGCTCCCGCCGCAGGAATTGGCCATGCCCCAACTCACCGACGAATTTGCCGCCCGCGACCTGCACCGCGCCGCGGACGAGCACGGTTTCCGGTCGTCCCTGAATTTCCCAGCCCTCGAACGCGCTGTAATCGACGTCCATTTCCTGCTCGGCGGCGGTGATTTGGCCGCGATAGTCGGGGTCCCAGATCACCACGTCGGCGTCGCTGCCGGGGGCGATTGTTCCCTTGCGCGGGTAGAGCCCAAACAGCTTGGCCGCTTGGGTGCTGCCCGCGTCGACGAACGTGGCCAGATCGATCCGCCCCGTGGCGACGCCGTGCGTGTAGAGCAGCGTCACGCGGTTTTCGACCGAGGGGATGCCGTTGGGGATCTTGGTGAAGTCGTCGCGGCCCATCTCCTTCTGCGCGGCAAAGTCGAACGGCGCGTGGTCGGTCGCCACCGTGCTGATCAGCCGCGACCGCAGCGCGTTCCACAGCACCGGCTGCTCGCTCCGATCTCGCAGCGGGGGCGACATGACGTACTTGGCGCCCTGGAAGTCCGGCAACTCGGCGTACGATTTGTCGACGACAAGGTACGGGATCACCGTCTCGACCCACGCGTTGACGCCCCGCAGGTGGGCGGCTTGCACCGCTTCGAGCGCCGCCTCGCACGAGGTATGCACGCAGTACACGTGGGCGCCGGTCATCTCGGCGAACGTCATCAAGTGATGCACGCCCTCGGCTTCGACGCGCCGCGGCCGCGAGGGTTCGTGCCACTCGGGGCCGGTCTTGCCCGCGGCCAGCAACTGCTGCTGCAACTGAGCGACCAGCGTTTCGTTTTCGCAGTGGGCCGTGACGATCAGGCCCAATTCCTTCGCCAGCGACAGCGTGTCGTACAGCTCGCCGTCGTCGATGCCAAACGCGCCCTTGTACGCCAGGAATACCTTCAGCGACGCGACGCCGCGGTTGGCGATCTCGCGAAGCGCCGCGGCCGTTTGCTCGTCGAACCGCGACACGCCCATGTGGAAGGTGTAATCGCAAGCCGACCGCTCGCCCTTGCCGAGCCACAACTCGAACGCCTCGATCGGATCGTCGCCGCGGGCGGGACAGCACATCTCGATCAGCGTCGTCGTGCCGCCGACCAACGCCGCGCGGCTGGCCGATTCGTACGTGTCCTTGGCGTAGGTGCCCATGAACGGCAGATAAATATGCACGTGCGGATCGATGAACCCGGGGAAGATCAGCTTGCCGGCGGCGTCGATGACAGTCGTTTCGGGCGGGGCCTCGAGTTGCGGGCCGACCGCGGCAATCGTTTCGCCGTCGATCAGCACGTCGCCGACAAAGTCGCTGTCGGCCGTCACGATGCGGCCGCCGCGGATGAGCGTGGACATGGCGTCTTCTCCGAAGGGGGCGTGCGTTGAGCGTCGACGCATGTGATACCACGCCGCTGCACGAATACAAAACGCGTGCGTCGGCCGCGAGACTTCTCGATACGGCGACCGCCAAAGAAAACAGGCCGGCGGGAACAAACCCGCCGGCCTGGGATTTTAGCCGGATGGAGCGGATGAGCTGAATCTCAGCCTAACCGAATCGCCAGTAGGCTTCGTCGGCGAGCGCGTCGGCCAGAGCCTCGTCGGCCGCTTCGCTTCCCGCCCAGTCGGTCACCTGCTCGTGACGCAGTTGGCGGCGCCGACCGATCACAAAGTCGCCCAGCGCGTCATCGCGCCGCAGATCGGCCAGCGGAGCGATCGGACCGCGTGCGGCCGGCGTCTCGTGGGCCTCGTCGCGACGGGCGATCCGCTCGAACGCGTCGAGCCGTTCGCGAACCGGGGCGGCAAAGCGAGCGATGTCGACGGCAGAGGCCTGCGAGATCGTCGTCGTCGCCGCAGGGTCGACGACGATCGAAGTCAGTTCGATGGCGGCCGCGGCCGATTCGGCTGCTGCGATGCCCGATCCGCCCGGGCCTTGCCCGTAGTGGTATTGCCACAGCGAGACATCGGCCTGATCGACGTCGCCGTCGCCGTCGCCGTCGCCGGAATACAGGTTGACGCCGGTTTCCTTGCCCATGCCGCGTTGCATGGCCAGGAAGTCGCTGCCGGTCACCGACCCGTCGGCGTCGAAGTCGCCGGTGGCGGCGGCCAGATTGGCGACCACATCGACGCCTTCGCCGTAGTGATTCATGATGATGGCCAAGTCTTCGCCGTCGACGTCCGCGTCGCCGTTGGCGTCGCCGTCCGTGGAACTGGCGCCACCGGTCATGCCGGCGCCACGCTGCCAAGCGAGGAAGTCAAAACCAGTCACCTGGCCGTCGCCCGTGGAGTCCGGCGCCTCGAAGCCGACCGCCACGACCGACGTGACTGGCAGCAGGTAATCTTCCACTTCGCCGATCACCGAGTAGCCGAAGATCGAGTCGACCGAGAAATCGCCGTAACGGAAGCGGGCGTAGACGTTCGCCGCGGTGACGCCGGCGGGCATTTCAAAGCTGACGGTGTTCGTGCCGGCGTCCAGCAGGACCTTGGTCCCGATCTGCAAGCCTGACGTGCCGTTGTGAGTGAACTCCAGCCGCTCGCCGACATCGTCGAAGTCGCCGTCGTCGTTGAAGTCGATCCAGCCGGTGAGCCACCCGCCGTGCCGACTGGTGACAACTGAAGCGGTGTTCGTGCCGGTCACCAACGGAGCGATCGTCACGCCATCCTCGTCCGCGAGTCCGTTGATGTCGTCGCCGGTTGCTGCGAGATTGGGCTGCCCGTTGGCGTCCGCGTCGATCTCGGCGCCAAGGAAGTAGATGCCCTTCTTGTGCCGGGCGCCGTTCTCGGCAAACAACGTGGCGCCGTACACCGCCGGCAAATCGCCGTAGTCGTCCACCGCGGCGTTCTTCAGGCCGAACGCCACGCCGGAGAAGGTGTCGCCGCTGGCCAGATCGATCGTGTACGGGCCGTTGAAGAACGGCGTGACTTGCGAGTACGGGGCGTTAACCACCGCGCGGATGACCAGGTTGGTCTGCGGCGGCACTTCGGTAAAGACGAACGCCCCGAACTCGTTGGTGACTGTCTGCGTATCGCCGGCATCCAGGACGCCGCTGTTGTTGTTGTCCAGGTAGACCGTGATACCGGGAATTCCGGATTCGCCCGTATTGCGGGCGGCATTCGTATTGGCGTCGTCATAGACGATGCCCAGGACGATGCCGGGCTGCGCGATGCCCACGCCCGGCGCCGAGTTGAGCGGCGGCGTGATGCCAAAGTCGACATCGGTGAACGAGTCGCCGAGGTTGGCGAACCGCGTGTCGACGCCGGTCGCCGGCGCCGAGATCTCCCAGTTGGCGGGCAAATCGACCGTGATGTTCAACACGGCGGCCGATTCCAGCGGCACGGTCAACGTGTAGGCGCCAGTGGCGTCGGTCTCGACCAGCGTCTCGCCGCCATCGCGTACGCCATTGCGGTTCGCATCAGCAAACACCCCAATGTTTGGCATCAGCACGTCGTCGGCGTTGTAGACGCCGTCGCCGTTCATGTCGGCAAACACCACGCCGCTGAAGTTGGCCTCGGCCGCCACGGGGGCGCCGGGGTCCAGCAGGAAGTTGACGCCCTTAACGTGGTACTCGGTCTCGGCGCCGTTGCCGTCGAGCCAGGGCAGCGGGGTCCCGGAGCCGTCGACGGGCACTTCCAGGCTGGCGTCCCGCTGCCAGACCTTGAAGAAGTCAGCCGAGATTTCCCATTCAGTCTGGTAATGCTGCAACAGTCCGGCGCCGGTGGTCGTGTCATCCTTGGCGACGCGGCCCTCGGGGTCCTCGATCGAGACGATGTAGTCGTCCGGCACGAGGTCGAAGTAGTAGTTGCCGTCGGCGCCGGTGACGAAGCGGTCGACGACGACGTTGTCGCTGGCGCGGCGGACGACGACCGTCACGTTGCCGGCAAACGCGTCGAGCGTCGTCAGCGGCGTCTCGTCCACGGTATTCGAAATCTCGCCGTATCGTAGCACGCCCGGATCGGAGTCGATTTCGGAGATGACAGCATCCGTGACGCGGCTGTAGTTGAAGGCGTCGTCTTGATTCGAATCGATGCCGACGAAGCCCTGAATGCGCTGCGTGCTCGCGCCGATCGGCGAGCCGTGCCAGGCGACTTCCAGACCGTTGACCACAAAGGGCGTGCTGCCGTAGTTCTCGAAGTGCAGTTCCCAGCCCTTGGAGAACGCCTCGTTGGTGCCGTTGTCAAGAAATGGAACGCCGGTCGTTTCGTTGAAGATCAGGTTGTCGTCAGAACGTTCGCCCCAACTGCGATTGCTGCTGAACGTCCAGATGAGCGAACCGCCGGTCAGGTCGTTCGAGATCCCGTCGCCGCTGAAGGTGGCTGGCGATTCGTTTTGCAGCACAACGGTCGGGTCTTCGACGAAGAAGTGATTGAGTTCCTGGTGCGTCCCGTCAGGGCTCACCAGCAGAATGCGGAGATTGTCGAGCGCATCGGCCGTTCCGCCGGCGATGTCGACTTTCACCTCCACGGTCTCGATGGTCATGTTGTTGGTTTCGGGCACCGAGAGCGGCAACGGCGTGCCGCGGCGCAGGGCGGGGCCCCCGTCGGCGAAGGGGTCGTCCGCGTCGTACTCGGCCCAATAGTCGACAAATCCCGCTTCGCCGCCCAGGCCGCCGGGCACCAAGTAGGTGGTGTTACCCACGGTGTAAGTCTCGGCGGCGGGGATGTCGACGCCCTGCACGTTGACGAACGTGGTGAACGTGCGCTCCGACGGCAACGCCTGATTCTTTGTGTGCCATTGCTCCGCCAGTTGGACGGCCATCTCGGCGTCGACGACGCCGTGCGCGTAGCCGATCATCTCGCCGTAGACGCCCTTGCCTTGGCTAATCGTGTAGCCGGCGCCATTGGTCATCATGGTCGTGATGGGCTGGTACGACGTCGGGCCGAGATTCGGATCAAGCGTTGGGTTCAGACGCTGTCTCAGGACGGGGATTCCCGAGTCGTACACGTCCGGGTCGTGGAACACCGGCATCTGATTCATGATCCAGGTGTTCTGCGTGCCGATTTCCAACCCCTGTCCCAGGCCATTCGTGGGGACGTCGAAGGGCGCATTTTGCCGCGCCGACCGGACCAGGATCTCCTGCACGTCCCGCCAAGTCAGATTGGGATTGGCTTCGAGCATCAACGCGACGACGCCAGTCGCAATGGGCGCAGCGCCCGACGTGCCATTGAAACGCGACGTGTAGTCCGTGTCGGGCAGGTAGTCCGGGCCGAACGGATCGATCGCCTCGCCCGTGTCCGGGTCGGGGTCCACGTTGTAGCCAAACTCCCCGGTGAGGTCGGTCGTCACCAGACCGCTGCCGACGCCCGTGTCGTCCACCAGGAACAGCGAATGGGACCCGGTCGGAGCGGCGACCAACACCGACGCCGAGGTCTCCGGGTAGTCGGTGACGGTGCCATCGAAGTTGTTGTAGAACCCGTCGTGGTCGACGCCCGTCACGCCGATCGTATAGCGGGTGTTGACCCAGCCGTCGTACGTCGTGCTTCCCAGGTCGCCCAGACTCTGAAAGCCTTCGCTGAACATCGCGCCCGCGCTGTTGCCGGAAGCGAACACATGAACCACGCCCAAGCCGCCACGGCCGAAGAAGACGGAGTCGCGGAGCGCCTTGATCTCGGCCGCGTCGGGCCCCAGCAGGGCGCGCGGGATGCCCGGCCCCCAGCTGTTGTTCGTGATGTCGATGACATCCGTCTCGTAACGGAAGGCGTCAGCAAAGGCTGACACAAGCAACGGCGCTTGTTCGGCGACAATCCGGATTGGCACCATGGTCACGCCGGGCGCGACGCCCGTGCCGCCAAGGCCGTTGTTTGCCACCGCTCCGATCAATCCCGCCACGGCCGTCCCGTGCGCGTCGGCGACAGAACTCAGGTCGGGGTCGCCCAACCCGATCAAGTCGATTGAGTCGAACCCCAGCGTCGGATGGATGTTTGCCGCCAGGTCGGGATGATCGCGCTGCACGCCGCTGTCGAGCACGGCGACGACCACGCCTTCGCCCGTGTAACCCATGTCCCACACTGGGGCCACGTTGATGTCCTCGCCGGGAACGGCAAAGATTGGCTGGAAATCCGGATTCCCGACCTGTTGGCCGCTATTGATCAGATGCCATTGACTGCCCACGAGCGGATCGGTGGGTACGGAGAGCGTGCGGAGTGCATTGAGTGCCGTGGAAGAAGTGCCGGACTGGGCGAGCGCTTGCCAGTAGAGCTCGTTTTGCAGAATCGCCAGTTGCCCCGCTTCGTCATTGGTCGATAGCGAGTACGCCTCCCAAGCGACGTTGTCTTGCGTGGCGGCGGCGAGCGCGACAACGCCGCTGTCGGCCGACATCACGCGGCGGTCTTCCAGCGTCTCGAACGCGAGCTGCTGCTTCTGCCGGCGGCTGACGCCCGCGGGGCGGCGCTTCTTGTTCATGGCCTTCGACGCGGGGGAAGGGCCCGCTCCCCAGGATGGACTGCTGTTGCGCACGTTCTTGCGACCTCTTGGGTTGCGACGGGTCGGTCCGCTGCTCGCGCAGTTGACGCCTGAAGCCGGTGGCGCCCGCACGGAGCGCAAACCGACAGACGCCGGGATCCCTAGGATCGGGGCGGACGACGAGTCGCTAGATTTTGGGGTTTGCCTGTTCCGTCGCCGGGGCATGCAGCGCAAGCTGCTGACCGCGGCGTCCTTGCGCAGTATATCGACGGGAGTGCGGGCCTCACCACATGAGGGGCCGGAAAGCCAGTTGCTAGCTGGATTTCCGGAAAGTTCATATTAGGCACGCTCATATTTATCGTCAAACTTGCTGCATGGAGATTCGTACTTATCGAGGCCGAGCTGGGCATAATTCGTCACGCGGCGCAAAGATTTCGGGCTGCGGCGGCTGACCGACTTGCTGCGAACGACCCGCAGCGATCGCTCGGCCGCGCTGCAGGGCGGGGGAAATGCACCTGCGAGAATGGCGCGCCCCGTTCCGTGGCAAGGCGAGCGGTGCGCGCGTTTGGCGAACGGCGGATCCCTCTGACGACGGGGGGCCCGGCCGCATGGCCCGGGTTCGCAACCGCCTGCTGTCGGCCGTCTCTGCAAATTCCTGCATCCCCTGTCGCGACGGCGCCCAGCGCTGGCGTCTTCGCCGGAGACGTCCTGGCGCCGCGCCCGCTCCCTTTCCCTGTAAAACCGTGCCGATTGTGCCGGAAACTCTGATTACTCCGCTGGTCTCGGTCCGATAAAGCCTACCGAGCAACCTGAATCGCGAGCTCGGCTGCCGAGAATTGCGCTTCAGGCGGCCAGCCGTTCCTGGTTGGCGTGCGTTTCACATTGAGTTCAGGCAGCGGCGGCGACTGCGGTCCAGCAGGCGCCTCGCCGCGACATGACACTGCCGGTCGCGCGAACGAAGCGTCGGCTTTGGGGGGATCACAGATGGCTTCTCTCTTCTTACGCCCACTGCGGGTCGCCGCTGCGTTGATGTTGGTCGCCGCAGCGGTCCAGGCAACTCACGCTCAACAAGGACCCGCGGGGTACGGCCCGATGCCGGGTCCGCAGGCGTTTCCGGCATCGCCGTTAGCGGGCGGGCAAGCCGCCGCCGGCGGCGGGGCGTACATGGATGCCAACGGTCGACCGATCATTTTGCCGGCCCAGTATTCCGCGCCGGTCGATGGCGGCTACGGAGCCTGCCCGCCAGGGTACGGCGATGGTCTGTACGCTGATTTCGGCGGGTACAGCATGCCTGACCAGGTCGGGCCGCACTACTTCGACGTGTCCGTCGAAAGCGTGTTCTTGCAGAACGACGACGCCCTGGACGGCATCGGACCGTTGGCGTCGATCGGCGCCGCCGGGCCGACCGCGCTGGACCCCAGCAACGGAACCGGCGATTACGAGGCGGGTTGGAAGATCGCGGCCCGGCTCGATCTGGGTCCGCTGAGCGTCTTCGAAGCGACCTACGCGGGGCTGTACGACATCGGGTTTAGCCAGACGATCAACTCGGTCGACGTGGCGCCCGGCGGCGTCGATTTCCAGTTGTTCTCGCCGTTCTCGCAATTCGGCGTGGGCACGCTGATCCCCGGCGTCGACGACGGGCAGACCTACAGCGTCACGTACGACGCCAGCCTGCAGAGCACCGAGCTGAGCTACCGCCGCTACTGGGTCGGCAACAACCCGCGGATCAGCGGCACGTACCTGCTGGGTTTCCGCTACACGCGTCTTAAGGAAACGGTCACCTACGACACGGTCGGTCTGGATACGCCGGTCACGACCGCTTCGGCCAGTCGGCTGTGGCAGGGCGACAACGAGTTGCTCGGCTTCCAGTTGGGCGGCGACGGTTGGATTGGCCTGCGGCAAGGCTTGCGATTCGGCATCGAGAGCAAGGCTGGCGTCTACAACAACCACTATGTCTTCCAGAACGCGGCCGTCACGCCAGGCGGAGCCAGCGACTTTTCGAGCGTCACCAAGGGCGATCAGGTCTCGTTCATCGGCGAGGCGAACGCTTCGTTCGTGGCCGACATCCTGCCCAGTTGGTCGATTCGCGGCGGGTATCAGGTGCTGTACATGAGCAGCTTGGCTGCGGTGGGCAGCACGATTGACCCGACGGACTACTTCGCCACGACGGTCAACACCCAGGGCGACGCCCTGTACCACGGCTTCTTTGGCGGGCTGGAGTACGTCTGGTAGCCGCCCCCGCGCTCGCTTGCCGAGCGGACGCCGCCTCCGGCGGTCAATCACTTGCACCACGCCACAGCCGCAGCCGAAAGGTTGCGGCTGTTTTTACGCGCTCATCGGCAGTGACAGATGGTCAGGCCGCCCCAGGCGCCTGGGCCCGCAACCATGTGCGACGTCCCCCGCGGGCGGAACTCCGCGGGCGGAATTTGTGGATTTGGCCCCATTTCCGGGCTGTCGGAATTTTGCGTCCCCCGGGGGCGACAATTACAATCAAGAGACTACGAGGGAGGCGTGCGCACTGATCAAGCGGTGCGATGGGGCTGTCGGAACCAGCCAGGCTCGGCCGTCGTTGCAGAGCGAAACGCCCAATTTCCGAGATTGATCACCCCGTCCGGGCGGACCCCCCGGCGCCGATTGAAGCAGACATCTGAAGAGGAACCGCGGTCATGGCAATGGGAAGTTGGTGGGGCAAGCATTCTAACCGCCGCGGACGGTCCAAGACCAAAACCAGCCGGTTGGCGAAGGGCGTTCGCCGCCGCGATCAGCGCCGGCTGCGCGTCGAGCCGCTCGAAGACCGCCGCATGCTGGCCACGTTGACGGTTCTCAACACAGCCGATCTCGACAACGCCGGCAATCCGGTGCCGGGGTCGTTGCGGCAGGCGCTCAACATCGCCAACTCGAACGGCGAAGCCGACATCATCGTGTTCTCCGAGACGGCGGCCGTATCCGCCGGCGGCACAATCTTCCTTTCCAACTCGGCGGCCGGCGGAGAATTGGCGATCACCGACGATCTGATCATTGCCGGCCCCGGCGCCCGCAAGATCTCGATCGTGCAAAATCGCGGCGACTCCCGCGTCTTTAACATCGACGACGGAGACGATGACCGGTTCATCAACGTGACGATCACGGGCGTGACCATCAGCGGCGGCAATCTCATCGGCGAAGACGAAGACGCCGATCGGGGCGGCGCGATTTACAACAAAGAGATCGTCACGCTGAACGAGGTGTCGATCGACGGCAACAGCGCCTCGATGGGAGGCGGCGGCATCTTCAATCGGTACGGCTCCATCACGATCAATCGCAGCAGCATTCTCAATAACACCGAAGGCGTGCGCAATGGCGATGTCGAGGAAGAGGAACTGACCACTCTGGTCCGCATCAACAACGCCACCTTCTCGGGAAACAATGTCGGGCTAAGCAATCAGCGCGGCACGGTGAACATCATCCATAGCACGTTTGCCGAGAACACCATTGGATTGTCGAGCCAGGGCAATCCTTTGCCGGAGCTGGACGACGAGGGCATGCCGACCGGCGACCCGCCGCCGCCGACCGTGTTTACCAACGTGTCGGGGTCCATTTTCGCCAACAACGGCATCTACGACATTTCGACGATCGGCGTGCTCGAGGGCGATGGCGAGGAGCAGCCGCCGCGTAGCCTGAATCCGTCGATCTTCACCTACGGATACAACATTTGGGGCGACGACCCCGAGATGCTGGATCCGCGCACGATGCAGGATCCGCCGCCGACGCCGGCGGACGAAGGCACGATCGCCGATCCGCTCGAAGGAACGTTCCCGCCGAACGGCTTTCCGGATTCCGATTCCTCGACCGATCGGATCACCGACCCGTTCCTGCTGCCGCTGTCGAACTACGGCGGCTCGACGGACGTGTACTTGCCGAACAACGATCCCATGCACCCCGATTTCATGGCGATCAGTCCGGCGATTGATACGGGCGATCCCGACGCCCGCGCCTACGAATTTGAGCAACGCGGCCGTCATTTCACGCGATATTTCAACGCGACCGGCGCCGTCGATGACGAGGGAGAACCGGTCGACATCATCGACGTGGGGGCCGCCGAAGTGCAGGCCGGTCGGTTCTTGGTCGACGCGCTGCAGGACGACCTGGACGGTCAGTATTCGGGCTTCGAATCGACGACCTACCTCGATTCGGAAGGCACGGTCGGGCTGGAGACCCGCGGTGACTTCAGCATTCGCGAGGCGTTGCAGTTCTCGCAGTTGAACCCCGAAGTTGACACCATTGGCTTCGATCCGAACCTGCTGATCTACACCGATACGACGCCCTCGGTCCCGCCCACGATCTTGCTGACGCTGGGCGAATTGGTCGTCGATCACGAGGTGATCATCCAGGGTCCGACCACGTTCGAGTTGGAGATCGACGCCAGCGGCAACGATCCGACGCCCACGCTAGGCAATGCCGACGGGTCGCGCGTGTTTCGCATCGACGACGGCGACATCATGGCTGCCACCGACGTGATCATCAGCAACCTCACGATCATGGGCGGCGACGTGATTGATCGCGGCGGCGCGATCTACAATCGCGAGAACCTGACGATCGCCAACAGTTGGATCAAGCAGAATACCGCCAGCAACGACGGCGGCGGCATCTTCACCCAGTTCGGCGACCTGACGGTCGTCTCCAGCACGCTGAGCGAAAACTTCGCCGCCGATGACGGCGGTGCGATTTTCTTTGACAACCCGACCCTCGGCGTCATGGCGCCGATTTTGGGAACGATTACCAACACCACGATCACCGACAATCAAGCGGGCGACCGCGGCGCCGGCATTGCCAATGTCAACGGCGACGTGACGATCGGCTACAGCACGATCACGCTGAACTCGTCCGGTTCGCGCCGCGGCAGCGGCATCGCCTCGATGGGCGGCGACTATGCGAGCACCACGCTGATGTCGACGGCCGTCTCGGGCAACATGAACAACGACGTGGAGTACGTCAGCGGCGGCGACATCGGCGACATCGTATCGCTGGGATACAACATCATCGGCAACGGCAATGCCACGCTGGCATTCGATCAGACCGGCGACCAAACCGGCATCCTGGATCCGCTGTTGGACGACCTGAAGCGCGAGGGCGGCCCGACGCCCATTCACAAACCGCTCACGGGAAGTCCGCTCATCGACGCCGGCGACCCCGCCGCGGTCGCCGGAATGGACGACGTGCCTCTCTATGACCAGCGCGGGTTCCCCTACGGCCGCGTCTTCGACGGTCTGCAAGACGGGACGGATGTCATCGACGTCGGGGCCTACGAACTGCAGGGCGCCACGTACGTCGTCGATACGCCCCTTGACGAGAACAACGGCAACTACAACCCGGGCAATCTGTCGCTGCGCGAGGCGATTGAGCTGGCGAATATCAATCCGCTGCCCGACGTGATCATATTCGACCAGAACATCATGGCGGACGAGACGATCTCTCAAGCCCGCGCTAGCGAACTCAAGCCGGGCAGCACGGCCGACATGAGGATCACCGACCACCTGACCATTGTCGGGTTGGGGTTGGACTTCCTGTCCATCGATTTGGCGAACGGAATCGACAATCTTGTCACGACGAATGAGTTGAAAGTACCGCTGTTCACCATCGACGACGGCGATGCGAACACGACGATCGACGTCACAATCCAGGACCTACGGATCGCCAACGCGATCCCAGGCGGCCTGGAATCTGCGACCCCCGGCGGCGCGATCTACAGCACCGAGAATCTGGTTATTGAAGGCATCTTCTTCGTCAATAACAGTACGTTCGGCGCTGGGAACCACGGCGGCGCCATCTATCAGGAGGGCGGCAGTCTGACCATCGGCCTGAGCGGCGCGACCGGCAACTCGACCACCTTCACGGCGAATTCGACCGCCGGCGCCGGCGCCAACGGCGGCGCCGTGGCCGCCGTCAACGCGACGGTTGTCATCGAGAATGACGTGTCGTTCTCGGGGAATTCGACCACGCAAACCGCGTCCCATGGCGGCGCCGTCTACGTTCAAGGCGGTTCGCTCGCTATCACAGAAAGCTCGCTGAGCGGCAACATCACCGCCGGGGGGGCCTCGCGCGGCGGCGGTCTCTATGCGACGGGCTCGACCGTCAACCTGACGGATTCGAACCTCAGCGGCAACACGACCGCGGGGGCCAATTCCGACGGCGGCGGATTTTATGCCATCAACAGCGCCGTCACGATCGACGGCCTCTCGAACATCAGTCTCAATCGCACGCTGGGCACCGCCGCGCGGGGCGGCGGCCTCTACATCAATGGAGGCTCGGCCGCGATCGACGGGGCGGTTATCAGCCAGAACAAGACGTTCGGCGCGGGTTCGTCCGGCGGCGGTCTCGTCGCCACCGGCGGAGCCGCCGTCACCGTGCTGGAAACAGCCATTTCGGGCAACGAAACCAACGGCGCCAACGCCCACGGCGCCGGCGTTTACAACTCCGGCGCCGACGTGACCCTGCGGCGGACCGAAGTGTCCGCGAACACGGCCGATGCGAGCAACGCCAACGGCGGCGGCATCTGGTCCGACACCAACCTCGCCGGCTCGCAGTTGACCTACGTGCTCAACAGCACCCTCTCGAACAACTACGCGGGCGGCCGCGGCGGCGGCGTCTACAACGCGGACGGATTTACGCAGATCCTGCACAGCACGATCACGGAGAATGCGGCGTCCACCGGATTCTTTGGCTACGGCGGCGGCATCGGCTCCTTTGGAAGCGCGTCGACACTGACGACCGTCGGTTCCTCGATCGTGGCGGGCAATGTCGGCAGCGACGTCGATCAGGTGTTGGGTGACTTCGCCAACACCTTTGCGTCCGCCGGGTACAACGTCATGGGCGTCGGGCTGGCTCTGTCCGCGTTCGGCGCTGCCGGCGATCAGACGAACATTCTCGATCCGATGTTGGGTGCGTTGATCAACAACGGCGGACTGACACAGACGCATGCCGTGCTGGAAGGCAGTCCGGCCGTCAATGCGGGCGATCCCTCGATTAGCGTGCCCGGGCTGGATACCGATCAACGCGGCGCCGGGTTCGACCGCGTGCTGCAGGGCCGCGTTGATGCGGGAGCGTACGAGTCCGACTTTGCCCCCACGGCCGACGCCGACTTCGACGGCGACAATCTGGTCTCTGGCAGCGACTTCCTGATTTGGCAGCGAGGATTCGGGACGACCTCCGGCGCTTCCAAGGGCGAAGGCGACGCCAATCTCGACGGCGCCGTCGACGGCGCCGACCTGACCGCTTGGGAGGATCAATACGGCACGACCACTGCGTCGACGACCGTCGCCGTGATCGCATCTGCGGAGGCGGGCGGTTCGGTCATGTCCGCCCCGGCGGCGACCGTCGCGGTTGCGGCCTCCGAACCGTTGGCGCCCACCTCGCTGGGCGAGGCGATCGTTGCGCCGCTGCGGGTCGACGAGTGGATCGTGGCCCCCTCCTATGCGACCGAAGAGTCCGTGGAGGATGCGCTCGCGACCGACGCTGCCTACGAACAGGTGGGCGAGTCGCTGAGCGTGGACGATGCCGCCGCCGCACAACCCGCCGTCGACGTGGCAGACGACTTGCTGACGGAGAGCGAGGGCGACGACCAGCACGCCTCGCAGGACCTGGCGTTTGCCGACTGGGACGGCGAGTCCTGGGGGCTGTAGACGGCTGCCGCTGGGGCCGCCGCCGCTGTCGCCCAGCCGCCGTTTGCGAGCCATCGCGAACCCGGCGACACGGCGCAGGGTCTGTCCAATGCACTTGCACTCCGCTGGTCGACGGCTGCCCGGTCGACGAATGCCGCGGCATCCGGCAACGGCCGCTTTTCCCGCGATTCCGCCGGGACGGTTTGTCTGTCGGGATCGCCCCCCGCGGGGTAAACTTAAGGTAGCAGGGCGGCTGGGACGCAACCACGGACGCTGCGCCCGCCCTGATCCGTCGTCCCCGGAGAACTCTTTCGCCCGTGTCTATTACTTCCGATCGCAAGCAAAGCGTCGACAGCGAGTCGGCCGTTCTGGTCGGCGTCAAGCTGGCGCAGCACGACAATTTCGACGAGGACCTTGAGGAACTGACTGGCTTAGTCGAGACGGCGGGCGCCGAGATCGTGGGCCGCGTCACGCAGCGCCGCCAGGCGCCCGACCCGGCCACCTACGTCGGCCACGGCAAGGTCGAGGAGATCGCGGCGATCGTCGAGGCCACCGACGCCGACGTGGTGATTTTCGACAACGACTTGGCGCCAGGGCAGGGCCGCAATCTGGAAAAGGCCTTCGGCGTGAAGGTGCTCGACCGGACCGAGGTGATCCTCGATATCTTCTCCACCCGTGCGCAAACCCACGAAGCTCGGTTGGCCGTGGAGCTCGCGCAGCTCGAATACTCGCTGCCGCGGCTCAAGCGGATGTGGACTCACTTGTCCCGCATGAAGATGGGCGTGGGCATGCGCGGCCCGGGCGAAAAGCAGTTGGAGACCGACCTCCGATTGGTCGAACGGCGGATCACGGAACTGCGCCGCGAACTGGATCGCGTGCTGAAGCGCAAAGAACGCGAAGTGGCCGCCCGCCGCGATCGCATGACGGTGTCGCTGGTGGGTTACACGAACGCCGGCAAGAGCACCCTGCTCAATCGGCTGACCGACGCCAGCGTGCTGGCCGAGGACAAGCTGTTCGCCACGCTCGACACGCGCACGCGCCGCTGGATGCTGCCCGGTTGGGGCCCCGTGCTGCTGAGCGACACGGTCGGTTTCATTCGCGACCTGCCTCACGAGTTGATTGCCAGTTTTAAGGCGACGCTCGAGGAAGCCCGCCAGGCCGATCTGCTGTTGCATGTGGCCGACGCCAGCAACCCGGCGGCGCTGGAGCAGATCAAATCCGTCTACGGCGTGCTTGCCGAGTTGGGCATCGAGGAGAAGGACACGGTCCTGGTGCTCAACAAGGTCGACCGCCTGGACGACCCGGCGCGCCTGGAGGCGTTGCGCGGTCGCTATCCCAATGCCGTGCCGATCAGCGCCCACACGGGCGAGGGCGTGCACCGGGTCGCGGGCGCAGTGAGCGATGCGCTCAGCCACGACTTCCTGGACCTGGAAGTCAGCTTCGACGCAGCCAATGGCAAGCTGCTGGCCACGTTGGCCCAATACGGCGACGTGCTGAGCCGCACGTTCACCGAGGATCGGGCGGTGGTGCATGTGCGGTTGGCGCGCAAGTACCTCGGCCGCGTGCAGGAGCACGCCGACGCCACGGTGCGACCGCATCCTGCCGCGGAGAGCCGCGGCCGCGATGCCGCGCACGACGAGGACGCCCCCATCGGCGACGTGGCGTAAAACCCGATGTCGGGCGGCTGGGGACGGAGCGCAGCGACGCCCCCAGGGAATCGCCCTGGGGGCTCCCTCCGGTCGTCCCCAGCCACCCGTTCTCTTTCGCCCCCGCGACCCTGGACGCCGTCCGTCGCGCCGGCGATAGTGGGGCCATGTCGCACCGTTTGCTGCAAGATCGACGCACCGTGATCACTGGCGCCTCGCGGGGAATCGGTCGGGAACTGGCGCTCGCGCTGGCCCGGCGTCGCACGCGTTTGCTGCTGGTGGCGCGCTCAGCCGAAGCGCTCGCTCAGACCGCCGCCGATTGCACCGCCGCGGGCGCGGCCGTCGACACGGTCATTGGCGACGTGACCGAGTCTGCCACGCGCGACGACATTCGCGACGCCGTGGCCCAGCGGTGGGGCGAAGTCGACCTGCTGGTCAACAACGCCGGGGTCAGCGCCCACGGGCCGTTCGCCCGCAGCGACGAAGCGACCTTCCGCCGCGTGATGGAGGTCAACCTGTTCGCCCCCGCCGAGTTGACGCGGCTGCTCTTGCCGCTGCTGCCGCGGGGCGGCGACGCGGCGATCGTCAACGTGGGGTCGATCCTGGGCCACCGGGCGGCGCCCTTCAACAGCGAGTATTCGGCCAGCAAAGCCGCCTTGCGAGCGTGGTCCGAATCGTTGCGGGCCGAGTTGGCGGGCGACGGGATCGACGTGCTGCTGGCCAGCCCCGGCACGACCGACACGGAGTTCTTCGAGCACCTGGTCGCCAAGCGATCCGAAATGCCCTGGAAGTCCGCCAAGGGCTTGCCGGCGGCGGTCGTCGCCGAGCAAATCGTGCGGGCGATCGAGCGCGGCCGCCGCGAAGTGTTTCCCAACTGGCGCGGCCGAGCGCTGGTGGTCGCCAACCGGCTGTTTCCCGGGGCCGTCGACGGGTGGATGAAGCGGTACAGCGCCCCGCAGGGGGCTACTGTTTCAACGGATTAGCTCGCTCGCGGCGATCGGCAACAACAGTACGGCCTTTTGCATTGAGGCGTTGATGGGGTGGCTCCTCTTGATGGCGTTCTTCGCGGCCGCGGGCGTGATTGCTTGGTCTGCATACTTTGTCGTTATTGAACGTCGCCTCAATACCAACGGCCTAATCTTCTACATAGCCATCGCGATCGCCGCAGCGGCCGGGGCTGTCTGGAGCACGTTCTACTACGTTTACTTCCCGAACGAGAATACTCGTTTTCACGGTTGGCCTGTCCCGTACATCGTATTTCAACGCGTTGACGCGGACTCGCGGTGGGCCGACTATGTCGGTCCCACCTTGTTAGTGGGAATGCCGATGAATTTCATCATTTTCATGCTGGCGCCAGCGATCGTCTTCTTATTCCTTTCTTGCCTGCAGGTTGGGAAGTCGCGCGACGCAACCCGTGAATGACGTGTCGCCTCACCGTGGCATTTTTTCTCTCCGATACAGAGCCAACAAACAGTAGCTTCATGCCCTTGCTCGACGCTCCGCTGGAGATTCTCTACGACGACGGCCCCTGCCTGGTCGTCAACAAGCAGGCCGGGCTGCTGACGCAGGCCCCCGCGGGGATCGACAGCCTGGAGGTCCGCGTCAAAGCGTTCTATCGCCAGCGCGAAGGCAAGCCCGACGATGCCAAGACCTACCTGGGCCTGCCGCATCGGCTCGATCGACCCGTGTCGGGGGCCATCGTGTTTGCGCGGCACGTGCGGGCGGCGCGCAGGCTTTCCAGCCAGTTTGAGAATCGCACCGTTGGCAAGAACTACTGGGCGCTGGTCGCCGGGACTGTCGAGCCCGACGAGGGCGCCTGGCGCGACCACTTGCACAAACGCCACGGCATGGCTCAGGCCGAGGTGGTGACCGCGGAGCATCCCGCGGCCAAGCACGCGGTGCTGCACTACCGCACGTTGTGGCAGGGCGTCGACGAGGCGGGCGACCCAGCCACGCTGCTGGAGATTGAGTTGGAGACCGGCCGCACGCATCAAATCCGCGTCCAAGCGGCCAGTCGCGGTCACGCAGTGCGGGGCGACAGCCAATATGGCAGCACGCAGCCGTTCGGCGATCTGCAGTTGGACTTGCGCGATCGTCCCATCGCGCTGCATGCCCGGCAGTTGTCGTTCAATCACCCGATGACGGGCGCGGCGGTCCAGATCGTCGCGCCGCTGCCGCCGACGTGGGCGGAGCTGCAGATTCCCATCATCGAATAAAGCGTGCCACGGCTCTGCGAGCCGTGCGCAGAGGAGAACGGCTCGACACTTCGCACGGCTCGCAGAGCCGTGGCACGCGGGTCGGGGTGGCTGGGGACGTAGCGCAGCGAAGCCCCCAGTGAATTCAACTGGGGGCTCCCGTTGGTCGTCCCCAGCCACCCACTCTTTGCTGTTCCGCGTCACGCCCGCCGGCGAACTGCCAGCGCGGCCAGACCGATCATCGCCAGCCACCCGGCCCCCGGCTCCGGGATCATGAACACGTTCGCCCGCATGTCGGTCATGCCGGTGTTCCAGGCGATCACGCTGGAGAGGCAGACCGTGCTGAAGTCGATCACCTCGTCGATCGCCGGGTTGTCCATCAACTCATCGTCGCCGATGTAAAAGAAGCGATCGCCGTCGCGCAGGCGGGTGAACTGCTCGACCAGGCCGGCTGCAATCAACTCGCCCACCGCGGCGCCGAACGCGTGGTCTTCGGCCAGGGCCCCGACCCATGCGTCCACGTCGTCGGGGGTGGCGTAGACGCTGGCCAGCTTCGCCTGCAGGTCGGCGTCGGAGGTGATGTCGGCGAACGTGACCGCGGCGGTCAATCCGTAGGCCTCCCGCACGTCGTTGTAGAGCGGCAGGCCGTGATCGCGGCCGCGCTGGATGTTCAGGGAGGCCAGGTCCATGCCGCCGGCGCCCGGCGGGCCGAACAGGAAGTTCCGCACGTCTTCGATGATCATCACGTCAACTTCCATGGCCTTCTGCGTGGCGATGCCCTTGAGCAACTGAGCCACGCGATCGGTCGAGCCGGTGGCGTCGCCGGCGAAGAATCCGGTCGTGAAGAACGCGTCGCGCAGAGCCACTGACGAAGCGGGCTCGGAGCCGACCGCCGCCAGCGGCAGGTGCTCCGGCAGCAGGCTGTGGCCAAAGCGGAACAGCGCGGTGGAGAACTCGTTGGCGATCCCCGCGTTGAGCGTGGCGTTGTAGCCGTAATCCGCCGCCGCGGGCGCCGCGGACCCGACCACCGCCGGCAGGAACTCCGTGTAGGTGATCATCTGGATCTCGGCGCCGACGATCTTGCGAGCCGTTTCGTACAATTCGTCGCCGGTCCACGTGGGGTTGTTCGTCGCCAGCGCGTCGACCAGCCGGTTGTGCTCGCGCACGAACAGCGTGTGCATGGCCGTCAGGCCGAGTTGTTCGTTGGCACGCGGGTCGCCAGCCAAGAACAACTGCGTCGGGTCTTGGCCCGGGTTCGAGGCGTTCGGCAAGCCAAACGTGTTGAAGGGCATCAGGTTGCCGGCGCTGGTCTTCAGTTTGCCGTCCACGTCGCGCAAGGCGGCTTGTCGGGTCGCGTTGTTGCCGTACACGTTCGAGCCGTCGATGTAGGCGGTCAGCTCGTTCGTTTGCTGCCGCGGGTTGGCGGCGCTCGTGCCGGTGCCGGCGGCATAGATCGAACGGCTGAACGGAATCCCCGGCGAGAGGATATCGCCGCTGGGCACGCCGATCAGGCTCATCTCGCCCGCGTCGTGGCTGACTTCGGTGAGCGTGATGTCATGGTCCAGGAACTGGCCCCACTGGTAGACCATGCCGCTCATGAAATGCGTGTTGGTCGGCGTGGGAGCGTTCCCTGCGGCCATCACGTTGTTGCTGATGGAGCGCGGCCCCGGCGCTGCGTAGGCGCTGCCGGCCGTGCCGCGGATGATGCTGCCGTCGCCGCCGTCCGGGTAGTAGGCGCCGGTGGTCGAGCCGGTGGCGCTGATCCGCAGCAACTCGGCGCCGGTGGCCCCCCAGTCGGGGTTGGCGAGGTTGTTCAACGTGCCGTCGATCGTGCGCGCATCGACGACCGGACGCGGCGTGCCCGCCGCGGCGTGGTGATTACTCGACAAAAAAAAGGACGCTCCCGCACACAGCAGGAACGTCCCGGTTTTTAGGCTACTCATTAGTGGCTGCTTCAGAGTTGTATTGACGAGCTTCATCGGTCGAAGAGCGGATAAAGCCCGACTGCGAGCGAGTCGGAAATTGCGCTCGGCAACGTCCCTCATCGTAAGCCGACCCGCGAGCTGCCGCAAGCAGATTGCGGGAAAAGCAGGCTTTGCCGGTCCTGACGGCCGGGGGGACGACGCCTATCCGGCGGCGTACCAAGCCTCCAGCCACGGCGCGATCCACGGATTCCAGGTCGGATAACTGGCCGAGAGGGCCGAGATCGCCAGCAGCCCCAGGGCCAACCCCCGCCGCCGCCGCGTCCGCGACGCCCAGTCGGCCGCGGGCAGCAGGCCCCACAGCCACAGCGGCGAGAACCAGAACATCCAGCGAAATCCGCTGGTCATGCCCCCGTAATTCCGGTCGGCCAGCGGCCGGGTCAGGTAAAACGCCAGGCAAACGACCGTCATCAGCAGAATTCCGGCCGCGGCGGCCCGGTTGAACAACTCGCCCCGGCGGAGCCACATTGCCAGCCCCGCCATGGCCAGCAGCCACACCGGCGTCAACGAGAACACGCCGTGATGCCCAAGGAGCACGTGGAAGGCGTAGGCGGCCTTGCTCGGCTCGCCGCGATCGACGCCCTGCGGATCCAGCCAGTAGCTCTCGATGGTGCGGCCTTCCAGCTCGTAGCTGTAGCGATACCAATTGTCCTCGGGATCGGTCTCGCTGCGGTGGGCGTACGGCGGCCGCCAACTGGCGTGAGCGGCGTAGTTTGTGCCAAAGAACGCCGCCGCCACGACCGCGACCGCGGGGGCGAAGCCCAGCAGCGTCGCCCCCACGTTGTGCAGCGCCAGCGCCGCACCAACCAGGGCCAACAGCGACAGCGCCGGCAACTCGTTCGAGGCGGTCAAGGCTGCCGCGAAGCCAGCCAGCGCATACCACCGCAACCGCTCGTCGCGGTCGGCGACGATTCGTGCCACGGCATACAGCGTGAAAGCCGCCCCCACCGCGGCCGGCAGGTGATTGTTCAGCACGACGACAAACGGCTTGTGCATCGTGGCCAGCGCCGCCGCGGCGACGACGAAGATGCGGCCCCAATCGGTCGTGCCGAAACGCTCGGCGAGCGCCGCCACCACCGCGATCATCACGGCCAGCGGCAGCACGTTGACCAGCATCAGCATCAGCCGCCCGACGGTGTGCGGCTCGTCGCCCAGCGTCATGCCGGTGGTCGTCGTCACCAGCCAATACAAACCGGCGGTGGGTACGTACGACAACGGCGGTTTGCTGGAGTACAGATGCAGCTCGCCATCGCGGCCGCGGTGCTGCACCATGTCGATCGTGTTCCAACGATGGCGGTCCAACACGCCGTCGATCTCAAACGTGCCCAGCTCGACCAGCGCGCGAATCGCCAGCCAGCGGCTGCGATCGTTGCTGCTGAGGAAGGGGCGCATCAGCGCTTCTTCCCGCTCGATCGCCGGCAACTCCTCGGCAATCCGCTCGTCAACGGCCGCGTCGTCCAGTCCCTGCTCGACCAACCGGCGGCGCAACGAGTCGACGCGGACGTTGACCGCCCGCTTCTGCGCGTCGAGCCGATTCACCGAATCGACGGCCAGCAGCCGCCCGGTCGCATCGCCCACGGCCAACGCAATCAGGATGGCGTACACGCCGCGGCGCAGCAGGCGGCGGTCGTCGTTGGCGGCCGCGTCGGGGGACGTCATGGCGATTCCCCGTGGGCGGGCGACGCAGGCTCGTCGATGGTTTGATATCGGGGAGAAGCTACGCCGCTGGCCGCCGGTTCGGTGCGCTCGGCAATCGAAAACTCGTCACGATCGCGCGACACGAGCGCCGCGATCATCTCGGCCACGAAGCCAATTGCCAACAATTGCGTGCCGATCAGCACGGCAACGAGCGAGTAGTACAACGCCGCCGTTTGGTGAAGATGAACGGGCTCGTCTCCGATGGTGCGCGACCAGCACCACACGATCGCCAAGTAGATCATGCCGACGATGCCGGTGAAGAGCGAGATCAGCCCCACCGAGCCCAGCCAATGCTGCGGACGACTGCCAAACCGCGTGATGAACTGCACGGTGAGCAGATCGAGCAGCCCCTTGGGGATCCGCGACCAGCCGTACTTCGACTCGCCGTGCTCGCGCGGGCGGTGCTCGACCGGCGTCTCGCCGACGCGAAACCCGCGGGCCGCCGCCAGCACGGGGACAAACCGGTGCAACTCGCCGTACAGGCTGATTTCGCCGACGACTTCGCGGCGATAACACTTGAATCCGCAGTTGTGGTCATGCAGCCGCACGCCAGTCAGCCGGCCGACCAGCGCGTTGAACACCTTGCTGGGCCACCGCTTGTGCCAGGGATCGTGCCGGGTGCGTTTCCAGCCGCTGACCACGTCGAGCCCCTCGTCCAATTTGGCCAACAGCTTGGGCAACTCCGCGGGGCTGTCCTGCAGGTCGGCGTCCATGGTGACGACCACCTCGCCCGTGGCCGCGGCGAACCCCGCCGACAGCGCGGCCGCCTTGCCGAAGTTGCGGCGAAAGCGGATCCCCTCGACGCGCGGGTCCTCCGCCGCCAACGCCGCGATCTCACGCCACGATCCATCCGTCGAGCCGTCGTCGACCAACACGATTTGCAGGGCGTAGTTCTGTGTCTCAGCCGCGTCGGAAAGCTCCTCGTGCAAGGTGCGCAGCGTGGCCGCCTCGTTGAGCACGGGGACGACAACGCTGATGCGGCGCAGTTCGGGCATGGTTCGGTGATCAAGATCGTCGCGGCGACGGCGAAATGCGGGTATCGCGGCCAGCAAACCCTCAGGATACACGCAACGGCCGCCGATCGCATCGCCAGTGGCGCGGCGTCGAGTCGCGGGCGGCGTCGCTGCCGTGGGGTCGCAGCGCCGGTTGTACCGATTGTGCGGGCCGCGACCCCAACGCGACCGGCGCTTCGGCGTGGCGCCCAATCGCATACACTGGCGCTGTACTACCTTGCTTTCCCGGGAGGCCGCCGCCGTGCCCCGCGTCGTGTCGTTTATCGTGCTGCTGGGCATCCTGCTGCTCATCGGCTCGCTCTTCTTCCAGGTCATGGTGCAGTTCGTGCTGCCGCTGTTCCTGGCGGCGGTGCTGGTGGTGATCTTCAAGCCGCTGCACGAATGGGTTTGCAGCAAACTACCCGAACGGCCGCGAATTGCCGCCTTGGTCACGACGTTCCTGATTGTTTCGGCCGTCGTGCTGCCCACCGTGGGACTGGGCTGGCGGGCGTACTTGGAGGTGCGCGGGCCCGTCGTCAGTTTCTTGAACGACGAAGAGGCCCTCTCGGAACTCACCGAAGCATTTTCAGAACGCGAGAATCGCCTGCTGAAGCTCTACGAGGACACGTTCGGTTCAAAACTCGACCTTGGCGGCTTGATGGAGGACGCCAGCAAACTCGTCAGCGGGTGGCTGCTCAGCGGCGTCAAAGCCGTCTTCGGATTGCTGGTCGGAATGGCCATCATGTCGTTCGCCCTGTATTACTTTCTGGCCGACGGGCCCGGCATGGTCAAAGCGCTCATGCAACTCTCGCCGCTGGACGACCAATACGAGCGCGAGTTGCTCGACAAGTTCTCCAATGTGAGCCGCTCGGTCGTGGGGGCCGTGTTGCTGTCGGCGATCGCCCAGGGGTTTCTCGCAGGCATCGGCTACTTGGTCACGCTTAACGACGAGGCGCCCATCGCGCTGCTCACGCTGCTGACGACGGTGCTGGCGATGGTCCCCTTCATCGGCGCCGCCGCCGTATGGCTCCCGGTGGTGGGCTGGATCTATTTGGTCGACGATCGGCTCGGCGTGGCCATCGGCCTGGCCGTCTACTGCGGCGGCGTCGTGTCGATGATCGACAATGTGATCAAGCCGTACGTGTTGCACGGGCAGGCCAACCTGCATCCGCTGCTGGCGCTGCTCAGCGTGCTGGGCGGCGTGCAGGTGCTGGGGCCGGTGGGTATTCTCGTGGGGCCGATGCTCGTGGCGTTCTTGCAGGCCATCCTAAACATGGTCCACAAGGAGCTGCACCTGTTGGGCGTGCCCGACAGCGCCCGCAAGGGGGGCCCGCCCGTCGACGCCGTCGTGCAACGCGAGGCCGAGGCGGCCGCGGGCACGACGGGCTGGCAGCAACTCGCAGCCGCCGCCTCGGACTCGGCCTCGGATTCAAACGCCAACGATCCCGGGGCCGCCGCCGCATCGGGCGAGTCCCAGTCGGTTCCTCAGCCCGATTCGGCGAGCTCCGCAGACGCCGGCTCTGCGGCGGCGCAGCGTCCACGGAAGCGGAAACGCAAACGGTAGCGTTCGGCGACATTTCTTCGGCGCTGGGGGCCAGTTTTCTGCAATTCTTGCCGATACGTGGGCAGAGACTCTTGCCACGACGCCTGCCTGGGCGTATTTTTAAGCGCAGTTGTGATTGAGACGCCGTATCAATTAGCCGCGGCCGCATTCCTGTCTCCCCCTGCCGACGGGGCCCTTGCCATGGTCACCCAATCGCGTCATTTTGCAGACCTGCCGCCGGCCAACCCGGTGCTGCTAACCGACGTATCGGCGGGCGTGATGGCTCGAGTGACGGAAATTGCGGGCCACTGCGAGGACGCACTCCGCCTCAAGGCGCTGGGCGTCTGCTCCGGGCGCACCGTGCAAGTGGCCGCTGCGGGCGATCCGCTGATTGTCCGCGTGGCGGGCGCTCGGGTCGGCGTGTCGGCGCGATTGGCCCAGCAGGTGAGCGTGGTGCCGCAACTCGCCCCGCCCGCGGCCGCCCGCTGAGCGCCCTGCCAGCCGCCCGCGGTCAACGCCACCGTGGACTCTTAGGTCAAGGCGCACTGCCCCGATGTCTTCCGCCGCCTTGCCGATCGTTCGCCGCGCCGACGTGCAGCGCGAATTGACCGTTGCGTTGGTCGGCAATCCCAACGCGGGCAAGACGACGCTCTTCAATCGGCTAACCGGCCTGCGCGCCAAGACGGCCAACTTTCCCGGCACGACCGTCGAGCACCGTCGCGGCGTCTTGCGGCTGGCCGACGGCGAGGCGACCTTGATCGACTTGCCGGGCCTCTACTCGCTCGACGCGGTCACGCCCGACGAGCGCGTGGCGCGTGACGCCCTGGTGGGCGACTTGCCCGGAGCCCCCAAGCCGGCGGTCGCCATGGTGGTGGTCGACGCGACGAACGTCGAGCGCAGTCTGTTTCTGGTCGCGCAGTTGTTGGAGCTGGAGCAGCCGACGATTGTCGCGCTCAACATGATCGACGACGCCCAGCGGCAAGGGCTGGAAATTGACTGCGAGGAGCTGCAACTGCGGTTGGGCTGCCCGGTGCTGCCCGTGTCGGCTCGAACCGGGCAGGGGGTCGACAAGTTGCGCGAAGCCATCAGCCGCGCGGCCGCCAGCGTCGCGGTGGCTCAAACGACCCCGCAAGCGCTGCGCGACTGCAGTAGCTGTCACCAGTGCCAGTACGCCGCCCGGTACGACTGGGCCAGCTCGGTCAGCGCCGCCGCCGTGCGGGGCGAGCCGATCGTCCGCTCCAAGCGGACCGAGGCCATCGACCGCGTGCTCACGCATCGGGTCGTCGGGCTGCTGTGCTTCGCCGGCGTCATGGCGTTGGTGTTTCTGCTGATCTTTTGGATTGCCCAATACCCGATGGGGTGGATCGACGGCCTGTTCGGCACGGCCGGCGAATTGGCGTCGCGGTGGCTGCCGGAGGGCGATTTGCAGAGCTTTGTCGCCGACGGGCTCATCGGCGGCGTGGGCGGCATGCTCATTTTCCTGCCGCAGATCTGCCTGCTGTTCTTCACGCTGTCGCTGCTGGAGGACTCTGGCTATCTCGCCCGGGCGGCGTTTGTGATGGACCGGCTGATGTACCGCGTCGGGCTGCCTGGCAAGGCGTTCGTGCCGCTGCTGTCGGCCCACGCCTGCGCGATTCCCGCGATCATGTCGACCCGCGTGATCGAAGACCGTCGCGACCGCCTGGCGACGATCCTGGTGATCCCGCTGATGACCTGCTCGGCCCGCATGCCGGTGTATCTGCTGGTCACCTCGCTGCTGTTTCCCGAGCGCCCCGGCATGGCGTCGCTGGCCGTGGTGGGCTCGTACGCGCTAGGGATCTTCGCGGCCTTGGCGATGGCGTGGGTCTTCAAGAAATCGCTGCTGAAGGGCCGCACCAAGCCGCTGGTGATCGAGCTGCCCAATTACCGCCGTCCGTCGCTGCGCAACGCGCTGCTCACCACGTACGACCGTGCGTGGGCGTTCGTCAAGAACGCCGGCACCACCATCATGGTCATCGCCGTGATCATGTGGGCGCTGGCCACGTACCCCAAAGTCGACCCCCAGTCGCTGCCCGCCGACACGCAATCGGCCATCGCCGCGGCCGAAGCTGCGGGCGATGACGCTGCGGCCGAGCACCTGCTGGCCCAGACGCAGTTGGAGCACAGTTTCGCCGGCCGGATCGGCCGCGGCATCCAGCCCGCGTTCGAGCCGGTGGGCTTCGATTGGCGGATGAGCATCGGCGTGGTCAGCTCGTTTGCCGCCCGCGAGGTGATTGTCTCAACGCTGGCCGTGCTGTACGGCATCGGCGAGGAGGGGGCGGACGACGAAGAAGGGGGCGGCGCACGCTCGCTGCTGGACAAGCTGCGATCCAGCCGCCGCACTGACGGGCGGCCGGTGTTCACCACGGCGACTTGCCTCAGTCTGCTGGTCTTTTACGTGCTGGCCATGCAATGCCTGCCGACCCAAGCGGTCACCCGCCGCGAGACCGGCACGTGGAAGTGGCCGCTGGTGCAGTTCGGATACATGACCGCCCTGGCCTACACAGCGGCGCTGGTCACGTACCAGACCGCCGCCGCGGCCGGGTGGTAGGCCGCGGGAAGACCAGAATTGACAGGATCCGCAGGATGCACAGGATTGCGGTGGGCGGGGCAGGGCCGCTCGGCTGCTCAACGTGCGCAAGAGAGCTTCTAGCCGGCGGCACACTTGCCGCCGGGAAACGCAGGGCAAAACTTGCACCATGCACCGCCCGGCGGCAAGTGTGCCGCCGGCTATTTGCCGTCGTGAAGAAACTGACCCCTCCCGGTTCGCGAGACCGCCGAGTCCCGCTTCCTCTCAGCTCATTCTGTCAATCCTCTCCATCCTGTTCCCTGGGCGCAGCCGCGTTGACGATCCGGCCGCCGTGCATCACAATACCGAACTTCGCCCGGGTCGCCCGGCCGACGTAACCAATCCCCCTGCCACCACTTAGGCCCATTCATGCCAGCCAGCGAACGCAAGCGTGAACTCCGCCGCCGCCGCGCCCGGCGAGCGAAGATGACTCAGATCAAGAAGAAGCTCCCCAAGGCGACCCAGTCGGAAAAAGTCGAGATCGCCCGCAAGCTGCGCGAGATGACCCCCGGCGCCGAGCAGCTCATCGAAGACTGGAAGCTGGTCGAAGCGGACCGGTAGACTCGGTCGCGTCGGCGGATCGGAAATCTCTCTGTCGCTGCGCGTGGGCGTGTCACGACTCGCGGTGCGCGATTGCTCCGAGTTGCCTTTGGCAATGCGCGCCGCGCGCTCGCCGACCAATTGTCACCGTGGGCAATTGCCTGTCGCGAACCTAGTCTTGCCAGTGCACCTCGCCGCTGCCGGCGACCGCTTGGCCGATCTGCCAATTCTCCAGGCCCATCGCCGTGAGCTGCTGCTGCACGCCCGCGGCGGCTTCGGCGGCCACGACCAGCACCAGCCCGACGCCAATGTTGAACACGCGGGCCATCTCGGCGTCGTCGACGTCGCCCAGTTGCTGCAGCCAGCCGAACACGGGCGGCGCCTGCCAACTGCCCGCGGCGATTTCCACGTCGACAGCGCCGGGAATCACCCGGGCCAGATTCTCGTGCAGCCCGCCGCCGGTGATGTGGGCGATGGCATGCACGGCGTCGCCCAGCGCGGGGTGAGTGAGCAGCCGCTGCACCGGTCGCACGTACAGCCGCGTCGGCTCCAGCAGCACCTCGCCCACCGTGCGGCCGCCGCACGCTTCGACGGGGTCGTCGACCCCCAGGCCGGCGTGCTCGAACACGATCTTGCGGACCAGCGAGAATCCGTTGGAATGCAGACCGCTGGACGCCACGCCGATGGCCACGTCGCCCGGCCGCACGCGCGAGCCATCGACCAGCCGGTCGCGCTCAACGACGCCGACGCAGAAGCCGGCCAGGTCGTAGTCGCCGGGGGCGTACAGGTCGGGCATGATGGCCGTCTCGCCGCCGACCAACGCCGAGTCGCTGTCCAGGCAGCCGGCGCTGATCCCCTCGACGATCTGCTCCAACAGCGTCGGGTCGTCCGCGGCCATGGCAATGTAGTCGAGAAAGAACAGCGGCTCGGCCCCGGTGCAGATCGCGTCGTTCACGCACATGGCGACCAGGTCGATGCCCACCGTGTCGTGTCGGCCGACCATCTGGGCGACCTTCAGCTTGGTGCCCACGCCATCGGTTCCCGACACCAGCACCGGGTCGATGTAGCGGCGGGCAAACAGCTCCCCCGGGAAGTCGAGCCGGAACAGCCCGGCGAACCCGCCGTCGTTGGCCATCACGCGCGGGCAATGGGTCCGCCGCAGCAGCCGCGGCAGCCGCGACATGCTTTCGGCGTACACGTCCAAGTCGACGCCAGAATCTTTGTAAGTGATTTTTGCCATGCGAGTTAGCGCGGGTGCGAGGGGCGGCTCTGGCGGCGATTCTACGGGGCGACTGCCGGAAGCGCCAAGGATGGCCGGCGAGGCTATCGGCTCTCGGCCGTCGGCTTTCTGCCAGATAAACTGCGAAGGGGTGGGATGGCGGGGGAGCAGCGACCTGATCCTCAGGGAGAGTTGGAGCTACATCGACTCCGCCGCGCAGCGACGCGTCGCTCGATCCCCGGCCAACCTTGCTCCTGACTCGGGGCGCCGCCTGTGGCCGCATCCTCTGGCCGACAGCGGAGAGCCGATAGCCGACGGCCTTCCGCCCGAGTGCCTCGCAATTGGCCGCCCCTATGGTTACGATTGCACCGGCCCTGCGGGTTGATCCTGCACCGGGTGGCTCGGGGCCCCGTGCGACGTGACGAGTCGCGAAACTCTGCCCCCTGTGCGCGTGCGCACGGGTGGGCCGGTCGAGCTATGTTGAAGCGGCGGCAGCGGTTATCGAATCAGCAGCGACAGGCGAAGGTCTGCTGCGGCAGCATAAGGAGTTGAATTTCGGCGCCGGGGGGCGACGACACACAGAAGCGTTGACGTATCGATTCGACGGCTGGGCCACGCGCCCAGCCGCGCCGCAGGGAAGCGCGGCGGATCGAGTGCCGTGGCGCCGACGCCCGTCCTGTCCCCCTTCCCGGTTCGCGCGAGTTCTCTCTGATGCTGCTTGAATGGACGCCCACGCTTTCCACCCCACCCGACGTTGTTTCTGTGATGCCTGCTTCCCAGCGGTTCATGCAGTTCCGCTACCCGCTGCCCTATGGGGCCATCCTGCAGGACGGCGGCGTTCAGTTCGCCGTTTACAGCAAGAGCGCCACGGCCATGCGGGTGCTGCTGTACCGTCGCGTGACCGATACGGACCCGTATCGCGTCATTGAATTCAACCCGGCGACTGACCGCTGGGGCGACATCTGGAGCATGTACGTCCCTGACCTCGAAGCGGGACAACTGTACCACTTCCAGGCCGACGGCCCGTACAACCCCGAGCGGGGACACCGCTTCAATCCCCAGGCGCGACTGATTGACCCGTATGCGCGGGCGCTGGCCGGCTCGTTCCAGACGTCCGATGATGGCGTGATCCGCCCGCCCAAGTGCGTGGTGATCGACGACACGTTCGACTGGAAAGGCGACCGCCACCTGAAGCGGCCGCTGGCCGAATCGGTCATCTACGAAATGCACGTGCGCGGACTGACCAAACGGTCCAACAGCGGCGTGGAGCATCCCGGCACGTACCTGGGCGTGATCGAGAAGATCCCGTATCTGAAGAGCCTCGGCGTCACCGCGGTTGAACTGATGCCGGTGCACGAGTTCCCCACGCGCGACCCGGCCGGCAATCGGCACGTCCGCGGCAATTACTGGGGCTACGATTCGCTGGCGTTTTTCTCGCCCCATCGCGGCTACATGTCAGGCAAAGAGCCGGGCGATCAGGTGCGGCAGTTCAAGGAGATGGTCCGCGCGCTGCATGCCGAGGGGATCGAAGTGATCCTGGACGTCGTGTTCAATCACACGGCCGAAGGGAACCACATGGGCCCCACGCTCAGCTTCAAGGGGCTGGAGAACCGCGTCTACTACATGCTCAACGGCGACGGCACCTACAAGAACTACTCCGGCTGCGGCAACACGGTCAACGGCAACCACCCGATCGTCCGCGAGATGATTTTCCATTGCCTGCGGCATTGGGTGTACAACTACCACATCGACGGCTTCCGGTTTGACCTCGCGTCGATCCTCAGTCGCAATCGGCACGGCGAGTTGGTTCCCAACCCGCCGATGGTCGAGATCATTGCCGAAGACCCCATGCTGGCCGATACCAAGATCATTGCCGAAGCGTGGGACGCCGCCGGCGCGTTCCAAGTCGGCTCGTTCGCCAACATGCGGTGGGCCGAGTGGAATGGCCATTACCGCGACGACGTGCGGCGATTCTGGCGCGGCGATCCGGGGATGATCGGCCCGGTGGCGACGCGGATCTCGGGTTCCAGCGACCTGTACCAGCCGAGCGGCCGACATCCGTACCACAGCATCAACTTCGTCACCTCGCACGACGGTTATCCGCTGGCCGACCTCTGCAGCTACGAGCGCAAGCACAACCAGGAGAACGGCGAAGACAACCGCGACGGCGACAACAACAACTACAGCAGCAACTACGGCGTCGAAGGCCCCACGCGGCGCAAGCATGTCGTGGAGCTGCGCCGTCGCCAGTGCAAGAACATGATGGCCACGCTGCTGCTGAGCGAAGGCACCCCGATGATCGTCGCGGGCGACGAAATCCTGCGGACCCAGCGCGGCAACAACAACGCGTACTGCCAAGACAACGAGATCAGCTGGTTCAACTGGAGTTTCGTCGAGAAGAACGCCGAGATGCTGCGGTTCACGCAGGCGCTGATCGCGTTTCGCAAAGAGCAGCCCAACGTGCGGCGGCCGATGTTCCTGACCGGCTCGGCGCCGGCCGAGGGCGAGTTGCCGGACGTGAGCTGGTACGGCCCCGGCGGCGGCGCCGTCGACTGGAACGCTCCGTCGCGCAGCCTGACTTGCGTGCTGGGCACGGCCGGGCTCGACGATCCCGCGGCGCGGAACATCATGATCATGCTCCACGCCGGCGGCGACACGCAGGAGTTTGTCGTGCCCGCGGCCCTGCGGAAGATGCCGTGGAAACTGTTCATCGACACCGCGGCGGCCGCGCCGGGCGACATTTACCCCGCGGCGGACGGCCCGGCCCTGCCCACGGGCGGCAAGGTGAAGCTGATTCACCACACGCTTCGCTGTTACGTGGCGTAGGGACCCTGGAGGCGGCCGGCGGAAGGCGGTAGGCTAACAGCTTCGCTTCCCGCCGCCTGGACGACACTTCAACAACCATCGCAGCGGGGAGCGCGAGCTCCCCGCTGTTTTTTTGTTGGTGCACCTTCCGCGACCGGCGGTCGCGGCTTTCTGATATGGCAACGGAATCAATCATGGCTGCTTCGCAGGTTTCCATCATTGGCTTGGGCGATGACGGGCTCGACGGGGCCCCCGAAAACGCCCGGCGACTCATTCTCGACGCGAACCTTCTGGTCGGCGCCGAGCGGGTCATGGCGCTGATTCCGCAGACCGCGGCCAAGCGCGTGACCCTCGGCGCTGATATGGAGGCCGCCGCCGCCGAAATCGAAGCGGCCGCCGGCCCCGTGGCGGTCGTCGTGACGGGCGATCCGCTGTTCTACGGTCGGGCCCGATACTTCTTTGAGCGCCTCGGCCGCGAGCGGTGCGACATCGTCCCCCACGTCAGCAGCATGCAACTGGCGTTCGCGCGAGTCAAGGAAAGCTGGGACGAGGCCTATCTGACCGATCTGGCCAACCATCCGCTCGACAGCGTCATCGACCGTATCCGCACGGCGCAGAAAGCCGGCTTGTTCACCACCGAAGACTGCGGCCCCGCGGCCGTGGCCAAGGCGCTGCTTGACCGGCGGATCGATTACTTTACCGCTTACGTCTGCGAGAACCTGGGCGCCCGTAACGAGTGCGTCACCCGCGGGACGCTGGCGGAAATCGCCGGCCAGCAGTTTGGCCCGCTGAATGTGATGATCCTGATCCGCAGCAGCGAGGCGCCCGACTCGCCCCGCGACCCGGCCATCCGCAGCCTGTTCGGCAACCCCGACGAGTTGTTCGTGCAGTCCAAACCGAACGACGGTTTGCTAACGCGGGCTGAGGTGCGCAGCGTGGCGCTGGCGCAACTGGGGCTCAGCTCGCACAGCGTGATCTGGGACGTTGGCGCCGGCAGCGGTTCGGTCAGCGTCGAAGCGGCCCAGCTCGCGCCCGGCGGGCGAGTGTTCGCCATCGAGCAGGACGGTGACGAGGCGGAACTCATCCGCGAGAACGCCGAGCGGTTCGGCGTGGCGAACGTGACGCCGGTGGTCGGACGGGCGCCGGAGTGTTGGGACGAACTGCCCGATCCCGACGCCGTGTTTATCGAAGGCAGCGGCCGCGAGGTTTCGCGGCTGGCCGACTTGGCGTTTGCCCGGCTGCGAACGCACGGCCGTCTGGTCGCCAGCGTTCGTAGCATCGAGGGCGTTCACGAAGTGCGGCAAGCGCTCAAGAGCAAGGCCGCGGAGCTGAACGTGCTGATGCTCAACCTGGCCCGCGGCGCCGACCAACTCGACCGGCTGCGGTTCGACGCGCTCAACCCGGCCTTCTTGGTCAGCGCGAGCAAAGCGTAGCGCCCAAGCCACGCGTATGGCAGCCCGCAATATCTCCCCTCCCCTTGATGGAGAGGGGCGGCGGTGATCAGCCCCCGCGAATTGGCTCGCAATCCCTCGAATCCAGTTCAGCGCGTGCGTTCAGCAAATTTGCCGTAGCCGCGTGGCGCACCTCCTCTCCCCTAAACCCTCCCCGCCAGGGGGAGGGGGAACATCCCGAATCCAGACAACCTAGTCCAATTGCCGATGACCACGCCCGCGACCATCCGTCTTGCCGGACCCGAAGACGCCGCCACTGTGCTGGCGTTGATTCAAGAACTGGCCGAGTACGAGAAGCTCGCGCACGAGGTCGTCGCCACAGTCGACTCGATCCGCGACACGCTCTTCGCCGCCGACGGTTGCTCGACGGCGCTGCTGGCCGAGTGCGACGGCGCCGCGGTCGGCTTCGCCGTCTACTTCCGCACGTACTCGACATTTTTGGGCCGCGAGGGAATTTACCTGGAAGACGTTTACGTGCAGCCGGCAGCGCGCGGCCAGGGGATCGGCAAGCAACTGCTGGCCGCCGCGGCCGCCGCGGCCAACCGGCTCGGCGGCCGGTTGGAGTGGTCGGTTCTCGATTGGAACCAGCCTTCGATCGACTTTTACGAGTCGCTGGGCGCCGTGCAGCACAGCGAGTGGCTGAAATACCGCATCACAGGGGAGCCGCTGGCCGAGCTGGCGAAGCGCTCGGCCGGCCGATGAGCGCAGCGGCTGCGGGGCTCGCAGGCAACGCGCGGCCCTCCGCGGCCGGCGAGCCTGCCGGCACTCCGCGACGCATCGCGCGCGCCGCCGTTCACGCTTTCGGCTGGCTGCTCGCGCAGCCGAACTTCTTGCGGAACTCCCGCACGTCACCGCTTTCGCCGATCACCACCAAATTGTCGCCCGCGGCAAAGTGCGTGTCGGCCGTCGGGTTGAACAGCACCTCGCCGTCAGCGCGGCGGATGCTCACGATCAGCACCGCGTGCGTTTGCCGCGTGGCCGCTTCGCGGATCGTCTGGTCGATCAGCGGACTGCCCAGGGGAATTTGCAGTTCCTCCATGTCGGCGTCGATCGACTGCGAGGCGGCCGCGGCGGCTTGCTTGCCCGTGCCGTACAGCAGCCGCGCGGCGTCCGGTTTGACAATGATGTCGGCCATCTGCTGGGCGCCAATCACCGCCGGCATGATGACCTGATTGGCCCCGGCTTGCATCAGTTTCTTGTCGGTGCCGCGCAGTTCGCCGCGCGCCAGGATATGCAGATCGGGGTTCATGTTCCGCGCGGTCAGCGTCAAAAACACGTTGTCGGCGTCGCCGTGCAGGGCGACCACCAGCGTGCGGGCTCGCTCGACTCCCACGGCGGCCAGCGTCTCCTCGTCGGTGGCATTGCCCTGGAAATGCAGGTAACCCTCGTCGGCCGCCTCGGCAATGCGGGATTCTTCGCGTTCCACAATGACAAACGCCACTTCCTTGCGGTGCAATCGCTCGGCGAGATTTTCCCCCATCCGGCCAAAACCGCAGATGATCACGTGGTTGTTCAGTTGCGCAATTTCGCGGGTCATCCTGCGGGCCCCCAGGGCTTTGTGAAGTTCGCCTTCGACTGCCGCCTGCACCAGCAGCGACACGGCGTAGCCAACGGTCAGCGTGCCCGTGGCGATGGTACCGATGGTGAACGCCTTGTCCATCGCGGTCAGCGAGGCGTCCGGCCGTTCGCTGTAGCCGACGGTGGCCAGCGTGATGGCGGTCCAGTAGAAGGAATCCAGCAGCGAGCCGCCGGACACCATTCGGTGACCAACGACGGCCAGCACAATAAAGACGGCCACGACGACCACGCCGCGGCGGACGCGCCGGATCAGCGGGCTCATGTCGTATAGTCGGCGTTCAGCCGCACGTACTCGGCGGTCAAATCGGACGTCCAAAACCGGGCCGACTGGTCTCCCTCTTCCAGAATGAGCACCAGATGACAGTTGCGATCGGCTTTCATCCCCGCGGAGATCGTCGCCTCGTCAAACTCCACCGGCACGCCGTGCTCGTACAGCAGCGACGAGTTCATCAGCAGGCTGACCTTCAGCGGATCGAACGGCACGCCCGCGTAGCCGGCCGCCGACACGATGCGGCCCCAATTGGGATCGTGGCCGGAGACGGCGGTCTTGACCAGCGGACTGTCGGCCACGGTCCGGGCGATCTTCACGGCGTCGGCCCGGGTGCGGCAGCCGTGCACTTCGACGGTGATCAGGTGGGTGGCGCCCTCGCCGTCGCTGGGGATCATGACCGCCAACTCTTCGCACACTTCCACCAACGTGGCCTGGAACTTGGCCAGGTCCGACCCGGTGAGCGGCGGCCCGCCGGCGGCGCCGTTGGCCAACAGCAGCACCGTGTCGTTGGTGCTGGTGTGCCCCTCGACGCTGATGCAGTTGAACGACTCGTCGGCCGCGTCCTTCAACAGCGCCTGGGCGTCAGCCGGAGCGAGCGCCGCGTCGGTCGTCACCACCGCCAGCATCGTGGCCAGGTTGGGCCCAATCATCGCCGCGCCCTTGGCCATGCCGGTCACCGTGACCGTGCGGCCTTCCAATTCGACTTGCCGCGAGCAGGTCTTCGGGTGCGTGTCGGTGGTCATCATCCCGCGGGCGGCGGCGTCGAGATGATCGGCCGTGGCGCCTAACACCTCTGCCGCGGCGGCGATGCCCGGGCCGATTTTGTCCATCGGCATGATCCGCCCGATGACGCCGGTCGACATGACCAGCGCCTGGCTGGCGTCGAGGCCGCAGGCGTCTGCCACGGCGGCCGCCATCGCTTCGGCGTCGCGATCGCCCTGGTCGCCCGTGCAGGCGTTGGCGTTGCCGGAATTGACCACGACCGCCCGCACGTTGTCGCCGGGCACCCGCTGACGGCAGAGTTTCACCGGGGCCGCGCAGACCAGATTCTGCGTGAACACCCCCGCGGCGACGGCCGGCCGATCGGAAACGATCAGCGCCACGTCCTTCTTGTGTGGATCCTGCTTCACCCCGGCATAGACGCCGGCAAATTGAAAGCCCTGCGGCAGCGCGTCAGTCATCGATCGAGCTCGATTGGTTCTGTGCCCCGAATTGGTCGACCCAGGCTGCCCTCTGGACCGAGTTGTCTGGCAACGTAGGTCAGGCTTTCCAGCCTGACAGTTGCGTACGAAGTCAGGCTGGAAAGCCTGACCTACTGTCTCACATCAAAGCGGTCGTTTCCTCGAAGCCGTACATCAAGTTGAAATTCTGCACCGCGGCGCCCGACGCGCCTTTGATCAAGTTGTCGATCACGCTGAGCACGACCAACCGCCCCCGCACCAGTCGCACGGTCAAATCGCACCAATTGCCGCCCACCACATGCTTGGTCGCGGGGGCCCCGTCCACCACGCGGACAAACGGCTCGTGGGCGTAAAACTCGCGCAGCGCCGCCAGCGCCGCGTCGCCCGTCACGTCGTCGTCGGCCGGCGTCGCGTAAGCCGTGGTGAAAATGCCGCGGTCCATGGGAATCAGATGCGGCGTAAAGACCACGTCGGTCGCCTGTCCGCCGAAGTCGGACAGCACCTGGTCGATCTCCGGCGTGTGGCGGTGCGTGCCGATGCCATAGGCCAGCACGCTCTCGTTGCACTCGGGAAAGTGGAACACCGGCTTGGGCGCCCGGCCGCCGCCGCTCACGCCGCTTTTGCTGTCGACGATGATGCCCGCGGGCGAGATCAGCCCCGCCTTCAGCAGCGGCGCCAGCGCGAGAATCGCGGAGGTCGGGTAGCAACCCGGGTTGGCCACCAGGTCGGCGCCGGCGATTTGCTCGCGATACAACTCCGGCAGCCCGTACGCGACCTTGCCCAGCCGACCGGGGTCAGGGTGCTCGTGGTCGTACCACCGCTGGTAGACCGCCGCGTCGTTCAGGCGGTAGTCGGCGCTGAAGTCGACCACCTTGCACCCCGCGTCCAACAGCGGGGCAACCGCCTCGGCGCTGGCCGCATGGGGCAAGCAGCAGAAGACGCAATCGGCCCGCTGGGCGACCTGCTCCAGCGGCAGGTTCTCAAGATGCAGGTCGAGCTGACCCCGCAAGAATGGATGCTCGTCCGCCACGTGGGGGCGGGTGTCCTGCCGCGTGGTCAGCGTCGTCACTTCGACCTGCGGATGGCCGGTCAGCAGCCGCAGCAGCTCGCGGGCTCCATATCCGCTGGCGCCAAGGACGGCAACTCGAACCATAGCGAAACTGCTCAAGCGACGGTGATTGCAGGCGGGCAGGGGGCCGGGCCGCTGTGGCAGCGGGCGCCGGCGACCGGGGAATTTCTTAATATAATGGCCGAAACAGCCGGTTGCTACGCCCGCTGGCTCGAATTGCCACCCCAGCGCGGCGGAATTAGCAGCCAGACACGCAACGCTGGCGCCCCGTTCGCGGCAATTCAGCAAACAACCACAATCGCCGCGAGCCCGGCGTCGCCCCAACCCTATTCGCCTCGCCGCTCGCGGCGGGCCCGCTAGTCCCACCGCGTCAGCCTGCGCAGCCGATCCGCTAGCGCCGCCAGCCGATCCAGGTAGCGCTGCTCGCCCGATTGGGCCAGCGGCTCGCCCGGCATGAGCCACCCGACCCAGTTGGCTGCCGACAGCACAATCTCGCTGCGCCGCAACAGGTCGATCACGCGCAGCTCCTCAAGCGGCAGCGGCCGAACCGACTCGTACGCCGCCAGGCCCACGAGCCACCGCGCGCGATCGTCGCCAACCATGCTGCCGAGCATCCGCACCAGGTCGCCGGCCTGGATGCTTCTCCGCGCGGTCCCCAGGTCCACGAACCCCGTGACCTCGGCGCCGGAAAACAAGATGTTGCCCTCGCGCGCGTCGCCCAAAATCCACTTCACATCGAAGTCCGCTTCGCACGCCCGCGCCAGCTCGTCGGCCAACTGCGGCAAGTGCGGCGCCGCCATCCGCAGGACGTCCGCCAGCAAGGCTGTTGCGGCGTTCTTGTCGACACCGTTCAATCGGCTGACTAAGCCTTTCAACTCGCTCGCCAAGAGTTTGCGACTGCGTGACAGGCGTTGACTTAGGTCGTGTGGAATCGACTGGCCGGCGGCGATTATTTCGTCGAGAGTGTCGGTCCCTGGAAACCCTGCCGCCGCCAGGTGCAGCTTCGCCAGCGCTTTGGCCGCGGCGATCACGCGGTGCTCGCTGGGCGACTCCGCAAAGTCGGCCGCACCCGGCAGCCAGGTTTCCAACTGCCAATAGCATCCTCGCGAAGACACGATGGTTTGGCCGGACTGGGCAGCGTAAATCTGCGCGACGAGCCGCGGCTCAATCGCGGCCAGGTGGTTCTGGAACTTGTGCCAGCGGCTCATCGCTTCGGCAACGGCTTCGTTGGCGTGCTCCGTCGCGAATTTGGGAGCGTGGACAAACGGCCGCTTCTTCCCGGCGCCAGGCAGCCCCACGAGCGATCGCTTCAGCGCCCGATCGCCGCCCGGCAGGCTCACCCGCCACACCGCGGCCCCGCTAAACGACTTCGCCGTCGTCATGCGCCGAACCGCCGCCCCGCTGGCCTCCGGCCAATGGGTCAGCGCTGCTTCGACTTGCGGGAGGTCGGGATCCATCGATGGCGGTCCAGCCTGGAAAGGCCGTGAAGAGCAAAAATGTGTGCCGCTGCTGGCTCGTCCAGCAGTGTGCGCCGTGTCCCCGCTTCGCACTGCTGGACAAGCCAGCAGTGGCACGCACAAACCGATTCCGCAGTTCTTCTGAAGATAGCTCCCGGCTTGTTCAAGATCGTCAGCCGGTTAAGCTATTCTATCCACTCTTCGGCGTCGAACTTGGCGGCTCGCCGCGACTTGTCCATGAAACTCATCGTTGCCATCATTCAGCCCACCAAGCTCGAGGCGGTCCAGCAAGCGCTGCGGCAGGTGGGGATCTCGCGGTTCTCCGTGGCCGACGCGATGGGCTTCGCGCGGCAGCGCGGGCTCGACGAAATGTACCGCGGCGCCGAGTACAAAACGAATCTGCTGCGCAAGGTTGCGCTGGAAATCGCGGTGAACGATGACTTCGTCGAAAGGGCCATCGAGTGCCTGGAACGCGTCGCCCGCACGCCCGGCGGGGGCAACATCGGCGATGGCAAGGTGTTCGTCCTGCCGCTGGAGCGCACGATTCAAATCAGCGACGGCCGCGAAGGCCCGGGAGCCGTGTAAACCATGCAACTGGGACTCGTCAGCGGCGACTTGATGCTGGTCGCGCGGCTGGAGGGCGCGGCCCGCCAGTTGGGTTGGAAGCTCGTCACCGCCGGCTCGACCGCCGGGGCGGTCGCTTGGTCGCCCGAGGAACTTGCCGCTGTCGTGGTCGACCTGCGCACCGCCGGCCGCGGCGTCGAGCAGTTCGTCGCCGACTGGCAAGCGGCGGGCCACGACGCCCCGATCGTCGCCTGCGGCCCGCACGTGCAGGAAGAGCTGCTGGCGATCGCCCGCAACGCCGGCTGCGCCGCGGTCGTCACCCGCGGCCAAATCGACCGCGAAGCCGAGCAGATCCTCACGGCCGTGACGAATCAAGCCTGACGCGCCACGCCGCCTCATACCACGCGCCACGTCCGCGCCCAGCCGGATCGCCACGCGATCCGGGACAGCGCCGCGTATCGCTCACCATCGCCGTTCCCGGATCGCGTGGCGATCCGGCTAGGCCCTGGCGCCGGAAACGCAGCAGCGAGCCGAGGGCGATTGGGCCGGCAGGTGTATCGACCCGAGTAGCACGCCGGACGGTGAAGCCGGCGCAGGTTCCCAGCATTGGGTAGCCCAGGTTGGCGCGTGAGCCTACCTGGGCCGCGCAGCGGCAAGAGGGCGCCACCCGGCCGTTGATGCCTCCTGCGGCTGCGCCGCACCGGTAGCCTGAACGGCAACCGGCGCCACCCGCTACGGTTTGGCGCTCGTCGATTCAAATACCGCGAAGCGGTTCCATCACCATAGCCCAGGGTTGCAGCCAGGCGAGCGCCGCGAGCATGCTGCTACCCTGGGTTCGGGCCCCGCCGTCGCACGGCCGAGCGAGTGACGCCGCCTCCGTCGGCGCCCTGTCGAGGCCGCAGCAATCCGCGGCATGGTTTCGACCTCGGCCATGCCCCGCTTGAAATCATCGCGCATCGCTCGGCCGAACGATCACACGGCGCGCCAACCCAGGGTAGGCCAACGCTCGCGGGGCTCGCATTGGCCACCCCTGGGCTAGGGTGATGTAACGGCTTCGCCGTATCTCCATCTCCGGGCGACGCGATGGATTCCCGATCCGGCGAACATTCCCGATCGCATTCGGCCGGAGCCAGAACGGCGCCGGCGTAACACTCCTGCGGACTCTGGAAACAACCGCAGGACGATGAAGCCGGCGCAGGTTCGGGAGTCCCGAATCTGACCGAGGTTGTGACAACCGCTGCGCGTGTGGCACCGATGAGCGCTAGGCAGGGGCGGCCTATCACGCATGAATCGGGACGACAGCCGCACAACCCTCTGTTATTGTTTTAGTTACGAAGATTCCCAGCCTGCGCGTTAGGCCGCACATTCGCCGCCTACAGGTGATAGGCAGAAACTTCCTATAACCAAGTTAGGCAGCAGGGCACCCCATGTCCTCATACACGCAGTCTCTCCAACGTCATCTGGCCGCCTACAAGGCGTCGCGTCTAGGCGTCAAGGAGTCCGGAACCTTCGTACGCAACGGCCGGGAACGCCATTACGCCCACATCCTGCCAAAGGAACTTCGTTGGCTGAATGTCCTAGAGCAAATTCGAACGGAGGTGCGCGAGTACCTTGAGCTTCATCCCGAAGTGAAATCGCACAAGTACTTCCATCACCTCAACTCGTCCCAGGCGTTCGCCATCAACTTGTTCTTCCCGTACTTCGAGCAAGGTGCCCCAAGTGCGCTTCTACAAGCGATGGGGCTCTCAGGCGAGTTTGCTGGCTGGCAGCCCGAGCACATCGCCGATATTTCGGAGGGCACGAACGTTGATGTCATGTGGCACGCGCCAAGCGGAGCGAAGACCTACTGCGAAGTGAAGCTCTCCGAACAAGAGTTTGGGGTGGCACGGGACGATCGCCGGCACCGCCAGAAGCTTGACGAGATCTACAAGCCAGTGCTCTTCGGTCAGTGCGCGCCGGAGCTGCTGGAGCCACGGATTTTCTTTGCCCACTACCAATTGCTCCGCAACGTGTGGCTCGCGGCGCGCGAACCCGACGCGTCAGTCGTGTTCCTTGCTCCCAGAGCGAATACGGCGCTTTGGAGCCAACTCAACCCGTTCATCAAGCAGTTGGCACCGTCGCTCAGGCGCCGGGTTCACGCAGTGGCAATCGAAGATGTTCTCGCCCAGCTCGTGTCGTCCCAGAAAGTCCCTCCGCAGCTTGCTTGGTATGCACTCCTCCTGCAAGAGAAGTACGTTGTTTCGAGCGCTGCTGGCTAACCCTTCGCTGGAGACGACTCGCACCGGCATGGCACTTGGCCTACCTCCTGGAGTGGTTCATCATCCATCCGGCGGGCCAAGCGCCATTCCGGCGCTCGCGCCTCAGCTCAAACGTTCATCTGCACGTTGGTAGCCCGTGAACTAACAGCGGCGTGCCCAACCTCAGCGACTTGTGCCCAGTTTTTCGCAGGGTCGGCGTGAAACACCTGCGCACTCCGCGCGCCCGCGAAACGCCCGATCCCGCCGGGGGGCAACCCCCACGTGCGATCGCGTTATGGCGACGGCGTCGCTACTCCGACGGCGGTTCCGCCGAGCGCTGCTCCGGCGCGGCCGCGGTTTCCGGCGTTGCCTCGGCTTGCGGCACGCCGGTGACCGGGTCGTCGGTCAATTGCGGGACGCGCGGTTCGGGGGCGTTGGCGTCGAACGCGATTTCGTTGGTTTCGGTGGCGTCGACCAACCGTCGCATCAGCAGGTAGAGCCCCACGCCGGCCGACCAGAAGTAGCCGATGGCGAACGCCGACCCGGCGGCCAGCAGCACGTTGCTCCAGAATTGCATGCCGGCCGCGGCGATGGTCAGCATGGCCCCGGCGTCGGTCTCCGTGTCGGCGGCCACAGCGGCCAACTGCTGCATGCGCGCCGCGCCAGCGCCCCAGGCGACGCCAAACTCCGCCCCCGCGACCAGCCAGTTGACCAGCAGTACCACCAGCGTTTCGGCCAGCAACCCCAGCAGCGACGCCACCGCCACGTAGAACGTGAGATGCAGCGGCCGTGAAAACCCGTACGCCCATGCGCGGCTCAGCGCGTCGAAGGCGTCGGTCCGTTCCACCGCGGCCGTGGCCCACATGAACGGCACGCCGATCAGATGCAGCAGGGCCAAACCGGCCGCCAAAGCGCCGAAGGCCAACGCCACGAACCACAGCGCGCCGCCGACCGCCGCCAGGAAATCCAATCGCATCAGCAAACCGGCGATCCACAGCGGCACGCCGGCGCCGACGATCAAACAGAAGGAAAAGGTCGGCGCCCCCGCGGTCGACGTCCACCGCGTCACCGCGGCGCGGAGCGCTTCGATCGGGCCGATCGTCTCGCCCCGAGTGAGGTACAGCGCCGCGATCCGCGCGATCGCCCCGCCGAACAGCGCCCATACGGCAATCGTCCACGTGCCCGCCAGTAGAAAGCCGATGAGCTGCCGCCACCCCTCGGCCGCCACCAGCCGGGTGAGCGGCTGAATCGCCCACGCCCACGCCCGCGCCAGCGGGCCGACCCAAGGCCGCTCGGCCAGCGGCACGTACAGCTGCCCGCGCGGCGGCGGTTCCGAGAACTCCAGAACGGGCGGCTCGGTGGAAAACAGCGGCGCCGGCGCGGTCAACTCGGCGAACGACGGCCCCGGGTCCGGGTGCGTCACCGCCGCGTCGATCACTCGCCAACCCAAATGCACCGCCCACATGCCCAGCATCGCCAGCACGATCACGCGGACCATCAACGCGACCCGCGCGGCTCGCACCAGCAGCAGCCAGGGGCAGATCTCTTGCCAGCGAACGGTGTGAACAACTCCGGCGGGCGTGGACATGGTCGACAAAGCCAGGGAAACGACGCGACGAACGAAACAAAAAAAGGCGGCTGCCACCCGCAGGTCGCAACCGCCGTATTGTAATCGCCCAAGCTGCCTGTGACAGCCGGGCTACGTTTCCTCGCCGTTGAGCCACGGGGGATCGGGCCGCTCGTCCGCCTCGGGGTCGGGCACGGCCGGCAGCGAGTGGCTCTCGTCCAGCCAGCGGCCCAGATCAATCAGCCGGCACCGCTCGCTACAGAACGGCATCGCCTCGCTGGTTGCCGGATCGAAATCGTTCTCGCACGTGGGGCACCGCATGGCCGACTACTTCTGCTTGTCCTTGCTCGAACTGCTGCCGCTGGCCCCGCCGTCTTTCTTGGCCGAGCCGCCGCTGTCGGACTTCTTCCTCGCGTCCTTCGCCTCGCCGTCGGAGGAGGACTTCTTGTCCTTCTCGGCCGCCTGCTTGTACGAGTCGCTGCGGTAGTCGGTTTGGTAGAACCCCGAGCCCTTGAAGACCACGGCCGCGCCCGTGCCGAACAGCCGCCGCAGCTTCGGCTTCTTGCACTCGGGGCACTTGCGCTTCACCGGCTCGGAGATCGACTGAAACAGCTCGAACTCGTGGCCGCACGCGTCGCATTCGTAGTCGTAGGTGGGCATGGGGAAAGTCTGATGTGAGATGTGAGATTGTTATTCGATCGCCAACCAAGTCGCAAAACAAACTCCGTCTTAGCGGCGGCGGCCACGCCGCATCGCATAATTGTCAGTCGGCACGAGGCGACAGGCAATCACCGATCACTGGTAACCGGTCACCGGTAACTCCTCTCTCACCCCCCCGGCCCCGACGACACGATCACCTGTGACGGCCGCACCACGCGGTCGTGCATGCGGTACCCCGTTTGCGTGACCATCGTCACGTGCCCCGCCGGCACGTCGTCGGACGGTTGCTGCAGGATCGCCTCGTGGAATTGCGGGTCGAATGGCTCGCCTTCGGCGGCGATCTCCTCGCACTTGTGCTGACTGAGGATCGTGAGCAGTTGCTGTCGAACCAGGCGAAATCCGTCCAGCAAGTTGCCGGCCGAGTCGTCCTTCTCGGCCGCCTCGATCGCCCGATCGATGTTGTCGAGGACCGGCAGCAGGTCGCGTACGACAGGCAGCGCCGCGTAGCGGTGCGTGTCGGCCAGCTCGCGCGACGTGCGCCCCCGCAGGTTTTCCATCTCCGCCTGCAGTCGCAGCGCGCGATCCCGCGCGGCGGCGAGTTCCTGCTGCACGTCGCCCGCGTCCGCCGAGGCGCTGCCGTCGGCCGGCGTTGCCGCGTCCGCAGCCTCAGCGGCTGCCGCGGTCTCCGCGGCGATTTGGTCCGAGTCGAACTGGCCGCCCAATTCGACGCCATCGTCGGCCGATTCATCGGGGCCGTTCGTGTGGCTCTTCGCTGACATCAATGCCTTGCTCCTCGCTTCACGACTCTTCGTCTTGTACGAAGTATTCCTTCAGCTTTTCCAAAAACGTCTTGCGGTGCGGCGCGACGTGCTTTTGTTCCAACTCGGCGAGCTGTCGCAGCAGAGTTTCTTCCTCCGGCGACAACTTCTTGGGCACGTCGATCGTCACTTCCACATGCAAATCGCCCTTGCCCATGTGCCGCGGGTCGGGCAGCCCCTTGCCGCGCAGGCGGAACACGTCGCCCGATTGCGTGCCGGGCGACACGTCGATCTCGGCCCGCCCGCCCAGCGTCGGCACCTCCAACCGCGTTCCCAGCGCCGCCTGCGAGAACGTGATCGGCATCCGCAGGATCAGGTGCTGGCCCTCGCGCTCGAACAATTCGTGTTCTTTGACATGGATCACGCAGTAACAATCGCCCGGCGGGCCGCCGTTGGGGCTCGGCTCGCCGTGGCCGGTCATGCGGATCTGCATGCCGTCGTCGATCCCCGCGGGAATCTTGACCTCGGCCTCGGCCTCGTGCAGTTGGCGACCCTTGCCGCGGCAATCCCGACAGGGGTCGGACACGGCCGAGCCCTCGCCGTGACACGCGGGGCAAGTCGTTTGCATCCGCACGATGCCCGCCTGCTGAATCACCTGCCCGTGCCCGCCGCAGTAGCTGCAGGTCTCGCGCGAGCTGCCCGGCGCGGCGCCGCTGCCGCTGCACGTTTCGCACACTTCGTGCCGCTGGAAGTGCACCGTCTTCGTCACGCCGACGGCCGCTTCTTCCAGCGTGAGGGTGGTCTCGCAGCGAACGTCCCGACCCTTGCGCACCCGCCGACTGCGTCCCCGCCCGCCGAACAAGTCGCCAAACAGGTCGCCGAACGCGCCGAAAATGTCCTCCACGTCGGCAAACCCGCCGCCTCCGCCGCCCGCGGCGCCGTTCACCCCCGCGTGGCCGAAGCGATCGTAGCGGGCCCGCTTCTCCGAGTCGTGCAGCACTTCGAACGCTTCGCTGCACTCCTTGAACCGCGCGATCGCTTCTTCGTCGCCCGGGTTCTTGTCCGGGTGATACTTCACGGCGAGCTTCCGGTACGCCGAGGCAATCGTCGTGCCGTCAGCATCCCGGTTGACGCCGAGAATCTCGTAGTAATCGCGGGTCGTGGCCATGGAACCCAGTCCGTGGTCCGTGGTGAGTGGTCAGTTGTCGGGGCGTTGGGCCCGTTCCTGTCCCCTCCCCCTGATGGGGAGGGTTAGGGAGGGGTGATCAGCAGCAGTGTGTCGGTCAACTCGGAGTCTGATCAGCAAGCAGCAGCATCAATGTGCAGAGTTTCATCTTCCCACCAGCACCAGCCGCCTACGTCGACCTGTGGGAGCATCGCATCCCAATCAATCTCGCCAAGATCGCGTGGTTGACGTCCGCGAATATGCACTACGAATTCTCGCTTGTTGCAGTCTCTTCCGTCGACGAATCCAACCACCCCATGAATCGTCGAGTCAATCCTGTGGAACTGGTACCGTTTTGGCTGGAACCAGTCGCACCAACCCAAGCCCGCTGTCGCGGAAGCTTGATTAACGCGAAACTGCAGTTGTCCCCAGAACTCGCCTTCGCTCATTCACTGTCGCATTTAGGTTTCGATCAACGCTGCGGTCGACCATCAATCTTCCCTGGAGAACAAACCGGGCCACGCGCCTCGCGACGGTGGCCCGGCGTCATTTTCCATCGTAGGTCAGGCTTTCCAGCCTGACAGCGTCGCTGGCCGGGGCAAGTCAGGCTGGAAAGCCTGACCTACGCGCCGCTACCGCACGCTGCCGACGACCGCTTTCTTGTCCTGGTCCTTCGAATCGAAGTTCGTGACCAAAGCTTCGGTCGTCAGGATCAAGGCGGCGATGCTCGACGCGTTGGTCAGGGCGGTCTTCACCACCTTGGCCGGGTCGATGACGCCCGCCTTGTACATGTCGGTATACTCGCCGGCGTTGGCGTCGTAGCCTTGGGCGCCGCTCTTCTGCGACACTTCGTCGGCGATGACGCTGCCGTCCAGACCGCAGTTGTCGGCGATCTGCTTCAGCGGGGCGGACAGCACGCCGGCGACGATGTCGACGCCGATCTTCTCGTCGCCCTTGGCGCCCGAGCGCGCCGCTTGAACCGCCTCGGTGCACCGCAGCAGGGCCACGCCGCCGCCGGGCAGGATGCCTTCCTCGACCGCCGCGCGGGTGGCGTGCAAGGCGTCTTCGACGCGGGCCTTCTTCTGCTTCATGTCGGCTTCGCTGCTGGCGCCCACCGACACGATCGCCACGCCGCCGGTCAGCTTGGCCAGCCGTTCCTGCAGCTTCTCGCGGTCGTAGTCGCTGGTCGTGTTTTCGATGCCCTTGCGAATCTGCTCGATCCGCTTCTGCACGTCGCCCTTGGCGCCGCCGCCCTGCACGATCGTGGTCGCGTCCTTCGAGGCGGTGATCTTTTTCGCGCGGCCGAGCTGCTCGAGGGTGACGTTCTCCAGCTTCACGCCCAGGTCTTCGCTGATCACCGTGCCGCCGGTCAGCGCGGCGATGTCGGCGAGCATGGCCTTGCGACGATCGCCGAAGCCGGGGGCCTTCACGGCCGCCACGTTCAGCACGCCCCGCAGCTTGTTGACCACCAAGGCGGCCAGGGCTTCGCCCTCCACGTCCTCGGCGATGATCATCAGCGGCTTGCCCTTCTGGCTCACCTGCTCCAGCACGGGCAGCAGCTCGCGGAGGTTGCTGATCTTCTTCTCGTGGATCAGCAGGTAGGCGTCCTCGAGCACGGCCTCCATGGTGGCCGTTTCGTTGATGAAGTACGGCGACATGTAACCCTTGTCGAACTGCATGCCCTCGACGAACTCAAGCGTCGTCTCGGTCGTCTTGCCCTCTTCGACCGTGATCACGCCGTCCTTGCCGACCTTCTCCATCGCGTCGGCCAGCAGGTCGCCGATCACCCGGTCATTGTTGGCGCTGATCGAGCCGACCTGAGCGATCTGTTCCTTGCTGGAGACCTTCTTGGCCATTTCTTCCAGCTTGGCCACCGCGGCGTCGACGCCCTTGCGGATGCCGCGCTGCACGGCCATGGGGTTCGAGCCGGCCACAATGTTGCGGGCGCCCTCGCGCAGAATCGCGCGGGCCAGCACGGTGGCGGTGGTGGTGCCGTCGCCGGCCAACGAACTGGTCTTATCGGCCACCTCGTGCACCAGCTTGGCGCCCATGTTCTCGAACGGGTCTTCCAGTTCGACTTCCTTCGAGACGGTCACGCCGTCCTTGGTGACGGTGGGGCCGCCGAACGACTTGTTGATGATCACGTTGCGGCCGGTCGGGCCCATGGTCACAGCCACGGCGTCGGCCAACTTGTCGACGCCGCGCAGCAGCTTCGCGCGAGCGGCGTCGTCGAACATTAGTTGTTTTGCCATATTTGGGATTCCCTCGTATGCGAGCGTTGAGCGATCAACGCGAATGATTTGGAGTGCTGGTCCGTGGTCAGTGGTCCGTTGTCAGTTGGAGTGTGAAATCAACGACCAACGTTGCTTCCAACCAGCAACTGACAACTGACCACTGACGTCGGCGCTAGCCGACAACTTTCGCCAGGATGTCCCCCTCGCGGAGGATCTTGTACTCGTCGCCGTCGACTTCCACTTCCGAGCCGCCGTACTTGCCGTAGATCACCTCGTCGCCGACGGCCACGGACAGTTCGCCGCGGTTGCCGCTGTCCAGCAGCTTGCCGGCGCCGACCGCCACGACCTTGCCGCGCTGCGGCTTCTCGCGGGCCGCATCGGGCAGCACGATCCCGCCGGCGGTGACCTCCTCGGCCTCCAGCGGCTTGACAACGACACGATCATCCAGAGGACGGAGTTTGATTTTGGCCATATGAGTGAATCCTTGCTTCGTTGTTTATGCGTGTTCGATTTCTGCGAATCGATTCGTGTTGATTGGCTATCGGCTGTTAGCTTTCGGCTGTCGGCCAGCTACTCGTCTCTCTGGCCGATCGCCGAGAGCCGATAGCCCCTCTTCTGCTACATCATCCCCGGCATGCCGCCCATGCCGCCCATGCCACCCATGCCGCCCATGCCGCCGCCCATACCGCCCATGCCGTGGTCATGGCCGTGGCCGGCGTCGGGCTCTTCGTCGACCGGCACGTCGGTCACCAGCGAATCGGTCGTCAGCAGCAGGGCCGCCACGCTGGCGCCATTTTGCAGGGCCGTGCGAACCACCTTGGCCGGGTCGATCACCCCCGCGGCGACCAGGTCTTCGTACTGGTCCTTGTCCGCGTTGTAGCCTTCGTTCTTGCCCTTGAGATTCCGCACGCGGTTGACCACCACGGCGCCGTCGACGCCGGCGTTCTCGGCGATGTACCGCAGCGGGTAGTCGAGCACCTTCCGCACGATCTCGGCGCCCAGCGTTTCGTCGCCCTTCAGGTCGAGCTTCTCGAGCGACTTGCCCGACAGGACCTTTTCGGCCTGCAGCAGCGCCACGCCGCCGCCGGGGACGATGCCCTCGTCCAGCGCCGCCTTGGTCGCGGCCCGCGCGTCGTCGAGCAGCGCCTTGCGCTCCTTCATTTCGGTCTCGGTCGCGGCGCCGCACTTGATCTCGGCCACGCCGCCGGCCAGCTTGGCCAGCCGCTCTTGCAGCTTCTCGCGATCGTAGTCGCTGTCGGTCGTGTCGATCTCGCGGCGAATCTGCTCAGCCCGGGCGTCGATGGCGTCCTTCTTGCCGCCGCCGCCGACCATGGTCGTGTTGTCGCTGCTGACGATCACCTTGCGGCACTTGCCCAGGTCGGACAGCTGCACGCCGTCGAGCTTAATGCCCAGGTCCTTGAAGATCGCCGTGCCGCCGGTCAGCGTGGCGATGTCGCCCAGCATGGCCTTGCGGCGATCGCCGTACCCCGGGGCCTTCACCGCACACACCTGCACGATGCCGCGCAGCTTGTTGACCACCAGCGTGGCGAGCGCCTCGCCCTCGACGTCTTCGGCGATGATCAACAACGGCTTGCCCGCCTTGGACACCGCTTCCAGCAGCGGCACCAGGCTCTTGGCGTTGGAGACCTTCTCTTCGAAGACCAGCACCAGGCAGTTTTCCAACTCGGCGGTCAGGTCGTCTTCGTTCGTGACGAAGTGCGGCGAGAGATAGCCGCGGTCGAACTGCATGCCCTCGACCACCTCGACGGTGGTCTCGTTGCTGCGGCCTTCTTCGACGGTGATCACGCCGTCTTTGCCCACCTTGCCGAACGCGTCGGCCAGCACGCTGCCGATCGACGGGTCGTTGTTGCCCGCGATGGTGGCGATTTGCTGCAGGCTCTTCTTGTCCTTCACCTCGATCGGCTCGGCCATCTTCTGCACGGCGGCGGTCACCGCTTCGACGGCCTTGTGAATGCCGCGGCTCAGGGCCATGGCGTCGGCCCCGGCGGCCAGCATCTTCAGGCCCTCGCGGAAGATCCCCTCGGCCAGCACGGTGGCGCTGGTCGTGCCGTCGCCGGCCACGTCGTTGGTCTTGCTGGCCGCTTCCTTGACCAGCTGCGCGCCCAGGTTCTCGTACGGGTCGTCCAGTTCGATGTCCTCGGCCACGGTCACGCCGTCCTTGGTCACCTTGGGCGAGCCCCAGCCCTTGTCGAGCACCGCGTTGCGGCCGCGGGGGCCAAGCGTGCTGCGCACCGCCCGGGCCAGCTTCTCGACGCCGGCGGCCAGCGGCTTGCGGGCGTCATCCTCAAATACCATTTGCTTCGGCACGAATGGGTCCTCCTGAAGTGGGTCGTAATTGTCTGGTGCGATGAATCAAAGCGCCGCCGGGGGGAGCTGTCGCGACGCGGTGGCTAGCCCCCTGGTTCAGGGGCCCCGAGCATCGCGATGGGCCGACCGGCAGATTTTGGCAGCGTCAAAACGGCAGGCGCACCTGCATGTGCCCGCGTAGAACGCAAGCAGTGTGCCGGAGCGACCGGCTCTGAATGCCATGGCGGCAAAGTCTTTCAGAGAAACAGTTTGCGTCAATCCGCCCTGCGGCGGCGTCAGCCCGCTCGGGTTGGTCGAACCTGCCAAATTGGCGGAGCGGGGCGGGTTTCACGCAGAGGCGCAAAGACGCAGAGGGCGGATGAGGGGCCCCGACGACGGCGCCATGCCCACGCCTGTCCGCAGGTGCGGGCATGCTGCGGCGATGTAGCATGACCACAACGCAAGGCCGTCGCGGGCCGCCAGTTGTTGGCCACCTTGCGGAAGTCCCTTTGATAGCCGGCGAGCTACGTCTCGCCGCCGAGCGGTTCTTCCTGGCATTCCCCAGCGGCGAGGCGTAGCTCGCCGGCTATTGGGCACAAGCAAGCGGAGAGCGCATCGCTTAGAATGCTGCTCCACAGTCGGCTTAACGATCGGCCGCACTGCCCGCCCGCGCCTCCCGCCTCGCTTCCGAAAGACCGCGCCCATGCCGCCTCGCACGTTCGATTGCCCGTTGATTCTGTTCGCGCTGGTCACGCTGGCCGGCGTTTGGCCCGCCCGCGGTTTCGCAGCTGAGCGTCAGCAGCCCGGCGCCACCGTCGTCTACGGCCGCATCTGGACCGGCAACGCCGACCAACCTTGGGCCGAGGCGGTGGCGATTGAGGGCGAGCGGATCGCGGCCGTCGGCGACCGCGCGGCCGTGCAGGCGTACCGCGATGGCGGCGCGCGCGTGATCGACGCCGGCGACGGGCTCGTCGTGCCGGGGTTGATCGACGCGCACATCCACTTCATCACCGGCGGGGCCAACCTCACCTCGGTGCAGCTGCGCGACGCGGCGACGGCCGAGGAGTTTGCCAAACGCATCGGCGAATTTGCCGCCAAGCTGCCGCCCGGCGAGTGGATCACCGGCGGCGATTGGGATCACACCCTGTGGGGCGGCGAGCTGCCCGACCGGCGATGGATCGACGCGGCCACGCCCCAGACCCCCGTGTGGCTCAACCGGCTCGATGGCCACATGGCGCTGGCCAACTCCGCAGCGTTGGAGGCGGCCGGCGTGGCGGAAGACGTGGCCGACGTGGCTGGCGGCGAGATCGTGCGCGACGACGACGGCCGGCTCACCGGCATCCTCAAAGACAACGCGATGACGCTGGTCGACCGCGCCGTGCCGCCGCCCACGCAGCAAGCGCAGCTCGCGGCGATCGAAGCGGCCGTCGAGTACGTGACTGCTCGCGGCGTCACCGCCGTGCATCACATGGGCACGTGGGACGATCTGGCCGCGCTGCGGTTGGCCGAGCGACGCGGGCTGCTGGGCGTGCGCGTCTACGCCTGCACGCCGCTGCACGAGTGGCAGCGACTGGCCGAGGAGGTTGCCGAGCAGGGCCGCGGCACCGACCGCCTGCAAATTGGCGGTCTGAAGGGGTTCGTCGACGGTTCGTTGGGCTCGCACACGGCGGCGTTCTTGGAGCCGTACTCCGACGCCCCCGCGGGGCGCGGCGTGTTGGTCAATCAGCCTGAGGATCTGCGGCAGTGGACCGTTGACGCCGACGCTGCGGGACTGCAGGTGATGGTCCACGCCATCGGCGATCGGGCGATTCGCATTCAGTTGGACGCGTTCGAGCAAGCGGCCCAGCAGAACGGCCCCCGCGATCGGCGATTCCGCATCGAACACGCGCAGCACATCCACCCCGACGACCTGCCGCGATACGCCGAGCTGGGGGTCATTGCCAGCATGCAGCCGTACCACGCAATCGACGACGGCCGCTGGGCCGAGGGCGTCATCGGCGCGGTGCGGTGCGAAACGACCTACGCGTTCCGCTCGCTGCTCGACAGCGGCGCCAAGCTGGCGCTGGGCAGCGATTGGTTCGTGGCGCCGCCCACTCCGCTGGAGGGAATCTACGCCGCGGTCACCCGCCGCACGCTCGACGGGGCCAACCCCGACGGCTGGGTGCCGGCGCAGAAGATCACAGTGGAAGAAGCCCTGCGGGCGTACACGCTGGACGCCGCCTACGCGGGGTTCCAGGAAGACAAACTCGGCTCGCTCGAGCCCGGCAAGCTGGCCGACCTGGTCGTTCTGGACCGCGATCTATTCAAGATCCCGCCGGACGAGATCAACCAGGCACAGGTCGCGGTCACCATCGTCGGCGGGCAGGTCATGTACGAAGCCCACCAGTCCAACGAAGTCGAGCAGTGATATAGCCGGCGAGCTACGCCTCGCCGCCGAACGGTACGCAGACATTCCGCCACACAACAGCGGCGAGACGTAGCTCGCCGGCTATTGAACTCCCGCGGTGCATGCGTGCGGCGCGAATGCGCCGCCCGAGGCGTCCACTTGCGCCGTGAGATTCTCGTGGAAAATGCGCCACGGCTTCTGTTAGAACAGCGCTGCCGGAGATTCCATCGCCGACGAGGTCGGGGCAGCGCGATGCGGGACTCGACAGAGCCGCGACTTTTGCACGCCAAGCGGGACTTTTGCTCGCAGATCGGCGGTCGGTGGAAGTTGAGCGTCGGGCGCAAGTCGCGATCAGTCAACAACTACGGCAGCGCGACGCGGCGCCCGGCGGGGGAGTTTTTCTTTGCTATTTCGTAGTTTTGCTCACGAGCAAGAGTGCAAAACGCTCGCGGGTCCCCCAGGTTCTCGAACCTGGGCCGCCGAAGGCGGCAGGAGGCATTGATGTCCGTTTGCACAAGCGTTGGAAATGGCGACGGCGACGACGCGCCTCTTGCGGCTTCGCCGCCCAGGATCGAGATCCTGGGGGACCCCATCATCCGCACTCACAACCGCCGCAGGCCGTCTTCCGTCATGGGGGTGGGGATCTCGGCGTCGAGTTGGTCAATCAGCGCCAGTGTGGCGTCATCCAGCACGAGGTCGGCCGCTTGAAGATTTTCTTCCAACTGGGCCAGCGTGCTCGCGCCGACAATGGTCGACCCGACGAAGTCGTGCTGCTTGCTCCACGCCACCGCCAGTTGGGTGACCGAGACGGACAACTCCTTGGCAATCTCGCTCAGCCGGCGGGTCGTTTCCAGCGTGCGCGGGTTGACGAACCGTTGGGCCATCCGCTTTTGCCGCTCGCCGTCGCCGAGCAGGTAGTCGGTGAACCGGGCGCCGGCGGGCAGGTCGCCGTCCACGTTGTACTTGCCGGTCAGCACGCCGCCGCCCAGCGGCGAGTACGGCAGCAGGCTGACTCCCTCGCGCCGGCAGACCTGCGCCAGCTCGCTCTCGCAGCGGCGGTTGATCAGCGAAAAGTTGTTCTGCACCGTGTCGTAGCGGCGCAGCGAGTTGTTCTCCGCCGCCTGCAGGCTCTTCATCACGCCCCAGCAGGTTTCGTTGCTGCAGCCCAGCACGCGCACCTTGCCCTCGTCAACCAGCTTGGTCAGCGCGGCCAGCGTGTCCTCGTACCGCATGCCGTGGTCAGGCCAGTGCGTCTGGTACAGGTCGACGTAATCGGTCTGCAGCCGAGTGAGCGACCCCTCGATCGCCGTGCGAATGTGACGCTCGTCCAGCGCCGTCATGCCGCTGCGGACCGGGGGGACGAACCAGCCGTGCCCGGGGCCGGTCACCTTGGTGGCGATGATCATCGACTCGCGCGGTTTGGTCTGCAGCCACCGGCCGACGATCTGTTCGGTGATGCCGAACGTCTCGGCCAGCGGCGGCACGGGATAGATCTCCGCCGCGTCGAAGAAGTTCACGCCGTGGTCGTAGGCATAGTCCATGATGCGAAACGCTTCGGCCTCGTCGGTCTGTTGGCCGTAGGTCATGGTGCCCAGGCAGATGTCAGACACCGTCAAACCGCTGCGGCCTAGCCTTCGTCGCTGCATTGTTTGTTCCTTGTGTAGATATCCATGGGGGTGGCTGGGGACGACCGCAGGGAGCCCCCAGGGAAGCCTCTGGGGGCTGCGCTTCGCTTCGTCCCCAGCCACCCGTAGAGATCGCCGCTATTTTAGCGGAACGAGCCTGACGCCCCACCCCTTCCCCTTGGCGTGACTGGCGTGCGCTACAAGATCGCCAGCGGGTTGCGCGGGTGTTCGAGCGTGCCGCGGGTCACCCCGACGCGGCTCTCGGCGCGGAGCGACTGCCACACCTCGCGGCCGTCGATCTCGCCGGCCAGCAGTTGTTGGTAGAGCCCGATCAGGCGGCGCGTTTCGTTGGCCGGTGCGTCGGCCAGCAGTTCGACGCGGAAGTGTCGCACGCCGCGCTCGATCAGGGCGCTGGCCGCCTCGGCGCCGCTTTGGGCCGTGGCGTTGTACAGCGTGTTGCGGCAACCGATGTCGGCGTGCAGCACGTGCTCGGCGCCGACGCGGTCGCGGAGCTTCACCTCGCGATCGTCGCAGGGCCGGCCGCAGTCGGTCTTGTTGCGCCCCGGGGACAGCACCGCGCAGAACACGCAGTGCTCCATGTGGAACATCGGCATGTGCTGATGCACCACGACCTCCAGCGCGGCCGCGGGGGACGACGCGACCAGTTCGAGGAGTTGATCACGGTTGAGATCGTACGACGCGGTAACGCGGCGTGCGCCTTGCTCGCGCAGCCACTGGGCCGTGAGCGGGTTGGCCGCGTTGAGGGAGAAGTCGGCGACAATGGGAATCTGCCGCTCGCACGCCGCCGCCAGCGCCGCGAGGTTGCGGACCAACCAGCCGTCGGCGCCGGCTTTGTCGAGCGCGCGAAACAGGCCCCCCTCGCCCGGTTTGTGGATCCGCAGCGAGGCCAGCCACAACGACGCTCCGGCCGCCCGCGCCGCGGCCACGGCCTCCGCATACTGACGCAGATTGTGAAAGTCGGCATACAAGTGCGTCACGCCGGCCTCCAGGCACTGCCGCAACTGAGCCAGCGACCGGCAAAGCACGTGCAACGTGGGGGCAGAGTCGTGCGCGGCGTCGCGGTCGCCCTCGCGCGTCGCGGCCAACATCGCGGGTGCGACTCCCACCGTGGCGCACTCGCGCCGTGGTTGCGCCAGGCGGGCTTTATCCAGCGCGGCGATCAACTGTTTGCGCACCCGCCCCAGCACGCTCAGCGGGACCATGGGCGTGCCGGTGATGTCCGCCGTCAGGTTTCGCAACTCATAGGGCGTGCCGCCCAAGCGGCTGAGCTGCTCGCGAAGCAGGTGCTCGTCGGTCGGCCGATTGCGGGCGGGCTCGGGAAGATGTTCGTGGTTGATCGACAGAGAGCTGTCTTGGCAGACAGCGCCAACGCGGATTGGTTCGCCGACGGCCACGCTCACTTGCACGTCAACCGGCAGTCGCCGCTGCGGATCGGCCGTGTTGAACGTGGCCCGCAAGCGCTTCGTCAGTCGCGGGTCGTCAGTCTGCCAGATGCGGCGCCCGCGCTGCACATGCACGCCATCCAGCACGCCCGGCGGCAGCAGCAACTCCACGTCGCCGGCGGTCGGTTGCTCCTGCGGCTGCCCGTCGCGAAACACCTGGTAGACGCGACCGCCAATTTCCTCGCCAGCGGTGCGGTCCCCCTCCAGCACGATGCCGTCGCCCTTGGCCAGCGGCTGCTGCAAGTGGGCCACCAGCCGATCGCCACGGCGGCCGCGGACTTCGCCCACCAGCAGGCCCCGCTTGGCGCTCGAGAGTCCCGGCACTAGCCGCTTGTGATCATTGCCGGCCAGCCACCCGGGGGCGAAGCCGCGCGAGAAAGTCAGTTCCATCTCCCGCCGCGCCGCGGCCGAGACCTGGATCGCCTCGCCGCGCATCGCATCGTCGATCGCGCGTCGATAGTTGGCGGTGATCGCCGCCACGTACTCGGGCGATTTCAGCCGGCCCTCGATTTTCAGAGACGCCACGCCGATGCGAATCAGCTCGGGGACCAACTCGATCGCCGCCAGGTCCAGCGGGCTCAGCAGGTACTTCACGTCGCCCGTGTCGATATCCTGCCCGTCGCAGATGAGTTGGTAGTCGAGCCGGCACGCCTGCGCGCAATGCCCCCGGTTGGCGCTGCGGCCGCCCAGCGATTCGCTGGTCAGGCACTGCCCGCTGTAGGCGACGCACAGGGCGCCGTGCACGAACACCTCCAGCGGCATCGGCGTCGCGGCGGCGATCTTCTCCACTTCGCCCAGCGACAGTTCGCGGGCCAGCACCACGCGGCTGACCCCCAGCGGCGCGACCCGCTCGATCGTTTCCGCAGCAGTCATCGTCATCTGCGTGCTGGCGTGGATCGGCAACTCCGGGCAGATCGCGCGAATCATTCGCGCCAGCCCAATGTCCTGCACCAGCACCGCATCGACGCCGGCCTCGACCAGTTGCCGGACGTGCGTCTCGAGCCGCGGCAGCTCGTCGGTGAACGCCAGCGTATTGAGCGTCACGTACCCCCGCACGCCGCGATGGCGCAGCGCGGTCATGACCTCGCCCAGTGTATCGAGCGAGAAGTTCGTGGCGCGGAACCGCGCGTTGAATCCCGCGTCGAGCCCGAAGTAGATCGCGTCAGCGCCGTTCTCGATCGCGGCCCGCGCGCAATCCCAATCGCCGGCGGGGGCAAGCAGTTCGGGGGCGGCGGTAGGAAGTGGCATCGGCGAAGCGGCGCGAGGGGCGTTAGGTTGACGCGGCGCCGGCCAGCGCGATCCGCGTGACCACCCCGTCCATCCCGGCAGCATACCATGCCGAGCCGTCCGCGGTCGTCGCCAGCGGCGCCAGAACGAACAACCCAGGCGTTATCGACCAACGCAGTTGCGGAGCGCCTGTCGCGGCATCGACCAGCGTCATCAAACCGGTGTCCGAGACGGCGCCAATCCAAGGTCGCGTTACGCCGGCAGGCGACGATGTGGCAGCCCACGCATGGACGCAGGTCGGCGGCGCCGGCGTGCGGCCCAGCGGTAGGGATGCTTCCCAGCGGACCGAGCCGTCCCTATTGAAACGGATGAGCTGATCGTCGAGTCCGCGCGCGATGACGCCGGCGTCAGGGTCGACAGGCGCGACTGCGGCAATGGCGGCCACCTTGTCGCGCAGCGGGCCGAGGAACTTGCCGTCCGCGGCCTGATAGCGGCCCAATCGGTAGCCGCGATCGGTTCCCCAGATCTCCTCGCCGACGACCACCGGCGAGCAATCGCCGGGGCCGTAGTAGCGGCTTTTGGTCTCGACTTGCCCGAAGGCGTTCCACGCTTTCCACGCGACGTCGCCGGCGCCGCGATCGACCGCGTAGTAGAACCCGTCCCAGGAGCCGACAATCAGCCGATCATTCAGCAGATCATGCGCCGGCGCCGCTTCGATGGCGTACTGGCCGACGTCGCGCGACCACCCCTTCGACCAATCGCGTGAGTCGACCGCGTGCAGCACGCCGTTGGCGTCGCCAAAGTACAGGTGGTCGTCGACCACGACGCCGGGACCAAAGATCGGCCCGAAGCCGTCGAGTCGGCGGACGATGGCGCCGCTGGCCGCGTCGAGTACGGTCAATGTGCCGTCGCTGTCGCCGGCGGCGAGAGACGCGCCGACGCGCGTCAGGCCCTGCAGCAACTCCGGGCCAACCTGCCGGCGCCAACGCGGCTGCAGCGTGGCGGCGTCCAGCACGGTCACGAACCCCGCCGTGTCGCCAAACGCCAACGCGTCGCCGCCGTCGATTCCGGTCAGCAGCATGAGCGGAGTCTTGATGCCGGCCCCGTTTTGATACTGCATCGACACGACGTGGCCGCTGACATCGGCAATGTCAAACGCGATTGCCTGCTCGTTCGCCACGGCCGTGGGCGATTCGCCGACCTCGGAGTCCAGCGTGACGAGCGCCGTGGGCGATTCGACGCGAACGGTGGCAAAGTGCCGACCTGGCACGAGCGCCGTCACGTCCAAGTCGGCTTCCACGGCGAAGCTGTGCGCCGCGGAGTTCTCGGCAGCCTTCGACGGCGCGACCGTCGCATTGCTCGGACGTTCCCGCATCCCGTCGAGCCAGACCGTCGCCCGCGGCAGCTCATTGTCGTCCACCGACACGGTGGCGATGCCGCCGGTGATCGCCAGCCGATTCTGCTGCTCATCAACGGCGGCAGAAACCTCGCAAGCGTACCGTGGAGCGAGCTGGTCAATTCGATGCCGCATGACCACCGCGTCGCGTGCGCCGCCTTGGGCCGACTCGTGAAAGTGGTATCGCTGCGTCAGCACGCCGCCGCGGACCGAAACGGCGGCAAACCCGGTGTTCAATCGGAACGTCTCGCCGCCGTTCACCCGGGGGATGTTCTGCCACTGCCCGGCCCGCACCTGGTGCCAGTGGCCGTCCATGATGTACGCGACGTGATGTCGGCGAACGACCTCCCAAAACCGCAGCTTGTCGTACTCGCTCGCATAGCCCGCGTTGCCCGACAGCGGGTGATGCATCGCCAGCAGCACCGGCGTCGCCGCGTCGACTTGGGCCAAATCGTCGGCGAGCCATCGTAGCGTCCGCTCGTCCCAGCACGGCAGCGGATCGAGCGAGCCGGCGGAGTTGAGACAGACAAAGTGGCAGCCGGCATGGTCAAAGCTGTAGGAGTCGCCCCCATGCAGCCGCCGCAGCTGCCCGTTGATCGACGACCACGTGTTGTCGTGGTTGCCGGCAATGCAGTACACCGGGCAAGCGAGAGCCTCGGCCACGCGCTGCCAATCTTCCCAGCAGGCGTCGACGATGCTGTACTCGAACACGTCGCCGGTGTGCAGCGCGAACGCCGGCGCTGCCGCGTCGGCGTCTTGCTCCCTGAAGCGCCCATCCGGCGAGATGGCCCGCCGCGACTGTTTCGCAAACCATGCCAGCGCCCGCACGCTGCGGCCATCCGGATTGAACTGGGCGCCCAGTGGTCGCGGATCGAGGTGCGTGTCGGAGACATGCAGAAACGCAAAGTCGTCGATCGGGCCGCTTGGCCGCGCCGCGGCGCACGCGTCGCCCGCCGGCATGCAGGCGGCAGCCAGCCCGCCCAGAGAGAGGCCGTGAAACTCACGTCGCGACAGATTGGCCATCGCTGGCTCCTACGAAACTGCAGACGCGCGTTGCCGCCCAAGCTCGCCAATCCAGCGCGGGGGCTCCCCTCACGCCGGTGCCCCAGCGAGCCAGAACCGCGGTTGCCGGTCCCTGCAGCGAGCATCGTCTCGGACCGCGCGAAGCTCCGCATGCCGACCGGCGAGGCGAAATCGCCGCCGCCGCGACCTCGCAATTGAAGGTGAGTGAGACCGCAGGGACTCGAACCCTGGACCTACGGATTAAAAGTCTACCGGAAAACGGACAGCACGCTACGGCAGGCTACAAATTCCCGAGGAAAACGCGACTCAGCATCGCCGCCAATCGCCTCCAAACGCCACCGCGTGGAGTGTTCATGGAGTGTTGGACTGAAAAGTCCGTTGTATCGATGCCCCATTGCTTGCGCGACGCGCTGTTTGGGATGACGGTCTCGCGGTAGTATCATTCCAACGGCAGCTCGCGACGGCGAGCGGTTATGCCCTGGCGAAGCCGACCGGTAACCACCATCCGCCGGTCGGCTCGCTGGGGCCGCTCTTGATTGAGGATGGTGAGAATGTCTACGCGGACGCCGCTGGTTCGCGTCGATCCAGTCGACGCGGCCATCATAGCGCTTTTGACCAAACTGTCGGGCAGTTGGACCACTATTGAGTGGGGAGATCTTACGCAGGCCGACGAGAGCGCTTTTGACGCCCTCCTCGTGGCTCGTCTGATAGAAGCCCGGTGTGACGTGGAAGTGTCGCACCCCGATCTATCGGGACACCGTATTGTGCGCATCCGTGTGTGCGGACCGGCGACGAACGTCGACTTGCGAAATGCTCTGAGAGGCGGCTATCCCGCTGAATGGGCGGCTCACGTTGCGCGGGGCGATTTAAGATGTCGCTTCGGTGAGTATACGGCGGCCAGGCTTACGATCGCTGGGACGGAGGCGTCCGCTGGGGTAGCAGCAGGAATGGGAAGCATTGTTGCACAGCGGATCCAGCGGCCTGACTTGTGCCCGGGCTATGATCAGCCGCCGCAAATTGGGATCGAATCCGATCGATTCGAGCGTGCTGAGGAGAAGGCTAGCGCTCAGACAATCGCCGCGGCGCAGGCAGTGGCATCCGTTGGCGACATCCTGGTGAAACCAGAATTTAGAGTCGTGCTTTGTCCAACGCCAGAACCTGCTACGCCGAACGCGCCCCGTCGCCGGAGGTCCACCTGGAGTGCGCTCTACAGTATGCTGGATGACGAAAACGAGCCCGAGAACGCCAAGGAATTCATCGCTAGGTACAACCGCAAATGGGCAGGAAAGCAGTACGGAAAGAAGGCCACGCAGACGTACGGAAGAATCGAAGATGCCACGCATCTGTCGAAGCTGATCGCCGATTGGCGTAGGCGTTAAATCCGTGAATTCCCAAATGCGGCCCCAGGGGACTTCGGAAACAGTTCGGAATTGCCGATATCTCGTTCACTTTTTCTGCACACTTCTACGCGGAATCGCCGGTTAATTGACCTGCACACTTCGGAATTCGCTATTCCGAACGGCGCTTCTACGGGGTCGACGTTCTAGTGAATGCACTCGCGAAAGACGCGAGCCAAGCATTCACCAGGAGCGCCGATCATGCCAGAAGTCTTCAGCACTGCCGACGTTGCTCGGCTCCTTTCTGTAAAGCCCTGGCAGGTCCGCCGCCTCTTTGAGGACGGTACGCTGCCGGAGCCGCCTCGCATCGGCAATCAGCGCGCGATCTCCCGCGAATTGATTGCTCACATTGCGTCCGCGATGCAGGAGCGGGGCTGGCTTCCCAAAACGGAGGTCGCCGCGTCGTGAACTCGTGTCTCGATCTTCGCCCTGTCGTTGAAGCGGTTGTTGCCGAGACGCTCGCGACTCTGCAGGCAGCCGACGCGGCAATTGGCGGCCACCGCTTGGCTTACCTAGAGCGAGAAGCCGCCGAGTTGCTCGGCGTTCGTCCGCACACCCTCCGCGATGCCCGCCTTCGCGGCGAAATCGTCGGAACCAAAATCGGCGGTCGCATCGCTTACGAACGGTCGGAATTGCTCTCGTACCTGCAACGAAACCGCCAGCGGTGAGGTACGCCATGGGCAAAAACCCGGCCATGCCGTTCTATGTGGGCGATTGGCTCGCCAGTACCTCGGTGACATTGATGACGCCGGCCGAACGCGGCGGGTACCTGCACCTGCTTTGCCACGCTTGGGCATCGCAGCAGGCAGCCTTGCCCGACGACGACGATGCTTTGGCAGCGCTGTCTGGGCTCGGCCAAGGGTGGTTCAACGGTGGTTCAACCAAGATCCGGAAATGCTTCCAACCGCACCCGGAGTTGGAAGGGAAGTTGACCAACCCGCGGCTGTGGGAACTGTGGCAGGAGCGTGTCGCCTGGATTAAGAAATCAGCCGCTGGTGGTCGTAAGTCCGCTGCTGCCAGGAAGAAGCGGCGAGCCAAGGGTGGTTCAACCACCGTTGCAACCAAACGCCAAGCAAAAGGCAACTCTCCGTCTCCTTCTTCTTCTCCTTCCTCCTCCCCCTCCATGTCCCCCGCGGGGACGTGGGAGGAGGTGGAGGTGGAATTGGCGGATAGAGGTGTCGTTGCGGCCAAAGCCGCGGTCACTGCGGCTCGGAACCGCGGCGCGACGGTCGAGGATGTCCGGTCGCTCCTCGCCCAGTTCGATGAACACCCGGGGCGATACGGGGCCGGAGCACTTCAGCGCCGCGTCGCTGGCGATCTGGCAGCCTGGCCGCCTCGCCGCGACGCAGGGGATAACGCCGCTGCCACTGTGGCAAAGCAGGAAGCAGAACGGCGGGAGAAAGTAAGGCGCGATCGGCAGCGACAAGCCGAACTGGAGGCGGCTGAGCAACTCGAAAGCCAATGGGGCGACCAATTCGACAGACTAGCGTCGCAAGATGTCGAAGAGCTCGCCCGCGACGTGTGGGGACCGGCGTGGCAGGTCGAACTCGCCGGTTACCGTCGCCAGCAGAACAGGACACGTCGCGCAGATCTTCTTCAGGCATTGTCAAAACGAAGCTCAATTCGAGAGGCAGGCTGACCATGGGCCGGATGACGCTTACAGACGACTTGAGCCGTCGCCGCGAACAGATCGCGGCCGAGCGAGCCGAGTGCGAGCGGCTTGAGTTGCGATTTGGAGCCGCCCTGGACGCGCTCACGCCAGCACAACTTGAGTCAGCACTGTGGGGTTGCTTCGGGCGCGGCGCCGAGATCCAAGCGGCCCGGATTGCGCGTCATGGCCTCCGGTCGTGGACTGACCGGCTGCCGCTCTTGCAGCTTCTCGAAGCGAAAGAGCAGGACGGGCCGCACGCACTGACTGAGGCCGGGACCCGGCCAGCACGCGATCTGGAGCAACAGACGGCCCGGTAACGGGTCCTTCTGGACGGTGCGCCGCACGCCGTTTCCCACCGGCCGCCCGCGCAAACGACATATACACCTTTTGTGACATCGATTTTTCGCTTTGCAGAACCAATTCCTTGCAGCAATCAAGGCTCGTGGCGATGAAACTCATCGAGAAGCAGTTGGTCGTCCGCGTGCTCGCGGAAACCGACGTATTGTGGACACCCCTTCGCTTCAACGACGTTGGCGCCGAGGCGGCCGCCGCCATCGTGGAACGGCGATCGCAGTTCCGCGAACGCGGCTTGCTACTCGCGATCGGCGGCGCGCAAGCGGACCGCCAGCAGGCACGGCGAGTGATTTTGAAATTGGAGGCCGATGGGCTGCTCTGCTTGCGGGGCCGCGGGAAAAAACGCAGCGTATGCCTGACGCGTCGCGGCGATGACTTCGCGCGAAGTTTTTGCCCCACGCTGCGAATCGACGAGAGCTGGCACCTCTTGGAACGCGTCGGCCGATTGCACGCAGAATTCGGCACGGCGAAGCACCTGCTCGAGCAGGACATTCTCGGCATTCGGGATTGGGATGACGCGACCCCGCTCCTGGAACTTGAGGACCTCGCGCTTCCGCTGCTCTGCGCCGGGTTACTCGACGCCTGTGGCGATACCGAAGGACGGGTCGGATACCGGGTCACTAATGCCGGACGGAAGGCCCTGCTGCGGATGAAGCCTGCTCCGCCCATCGAACTGCCGAAACCCGACGCCAACGCCCGTAAGAAATTCAACGAACTTTACGTGCGCGGCCTCGACGAGCGGCGGCGTTGGCGGTCTACGCGCCCCTCGCACGTCGTCATACCGGCGAGCGCCGGCGATTGGCCCTGCCGACGGGAAACGCCCTGTGTTTGATATCGACTCGCACCTCAGGCCACTGTCGACCGACGGCCTGACCGTCGTCGACGGTCCGCCGGCCGACGCTCCTGCGAAGGCCGCCAAGGCGCAACTGCGGCTGGTCCGACGTGTCGAAAAGCGGCGGTTTGTCCGACTGCAGGCCCGCCGGTCTGCCGCGGCAGCTATTGGGCGCCTGCCGAAGCGGGGTGAATCGATCCATGGCGTCATGGACACGAGCTACTCGGCATGGTCCCTGGCCGAAGCGGTGATCGAATTGCTAAACGAGCCTGTCCGCGAATTGGTGATTGGCACGCTGGGTTTCAATCGCCCGAATGCCGAGGCCCTGTGCGAACTTCTCGACCAGAAGCAACTGAAACGCGTGCTGCTGATGGTGTCCGACTACTTCCGATCCAGCGATCGAACCATCTTCGCGGACATCCGCGAGAGCCTTGAGAGTCGAGGGCAGCGCGTTGCCGTTACCCGGAGCCACGCGAAGTTGCTGTTACTCCGCACGAAGAACCGCAACGTCGTCATCGAGACAAGCGCGAATCTGCGATCGAGCCAGAACTGGGAGCAATTCGTTCTCAGCGATGACCGCCGCCTACTTCGATTTCACCAAGCCTGGATTGAGCAACTTTGCCAAAGCAGCGATTGAAAATCCCGACAGACCTTCCCGCCGACGTGAGACGGGAAGCCCAGAAGTTGGTGCGATTGCTCGGCAAACGTGTCCGACCCGGCGACGAGTATCTGCTTAGTTTGCTCGCCTCGGCTTGGATCAACTGGCGATCGGCGACAGCGGACGTGGCCGAACAAGGACGAGTCGTCATGAGCGGCGGTACGGCGATCGCCAATCCGTCGCTCGCCGTGGCCACCGGCGCCGCAACGCAAATCGTCACGCTTGCCCGCGAGCTAGGGCTGTCACCCGCGGCCCGCCGCAAGCTCTTCAGTCGCCGAAAAGCCAAGCCGAGCTCTGACATCGGAGAATTGTTCGAATGACAGGTTGGTCCGACGTGCCGTGCGTGTTCATCGTCGCGCCCGCGTGTCCTCACTGCGGTGCGCTTCGGCCTGCAACCATGCGTTCGGTCAGCAACGGCGACGGGAGCATCACGCGACTTTCCACATGCCGGACGTGCCTTCAACGATTCAAGGTCGTCGTCGAGCCGCCGGAACCGACCGCCGATCCAAAATTTGGAGGATCCCGAAAGGGCAACGAGTAAGGTTCCGGTAGTCGGAGGCGACCCCGGCGAGATAGAGCCGTGGCAAGGGGGTCTCGCCGGGGCCCCTCCTTTCTCGGAGTAATTCCATGAAAACGCAATGCGGATTGGCCGTCGGCCAAACACTCACAATCGCGGGGCCCTGTACGATCCGCGTCGTTCGCGGCGGCACGGTTCGTGAACGCAACGAACCCGTCAGGGCCTTCGTCATGGTCGAGGTCGAGGGAGACGGAGCGTCGGTTAGATCCGTCACGCCACCCGCGAACGACGCTCATCGACCGCGGGTGGTCGACTGATAGCGGGCCGTCCCCGACTCACGAAGCACTACTTCGAAGTTCACGAAATGAAAACCATCACCTGGACCGGAAAAATGGGAAACGTCGCTGAGAAGATCTGGGAACGCGTCCGCGGTCGGGCTCGTGAGAATCAACTCCGCCAGGTTGCCGACGTGCGGGAACTGATTGTTCTGCTGGCGCGGCACGAGATGGGCGAGTCTGTCGAAATCGATGGCGACTGGGCGGCCGAGTTGATTGAGCAAGCCGGTCTGACCGAAGAGGACGTGCGCCGCAACATCGACATCGTGAAGGGCCGGTACGCCAAGGCCAAGCTGGCCAAGGATGTCGACAGTGCATCAAAAGCCGCGAGCGACGCCGAGCAGGCATGGCGCGACGCCGACGCCGAAGAGGGGCGTCGCCGACAAGAAGCACACCGACGCTTGCAGGTTCTTGAGTCGGAGCTAAACGCGGCGATGACGCGAAGTCAGTCGGCGACAATGGCGCACGCTGACCTAATCGCGTACGCGCACACTTCCGACGAAGAGCTTCAGTTGCTTGAGCAGCAGAAGGTGCGGAACAAGAAGCTCCGCGAGATCGAGAAGAAACTCAACTCGCGGCCGCCAGAGGTCCGCCCCAATCTCGATTTCACGGTCGCACAGCATCCAGCCGCCCTGCTCCGGCAGACCGAGCGAGATTTGGCCGAGTTTGCGGACAAGACCGCATACGTCAACACATCGCCGGAACGCAAGGCCAAACTGGAATCGCGCTTGGCAGCGGCGAAGAAAGCGACCGCCGACGCGGCCAAGGAGAAGAAGGCCCTGGAGAAAGAACTCGCCAATATCCGCAGGAAGTTGGACGCGCTCGCTGAGGCCAAGTTGGCGCCGGAAAACTTCACTCTGGTTAGGGCCCAGCTCAGCGCCGACGAACGACGGATGAAGAATGCTCGCGACATGGGCTTCCACGTTACGCCGCCGCAGCATGACCGGCCATCGTGTTTGCCGACCGGGTAACCGGTTCTGCGACATCGTCCCAGCGTCACGACGCCCCGCCCCGCCGTCACCAACAGCAAAGCGTATCGACACCCATGCATTCGGTCCCTACTGCCACCTGGCGCTCGCTCCTGGACTTACCAGCGAACCCGACTGCACTGGCCGTTTGCACCGCCTTTGCGAAGTTCGCCGTCGACGCTTTGGCGCCTCGCGACTTCCGTGGCATACCATTCTACGCGATGCCGCTCAGTTCTCTGCCGGACCGTCTGACGGACGCGACGGCACCGACCTTTGCCGGTTGGTACAGCGATCTGACCTACTTCTGGATTCGTGAATCGCTGCCCCAAGATCGGGGACCGGGGCCGACGGTTGTGACGACGGACGTCGTGAGCCGGGAGGCCACACATGATCTCGCCCGGAAAGCACAGATCGTCTACGCCGCGATGGGAGAGGACGTACCCATCGAGGAACTGGAGGAGATCGCACGCGACACCTCCGTCGACCTCCTCTGCGAAATCCTGACTCACGAACTGGCTCACGCCGTTGTTTCCCTCGTAGAGGGCGAATTCGACTGCTGGGCCGAAGTTGCCAGACGCAAGAAGGGGCTGCCGTTCGTCGAATCCCGACTCAACAGTCTGGCCGAGTCCACAAAGCAGAATCACGATCCGGGGCCGCAGCTGGATTGCCATGGCCCGCGCTTTGTGCGGACTCACGTCCACCTGGCCGCTCGGCTCCGGCGCCGGGGGCTCACGTCGTTCAAGATCCGTTGGCCAGAGCACAACTACGGCCACCGCCCCTTCGAGGAGTGCTACGCGGCTCTCGTCGACGAAACCGACCGGCGGTCAGACCAATCGTTCGCGAAGATTCTCTCGACGCGTGGGCCGAGGGCCTTTTTGGACTGCTGCCGCCAGGGCGACAGCAGCCCCCCACAGGTAGCTGCAACTGCCTAGAAACGAGCAATTGCCCTGCCGCGTCAAAGAGCCCCGCACCGCAAGCATGAGGACGTCACACAGTGCCAACCCCCAGCCCCGATACCCACGTCCCGATGTGTTTTCAAAACTTCGCGAACGCATCTGCCGAGGGCGCCAATTCTCTTGGCCGAACCGCGCGTCGGCTCACGGTGTTTGGAGCGGGCTCGGTTTACCTGGTGCCGCATGGCGGGACCAGCGAGAAGTTGTACGGCGAGAAAGTCCCGGCCGGCGCTGTCATCACGCAGCAGTTCGTCGGAATTGGTCCGTCGACGAGCGCCACGGATCTCGCCGTGCAGTTCGATTGAGCAGGCCAATGGAAGGCCACCGTTGGCCAGACAGAGTGGGCGCCCATCGCCCAGAAACGAGAAAATACAATGTCCGCTGAAAGCATTCGGGCCGGCAGCGCCTACGTCGAATTGCTGCTAAAAGACCGCCGCTTCCGCGAGGGGCTGGCCAAGAACCAGACGCGGCTGCAAGCCTGGGTCGGCAAGATCAACCTCGTCGGGCGGGCGATGCAAAACGCCGCGAAGAAGGGCCTCGCCATGACGGCAGCCCTGGGCGCCCCGTTCGCGGCCGCAATCAAATTCGCCAGCGACGCCCAGGAGACGATGAGCAAGTTCAGCGTCGTGTTCGGCGCTGCCACGGATGAAATGGCCCGCCGCAGCGACACGCTGGCCAAGCGGATCGGACGCTCCCGCTACGAGATCCGCGGCACGGTCGCCAGCTTCCAGGACCTACTGGTCCCCATGGGCGTCACCAATGAGACGGCCCGCGAGATGTCGCTCACGCTCGCGCAGTTGGGCGTTGACTTGGGCTCGTTCAACAACGTCGCCGACGCGGACGTGGTCCGCGACCTGCAGGCCGCACTCACCGGCAGCGGCGAGACGATGAAAAAGTACGGCGTCGTCGTCAGCGAGGCCGCAGTCAAACAGGAGTTGCTCAATCAGCAGATCAACCCGAGGGACGCCACGGTCGCCGCCAAGGCGCAGGCCCGGCTGGCGATCATCCTCCGCGGCACCGTTGCCGCGCAGGGCGACGCTGAGCGGACCGCCGGCGGCTTCGCGAACCGCATGAAAGAGTTGCGGGGCCGCGTCCGCGACGCCGCCGCCGAGATCGGCGAAAGCCTGCTACCGGCCGCGACCCAATACGTGGAACTGGCAATTCGCGGCGTGAAGGTCGTCGCCGACTTCGCAGCCAAACACAGGGCACTCGTCGTGTCGCTCGCATCAGCAGTCACCATCGTGGGAACGCTCTCGCTGGCCGTGTACGGTCTGGGCGCGGCATTTACCGCCGCCTCAGTGGCTGCCACGGCCGCCTCCGCGGCTGTCAAAGCCGTGTCTGCTGCTCTGACGTTTCTCTACGCCCACCCGTTCATTGCCGGCGCGGCGATCGTCGCGGGCATCATCATCGAGGTCGCCGGCGGGTTTGATTACCTCGCTGACAAGATCGGGCTTTCGGCTGATGAGTCGGAGCGACTGGCCGGCAATATGGAAAAGGTGGCCAAAGCGGGCGACCAAGCGACCCGCGACAAGAATCCAGGCAAGCCTCAACGCACGCCCGATTTCGTCGGGGAATTGCCAGATCGACTCAGGCCGCACACACGCGGCACTCCAGCCTTTCCTACATTCTCCACCGGCGAGCGCAGCTTTCTGCACGACGTGCCGCCGGAACTCATCGGCCGCCGCAGCCACAATCGACCGCCGCGGTACGTTCCCGAGCGACTGTTGGGCGACGACTACCGCCCGCCCCGCAGCGCCTCAGGCACGCGGCTCCGCGCCAGCGAGATTGAAGCGGCGTCGCGGGCGCTGTTCTCGTTGGGCGGTCTGGCCGGAATTGTAGGCGCCGCGGCCGGCGCTAACGTCGGCGGAACGGGAACCGCCGCGGCCAGGCAATGGCCTAACCAGGACCCATCGTTTGCGCAGCGGACCGTCACGGCCATCGGTCGCACCGTCTCGGAAGCGACGTCCAAGACCTTCCAAGCGCTCGGCGAAGGGCGCGGTCGGCTCGCCGAGTTCCTGGGGCAGTTCGGCGGCGGCGGGCCCAACCTGTTTGAGCAGAGCGACCCGCGCAAAAAAGTGATCGGCTCTTACAGTCTCGCCGCGCTCTCGGCCCAAGTCGCCGGCGGCGGCCGGGATCCGGTCGTCGCCTTCCTCGAGAAGATCGAACAAAAACGGGACCGACAATTCGCGGAGTTCGCTCAGATACTCAGAGACGGGGGCGTGCTGCGGTGAGCAAGTACGTCGAAGAGTTGCTGCGGGATTTCTTCGAGACCCGGTCCCATGTGTTCAACGAGTTGGAGCACTGGAGCCGCCTCTGCAAGCAATTCGGCGACTGGATCGAAGAAGGGAAGCAGCTTCGGGCGTCGATGATCCGCCAATCTGCCACGATCGATGAAGCGCTTGAGCACTGGACAAAGGTTGTCGAACGGCTGCGGGAGATGCCAGTCGACGTTGACGACGACGACGGCTGGTTGATCGATCCCGACTGGTGGAAGTCGTGAGAGGCGAGGACAGCCGCGGTTGGTCAGGTGGATGAATCGTCACCTAGGACTGCCAGCTGAGGTGGGGAAGTTCCCCACCTCAGCGATCAATTGGAAGAATCTTCCATTTGGCAACTGGTAACGTTTCCAGTTGAGCGGCCGGCTTGGGCCGACTGAGGCGTTCTTTGACAACCTGTGTGGCCCCGGGGTGTCGCGAGCCCCGGGGCGTTGCGTTTATTCTGCAGCGGGAAACCGCTATACTCGCGGTCCCAACCATCGGTGGTCTTCAATGCCAAAGGGGTTCCAAGAATGCCCATCGACATTTCGTCGCTTCCCGCCAGCGAAACTGCCGAGTTCGAGTACAAGTCGAGCCAAACTGGCTGGGATGCCCTGCGCGACAAGATTGGAAAGGGCGTGAGCGGGTTGGCAAACGCCGGCGGGGGGATGTTCGTTTGCGGCGTCAACGACGATGGCGAACCCGACGGGGGATTGCCTCTTCAGAAAGGCAATCAGTCGCTGCAAGACTGGCTCGACAAAGCGATCAATCGCGTTCAGCCCGCGCCCAAGTACGAAATCCACATCGAATCTGATGCGCAGGGCAGAGGAACACTCAAAGCGGATCACGTGGTCGCAGCGATCGAAATACCACGCAGCATGAACGCTCCGCACATGGCGCCGGACAACAAATACTACATTCGGGCGGGGGCACACACAGAGCCGGCCTCTCACTTCATCGTGGAAAGCTTGTGGGCTCGGCGTGGCCTGCTTCGACCTCAATTGGTGCTGCGCTCGAAAGTGGACCGCGACGTTGAAGAAACAGACCGCATCACGATTTCTCTGATTTCGATCACCGACACGCCTGCGCTTGACGTGTCGATCGATCCTGTGCACCGTTATCTCGTCGCGGCACCGTCGCCGTTCCCACTATGTGCAAGCGTGGTCAATCGAACGTACCCAATTGAAGCATCTTTTGCGATGAAGTCCAAAGGTATGAGCAGCCTAGACTTGAACGTGTCCTACCGAGACCCATTGGGCAACAATTACGCTCAAAACGAAGTCGTCGATATTGCCGATGGACCAAGTGAATTCTACGGTCCTGGCAACGATCTTGACCGAGTTGTTCACGTTCTCCATGGCATGGTGCAGCATCTCCACGGAATCAAAGAGGCGTGCTGGAAAGCGGGCCTAAAGCGAGGCACCTGAAACGGGAGGACGGGGCAGTGCCTCAGTACAATTCTGTCGATGCTTTCCATCGAACGCTCCAAGAGAGATACGAAGCTGCAAAAGCTGCGGTTGACGGAACGATCCAAACATTTGCTGGATCGGCAGACGCAAACGCACGCAAACAAAAAGCTGAGCATCTCCATAGAGCCGTTCTCAGTCTCAGGTCGCTCTTGCATGGGCGCGACCGGCCGCCTTGGCTTAAGCCGATTATCGCCACATCACACGCGTTCGTAGTGAATCCAGATGACAGCAATGGCAGACTCTTGATTCGCTCGATAGTGGATCACTATCCCTCTATAAAGCCGATAGCGGTTGACGGCGATGGGATTCAGCCGCTCGACTTTGATCGCATCTTCGCCGAAAGCCGGGACTCAGGCGAGCTGCCTCATCTATTCGACGAGCTGATCGCGCTAGCGGAGAAGATTATTCAAAGCGGCGAAATCGAAAGTCTGACTGCGCTTTCTGCCCTAAAGTATCTGATTCGAACCCTTGAGGAGAATCGAAACGGCTCCTACTTGGCAGTGAGCCAGAGCATCTCGCTGGCTGCCTACTTCAAGAACCTCCTCGACGTCTATCTCGAAAAGATCCCAGGCATCGCGGAGCACAGAGAAGCTTACGCGCGCACGGTTCGACAAGCCGAGCAGGAGCTGCAAAAGACAAAGCAGGAGATTCGGGACAAGATTTCCGAAGAAGTGCGAGAGCGATTGCCAAAACTTGGACGGCTTGCCGAAATCGCAGAGCAGATCGATGTACTCTTGCCGCCAGCGTCTTTGCCAGCGCCTTCGCCAGCCACGGACGAGACTGATATTGGTGACCAATAGACACCGGAATGCCGAAGCCCAGAAACTCCGCCGAGCAGTTCATTGATCCAGGGCGTCTCTACACGCTCAAGGGCTTCTATGCCGCCAGCGGGATCTCATCGACTCGGATGCGCGAGGCTCGCCTGAAAGGCGTGATCTGCCCCATGCTGCAAGTCGGGCGCCGGAAGTTCATTCGAGGCGCCGATGCGATTGCGTACATCGAGCGTCTGGCGGCAATGGGTGAATCTGAATCAGACTACCCGTGAAACCACCAGCCACCGACCCGACCGACAAGGTACATGGGGAGTCCAGCGACGACGGCTAGAATGCCCAGCCCCAGTCGGGTAGTGCCCTCATTCGACTCAGATTCGCTGGCCCCCATGCCAATCAGCACGACCCCCACGATCAAGAGCAGCACTCCGAGCAGCTGGAAGGTTTTCCAGAGTTTGCCGGTCGACTCAGTGGTCTGAACGCCCGCCCGTTTGGCAGCCTTACGTTCAAGAAACTCTCCGCAGTGCCTGCATTTAATCGCCGAACTCCGAATCGGCTCACTGCAGAAAGGGCACGGAACGAACCGCCCTTCTGCTGCCACTGGAGCTGCCGGCGGCGCTGGTAGCGTGGGGATCGAAGCGGGCGGCGGTGGCGGGATGTTCGGGCCAGAGAGCGACGGAATCGTCAAGGCCGCGCCGCATCCAGGGCATTTGGCAGTCTTGCCAGCCATCGAATCGGGTGCCTTGACGCGCTTACCGCAGGAATTGCAATCGGCTCGAATTGGCATGGCGGGGCCCTTTGGGGTGAGCCTGCAATGATAATCGCCGCCGGACTCGTGCACAAAACTACTCGCTGCCGATCGAAGGCAAGGTGCGAAAAGCGACTCCCTTTTTCTGCTGAGGTTGAATTTTCCTGCCCCCCCGGCCATATTGTCTCCCGTCAGCACTCCGCTGGCCCGGGCCTGATAAACCCGGTTCGTGGGAGACAATCGAATGTGTCGCATCACAGCCAGTAGGCCCGGTTGCGTGGGCGCGTGCCCAAGTGTTGATCCCGGTAGCGGGGGAGCGAGGTACGCGCGGGGGTTCCCACCCCTTTATCACCGCGTAACCGGGCCTACTGGCTTTCACGTTGATGCGTCGCCGGATTGTCGCAGGCGCCCGGTTGGGGCGTGCCCTGGCCGGGCGTTCTATTCTCTGCGGCGCATCGCAGGCCCTTGCCCCATCAGCAAGGCAGAAAGCGCCAAATCATGGGAACCACCCTTGGTGTGCGCCCTCCACGAGCACCTCGTTTCATTCCGTACGACGAGCGTCTTGAGCAGCGTGCCCCCTACGGAGACATCTCTAGCGAGCACCGAGCAGCGGTTGCGGAATTGGAGAGGGGACAGATCGAAAACGCACACGCTTTGCTTCTTTCCGCGGTCGGCGCCTTCGCTCGTCAGCGTTGGATTGAGGCTTCGGGGAAGACTCGCACCGACATCACCTGCCCGGAGCGGCTGATCACTAAGCTGCGGTCGTCGTCGTCGATCGACCGATGGACAGGCGCAATCCTGCTCGCTGCAGTCAAGCGGCCTCCGCGTGTGGCGCGGCGACATGTGGAGGTTCTGCTCACAATTGTCGAGGCAATCGTGCTTGACGCCCCAGCAGGACGAGTGTGCGAATCGCGCCCGATCAGGTTGGCCAGCAGCAAGTCAGACACGGACCTCGCGCCGAGTCGACACGCAACGTCGACCTCCACCTGAGCGCGAACTTCACAGAGCGCCACCGTGGACGCTTAACAGCACCTGCAATCGGTCTCTCCACGGAAGAGCGACCGAGAGGCCAAAGATCGGAACCGCTATGTCCACCTTCATGCCGAAAGACGAAATGACCAAACAACTCCGAGAGCAGGGCGACGGGTGCCAGTGTTTCGCCGTCATGCTTGACGAGACGTCGGTAATCAATCTTCCGATCGCGATGGCGCTACTTGGACTGAGCGAAGAATCGACAAAGAAGTGGTACGCCAAATACAACGTCCCACGGATGCCCGGGGCCGCATGGCTCACCACCGGCCGCCGCTTCTTCAGGGCGCTGGAGCGATATTTCGAGGAGCAGGAACAGTAGAAGCAGTAGACGAACAATGATCCCCCGAGAATTGAAAGGATGGTGACGTCATGCGTGCCTGGCTATTTCAAGATTCACGTCAGAGAACGAAACTAGGCGAGAAGTGTCCGTGGTCGGTCGGCTGGTACGATCAGGCCGGCCGGAAGCGGTCGAAGAAGATTGGCGCCAAATCGACCGCCGAAAAGTACCGCCGCCGCGTCGAAGGAGAGCTGGCCTTGGGCCTCGCCGAGGGCCCGAAACGCAAACGTTGGGCGGACTTCCGCGAGCGGTTCATGGAAACCGTCGTTGCATTGAAAGCGGCCGGGACCGCCGCGGCCTACGCCGACGCCCTCGACAACTTCGAGCGGCTCGCCAAGCCCGTCTACATGGACGCCATCACGACAGAGACCATCGACACCTACCGAGCCCGTAGAAGTCGCGAGCGGCGACGTACGACGGCCAAGGCGGGCTCTGAGGCTGCCAAGCGGAACACGGCCAAAGTATCTCCCGCGACAGTCAACAAAGAACTCCGGCACCTGCGTGGAGCCTTGCGGAAGGCGTACAAATGGGGGCTGATTTCCAGGGCGCCGGACGTCGAAATGCTGCGGGAGCCGGAGCGGGACCCGTTCTACATCGACGACGCGACGTTCACAGCCCTATACAACGCGTGCGATACCATGAAGCGTCCCGCCGCCCAAGCGTACGCCGCGGACGATTGGTGGCGTGCGCTGTTCTGCTTTGCGTATATGACGGGATGGCGGATCGGCGAGATACTTGACTTGCGTCGCGATGACGTTGACCTGGAAACGGGAATCGCCACGGTTGATGCTGACAGTACCAAGGGGCGTCGTACGGCTCGCGTGGAGTTGCACCCCGTCGTGGTCGACCACCTGCGAGCAATCGCCGATTTTTCGCAGTTCGTCTTCGATTGGCCGTACCACGAACGGCTGCTGTGGTCGGACTTTGACGACTTGAAGAAAGCGGCCGAACTGAACTTCCCGGGCGCGTTCCACCGATTTCGGTTCGGATTTGCCAATGCCAACGTCGACCACCTGGACGCCGACGTGCTGCAGCGGCTCATGCGCCACCAGGACGCCCAAACGACCCGCCGGTACATCAACGCTGCTGAGCGGATGAAGCGGGCCGGCACGGCTGACCGGCTCCACGTTCCGGCAAACCTGAAGGTAACAGCCGGTTAAGCGGGCCGAAGCTGGTCAATCGTTTCCTTCACCATCTCTGGGTCACGGAGCCCAACAATTGACATTTCCTTCTCGGCTGTTCCTGCGCTGCTGATGGTGATATCCCCGACGCTCAACAGTCGCTGGAATGGCGATTGATCGACCGTCAGCAGGCGCACGTCACTATGGCGGATCTCCTTTGTTCCTCGATAAAAGAAACCTGTTTTGAGTATTGAGCGAGTTTGCGTCACGGTCAATTCGACGCGTAGGCTACGCATGTACTCAAAGGCGACCACAGCAGGGCCTATAGGGACAAAGAGGATGAACCACCATTCGCCCCCGAACATGGGTGCCAGAAGGGCGAGCAGGGAAATGGCAGGCCACCCGGTCACCGCCTGTGGCTGCGATCCATAGAAGGCTGGGTGCACGCGAAGAACGATGTCACGCCCGTCAACATCCTGGTCTGCACCAGAATTCTCCAGCGGAGGAACGGGAGTCCTCAGCGGAATCGTCAGCGTCTGTCCGCAGGCCGGACATCGAGCAATTTTGCCAGCAACGTCGTCCGGCGCCTTGAGAGTTCTCCCGCAGCTTTGGCATACCGCTCGGATGGACATACTGCGGCCCCGCGGCCCATGCTGCCTAGCGGAGTGTTCATGGAGTGTTGCAGCCCGAAGAGACTCAGCCGAATCGACGTAAGTCCTTATGTGGAAACAGTGAGACCGCAGGGACTCGAACCCTGGACCTACGGATTAAAAGTCCGTTGCTCTACCGACTGAGCTACGGTCTCAAAGAGCCTCATTTATAGCGACATTTCGTCGTGCCGCTATGGCTGGGCGTCGAATTGGCCGACGCGCGGCGGGACGGCTGCGGCGAGCAGCCGGGGAGGCGGGCGTGACGGGCGATGGTCGCGATGCTGCCCGAAACGGCATTTTATCGCCGCGGCGGCCACGCCGGTACCCTAACCGGGATTCCCGCACTGCCGTCACGGCTGACGCAGTCGGACAACGGCCAGCGGCCGACGGTTCGGTGCGCACACGTCGTCCGGCTACGGCGCCGCTGCCGATTGCGGCTGGCCCCCGGCGGGTTCGTGCTCGCCGTGGAACGGCCGCATGTACCACGTTGCCGCGTGCCTCAGTAGACGCTGCCCGTCCGCGGCGATCAGCAGCGAGCAGGGAATCAGAAACAGCGTGACAATCGTTGCGAACATCACGCCGAATGCCAGCGACACGGCCATGGGGATTAGGAATTGCGCCTGCAGCGAGTTGTCCATCAACAGCGGCATCAGGCCGACGAATGTGGTGATCGACGTGAGCATGATCGGCCGGAAGCGGCGAGCGCCCGCTTCCAGGGCCGCGTCGTACAGGCTGCTCCCTTCGGTCCGGCGGCGGTTGACGTAGTCGACCATCACCAGCGTGTCGTTGACCGACACCCCGGCGAGCGCCAGCAGTCCGAACACCGACAAGTACGACGGCGTGATGCCGAGAATAATGTGCCCCAGCAGCGCTCCGATGATAGCGAACGGCACGGCCAGCATGACGAAGAACGGCTGCCCCAGCGATTTCAATGCGATCGCCAGCATGCCGTAGAGCACGAACGCCAACAACGAGGAACCGAGAATCGTTTTGAACCGCGCCTGCTCGGCCTCGGCGACGTAGCCAACAAACTCGTACGACAAACCAAGCGGCGTGCACAGTTCGTCGAGCTTGGGCGTGATCTCCTTGGCAATCCCCAGCACGTCGACGGTTTCATCGACGGGCTGCCCGCCGATGCGCAGGATCTCGGCCCCGTTCTTCCGGTCGACCGACGACGGGGCTTTCTTGAAGGATATCTCCGCCACGGTGGACAGCGGAACGTCGGCGCCGCGGGGCGTGCGAATCCGCATCGCGTCGAGCGTATGCAACGATTCGCGCTGGTCCCGCGGCAGACGAACCATCACGCGGATGTCGTCGATGCCCCGTTGCAAGCGTTGCGCTTCCTCGCCGAAGAACGCCTGGCGGATTTGTTGGGCCAGCAACTGCTGGGTGAGCCCCAATTCGGCCGCCAACGGCTTGAGCGTCAGCTCCAACTCGTCCTGGCCGTAGTTGATGTTCGCCCACGTGGAACTGAATGCGTCGTAACCCTGCAGGACGCGGCGAAGCTCGCGGGCGACTTCCGCCTTTTCCGGCGACATGGGACCGCGCAACTCGATGTTCAGGTTCTCGTTGTCGAACCCACGGTCATTGTTGACGCTGGTTTCGGCGCGGACGCGAAACTCCGTCGCCTCGTGAATTGGCCCGACCAACTCGGTCCAACGGGCGGCCAGCTCGCTGTTGCGCGGGCCGGGCTCGGTGCGTTCCGACGGGTCCGTCACCTCGAACTGGATCGCCCCCCGCGACTTGTCAAAATCGCGATGAATCCGCGCCGCGCCGACGATCTTCGAGATGTTCTTCACGAGCGACTCGCCCGTGCCGGGGTCGACGTACTCGTCTTGCAGTTTCAGTAGCGCTTGCTCGATGCGGGTCATGTACCGATCGGTCACTTCCAGCGGCGTATCGTCGGGCATATCCAACTCGGCCGAGATCCGCTGCCGGTCGACCGTGGGAAAAGCGATGAATTCCATCCGACCGCTGGAGCAGTAGCCGACCATCAGCATCGCCATCGCGATGAACGCCGCCATAACGGCGTAGCGATGATGGACCGCCCCGTTCAGCACGGGCTGGTAGACGTAACGAATGAAGTTCTCCAGTCCGTTGGCAATTCCGGTTTGAAACCGCGTGAAAAGATTCTGCCGCGGCACGGGGCGGAGGTGCTTCAGATGCGCCGGCAGAATCAGCTTCGACTCGACCAGCGAGAACAGCAGCACCGGCGCCACCACGGGCGGAACCTGCTTGGCGAAGTCGCCCCACATGCCGTCGAAGAACATCAGCGGCATGAACGCCACGATGGTGGTCAGTGCGCCGAAGGTGACTGGCGTGGCCACTTCATGCGTGCCCTCGATCGCGGCTTCCAGCGACGGGACGCCCGCTTTCATCTTCAGGTAAACGTTCTCGCCGGTCACGATCGCGTCGTCGACCACGACCCCCACCACGATGATGTACCCGAACAAACTCATCACGTTGGCGGTCACGCCAAAGTAGGGCATCAGCATCACGCCGCCGGCAAACCCCACGGGAATGCCAATGACGATCCAAAACGCCAGCGCCGGCCGCAGAAACAGACCCAGCAGCAGCATGACCAGCACGCTGCCCTGGATCAGCGACTGGACCAGAATGCTCATCCGCCCGCGGATTTCCACCGATTCATCGTCCCAGACGAACAGCTCGATCCCGTCGGGAAACTTCGTGCTGGAGTTCTCGACGTACTCGCGCACTTTGTTGGAAATGTCGATCGCGCTTTCGCGCCCCGTGCGCATCACTTCCACGAACAGCGCCGGGCGGCCGTTGAACTCGACCTTTTTCTCGCCCTCTTCGAATCCGTCGCGCACCGTGGCCACGTCGCCCAACAGCACGTCGGCCCCGTCGACCGATCGGATCGGCACCTGGTTGAACTCCCGCTCGTTGTAGGCCTGGCCGCGGGTGCGGACGATGAACGTGCCGCTGTCGCTGTCGATGGCCCCCGCGGGCAAGTCAATCGAGAACTGGCGAATCGCGTCAGTCAGGTCCTGGAAACTGAGTCCGTAGGAGATCAGTTTGTCGGGGTCGGCTTCGACCGAGATTTCGTAGCGGCGATCGCCTTGGATCTGCGCGCGGCTGACGCCCGGCAGCGTGAGGATGTCTTCCTGGACCTGGCGGGCCACCTCGCGCAGTTCGCGCGGGCTGAGATTGCCGGTCACCGCCACGCTGAGCACTTCCCACCAGCTGGACGAATCGGGAATAAAAACCCGCGGTCGCTCGGTTTCGTCGGGGAACGTGGTGATGGTGTCGATTCGGGCCGTCACGTCATCCATCAGCGCCCGCAGATTGGTTCCCGGTTCAGCATTGACCCAGAACCATGCGCCGCCGCGGCGACCCGAGGAGTTGATTTCCTTGATGCCCTCGACGCCCTCTAGGGCTTCTTCGATGGGGATCAGAATCGCGCGCTCGACGTCCTTGGCCGTGCCGCCGCGATACTGCATTTCGATGATGAGCGACTCGAAGCTCCGCTCGGGCGACACCTCCAGCGGGATCTTGAACAGCGCCGCATACGCCCCGGCCAGCAGGATCGCCAGCATCAGGAAGTTGGCGGCAATGCCGTTGTTGGTGAACCAACGAATCATGGCGGGGCGGCTACTGGGTCGCGGATTCGGTGTCGTCGTCAACGGCTGCGTCGGCGATCGACGCTTGCGCGACCGCCTCGGGAATGATCTCAACCTTCGTGCCGGTGGGCACGTACGACAGCGGCGTGGTGGACAGCATCATGCCGCCCGGGATGGCGCCGCCGGGAACGACCACGTAGTTGGCGTCGGACCAGACCGCTTCGACGGTCCACGGCTGCAGCGTCAATTCCTGGCGGTCGACCAGCACGATCGAGTCGAGCTGACGAACCGCATTGCGGGGCAGGGCGATCACGTCGGTCAGCACCGCTCCGGCGATGGCCGCGGCCACCGGCTGGCCGATCCGCAGCGGCGCGTCTCCGCTGGCGCGGCCGAACGGATCGTCGATCCGGGCAATCGCAAACAGATCGCGCGAGTCTTCGTCGAGCACGCCTTCGGTGCGCACAATTTGGCCGTGCCACACGGTCTCCGAGGCGTCGTTGATCGCGTCGCGCAGCTCCACGGCCACCGGCGGGTCGTCGGCGAACTCCGGCAGGCTGAGATACCGGCGCTGCCGGCCGGAGATGGGCAGCCGCACTTCGGCAAAGTCGACGGCAAAGATCTCGCCCAGCGTTGTGTTGGGGCTGACCATCTGCCCCAGCCCGATCATTTTGGTTTGCACGCGACCGTCAAACGGGGCCGTCACTTTGGTGCGCTGCAGATCCAGCTCGGCCTGCTTGAGTTGCGACTCGGCCAGAGTGACGTCGGCTTGCGCCTGCTCGCGCGTGGCCGAGGCGGCGTCAACCTCGGCCTGCGACACGGCGTTCGACTTGATCAGCCGCAGCTTGCGTTCCTCGTTGAGCTTGGCCAGTTGCAGAGCGGATTTGGCGGCGAGCAGTCGCGACTTGGCCATTTCGACTGCGGCCACGTAATTGCGCGAGTCGATCTCAACGAGCAACTCCCCCTCGGCAAAGTAGGCGCCCGGCTCGAACGCCGGATTGACCTTGGTGACCACGCCGGACACTTCCGCGGCCAACGAGACCTGGTTGTGCGCTTGCACAATGCCGTGCGTCTGCACGGTGACCTGATAGTCGGTCACATCCAAGTCCTGGACGCGCGTGCGCAGGACGCGTGGCGGGGCCTCGGGCGCTTCTTTCTTTTCCACTTCGACCGAGAGAAGCGCATAGCCGAGCCAACCCCCGGCCAGAATCATCGCCGGCAGCGCAAGACGTAGCAGGGTCCCGGCTGATTTCTGAAGTGGTCCCTGCGGTGCGGTCATAGGTGAATGGGGCCGATCAGCCGCTGCTCGATGAACTTACCGACGCCGGCCGGCGGTTCTGAAAACCTCGATTATACCTCGGGCGAGTTGCGGCCGCTGCCCGCCTTGCGGGGGCAAACCGCAATCTCCGGTTGCCGCCTGGGCATTGCTAACCGCTCCCGCCTCCCGATGCTACACGGCTGGGTCGCGTCTGTAGCGTCGCTGTTCGCCCGTGAGTGAGGCGTCTCACGGTCGCCGCCTGATCGCGGCGCAGTTTCGCTGCAGCGGCGTCCGCCGCGACCAAACGCCGCGTAAACCCTGCGGGTTATACCGGCAGAAGTGCCGCTAGCATCACGGCAGACGCCGCAGAATGCCGACCTCCGCGATCGGGTTGTAGGGCCGGCGCCGATAACAGGGATGAATCTGATCGTGCCGCGCATGCCGGCAGCCAACGCCAGGGCAAGGAATGCCGCGAGTGGAAATGGGATCGAGCGACGAAAATCATACCGGCTCGGCGACGCGGCGGGCCTGGGGCCTCGCTTGCGCAGCGCTTTGCGCGATTGCGCTGGCGAGCGGCTGCACCAGCCCCCGCGAATGGTGGGCCAACGGTTGGAAGGTCGGCCCCCAATACTGCGACCCCGGCGCCATGGTTGGCCGCGATTGGATCGACGGCGACGACCGCCGCGTAATTCGCTCCCCGGCCGATCATGCCGCCTGGTGGGCGACGTTCAACGATCCGCTGCTCAATGAGTTCGTCGCCCAGGCCTACCAACAGAACCTGACGCTGCGGGAGGCGGGCGCTCGGATCATCGAGGCGCGGGCGCTGCGGGACTTCGCCGTTGGCAATTTCTTCCCGCAGCGGCAGGACGTGTCAGCCTCGTACTCGCACAACCTGTCGACCGGCACGGGCCCCAATCGCCATTTCAGCGTCTGGAACGGCTCGTTCAACTTCGCCTGGGAACTCGATTTCTGGGGACGCTACCGCCGCGCCGTGGAAGCGTCCGACGCCGACCTGCAAGCCACGGTGTTCGAATACGGCGACGTGGTCGTGACGCTGGTGGCCGACGTGGCGGCCACGTACGTCGACATCCGCACGCTGCAGAAGCAACTTGAGTTGGTGCGAGACAACGAGGAGAACCAGCGCAAGACATACGAGCTTATCTTGGAACGGTTCAATGCCGGCGACCTGAGCGACGTCGACGTGCAGCAGGCCAAATCCAGCCTCGCACAGACTGAGGCGTTTGTGCCGCAGTTGGAGATCGCCCTGCGGCAGTCGCAGAACGCGCTGTGCGTCCTGCTGGGCATGCCGCCGGAGGACCTGGCCGCGCGGCTGGGTCGCGGCGAGATTCCCAACGTTGGGACCGAAGTGGCCGTCGGGATTCCCGCCGAGACGCTCATGCGGCGGCCCGACGTGCGCCGCGCCGAGCGGCGACTGGCCGCCCAAAGTGCGCGGATCGGCGTGGCCGAATCCGACTGGTACCCGGGTATCACGCTCTCGGGCGGCGTGGGGGTCAGCGCCAACCAGTTCGGTGATCTGTTCCGCAACGGGTCGTCCTTCGGTTCGATCGGACCGTCGCTGCGGTGGAACATTCTCAACTACGGCCGCATCCTGGCCAATGTCGAGGTGCAAGACGCGCGCTTCCAGCAGTTGCTGGCCAACTACCGGCAGACGGTGCTGCTGGCGAACCTGGAGGCGGAGAACGCGATCATCCAGTTCCTTAAGTCGCAGGAACGGTTGGAGTCGCAGCTCGAAGCCGCCGAGGCGGCCAACAAGACCAACGACCTGATCAACCTGCAGTTGGAAGTAGGCGAAGCCGACATCAATCGCGTGTTCAACGTGCAGAATTTCAAGACGCAGCAGGAGCAGAACGCCGCCACGGCCAAGGGCGACGTGGCGCAAAACCTGATCTCGATCTACCGTGCAGTCGGCGGCGGTTGGCCGTCGCCGTTCTTGGGCCAGCCGGTCCTGCAACCGCCGTCCGTGGAGGAAGTTCCCGCCGGGGCCCCGCAAGCCGACGGCGACGAGCCGGCCGACGGCGGCTTGGGATTGCCCCTGGAGAACGGCGACAACGCGCCGGCCGAGGGCGAAGACCTGCCCGCCCCGGACGAACCCTTGGCGTTCCCCAAGTCGGTCGCTCCGCTACCGCCAGTGAGCCAGTCGAGCCTCCGCCCGCCCAAGGCCAGTGCGGCGTCATGACGCGCGGCCTCGCTCGGCGGCAACTCTGTCGCTCAGTTCGTCGTCGGCTTCGACGAGCCGTTTGGGCAATTGCGGTGTTGAGTTGATAAGTCCAGAGGGCGACCGGCGAGGCGGCCGCCGTGGGCGCCTAGGTCCAGCCGCCCTCTGGGAATTGCTTGATATCGTCGGACGTCGCTGCTGTGGTCAGCAGCGACGAGCGAGCCCGGCCCTCCTGGCCGGTTCGAACCTGCACTCCTTGCAGGCAACTCGCCGTGTTCGGGCGACGCTCGGAAGCACGTCGACGAGCTGCGGGGCGTCGTCTGTGGAGGATTGCTGGAACCGTTGCCGCGCGCATTCGATGGGGCCCGGTTGCTTGCCGATGGGCCAATCCGGTGACCGCAGATCGAACAGAATCCGAGACCGGGTTACAGCGGGAGGCGACTCTCGCGGCAGCGCGGATCGCCTGACAGGCAAGGTCTCATGGACCGTCGTCCCCCAAGAGACACGAATACGGCAAGCGTGCGGTCACCCAACACGCCGCATATGGCGTGCCGACGGTGCGACGCTGCTGCGGCGCCGCGGATTCCGGCGCGCTCAGAACGCCGGACGGACCAGCCGTGTGGTGTCTGCGGGCTCGACAGGCGAACCTACGCAGGCCGGCCCAGACGAAAGAAAACTCCGCGTGGGGAGGGCCTTGCCTCGCCCGACGCGGCACGCATCTGCGTGAATGTCGCAAGCAGTGGGGACGACAGGAGTTGAACCTGCACTCCCGAAGGAACTGGAACCTAAATCGCCCCCACTGTGACGGTTTGAAAATGTTAGGATTTGCAGCCTAGACATTCGCGCGAATCGATTTCGCGTGAAGCCGCGTTGAGCGGCTTTCAGGTAAGAGTTCAGGTGAGACCAACCAGCGGGAGTAGCTACCCGCGTTGCCACCTGGCGGCCCGCACCACTCCGCGGGGCGCCAGGCGGCGGGTTGGCAAAGGAGTGGAGAATGGACGACCAATCACTTCGCGAACACTTGGCGAAGTTCTACAGATTCGGTTATGAGGTCGTGAGGCTCGGCGGGTGCAATGCTGACATCGGCAAGGTGCTGGATATTGTTGGCGACGGCGGCTTTGTCTTTTCTGTCAACCCAGAGCATGTGCGGGCCCTGCGGGCCCGCGGCGTCGATGGCCGGGACGTTTATTCGTTCGCGCAGCTCGTCAAGCATGCAATGGAAGGGGGCGAGGTTCCAATTTGGGAGTTAGTTAAGGCGAGGGGCCTGGCATACCTAGAATTGGAGCTGTTCGATTCTTCCATTGTTGGCCATGGAGACGAGGAGTTGCCGGATTCGCAGAAAGCCATCATGTCGACGCTACGCGAAGCCGGCGAGCGAATGACGACGACTCGCCTTCTCGAAGCGATGAACAGGGCTGGCCACAATTTCGGCGATTCGACAGTCAAAAACGCCCTGAGCATACTGGTCACGACGCGTCGAATCGACAATCGGCGTGACACTTCGCCCCGCGGATACGGGCTGCCCGAATGGCCGACGGTCTAGACCGTGGTACGGACTGACGCCCTCTTCGTTCGGTCCTATTTTCTCTCGCAGTTGAATTGTTAGCCCCCGTTTGGGGCGTTTCACACTGCGAGGAAATCATGCCAAAGGTGAACGGCCGGCAGCAGCCGGCAGCTTACATCGACCCCGAGCGACTCTACAGCTACCGGGGATTCCAAATCAGCAGCGGGATTTCTCAAACCCGCATCCGTGAAGCCCGCCTGATGGGCCTTCCGCTCCCGATCCTGAAGATCGGCCGCCGCAACTATGTCCGCGGCCGCGAAGCGATCGAGTGGATGGAGAAGCTCGCCGAGTTGACGTCGCAGCCCAAGGCGGAGTCCTGATGGGTGGCGCCCTCATCATTCCGCGAGAGGTCATTCAAACGCTGGCCGGCGAACCGGACCTGCTTGCGCTGTGGGTCTATTTGGCCGATCGCGCGGCGTGGAAGCCCAGCGTCGCCCCCAAGGGTCAGGCCCTCGAAAAGGGCCAGTTGGTGACCAGCAAAGCGGCGATTAGGAGGGTGTTTGGGTGGACCGAAAGCAAAACGTGGCGCGGACTGAAAAGGCTCCAAGAACGAAACGTTATCGAACTGAAAGCGAACCGCCGCGGGACGATTGTAACCCTTTGCCGCTGGGAACTTTACGAGCGGTTGCCGGAGGGGCGGCGAACCAAAAGCGAACCGAAACCGAACCGAAACCGAACCGAAACCGAACCAGCGAGCGAACCGAAAGCGAACACCTCCGAAGGACGAAGTCCTTCGGAGAGCAGAGGGCAGAGCCCGTCTTTATGGTCGACGTCGACAGCCGAGACGGTCGAAGTCGACGACGACCATGTTGAGTTTGGGAAAGGCGAATGGTGGACCCCGGAACGAATCGGGCAGGTCCGGGATATCTGCAACAAAGCCATCGAAACGATCCGCGCCAAGTGTTCTAAGCATGAAGACCGCGACCTGCTGGCGAAGGCTGCCGCACTCACGCTGGGCCCGATGCCTGAGGTTTGCTTCTGGTCGGCTGTGGAAGGCACGGGCAAGGCGTCGCGGCGCCCAGACAAGCCTTGGGCCTACTTCAAGACCTGTTGTGACGACGAGTGCGAGAAGCGAGGGAGGAAATTCAACCAGTTGCTGGCGCAAATCGAAATCCCTGAGTGTTTGCTGAATCCTGGCAAGGCGCCCAAGAAGGATCGGCCTGAACCGCGAGCCAAACGTATGTGTGTTCCGGAGGAGATTCCCCTATGAAGTGCGAGCAAATTCGTGACGATCTCGCCCGGCGTCGGCGCCTCATCGCCGAAGAGCGGCTGCAATTCGATCGATTGAATCAGCGGCTCGGCCCCTGCCTCGACGCTCTGCCGCCGGATGAGGTGTTGAGTGCGATGGTTGCGATCTATGGCACCGCCGGCGGCCAGTTTCAATTCAGGCGGACGGGAGGCCGCCCGCAGCGGTGGAGCGATCGGCTGCCGCTGCTGGAGTTGCTCGCGGCCAAGGCTGACGACCCGGGGGTGGTCAGAATCTGAGAGAACGCGCTTTCGCAAGCCGCTTCCCCCAGCCGCGCGCATTTTTGTCAAAAATCGAAGGGGTCCAAAACCGTGAGGGATGATCGATTCTGCCCGAAGTGCTTGGCTGGACGGATGCGCGTGCGGACTTCGCGGCGACTGCTGAAAGTCAACCGACAAGAGCAACGGCTCGAATGTCCGCGCTGCGGCCACCAAGAGAAGCGAACCGTCGACGCCAGGTCGATCTTCCGCCGCGGTGAACTGTTGTAGCGTACAACACTTGGCCCAACTAAACCGAAAGCGAGTCTCTAACATGAATCTGAAGCTCACGCCTGGCGTGCAAGACGCGATCGACTTGATGACCGAGCTCAACGACGAAGATCTCGACTGCCTGCAAGCCACCTACTGCTCGAACGAGCTCGCGGATTCGCTGAGTCCGTGGCTGCAGAAGTGGCTCTTGAGGCTGCTGGGCGAAGAGCGAAACCGCCGCAGGGCGGACGCCGACACGGCCGACTTCACGTTCGTCGACTTCGGACAATGGCCGCTCGGCGAGTTGATTGGTACCGCAGCGCTTTCAATCGAGGCCCTCGAATGCATCGCGACAGCAGCCTACAGACCGACTCTGACAGCCTTCGGAACGACGCTGGCGAAAGTGCTGATCGCGGAAATGGCGAGCCGCTTGCTGACCTCCGCCCGCGCGTGAGCATCTACGCGCTGGCCGAAAGGTACGACGTCTCGGTCAACGCGATTCACAGTTGGCGATCGAAGGGTTGGATGCCGCCCGGTTTTCTATTCCGCGGTCGCCGCTTGTGGTGGGCCGACGATATTGCCGCCTGGGAGCAGGCGGGATTTCCTCGCAAATGGGAAAGCAAAGACCATGAGCAAGTACGATAAGCTGCAGGAGTTGCAGGAGCAGCGCAACGAGGCCGCGGCGACCATGCGGAAGCTGGGCGAAGCATTCGAGGCCAACGGCAAGAAGTGGAAACCTGGCGAGGACCAGGCGTGGGAGGCGGCTGTTGTCGAGTATGACCGCGCGAAGGCCGCTCTGGCTGAATTACGCAGCGGCATCAACTGCGTTTCCGATCGCCTGGCGGCCGTGGATCGCGACAGCAACGCGGTTGACGAGCGCCTCGCCCGTGTCGGTCTGCCCGACGCCTACAACGGCATGCAGGGCGGCCGCCCTCTTCCGGGCCGCGACGGCCATGGGGCTCTGCAACTCGATCGCCCCATGTTCCGCGACATGGCCAGCGGCCGCGAGATCCCAGCCCTGCTGAACTCCGATCGCCTTTCGCGCGAACGCGCCGAGCATGATAACGACGAAGCGATGGCCCCAGTCGGCGCGTTGCTGCACTCGATGCTCACCGGTCAGCCGCAGAACATCACCCGCGGCCAATGGCACAACGCGATCGGCAGCAACGATTCGCAGGGCGGGTACATCCTCAATCCGGGCCTGAGCGGTCAGATTCTCGACCTGGCCCGCAGCGCGTCGGTCGCCATGCGAGCCGGCGCGATGACGCTGCCGATGGACGTTCGCGAATTGTCGATCGCTCGGATTACCAGCGACCCCACGCCCATGTGGCGAGCGGAAGGGCAAGCGGTCCAAGGTTCGACGGTGCTCTTCGATCGCGTCACGCTGCGGGCGAAGACGCTTGCCGTCGCGATGCCCGTCACAATCGAACTTTTGGAAGATGCGGCCAACGCGGAGCGCATCATCACGCAATGCATGCAGGCGGCTCTCGGCGCAGAACTGGACCGGGCCATCCTCATGGGCGCCGGCAACGAAAACGAACCTCGCGGCATTCGCAACCAGAGCGGAGTGGGGTCGATCGCCAGCGTTGGCACTCCGACGGATTACTCCGACCTGTCGGAAGCGGTTGGCCAAGTTCTCGCGGCCAACTACCCGGGCGGCGCGAGCGGCCTGGCGTGGGTCGCGCATCCGCGCGACGCCGAAACCTACGACGGGTTGACCGACTCGACCGGCCAGCCGTTGAACCCGACGCCTTGGGCCCGCGACCTGCAACGGTTCACGACGACGAGCCTGCCGACCGACGAAGGCGGCGGCAGCGACGAATCGATTGGCATCGTTGGCGACTTTTCGCAAGTGCTGGTCGGCATGCGGACCACGGGCGCCAATGTGCGCATTCTCGACGCGGGAACCGTCACCGACGCCGATTCCGTGACCCACAACGCGGCCAGCGAGCTCAAGAAGCTGATTGTCGCCTACATCCGCGCAGACGTCGCCTTGTTGCGGCCGTCGTGGATGACCGTGCTGTCCGGCATCACTGCCGCGTAGTCGAACGAGTTCGCCACCTGGCGGCCGTGACCGCCCGTCAATCGCAACCAACTTCGGAGTTCATTCCATGAACCTCAGCAAAGCAGCCAAGGTGACCCGAGTCGCCAACGGCGCGGCCGCCGGCCAGACCGCGGTCACCAGTTCATCGGTCGACACGACCGGATCAGCCGCCGTGGAATTCCTGGTCCTGATGGGGGCCATTACCACGGGCGCCGCGACTTCGGTGAAGCTGCAAGGCAGCAGCGATGATTCGAACTGGTCGGACCTGGAAGGGACCGGCCAAACGATCGCCGATGACGACGACAACAAGGTCTTCATTCTCGACCTGGCCAATTCCCGCTACCGCTACGTGCGGTGCGTGGTGAGCCGAGCGACGCAAGACAGCGTCGTCGACGGCATCGTCGCCCGCCAGTACGCGGCCGACAAAGAGCCCGTAACGCACGATTCGTCAACCGTCGGCGGATCCGAGTTTCATCACGCGCCTGCGGCCGGCACGGCTTGATTCACTTTTCGGCAGCAACGGCGAGGGGCGTTTTGTGTTCCCTGCGCCCCTCGCCACGCTGTCGCAATCCTGAAACCGAACGGCGAACCTCATGGCCCAAGGCGTCGGCAACCTGAATGTCTCGGTCACCGCCGACACGCGGCGGGCCCGGGCGAATGTCGACGGCTTCCGTAAAGACGTCAGCCGCCTCTCTCCCGCGGCGAAAGAAGCTCAGCGAGGGCTGAGCGGCCTTTCTAGGGGCGTGGGCGACCTGGGGCGTCGCTTTGGCGGACTGCTGGGCATCGGAGTCGGAATTGGCGGCGTCGGCTACGCGATCAAGCGGCAGTTCTCCGAAGTCGACCGGTTGGCGAAAACGAGCACCAAGCTCGGCATCGCGACCGAACGACTGGAGGGCCTGCGCCTGGCCGCTTCGGAGTCCGGCGTTGAAGTCAACAAGCTGGAAGCCGGGCTGCAGCGGATGGTCCGGCGCGTCGCTGAAGCCGCCCAAGGGGCAGGCGAGGCCCGCGGGGCTGTCGCCGAGCTCGGCCTCGACGCCAAGAGGCTCAACGAGCTGAAGCCGGACGAGATGTTCCGCATGATCGCCGATGCGATGAGCCGGACCCGCAACCAGAGCGACCGCGTGCGGATCGCGTTTAAGCTCTTCGACTCCGAAGGCGTGGATTTGGTGAACACGCTGGCGCTTGGGCGCGACGGTTTGAACGAAGTTCAGAAAGCCGCCGAGGATCTAGGCTTGGCGATCTCTTCGAAAGACGCCAAGCGAATCGAGCAAGCCAACGACGCGATCGGTCGCATGAAGGGGGGTCTCGCGGGCCTGGCTCGCGAGGCGGCCGTTTTCGTTGCCCCAGCGGTCGAGCATGTTGCCCTTGCGTGGGCGAACAACTTCCGGGCCCTTCACGGCGGACTCGATGCCGTTCGCACGATCGACCAGCAACGCGCAGCGACGGAACGCCTGGCGTCCGCGACAAACCAACTGCAACGCGCCGAAGAAAAGCAGATCCAGACCGCCAAGCGGCATGCCGACGTTCTTCGCGACAAGCAGCGGGCCTTCGATTTGGAGCTCAAGGCTTTGGAGCGGCGAGTCGCGGTAGCCCGGGAGGGCGAGAACGAGACCCGACTGAAGGAACTGCGGGCCGGCGGCTTGAACATCGCCGGGCAACAGCAGTTCGTCGACGCCACCCGCGCCGCGGAGCGAGCCGAAACGATCGCCGATCAAACAACCGCGCTGAAAGACCTGGCGGAAACGATCCGCGACTTCGGCAAGTCGCCGCTTGTCGCCGAGCGGGATCGGTTCGTGCGTAACGCAGCGACGCCCGAGCTCGCCCAACAGGGCCGCGAGCTCTACGGCCAGTTGATAACGCTCGACCGGATCGAGGAATTCAAACGCGACCTGCCGGGCATGCTTGGCAAGGCGGGCGACTTCCTCAACGGGGTCTTCGGCGTCGCCCCGGCAGACCGGCGCCGCCTGGATCCGCTCGATGCGAACTCAGCCGAAGGCTACTCCGCACTGCGGGCCAACGTGCCGCACAGTCAGGCCGAGCAGCAATTGAAAGAGCAGCAGGTCGCAAACAACTGGCTGGAGCGGATCTTCGACAAGATCGGCGAACAAGATTTTGGCGACGTCTTCAGCCTCAACGGCTAGCACGCCTTCGATTCAGGAGAACAAGCAATGCCCTTGCTGCTTGAAAACGCAACGGCGACGTCCCCCATCACCTGGCACTTTCTCGAATCGGGCAAGTGGATCATCAGCATGGAAGTTGTCGGCGGCTTCGGCGATGACTACGTCGGCTGCAGGATCCTCCGTCACTTCGACGGCGAGGCCAACGCCGCCTACGTGACGGACGACAACAACAACTACGTCCGCCTCGACAGGGCCCAGCCCGATGCAGTTCTCGTCTCTCCGGGGTGTTACTACGGGATCGAGGAAACAGACTTCGCCGGCGAGACGGTAACGGTCCGCGCCGTGCAACTTGAGGCCCGCCTGCCGGGCAGTTGAGACCAGGCCTCCTAGGCGTCGCGTACACGCGATGCGAGCGAATCCGACTACGGATACGCCGAAGGGGCCAGCGACGCGACACGGGCGATTCTGTGCGGCCGATTTTCGCCGGGGTTGACCAAAACCAGCCAATGGGGGCAGAATTGCTCCCGTCAAAGCTACCTGGAGCGGGATTGAGACCCCGCTCACGCAATTGAGAATCTATGTCGAACCCTATTGAGAAATCAGAGTGCACGGCTGCGCGGGTGCGCGGTCGCCGCAAGGCCCGCGGGTGGCTCTCAATCCACCTGACAGCGCCAACGCAGCCGTGCACTTTCTTTAGACCCGGCCGCTCTGGCGGGTCAGAAAGGACGGCCAACGATGGGCCTTCCGTCCCTCTCGTATCGCATTGCGCGAACGCGGCTTTATCAGTGGTACCTGCAGGCCAGGTTCGCGAGCGCGAGAACCAGGCGGTTTCAGCCGCTGCTGCGGGCAGAGTTCGCCAACGGCGACAAATTCTCTGAGGCTGAATTCCTGCAGCGGGCAGGGTTCTACGCCGCCGCCGTGTGCGTGATGCGGAACGCGATCGAGAATTCGCTCCGACGCCTGGCGTTGATCGGTCCGGATTGGCGAGACGTTCGGCGCTGCGGCGTTGAATCGCTCGCCTCGCACTTGCTGAAGCGACGGGTGCTCTCCGATTTCGATGCTCGCATGCTCAGTCGCTTTGCCGGCCGAGCGAACCGCGCAGCGCACGGCGCGGAAGTTTCGCGCGACCAGGCAGCGAAAACACTCCGCGACGGCGAGCTCGTTCGCGGCCTAATCGACGCAGCACGCCGCCGAGCTCTATCGGCGGCTTCCGCTCAATCCCTTTTGGAGTGCGAACTATGAACCGGCGCGAAGAGAAAATCGCTGAAGGATTGAAATTGGTGGCCGAGCATTGGCTCGCGCCATACCTGGCCAGCTTGGTCGACGGGGCGATGGCAAGCAGCAACGCGACGGCCCCAGTCTCCAAGGCCGAAGCGGCGAAGCTGCTGAATGTCAGCACGCGAACCATTGAGCGGATGGCCAGAGATGGAGAACTCCGCGCGGCCGGCGCCGGCAAGCTGCGGTTTAGCCGGCTCGAAATCGAAAGACTCCAACGGTCGCGGCCGTCCAAATAGTCAGGGGAACCCAAGCGATGATCGATGAAATCAGAGTTCACGTCGTCAAGATGACCAGCAGCCCCAATTTCTACATGCGGTACGTCGACCCGGCGACCGGCAAGCAAGTCGCGCGGTCGACCGGCACGAACAAAAAAGCCGAAGCGACCAAGGTCGCGGCCGTGTGGGAAGACGAGCTGCGCAGCGGCCGTTACCAGAAGCCGGCCAAGATGGGCTGGCAAGAGTTCCGCGAGTTCCACGAAACGAACAAGCTGGACGGCATGCGGGCGGCAACCGTTGTCGCTTACCAGTCGTCGCTAAACGTGTTCGAGCGCCTCACGCGGCCCCAGAGGCTCGCCGACTGCTCTACGGCGAAGATCACGGCATTCGCCACGGCGTTGCGGCAGGGGCGGTCTCCGGCGACCGTGAAGCGGCATCTAGGCCACCTGCGGGCGGTCCTGCGCTGGGCACACAACCAGGGCCTGCTGCCCAAGGTTCCGCGGTTCGAGATTCCCAAGGTTCCCAAGGGCATGAAGGGGCGGCCGATCACGCTGGAAGAGTTCGAGCGCATGCTGATGGCCATACCCAAGGGCCTTGAGTTGCGGCCCGTGGTCGGCGAGCAGCGCGACGTTGCGGGCTCGTGGGAGTTCTACCTGCGGGGCCTGTGGGCGAGCGGCCTGCGGTTAAGCGAATCGCTACACCTGCGATGGGATGACGCTCCCGGCGCCCTGGTGGTCGACTTGAGCGGCCGGCGGCCGATGCTGCGGATCCCGGCCGAAGCCGAGAAGGGGAATCGCAACCGCCTGCTGCCGATCACGCCAGAGTTTGCGGCGCTGTTGGCGTCAGTACCGCCGTCAGAGCGACGGGGCTACGTGTTCGCTCCGCGGGGGCTCAAAAGCAAGCTGGTGAACCGGTGCGACGTAGGGCGGCACCTGGCCGATATCGGCAGGGCGGCCAACGTCGTGACGAAGGATGGCAAATTCGCGACCGCTCACGACCTGCGGCGGGCCTTCGGGTTCCGTTGGTCGCGGAAGGTCATGCCGACCGTGCTGCGCGAATTGATGCGCCATGAGAGCATCGAAACCACGATGACTTTTTACGTGGGGCAGAACGCCGAAGCGACGGCCGATGCGCTGTGGGCGGCGGCTGGTGAGAGTTCAGGTGAGAGTCGCGATAATTGGGAGCCGCAGAGCGCGACCCCCAATCGTCGCAAGTCTTTTGCCTGATAGGGCTATCGCGTTGAGTGGGGACGACAGGAGTTGAACCTGCACTCCCGAAGGAACTGGAACCTAAATCCAGCGCGTCTGCCAATTCCGCCACGTCCCCAGTGGCCGGTCGGGGCTGCGCCCCCGCGGTGTGGCAAGTATAGTCGCGCCTCCGGAGGCGGGCTAGGACTCGGTTTCGCCTCGCGGGCGGTTGCCACCGGCTGCAAACGCAGTCATGTTGGGGGCCGCCCGTTCTCCGCCGACCCCCGATCTGCCATGTCTGACGCCGCCGCGGTCCCCGTGAATCTGGAAGCCCGCCGCGCCGACGGCGTCCTGCACGTCGCGTGGCCGGACCGCACGCACGACTTTCCCTTCGTCGAGCTGCGCGGCAGTTGCGAGTGCGCCCAGTGCGTCAATGAATGGACCGGCGAGCGAATTCTCGACCCAGCGACCATCCCGGCGGACATCGCGATCGAATCGATGGAACTGGTCGGCGCCTACGCCGTGCGCGTGCGGTGGTCCGACGGCCACGATAGCGGGCTGTTCACCTGGCAGCGGTTGCGCGAGCTGGCGGGCGGTTAAGTGCTGGGGCGGGCGAGGCTCCTGCCGAGCCGGGCGCCACGTTGCGTTCTCCACTGGTTGCGGGCAGCCTTTCGCGCTTGGCGGACCGCACGGCTCACAGAGCCGTGGCACGCGACTCACCGATGATTTACAGGGTGGCGTCGCCGCTGGCGGCGGGCCGCGTTACGTCGACGATCACCGTGCGCAGTCGGCCGGCTGTCTCCACGCGCAGCGAGATGATTTGCGTCTCGGACGCGAGCAGCTCGCGCATCCGCACCAGCAGCGCATCGGCGTCGGCAAACGGCTCGCCGGCGACGCGGTCGATACGGTCGCCCACCGCCAGGCCGGCGCGGGCTGCGGTCGAGTGCGGCACGACGCGGGTCACCCACGCGGCCCCCGGTTCAGCTTCGTCGGAGCGCCACGAGGCGCCCAGCCGCAGCGGCTTGCCGGACAGCGGCAGCACGACCGACAACGGTTCGGCCACGCCTGTGCGATGCACCACCAGCGCCGCCGATTGCTCGGCCGTCAGCAGCAGCGACTTGAGATCGGCAACAGTGCGGACCGCCACGGCGTCGCAAGCGACGACGCGGTCGCCGGGGCGCAGCTGCTCGGCGACAGCGTCTTGTTCGCCGCCGTCGGCGGTCAGGTCTGGCGGCACGGCTACGACCAGCACGCCCGCGGGGTCTCCCGCGACCGGGGCCGCCCATTCCACCGCGGTCCGCGGCGGCAACGGCGGCAGCGGCTGCTCGCGCGCCGTGCGCAGCTCCGGCGTTTCGCCCAAGCCCGCGGCCCGATATCGGGGCAGGTCGTCCGCATCCGCCAGGCGCATGACCGCTTCGACCAGGTACTGCGTCGCCAGCCGCATGCCGGGGACGTTCAGCTTTTCCACGTCATCGCTGGGGCGGTGATAGTCGTCGTGAATCCCGGTGTTCACCACAAACGCCGGCACGCCCGCGGCGGCAAACGGCCAGTGGTCGCTGTTCTCTTTGAACTCCCAGGAAAAGTCGATCTGCACGCCCGCGGGCAGCCGCGAGGTGCTCAGCAGTTGGCGACTGCCGTAGCCGGTGCGCGTGCCCGCGACAATCAGCGTGCCGTCGGTCAGCCGGCCGACCATGTCGACGTTCACCGCCGCCTTGACCTGCGGCAGCGGCACGGTCGGTTGTCGCACCCAATGCCGCGATCCCAGCAGATTTTTCTCCTCGCCGTCCCAGAACGCAAACAAGATCGAGCGGCGGGGGTGAAAGTCGATAGCCGCGAGCGCGTCGGCGACTTCCAGCAACGCCGCGACGCCGCTGGCGTTGTCGTCGGCCCCGTTGTGAATGTACCCCACCGGCCCGTTGCTGTTGCGACGCGTGCCATAGCCGACATGGTCGTAGTGGGCGCCCAGCACAAGGTATTGGTCGGCCAGGTCGGGATCGCTGCCCGGTCGCACGGCCAGCAGGTTCTGCATGTTGCCGTTGAATCGCTGAGCGAACCGTCCGCCGTCGCCTGCGGGTTGCAGGCCGGCGTCTTCCAGGCGGCTTTCGATGTAGCGCGCCGCCGCCAGACCGCCGCGGGTGCCGGCCTCGCGGCCCTCCAGCGAATCATCGGCCAGCACGCCGGCGTGCCCCAGCAGCTCCTGCTCGGTCACCGAAGCCATGGCGGCCGCGAAGGCCGCGTCGCGACTGTCGGCAGCCCGGGACGCGGGAGTCAGGACATTCGTGGCAACGAAGGCTGCCAGCGCGAAGCGATTTCCTCGTCGTTGTCGAACGTGCACAGGCGCCGGTCCCCAGCAATACGGCCACGGCGCGCGACTCCAGCGCGCAGCATCACTCGGTCCCTATCGGCTGCTGAGCGCAGGGGCGTGAGTCGGATTGCGATGCGGCGTGCAAACGCCACAACCGGCCGGGTCGCTACCCGGGCCGCCGAGTCCCGCAGGCGGTGCGCCTCCGGCTAACGGGAGGAATTGCAGGGAGGCTTGCGCTATTTCCCGATGCAGAATTGTCCAAAGATGCGGTCCAGCACGTCGTCGACGTAGACGGCGCCGACCACCTCGCCCACCGCGCTCACGGCGGCGCGGACTTCGGCGGCGACGAGGTCTTCGGCGCCGGATTGAGCCGCCAGCGCGGCCGCGTCGGTGAGTGCGGCGTCGGCCCGCCGCAGGCTGTCGGCGGCGCGGACGGCTGTGGCGGCGACCGACGCGCCGCCGGCTTCCGCGTGCAGCTCTTCGACGGCGGCGCGCAGCGCTGCGATCAACTCATCGAGCCCCGCGGCGGTGGTACTGCTCACCGGCACGGCCGCTGGGTGCTTCGTCTGCAGAGCGGCGAGTTCCGCGGGGGCGAGCAGATCGGTTTTGGTGAGCAACTGCAGCTGGCTCGTGTGGGGCGCGGAGAACGATGCGATTCCCGCCGACCCTCCCCCGGCCCCTCGCTGCGAGGGCGGGGGGATTTTGGCGGCATCGATGCAGTGCAGTTGCACCTCCGCGGCGCGGCGCATCGCGTCGGTGGTGCGCTGAGCGTCGGCCTCGATCCCCGCAGCCGCGGCGGCATCCTCCCCCGCCGTGTCGACCAAATCCACCAGCACGCCATGCAAGTCGAGCCGCACGACCAGGTAGTCGCGGGTCGTGCCGGCGGCTTCCGAAACAATTGCCGGAGCATGAGCCGGCTCGATCGCCAGTTGCTGAGCGAGTGCGTTGAATAGGCTGCTCTTGCCCGCGTTGGGGGGGCCCAGCAGAACGGCGCGGGGACAATCGGCCGCCTGCCCGCGGACGTGCAGCTGCGTGCGCGTCGCCTCGATCGCCGCTTGCGCGGCGGTCAGTCGCCGGGTCAACTGCTCGGCCGAGATGAACTCGATGTCTTCGTCGGCAAAGTCGAGCCCCGCCTCCAACTCGGCGAGCAGGTCGAGCAACTCGTCGCGCAACTGCTGCAGCGGGCGCGACAGGCCGCCGGCGAGTTGCGCCAGCGCCGTGTCGAGCGCCGCATCGCCGCGGGCGTCGATCACGCCCAGCACGGCTTCGGCCTGCGTCAGATCGAGCCGCCCGGCGAGAAACGCCCGCAGCGTGAACTCGCCGGGTCGCGCGGGCCGGGCGCCGGCCGCGCACAGCGCGTCGACGACCGCTTGAACCAGCGGCGGCGACCCCGGCAGGTGCAGTTCGCCGACGGGTTGGCGCGTGTAGGACCGCTCGGTGGGCCACCAGAACAGGTCCGCGGGGACTGCCACGGCCGCTCCGGCCGCCGCGTCGACGTGCACGCTGCCGGCAACAACGCACGGCGCGCCGCCTTTCGGCAGCCTTGCTGATTCGCCGGAGGCATGAAACGCGCCGCTCAGCACACGCGCCGCCTGCGGACCGCTGACACGCACGACGGCTCGGGCGGCGCCGCCTGCGGCACTGGCCGCCGCGACGATCGTGTCATCCAGGTCGAAGTGCATGACGGTTGCGGAATCCCCTGGGGGCTCGTTGCGCTCGTCCCCGAGCGCCCGCCTCGGAGCAGCTTAGCGTCGCTTCTTGCCCTTGGACCGCTTGCGATCGCGGCTGCCCTCCGCGCGTTTCCCGCTGCGATCACGCTCGGCGCGGCCGCCATTGCGGTCGCTGACGGGGCCAGAGTCGCCCGCCGCCACTCCGGCCGTCGCGGCGGTCGGCGGCGGGAACAGCTTCCGCTCGGCAATGCCCCACAAGCTGGAGGCGATGAAGTACAAGCACAATCCGCTGGGCACCTTGTAGAACAGCAGGCCCATGACCAGCATCATGTACTTCATCATCTTCTGCTGCAGTGCGGCTTGCTCGTTGGCCGGCTCGGGCATGAACAGCTTCTGCTGCAGCATGAACAGGGCCATCGTGATCAGCGGCAAGATGTTCAGGTACGGCCCCAGGCCGACGATGAACGTCTGCCCGTTGTTGACCGCGTCGGGCATGAAGCCCGACCAGTCGAGGAACATATCCGGCGCCGCCAGGTTCGAGCACCAGCGCGTGAGATTCCCAAACAACGGCGCCTGCCGCAGTTCGATGTCGACCGCCAACCCGCGATACAGGCCGATGAACACCGGCAACTGCAGGAACATCGGCAAGCAGCCAGCGAGCGGATTGACGCCGTGCTTGCGATACAGTTCCTGCATCGCTTGGGCCTGTTTCTGCTGATCGCCCTTATACTTCTCCTTGAGCTTGTCCATCTCCGGCTTCAGCTCTTGCATCTTCACCATGCTTTTCACTTGCGAGCGGCTGATGGGGAACATCAACCCGCGCACCAGCACCGTCAGCATGATGATGGCGACGCCGTAGTTGCCGACGAAGCCATAGAAGAAGTGCAGCACGGCCAGCATCACCTTGGCGATGGCGCCAAACCACCCGTAGTAGGCCAACTCGGCGAGCGAGTGCGGTTTGCTGCCCGCGGGGACGTACTGCTCCAACAGTTCGGGCCGCTTGGGTCCGGCGAAGACCTCGTACTCGTGCGTCAGCGACTGGCCCGCGGGGACGGTTTCTACGAGGCTCGTGAAGCGACTGGTTACGTTGGCGTACTTGCCCTCGGCCGAGCGGGCTTTGGGCTTGGGGCTCAGTAGGATGCCCTCGACCCGCTCGAGCCATTGCTCCTCCGGGTCTGTCTTCTGCGGGATCAAGCAGACGGAAAAGTACTGCGCGTCGGTGCCGGCCCAGGCCAGCGAGCCGCCCTCCAGCGGCTCGGCGTCGCCGGTGGCGATCGTGGCGGAGGGGAGCACCTCCGGCGCCTTGGCCTGGAAGTGGCGGATGGCGACTTCGCGCAGCGAGACGCCGCCGGCCCGCGAGACTTTGGTGGCGTACCACCACCCTTCAACCGGCATGCCGTTGGCGCCGTCCAATTGGTAAGCCACGTTGCGGGGTTCGTCGCCCTCGTTGCGAAGCGACACCTCCAGCATCAGGTGGTACGCAGGGGCGTCGGGGTCGATCGGCCCCTCGCCGGCGGCCGCCAACTTCTCGGCCAGTCGGTAGCGCTTGGTCACGATCAGGCCGCGCTGGGGAAGCCGCCGCTCGAAGCTGACCGCTTCGTCCGTCTGTTCGACCACGCGCCAGTTCCCGCTACGCAAATCCACGCCCGGCAACTCGGCCGGCGGCGCCGGGGCCGGCAAACCCTGCGCGGCGGCTTGCTGCAGTTGCTGCTGTTGAACCCCCTGGAGATTCTCGTTGCCCTCTTGGGCCAGCGTGACCAAGAACGACGGCGGTTCGGGGTACGCCGGCGGCGGGGCGTCCATCCACAACGCTGCGTTCTCCGACTCGGGGCGGATCACGTTCAGCGGCGCGCGGGCGAGCGTTGCCGTCGCTGTTTTCTGTTGGCCGTCGCGCGTGAATTCCAGCGTGACTTCCTGGCGCGGCTTGGCGCGGATCGCCTTGGCAAATTCCGTCGTGGTGGCGACGGGTTGGAGCTCTTTGGCGCCCGCGGCAGTGATGATGTCGCCCGCCTGCAGACCGGCCTGCTCGGCGGGCGTGCCCGTGCCGACGACGCCGACCTGCAAGCCGCCTTTGACCGGTTGCAGTTCGAGTTGTCCCAGATAGCCGATCTTCTCCTGCAGGTCGTGCAGGTCCAGGTACCGCGGACTGGCCAACTCGATCCGCCGCACGCCGGCGCCCTGGTTGGTGAAGGTCACCAGCATGCGGTACGGCGAGTCGGGATCGACCGATCCCAGCGTGAGGTACTGCAGCTGTTGCCGGTCTTCGGGGGCCAGGTCGGCGGCGTCCTGATCCTTGTTTTCGTCGTCGCCGCCGTCTGCATCGACGCCGGGCTGGGCATCGTCGCCGTTCTCGTCGGCGTTTTGGCCGTCGGCATCGTTTTCCGCACCCGCTGCGGACGCATCGCCCGCGCCGGCCGCCTCGTCAACCTGGGCCGCCGCATTGGGGTCGACCGGCGGCTGTTTCGGCAGATTGCGAATCGACCACCAGGCGTTGGCCAGCAACACCAGCATCGACAGCGTCAAAAACAGGACAAATCGACGTTCCACGTCGGCAGTTCCTCGTCAGCACGGGGGGAGGCGGCGCCCCGGCGACCAACCGCCGGGCGAGCCCAAGCGGGCCAGTGTACCCAGAAACAGCCTCGCCGCGGAGGGCGGCCGGCGTGAAAACGTGGCCCCGCCGCCGCGGTTGCGCGTGTCACGGCTCTGTGAGCCGTGCGCAGCGGAGAAATGCTCGGCAGGATTCGCGGCTCACCGAGCCGCGGCACGCCGTTCTCGGCGACCGCTCGGGCAGCTTCTTCGCCGGCCAAACGTGATTCTGGCCGCGGGATTGGCCCGTTTATCGGCCTTCTTTCAGCCGATCGCCCAGAAAATTGTCCAGGTCGGGCGTCTTGTAGATTAGATCGGCTGTGACGTTGATATCGTATTCAACGCGGTGGAACGTCAGCGTGCTGTCTTCCTGAATCACGTAACAAGCCCGCGGGTCGCCGTCACGCGGCTGGCCGACCGAGCCGACGTTCACCATGAACCGCTCGTCGCCGAGTTGGTAGACGTAGTCGTTTTGCTCGGGCGAGATGAACTCCAGGCTCTCCAAAAACACGCCCGGCACGTGCGTGTGGCCCTGGAAGCAGCCCCGATTGATCAACCCGAAGAGCTTTTCCATCTTCTTCTGGTTGTAAATATCTTCGGGAAAGACGTACTCGTTAACCGGGTTGCGCGGCGAGCCGTGAACGTACAGCCAGGGATCGTCGCGGTAGATGCGCGGCAGCGTGCCCAGGTAATCCCAGCGGCGATCGATCTGATCGCGGGGGCCGGTTGAGTTCTCCAGTTGCTCGCGGGTCCAGAAGATGGCCCGTTCGGCGCCGCTGTTGAACCCTTCGGGATCGAACATGGCGCCCTGGTCGTGATTGCCCAGCAGGCCGACCTTGCACGACTCGATCACCTGATCCAGACACTCGCACGGTTGGGGGCCGTAGCCGACCACGTCGCCCAGGCAGAAGATTTCGTCGACGCCTTGCGGCTTGATGTGCGCGAGCACCGCTCGCAGCGCTTCGAGATTGCCGTGGATGTCGCTGATGATCGCGCGCTTCACAGGTTTGCCAATCTCGAGACGTCGGTCGACGGAAAGAAACCGAGCGGAGGGAGTGAAATCCGCCCAATTCCACGGTAATTTGGCAGTTTAGGCCGGCCATAGACGCCGGTCAAGGACGCCATGCCGCCGCTCAAACCGCCCTTTAGGACACAATGAACCTCCTTGCCATCGATACCAGCGGCCGCCGCGGGAGCGTCGCCGTCGCCCAGGTCCGCGGCGCCGACTGTCGCGTCCTGTCCCAGGCGGCGCTGCCGGCCTCGCCGCGCACGGCCCAAACGCTGTTGCCGGCCATTCGCGACCAGTTGGCCACGGTTGACTGGAGCGTCAGCGATCTGACGGCCATCGCGGTGACCAGCGGGCCGGGGTCCTTCACCGGCTTGCGACTGGGCATCGTCACCGCCAAAACGCTGGCCTACGCCTCGGGCGCGCAGTTGGCCGCCGTGCCGACGCTCGCGGCGCTGGCCGCCGGCCGCGACGCCGCACGTCGGCCGGTGTGGGCCGTGCTCGACGCCCAACGCGACGAAGCGTTCGCCGCGCGGTTCACGGCTGAGCCGAATGTCGCCGCGTTGCCGGAGGTACAACTGGCGGCAATCGACGCGCTGGCCGGTTTGCTGCAGAGCCGCGAAGCACTGGCCACGCCGCAGGCGACGCTCGCCAAAATCGCGGAGCGGTTGCCCGCGGGCGTGGAGGCGATCGACGGCATCGACGACGGCCCATCGCCGGCCGCGGTCGCCCAACTGGGCGCCGCGCTGATCGCCGCCGGGCGGACCGTCGACCCATTGCAGTTGGTCCCGCAGTATTACCGCCGCAGCGCGGCGGAGGAGAAGGCGGCGGCGAGCGCGTCGCAGGGCTGAGCGGCCACGTCAAAATCACTTGTCCTCACTTGTTTCTTGTTCTTGTCAAATTGCGCCACGCTGCGAACCTGCGGTACGCGGCGGCGCTTCAAGTGAATTGACCATGCGAAAACTCCGCTACAACGTCGCAACGAGTCTGGACGGTTTCATCGCCGCCGAGGATGGCGGCTACGACTGGATCGTCGAGGATCCGACAATCGACTTCGGCGCCCTGTTCGAGCAGTTCGACGCCTTCGTCATGGGCCGCAAGACCTACGAGACGCTCCAAGCGCAAGGCGAGCAGAATCCGCTGCAGGGCCGGCGTCTGGTTGTCGCGACGCGGACATTGGCGGCGACTTCGGAGCCCGACACGCTGTTTGTCGGCGAGGGGATCGAAACCGCTGTGGCCGATCTCAAACGCGAGCCGGGGAAGGACATCTGGCTGTTCGGCGGCGGCGAATTGGCGCGCTGCCTGTTTGACGCGGGCTTGGTCGACACGGTCGAGTTGGCCGTCATGCCGGTTCTGTTGGGAGCGGGTCGCCCGGCGCTGCCCGCTGGCGGGCGGGTTCCACTTGCGCTCGAATCGACGCTGCCGCGCGATTCGGGGATTGTGCAGTTGAGCTATGCGGTGCGGCGGGAGTCGGCGGGGGGCTCGCTCAGCGGCGAGGCGTAGCTCGCCGGCTGGGGTTGAGCAGGACGTCCTGCCCGTGGGCGTTCTTTTGCAACTGCGCCCGGAATGACGCAGCGGGCCGTTTTTCGCCGTTCAGCGTGCGTAAAATAGGCCTGGGCTGATCAAAGCCGCAACGCGGGGCGGGCGTGCAATCTCGTCGCCTGACTGCAACCGCGCGTCTTGTAGGAACAGGGGAGAGACATGGCCGTGGAATCCGTCTGCCGTCGGCAGAGTGTCCTGGGGTGGGCGGCGTGCGCCGGCATGTGGCTGGCGGGAGCGAGCGGTGCGCTGGCCGCGCCCGCGCCGATTGGGTTTGCCTCGCTCAACGGCGGCACGACCGGGGGCGCCGGCGGGCCGACCGTCACCGCGACCACCGCCGCCCAGTTTCAGACCTACGCCACGCAAGACGGTCCGCTGACGATTCGAGTGGCGGGCACATTGAACGTCGGCGGCGTGAAGGTCGCTTCCGACAAGACAATCGTCGGCGTCGGCGAGTCTGGCGCGCTGATCGGCAGCATGCAACTGTCCGAGGTCAGTAACGTCATCCTGCGGAATCTGTCGATCTCCAATCCCAACGACGCGGGCGAGGGCGACGCGATCACGTTGCGCGAGTCGACAAACGTATGGATCGACCACAATGACATCTTCGACGCCCCCGACGGGTTACTCGACATCGTGCGGGCGTCGGACAACGTGACGGTGTCGTGGAACGATTTCCACTACACCTCGGCGTATGCCTCCAACGAAAACACGAGCCATCGCTTTGCGATGCTCATCGGCAACAGCGACAACGCCACCGAGGACATCGGCAAGCTCCACGTGACGCTGCACCATAACAACTGGGGGCCGTTGGTGCGCGAGCGCATGCCGCGCGCCCGCTACGGCGACATTCATGTTTTCAACAGTTACTTCAACACGCCGGGCGACAACTACGCCATTCGCTCGGCGGTGGGCGCCGAGTTGCTCGTTGAGAACAATTCGTTTGAGAACGTGCGGTCGCCCTACGTGAAGTACTCCACTTCGGCCGGCATTGGCGAGATCGAGGCCAGCGGCAATCTGCTGGTGAACACCAGCGGCCCGATCGATCCGGGCACGGACGACGTGTTTCCCCCGCCGTATGACTACGTGCTGATCGACGCCGCCGACGTAAAGGATCGCGTGCTGAGATACGCGGGCGTACTGGCATTGTTCGGCGATTATGACGCCGACGACGCGGTCACCGGCGCCGACTTTCTTGCCTGGCAGGCGGGCGACTCGGCGTACGCGCTCAGCGCGGTCGATCTGGCCGATTGGCAGGACAACCTGGGCGCTACGGCGGCAGCGCAGGCGATCAGCAGTCTCGCCGCGCCGGAACCGGCGACGTGGGCCCTGGCGGCGCTGGCAGCGGCCCTAGGCTGCCTGCGGGCCGCCCAACGCACTACGGCTTGAGTTCGGCGAACACCTCCTCGGCAGCCGCGATGGTGGCCTCGATATCTGCGTCGGTATGTGCGGCCGAGATGAACAGCGCTTCGAACTGGCTGCACGGCATGTAGACGCCGCGGTTCATCAGCCCCCAGAAGTAGCAGGCGAACTTCTGCGTGTCGGCTGCACTGGCGTCGCGCCAGCCGTCCACGGCCCCCTGGTGGAAAAACAGCGTCATCATGCTCCCCACGCGGGCGATTTCGTGAGCGACGCCGCGCTTTTCGGCCGCGGCATGCAGGCCCGCTTGCAGCTTAACGCCAAGTTGCTCCAACCGCTCGTACGGCGGATCGTCCCGCAGGATGCGTAGCGTGGCGGATCCCGCCGCCGTGGCCAGCGGATTGCCGCTGAGCGTGCCGGCCTGGAACACCTTGCCTGCGGGCAGCACCTGTTGCATGACGTCGCGGCGTCCGCCGTAGGCCCCGACCGGCAAGCCGCCGCCGACGATCTTGCCCAGCGTGGTCAAATCGGGCTGCAAGCCGAACCGCTGCTGAGCGCCCCCCAGCGCCACGCGGAAGCCGGTCATCACCTCGTCGCACACCAACAGCGCCCCATGCTCGCGCGGCAGGCGGTTGAGCGCCGCGACAAACTCTTCGCTGGGCGCGACGACGCCCATGTTGCCCACCACCGGTTCGAAGATCACCGCGGCGATCCGCTCGCCGTGCTCGGCAAACACGGCCTCGAGATTGGCGACATCGTTGTACTCGGCCACGATCGTGTCTTGCGCCGCGCCGGCGGTCACGCCGGGCGAAGTCGGCACGCCCAGCGTGGCGGCGCTGCTCCCCGCGGCGACCAACAGGCAGTCGACGTGGCCGTGGTAGTTGCCGGCGAACTTGACCACTACGTCGCGACCGGTGAAGCCGCGGGCCAGGCGGATGGCGCTCATCGTGGCTTCGGTGCCGCTGTTGACCAGCCGGACCATCTCGACCGAGGGGACCGCCTCGATGATCAACTCGGCCAGTTCGCTCTCCGCTTCGGTGGGGGCGCCGTAGCTGGTGCCGCGAGCCAGCGCGTCCTGCAGCGCCGCCACGACCGCCGGATGCCGGTGCCCCAGGATCATCGGCCCCCATGAGCCGATGTAGTCGAGGTAGCGATTGCCGTCGACATCCCACAGGTAGGCGCCCTCGGCACGGTCGATGAACACAGGCGAGCCGCCCACGGCGCCGAACGCGCGGGCCGGGCTGTTCACCCCCCCGGGCATCAATTGTTGGGCACGGTCGAAGGCGGTTTCACTACGCTGGCGATTCATGGAATTGGAACGTGCGGCTTGAGGAACGGGCTTGAGGGAGCGACGGCCGTCGCAACGCGCGGCGGCCTGTTTGACACGACCACAGGATACGCGAGACGGGCCGGATGGTGAATCGCCCCGGCTGCGACTGAGGGCCGCGGCCAGCGGATCGAGCGCTACTCGCCGAGTTGCTCCAACCGTGTCGACGCCTTGTCGACGACCTCGCTGGCCCAGGCCTGACCGTCGTACAACTCCGCCAATCCCTGGTAGATGCGCCGCGCCGCCTGCGGATTGGAGTCCTCCAGAGCCGCGGCGGTGGCGAGTCGGGCGTGCAACTGGGTCAGTTGTCCGGCGGCCGACTCTTGAAGCGATTGACGCAGCTTCTGCAGGTCGTGGTCCGCCACCCGCAGCCAGCGACGCTGCATGTCGTCCAACGCGAGTGCGGGATCGTCGAACCGCGTCTCATCGGTCGATTGCGGATCGATTCCGTACAGCAGCAACAGATGCGAGAGCATTTCGGCGGCGGCCGCTGGATCGCGGTCGCGCAGGGCCAGGGCCGCGCCGTACCAATGCGCCGCGGGGGCATATTCGTCGTCGCCCCGCAGCTTGGCCCGCACGCGCAGGCGCGACGCCATGCCGAGCAGTTCCAGCTCCTGGTCGTAGGCGGTGAACTCCTCGGCGCGCGGATCGTCGGGAAACCGCTCCAAAAACTCAGCAATCTCGTTGCGGTGGTCGCGCAGCCCTGTGACGCGGTCTTCGGCCACGGCGGCCGTCACTTGCTCGTACAGTTCATCGGCGGTGGCCGGTTGCATGAGCCGATACCCGGCGAATGTCAGAGCGACCAGAGCCGCGGCCAGCCCTGCGATCGAAACCCAGTAGCTCCAGTGCGTCGCTTCGGATTCGAGCTGACTGCGGCGCGCTTCTTCGTCGACGGTCGTGAATCGCTTGGGACGCGGCTCCGCAGGCGCGGCGACCGCTGGTGGAGCTTCGTCAGTCGCGACCTTGGGTTCCTCGGCCAGCGTGGCGGCGTCGTACAGCGCGCCGGCGTCCGTGTCGATCGTGATCAGCGAGATGGGATCGTCGCCGGCGCCGGTGGTGTGATCAGCGGCGGCGGTGTCTGCCTTTGCTGGCGCGGGGGGCTCCTCGTTGACGGCGGTCTCGGCTTCCTTGCGGGCGAGCGCTTTGGCCATCGCTTCCATATGCCGACCGAGCACCAGCACGTTGGGGAACCGCTGCCCGGGCTCCTTGCTCAGCAATTGCATGATCAGCTTGTCCAACTGCTCCGGCGTCCGCGGGGCGTAGCGGCGCACCGACTCGGGGCTGGCAAAGCGTTGCAGTTGCAGCATCTCGGGCATCGTCTTGGCGCGGAACGGCGGCCGCCCGGCCAGCAGCGCGTACATGACGCACCCCAGGGCGTACTGATCGCACTTGTCGGTGACCGGACTGCCGTCGGCCTGCTCGGGCGACATGTAGTCGGCCGTGCCCAACACGCCGCCGGCGGTGGTCAATTGGTTGGCGCCAAACAGCCGTGCGATGCCGAAGTCGGCCACCTTCACGCGCCCCTCGGGCGTCAGCAGAATATTGGCCGGCTTGATGTCGCGGTGCACGACGCCGTGGTCATGGGCATGCTTCAGCGCGCGACACAGTTGAATGGCGATCTGCAACGTCTCGCGCCAGTCGAACCGCCGGCCGTCGTTGATCTCCTCTTCGAGACTGGGGCCGGGGACGCGTTCCATCGAGTAGAACAGCACGCCGTCGTCTTCGCCGTAGCCGTACATGCGGACGATGCCGTCATGCTGCAGCTTTTTGAGCGACTCGATTTCGGCCTCGAACCGTTCGCGAAATCCCTCGGCGGCGGCGAGGTTGGGGTTGAGCGCCTTGACCGCGGCAGCTTGCCCCGTGTCGGCGTTGACCGCTTCGTAGACCGAGCCCATGCCGCCTTTGCCGATTCGCTTGCCGATTCGGTAGGGACCTAGCTGCTCGAACTGCATGTGCCGACTTCCTCGTGCTGACGCGACGCCCTGAGATCCTTCATGCTACCCGGCCGGGGGATCAGCAACCAGCAGCGGGTCGTCGGCACCGGGAGGCCGGGCTTTCCAGCCTGACTGGCGCAACAACAATGGTTGCCTTTCGTCAGCAGGGCTTTGTCAGGCAGGAAAGCCTGACCTACGACCCAATTACCCGACGACGTCGGCTTCGGCGTAGGAACCCAGCACCGTCAGCCGCGTGGCGCGCTTTTCCAGCGACGCCAGCGCCCGTCGGGGGTGCAATTCGCTGGCGTGGCCCTGGAATTCGATGAAGAAGTAATACCGCCCCCGCGCTTCGGGCAGCGGGAACGACTCGATCCAGGTGAGGTTGAGTTTCTGACGCTTGAAGATCGCCATGGCGTCGGCCAGGGCGCCCGGTTCATGCGGCGCTTCGAAGACGATCGCCGTCTTATCGCGGCCCGTCTTCTCGCCGCTGGCGCGGCTGATCACGGCGAAGCGGGTGACGTTCTCGGGGTTGTCTTCGATGTGGCGCGCCAGCACCGTCAGGCCGTGGTTGACGCCGGCCTGCTCGCTGGCAATGGCGGCCGAGTCAGTCTCGGCCAGCGCCAGCCGCGCCGCCTCGGCCGTGCTGGCCATCGGCACGAGCTCGGCCTGCGGCAAATGCGCCGCGAGCCAATTGCGACACTGCGACAGCGCCTGAGGCTTGCTGCACACCCGACGCACCGACGCCCGCGAGCCCATGCCCAGCAGACAATGTCGAATTCGCAGCGGCACTTCTGCGCAGATCTGCACGGCGTGCTTCTCGCCCGACGCGCGGGCCAGGCAATGCAGGGCGTCGGCGACGCGGCCATCGGTGGAGTTCTCGATCGGCACGACGCCAAACTCGGCGTCGCCGCCGGCCACCTCGTCGAACACGGCCGCGATCGTGGCAACGGGCGTCAGGTCGACGCTCTGGCCGAACCGCGCGATCGCCGCCAGGTGGCTGTAGGTAAATTCCGGCCCCAGGTAGGCGACGCGCGTTTGCACCGCCGCGGCGCGGATGCCGCTGTGCAATTCGCGGAACACGGCCCGCAGCGCGTCGTCGCCCAGCGGCGTCGTCGGCGCCTTGGCGACTGCCTGGAGGGACTCCTCCACGGCTTCGGCGGGGGTGGCGCAGTCGCCGCGTGCCAGCGTCAGCTCCGCCCGCTTAGCCAGCAACTCGGCAATCTCGCGATCGAGCTTGCGAAGCTGGGCCGTCGAGGGGGTTCGGGCCGTCCGGTCGCCTGGGGATTGCTTACTCATGCTGTCAGTATGCTTGCCCGGGGGAATCGCGGAAGGGCCCAGCAGGATTGGGGAAAAGGCAGTGCAGCGGCACGCGGACAAGCTGGCCTTGTGACGCAGGGGGCTTTTTCGCGAGAATCCGCCGCCCCGTCGAGGGCAACTTGCCACTGGCCATCGCTCCCCCGGTAAGCGGTCCAAGCCGCGCCGCCCGTGCCGAAAACGCCCACCAGCGACCGACCGCTGCGACGCGCGAGCCTCAAGGTGCTCGCCGCGGGAGTGGCCGCTTGCGCCGTGGGCTGGTGGGGATTCGAGCAGATCGAATCGTGGTACCGCCAGCGGCGGGCCGACCGGTTGACGGTGGCGGCGTTACGCGCTGCCGAGGGGCGCGCCGCACCCGCAATCGGGCGATTGCCCGAGTTGGGCACGGCGGGGGTCGAGCGGCTGGCATGGCTGGCCACCGAGCCGCGCCCCGACTTGGCCGAGCCGGCCCGCGACGAACTCGATCAGCGGCTGCAAGCGTGGATGCTTGCGTGGCGCGAGTCGGGCGACGCCGACACGATCGTCGAACCGCTGACGCACACAGTGCGAGTGCTCCGCGTTCGCGCGGGCTTGCTGCCGGCGGGCGACATTCGCTGGTGCGAGAGCTTTTCGTTGCGGGCGCTCGAGTTGAGCGAGGGTTTGCCGCCGCGCCCCGCCGCCGCGCTGATTGCCGACTGCGAGGCCATTCTGCAGACCCTGCCGCGCCGCAGTCAGCGGCCGCACGAGGCCGACCCGGCGCTGACGGGCGGTCCCACGGGGTTAGTGGCGCCGACAATTCAACTCGACATCATCACCGCTGCGCAGAGTCCCCCGCGGCAGTCACAGCCGTGGCAGCCGTCCGACGCGTCAGCCCCGGCGCCGGCGGCCCAGCCACAGTTGCTGATCGCGTCGCCGCCGAACACCGCAGGAGCTGCGGTGACAAACTCCGCCCCCCTGGCGCCGGCGACTCCCATCGAGCCGCCGTTGGTCGCCGAGGATGCTGACTCTGGCGTGCCCGCCTTGCCGCGTCGCAACGAGCCGATGGCCGCGGGGCCGCGCGAGAGCCGGCAGGCGTCGAACCGCCTGGTTTCCGTCCCCACGCCATTGGAGGTTCGCGAGCAGCGACGGTTGCTGCGCAAGGCGCCCACCGAGTTGCTGTTGCGCGAGTTGCCGCAAGCGGATCGATATCAGGCTGCGGCCATTCGCCGCGAACTGGCCGAGCGGAATGTCCCCGCCAGCTCCGTTGAAGACGCGCAGCCGGCTGGCGACGGCGTGGGGCCCACGCCGGTGACGCTCAGCGAGCGCGTCGCCCGACTCCCGGCCGCCGAGGGGCGTCGCGTGCTCCGCGAGTTGGCCGAGTCCGCGGACGCCGACCCAGCCACCCGGCTGGAGGCGCTCACGCTGCTGGCAACGCTACGCGACCCCGAATTGGCGGCCATCGCCCGCCGCCGCGCCGTCCACGACGCCGACCCCCGCGTCGCCGCCCGGGCCAGTGAGATCCTGCAGAGCCAGCGGCGGTGAGCGTTGCCGAAGCCGTGGTCGATTCTCTCCGAGAATCGACCAATCACGCTCGCCGTCGTCGCAAAGCGCCGCAACCCAGTCGGCCTGGGGAGAGCGGCCACCGCTGAGCACGCGGTTGAGACCGAGTGATTGGCTTGGTAGAGCCTCACCGCTTTCTGGAGCCGGCTCCAGGTCGCATGGAGTCAGTTGCTTTGAGGCAACCCGCATTGGTCGATTCTCGGAGAGAATCGACCACGGGACGAGCGTGCCACGGCTCTGTGAGCCGTGCTTCGCGGTGGAATTGAGCAAGCCGCGAATCAACGTCGCACCGTGCCGCCGGCTTCCAGCGGCGTGATCCGCGTGGCGGTTACGTGCGCCCGGCGATACTGCGGCATGTAACCGCGGGAGCCGGTCACGCCGATCCGCTGGCCGACGAACTCACGCAGGTTCAGATCCGGCGTTGGGGTGATCAGCGAGGCGATTTTGCCTTCTTCGTCGACCAGGGCGTATTGCGGCGCGCCCTCGCGGCGGGAGACGACCGGCTTGAGCGTGCCGACCGCGTCGTAGCGAGCCTCGGTGCCTGCGTATTGTTGAGCTTCGGCCGCGCCGCCTTGGGGAGCGCCCGCGGCGCCGTCGACTGGCGAGGCGCCTGACGGCGAGAGACCCAGGTCGCGGCGGACCAGCGAGCGGATGTCGTCGGCCGGATGTTCGGCGGCGTGCCGGGCGGCTGCCTCGGCGTCGAATACGTCGGCAGGGCCGGCGGCCGATTGGTCGCCGTTATGGGCGGCCGTTGCGCCCGCGGGCGCTTGTTGCTGGCCAGCTTCCTGGGCCGCGGCCATGGCGCCCCGCTGAACGGCGGCCAGGTGTTCGCGCTGGGCTTCAATCTCCTCCAGCAAGACAACTCGCTGCAACAACTCCCGCAACTGGCGGCGCTCCTGCTCGTCCTGGGCGGCCGAGAGCGCGGCGGCCGTCTCTTCGCGCAAGCCGGCCAACGCCCATGGTTGCGGCGGGGCGACGATCAGCCGCGACAGGTCGAGCTGCAACTCGGCCACCTGCCGGGTCACGGGACGCGAGCTGCGTACCGTCGGGCCGTGAAAGCGAACCCGCGGCTGCGTGAGCGGGTTGGTCCTGCTCGTCGCGGGCGTCGTTGCGGTCGTCGGGGGCAATTCGGCGACTGGCGGCAGCGGGCGCGCTTCCGGGGCGGCTGCATCTGCCGCCGGTGCAGCCGGGCGAGTTTGCGCGTCGGCGGCGGCCGGTTCGGTTTCGTAACGAGCGGGCTGGACCGCGGCCGGCGAACCCGGCACGATCGCCACCGGACCTTGCAGCAACTGCGGCTTGATTGGCAATGCCGACGCCTGCGGCGTTAACTGGGGGGCGTCCCAGGCGGCGCGGTCAGCTCCCTGCGAACGCCACAAGCTGGAACGGGACGAGGGCGCTGCGGCAGATAAACGTTCGGCTGGCGGCTCGAGCGACAGCGCGGACAGGGCCACCCAGCGGAACTCGCCGGCCGGCGGGGCGATCTTCACGTTCGCGTCCGCGGGCCCCGGGGCGGCGAGCACCTCGACCCGCTCGCCGGGCATGAGTTTCACCTGCACTGCGGATTGTTCCGCGGACAGCTGGCTGCCGACGCGCACCGGGGCCCCTTCGGCGACCGTCTCGGCCACGCGGGGGCTGATCGGCCGCACGGCGTCGGCCGCGACCAGGCTGAAACTGCCCGCCGGCGGACGAATCGCGCACCAGTCGCCGCCTTCGTGGCGGTAGACTTCGACCGCCGTGCCGCGCGGCAGTTGGGAGGTGGGATAGAACTGGGCGCCGGGGCCGCTCTGCACGGTCGTCGCCTCGGCGCGGACGTAGGCCACGTAGGGAAACTCCGCGGGCGGCGGCGTTTCTGCGATCGCGCGACTTTGGATGAATGACAACCCGCAGCAACCGAGCATCAGCAAATACAACAAGCGGAACGGCGCCATGGCGGCTCTCTCGCAAACGGTCAGGCGACAAGTCACAACAGACGCCGCGACTTGTAGGAAAACCGACCGATTGGCTCAAGGCCGCTGGCGACGCTAGCGTTGCTGGGGCTGCCGGTCGCGAGGGGCGTCGTATCGCGCTGCTACTCTGCGCCCCACTCGACGACGACCAGCGAAACGGCTTGCCGCGGCAGCGACAGGGGCAATTCAAGCTGCCCGCCTTCGACGCGCATGGTCCTCAGCGGGCCAAAGGGGCTCAGTGCCGAGGCCTGCTGCAATTCGGCGTATTGCTGCTCGGTCGGCTCCGCGGGGGAGCCCATCTCCTGCCAAGCGGTGTAGGCGTTGCCGTGGCGGGCGTCGACGCGAAATTGCGTGACCGCCGCCTCGGTCGCGTCAGCAGGCAAGTTCGTGAGCGCGAGATTCACCTCGGCCGTCGGCCCCGGCACGTCGTCGTCGTGGTAGTGCCAGGCGAGCACGCACAGCCGGCCGGGCTCGCGACTGGCCAGCGCCGCCACGTCGGCTTCGCCGCGCACGCCGCGGCGGACCATGTCGTCCAGCGACACGGCGTGATCGCTGTCGGCGGCGAGCCGCTCGCCCTGCATCCGGCTCATCATGCGAAAGACGTTCAGCACGGGCTTGTTGATGCCGCCGGTCGACAGCGCGCGGAATCCGGCGAACAGCGGCTGATCTTCGAACTCGAACGCCCACGTGAGCGCCCCTTCCAGATTGACCTGGTATTTACGGGCCAGGTCGAGCTTGCGCGGGAAGCTGGCCGCCGTGTAGCTGCTGTACATCGTGCCGTTGCGGTACCCCAGTTGCGGACCCTGGCAGGCGGCGCAGCCTTCGGGGTCCGACTCGCCAATGACGATCGGCAGGTCGCGCGACTCCGGGTGCGAAGCGATGATGCGGAAGCCGCGCTCGATTTCCTGCAGCTGTTGAGCGATGCCCATCTGGACGCGCCCCTCGACGAACCGCGGCGACCCCTTGGCGTGGAACGACACGAAATCCATCGGCGTGCCGCGCTCGCCGGTGGCGTAATTGACGCCGCTGGCACAGTGGTCGATGAAGCGGTGCGTGAACTCGCCGCCGGCGCCCGCCGTATCGGGGCCGCCCACGCGAGCCTCGGGCAGCGCGCGCCGCACGGCGTCCACGGCGTAGTCGTGCAGTTTAAGAAACTCCTCGTCGCTCCCCTGCCAGTAGCCGGCGTTCGCTTCGTTCCAGGTTTGCCAGTACCAGGTCGCCACCTCGTCGCGGCCATAGCTGTCGATACAGTGCAACGCCCACTGATGGACCAGTTCAGCCCACTTTTCGTAGTCCGTCGGTGGATAGGCCCAGCCGGTGAAGATCTCCTCGTACCGCAGCTTGGGGTTCCACTGGTGCTGGTACGGGTCGGGCTTGGTCGACAAGTCGCGCGGCATGAAGCCGATTTGCACGTAGGGCCGCACGCCGTTGGCGAGATAGGCGTCGAAGATCTGGTCCAGAATCGTCCAATCGTACTGCGGCTCGCCCGCTTCGTTTTCTGAGTAGACGCCGGTGGAGCCCCACTTCAGCGCCGGCGTGCCGTCGCCCGAGCAGAGCAGGTTGTGCGCGCGAAAATAGACCTGCTTCGGCGCCAACTCGCCCAGATCGGCCAGCAGCTTGCGGCCATGCGGCATGGTGGCGTAATTGGGCTCGTCGGCGCCAAAAAACCGCCAAATGTTCGGCAGCGGCCCCAGCGACTCGGCCGCGTCGACGCGGATCCGCACGGGAAAAGACTCCTCGCCGCGGACTGCCTGGGCGGCAACGACCAGAACCATACACAGCGCGATCGCGGGCCAACGAACGATATGAAACATGTTTCACCGATTCGGAAGGAAGGTGCAGTGACAAGAGGCAACAACTCGATCTGCGGCGACGAGAATTCGCCACCAGACCGCCTGGCGCGGTACAATGAGTGTAGCCGCTTGCCCGGCGATGTGCCGCTGTCGCCCTGTTCACCACCACAGGAGGCACCGATGCACAAGCCAGTCTATTGCGGGCACTGCGGCCAACAACTCCAGCCGGAAGTCGCCAAGGTCGGCGCCGAGGCCGGCGGCGAGTATTCTAACGCTCGCGAGCACACCCACTATTGGTGCTGCCATTGCGAACATGCGTGGCCCCTGCCGATGGTCGATCGCACGGAGCAGCTCTGCGAGGCGTGCGACCGCTACATTCCCCTGGGGCAGAGCTATTGCCTGTATTGCGGTCACCACTGTGCCGAGCCGTTTGCATCGACGTCGGGGCTGCCGGCGGACGAGACCCCGCCCCTGCGGCGGTCAGCCTCGTTGCAATTAGGTCGCACTGACAACCTGTTCGTCCGGGTCGCCCGTCTGCTGCAGTTGATGAACGACCAGCCAAACGTGCGGACGGAGCCGCTGCCGGGCGATCGGTCAGGCAGCTACATGTATTGGTTCGACGGCGGCGCCTGCCGTTGCCTGACGGGCGGGCCGGTTGAATTCGAATTCGACGACGGCTCGTCGGCGACGCAGTGGGTTTTCTCCGACCCGTTCTCTGTCACGTTTCGATTGGCGGACGGCACGGAACTGTCGCTGAAGGAGTTCGCGACCGGCGAAACCAGCCGCCGCCTCGCCTAGAGCCGCCGGTCTCGGGACCGTCAAGCCCCTGCAACCCGTGTAACAGTTACCAGCGGCGTGCCGTTGAGCGTTGCGATCTTCGCCGCCACGAGCATTCCTGCGGGGCGGTCGACCAGCGACCTAATCTATTGTGTCGCACGAGATTGGACTGCCCCGGCTCTCGGGCGACGTGCTGACGCTGTCACGTCTCGAATTTTCTCGAGACATGGCATGTTCGAATCATTGAGCACGTCTCCAGAGATCATTAATCTCTGGAGTTCGCGGTTTCGCGATCGGATCGCTTGCTGCCGCTGGCAATGTGACCCTGATCGGCAGTCCACAACGGCGTCCGCGCCGACAAGGCGACGGGCGGTTCGTCCCATGCAAATGCCAGTCCCTTCAGATTGCCAACTGTTTTGCGAAACGGTGGCCGAAATTGAGAGCGTCGTGCAGGACGCCCTCGCCGAGGCGACGCCCGATTGGACGCCGCTGGACAGGTTCGACGAACTGGTCTTTTTGAAGAACTCGTCCCTGGCGGTGGTGACGTACAACCGGGCGTGGTCGGAGTTCGTCGACCGCGAGCAGTCGTCGCTGGGGCGACAGACGCGATCTTTTCTGGCGCCCGAGATTGCCAAACTCTCGGAGTTGTCCGACCGCACGGTGCTCGGCGGCGCCGACACGCTGGAGATTACCTACCGCGGTCCGGATGCCGACGGCATCCTGTACTCCTTTCGCGCGTACAAGCGGCGCATTCACTACCCGCAACACCCGGGTCTCGCCATCCTCGGGATCGTGCGCGTCGAGGGCCGCATCGACGGTCCCGAGGCCGAAGCGACCGCCCGGTCGGTTCATCTGCTAAGCAGCTTTCGCGAGTTAGAGGCTCGCGACCGCGAGATCTGTCGGCTGGTCGCCATCGGCGAGTCGAGCCGGCAGATTGCCAAACAGTTCGACATGACGCCCCGGGCGATTGAACTGCGGCGTCAGAAGGCATTCGAGCGGCTCGGCGTCGAGTCGCCGATTCAGCTCGCGCGCGAGCTGGTGCGTCTGCAGGAGCGGGGCCTGCTCGACCTGGGGCTGTAGCCCGCTGGCGTTCTTTTGGCAGCCAGAGTTGCACGCGACGCGCGGCGAACGGTTTGGGAGCGCTCGCCGGCGCTCGGCGTCTCACGCTCGGCCTGCACCAACCCGGTCCGTTTGCATCGATCGAGCCGATTCTTCCCGATCGCCAGCAGGGGCTTGCCCAAACTGGCCGAAGTTCGTTTCGCACGCCCGAAGTGGCGTGGTACTGTTTTCCGACGACCCGTTTCGACTGCCTTTCGGACAGGGTCGTTTGTGCCCGGCGTGCGTGGCGTGATTTGCGGTCGTCGCCAAGCCTGCCAGAGTTACGGAGCACGGCCTCGGGGCGTCGACCGTCCTGGCGCTTTCGGGGCCCGCTCCGTTTTTCGTCGAGCGCCGTCCATCGCGACGGCGTCGCCTTGGTAAAGCTAGCAAGCGCTCGCAAATCAACAGGAGGGGCGCTGGATGGGAAGCAGCAACTCTTCAATCCACTCAGGATTCGCCGAGACAGTCGCAGCAATCGAGCGCATTGTCCTGGAGGCGCACGCCGACGTGACGCCGGATTTGTCCGCTCTCGACGATTTTGGCGAGTGTGTTTACATAAAAAATGACGCGTCCGCCGTTGTGGAGTGCAACGACGCCTATGCCAAACTCTCCGCCGGGCGCCAGTCTTCGCTGGGTCGCACGGGTCGCATGTTCCTGGACCGCAGTATTGTGGAATTGTCCGAGCATTCCGATCGGCTTGTGATGGCCGGCGCTCGGGCGGTAGAACTCGAACACGTGGGCACGTTGGCGAATGGCGTCACGCATGCGCTGCTGACGCACAAGCGCCGACTGAAGGTGAAGCTGCATCCCGGACTGGCGATTCTGGGAGTCACGCGCATCGGCGAGCGCGTTGACGGTCCCCACGCCGCCTCGTTAGCCAACTCGGCTCGGCTGCTGGGCAGCTTCCATGCGCTGGAGAAACGCGACCGGGAGGTCTGCCGGCTCGTCGCGGGCGGCGCCTCCAGCCGACAAATCGCCGAGCAATTCGGCATGACGGCCCGCGCAATCGAAATGCGGCGGCATAAAATCTTTGAGAAGCTCGGCGTGTCGTCCACCCTACAACTCGCGTGCGATTTGGTGCGTTTGCAGGAACGCGGTCTGCTCGATTTGGGATTGTAGCGAGGCGCCGGACTGCCGCGAGTCTACTCGGCCAACGTGCAGATCTGCCCCGCGTCGCGAAGCTGGCGGGCGAGTTCGTCGTACGGGACGTCTTGCACGTCAACGCCCGCCTGGATTGCCAGCTCCGCGGCCGTCGCCGCCGAGTGCCCCAACACCATGAACACCGGTTCCATGCGAATCGAGCCGTACGCAATGTGCGAACTCGAGACGCAGACCGGCACGATCAAGTTGCGGCATTCGCCCCGTCGCGGGACGAGCGAGCGGTAGCTGATCCCATACGGCCGAAAACCGTGGACCTGGACGTCGCCCTCGTTCTGCACGGTTCCCGCGGGCGTGACGTACCGCTGGCAATTGTGGCTGTCCATGCCGTAGGCGCCCATGCCCACCGAGTCGGGGGCCACCTTGTCGCCTCGGCAGTTGTGCTCGGTCATCACATAGTCGGAGACCATCCGTCGCGCCTCGCGCACGTACAGTTGCGGCGGCCAGTTGTCGGTGGCCTTGAACTCGTCCTTCGCCAGCCCCAATCGCTGAAAGTGCCGCTGCACTTGCTCGGGCACGTCAGGGTGATTCGCCAGCGTCCACAGCAGGCCCTGCTGGTACGACTTGTGGTCGGCGATGATCTCCGCCCGCGCTGCGTCGTCCGCCTCGGGGTAGGCCGTGTTGCCGCCGAGATAGTCGAGCGACACGGCGCCGTTGTTGTTCGTGTCGGTCTTGCGATTGGGCATCCAAATGGGATTCCACGGCGGCATCAGTTCGCCGGCCGCCAGCGTGCGCAGCAGCAGCTCGTAGCGGGCCGGGTCGTAGTCGGCCGGCTTCGGCCACGGCCGGCGGTTTTCGGGGACGTCGGTCGTACAGAGGCGAAAGCAATAGGCCTGCACCAGGTCGTCGCCCGAGCCGCTGGGGGGCAGCGGATCGGCGTGCTGAACGCCCGCCAGCAATCCTGACGCGGGATTGCCCGGCTCGACAAACGGATCGACCGGTTTGGTGAAGCGATGTTTGTGCGTGTTCAGCTCCGGCTGCACGCCGTTGAGCGTCTCGCCATACGTGTCGTTGGATTCGCGGCCTACGTGGTACGACACGCCCGCCGCGGCCAGCAGATCGCCCTCGTACGTGGCATCGATGAACACGCGGCCCGCGAACTGTCGTCCCGATTGGCAGGTGATGGAAGTGATTCGCCCGTCGCGTGTCTCCACGCCATTGACTCGGTCGAGCGGTTCGTTGAGCACGGGCGTCACGCCGGCCTCGGCGAGCATCGCGGCGTAGATCTCCGCCGCCACGTGCGGCTCGAACGCCCACATCGCGTCGTCGGCAGGGTTATAGTCGCGGCGGCGGTCGCGGCGAAATTCTTCGACCGTCTCGCGGGTCCAATGCTCCGGCTGGCGATAGTATTCGGCGACGCGCTGGTAGAACTCGCGGGAGACGCCGCCAATAGCCGCCGACTTGCCGACGTCGGTGGCGCCCAATCCGCCGGTCGTCAGTCCGCCGAGATGCTCCGAGGGCTCGACCAGGGCGACCGTCAGTCCCTCGCGCGCCCCCTGCACCGCCGCCGCGACGCCCGCGGACGTGCCGCCGTAAATGACCAGGTCGAACTCGGCACTTTGAATTGAATCAGCCGCACTGGCCCCATGCGCCATCGGCATGGTGAGGGCGACAACGCCAGATATCAACAACCGGAACAGTGAAGCAGACTGGCAAATGGGCATGGGCAATCCATCAACGGGATGACGAGCAACGGGAGCCGAGTCAGGCCGATGCGCAGGTCGCGCGGGTCGTCCGACCGAACCCCGTCATAACGGCCCGCTGGGAGGCCCGTCAACCAGCGGGCCTCCCAGCGGCGACTCTTTGCCGCTGTGGTCGACAATTTCGCCAGCGCAGGCGTACGTTGCCAGCCGGCGCAGGATGCATCAGACTGACGCGGCCGGCGTTTCGCTCGTCTTCTGCATCTCTCCTTGTCTTCACCCGATCTGCGCGCATCGCGCTGGTGTCATGATCCACCCGCTGTTGATCCTTGCCGTGGGCTTGGCGATTGTCCTGGGCGGAATTCTGTGGCTGCGGCTCAACGCGTTTCTGCCGCTGATTGTCGCGGCGTTGGCGGTGAGTCTGCTCGCCCCGGGCTCGGTCGCCGAGCGGGTGACGCGCGTCGCGGCCGCCTTTGGCGACACGGCGGCGGGCATTGGCTTGGCCATTGTGTTTGCCTCAATCATCGGGGCCTGTTTGGTCGAGAGCGGTGCCGCCGACCGAGTTGTCGAGGCCTGCCTGGCGGCGTTTGGGCGGCGCAACGCCGCCAACGCGCTGGCGGCCAGCGGCTTTGTCTTGTCGATACCCGTGTTCTTCGACACGGTGTTCTACCTGTTGATCCCGCTGGCGCGGTCCACCTACCGCCTGACGGGCAAACATTATTTGCTCTACCTGCTGGCGATTGGCGTGGGCGCGTCGGCGACGCACACCATGGTGCCCCCCACGCCGGGGCCGCTGCTGATGGCCGACCAACTGGGCGTGAGCGTCGGGCTGCTGGTGCTGGTCGGCGGCGCGGTCGCCGTGCCGATGACGCTCGCCGGGCTGGCCTACGCCGCGTGGATCGACCGCCGGATTGTCCTGACGAACCCGCCGGTGATCGAGGAGCCCGCCTCCAGCGACTTGGAGGCGGCTGCGAACCGACCGCCGTTGGCCGTGGCGAGCCTGCCGGTGTTGTTGCCGTTGGTGCTGATCACCTGCGGCCCGCTGTTGGGCGCCGGCGGGGACGAGCCGGCAAGCCAGTTCGGGCAGTGGCTCTTGCTGCTGACTGATAAGAACATCGCGCTATTGCTGGCGATGATCGTCAGTCTGTTGGTGTGTCGGGCGTACCGCGTCGCGGGGCGTCCGCCGCTGTCGCAGCAGGTCGAGCAAGCAATCGTCAGCGCCGGCGCCATCGTGCTGATCACCGCGGCCGGCGGGGCATTCGGCGCCATGCTACGCACCGCCAACGTCGGCGACGCGGTGTGCGACCTGTTTGCCGTCGAGGCGGGCAGCGGCGGTTTTGCCCTGCTGTGGATCGCATTTGCGATGGCCGCCTTGGTGAAGACCAGCCAAGGCTCGACAACGGTTGCGCTGATCACCGCCAGCGCGATGATGCAGGCGCTGCGCGGCGACGCGGAGTTGGCATTTCACCCCGTTTACCTGTGCGCCGCCATCGGTTCGGGGGCCATGATCACCGGCTGGATGAACGACAGCGGCTTCTGGATCTTCTGCCGCATGGGCGGCATCACCGAACGCGAGGGACTGCAGAGCTGGACCGTCATCATGGTCGTCATGGGAGTGGCCGGGATGGCCACGACGCTCGCGCTGGCGACATTGTGGCCGGGCGCTTAGCGCGACATTTTGCGTAGCATCGCGCGGAACGTATTCGACATATCTCAGAATCTGGCGTGGCATCGCGAGAAGTGGTAAGGAGAAGGTCGGTGCAATTCCGCGGCTTGTTAGCCGGCGAGCTACGCCTCGCCGCGGTCACGCTCCGAACCGCGCCTTCGCCACATCCGCGATTCCCTTCAAATCCAGCTTGCCGGTGCCCAGCAGCGGGATCGCGTCGACTTCGACAAACGCCTGCTCGTCGGGGAGCCACAGGTTCGGCAAGCCCGCCGCCTTGAGGTGCTCGCAGACCTGCCTTGGCGTCTTGTCGGTGGACAGATGCAAAACAACCAGTCGCTCGCCCTTGCGCTCATCGGGCACGGCGGTCACGGCGCAGACGGTTTCTTCCTGCTCGTCGCCGCCGAGGAATTTTTGGATCTCCTCCTCGATCCGCAGGTGGGGCACCATCTCGCCGCCGATCTTGCTGAAGCGGCTCAGCCGCCCCGTGATTTCGATGAAACCCAGCTTGTCGAGCTTGGCTATGTCGCCGGTCACGTACCAGCCGTCGCGGACCACTTCGGCGGTCTTGGCGGGGTCGTCCATGTAGCCCTTCATCACGTTGGGGCCCTTCACCAGCAGCATGCCGGCGGTTTCGGGAGGCAACTCGGCGCCCGTGTCGGGATCGACGATCTTGGCCGCCACTCCCGGGACGCAGCGGCCGACGGTCCCTTCCTTGCAGTCCTGCTCGCGCGACTGGCTGCGGCTGGCGGGGACGTTCACGCTGACCAGCGGGGAGAGCTCCGTCGTGCCGTAGCCTTCGACCGGGCGGACGCCGAACTTCTGCTCGAACGCCTCGCACAGACTCACCGGCAGCTTCTCCGCGCCGGCGACGGCGATCTCCAGCTTGGCGAAATCGACGGGGTCGATGCGACGCAGGTAATTCCGCAAGAACGTGGGCGTACACAGCAGCACGGTGGCGCCGCGCTCGCGGGCCAGCTTGCCCACCTGCTTCGCTTCCAGCGGGCTAAAGTGGTACGCCGCCCGCAGGTCGAGCCCCAGCACGGTCCACAGCGTGACGGTGAATCCCAGCGAGTGGAAGAACGGCACGATCCCCAGCAGCACGTCGTCGGCCCGCAGGTGCACCGTCTGGTCAATGGCTTCGACGTTGGAGCCGATGTTATGGTGAGTGAGCACCACGCCCTTGGGGTCGCCGGTGCTGCCGCTGGTGAAGATGACGGTCAGATCGTCGTCGCCGTTCATCTTCGAGAGGCCCAGCACGCGATCCAACACGGCCGCGGGCGTGGCGTAGGCCATGCCGGCGCCGACCACTTTGTCCACGGTCGTCAGCTTGTCAGCGAGGTCTTCCAGGCACACGACCTCCGCGTCGATTTCCATGTCGACCTTGTCGAGCACCTTGCGGCTGGTCAGCACGTGCTTGATGCCCGCCTTGGCGATGCACTTGTTCATCACCGTTTGGCTGACGGTGTAATTCAGGTTGCACGCCACGCGCCCGGCCAGCGTCAGCGCCGCGTTGACCACGACGGCGCCGTTGGAGGGCGGCAACAACACGCCGACATATTTCTCGCCGCCGGCGGCATTCGGCGCAACGCCGCCGAACACCTCGCGCTCCAGCATGCGTCGCAGGATGAGCGACTTCATCAGCAACTGCCCGCCCGTCAGCGACCCGCCCGTGCTGTCGGCGATCTTCCAGCGGAACATCGACTTCTTGCATTTGCGAATCATTACCCGGGGTAGAACCATGGCGCGCTGCCTCCTGCCGGTCACGGCGTCGGCCCCCAGCTGCTGCACAGCGCTGCGGACCTGCAAGATAGTTTGCGGACGAGGAATCGGTTGGCCGAACCAAATGGAAACGCGGCGAGGCCCGGCCTGGGGCCACTTCCAGAAGAACTTGCCCCCCCGGAAGCTGAAGATACTGCCCCACAGCTCATCGAGATAGACCGGTACGACTGGAGCGTCCGTCCCCTTGACGATTTGCAGCAGCCCGGGTCGGAATGGCTGCAGTTGGCCGCTGCGGGTGATGCCGCCCTCGGGGAAGATGCAGACCAACTCGCCGTTCTGCAGCGCTTGCCGCGCCGTGGCGATGGCCGAGCGGGCCGCCTTGGGAGTTCGTTTGATGGGAATCGCGCCCATGATGCTGGCCAGATGCTTGGACCACCACCGCTGGACGAAATTGCCCGCAATGATCATTCGCACCGGCCGCTGCGAGATCGCCACGATCAGCAACCCGTCGAGCCACGACACGTGGTTGGGCGCAAGCAGCGCCGGTCCCGTCTCCGGCAGGTTTTCGCGACCAAATAGACGCACCTTGTAAAACGTGTGGGTGATCAACCACGCCAGAAACCGGATCGTCGCCTGCGGGATCAGCACCACGATGTACACGAACACCGGCACCGTCAGCACGCCGCACAACAGGAAGATCTGGCGCGCGGACAACAGCGGGTGGCCGAGCATTTCGTTGTAGACCGCTTCGACCAGCTGTTCGTGTTCGGGGTGGGCTTGCATGAACGCCGCCACGTCGACCTTCTCGCCCCGACGCTTCGCGGCCCGCATGCCGTCCCAGACCTCCTCGGCCAGAGCGACGTCGGCGGGCGACTGCAGCTGCGTGGTCACTCGGCCAAGATCGGACGGCGCGGTGGGCAGACGCAGCGCCCAAAATGCCACCGACGCGACCAGAATGCCGCCGAACGTGAGGAAGTTGCTGGCCGCCAGGATCGAGCCGCGGTTCTTTTGCGGGCTGAAATGCTGCATGTACGCGGCCAGCGGCACGTCGAACAATCCGCCGCTGAAGCCCAACAGAAACAGCAGCAACCCGGCCGCTACGTAGCTGATGGTCCACTCGCCGCTGGGCTCGAAGAACTCGCCCTCGATAGTGAACAGCAGGTAAGTCACCAGAGCCAACCCGCCGGCGCCCAGCGGCACCATGCCCAGCTCGACCTTGCCCTTGGACCACACGCCGGCCAGCACGCTCCCCACGCCCACGCCCACCACCAGGGCCACCAGTAGCCCCGACATTTGCGACTGCTTGGTCGCGAGCCCCTCGACCGCGAACTGGTCGATGTTCAGATTGGCCAACCCGCCCAGCGACCAGAAAAACGCAATGCCCACCGCCACGCGGCCCATGGCGGGCGTGTAGGCCAGCGTCTTCAAATCCCGCCACGTTTGCCGCGCGGCGTCCCAAGGGAAATGGCGGCCGGGGTCGGCCGGCGGGAGCGGTCGCATCATCAGGCTCACCGCCCAACCGACCGCCGCGACGCCGATCAGCACAATGGCCGACAGCCACCACCGCTCCTGCCCGTGGGGGCCTGTCACGTCGGCCAGCACGCTGCCGGTGACCGCGCCGATGCTGGTGGCGATCACGGTGGTCAGCCCGATGATGCCGTTGGCGGCCGAGATGCGGCTGTCGTCGAGAATCTCGGGGATGCTGCCCAACTTGGCGGGGCCGAACAGAGCGCTTTGCGCACCCATCAGCCCCAGCACGCACAGCATAAACCACACCTGCCCCAGCAGGATGCCGGCCACCGCCAGCACCATGATCAGCACTTCCAGCGCTTTGCATGCCACCACGACCGAACGCTTGCTGTATCGATCGGCCAAGTAGCCTGCCGGCGCGGCCAGCAGGAGATACGGCAGCACGAACGCCACCGTGCCCATGGCCAGGATCTTGCCCACATTGGCCGGGTTCGTGACGTACTGTTTGCCGACGCCAATGACCAACCACCGCAGGATGTTGTCGTTGGTCGCTCCCAGCAGCTGCGTGACAAGCAGCGCCATGAAGCTGCGCGACAACAGCGAGTGGTCGCGGTCGACGGCGGCAAAGTGTTTGCTGCCCTTGGCGAGTTGGCCGGCCGTCATGCGAGAGTGCGCGGAGGTAGGAGCATACAAGTGCCGGGGTCGTAATCCTCTACTTTAGAACGCCACGCCGTCAGCGGATAGCGGCCCATTGGGGCGGGATCAGTTTGCGATACGCACCGACATTCCCACGGCCGCGACCTGGCCAAGTCGCTGGCAGCGCGCCGCTGGACGCGCCCCCGCCACCTTCCCTGTCGCCGGCGAGCTCCTCAGCTTGCGGCTCACGCGAACATGTCAGTGCCAAACGTTCTCGGGCTGCCATTCTGGCGGCTGCCGCGGGTGTTTGCGTGGCGGGCGCGGCCACCCCACGCTGTCACATTGGCAGCATGCCGCACGGCCGGCCGCTTTGGCAGATGTCGCTGATTCAGCGCAACCTGTTTCATGGTATGCTCTTGCGTTTATCGATCGTTGTCTCGTCGAACCGGCATGGCCTTTGCAAACCAGTCCTCTCAACCAATTGCCCCGCCGGGTGGCCCGTGCGGCCCCTCGGCGATTGCGCATACATCGTCACCTCAGCGAGTCGTCCAGAGGAATCTCGCTGAACAACGACCACCCCACTGGTTTCGACACGCGCGGATCACACGGGCGCCCCGCCCGCCGCGTCACCGGGGCAGAAGGAGAGAACAAACTCATGGCTGCAGGCGAAAAAATCATCGGCATCGACCTGGGTACCACCAACAGCGTGGTCGCCGTCATGGACGGCAAAGAAGCCAAGGTCATCCCCAACCCCGAAGGCAACCGGCTCACGCCCAGCGTGGTCGCGTTCACCGACAAGGAAGAAGTCCTCGTGGGCGAACCGGCCCGCCGGCAGGCGGTGACCAACCCCGCGCGCACGATCTACAGCATCAAGCGCTTCATGGGCCGGCGGCACAGCGAAGTCGCCAGCGAGGAGAAGATCGTCCCCTACAAAGTCACCGGCGGCGCCGAGGACTATGTGAAGGTCGAGGTCGACGGCAAGGAATTCACTCCGCCGGAAATCTCCGCCAAGACGCTCCGCAAGCTCAAGGAGTCCGCCGAGGCGTACCTGGGTCATACCGTCAACAAGGCGGTGATCACCGTGCCAGCGTACTTTAACGACGCCCAGCGGCAAGCGACCAAGGACGCCGGCCAGATCGCCGGACTGGAAGTCGCGCGGATCATCAACGAGCCGACCGCCGCGTCGCTCGCCTACGGTCTGGACAAGAAAGCGCAGGAGAAGATCTGCGTGTTCGACCTCGGCGGCGGTACGTTCGACGTGTCGATCCTGGAAGTGGCCGACGGCGTGTTCCGCGTGATCAGCACCAACGGCGACACCCACCTGGGCGGCGACGACTTTGACGAAGAGCTGATCAACTACGTCGCCAGCGAGTTCCAGAAGGAACAGGGCATCGATCTGCGCAAGGATCAGATGGCTCTGCAGCGTCTGCAGGAAGCTTGCGAAAAGGCCAAGAAGGAGCTCAGCTCGGCCCAGTCGACCGACCTGAACCTGCCGTTCATCACGGCCGACGCGTCCGGCCCCAAGCACTTGCAGATGAACATCACCCGGGCCAAGTTCGAGCAGCTCGTCGATGACCTCGTCGAGCGCACCCGCGGCCCGGTGATGCAGGCGCTCAAAGACGCCAAGATGTCGCCCAGCGACATCGACGAGGTGGTGTTGGTCGGCGGTTCGACCCGCATTCCCAAGGTCCAAGAGCTCGTCAAGGAGATCTTCGGCAAGGACCCGCACAAGGGCGTCAACCCGGACGAAGTCGTGGCCATTGGCGCCGCGATCCAGGGCGGCGTGCTGTCGGGCGAAGTGCAGGACATCCTGCTGCTGGACGTCACCCCGCTGTCGCTGGGCATCGAAACCCTGGGCGGCGTGATGACCAAGCTGGTCGAGAAGAACACCACGATCCCGACCGAGCGGAAGCAGGTCTTCAGCACGGCCGACGACAACCAGACGGCGGTCACCGTGCGAGTGTTCCAGGGCGAGCGCGAAATGTGCGCCGACAACCGGCTGCTGGGCCAGTTCAACCTGGAAGGCATCCCGCCGGCGCCGCGCGGCGTGCCGCAAATCGAGGTCAAGTTCGACATCGACGCCAACGGCATCCTGAACGTGTCGGCCAAGGATCTCGGCACGGGCAAGGCGGCCGAGGTGAAGATCGAGCAGTCCAGCGGTCTCTCGGAAGAGGAGATCGAAAAGATGCAGAAGGACGCCGCGGCCCATGCCGAGGAGGATAAGCAGAAACGCAAGCTGGTCGAAGCCCGCAACGAAGCGGACTCCAAGGCGTACCAGATCGAAAAGCTCATCAAGGAGCAGGGCGACAACCTGAAGGACGCCGACAAGACGGCGCTGGAAGGCGCCATCGCCAAGGTGCGCGAAGCGGCCAAGGGCGAGGACGCCGACGCGATCAAGTCGGCCGTCAGCGAACTGGAAGCCGCCAGCCATGCGATGAGCGAAGCGCTCTACAAGTCGGCCGCCGAAGCCGGCGCCGGGGCGGATGCGTCGGCCTCCGCCGCCAGCGAAGGAGGCGACAGCGCCGATGACGACGCGATCGACGCGGAGTTCGAGGTGAAGAGCTAACGCAGCTGTGGCGATTGGCTACTAGCTGCGAGCCGAACGAAGCCAAACCGTCGGCTGTCGGTGAGGGAACCGACAGCCGACGGGGGCTCGCTTCGCGGCTGCTCGCCGAATTGCCCGGCCCGATGGCGGGTCACCCCAATTGGCCCCTGTCGGGGCCTTTTTCACGCCTTTATCCAACGAGACGCACCCACTTTCCGACAGGATTTTCACTTCCCACTCAATTCTAAAAGCTAACGGCCAATCACTGCTAGCTCCCCGACCATGCCCTTTCGCTTCGACAAACTGACGACCAAAGCCCAAGAGGCGCTGCAGCGTGCGCAGGAGATTGCCGCCGAGGGGCAGTCGCCGCAGATCGACCCCCTGCATCTGCTTGCCAGCTTAGCGGGCGAGAGCGAGGGGGTGATGCGCCCGTTGTTGGATCACGTGGGCGTGAACACCAGCCAACTGGCGGCGATGATCGACGCCGAGTTGAAGCGGCTGCCTAAGGCGTCCGGCGGCGCCCCGCCGCAGATTTCCGCCGAGCTGCAGAAAGCGCTCGAAGCCGCGGCCTCGACGGCCGAGGAGATGCAGGACGAGTTCGTCAGCACCGAGCATTTGCTCTTGGCGCTCGCCAAGACCAAGAGCAAGGCGGCCGACACGCTGCGGCTGAACGCGCTGACCGAGCAGGATATCCTGACGGCCCTGCGCGAGATCCGCGGCTCGGCTCGCGTGACCGATCAGGACCCCGAGGGCAAATACCAGGCGCTCAAGAAATACGGCATCGACCTGGTCGAGCGCGCCCGACAGGGAAAACTCGACCCGGTGATCGGTCGCGACCAGGAAATCCGCCGCGTCGTGCAGGTCCTCTCCCGCCGCACCAAAAACAACCCCGTGCTCATCGGCGAGCCCGGCGTCGGCAAGACGGCGATCGCCGAGGGGCTCGCGCTGCGCATCGTGCAAAGCGACGTGCCGCAGTCGCTGAAGAACAAACGTGTGATCGCGTTGGATATGGGCGCGCTGATCGCCGGCACGAAGTTCCGCGGCGAGTTCGAGGAGCGGCTCAAGGCCGTGCTGCGCGAAGTGGAAGACGCCGCCGGCGGCGTGATTCTGTTCATCGACGAGTTGCACACCGTCGTTGGCGCGGGGGCCGCCGAGGGCGGCAACGACGCGGCCAACCTGCTGAAACCCGCCCTGGCCCGCGGCGAGCTGCGGTGCATCGGCGCCACCACGCTCGACGAGTACCGCAAGTACATCGAGAAAGACGCCGCTCTAGAGCGGCGGTTCCAGCCGGTGTTCGTCGGCGAGCCGTCGGTCGAGGACACAATTGCGATTTTGCGCGGTCTCAAGCCCCGGTACGAGGCCCATCACAAGGGCGTGAAGATCAAAGACAGCGCGCTGGTCGCCGCCGCCGAGCTGTCGCACCGCTACATCGCCGACCGGTTTCTGCCCGACAAGGCGATCGACCTGATGGACGAAGCGACCAGCCGCCTGGCGATGGAGTTGGAGAGCGTCCCCGAGGAGATTGACCAGGTCCAGCGCCGGCTCGTGCAATTGGAGCTCGCTGCCCGGCAATTGGCCGAAGAGACCGAAGAGCACGCCAAGGGGCAGCTCGCCGAGATCGAAGCGGAGATGGGCGAGCTGAAGCTCAAATTGGCCGACCTGCGCGAGCAATGGGAAAGCGAAAAGCTAGGCGTCGGCGACGTGCAGCAGGTGCGCGAGCAACTGCAGGAGACCGAGCTGAAGTACAGCCAACAGGCCGCCGAGGTCAACGAACGCCAATCGCGCGGCGAACTGGTCAGCGAGGAGCTGTACCAGTCTCTGTACGAACTGGAAAAGCAGCGCAAGCGTCTGGCGACCCAACTCGAAGAAATCGAAGCCCGGCAAGCCGCCGCCGGCGACGGGGAGGGTGCGCAGAAACCGCGGCTGCTCTCGCAGGAAGTCGGCCCCGATGAGATTGCCGAAGTGGTCAGCGCATGGACCGGCGTGCCGGTGAGCCGCATGCTGGAAACCGAGCGGGCCAAGCTGCTGGTGCTCGAGGAACGGCTGCACCAGCGGGTCGTCGGCCAGGATGAAGCCGTCACCGCCGTGGCGAACGCCGTGCGCCGCAGTCGCAGCGGCCTGCAGGACCCCAACCGCCCGATTGGCAGCTTTCTGTTCTGTGGCCCCACCGGCGTGGGCAAAACCGAACTGTGCAAGGCGCTCGCCGAAACGCTGTTCGACGACGAGAACGCGATGGTGCGCATCGACATGAGCGAGTTCATGGAGAAGCACGCCGTCAGCCGGCTCATCGGCGCGCCTCCCGGCTACGTCGGCTATGAAGAGGGCGGCAAACTGACCGAAGCCGTTCGCCGCCGCCCCTACAGCGTCGTGCTGCTGGACGAGATGGAGAAGGCGCACTCCGACGTCTTCAACATCCTGTTGCAGGTGCTCGACGACGGCCGGTTGACCGACAACCATGGCCACACGGTCGATTTCACCAACACGATTGTGGTGATGACGTCCAACGTCGGCAGCCAACTGATCCAGCAGATCTCCAGCGAAGGCGGCAGCGAAGAGGACGTCCGCGACGCGCTGAAAGAATCGCTGCGGGCGCGGTTCCTGCCGGAGTTCCTCAACCGGATCGACGAAACGATCGTGTTCCACCCGCTGGGCCGCGAGCAGGTTCGCAAGATCGTCGACATCCAGCTCTCGCATCTGGAGCGACTGTTGGCGCAGCGCGACCTGAACCTGGTAGTGACCGAAGCGGCGCGCAACCGGATTGCCGCGCTGGGGTACGATCCCACGTTCGGCGCCCGGCCCGTGAAGCGGGTCATCCAGCAGTCGGTGGCCAACCCGTTGGCCACGGAACTGTTGCGCGGCGAGTATCCGGAGGGTGCGACGGTCGAAATCGATGCGGACGGCGAGGAGTTCATGTTCCGCCGCGTGGACGGCTAGCATGCGGCCCGCTCGCGAAGCACCGCCACCGCCGTTGCTGCGAGTAGCACGAGCGCGACGGTGCTTGGCTCAGGGATTGTCGTGGCCGTTGCAGTTGCGGGCAAACTGAAGCCGTTTTGGTACTGCCAGACGAGAAAGTCAAAGCTCGCGCTGGTTCCGTCCCCATCGGCGTCGGCCATGTCGTCCACGCCGTACGAGGTCTGCCAGATACCCAGGTCGATCTCGTCAACGTCGCCGTCGTGGTCAAAGTCGGCTTCCAGCGGCCCGGGGATCTCGGCGACGCCGTAGATCAGCACTTCGTAGTCCCCCGACAACTCGGCAAACGTTGCCTTGGGCGAGGGCCGCACTTCGACCAGGTACTCGCCCGTCGCGGGGATCTCCACGTCGATCACGATGCTGTCGGTGCTCTCGAACTGATCGTCGCTCCACGCGGCCGGACCGACAATCGTGGCGGCGGGGTAGGGCAGCGGCAGCAAAGTCGTCGCGTCGAGCACCTCCAAGACCGGGTCGATCGTGTCGGTGATCCGGCCGTCGCCAATCGACAGGATGTGGGAGATGACCTCCACGGTCACTTTGGCGCCGGCGGGGGCGCCGAACTTGTAGTAGTCAACGTCCACGGTCGACATGCTGCTCTTGTCCTCCAGCGAACCGACGACGAGGCCGGCGAACGCGGGAAACTCGTCGGGGCCGTCGCCGGGCGCGTAGGGCATGCCGGGGATGCGCCCGAACGGATCGGGCGGTTGGGTCGTGTTGGGGATCATCAGCGGCGACATCGGCACAAACGGCGTCCCGGGCCCCGGCCCGTCGGGGACGTCGCCCCCGGCGTCGAGCGCCTCGGACAGCAGCAGCGGATTGTCGCCCAGGTCGTCTTCGATCTTGTTGATCATCAGCTTGACCGCCGAGCGAGGGCTGAGCCAACTGGGCGTCAACAGGTTCTCGGGCGTGAGCGCCACCGCCGAGTTGAGCCCCATCACGTGGAACTCGGCGTTCGTGCTGCCACTGGGCCCCAGGTAGGTCGGCGCGTACTTGCTGCCGGCGACGCCGATGCCTTCGCCAATCGGCGAGAACGAATCGTGATGCCGCAAGCCGAACGAATGCCCAAGCTCGTGCGCGGCGAGGTTGGCGGTGGCGATGACGATGTTCTCGGAGGTCAGCAGGTCTCCCTCTGTCCACACGCCGCCGCCGAACTCCGGCGCCCGGGGCAGTCCGGCAAAACTCTTCAGCAGCCGCACGGGATGGATCGTCACGTCGTCGTCGTCATCGAGATTGCGGAAGTCGATCTTGTCGGCGTGCCCCAGCCCGGCGTTCACTTTCACCAAGGTCGAAGTGAAGGGCGGCGGGGCCGTGTCGAGAAAGTCGATGCCGAACGGCCCTCCGAACGGGTCCTCCGGCGCCGTGAAGAACGTGCCGTGCAAAATGCCCAACACCGCCTCGCGCTCGGCGGGGCTGTATTCGTAGTCGTCTTCCTCGCCGGGCAGCTCGGGCGTGGTGAACGTGTCGAAATCGACCCACACGGTTTGCGTGGCGGCACACGGGGCGGCGAGCAGCAGCGCAACGACCAGCGCGCCGAGCCCCCGGCAGGGCGGCAAGCAGAAAAGCATGATTCAGTCCTCAGTACGGCGTTGGCGTGAACAGGGAAGTCAACGGCCTCTTCCCGAGCCTCAACGTCGTGTGCGGCAGGTCTGATCGCGAGGGCGACGGCAATCAGGTTGCCGGCCCCGCACAGTTGATTGTAAGGACTGATTGGAAAGGATCAAATCATCCGGGCAGCGCCTGCACGGAGTGTGCGCAAAGGCCGTGAAAATGGCGGCGAGCGTCGCGCACAAGCTCAGAATCCTGGTCCGCGTCGATCCCGTTGTGCGGCAGCATCAACGTCGCTGAACCGCATCGCGCTAGCGCCCGACAGGCGCCAGGGACGCGGTGCGCGTCTTTTGCAGGGATTGCAGGTGTCCCAGTAGGGTGTCTTTGCTGTAGACGCCATGCAACACGATGGGATCGTACGGGCTGTCTGCTGGGAAGATCGCCAGCAGCGGAACTCCGGCTCCACGCAACTTGTCGATGACCTGCTCCAACCAAGCTGGCTCGTCTGTGAAATCGGCCGTCATCGTCGTGATGCCTGCCGCGGCGATCGCTGATTCAACCTCGTCGGATTTGAGCACCGTGTTTTCCAGGAATTTGCAATTCGTGCACCAGTCGGCGGTGAAGTCGACGATCACGGTCTTTTTCTCGCGCAGCAGGATGGCCCCCAACCGCTGCAAGTCGAAGGGTTGCCAAGGTTCATCGCTGACGAACAAGTCTGTGGCAATCTGTTCAGCGCGAGCGTAAGCATCTTCAACCGATTTGACGCTCGCCAACTCCTCGACAAAACGAAACTTCTCGGCCGCAACTTTCTCCCGAATGCGCCCGGCAATTTCTGCTTCGTGTCGCGGCAGCATGACGCGCTCGTACAGCAGGCCGTAACAACCCATGGCGGCGACGGCGGCAAACATGCCCGCCTGCGTCCAAGCCAGCAGCCGCTTGCCCAGCGGCTCGTAGTTGGGGGTCTGAGCGATCCACCAGCACGCAGCGCCGAGCGCCAGCATGTACGCCACGGTCGGTACAACCAATGGCGAGTCCAGGAACGACAAAAACCAAACCACCGTGCCCATGAGGACCAAGCCCATCGTATTCTTAAAAGTCTCCATCCACATCCCCGGCTTGGGAAGGAACTTGATCAGACCGGGAAATGCGCCGATAAGCAGGTAGGGGCACGCCATGCCGAGGCCCATCATCGCGAAGACGCCGAACGTCACAGCCGGCGGTTGCCGGACCGCCCATGTCAGCGCACTGGCCATCAGTGGCGCCGTGCAGGGCGTCGCGAGCAGGGTTGTGAGAATGCCTTTGAGAAACGCGGCCGAAGCGCCTTCCTTCTCCGCCGCTTCCATCGCTGCGCCCGTGCCGACGAAACCCGGGATCGGTATCTCCCACACGCCCAGCATGCTGAGCGCCATGACGTACACGACCGACAGCAGCGTGACGTTGAACCACACGTTGGCAAACTGACTTCCCCATTTGGCCCCCGCGAGCACCGACAACGCGGCCAGCGCCAGAAACACGGCCACGATGCCCGCCGAGTACCACAGGTTGAGCATCAGTGCTCGGGCGCGACTCTCGCCCGCCTGGTGAACGAAGCTCATCACCTTCAAGCCGATCACCGGCAACACGCACGGCATGACATTGAGAATGATGCCGCCGGCGAATGCGATCAGCAGATAGTACCAGACTGATTGATCCTCAGTTTCCGCGACGTTGACCTTCTCCAGATCGTATTCGGGGCCGGCTGCGGCGCGCAGCGAAGGCGGTAGCTTCGGGCGGGCCGCGGCGGCGCCTGTTGCGCCGAGAGGTTCTGCTGGTTCCACGTCTGCCGCGTCGAGCGCCTTGGGCTCGACGGCCGTTTCCGCGGGCGCCGTTGCATCGGCGAGTTTCACCTCGACCCCCGCAGGGAGCGGAAAGCCGTCGCCCGCGGTCGCAGTGAATTCGCTCTCCACGGGAATGCAGTTGTTGGCGTCGCAAATCTGCGCGTCCAGCAACCCGGCGACCTCAGTGGACGCGGGGTCGGCGTCGGCGGGCAACTCGATCGGGGCGAACCACGTGACCACGCCACCGTGCTCGCGCAATTCCAAGCCGACGAACGCTTCCTGGTCGACATGCGTCTCCGGCGGCGCGAGCGGTTGCCACGGGCCCAGCAGTTTGGCGCCGGCGGGCTCGGCAATCGACAGCTTGGTCTGCTGCGGACCGCTGCCGTCGGGCAGCTTGCCCTGGTCGACCGCGTAGATGTGGAAGCCGGCAGAGACTTCCGCGGTGACAAACAGCAATGCGGGCTGCCCGTCGGCGGGCGGCGTGAATTCGGCGGTGACGGTCACGTCGCCTTCGTTGGAACCGCCGCCGAAGCCGCCAAAGTTGCCGAAGTCCGGCAGCTGGGCGTGGGCCGTCGATGATAGTGCGATGGCGCCAAATGTGGCGATCGCGACCAAGCGGCGCAGCGGAGGCGTGAAAGAGGACGAAGACCGCATGGCGGAGACTCGGTGGTTTGGGTTGGCGAGGTGGTTGGGGCGGATTTTCTGCCGGCAGAGCCGGATTTTACGGGCCGCGAGAAATTTGGGTCAACGTCGGTCTGCCGTTTTGGACGTTCCGCTGCGGCGAATCACCAACTTTCTCTGCCAATTGTCGCGTCCACGCAGTCAGGAGACTGTGCGGGGGCGTACATAGGTTCTCTTCCCGGAATAGTGAGCTTGCCGTCGATTCCGCGGGTTGATCACGGGGCCGCCTGCCGGGTATAACGCCGGGCTGTATAAGACGCCGGCGCGGGGACGCGTCGGAGCGACCGGTCGAGGCGGCATGGAGGAGACAGCAATGGCCACGATTTACGATCCGAACAACGGCGTGTCCGACGAAGCCATCGCCCAGCGCGCCTACGAACTGTGGTGCGAGCGCGGTTGCCCCGAGGGGGGCGACGGCCGCGAAGATTGGGACGCCGCCGCAGCCGAATTGACTGCCGCCGCCCAGCAGGCCGCCGCACCGCGTCGCGGTCCGCTGCTGAAGCTGTGGAGCCGCCTGCGAAATCGCGCAGCGATGTAGGCCCAGGTAGGTCAGGCTTTCCAGCCTGACGGCTGCCACTTCGATCGCAACAACCTGCCGGTAGCGCCGGTGTCAGGCTGGAAAGCCTGACCTACGTGCGCTCGATGAGCCGCTGCTGCACCGCCGCGAGGATGGCGCGCGCCACGTCGGTTTTGGGACCGGTGACGGCGGCGATCACATCGCCGTCGCCGGCGAGCACCTCCACGCTGTTTTCGGCGGCGTTCATCGCCTCGACCCCGTTGGAGACCATCAAATCGCAGTGCTTGCGCTGCATTTTGGTGATTGCGCGGAACCGGTGGTCTTCGCTTTCCAGCGCGAAGCCGACGACCCAGCGGTCGCCCTTCTCCGCGCCCAGCGTGGCGACGATGTCGTCGGTTTCCTGCAGTTCCAGCACCAGCGGGGCGCCGGTCTTGGCGATCTTGTGGTCGGCCACGCGCTGCGGTCGGTAGTCGCACGGCGCGGCGGCGCCAATCAGTCCGTCGCACGCAGCGAATTCGCGCTTGGCCGCTGCGAGCATCTCTTCGGTGGAAATCACCGGAACCACGCGGGCCGCAGCCGGGTAATCGACCTCGACCGGCCCGCTCACAATGGTCACGTCGTGCCCCAATTCCAGCGCCGCCGCGGCGAGCGCCGCGCCCATTCGCCCGCTGGAAGCGTTGGTCAGATAGCGCACGGGGTCAATGTGCTGCCGCGTGGGGCCGGAGGTGATGAGGATGCGGGCCATGAGTCGAGAAAACCACCTGGGGGCCTATCTGCTCTTACAACACAGGCCGGCGAGCCCGGTGTATGGCTGCAGGCAGGCCGAGGTAATGGAGATGCGGTTAGTTGTTTAGCAATCCGGTGGTTCGTGTGACTTGGCAATCACCTGATCGCGAAAAGCTTGAAATCGGACCCAGCCAGAATTCGGGTCGCTGCAATGATGGATCCACTCTGGCTGGCTGGTGTCCAGTAGGTACCAGCCTGTCGCGTCACCGAGTCTCAGAAGCAATGCGACTGCGTCGCCGCCCCCGCGTACGTGCACAGCGATCGAATCACAGGGGTCTGTCTTGCCAACGCTGAACTCGTATGAAAAACCATTGCCATCGAAGACTCCCCAAGACGGATCACTCCAGTCAATATTCGGTATGCACTTGTTGATCTTGTCGCGAACTTCATCTTGCGACCCTAGCGGCTGCCAACTCCACGATTCTGGCATTTCGTCGACCGGCGGGGGCGGAACTTCCGAGGCAAACACAAAGATGTCCCAACTCATGACAAGTAGTTCTTCCAGCCGATCAGTTCGCGATCAATCTTCGTGAAGCGAGGTCCGAATCGCCGCGGCAATCTCGGCTGGATCGGCCATGCGGCCCACGCCGCGTTCGCGGCAACTGAGCCAGCCCTCCTGCGGATCGACGATCGTCACGCCGTCGGCGCGAAGTTGTGCAACATTCCGCTCAACGGCCGGCTTGGCCCACATTTCGCAGTTCATTGCCGGGGCGACGATCGGCGTCCCCGTGAACGATAGCCACAGCGTGGAGAGCAGATCGTCGGCGATCCCGTGGGCGGCCTTCGCCAGAAAATCCGCCGTGGCGGGGGCGACGCACAGCACCTGCGCCTGGCGGGCCAATTCGATGTGCGGCCCCAGCGGCCAACTGGCCGGCTCGAACGATTGGGTCGCCACGGGTCGCCCGGTCAGCGCGCGAAACGTCGCCGCGCCGATAAACTCGCCCGCGGCGCGGGTCATGACCACGCTGACGCCCACGCCGGACTGCACCAGATCGCTGACCAGCGCGGCCGTTTTGTAGGCCGCGATGCCGCCGGTGACGCCGATCACGACTTCAGCAGGCATAGGTGCAAGGAAATGATGCGTGGGAGGACGAGGCTCTGCCGAGCCTCGGCTGAAAAGGCGGCAAGAGTCGATGACGCCGCGCACGGCTCACAGAGCCGTGGCACGCGGGCAACCAACTCATAGCTAACTGCTTGCAGCTTCCTACAGCGCCGACAGATCCAACTCCGGCGGGCCGCCCGCGGCGTCGTCGCTGTCTTCGGCCGAGATGCGCACCTGGGCGTCGGCGTCCAGGAAGATCTTGTCCTGCAAGATCTCCGCCACGACGACATCCATCTTTTCCTTCGAGTCGACGTCCACCAGCGGTCGCGCGCCGGCGTTCAGCGCAGCCAGCCGCTTTTGGATCAGCGTCGACAGCTTGAACCGGCCGCCGACCTTGTTGACGATTTCTTCTTCCTTCAGGGCATCGATCATGAGTTTTTAAGCCTCTAGGCCTCGGCTGCGCAAAATTTCGCAAATGTCCCGCACCGCTTCGGGCACGGTGACGTTGACTACCTGATATTCGTAGCGATCGGCCAACTGCAGTTCGTGGCGGGCGACCGCTAAGCGGCGTTGGATGGCGTCTTCGCTGTCGGTTTGCCGGCTTCGCAGGCGTCGCTCAAGCTCGGCGAGCGACTCCGGCCGGATAAAGATGGTCACCGCCTCGGCGAACTGGCGGACCACGTCGGCGGCGCCGTCGACGTCAATCTCTAACAGTACCCACTTGCCCCCGGCGAGGCTAGACCTGACCTCGTCCCACAGCGTGCCGTACCAGTGCCCGCGGCCGAAAACCTCGATGCATTCGAGAAACTCGCCCGCCTCGCGGCGACGGCGGAATTCCGCATCGCTGAGGAAATGATAGTCGACCCCGTCCCGTTCGCCGGGCCGCGGCGGCCGGGTGGTCGCCGACACGCTGAGCTTGACCCGCCCGCCGCACTCGGCCAACACCTCGCGCACCACCGTGCTCTTGCCCACGCCGGAGGGGCCGGAGACGACGACGAGTTTGCCGGGCTTGGCGGATGACATCGCGAAATTCTTCACCACGGAGGACACGGAGAGCACAGAGAAAGGGGGAAGGATGCGACGCTTTGGATGATCAGTGTCACGATGGCTCGAATCTGCCATTTTCGCGCGTCACTCCGCATTCCGTATCTCTGACGTTCCTCCGTGTTCTCTGTGACCTCTGTGGTGAGATAAGTCTGGCTGCTAGTCCTATTCCACGTTCTGAATCTGTTCGCGAATCCGCTCCAGAGCCGTCTTGATTTCGACGACCTGCACGGTGATTTCCGCGTCGTTCGCCTTCGAGCCGATCGTGTTCGTCTCGCGGCCCATTTCCTGGCAGATGAATTCCAGGCGTCGGCCGACGCTGTCGGAGTCCTGCAGCGCGTCGGCGAACTGCTGCAGGTGGCTCCGCAGCCGCACGATCTCCTCGGTGATGTCCGACCGATCGACGAACAGACACACTTCGCGCACCAGGTCGGCGGCCGAGACCGTCGCGCCCGTGGGGGCGAGCGCCTCGTTAACCCGCTCCAGCAGTCGCTCTCGGTAGCTCTCGGCCACTTGGGGCGCCCGAGCCTCGACTTGTTTCAGGCTGTCGGAGACGACCTCGCATTGTGCGGTGAGGTCTTTGGCCAAGGCCGCGCCCTCGGCGGCGCGCATCTCGGTCAGGCTGTTCAGCGCTTCGCCGAGCGTCGACTCGATCAACGGCCACACGGCATCAGGGGCGTGGGCGTCAGTGGAGGCTTCCTCGACCACTCCGGGCAACTGAGCGAGCGGCTCAAGTCGCAGCCGTTCGTCCAGGTCGCGACCGGCCGCGACGCGCTGCAACTGGTCCAGGTAGGTTGTCAGCACGTCGGCGTTGATGCGGTAATCGTCCGCCGCGCTGAGCCGCCGCACGCGCACGTTCGCGTAGACGGTGCCGCGGCGAATCGTCTGCCGCAGGAGGCTCTCGATCTTGGCGTCGAGCGACCCGTAGCCCTCGGAGGTGCGCAGATTGACCTTCAGGTGGCGGCTGTTAATCGTCCGCACCTCGACGCTGACGGAGTGATCGCCTTGCTCCTGCCGCGCGTCGCCGAAACCAGTCATGCTCAACAGGGGCATCGGCGACTCCCGGCGGGGCGTTGCTGGCGGGGCGGCTGGGGGATCACTCACCCGAAGAGGGCTCCTCGGCATCCGCCGCGTCGGCGTCGTCGCTGCTCGCCTCAGCGGATTCGCCGGAAGCGTCGGCCGCCTCGTCGGACGCATCGCCACTCGCGCCGGCCGCTGCTTCGTCCTCGGCGCCGCTGCTCAAGCCAAGTTCGCCGGCGGCGGTGTCGCTGGCCGCGGCGGCTCCGCCCATGCTGTCGTCGAGCTGGCTGGCCATGCTGCCGCCGTTGTACCACGCGGCAAAGATGCACAGAGCGATCCACACGCACGCCGTGATGGCGGTGATCCGCGTGAACACGTCGCCCGCCTTGGCGCCAAACGCGCTGGAGCCGCCCATGCCGCCCAGGGCGCCGGCCAACCCGCCGCCCCGGCCGCGCTGCACGAGAACCAACAGGATCATGAACACGGCCATCACGGCCAACGCTGCACTGAGCAGGCTAGTCACGACGTTGCCGAAGATGGGAACAATCACGTGGAAACTCCGTTTGACGCTCAGGGGATTGCGGCGGCAGCCGCCGGCCAGGGTCCGATTTACTTCGACAGCTCGACGCCGGCCTTGGCGATCGCCACGAAGTCGGCCGCCTTGAGGCTGGCGCCGCCGATCAGGGCGCCGTCGACATCATCCTGGCCGAGCAGTTCCGTGGCGTTGTCCGGTTTGACGCTGCCGCCGTACAGGATTCGCACTGCCTCGGCCGTCGCGGCATTGTAACGCTCGGCAATCAGCTTGCGAAGGTCGGCATGCACCTCTTCGGCCTGCTCGGGGGTGGCTACTTTGCCGGTGCCGATGGCCCAAACCGGCTCGTAGGCGATGACCGTGCCGGCGACCTGCTCGGCGGTCAGCCCGGCCAGCGAGCCGTCGAACTGAGTTTGAATGACCTCGGCGGTCTTGCCGGCTTCCCGCTCTTCCAGCAGTTCTCCGACGCATACCACGGGGATCAGCCCGGCGGCCAGCGCGGCCTTGGTCTTTTTGTTGATATCTTCGTCCGTCTCGCCCAGGATGTGGCGCCGTTCGCTGTGGCCGAGGATCACGTGCGTGCAGCCGACGTCCTTGAGCATGTCGGCGGACACTTCGCCAGTGAAGGCGCCGGACGCTTCGTGGTACATGTTCTGGGCGCCCAGGGCCACATTGGCGTCGCCGATCGCGGCCTTCACGCCGGCCAGGTAGACGCTGGGCGGGCAGACCAGCAGGTCCACGGCCGACAGCTCGCCGGCCTGGGCGGCCACGGCGCCGGCCAGCTCGGCCCCGCTGGCGGCGGTCGTGTTCATCTTCCAGTTGCCGGCGATCAGAAACTTACGCATTGGGAATCCTCGCAATTCGAATCGGGCTCGCATCGCAGCAAGCCGTGTTGAGTTTCAGCGGTCGATCGGGTGGCAAGATTGGCAAGATGTCGTGGAAAGCTAGAACGAAGTCCCCACCGCAGCGGCGACTTTGCGGATCTGCTCGGCCAGTTCTGCGTACTGCGGCGGGAGCAGCGCCTGCGGGCCGTCGCTGAGCGCTTCCTCGGGCCGGTCGTGCACTTCGATGTGCACGCCATCGGCCCCCGCGGCGACGCCCGCGAGCGCGCAGGCGGGGATCAACTCGGGCCGGCCCGTGGCATGGCTGGGGTCGACGATCACCGGCAGGTGCGACAGCTCGTGCACCTGCGGCACGGCCGCCACGTCGAACAAATTGCGGGTCGCCGGGTCGAAGCTCTTGATCCCCCGCTCGCAGAGAACCACGTTGGTGTTGCCCTGGGCGATCACGTACTCCGCGCTCATCAACCAGTCTTTGATCGTGGCGCTCATGCCTCGCTTCAGCAGCACCGGCTTGTTCGTCCTGCCGACCTCGGTCAGCAGCACGAAGTTCTGCATGTTGCGGGCGCCCAGCTGGAGCATGTCCGCGTACTCGCACGCCAGCTCCACGTGTCGCGGGTCGACGACCTCGGTCACGACCGGCACGCCGTACTTGTCGCCGACGCTGCGAAGGATCTGCAGACCCTCCTCGCCCAAACCCTGGAACGAATAGGGGCTGGTCCGCGGCTTGAAGGCGCCGCCGCGGAGGATGTTGGCTCCCGCGGGCACCACGGCCTTGGCGATGGCGTCCAGCCGCTCGGCCGATTCCACGGCGCACGGGCCGGCAATCATGCCCAGGCGGCCGCCGCCGATCTTCGTCTTGCCCACTTCGACAATCGTGGGCTGCGGGTGGGCTTCGCGACTGGCCAGCTTGTACGCCGGCATGACCGGGACCACCTGGGCGACGCCCGCGATGGCTTCCAGCTGCGGCGGCACGATCTTGGTTTCGTCGCCGATGACCCCAATCACCGTGCGATACGTGCCGCGGCTGAGGTGGGCGGACAGGCCGAGGGCCTCGACCCGCTCGACGACGTGCTCGACCTGCTCGTCGGTGGCGTGCTCTCTCAGGATGATGATCATGGCAGGTGCGGCAACTCGGCGGGCGGCGATGCGATCGCGGGGCGCCCAGTCAGGGACAGACGGGATGAAAGAATCCCCCAGTGTACCCGACCTGCGGCGGGTGGGAATCCCCGGCGCCGGCCGGAAAACGGGGCGATTTTGACCCGGAGAACCGGGGGAGAGACGCAGATGACGTCGTGACCGCTGCCGCCGGACGGGCGACGCTAGTTCCGACCCGTTTGCGAACTGTAGGTGCTCTCGAAGATTTTGTCCGCGTTGGCCGTTTCGAAGCCGTCGCGGCGATGCTGGCGGCGGATTTCGTTCCGGGGCAGGCTGGCGAACTCCGGCAGCACGCGGCGTTCGGCAAATTCGACGTACGAACCGCTGATGCGATGCGTCTCCGTGCCGCCCGCAGGCGTCGCGAACTCGGCGTCGACCATCTCAGCGACCGTGGAGCTTTGGATCAGCAGGCCGTCGCCGCTGGTCTTCGCCTCGCCGCCGCTGTCGTTCAGCTTCACCCCGATGCTCTTGAGGAACTCGTTGTACGCGGCGATCGTGTCGACGCCGGCGGGGAGGTTGTGCACGCTGACCGTAAAGTGGTTCAGGTAGTACCGGTTGTAGATCACCCACGCGGCGTACTCGCTCTCCTCGGCCAGTCGCTGGTAATCCGCCCAGGTGGGGGTGCGCCACAACGGCGTGTGCAGAAAGGCGTCGACCGCCGCGCCGTCGTCCAAGTTTAAGGCGTCCACCGGATCGCTGGTCACCTCGTCGGTGTAGCTGGTGATGATCTGCTGGGCCTCTTCCGTCAGGTCGCCGACGCGCAGTTCGCTGATGAAGATCCGCGGGTACGTCGCCGCGGGGGGCGCATACCAGTGCGCGTCAAGCTTCTTGCCGGGAAAATCGAAACGGTCGCGGCGCTCGTATCCGTAGTGCAGAAAGATCTTTTCCAGCGATGCGATGCCCAGTTGCGGCACGCCCATCGTGCGAAACGCAATGTGGTCGTTCTCGATGTCATCGGCCGACGCCACATAGCCCGCGTCGACCATCGCGCGGATCACCTTATCCACGTCGGGCACGCGTTGGCGGTAGCGGCTCATCAGGCCGTGCATCACAAAATCGAGCGCTTCGGCGGCGGCAGTCATGGCGACCTTACCTTCTGAGATCGAACGGAAGAAAAACGAAGAACGTCGGGGGCCCGAAGATTAAGCGTGTGCCACTGCTGGCTCGTCCAGCAGTGGGCGCCTGGCGCCAAGTTCGCACTGCTGGACGAGCCAGCAGCGGCACGTACCTGTATCCGGCAGTGGCACGTACCTGTATCCAGCAGTGGCACGTACCTGCATGCAATTGTATCGCGCACCGCTCGCGCAAAAGAGGCGGCGGACCGCTTCCCGAGGGAAACGACCCGCCGCTGAATTGTCGATAACGCGCGTTGCCCGCGGGTTTACGGCGTCGCGGTGGCGACCGACTCGCCCGGCGCTCGCACAAGCGTGACAGATTCGCGCAAATACGAGTTCGGGATCGGGCCCTCGCGGGTGATTGTCAGCTTCTGTTCAACGAAGTCGCACTTGCGCACCACCTTGGCGATGCTCGGCAGCAGGCCGATCAGTTCCTGCACCGGCTTGAGCTGCTCGGGGCCGGCTTGCTGGGCGGCCATGCCCAGGAACATGGGCGCCATCGCGGCGACCTGGTCGATCACGTCGGCCGCCTTGCGAATCCCGGCTCCGATGTCCGTGTAGCTGACCTGCGCCACCGGGCCGTCGACGCCGAGATTGAATCGCTCGAAGCTCTCGGCCGAGGCGATGTTCTCCGCCTCGCCGCGGCGGACCGCGAGGAACTTTTCCACCGCCGCCGGCTTCGAGCCGATGATCATCCAGCCGTCGTCAAAGCCGATCACCGGTTGCGCTTTGGCCATGGCGAACGCGGCCATCTTCAATTCCTCAAAGCCCTCCAGCCCTTCGGCGTCGACCAGATCGAGCTGCTGCGCCTGCAAGAACGGGATCTCCTTGAGATTGTCGACCGCACGATGCAACAGTTCCCGAATCTTGTCGGGGTTGGAGCACTTCATGGCGGTCACCGACAGCGTCTCGGCCGCCGCGTCGTCGCCGGACGGGAAACTCACCGACACCGACTCGCCAGAAAACGACTGCAGGATATCTTCGTCCAGGTGGACGCCGATCTGGTCCTGGATGGCGGCGAACTTGTCGAGCCCCTCCTGGGCCTCAGGGAACTCGCGCTCAACGAACTCGTAGATTCCGGCGTAAATCTCATGCAGGTTGACGCCGGTGCTCAGCGAGTAGCCGGTTGCCTCGGCAGGAATCCATGATTGCCAATCGTCGAACGCCTTTTGGCCCATGATGGCCCGACCAAGCATGTGTTCGTTGGCATCGGGCGTCAGGCGCCCCAGCACCGCCGTGCGATTCTGATACCCTTCGGTGTACTCGACCGTCGCCTCGAAATCGATGATCGCGAATTCGTCGATCGCCGCGTTGAAGACGCCCGCGAATCGCGCTGCATCTTCGTTGTTGGGATCCTGTTGCCGGATGAAGTCGGGCAGGCCGCGCAGCCGATCGAACATCAGCTTGCCGTCGAAAAAGACGAACGCATCTTCCGGCTCGGGCAGGGCCTTGAGAGCTTCCACTACGCGGGGGTCGTCGTACTTGGTGTCGGGCGAGTCGTCATTCAACATGGCGACCGCGGTGCGAATCATGGCATCGGACGTGGAGATCAGCACGACGTCGCCGTGTCGCGCAACGGACGGTCGCAAGGGGACGTCGCGAGGAAGATCGAACGACGTAATTGTCGCTTCCTCGGCCTCGTCGACAGCGATCGGCACTTTGCCGCCCGTGCGGCGGCTGACCAGTTCCATCAGGTTAACGATGCCGCGCTCGAACTCCTCCGCGTCGCTCTCGGAGAGAACCACGGCGAAGGTGGACTGATTAACCGGCCCGTTCATCACCTGAAACATCAGGAACTGATCGGCCTGAGCGACGGCCGAGAAGTCCACGTCGCCCACGGCGTCGCACAACTCTTCCCAGACCTCGGTCGCCTTTTTCAGGTCGTCCTCGGGCATGCGGCTGGTGACGATCTCGAGCAGGCGGGGGCCGATTCGCTCCTCCTGAAACGTCTTCCACACGTCGGCGACGTAGTCGGTCTGATAGTCGCGTTCGGGATTGTGCTTGGCCAAGACAAACAGGTGGGCCCCGGGCGGAATCGCCTGGGACAGATCCGCCGCCGCGAGCGGGCGGGGCGCCATCGTCGCCACGGCCAGCACCAGGGCGGCCGCGAGCGTTCGCATCGCGTTCATGGTCCTACTCCTTCAGAGTGGGGAATAATGTGGGAGTCGACATGCGGCAGCCACGCCGTATTGTGGCGCGCACCGCAACTGCCAGCCAGCGGTCGCGGCAAGACGCCCGGGCGGAGCCGGTTCAGACCGGCCGCCAGCATTTCGCCGGCGTTTTGGCGATCTTGGCCGGCCGGAGAGAAGAAATCTCAGAAAGTTGAACCCGGTCTGCGCGGCAGGCGCCGACGGAATTGCCTCGAGGCGAGCGAGAAGTCGAACTTGCCTGTTTCTCGCGGTCTAACAGGCGTTGTCGGACCTCTCGCTCGCCGAGGCGTCCCAAGGGGCCGAGGTCTGGGGCCTCGCACCTGCTGGGAGCGGGAATCAGCGCGACGCGGGTTCTTCGGCGGCAGCCGCGACCCGTTCGGAGCGGTCCACCAGCCCGCTGCGGTGGCACAGATCGATCACGGCGCTAAACTCGGCGCGACGGCGGTCGTCCAACTGCTGCAGGTCGGCCGCCAGGCTGTGGATCGCCTCGGGCCGCCGCTCGGCCGTGTACGACAGGCTGCTGATAAAACTGACCGTGTCGGCGAAATTGCGGTCGGCCGTCTTGCCGATCAGCGGGTGCATCGCCTTGGCCAGCAGGGCCACGCTCGTTTGATCGAGTTTGATAAACGAGTCGATTCGCGTGGCCACATAGTCGCGGCCATTGGTTTCTTTCACCGAGCCGCTCCGCAGCACCAGGACGCAGCGGGCGGTGAGCGGCTGATGGAACGGTTTGCCCTCGTACTGACCGTCGACGTACATCACGATCCGGTTCTGTGCGCCTGCTTCGCAGGTACTCTCCACGATGACCATGTCGCCGGTGGTCCCGGCATTGTCGGCCAGACGGAACGTGTTGGCGCCGGTGCGCACCAACTCCGCATTGCTGATCCCCAGATCGTTCCAGATCTCGACCAGCGCTTCGGGGTTTTCGACCGTGTAGGTGAACATGGCCGGGCGGCAATCGACGACGCTGGTGGGCGAGCGCCGAAACAGCGTCGGCCGTCGCACGATCTCGCGCACCGCGTCGCGGTACGCCGGATCGACTTTGTCCAGCGGGATGGTGCGCGCGGCCGCACGTCGCGTGGCCGCGTCGGTAGCGGCTTCATGCGGCTCGGCGCCGGCGGCAGTGGTCGCTGCGTGCGCGAGGATTCCCCCGATCGCCACGGCCAGAACAGCCGCGCGAAGCAAGATCCCCCCAGCGCACGCCGCCCTTGGGCAGCGTGGCATACTTGAATTCCCCCCTAAACGACCCGCGCGGTGAGAAGCTGTGCGGGTCCTGGAAGTAATTCGGCCGTTGAGGGGGCGGCTCCGCAGCCAATTTCTGACAGAGTCGTGCTGGCGCCGCGTTGACGAAGCGGCGTTGGCGTGCGATTCCCGCCTGCCCGCTAGCAGCCACGCCGCGACGAACCTATTCTGCCGCAGCTTCGTCGGCCAGCGGCTTGATCCGCACGTTTTTGAACCACACGTGATTGCCGTGGTCCTGCAGCGTGATGTAGCCCTTGTCCGCCTTCGCGAACTTCTCCCAGTTGGCAAACTTGCTCTTGGCGAGTCGCTTGTTCCAGTCCTCGCTGCCGATGACGCAGTCGACGACCTTCTTGCCGTTGAGGAAGTGCTGCACGTGCTTGCCCTGCACCACGATGCGACCCGTGTTCCACTGGCCGGCCGGCTTCACGGGGTTCGGATCCGGCGGGTACAGCGCATACAACGCCGCGGCCGAAGTGAGCGGCGAGCGACCGTCCGCGTGCCGCTCATTGTCGAGGACTTGGTACTCGAGCCCGGTCAGGTACGGCGCGGGATCGCCGGTGAGCACGTGATACAGCACGCCGCTATTGCCGCCCGGCTCGATCTTCCACTGGAGCCGCATGTCGAAACTGCCGTACTGCTGTTTGGTCATCAAGTCGCCCCCGCCGCCGATGCGATGCAGCATGCCGTCGGCCAGTTTCCAGCCCTCGGGCCACTCTTCGCTGTTGTAGCCGCGCCACTTCGACTTGGCGTCGTCCCCCGAGAGTTGCGTGAACCCTACTTCCTTGTCGGTCGCAGGCTCGGACTGCTCAGCGGCCGGCTCGTCGATCAGAATGTCTTGCGCCATCGCCCCGGTCAGCGATGCGCTGGCCAGTGCGGCCAGGACTAGGAGGGCCATGTTGCAGCGAGTGCGAGCGACGAGGCAGCGGGAATCGCGGTGGTCACAAAAGCGCATCGAGGTGGACTCCAATAAGATGTCGGTGGCACGGCCGGCGAGTCGAGCGAGTCGGCACGGCGGGCGCCGCGGTGAATTGGGCCAACGCTCGGGGGCGGTTGCGTGGCTGGCGTAAGACGGAGATTATAGACCGGGCGCGGGGGCATTCCAATTGCCCCCGCCTGGCAGTCGGGAGAACGGCATCGTTGCGCTGTGCCACTGCTGGCTCGACAAGCAGTGGGCGCCTTGTCCCCGCTTCGCACTGCTGGACCAGCCAGCAGTGGCACGACCAGCCAGCAGTTGCACGCAGAAACCAACTCTGCAGTTCTCCTGGCCTGGCAGCGGTAAGCAAACATGCCACGTATTCATTACGCAAGTTGGCCCCCAATTGATCGATCTCATCACCGCACTGTGGTTCGGCTTCGTCGGGGCCTGCGTCGGCAGCTTTTTGAACGTGGTCGCCTACCGGATGCCGCTTGGCTTGTCAGTCGTCTGGCAGCCATCGCGTTGCCCGAACTGCAAACGCCCTATCCGGCCCTACGACAACGTGCCGATCCTGGGCTGGCTGTGGCTGCGGGGGCGGTGCCGCGATTGCCAGGCGCCGATCTCGCCCCGTTACGCCGTTGTTGAAACCGTCGTGGGGGCCGTGTTCTTTTTGTTGGCTTACGGCGAGGTATTCTCCGGCGGTCTCAACTTGCACCGCGGGCCGCTGACCGATTTGACTGGCGCGTGGCACACGGTGTGGAATCCGTACTGGCCGTTGCTGGTTACGTACGCCGTGCATGTCACGCTGATGGCGCTGCTGACCGTGTTGGTGTTGTTCAGCTTGGACGAAATGTCAGCGCCGCGGCGATTCATCGGCGTGGCGGTTGCGCTGCTGGCGGGCGCCGCCATTGCCGCCCCCGGCGTTTGGCGGCACGCCGTGTTGGCGCCGGGCGTGGACGAGCCGCAGTTGGCCGGCGCCCTGGTCGTGCTCGCGCTCGGTGCGGCGCCGGGAGCGAGCCTGGCCTGGATGTCGCGCCGCCGCGCGGCGAAGCGATCCGCGCTGAAGTCGCCGGCCGCGGCGGAGCAATTCAATGCGGCCATTGCCGTGATGCTGTTGGGAATGGTCGTCGGCTTGCGCGGGTTGGCCACCGCGACGCTGCCGGGGCTCGCGGCGCTCGCATTGTTTGCAGCGCAACGGGGCCGCTCGGGAGCGCGGCGGGCGGCGCTCTCCGCTGCGGTCTGGATTGCCGCACTCGTGCAGATCCTCTTCTGGCGGCCATTGATTGACTGGCTCTGGTCGTAATCGCACACCGCTGGCGGACGCTGTATCGCATAATCTCGTCCGCGCAATCTCCGCGGGGTTCCGGCCGCGCGGGGCGCGCGGGTACAATTCGCGACGTGGGGAAGTTCAGACCGTCGCAATTCTTTGCCGGCGACGCCTGGGGGAAACGTCACACAGGAATCCACCGTCAGGTGATTTGCCATGCACGATCCGCGAATTGACAAGCTCGCCAATCTGTTGCTCGATCACAGTTGCGCGCTCCAATCGGGCGAGCGCGTGTTGATCGAAGCGTTCGACCTGCCCGAGCCGGATTTGGTGTGCGCGCTGGTCGAGGGCGCGGCCGCCCGCGGCGCCGTGCCTCTGGTGTCGACCAAGAGCAACACCGTGTTGCGGTCGCTGTACTCGACGGCCACGGAAGCGAGCATGAAGGCGGCCGCCGAGTTCGAGGGCGCCCGGATGCGCAGCGCGCAGGCCTACATCGGCATCCGCGGCGCCGCCAACAGCGCGCAGTTTGCCGACGTGCCGCAGCCGAAGATGGACCTGTACCAGGAGCATTGGTGGCACCAGGTGCATGGCCAGATCCGCGTGCCGGACACCCGCTGGGTCGTGCTGCGGTATCCGACCGATTCGTTCGCTCAAGCTGCGGGCATGAGCACGGCCGCGTTCGAGGATTTTTACTTCGACGTCTGCACGGCCGATTATGCCGCCATGGCCAAAGCGCAAGAGCCGCTGGTCGCGCGGATGGAAGCCGCCGACCGCGTGCGGATCGTCTCGCCGGGCACTGAACTGGAGTTCTCGATCAAGGACATCCCGGTCCGCCCCTGCAACGGCGAGCGCAACATCCCCGACGGCGAGGTGTTCACCGCCCCGGTGCGCGACAGCATCAACGGGGTGATCACCTTCAACACGCAAAGCCGCTACCAGGGCACGGTGTTCAGCGACATTTGCTTTGAGTTCAAAGACGGCCAGATCGTCAAGGCGACCGCCAACGAAACGGAGAAGATCAACGCGATCCTCGACTCCGACGAAGGCGCCCGCTACTGCGGCGAATGGTCCCTGGGCACGAACAACCGCGTGAGGCATCCGATGCTCGACACGCTGTTCGACGAAAAGATTGGCGGCAGCTTCCACCTGACCCCCGGCAAGGCGTACGAAGACGCCGACAACGGCAACCGCAGCCGCATCCACTGGGACCTGGTGCTGATCCAGCGCGAGGACTATGGCGGCGGCGAAGTGCACTTCGACGGCGAGCTGATCCGCAAAGACGGCCGTTTTATCCCCGCGGAATTGCAGGGATTGAACGAAGGGCTGTGAAGTCAATTCCCAAAGATCAAGCACCAATGACCAAGGAGATTAGGATGGCAGCCGACAAACATTGGTCATTGGGACTTGGATATTGGTCATTCGCCCTCGCGGTGTGCCTCGTCCTGTCGACGCCGCTGTGCGCTGCGGAGCCCCTGCGGGTGATGACCTACAACCTTCGCTACGGTTTGGCCAACGACGGCGAGAATTCCTGGCCGCACCGGCGGGAGATGCTGTTTAACGTGATTCGCGACTTCAACCCCGACGTGCTGGGCGTGCAGGAGGCGTTGGAGTTTCAGCTGGACGAACTGGGCGAAGCGCTGCCGGGTTACAAGTACGTGGGCGTGGGCCGCGAGGACGGCAAGCGACGCGGCGAGTTCGCGGCGATTCTCTACCGCAGCGAGCGGTTGGAGTGCGCCGCCAGCGGCACATTCTGGCTATCCGATACGCCCGAGGTCGTCGGCTCGACCAGTTGGGGCAACCAATTAACGCGCATCTGCACGTGGGCCGAGTTCCGCGACCGCGCCGCCGAGGGGGCGCGGTTCCGCATTTACAACAACCACTGGGATCACCAGTCGCAGCCGGCTCGCGAAGGGAGCGCGGCGTTGGTGCTGAAGAAGATCGCCGCCGACGCAGCCGACCTGCCGGTGCTGGTCACCGGCGACTTCAACGCCGGCGAGGACAACAAAGCGACCGCCATCATCCTGCACGGCGATCCCAAACTGCGCGACACGTTTCGCGCGATTCACCCCGACGTGAAAGACGTCGGCACGTTTACCGGTTTTGCCGACCGCACCGACGGCCGCAAGATCGACTATGTGCTGGTCACCCCGCAGTGGCAGGTGAAGGACGCGGACATCATTCGCACGCAGGTCGACGGGCGCTACCCGTCGGACCATTTCCCCGTGACGGCCGTCGTGGAATTGCCGGCCAAGTGAGCGGCGCGTGGCCGACTTTCTCCGAAAGTCGGCCAATGCGGCTTGCTGCCAAGCGGAGCCGTGAGGATGCAGTCAACGCGGATTGGTCGACTCTCGGAGAGAGTCGACCACGGGATCGCGTGCCACGGCTCTGTGAGCCGTGGGCGGAGGCAATGACGTGACCACTTCGCACGGATCACAGAGCCGTGGCACGCTTAGTTCTGCTCGCGCAGCGCCTCCGCCCACTGCCGTAGCCACCCGGGCGCCCGCCGAAGCTGCTGCTCGACAACCGGCTGCACCGCGTCGACGACCAGTTTCCAGTTGGGCGGCATGACGGGGCCGCTGGTGACGAGATCAAGCTCGCGGTAGATGTCCGGATCTTGCTCGCTGCTGCCGCCATCGTCGGTCTGGTTCCCGCCGACGCTGTAGAGCGTGTAGCGCTGGCTCTCGCGGCGATAGCGCAGCGGTTGGCCGTCGAAAGGGTCCAGCGGCACCGACGGCAGATAATCCGGCACCAGTTCTTCCAGCGTTCCCGGCAGTTCGTCGTGCTCCAAGCGGTACGCCCGCAGCGCCATCTGGGTGATGAGCATCCGCAGGTGTGCGACCTGCTGGTGCCAGTCGTACCACCGCCACCAGTTGCTATCGCGATGCCCCCAGGCGACATCCCAGTCGTTGAGGATCATTTGCAGGTGCGATTCCCAGTCGGAATTCTGGTCAATAATCCGCTGCCGGCTGACTAATTCGTCATAAGGTTCCAGCGACCGTTCGAACGCGAACAACTCGGGCAGATAGTGGTGACAGTCCTCCCGCGAGATCCGCCAGAGGCGGTGTCCAAAAGCCCAGGCCAGCGTTTGGGGGCCGCCGAGATTCTCCCATTGGTCAATACCTTGTCCGTTGCCGAGCGCAATGTCCAAGCGAGCGAACTCGATCGCGGATTGGAGGAACTCGTCATTGCTGCCGACGAGACGGGTTCGCCAGAATTCCATCTGTATCGCGCTCATGCACTCGACAAGTGCGGCCGTATCCTCCTCGTCGATCGCCGACCATTCGGGCATGACTATCGATTTATCCAGTCCCGTTTCAATTTGGCGGTAGGCAGGGGCGAGTTGATCAAGGTAGTCACGAACTTCGCTGAATGGAGCCTGCGGCCAGTCGTAGCCGTCGAGCGACCTTCCAATCAGTCTTGGCACGCGCTTGCCCGCCGCGACCAAGTCGTCGTACCCGTTGGGCGTCGGCGGGTCGTACGCCCACATCGGTTCGGGCGTCAGCAGGTGGTAGAAAATGTACAGCAGCGGCGTCAGCACGGCGGCCATGATCGCCACGACGCCGCCGCGCGCCAGCGTGCGGCGCAGGCGCGGCCGCGGGGCGTCTTTGTCGGAATCCTGTTCCCGCGTAAACCATCCCGCGTGGACCGCCAGCCAGATCACGCTCAGCAGGATGGCAATCCCCAGAGCCACGGTGGGCCCTGACCACTTGAGCCAATAGGCGATCGATTCGTAGTCGAACCACTCGGCAATCGCGCCGATTAGCGACGGCGATCGAGCGGTGCCATACAGGAAGTAGCGGATGCCGTTGACGATCAGCCCGCCGACCGTCAACGCCAGCAGAAACGCGACGAATCCGGCGGCCCGCCAGTACCACCGCGCTCGCCCGCAAACGAGCCACAGGCACGCGAGCCCCAGCAGCCCCGTGCCCACGCCGGCTCCCACCGCCCAGACCCAATGCGTCAGCGGCAAGTCGAGTCCCTCGCGCAGTACGGCCGCAGTCACCGCCACGACGACCATCGCCAGCAGGGCTGTCTCCACGGAGAATCGCGGCTGCCAATCGTCGGGCCGACGCACCACGGCGAGCCCCAGCATGATCACGGCGATCTGCAGGCCGAACTCGATCGTGACCAGGTGCATCGCCCCCAAGAGCGGCGTCAACAAACAGCCCCCCGCGACCGCCACGCGCAGAAACCAATGCCCCCGCGCTGCGCCGGCCCACAAGCCGACGAGGCAGAAAAAACTCGCACTGAGGGCGTCGATGAGTTGACCGGCGGTCATGCGCTTCGCAATGGGCAACAAGGTCTGGGCGGCGTCAACGCCGCTGCGTTCCTCAATGTCTACCTAACGCGGCGCGCACGCAAGCAATGCCGGTTCGGCGTGGCGTGGTGTCTTGACTGTGTGCATCCTGCGGCTCGCGCGACCAACTCCGTGAAAACTTTCACAAGCTCTTGGTTTGTGAAAGTTTTCACAGCTTGTTTTCGGCCATTTGTGCTTGGAGTCGGCCGGCGGGCAATGGTATGTTGATGGTGTGGCGACAAGCTTACCGCAACGGCTCGTCGCACCTCTTCTCTCTTGCCTTTCTTCTGTAGCGCTCTGGCGCCGCTGACGCACTCGTGGGGAGACGCTGACCATGTGCCAACTGACCGCCCGCGACTTCATGGCGACCAAACTCATCACGCTGCGGCCTGAAATGGACGTGCTGCAAGCCGTGAAACTGCTGTTGAAGAACCGCATCTCCGGCGCCCCGGTCGTCGACGAAGACGGCAACTTTTTGGGCGTCTTTTCCGAGAAGTGCGCGATGAACTTCATTCTCGACGCGGCGTACGAACAGTTGCCGACCAATGAAGTCCGCGCATTCATGAAGACCGATGCGCAGACGATTGGCCCCGACGCGCATTTGTTGTCGGTAGCCCAGGTGTTTTTGCTCACCTATCACCGGCGCCTGCCCGTGCTGGAAAACGGCCGACTGATCGGCCAAGTGAGCCGCCGCGACGTGCTGAAGGCGGCCATGTCAGACGTGCTGAAGGATCCCGGTCGGACGCCGGAGACCTCGCTGCTGTATTTGAGCGCGATCCGCGACCGCAGCCAAGCGCCAGTCGCGTAATCGCCGCGCGAGTCGCAGCGAGACGGGCATTGCGAACGGCATCGCCGCGTCTGTGGCCTAGACGGCCGTAGCATTCTCGGACGCGATCCCGTGATCGGTCGCATCGCCGCCGCGGAATTGGCTCAGTCGGTTGACCATTGCCGCCGGGTCGATGGGTTTGAGCCAGTGTTCGTCGATTCCCGCTTCGCGCGCCAGTCGCTCGCATTCCTCGCCGCCCCAGCCCGAAACGGCCAGAATCCTGGGCTGAGTCATCGTCCGCGAGCGAATCTGCTTGGCGACCTCGAAACCGTCCATCTCCGGCATGCCAATATCCAGCAGGACGATCTCCGGGGTGAATTGCTCGAGCGTCCTGAGAGCCGTCATGCCGTTGTGGGCGACCTGCACGGCGAGCCCCTCAAACGATAGCAGCGAGGCCAGGGTTTCGGCGGCGTCCTCGTTGTCATCCACGATCAGCACGCGCTGCGGGCCGTTGTCGCGGCGTGGCGCCGTGGCGGCCGACTCATCATTCAGGCGAGCGCCCGCACGGATTGGCTCGGGGCCGCAGATGGCGCTCTCGGACAGCGAGTCGGGCGCCTGCTGCTGGTCAACCAACGGCAGCCGTACTTCAAACGTCGAACCGCGACCGGCCCCGTCGCTGTGGACCGAGATGGTTCCCTTGTGCGCCTTGACGAGTTGTCGCACCAGCGACAGTCCAATCCCCAACCCCTGCGCGTCGCCGATCCGGGCGCCGTCGACTTGCGTGAACAGCTCAAAAATCCGCTGCTGGTCCGCTAGGGCAATGCCGAGCCCGTCGTCGTGGACCGACAGGAAGGCGTGCTGCTCGCATTGCGCGACGATTAACTTCAGGTTCCCGCCTTGCGGGGTGTACTTAGCCGCGTTGGACAGCAGGTTCGAAACGATTTGCACCAACCGCACGCGATCGCCGCGGATCCACACCGGCGTTTCGGGCATGACGCATTGAAACTCGTGCTCGAACGCCACCAGGTGCGGTTGCACGGATTCGACCGCCGTCCGCACGGCGCATCGCAGGTCGAGCACTTGGCGATGGAAGCGGATCTGCCCTTTCGCGAATCGGGTGACGTCCAGCAGGTCGTCCAGCAGTCGGGTGACGTGGTCGAGCTGGCGCGACATGACGGTCAGCAGCCGGGTCGAGTCTTCTGCCGTCCCGTCGCCGCGCCGCAGTATCTCCAGGCCGGTTTGCAGCGGCGCCAGCGGGTTACGTAGTTCGTGGGCCAGCAACGCCAGGTAGTCGTGTCGGCGTCGATCGGCGACCAGCAGTTTCTTGACGAGTTGCTCGTTCTCCTCGGCACTACATGCGGCAGCCTGTTGTTGCGAGGCCAAGCGATGAAACAGCCCGATGATCAGCGAGCCCCCAATCAGATAGACCAGCAGCGCCAGCCAATCCGCCGAGTGCTCCACCGCCAGACTGCCGATGGGCGGCATCGCCACATGAGCAGCGGCCAACGCGCCCAGCAGCAACGCCAGCAGCGCCGGCGCGGGACCCGCCAACCAACAGGTCAGCGCCACCGCGAGCATGAAAAAGCCCAGCGGCAAGTGTCCGTGGAGAGCCGGTTCGCAAAGATGCCGCGTCCAAGCGGCGAAGGCGGTACAGAACAGAGCAAAGCAATAACGAAAGAGTCGATCGCGCAGTTCGGCTGACATGCAGCACAAGCTCCGTCACAGGGGACCGTCCTTGCCGACGCGAAAATGCAAGCGCTGTCTCTCCCTCAGTCGCTTGTCACATTCTCGCGGCGCGGGAAGTCTTTTCCCGTACCTTTTTACGACGCTCCGATCCGCGCCGTTAGCAGGGGGAGATTTTAATCGGCGACGGCGGATTTGAGAAGTCAATTGCCGACATTTCGCCGCAGTTGCTCGGCCAACCGCAATCACCTCTGTGGAAGAGTCGCAGGATCGCGCGGCACGGCTCGATATGCCATCTCTCGTGCCGTGCGGCTCGTGTTTCTCGCGGCTCTGTGGATTGTGGCACGCCCATCTTTGCGCAGCCTGCAAATGCGTTGCCACTTTTGGCTTCCACGGGGGAGCAGCATTGCGCTGGCGCGCGATTGCCGCCCCAGCGGAGGAGCTAGCTCGCCAATAGCGACTCGATTTCCTGCAGGTCCTCATCCTCAAAGTCCCGTTTGTCGAGGCACGCGAGGTTTTCGGTGAGTTGCCGCGTGCTGCTAGCGCCGATCAGTACGGTTGTGATGCGACGATCCCGCAGGACCCAACTCAGCGCCATCTGCGCCAGCGACTGGCTGCGCCGTGCGGCTATCGCGTTGAGATTGCGGATCAAGGCGAGCCGCTCCGGCGTGATGTGCTCGCGTTTGAGGAACCCGTGCGGCTTGTCCGCGCGGCTGCCGGCGGGGACGCCATCGAGGTAGCGATTGGTCAGCAGCCCCTGCGCCAGCGGCGAAAAAGGGATGCAGCCGACGCCCTCGTCCGCCAACACGTCGAGCAATTCCGCTTCGACCCACCGTTCGAGCATCGAGTAACGCGGCTGATGAATCAGACACGGCGTCCCCAAGTCGCGCAAGATTTGGCATGCCTGACGGGTCATCTCCGCCGAGTAGTTCGAGATGCCGGCGTACAGCGCCTTGCCTTGCCGCACCGCGGCGGCCACAGCCCCCAGCGTCTCCTCCAACGGCGTGTCGGGATCGGGACGGTGGGAGTAGAAAATATCGACGTAGTCGAGCCCCATCCGCTTCAAGCTCTGGTCGAGACTGGCGAGGAGGTTTTTCCGCGAGCCCCACTCGCCATACGGCCCAGGCCACATCAAGTAGCCCGCTTTCGTGGAGATAATCAGTTCGTCGCGGTACGGCGCCAAATCGGTTGCCAGCATCCGGCCGAAATTCTCTTCGGCGCTGCCTGGCGGCGGGCCGTAATTGTTGGCGAGATCGAAGTGCGTGACGCCGCGGTCAAACGCGGTGCGGACGATCTCGCGGCCCGTCTCGTACGCATCGACGCCGCCAAAGTTGTGCCACAGCCCCAGCGAGACCGCCGGGAGCTTGATCCCGCTGCGGCCGCAGCGCTGGTAGGTCATCTCGTCGTAGCGTTGTTCGTCGGCAATATGCATGGAGTCAATCGGATGTGATGCGGATGTTGTGATGTGAGAGGCCCCGTAATCGGCGATTGAGCGGCTCGCGCAGCAGGGTCCAGGCGGTCAGTTCTGCTTGTCCTCCTGGGCCGCGACGAACTCGCGCACTTTCTTGTGAAGATCGTCGCTGTTCCAACCTTCGCGCTCGGCCGCCGCCAGCAGGCGTCGCTGGTCGGCCGGCGAGAGCCGGGCAACCGCCGCATGCGCCGACCACGACAACGCCGGCCGGCGATTCTCCGGCGGCACGCGGCGGGCGACCGACGCGTATCGACTGACCATTTCCGTCGACAGCGTGCTGCCGCACACTTCGCCGAACTCTTCGCCGAACAAGGACTCGCCCGCGTTGATCATATCGCCGATCCACCACGGGCTGGCGCGCTGGCACCACAGGGCGAATTCCAGCGGGCCCTTCCACTGCGGCAACGGCGGACGGCCTGGCACTTCGACCGACGCGGGGCGGAATCGAAACGGGCCGAGTTGGATTTTCGGTTCGTCGTCAGCCATGGTTGGCGAGCAGCGAGTTCAATGCAGTGCAGTTCAGGTCCATTCACGTGCGGGGAGCGAAGGCGCGAGCGTGGACGCGGGTAGATTTTAGGCCGAGGTCGGCTGATAATGATAGCCGCTCGCCCCGCCGCACCGGAAATTCGCCCCTCGCACCGAGACCTGCATGCCCGCCTCGTCCGCTGATTCCGCTGGAGCTTTCCCAGCCACACGACTGCGTCGCATGCGGCGCCACGACTGGTCGCGACGACTGGTGCGCGAGCATGTGCTGTCGCCGAATGATTTGATTTGGCCGCTGTTTCTGCACGAGGGCGACGCCCGCCGCGAGCCCGTGCCGTCGATGCCCGGGGTCGAACGGTTGTCGATCGACCTGGCCGTAGAAGCAGTCGGCGAGGCGGTCAAACTGGGGATTCCCGCGGTCGCGCTGTTCCCGGCCACCGATCCCGCGCTGAAAACGCCCGAGTGCGAGGAGGCGGTCAATGCGGAGAACCTGGTCTGCCGGGCCGTCCAGGCGGTCAAACAGACTCACGGCGACGCCGTCGGCGTCATTTGCGACGTGGCGCTCGACCCCTATTCCAGTCACGGGCAGGACGGCCTGGTTCGCGACGGCTACGTGGTCAATGACGAAACGGTCGCCATGCTGTGTCAGCAAGCGGTCGTGCAATCCGCGGCGGGGTGCGACGTGATCGCCCCCAGCGATATGATGGACGGCCGCGTCGGCGCGATCCGCACCGCTCTGGACGAAGCCGGCTTCGTCGACGTGCAGATCATGGCTTACGCCGCCAAGTATGCGTCGGCGTTTTACGGACCGTTCCGCGATGCGGTAGGGTCTTCGGCCAATCTGGGGAGCGGCGACAAGCGCACCTATCAAATGGATCCCGCCAACGGCGCCGAGGCGCTGCGGGAGGTCGCGTTGGATCTGGCCGAAGGCGCCGACAGCGTGATGGTCAAGCCGGGCATGCCCTATCTGGACATCGTGCGGCAGGTGAAGGACGCCTTCGGGGCGCCGACGTTTGCGTACCAAGTCAGCGGCGAATACGCGATGATCTCCGCCGCTGTGCAGAATGGTTGGCTCGATCGCGAGAAAACCATGCTGGAAAGTCTGTTGGCGTTCAAACGCGCAGGGGCCGACGGGGTTCTCACTTACTTCGCCTGTGACGTGGCAAAGTTGTTCTAGCGCGGTCGTGGCCCTGCGTCTGGGCATCCGATTGCGCGGGCTGGTCCGGTTGCGCGGCCGCGCTCCTTCAATTGTCGATTGCGGGTTGCCGCGCCATCGGGCGGCGACCCCTGGAAACGCTTGCTTGCCTGCGGGCCTCGATTCTGCGAGCTAGTTTTCCATATGCCCTGTCGTCTTTGTACGTCCGCGAATCGCGGTGGTCGGGGACGCTTCGCACCGCTCGCCTCGACTGCTCGCCCTCGCTGATGCGCATCAAACGAAGAGAATTCCTGTTGATCCTGCTGGTGCTGAGCCAGTTCGGGTGCATCGCGCTGGGGCTCGTCTGGGGCGCTTCATGGTTGCATACCTGGCTGACGCGGTCGTTCGAGCAACGCGCTCAGGCCGAGTCGCGTGCGGTCGCGCAGCAGACCGTCGTGCAACTGACGCGCGCACGGGTCAGCTCGTTTGAACCGGGCACGCGCGGCTGGGAAGTCTTGCAGGAGCTCGCCACGCGGACCACGGCCACATACGACGGGCAGTTGTGGGCAATTCGCCGCGACACCGGCGCCCTGATCGTGCATCCCGGTTTGCGTCACGATCCGTCTTTGCTGCGACGCCTGCCGGGCCTGGTGACGATGGTCTCGGGGAGCAAAGCGGAAACGCTGCTGCAGGCGATTGAGGACGCCGAGTTTGAAGGCCGACACACGGTGGCCGGCAACATCTATCTGGACGGCAAGCTGAAGGTCGTCACCGCGATCGATTTGCCTGAGTCCAACGTGGTGCTGCTGGTGCTGCAGGATTATGACAGGATCAGCCAGGCGGCAGCGGAGCTTGTCGATCCCGCCCAGCGGATTGGCTGGATTTTCACCTTCGCCGTTGTCGGCGGCAGCTCGCTGCTGACGGTGGTGCTCATCAATCGCTACGAAGACACCCTCGCGCAAAGCAACGTTGAGTTGGAGTCGCAGGTCGAAAGCCGCACGAAGTCGCTGCTGCGGACTCGCAATGCCGTCATCTTCGCTTTGGCCAAATTGGCCGAGTCGCGCGACAAAGACACGGGCGACCACTTGGAGCGCATTCGCGCTTACGTGACCATCCTCGCCAACGAGATGGCCCGCTCGCACAAGGAGATCAATCATAAGTTCGTGGCTGACCTGGCAGTCGCATCCTCGCTGCACGACGTGGGCAAGGTCGGCATTCCCGACTCGGTCCTGCTGAAGCCCGAGCGGCTGACCGCCGCCGAGCATCGGGCCATGCAATTGCACACGCTGTTGGGCGCCGAGTGCCTGGCGTCGATCCAGAAGCAACTGGGCGACGACGATTTTCTGGAACTCGCCCGGCAGATCGCGCTGTCGCACCACGAGCACTGGGACGGGGCCGGCTATCCCAACAATTTGCAGGGGCAACAAATCCCGTTGCCGGCCCGGATCGTCGCGCTGGCCGACGTCTATGATGCGTTGACCTCCACGCGTCCCTACAAGCGGCCCTGCAGCCATGCTGAGGCGCGCGAGTGGATCGCGACCCGCTACGGCTCGCAGTTCGATCCCGAAGTCGTCGAAGCCTTCATGGCCCGCGACAAAGAGTTTGCAGCGATCAGCCAGCGACACGCTCGCACGCTCGACGAAACGACGGATGCGGCCGAGCCGCAGGTCCAAGCGCTGCCGGCCACCGACCCTGCCGAGACCGCCGCCACGTCGCAAACCTGAGTCGCGCGCTCAGTTTTCGTCGAAGTCGGGATCGTCGGAGAACGGGGATTTCTCCTCGTCGTCGTCGTCATCTTCGCTGTCGTCGCCGCTGAAGTCTTCGTCCTCGTCCTGGCCGCCGAACGTGTCCGGGAATTCGTCGTCCTCGGTCAGATCGTCTTCCCAGTCTTCCTCGAAATCGTCGTCGAAGTCGTCGTCGAAATCGTCGTCGTCGAAATCGTCGAACGGGTCGTCGCCCTCAGCCGTGAGGTCGTTGCGGCCGGGGTCGAACGGGCCCGGGGCGGCGACGCCCGACAGCGTGCGCAACGGCAGTTCCGACTCGCCCCCGTCGCCCAGGCCGCCGCCAGGCAAGAAGGAGTGTTGCGGCGTTGTGACTGCGAAAGTGACCATCGTGACCCGCCCGTCTCTGCTGTAATCGTTGCTGACCCTGGAATTCCGCCGGATTTCTCGCTCCGGTCGGGTCTGAGATTCTCGCTAGCAACCGCGCGGTCTGTCAAGCAACTCCGACGCCCTGTTCTGCCGCCGGCGCCGGCAGCGTCGCCAGCATGTTTGTCTAGGCCGATTTGTGCGAATTGGCTAGACTGCCGGATATTCGGCCCCCAGGAGGGCTTGTCCGGACGTTCGCGATTGCGCCTCGGCGCACGTCGTTGCGGCCGACCCTCCAGAGCCACTTGCACTGACGCGAGCACGCAGCCCCGTGGCGGACCCCGCGGGGATGATACAGGGATGCGCGTATGGAAACCGCTTTTCTACTGGCGATCGTCTGCGCCTCCGGCGTGCAAACCGGCTGGCAACCCGCCGACGACGTCCCCGGCGCCTACCAGTACTCCGTGGCCGTCGATCCGCAAACGGCTCGAGCACTGACCGCCGATGGCCAACGAGCGATCGAAGTTGCCATACCGCAGGACCTGCGCCACATCAGCAGCATCCGGCTGACGGTGGGCGATGAGCCGCTCGCTCGACGGCAGCGCGTGACGACGCTTAAGTCGCCGCTGCCCGCCGGGGCCGTCGAGACCCAAATGTACGAAGGCGCCGCTGGCGGCAGTCCGCGGTACGGCGCCCCGGCTGGCGGGACTTTCGATCCCTACGCCCAACCGCAACCTTCGGCTGAAGCATTGTTTTCAGGGACGCCGGGCGCCGCGCCGCGCTACCCAGGCGCCCCTGGCAGCTACCCGAATACGACCCCGACCGCCGCTGCTCCGACGGCGGCGAGCGACTACGCGCGCAACGTTGCGAACCAGTACGGGCAAGCGGCCGGCCAAACCGCCGCCCAGTGGCAGGCCGAGGCGCAGCGTCAGTACGAGGCGGGGGTGCAGGCCGCCGCGACGCCGGTGCGAGATGCGCTGTCCAACGCCGGCGACCAGTTCCGCACGGCGATTGGCAATCTTGGCGATCGGTCGCGCGAAGCGCTGCAGGGCGTAACCCAACCGTTGACCGGACACGGACTGTTTCGGCCCGAATCGCCGGCGGCCGGTACGATGCAGAACCCGGGACCGCCTTGGGCGCCCGCGCTCGTGCAGTCGAATCCCAACATGGCAACGACCAGCGGCAATTGGGGCGCCGCGACGCCAACGGCCGCAGGCACTCGCCCCACTCCTGCCAACCCGTGGGACAACCCCGGCGGATTCAACGGCGCGGCGGCAAGCAATGCGCCCACGCCTGCCGGCAATTGGGCCGCCAGCCCTGCGGGCGCGCCCTACGCTGGTGCGGCAGGCGGGGCCGCGCAGCCGACGCCCGCCGGTACGACCGATCAGCGCGGCGGGGCGCCAACCTACGCAGCGCAGCCGTCCGGCGCCGCCAATCCTTACGGGCAACCGCCGGCCTCCAACCCGTACGGACAGCCGGCAGGATCGAACCCCTACGGCCAGAACCCTACAGCGGCGGCCCCGCGCGAGCGGATCGACTATCCGATCGATCCGCAGGATGCTGGCCGTTGGACCGGGGCCCAGCCCTCGGGCCCGTTGGTCCAGATCGGCGGCGATCGCTACGGCAATTCCGCGGCGTCGTCGGGGCAACAGCCCGCGGGCGCCGCGAGCCCGACCGGAGCGCAAGCCGGCGCTGGGGGCCTCGCGTCGCAGTGGCCAGGAAACCAAGGCGCTGGCGCCACGACCTCCGCGCAGCCGCCTTGGTATGGCGATGGCTCACCACGCACCGCGGCCCAGCCGACCGGCGCCGCGGGCGGCGGCACATCGTTCGACGGCGGCCCGTCCTTCCCGAGGTCCTCATTTCCTGACTACACCCAAAACGGCGCCGGCGGCGCAGGCCAGCAACCGCCCGCCGGGCAGGGAGGTTCCAACCCGCCGTCGATCACCGGCGACATGCTCGCCGGCGACGCCTCCGCCCCGTTGGACGGCGACCCGAGTGCGTTGTGGCCCGCCTCGCACAGCAATCCCACCGGCGCCGACGCGGGCCAGGGGGACGCGGCCGCGGGCCACGGCGACGCCGCGACAAATGCCGCCAATCCCAACGCCCCCGGCAACGACCGACCCACCGCCGCCGATTTTGGCTGGGACAATCCCGACGCGCAGACCGCCGGCGGCGCTCAACCGCCGGCGTCCGACCGCAACGTGATCCCGGTGATCGTCGCCTGGACGCTGCTATTCAGCAGCGTGGCCGGCAACGCTTACCTGCTGTGGAGCTACCTGGAAGTGCGGATGAAATACCGCACCCTCGTCCGCCGCGGCGGCCAGGGCGTGAGAACACGATTCGGGGCGGCGTAGCGGCCGAGTCGCGATCACTCGTCGGTGACGCATCCTTCGCTGGCGCTCTTTACGTTCTTGATGTACTTGTAGAGCGTCCCTCGCGTGGCCTTGTACGCCGGGGCCGTCCAGGCCGCTTTGCGGCGGGCGAATTCTTCGTCGCTCACCTCGACGGTGATGGTGTTCGCCTCGGCGTCGAGCGTGATCTTGTCGCCGTTTTCGACCAAGGCGATCGGGCCGCCGACTTGGGCTTCGGGGGTCACGTGGCCGACGATGAAGCCGTGGCTGCCGCCGCTGAAGCGGCCGTCGGTGATCAGCGCCACGTCGGCGCCCAGGCCCGCGCCCATGATGGCGCTGGTGGGGGTAAGCATCTCCGGCATGCCGGGACCGCCTTGGGGGCCTTCGTAGCGGATGATGACCACGTCGCCCTTGGCGATCTTCTCCTGTTCCAAGGCGTGCAGCATGTCCTCTTCGCTGTCGAAACAGTTGGCCGTGCCGGTGAACTGCAGCCCCTCCTTGCCGGTGATTTTGGCCACGGCGCCGTCGGGGCAGAGATTGCCGCGCATGATGCGGATGTGGCCGGTCGCCTTGAGCGGCTTGTCGATCGGCCGCACCACGTCCTGCCCCTCGGCCAGGCCCGGCAGCTCGGCCAGATTCTCCGCGACGGTCTTGCCGGTCACGGTCATGCACGAGCCGTCGATCAGCCCCGCTTCCAGCAGCAGCTTCATGACCGCGGGGGTGCCGCCGACTTCGTGCAGTTCTTCCTGCACGTACTTGCCGCTGGGCTTCAGATCGGCCAGATAGGGCGTGCGATCGCTGACCGATTGGAAGTCGTCGATGGTCAGCGGCACGTCCACGGCCCGCGCCATCGCCAGCAGGTGCAACACGGCGTTGGTGCTGCCGCCGACCGCCATGATGTACACCATGGCGTTCTCGAACGCGGCGCGGGTCATGATGTCGCGTGGCTTCAGATCGCGCTCCAACAGGCGGCGCACCGCGGGGCCGGCGGCCAAGCACTCGCCCAGCTTGTCGGGATGCTCGGCGGGGATGCTGCTGCTGTAGGGCAGCGACATGCCCATCGCTTCGATGGCCGAGGCCATCGTGTTGGCCGTGTACATGCCGCCGCAGGCGCCGGCGCCGGGGCAACTGCTGCGGACGATCGACTTGCGCTCGTCTTCGCTGATTCGTCCGGCCAAAAACTCACCATAGCATTGAAAGGCGCTGACGATGTCGCGCTTCTCGGGGTCGCCGGAACTGGACTTCGTAAAGCCCGGCTTGATCGTGCCGCCATAGATCATCAGCCCGGGCCGATTGAGCCGGCCCATGGCCATCAGGCAGCCCGGCATATTCTTGTCGCACCCGGGCAGCGTGATGATGCCGTCGTACCACTGGGCCTGCATGACGGTCTCGACGCTGTCGGCAATGATGTCGCGCGACTGCAGCGAGTAGCTCATGCCGCTGGTGCCCATCGAGATGCCGTCGCTGACCCCGATCGTGTTGAACCGCATGCCGACCAGCTCGGCCGCCTCGACGCCCTCTTTCACCTTGGCCGCCAAATCCAACAGGTGCATGTTGCACGTGTTGCCCTCGTACCACACGCTGGCGATGCCGACCTGCGGCTTGTCCATATCGGCTTCCGACAGGCCGCAGCCGTACAGCATGGCCTGGCTGGCGCCTTGGGATTTCGGCTGCGTGATGTGCGAGGAGTATTTGTTGAGCATGGCGGAACGAGAGAGGTCGGAGTGGAGAGGTCAGAGGTCAGGGAGCGGCGGAGCGAGCGCCGTTCGCGCGTCCGTTTTCCGCCGGAACCCTACCAGGTCGCCGGCGGAGCGCCGCGAAGACACGATTCTAGCGTACGCGGGTCGGACGCGGCAGGCGTGCCGCGGGTTCGCTTGCCGAGCGGAGGATAGCCCCGAGCGCCGCCAGCGAATTGGCCAACTCGCGGCTGAGGGGCCGATCGGTGACAGCCGATAGCCGACAGCCGCCCTAGGCGCTCACAGCACCCGTTGCATGAACACCACGTCGAGCCAGCGGTCGAATTTGCGACCGATTTTCGGGAACCGGCCGACCTGCTCGTAGCCCAGCTTGGCGTGCAGCGCGATGCTGGCGGTCTGTTCGGCGTCGATCACGGCGATGATGGCCTTCAGTTCGGCCGCCTTCGCCCGCTCGATTTGATCGGCCAGGATCGTTGAGCCGATGCCCTGGCGGTGCTGTTCGGGAGCGACGTACACGGAGTTTTCCGCGGTGAAGCGGTACGCCGAGCGACTGCGGAACGGATGCAACGAACCCCAGCCGACGATCACCTCGCCCCCGTCGTCGTCGGTCAGCACAGCGACGGTGACCGGGTGGCACGCCTGCCGGCCCGCGAACCAGGCTTCGCGCTGCTGGATCGTCCACGGCGCCTCGTCATACGTCGTGGTCGACTGAGGCACGTAGTGATTGTAGATGCGATTGATCTCCGCCAGATCGGCGGCGGTCGCGAGTCGGATAGCAGGCGGGGCGGGCATGGCAAGCGGCGGTCGGGGGAAGTTCAACTCCGTTATAACCACCGGCCGCCCCGGGGCAGAAGGGGCAAGGCGGAAACTCGCCGACGCGCTTTTTCGCGGGCGCCGATCCGACGGGCGCCGTTCGCTACGGCAGCCGAAAATTGTCATGACCGCTGCAACCGTTACTGCAGGGCTTGTGGGCGGGCGCCCCCGCCCGTGGGGGCGAACTATGCTTTCGTACTTGCTTGTCCCGACTGCTTGCCCCGAACGACGAACCGTCGATGTACACGATCAATCCGCTCCCGCAACCCGAGGCCCCGCCCGAGCCGCCCGTGCAGGCTCCTCCCGGTCAGGTCATGTTGGCCGACGGCACGTTCGCGGAGCTGGAGGGCCGCGCGCTGGACGAGTTGCAGCAACTGCAATACGAGCAAGAACGTAAATTTGCTGCGGCGATCATGGCGTGTCCGGCGGGCTCGCATCAGCGCGGGCTGGTCGTCGGCCAGGCCTACGACACAGTATGCGGAATCCTGGCGGCGCAGCAATTCGCGGCCGGCCAGACCGATGCGCCGCTGATCATGGGCTTCGACCAACGCTATACGCAACTCGTGTTGCGGTTGCTGGAGAAGCAAATCGCCGGCGGCATGGGGCGACCGCATCTGTTTGAGATTGGCTACGGCAGCGGCGCGCTGCTGAAAGAGGTGCGCGCTCACGGCCACACCGTCGGGGGCATCGAAGTCTCCTCGACGATGCGCGACCAAGCGGCGGCGGAGATTGGCGAGCGCTACGCCAAAGACCTGCTGCTGGGCGACTTCCGCGAAGTGCAGCCGGACGACGTCGAGAAGCGCCCCACGGTCATCTTTTGGAACGACGTGCTGGAGCACCTGGGACCCGACGAAGTGCAGAGCTTTGTCGACCACGCCCACAAGTTGCTGGCTCCCGGGGGCGTGCTGGTGACCATCACGCCCAACTGGCTGCTGCGTCCCTCGGACGTGACGGCCGTATTCCACCCCCCGCGCACTCAGGCTTGCGGCCTGCACTTGAAAGAATATCGCCTGAAAGAAGTCGCCCGACTGTTACGGCGGGCCGGGTTCCGACGCATCGCCACGCCGCTGTTCGCGACACACGGCCGCTTGGTTACGCTCGCCGGCGGCGGACGATTGGTGAAGCAACTGCTCGAGCCGGCATTGGACAAGCTGCCGGTGAAATACGCCCGGCTCCTCTGCCGCGGCTGGGCAATGAGCATCACGCTCGCCACCAAGCGGCGGAAGTGAGAGCGTGAGCTGTTAGCTATCAGCGGTCAGCTGTCAGCCGTCAGACAAGGGCTCCGAAGCCGCGAACCGGCTTGGTCGCCGCGGCGTTGCTGATTCGTCGCGACCTCATGACAACGCGGCGCATGCCGCTCAAATCCGCTCGCCCGCGTACACGCGCACCGCTGAACCATCGGCATAGAACGCCGAGGCCGGCGGCTGGCTGAGCGGCTTGACGAAAGCCTCGCCGTAGAGTTCGGCGACGTTTGCGTCGAACGTGAAATCTTCCGCCGGTGCTGACTGCCACGACGGATGCGCTACCTGGTATTCCTTGGTGCCGCCATCGCGTTGGCGACTGTAGCCCCAGTAGTGCTCGGCGATGAACTGGTCGAGCGACCCCGGCGCCAGCGGTCGCAGTGCCGCCGCCGGGCGCATCGTCACACGCGACTCGGCGTCAGCCCACCGCCACGAAAACTCCAGCGACTTCGGCGGCGCGGCCGCTTGTTCCCGCGGCGTGATCGCGTGTCGCATGGGGGCGTACCAGTAGTTTTCGTTGTACAACGTCCGGGCCACCCAGGCGATGGCTCGGCGAGGGACCAGTTCGCGGACGAACACAACGCCGCGCCGCCAGCCTTCGGCCGCGCGGCGTCGGACGTACAACCGCAGGTTGACCTCGTCGAAGTCCATGTGCCCGGGAACCGGCAGCCCGAGGACGCGCGTGTTGAGAAACCGAAACGCTACGATCGAGGCATACGTGCGGTCCTCATGGAAATCGATCTCCGTCCCCGCTGGCACGAAGGGCGCCACGATCTCGGGCGCGATCTCGTAGTTGAGCATCACCAGATGCCGCCAACGGGCCGATAGAAACGGTCGCCGTGCCGGCCACTCGTACTGGGGCGCGGGGGCCGATTGCGCTGCGACGGCGGTCTGAGTTTCGGTGAGTTGTGACACGGCTACGATTCCAGGGCGAGCGTTTTCTTGCCACCGCCAGTGCGAGTCTAACCGCCAGACGGGAGACGAGTTCACCTGCGCGGTGCACGTAACAGCGCGGCGGCTGGGCCAGCGTCACGCCGTCGGCGGCTTGCGATACCGTAGCGTCATCCGCAGCGTCAGCCACCCGACGGTTGCCAGCAGCCCGGTTAGCGTCAACCACATCGACTTCATGTGCACCGGGTCGCGGAGATTCGCCGCCAGCGCATCGTGCGTCATGAACGCCAGAAACAGAGTCGTCGCCGCGATGATCCACACGGTCGTGTGGGCCATATCCGCGCGGGTCGACGCTTCATGTTCGGGAGCGAGCCACTTGTCCTTGTGCGGAACGTTGATCATCGCCCGCGGGCCGCGGCGGATCATCCACTCGGCAACGCCGCCCAGCGCCGCTAGGCCGGTCAGCGTCCCCAGCATGATCGCCACAAACGACTGCTTGCTGCCCCAACCGTTGGGGTTGCCGCCCGCGTCGAAATGGCTTGCTACGTTCTGCGGCAACTGCGGGTACAACCGCACAGTGTCGACGACGCTGACCGTGACCGTCAGCAGAATGACGATCCAGGCGAGCCGCGTGTTGAAGGCCTTTATCATCACATCGCCATCGCGGGAACAATTTGACCGATATCGATTCAATCGGACGCGGGGAACTCATCCTCAAGCGATTCGCCCGGCAGTTGAAGAGCTGAGTACGAATCCGCGCGGGATTGGCGGAATCGCTGGTTTCTGCCGCCGCGACCCGCAAGGAGACGGCCCGGCGTACGAATGAGCAGGCGAACGCCGGGCATCGACAGCCGCACGCCGGGCCGCCAGACTAACAGTTGCCGCTTCTCCGCCCGTTCGATGACTTATCGCAAAGGATGAAGCCATGCTCGCGAGATTCTTTGTTGCCGCGGTTGCGGCGTCGATGTTGGCGAGCCCCGCGCAACCGATCGCCGCGGCGCCCCCGCGGGTCGTGAAAGCGTCGCCCGACAACGGCAATGCCGACGTCGACCCCGCGACGCGCGAGTTGCGCATCACCTTCGATCAACCGATGGACCCCGGCGGCAGATCGATCGTGGGCGGCGGCGAGACGTTTCCCGAACTCATCGGCCAACCCCGTTGGCGCGACGGCAATCGGACCTTCGTAATGCGGCTGAAGCTGCAACCCGAGCACGACTACTGGCTGAGCATCAACAACCAACGGTTCACGAACTTCCGCAACCGCGCCGGCGAACCGGCCGTGCCGTATCCGATCGCCTTTCGCACGGCGGCTGCGGGAGCTGCCAACGACCTTCCCGGCGCCGAACAGGCGGACGACGCCGCCGCGAATCTGGAGGCATACGAAATCGCTCGCGACGCTGTCGAGAACGCCTACTCTTACCGCGATCGGCTGGACGTGGACTGGGGCCAGCGGTTCGAAGCCGCTCGCAAGCGGCTGATTGACGCCAAGTCGCCGCAGGATTTTGCCAAACGGCTGGCCATGGTGCTGGCCAAAGCCGAAGACAAGCACGTCTGGCTGACCGTCGAGGGCCAGCACGTGCCCAGCTTCGTCCGGCCCGCCGTGCCGAACGCCAACTTCAAGCTGCTGCCGCGACTGGTGCCGAAGTGGCAGATGCACGGCAAGCATCTGGCCACCGGCGACTGGGGCGACGGCGTGAAATACCTGGCGGTCGACAACTGGACGCAGAGCGGCGTGGCGGACGATCTGGGGGCGGCCCTTGCCGCGGTGCAGGACGCCCAAGGACTAATTATCGACGTCCGCAGCAATGGCGGCGGCGACGAACGGCTTGCCCAGCAAGTCGCCGGCTGCTTTACCGATGAGCGATTGCTGTACGGCAAGAACGTGTACCGCGACCCGCAATCGCCGACCGGCTTCACGGACCCGCCCTACGAGCGCTGGCTGGAGCCCAACGCCGAGGGGCCGCGGATCAAAGCCAAGGCAGTCGTGTTGACCGGCCCTGTCGTGATGAGCAGTTGCGAATCGTTTCTGCTGATGATGAAAGCGGCCGGCGCCACGCTGGTCGGCGATCGCTCGCAGGGCAGCTCCGGCAACCCCAAGCCGCACGATTTGGGCAATGGCGTGGTTCTGTTCCTGCCGTCGTGGAAAGACATGACGCCCGCGGGCGACGAGTTGGAGGGGGTCGGCATCCCGCCGGACGTGCCGGTGAAGGCCACGGCCCGCGACTTCCAACGCGGCGACCCCGTGCTGGAAGCGGCGCTGAAGTTGTTGCGCAAGCCAAGCGAGCGCTGAAGAAAGCAAATCCGTGTGCCACGGATCTGTGAGCCGTGCGCAGTGGAGAAACGGGCGGCACTTCACACGGCTCACAGAGCCGTGGCACGCGCTGGCAAGCAGCGCGATGTCCCTCACCCGGTGAAATCGGTGATCACCGCCACCCCCGGTGCGCTGCCGGCGGTCATTTGCTGCAGCGCCGCGGCGGACTCGCTCAGCGTGATGCGGCGCGTAATCAACTCGCCCAGCGGCAACGTCCCATCGGCGACCATCTGCAGCAGCGGCCCGTAATCGGCGGCCGCCAGGCCGTGGCTGCCGACGGCGGTGAGTTCGTAGGCGATGACGCGCTCCCACGGCAGTCGCGGGCGAAAGTCCCCGCCGGCTAGCAGCCCAACCTGCACGTGCCGCCCGCAGCGGCGCAGGCAGAGCAGCGAGTTGCTGGCGGTCGCAGACCCGCCCAGGCAGTCGAGCGACACGTGCGCGCCGCCGTCGGTGAGCTCCTCGATCGCCGCGGGGACGTCATCCAATTCAGCGCCGTTGAGCGTGGCCGCCGCGCCGAACTGCCGCGCCATCGCCAGCGCACCCGGCTGCACGTCGACGGCGATCGGCCGCGCGCCCAGCGCCGCGGCAATCATTATCGCCGCCAACCCCACGCCGCCGCAGCCATGCACGGCGACCCACTGCTCGGGCCCCACGGCGCCCTGCAGTGCGACCGCCCGATACGCGGTGGCCGTGCGGCAGCCCAAGCTGGCGGCCACGTCGAATGACAGCGTCTCATCGAGCGGCACCAGATTGAAGTCGGCAAAGCGCACCGCCACCCGCTCGGCAAACGCCCCCCAACCCGTGAACCCGGGTTGAAACTGCCGCGGGCAAACCTGGGCGGCGCCGCTCTGACACTCCTCGCAGGCGCCGCACCCGGCCACAAACGGCATCGTCACGCGATCGCCCGGGCGCCACTTGGTCACGTTGGCGCCGATCTCGGCCACCACGCCGGCAAACTCGTGCCCCGGCACATGCGGCAGCGTCTGAATGTCGGCGTCGTGCCCCTGCCAGCCATGCCAGTCGCTGCGACACACGCCCGCCGCGCGGACTTCGATCACGACGCCGCCGTCCGGCGGCGCGGGCTCCGCAACCGACGCCACTCGCAACAGTCCGCAAAACTGATCGTAGAGCAGCGCTCGCATGGTGGTCGCAATATGCAGGGGGAGTGCGAAGCTCTGCTGAGCCCGTCAGCAATCAACGTAGCACGGCGGCCCATGACCGTGCCACAGCGAACCGCACCGGGCGGCAGAACTGTCCCCCGGGCAGGCGTTAGCTCGCCGATGTCGCCGAAGCGTGCTGTTGGTAGGTCTTGTACCCGCCGCTGAGATTGGCCGCGTCAAAACCGTTCTGCAGCAACACGCGCGTGGCCAGGTAACCCCGCATACCGACCTGGCAGTAGGCGGTGATCGGCTTGTCTCGCGGCAGTTCGTCGAGCCGGCCGCGCAGTTCGTCGATTGGGATATTCTTGGCGCCGAAGATGTGGCCCTGGTGGAACTCCTCGGGGGTGCGTACGTCCAGCAGGAAGCGATCCGGGCCGGCCGGCGGCAGGTAGCCGGCGCCCTCGCCCGCGCCGCCCGGGGCCGTGCCCACCAGCGTGGCGCTGTGCACCACCGGCTGGTCGCCCCGCAGGATGCCGGACGCCACGAAGCCGGCCATGTTCACCGGATCCTTCGCCGAGCCGTATTGCGGGGCGTACGCCAGTTCCATCTCTTCCAGGTCGTACACCGTCATGCCAGCTTGAATGGCCACCGCCAGCACGTCGATCCGTTTGTCGACGCCCGCGCCGCCCACTGCCTCAGCGCCGAGGATGCGCCCCGTGTCGGGAGCGAACAACAGCTTGAGCGTCATCCCCTGAGCGCCGGGGTAGTAACCGGCGTGGTTGCCGGGATGCACGTACGCTTTGAGGTGCGGAATGCCCGCCGCCGCGAGGGCTTTCTCGCTGAAGCCGGTCATCGTGGCGGTCATGTCGAATACGCCGACCACCGCCGTGCCTTGCGTGCCCCGGTACTCGCTGTCGCGACCGAAAACGTGATCTGCCGCGATCCGCCCCTGGCGGTTGGCCGGGCCGCCCAGCGGGATCTGCACCGGCGAGCCGTCGATGAAGTGATTCACCTGCACGGCGTCGCCGACCGCATACACGTCGGGATCGGACGTTTGCATGTTGCGGTTGACCACGATGCCGCCGCGCGGGCCGATTTCCAAACCGGCGTCGACCGCGAGCTTGTTCTCGGGTCGCACGCCGATCGACAGCACGACAAAGTCGGCCTCCAGCGATTCGCCCGAGCGAAGCTTGACGCGCACGCCGCCCTCGTCGACCTCTTCGATCGCCTCGGCCGCGTCGCCCAGATGCAGCTTCACGCCGCGACTGCGCAGGTGATCGGCCACCGGGGCGACCATTTCGGCGTCCCACGGGGGCAGGATCTGCGGAGCCAACTCCACCACCGACACGTCCAGGCCACGGTGCACCAGGTTCTCGGTCATTTCCAATCCGATGAACCCGCCGCCAATAATAACGGCCCGCTTGGCGCCCGCGGCCGCGGCATGCAATTGATCCGCGTCTTTCAGGTCGCGAAGCGTGAACACGGTCGGCAGGTCGGCGCCCGGGAACGGCGGCCGCAGCGGCGACGCCCCCGGCGACAGGATCAGCTTGTCGTAGGACAGCGTTTCCACTTCGTCGGTGTCGAGCTTGCTGACCGTGACCGTCTTGGCCCGGCGGTCGATTGCCAGCGCCTCGGTCCGCGTGCGTACGTCCAGCTTGTACCGATCGATCAGCCGCTGCGTGGGCGTGACCAGCAGCTTGTTGCGAGATTCAATCACGCCGCCGACAAAGTAGGGCAGCCCGCAGTTGGCGAAGGAGGGGGCTTCGCCGCGCTCGATGAGCGTGATTTCGGCCGACTCGTCCAACCGTCGCGCCCGCGCCGCTGCCGACGCACCGCCTGCCACCGCACCGACAATAACGACTCGCATGATCTCGCTCCTTGAACTGCGATCAGACCGCGATTTGCCGCGGCGCGTGGCGACCCATACGCCGCCCTTGCGGGCTTGTACCGCAAACTAGCCAACTGGGGCTTGATGATCTGCACGCCGCGTCGGGTTCGCTCGTTGCGGCGTGCCTGTCGACGCAGGAACTCAGGTGGCGCACTTCTGCGTCCCGCAGCACGACTCGCCGCCGGCCTGATTCCACGGCATCTTAGCCAACATCATGCCCATGCCACAGGTGTCGGTCACGCCGGCGAAGACCAGCCCGGCGCCCACGAAGGCGCTGAGCCACACGAACGCAGGCATGTAAAACCAAGACAGCAACGCGCCGATCAACACCAGCGACCCGGCTGCGATGCGGACCTGTCGCTCCAGCGAGATGGTCTTCTTGCCGCGGACCACCGGCAGGCCGGCCGCCTCCCACGCTTGGGTGCCGCCTTCGACGTTCGTCACGTTGCCGCAGCCGCCCCCCAGCAGTTTCTCGCAGGCCTTCTCCGCCCGCGAGCCCGACCGGCAAATCACGTACGTCGTTTTTCCGCTGTCGATGTCCTGCGGCGTGATGCGGTCGAGCGGGATATTTCGCGCGGCCGTGGCATGCACTTCGCGGAATTCCGCGGGCGTGCGGACGTCAATCAGCACGGCCGAAGGATCGGAACCGAGGCGCTCGCTCAACTCTTGCGGGGAAATGGTGGGAACGTTGGACATGGCTAGGCCTCCTTGTTTGTGTCAAACTATCGTCACATGACGATATGTTTCTGTAAAAAAACACCGGGACGTTACGCGGCCCCGAATCGCTTCTCGATGCAGCCCAGGATCGAAGCGAGGTGCGGCTCGGCGATATTATAGTAAGTCTTTCGCCCGTCACGCTCGCTGTCGAGCATGCCGCAGTGCTTCATCAGCCGCAGATGCTCGGACGCCATGTGACTGGCGATCCCGCAGGCCTCGGCCAACTCGCCCACGGTGTACTGTCCCTGCAGCAGCATCTGCACGATCCGCAACCGGTGCGGGTGGGCGAGCGTCTTCAGGCACTCAGCGGCCTGCTGCAACGCGTCCATCTCGAGCAGTGTCGGCTGTTTGCGAGCGGCTGGCATGGGCGAACTCCTGGGTTACATGCAAATATATCGTCATATTACGACATGTGCAACAGGAAAGTTCGCCAAGAAATTGGGTTTTCTTCACCCGCAAGGCCAAGCTTGCGTCCGCGGGGCGGTCGCGGGATGGGAGCAGGCGACGTTTGGCCTCAGCATGGCCCTTCGCCCGGGGGCGGCCGAACTAAGCGGCCATTCGCGCGGGCGGCGGCGTGACGACCGCTCCGTTGGGCAGGCACAGGCGCGCCAGATTCATCCGCTCGACCGCCTCCACCGACACCGTCTCGCTGGGCGGCGACGCATGGCCCCAATGCCAGGCTGTCAGTGCTGGCTCCACGCCGATGCGCAGGTCGAACCGTTCGGCTCGGACGAAGAACTCCAGGTCGCCGCCACTGATGAGTTGATGGTCCCAGCCGCCCATTGCGCGGACTTTGTCGGTGCGCGCGACGAAGAACTGATGGGCGTAGTCGCAGCGACTGACGCCGTCGCTCACCGCACCCAGCCCCGGCCGCAGCGCGAGCCCGCCGCTCTCGTGGCTGAAGCAACCGTGACCCGGCGCCGGCTGGCGGCTGGTGAGCACCAGCAGTTTCTTGCGGCACTCGACTAACTCGCCCGCGGCGAGATCCACCTGCTCCTGGGCCACTGGCGCCAACAGGTCAGTCAGCGGCGCCCGGGCGTGCAGCTCCATTTCATCGCCGACCAGTGCGAAGTACGGCGTCCGCACCCGCGCCAGCAGCGCGTTGCGGACCGAGCCCGGCGTGTCGCCGGCGCCCGACTTGACGATGTCGACGCCCACGCACGTGGCGTCGCTGGCCGACGGGCCGGCCGCGAGGATCTTCACCTGCGGGTGCAGCGAGTGAACGCTGCGCGCCAGCCGCTCCAGTCCGCCCCGGGCGCCGAACGCGGTGCACAAAACCGTCAACTGCGACAAATCGACAGACATCAGCGCGGCTCCCTCGGCGACAAGCATGAGCGTAGGCAATCCATTGCGTACGTAATGCTTATCGCCGCGCCGGCCGGAAAAAATCGAGTGCGATGCCAGCAGGAAGCAGCGGCCGCGCAGGCTTCCCAAATTCACACGGGGCGGCTCATTGCGGAGCCGCGTCGCTCGCGGGCGCCGGCTCCGCGGCGCGTGAGCGGATCAGCTCCAAAGCGGCCTGCAACTGCCGGTCTTCGCCGCCGATGAAGTACTCCGGCGTCGGCTCGACGACCACGTCTGGCGCGACGCCGTGGCCGTCGAACAGCCGGCCGTCGGGCTGCAGCGACGCCATCGACCCAATCCGCAGCCGCAAACCGGTTGGGCCCAGCCGAACGGTCTGCGAGCGGGCGCTCCCCCCGCCGCTGGCCGTGCCCAGCAGCGTCACCTGCGGCAGCGAGGCCATACCTGCCAGGAAAATGTCCGTCGCGCTGAAGCATTTGGCGTTCATCAGCACGACGACGGGCTTGTCGAAGCGAGCGTGTCCGTCGCTCTCCGCGGCGTCGAGCACCAGGTAGTGCCACGCGCTGAACTGCTCCACCGTCGGCTCCCACTGCGGCGCGAATCGCTCGGTGAAGTCGTCAATTGCCGAACGTTGCCGGGGCGTCCAGTGCGGGGAGTCGGCGCGGTACATGAACCGGGCGGCCAAGTGGTCGCGGTCGTGCTGCGGGTGCAGGCGATACGCGGCCGCGTTGGCCACCCGCGGCGGATCATCGGGGGCGGCCAGCCACCGGTACAACTCCAGCAGCGCGTCCCGGCTGCCGCCGCCGTTGTCGCGGACGTCGACGACCAGTCCCGCCTCGTCGGCGAACCGCGGCATCCATTGGCGGATCGCCGCCACGGCGCCACCGTCCATGCTCGGCAAACGCAGATAGCCGACCCCGCCGGGCATAAACCGCGACATCGCTTGCGGCCACGTGCCATAAACGGGGCCGCGTTCGGCGAGCGGCAGCTCGACTGTCTTTACCCGCTGCCCGTCGCGCGACTCCAGTTCCACCCGCACCACGTCCGACGGGGCTACGCCGGCGAGCTGCCGCAGGAACTCGATGGCCCGCAGCGCTCGCAACGCGTTGCGTCGCACGTACTGGGGCGAACCCTGCGGGGCGAGCGGCGCCGCCGCCTCACGCCACTGGGAGATGGTCAGCCCGTCGATCCGCGCCAGGTACGGAGAATCCGCCTCGACGAAGCCGCTGCGGTCGGGCCAGAACGCGACGAATCGGTCGCCGACCGGCTCGACCAAGAACGGCAGGTAGCGCTCATTCGGCAGGCGGAACCAGCTGACTGCCGCGTGCCCGTCGATGCCCAGCGAGATGATCTTCTGCAACTCCAGCCCCAGCTGGTCGACCGTGATGCCGGCTGCCGCCCGCTGGCGTAGGGCTTCGACGGCGCCGCCGAAGTCGGCGTCATTGGCGTGCCGATAGGACCATCGCTCGTCAAGCGCTCGCTGAAAATCGCTGAGCGTTTGCTCGACCGCATCTGCCGGCAGCGGCTCGTCCCGCTGCAGGGCGACCCCGGTCTGCCACGGCGCCAGAGCGGCGACAGCCAGCACGGTCAGGCTAAGTGAGGTAGAACGTAACGACCGCATGGTGATCGGCCTTGGCAAGCGGCTACTCCGCAAACAGCGGCGCCAACTCGATTGTCGTCATCGGCTTGTCCGACGACGGCGCCCGGGTGGCCGACAGGTGCAGCTTCAGCGCTCGCGGCTCGAACACCATCGTCTGCAGCGTCAGCCCGCGTTGGTTGACCGAGTGCATGAGCCCCTGCATGCTCTCAACGGTCCACGCGTCTGCCTGTTGGGCGTCCGCCAGCCGCGGGTACCGCCAGCACGGCTCGCCCACCGTCAACTCGTCGGTGCGAAAGTGGTTGGTGCAGGCGGTCACGCCGTCGGTCGCGTCGCGGCGAGCGACGTTGTTGGGCGTGATTTCAAACACGGCGCTGCGCTGGGTGTCGCAGACAATCAGATTCATCCACGTTGTCGCCCGGGTATCGGCGAGCAACTGCTGGGCCTCGTCGACCGTGCTGCACTCTTCCAAAATGCGGCGGAACGTGAGCGCCATCGGCACGCCGCTGGGGTCGAACTTGCGAGACTTGTCGGCCGAGCGTTCGACGTCGAGCGTGGCCACGCACAGCCCAGCGTCGTTCATTCCCGACAGCACGCCCCCCAACCCGGGGAAGCCAACCGAGGCAAACGCCCGGCGCCCGTCAGGCCGCACGACAAACAGGACGGAGAAGCGGTGCAGAACGTCCATCGAGTCAAAGTCGAAATTGCGTCCCAGCAGCGGCCCGTCGCCGGCGGTTCGTTCGTCTTCGATGGCCACCGCCGAGCAGCCCAGCCGCCGCAACTCCAGCAGCGTGTTGGCCACGGGAATCACCTCTTCGATTTCCGGCGCGAACCCGCCCTGCTTGGCGGCGGCGGCCAGTTCTTCCTGGTACCGCTGCGGCGCCCGCAGAAGCAGCGTCCGCGCCGCGTTGGTCAGCAGCGGCCAATACGCCTCGGCGCCGGCGGCGGAGATGAACTGCTTCGGGAATTTGAAGACCGCCTCGGACCGGGGGCCCAGCAGCGCGGCATGCTGTCGGCCGATCTCCTGCGGCGTTCCCTGCAACCGCACGACCGGGACGGGGCCGACGTATTCCAGTCGTCCGCCCTCGGCCTGCGCGGGTTTGAATGTCCGGGGCGACGACGCCGCACCGCTGAGGACCACGCCGCGTGCAGCGACGGTTTGGGACCAACTCGCCTGCTGGCACAGCGCGAGCGACGCCAGGGCGGCGGCCTGCGCGACGCGACAAAGAAAGCGGAGTAGAGCAGGGCGGCGTGTCATGGCGGGGGCCCCTCAGCGGACTTGCGGTGAACCAGCGTCGCAGCGGGCGCCAGCGACTGCTCGACTGCGACGAAGTCGGTTATAACGGACGACGGCGAACGCTGCCGCATCGATTTTCTGCGGTCACGAACCGGCCGGAGCACCCAGACGCCTCCGCCGCGGCAAGGCGCACCGTCGTCCGCTACTCTCTCCCACGAAGCTAAGAATCACCTGCTATGGCGACTTCACCAAGGTTCCTGTACTTCGACCTCGGCGGCGTGTTGCTGTCATTCAGCCACGAACAAATGTGCGTCCAGATGGCGGAAGTCGCCGGGATTTCTACGGCCGACGTCCAGGCGGTGCTGTTCGACGGCGCCCCCGGCCCCTCGCTGCAGTGGCGCCTGGAACGCGGCGAGGTGACCGTGGATGAAGCTTACGAGCATTTTTGCAGCCGTACCGGCACGCGGCCCAACAGGACCGAGCTGTATCACGCCGGCAGCAATATGTTCGCAACGATCGACGACACAGTCGCTTTGGTCGAGCGTCTGCACGCGGCCGGCCATGCGCTGGGGATCCTGTCGAATACCAATGCGTTTGACTGGCAATTTGTCACCGACGGCCGGTTTGCCTTTCTTGGCGAGAGGTTCGGCACGTACGCGCTGAGTTTCGAGGCCCGCGCTATGAAGCCCGAGCCGGAAATTTTTCAATACGCGGCGGAACTTGTGGAATTGCCGCCTGAGCAGGTCTTCTTCACCGACGACAAGCAAGAGAACGTCGACGGCGCGCTGGCTGCCGGTTTCGACGCCGTGGTATTCGAGTCGGCCGCGCAGTTGTCCGACGAACTTCGCCGCCGCGGCATCGAGGTCGTGTGATAAGGCTCGTCGTGCGCGTTGCGAAAAAGCCGCGAACGACGGGCAACCGCCCTCCCAAGGCGCGTGTTGGGCTGTTAAGATTCGATGAAGAAGAGCCGCAAGCTGCTAGAACGACAGCAGTTGGGTACGCAACCGCGACCGCGGATGATACGGCGAGACCGCTCGGTGGGAGTCCGAACGTCGAAATGGCTGCCAAGGGATTTCAAACTGGCGACTGGGTGATTTACCGCCTGCAGAAGGTGAGCGCCAGTCCCGGTCCGCGCGCGCAGGATGTCGTCCCAGCCGCCCACGGCGAACAATACAGCTATCTGGTCGACAAGTATTGGGTTGTTGACAGGGTGCTGCCCGACGGGCAGTTGCAACTACGCACCCGCCGCGGCAAGACGCACGTGGTCGCTCCCGACGATCGGCGACTGCGCCGCCCGCGACTGTGGGAGAAGTGGCTGCTAGCAAGCCGCTTTCGCGCCGTGGAAGAAGGCGACGGCGAGTCTCCCGCTTAGCGACGGAAGGTCGTGGAGCCCGCATCCACGTGCCGGACGGCCCGCGCGTAGTCCCTGCAACACATCGCCGTTGCTGGCGCCGGCGCCGAGGGGTATAGTCCTCGCTCCCGGCGGCGCTGGCGATGCGTTTCGCCGCCCATCAACTTCTCCATAACACCCTGGCGGCACGGATGCGGCTCGGCGTATTTCTTCCCAATTGGATTGGCGACGTCGTCATGGCGACGCCCGCGCTACGATCGTTGCGGCGACTTGCCGGCCCCAAAGGAACCCTCCTCGGCGTGATGCGGCCGTACGTGGCCGACGTCCTCGCGGGGCAGCCGTGGTTCGATCAGACGATCCTCTCGGGAAAGAATCGTCGCGACGCGGCGACCGGTTCGGCAGCCGTGATCGAGCAGTTGCGCGAGGCGCGGCTCGACCGTATTGTCCTGCTGACCAACTCGCTGCGGACGGCTTGGTTGGCCTGGCGGTCGAAGACCCCCGAGCGAGTTGGCGTTGCCCGCGACTTGCGCGGTCCGCTGCTCACCACGAAACTGTACGAGCCGCGCCGCGGTCGGCGAATCGCACCGCTGCCGACGATCGATTCGTACCTGCAAGTCGCATTCGTCGCGGGCGGCCCCTGGGAGCCGCCGCGGATGGAGTTGGCCACGACGTCCGCCGATGAGGCGGCTGCCGACCAAGTGTGGCGGAAGTTGAATCTGCCGAGCGGCGAAGAGGTCGTCGTGCTCAATTCCGGCGGCGCGTTCGGCGCCGCCAAAAGTTGGCCGATCGAGCATTTCGCAGCGCTCGCCCAGCGTATTGTCGCCGACCACGGCCTGCACGTGTTGGTCAACTGCGGTCCCGCCGAACGCGATGCAGCCCGCCAGATTGTCGCCCAGGCCGACAGCCCGCAGGTTGCCAGCCTGGCCGATTTTGACGTGCCGCTGGGGCTCAGCAAGGCCGCCATCCGCCGCGCTCGTCTGCTGGTCACCACCGACAGCGGGCCGCGGTTCTTCGGCGTCGCCTTCGGCAAGCCGGTCGTCACGCTGTTCGGCCCGACCGATCCGACGCTGACCAACACGCACTCGCCCCTGGAGCAATGCCTGTCGCTGGAGTTGGATTGCCAACCCTGTTGGCAGCGCAGTTGCCCGTTGAAACACCATCGCTGTCTGCGCGATCTGACTGTCGACCGCGTGGCGGCGGCGGTTCGCGATGCGCTCGCCGCCGACGTCTGCCCGCCCGCCCCCTCGCGAAACGTAGCCTGAGCCATGAACGACACCGCAGTTTGTTTGCAGATTGTGCGCGAAGGCGACGAGGCGGCCGCAACCCAGCGGCCGCGCTTCGACGGGCGCCCCCAGCCGGCGCACATCCCGATGCGGATTCATCAGGGTTGGAACACGCTGCCGCCTCCCCGCCGCTGGGCCAAGACCATGGCCAGCGTCCGCCGTTGGCATCCCGACTGGGACTATCGCCTGTGGACCAGCGCCGATGCGCTCTCCTACATCCGCGAGCGGCATCCCGATCTCTACCCGTCATTTGCCGACTACAACCGCGAGATCATGCGCTGCGACGTGTTGCGGTACGCGCTGATGTACGACCAGGGCGGCATGTATTGCGACCTCGACTACGAGTTCATCCGCCCCTACGACTACGGCGACGCGCAGCTCGTGCTGGGCTACGAAATGGATCTCGCCTGGGGCGATCCGCTGGAGCAGATCGCCAGCTACTTCTTCGCCTCGGCGCCCGGGCATCCGCTGTGGCGCGACATGCTGGACGAGCTGATCGCCAACCCGCCGCACACCGACACCTACCGCGACGTCGTCAACGCCACCGGCCCCGGTTTTCTGACGCGCGTGTTCATGGCCAATCGCCACCGCTACGAAGGGGTGATTGTCGAGCCGCGGCTGGTCTTCAGCCCCTACCGCGTGCGCGGCAAGCACGAACGGGCCGTGCTGCTGAACAACGGCCAAACGGTCGGCATCCACCACGCCAGCGGCAGTTGGAAGGAACGCTGGACGCCCACCTATTTCAAGGCCAAGCTGGCCAAACGGCGGGCCTAGCTGTCCGCGCCGCGGTTTCGCCGCGCGGGCGCCCGCAAAATCAATTTCTCCGGCGTATCCGGCGTCAATGGGCGCAGCCGCTCCGGCGGGACGACAAGATCGTGGACGACCGCCGTAAGTGTGTCTACGCTGGATTTGGGGTCGCGCCGCGTCGAGCGGCGCGTCTGTCTGCGGACCGACGTCGGCGGGGCGGCGGCGGTTCTGTCTTGGCCGCATCCGTGCGTCCAAGAATCTGGCGACAGCGAAGGTGCAACAGAGAACAGGTTGTTGGAACAGGCTATGCGGCGACTACTGCGTTTAATCCTTTTGGTTTGCGGACTGACTTCGGGTTTCCTCAGCAACGGCACGGGCGCGCACGCCACGATCGTCCGGTTCGACACGAACCTTGGGTCGATCCTCGTGCGTCTCTACGACACCGCTACGCCAATCACGACGAACAACTTCCTCGCCTATGTGAACGCCAATTCCTGGGACAATTCGTTCATTCACCGCAGCGTGTCTGGCTTTGTGGTTCAAGGCGGCGGCTACAAGTTGGATCCCGATATCTTCAATACCGTGGATATCACTTCGTTTGCCCCCATTCAGAATGAGTTTGGGATCTCCAACCTGCGGGGTACGATCGCGATGGCCAAGTTGGGCGGCGACCCCAATTCGGCGACGAACGAGTGGTTCTTCAATTTGGCCAACAACTCGGCGAATCTCGATAACCAGAACGGAGGATTTACCGTGTTTGGGCGCATCACGTCGGGACTCTCGGTCATTGACGACATTGCGGCCCTCGATATTGTCAGCGCCGGCGAGCCCTTTACGAACGTGCCTGTGCTCGATTTCGACAAAGTCATTGCCCAGAACAACATCCTTGATGAGGACGCCGTGATTGTCAGCGACGTCTCGGTCTTGAGTTTTCCCGATGCCGACTACGATTTCAATCACAAGGTCGCTGGGCAAGATTTCATTTTTTGGCAGCGAACGTTCGGTTCGACGACCGTTGCCGTTGCCGACGGGAATGGCAATGGCGTGGTTGATGTGGCTGACTTGTCGTTGTGGCAAGCCGGATACGGCGCCAGTTCAGCGACAAGTACGACTGCGGCCGTTCCCGAACCGGCAACGCTTGCCCTGGCCGGCGGTTTCGCGTGGCTGCTTGTTGCACGCCGTTTCAGAAGACGGGCGACCGATTGACGCGCCACGCTCGGCGATCAGGTCGACAGGCCGTCTGAGATGCACGCCCGTCGGTGTGGGCTCGCCTTGCCCGCGACATGTTGTCGCTGATGCCTCTGCTGCTCCATTGCGGACAGCGGCCCGCTGTTAATGCAATGCAGCGACGACCGGCAATCCCGTTAAAATCGCTTCAACTCCCTGCAGTGGACAACGATGTCCCGAAGCCTTCCGGCAAGTTTGGAAAACCCTGCTGATGCCTGACTTAAGCTTGCAAAAACGAGCTTTCGTGCTCGGCGTTCATGCAAGACATCGGGGCACGGGCGGACATGAACTCAACGGGATCGCTGTCGGTCGGCGAGATCGACAGCCTGTGTGAAATACTGGACGGCCACTTCGCGGCGACCGCGATGAAGAGCGCCGTCGCAGGCGATGACGGCCCGGCCAAGCGTGCCGAGCGGTTTGTCTGCGTCGGCTGTGGCGAAGAGCTGTCGGCTGTCGTCTTGACGCCCGGTCGCAATGCGGTCGCCTTGCGTTGCGAGTCGTGCCAGCGTTGGCATTTCGTGGATGATTCGCAGGACGACGTGACTGTCCCCACCGATGATGCCGGGGCGGCGACGACTGTGTCGTTGGAGAACTTTGCGCTGTGTCCCGACGCCCGCACGCAGCGCTTGATCGAGCATCTGCTGGGAATTGGCGAGGACTCCTCGGAGCACCGCCGTGCAGTCCGCGCCCCAATTTGTGCGCCCATCCTGTGCGTCCCGCTATCTGACGCCTTGGAGCCGGCGGGGCGCGTGGCGCCCGCCATGATTCTCGACCTCTCAGCCACGGGAGCCTGCATCGCCACGCGTGGGAACCCGACAGCCTGCCATTACGTGCTTGATCTAAGTGCCACTGGCTGTCGCGGTGCGCAGGTCTTGGGCTCGGTTCGCTGGCAACGCCCCGAACGCGGCGGCGTGACGACCGTCGGCTGCGAGTTCATCCACAAGCCCGGCGAACCGCTGCCGCTGCCTGACGAGAACGTCTGACGCTCCGCACGGTCGGTTGAACCAAGCAACGACGGCAGCCCTTGGCGGACCACCACCAGACACGAGGTTGAGCAGGCCTGAGAGGGTTCCTTTCGAAGTCGACTGGAACTCAGCACGAGGCGTGTACTGAGGCGTATACCAGAGGTCTTTTCGAAAGGCTTCTGCTCTTTGGCCCTTGCCGTAACTGCAATTGCGGCAAGGGCTTTTTTCAGTGCTCCCTCAAGGACTCGAACCTTGAACCTACTGATTAAGAGGCTGGCCCGTTCACCCTATGCCGATTCGCGTTTCACTCGACGTTTCCCGAGTGTTCCCCAGCATTGTACCGCCGCCGACTGCGATTTCAAACCTTTTCACGTCTTGCCGATATTTCTCGGAGAATACCGGTATTCGGGAGAAGTCGCCGGGCGTTATCCGGTAGTTTACCGGATTATCCAATTGCAGCATTCACACCACACGGGACCGAGAAGAGCCGTCCGCGGCGCCCCAGAACGCACCGCCCAAGAAATTCGGCTCTCCAGAATCGCTCCTAACGCGCTCAGGCGCCTCGGTCCGACTCCGAACACGTCCGCGGTGATCGTGCGTCTACGGGCCGCACAGGGGCTCCACGGTCTTCCCGCTGACGCCGGCCGCTTCGCCTGCCTTGTCGCGTGCTCGCTGGGCCTCTGAAACTTCTGGGACATTTGTCCCAGATGTTTTCTTCTTGCCGCGACCGCCGCCTTGCCCCTGCCGTTCCTTAGCCTTGGCCTTTTCCCACTCCAGGCACTCTTGAGCGTGAGCTGCGCACCCTTATGTAAATTTTTCACAAGGGTAGATTCGCCCACCTCGCACGCGCCCGTGAGCCGCAACTACGTTGGCGGAAAATTTACGCCAACGTGCCGACGATGCCGCCTCGCACTTGAGCGTGAGCCGCAACTGCCGGGGGGGGTGGCAAGTTTCCCCCCCCCTCCCGTGGCAACTCTCACCGCCGAGCCGCCTGCGCCGCCGCTTGCAGGTCGCCGTGGTCAACCGCGTGAACCATCGCGGTCCCGTTCCGCCAATCCGGCCGCAGCCGCCGCTGCCGCTCAGCCTCAGTCCAGCCCGCCCGAATCCGCTCGCAGGCTGCTGCGATTTCCTCGGGGGTCGGGTCGCGCGTTCGTCGCGGATGGTCCATCGCCCGCCCCGTGCAACAAGATCAGCGGCCAAGCCGCTCAGAACCGGCGCCCACGCTTGGCCGCCAACTCGCGTTCGTACTCAATGCGCCAAACGAGTATCTCGCCAACGTCCCATTGCCCCTGTCGGCCCGGCATTCCCGCGTCGCGCCAGTTCTGACGCAGTGTCGCGGGTTTGACGCCCAGCGCCTCCGCCGCTTCCCGCAGCGTTCTCACGGGCGGACCGCACAACTCGCGAATCTGCTCCAGGTCCTGGGGCGTCTCGCACTTCTCGTGCAACCGAATGAGAATGCCGCCGAGTCCGACGCGGGCTTCTTCCGCTCGCCGCACTTGCAGAACCCACGCCAGCAACGGGCCAGCCGGCCAATCGCCAGCGGCGCCAGGCGCCCCGGCCTCAATCCAATCAGCGACCACCTCGTCAGCCACTCCGAACGCCTCGGCAATTTCCGCGGCGGACGTAAACGTCAACTCGCCGCACAACGCCTGCAACACGCTGGCGTCAATCCTGCGAGGCGGTGACGCATACAACGCCTGGAACACGCGGGCAGCATCGAAACGCTGCGAGGGGGCGCGCTGTGGCGTCTGGCGGTGCTTGGTGTTGCTCATGGTCGTTGTAGTAGGTGGGGGGACGCGGCCCCTGATATACGAATTGCGTTGGATTGCTACGCCCCGCTCGTTGACCAACCCTGCATGGGTCCCGACTGGGGGGGGGCTAGGCAAGCTAGGTGCCTTCCCATCAGCCCGCACCGCGCCGCCCCAGGATCGGGGCGAGCGCGGCGGGCAACGCTGGGCGTCTGGCTTTTGTTGCACACCACGCTGCCCCTGAATGGCAGAACGGCAACGTGGATCGACTCAGCCCCGCGGCGTCTGACAGGAGTGTTGGCCGCGGTGACGCCGTTGCGACGGTCAGCAGTGCAGGCCGTTGACCAGCACGCCGCCGTGGCGGTCCTGCTGTCGGTCAAGCGATGCCCGCGTGTCGTCGGGTAGCTCAAAGCCAGCATCCCGGCAGACGGTCTCGCAGTACTGGGCAAGCGACGTGCCTTCCTTGCGGAGCGCGGCCGCGTGCTTGCCGTAGTCAGCAATGGCCTCGCCGATGATGGCCTTCTGGTCAGTGGTCAGCGCCCCGGAGTCCAGGTAGGCCCTGGGGATCAGTCCGTTGATTCCAAGCATGGTTTTATTCATTGTGGTGGATGGATGTTGAACCCGGCCGACGTGGCGGGGCTTGGGGTCGTCACTTGGGGAGCTTCACTGCCTTCCAGGTGTCGTGAACTTCCATCGGCGCGAACGGGTCGCAGTGCTCGCGCTTCAGCTTCTCAATGGCTCGCTTCGCTTGCAGCTTGCCGTCCGCCGCCGCGTTCTGGGCGGCACGCTTCAGCCTTGAATGATCGAGCGCCGCCTTGTGCATGGCGCGGGCGGCTTCCAGGTTCGCTTCCGCCTGCTGAAGTGCTGCTGCCGACTCGACGTACTCTTCGCGGGCTTCGGCAATGCGGGCGTCCCAGTCGCGGTTGACGTATGCGTCTTCAGCGTCGGCAATCGTCATCGCCCATTGGACGGATTCCCGGAACGCATCCAGTGTGCAGCCAAGTCGGCGGGCAGCCTCAGCTAGGTCGTCGGGCTTCGCCTTGCCCTTGCGAATCTTCACGATGATTTCGCGGGCGAACTTCTCGCCGTGTTCGCGGGCGTCCTTGAATGCCACGGCGGTAGCGTCTTCTGCTGATACAACCATTTCGTACCTCGGTCTTGGGGGTGTGTCGCCGGCAACGTGCCGGACGGTCAGTCGTTCAATCCGTCGCGTCGCCTGCGGACGGACTACAGGTTGGGCGCCGGCGGTCGCTCTGCTGTGCCGGTGTGGGGATCGTTGGGTAGGACCCGCCGGCCGTCGCCCTCGCACGGGCTTCCGCTTCGCCTTGGGCATCGAACCAGCGGGCCGCGGTGCTCACCTTGGGCAGCGTCGCCAGCTCGGCAACGCGCTTCAGTCGCTCGGCTCGGTCGGCTTCGCGTTGGTCGTCGGTCATCGTGCTTGCTCCAGGTGCAGTGCAATGGCGGCTCGCAACTCGCCGTCGACCTTGGGCCGCAACCATTCCAAATAGCCCACCGGGACCAGCGACAGCGGCTTGCCTTTGTGCTTGCCAAACGGCAGCGACGGTTCCCACGACAGCCGCAGGTCGTCGCAGCGGGGACTGTGC
>PABB01000057.1 GCA_002702655.1 Planctomycetaceae bacterium
AAGCGAAGGCCACCCTTGTACGGCTATCTGCGCATGCCTAGAAATGAAACAAAACTCGCTATGATCAAGGGGACAAAGAATAACTAAGTGCCATTCGTGGAAAGCACCTCGGCGAGATACCGCCGGATGATGCGATGCACCGGCGTGAAACTCCTTCGCACTTATCAGCTCGGCGCGAACCATCCGCCGCGGAACTCACTTCAGCAGGTTTGGCTCTCGCCGAATTGCGGCCTGGAAAGCGTATCGCTGCGGAGCATCGGCTCACCGAGTGAGCCGGAGTTACCTGCAAAAACTAGCACTGAGATTGAGACGTCAAGCAAACACAGCGTCCACCAACTCATCGGTAAGCCTCTCGTCCGTGGCCTCCTCCCTCGCGGTCCCCTCCGCTGCAGCGGCCGTTGCATCCGGAACGAATCCCGCGGTCTCGTCCACGCTACCACCAGCGGCGACGGGCACAATCGCGAGATCGCGTGAAATTGCTAGCGCCGAATACTCGTCTTCTTCGACGGCCGGCAGAACATCCTCGCCGTCTTGCCCCGCGCACTGATACGCAACTGCCATCGCCGCGTCGATCAGCTCGTGAAGCACCTGCGCCTCCGCGGCGAACGCAACTCGGCTTCCCCCCTGAAACTGGTCCAGTCTTCATGAGAGAATCCCGCCCGGGCGGGATCCCGGCCAGGAGGTTCTTTCGATGAAGTAAGACGCGACATCAGGACCTTTCTATCTTTGGGTCGCCGCCGCATTTCAGACGTGCTTGCGCACCGACCGCAAGCTATCACTGCAGTCCGTCTCCCCCGCAGAAACTGTCAACTTTCACCAGTCGCGGCGTCGATTCTTCAATGCAGAGGTCCGTATATTGCCGGGCATGGCGCGTTGGATCGCGCCTGCTGCGGTGTCTTTCGATCCAGCTGGACAATGGCAAAGCACGTCCCCTCAATGCGAATGAGCGTCCGATGCACTGCCATCGTGCTATTGGCGTCGTTCGCGCCTTCAATGGCGTCCGCTGGTTGCGCGTGCCGTTTTGTGCAAGCGGTCGAAAGTGTCGGCGATCTTCTTGGTGGCCGTGAGCCGCTCGGGCAAATCGAGCCGCTTGACGAATCAGAGGCAAGCGTGAGCCTGCGCCCTCTCCGCCCTGGCCCGCAGGTCCCCTTGCGTTGCTGCTGTGGCAGCAAGACGGGATCAGCGCTCCCAAGAGACGGCCGACATCAGAACCTCCGCTTTGCAGCGCAGGCCCTTCCTGCACCAAGCCGCCTCACGCTTGATCGCTGCGCCGTCACGTCGTGCGACCTCATCGCACGGGCGCCATGCATTGCGGCCAACGACCTCTCCATTTCTCTCTGCCGCCTGATGATCTGAAGGCTCGGCGCGTCGCTACAGCGTGGCGGCGCTCTTCGTTTGTCTCAGGCCTAGCCAGCTTGCGTTTCGTTTCTCGCAGGCGCCGCCGGCGTTGAGCCTCGTTCCGCATCCACGGATCGAAGGCCATACCACCGGTCTCTGGATGGAAAGGCTCATCCGACCGGGCGGGGCCCGAAGCGCCATCGGTGCGGCTAGGGCTTACTCGCTCTGGGTCGCCTTGCCTGTGCGGGGCCTTCCACAGCTACGTAAACAATCGGCCGTTTTCCGAGGAGAGGGTTCCCGTGCAGATTTCGTATTCAATTGTCACTGTTTCTCGCGATCTGGTGGCCGGGTCGGTCGTCTTTTTCGTAGCTCTGCCGTTGTGCTTAGGAATCGCGCTCGCTTCAGGAGCTCCGCTGGTCGCTGGCATCCTGGCGGGCATCGTGGGTGGCGTCCTTGTTGGTCTGATCAGCAAGTCTCACGCCAGCGTCAGCGGTCCGGCCGCCGGCCTCGCGGCGATTGTAGGAGCGTCAATTGGCAGCTTAGGTTTCGAAACCTTTCTGATGGCGGTCGTGGTCGGAGGGGCGCTGCAAATCGCCCTTGGGGTCGCCAAGGCCGGGGCGATCGTTCGCTACGTCCCTTCCAGCGTCATCAATGGCTTGCTGGTCGCGATTGGACTGTTGCTCGTACTGAAACAGCTACCCCATCTGATAGGCTACGAAGCAACATCGCAGACCGACTTGGCCCGGCAACTTATGGGCGGAGGCGGCATCCTCTCTCCCGGCAATATGGCGCACCGCGCCCACGCAGGGGCGGCGTCCATCGGGATAGCTTCTACGCTCTTGCTCCTGGCATGGGACCGCAGCCGACTGCTGAAATCATCGCGGCTCCCGGCCCCGCTGGCGGTCGTTGCGCTGGGGATCGTCCTGGGACTTGTCTTTCGTGATTGGGGCGGAAACTGGCGTTTGCATGCGGCAAGTCTCGTTGACGTGCCTCTGCACCGTGATCTGTCGACGTTCTTCAAGAGCCTGCACCACCCGGACTTCTCGCAGATACTCAACCCGGCGGTCTACATAACTGGACTCACGATCGCAGTGGTGGCGTCATTGGAAACGCTGCTGAACTTGGAGGCCGTCGAGAAACTCGACCCCCGGAAGCGGACGTCGCCGCCAAGTAGGGAACTGATAGCGCAAGGGCTTGGCAACGTCGTCGTCGGGTTGGTGGGAGGGTTGCCCATCACGTCGGTCGTCGTCCGCGGGACCGTGAACATTCAGGCTGGCGCCCAAACTCGTCTGTCAGCCATTGCGCACGGGCTCTTCTTGCTCGTCGCCGTGGCGCTGGCGCCTGCATGGCTGAATCACATTCCGCTCTCGTGCCTGGCCGCCATCCTGGTTGTCACGGGCTTGAAGCTTGCCAGCCCAAGTCTTGCCAAGAGAATGTACCGCGCCGGATGGCCACAGTTCGTCTCGTTCGCAGGCACCGTCGCGGCCATCCTCCTGACCGATCTGCTCCTGGGCCTCCTCGCCGGCCTCGCCATCAGTCTGAGTTTTGTTGCGCACGGCGCTCTTCGTCGACCTGTGCGCACGAGCTTGGAGAAACATGTCGGCTGTGACGTTGTCCGCGCTCAACTTGCGAACCAAGTGTGCTTCCTCAACCGAACCGCCTTGACGAGAGCGTTCGTTTCCGTACCCGCCGGAGGCCATCTTCTGATTGATGCCGGGCAGTCTGACTACATCGACCCCGACGTCGCGGACCTGATTCGCGAGTTTGCCTTGGAGAAAGCTCCGACTCGCGGCGTGAGCGTCAGCTTAAGAGGCTTCAGAGGGGAGCATGACCTGGAAGACCGGGTGCGATTCGTCGATCACGCCTCCCAAGAGTTGCAGGCGGCAGCCGTCCCCGAGGACATCCTGGAGATGCTGATGGAGGGCAACCGTAGATTCCGCGCGGGCCAAAGGGTTGATCGAGACCTCGGTCGCCAAGTGGCGCTGACGGCCGCTGCTCAGCACCCGCTCGCCGTCGTGATCAGTTGCATCGATTCGCGGACGCCCGCCGAACTTGTCTTTGACCTTGGCATCGGAGATGTCTTCAGCGTCCGCATTGCAGGAAACATCGTCACCCGCGAAGTCCTTGGCAGCGTCGAGTACGCATGCGCCGTGGCCGGGGCCAAGCTGGTGCTCGTGATGGGCCACACCCGCTGCGGAGCGGTGGCAGCGGCCGTGCAGCATGCACGAGATTCGTCGGTTGGCACTCAGATGCATGGATGCCGGCACCTGGAGCCCATTGCCGCGGTAATTCGAGACGCAATCCGGACGCCATCCAGCGGCCTGCGCAGCTCTTCTTCAGTGGTCGCCGACGACGCTGCATGCGATGCCGTCGCCCGAGAGAATACGTTGCTCATGGCCAGTCGCTTGACCGCCCAGAGCGATGCACTTCGCCAGTTGTCTGAATCCGGCAGGCTGGCGGTCCATGGCGCGATGTACGACGTCGCGACGGGCGCGGTGGAAGTTCTGCCGCCCTTGTCCAGTGAGTCCCTCCCCATTTCACGGCGATGCGCCTAACAGCGCTGGACCATCCGACCGGAGTTGCGCTCGGAGCTAACGCGCTGAGGTCGTGTCCGAGAATTGACACCGCTGCGCGTTCGCTTATTGCCCAACTCCGCGAGGGCGATGCAACCGCTGCAGATTCGGAGAACGGCAAATTGCCGTCGGTGGCGGCGCCGCTGCAGTTGGCGCCCCGTCAGGCGTCGTGCAGACAGGATGCCTAACGGGTGGCACAAAGGTTACAGGCCAGTAATTGACAGCATCTATCGATTCAGGACAATACGCATACGTACTATCTAGCGGCGCCTCGATGTCTCGGGAGGAATGGTGACGACGGGGAAGGATATCGCTCGTAACGTGAAAACGGCGTATGCCCTGATGCACCGCCAGACCCAATCCCTGCTGTCACGGCACGACATAACCGCTGATCAGTATGTGCTGCTGGCCCTGCTGAGCGCCGAAGACGGCGTCACCCAACAGGCACTCACGACGCGAGCGGCGTCCGACCCGAACACGGTGCGGGCGATGCTCGTGCTGCTGGAGAAGAAGGGGCTTGTCGCCCGTAAGCCCCACAACACGGACCGTCGCGCGCGCAGGGTGCTGCTGACGGCCAATGGGCGGCGGACTTATCAGAAGCTGGCGTCGACATTAGCGCCGCTACAAGACGCACTACGCTCGCCCTTCAGCGAGCAGGAGGCAAGTGCATTCGTCGATGCTCTTCATCGGTTCTGCGAAGTCATGCGGCAGTGGGCGTCCGACGCAGGCCCCCAAAGGATCCCACTAGCTTTTCAACGAACGAAAGACTGAACATGATCACGCATTTAACCTCGGCCGCATTCGTCGCACTTGGGCTGCTGCTGGCGATTAGCCCAGCGGCGCATGCAGAGCCCGCGGTGAGTGGATCGCCAGAAGCCGGTACGCAGCAAGCACAACAAACCACCGCAACGGCGCGCAATTTTGAGTATGAGCGACCTCTCATTGGGGCCGACATCTCGTGGGCGCCGTCACAGGAGGACAGGGGCACGACCTTCTCGGATCAAGGCGTGAGAAAGGATGTTCTGGAAATCCTGACGGATCACAAGTTCAACTGGATCCGCCTGCGGCTGTTCGTCGATCCCACGGCGGAAAACGGGTACTCGCGGCAGGGGTACTGTGGGCTGGAGCAAACCCTGGCGATGGCCAGACGAGTGAAAGCCGCGGGCATGAAACTGCTGCTCGACTTCCACTACAGCGATACCTGGGCCGACCCAGGCAAGCAGTTCACGCCCGCTTCTTGGAAGGGGCTCAGCGACGACGAGCTGGCGGACAAGATCTACGAGTACACGCATAGCGTCATCGAGCGTTTCGCCGACGAGGGCCTGACGCCCGAGATGGTCCAAATCGGCAACGAAATCCACAATGGCTTCCTTTGGCCGCAGGGGCGCATTGAAGACGCGCCCGAGACGTTTGGCAACCTGCTTCGACGTGCCAGTGAGGCGGTGCGGGAAGCCGACCCTAAGATCAAGATCATGGTGCATCCCGCGCTTGGTGGCGACAACGTTCGGTCGGTCCGTTTTTTTGACTTGGTCCTCAGCCACGATGTGGTGTTCGACGTAATCGGTCAGTCATACTATCCGGAGCACCACGGAACGCTCGAGCAGTTGGAGGGCAATCTCACGGCCCTGGCCAAACGTTATCGCAAGCCGATTGTGGTCGTCGAATACCAAGAACACCGCAAAGAAGTTAACGAGATCGTCCGCGACCTGCCAGACAACCTAGGATGGGGGACGTTCATCTGGGAGGCGACTTCGCCGCGTTGGGGAGGTTTGTTCGATCGCGACGGCGCAACCAACGACAAGATCGACATTTACCCAGCCTTCTTCGAAAGCGTCGAGTCGGACCCGTCCGTGAGTTCGGACACGCCTGAGGAGGGTACGGCCATAGAGGACGTATCAGGCGACATCAAGGTGGTCAGGGACATCGCCTACCGCGAAGGCGATAGTAAAGCGTGGCGACTCGATCTCGCCATGCCCGCGGCAGTGACCGACGAGTTGCGGCCCGCGCTCGTGATCGTACACGGCGGCGGTTGGAGGGGAGGCGCGAAGGAAGTCGACGTCTATCAGAAGATGATGACTGACTATGCCAAGAAGGGATACGTCACGATCAATGTGGAGTATCGACTGACGGGCGAAGCTCCATTTCCGGCCTGCATCGAGGACGTGAAATGCGCGGTGCGTTGGCTGCGCGCTCACGCGGAAGAATATGGAGTCGATCCCGATCGGATTGGCGCCTATGGACACTCTGCTGGCGCACACCTTGCCTTGATGCTCGCCATGGTTCCCAAGTCGGCTGGGTTGGAGGGGGATGGCGGTTGGGACGAGTACTCCAGCGGCGTCAATGTGGCGGCTGCCGGTTCGCCACCGACGGAGCTGGGACGCGATGTGCCGATGGCCAAAACCGAATGGTGGCCCATCGGGTACATCTCTGGGGATCATCCGCCGCTGTTTCTCATCCAGGGCGGTCGAGACAACATCGTTCGACCGGAGCTGACCGAAGACTTCGTCGAAAAGATGAAGGCCGCAGGCGCGGACATTGAGTACCTGAAGATCGAGGGTGACGGGCATGGTGTGGCATACGCAGAAAGCTTGGACATCACTGATCCCGCGCTCGAAGCGTTTTTCGCCAAACACCTGCAACCGCCGAAGCCGCCAGCACCACCAGCCACCAGCTCAGCCGTTGAATCCGCATCGCCCTGGGTCGTCATCGAAGAAGGTGGGACGGGCCCTCACCGGGCGATTGTCACCGAGGACCGGACCCTCCCTGAAATGACGATCTACCGCCCACGCGATCTATCAGTCTTTGGCCCCGACCAGCTGCTGCCCGTCCTGTTGTGGGGCAACGGCGCCTGCGCCAACACGACACAAGAGCACAAGAACTTCCTCAATGAGATCGCCTCACACGGGTACGTCGTTCTGGCGATCGGGCTGCTCGACCAAATCGAGGACCGCGACGAAAGCTCTCGCCAGATGACCCGATCGAGCCAGCTGCTTACAGCGCTCGATTGGATTCTGGCCGAGAACGACTCGACCGAAAGCGTCTATTTCGGCAAAGTCGACGTCTCCAAGATTGCCGCCATGGGAATGTCGTGTGGCGGTCTCCAGGCCATCGAGATTTCGGCCGATCCGAGGATCTCGACCTCCGTCATCTGCAACAGTGGCGTACTCCCGGAGCCGTCGCCAATGGCTGCCATGCCGGCGCTCTCCAAAGAGGTGCTGAAGAAGTTCCATGCCCCAGTGCTCTACATCATGGGTGGTCCCTCGGATATTGCCTACAACAATGCCATGGACGACTTTTCACGCGTTGGCCATGTGCCAATCGTCATGGCCAACCTCGATGTCGGCCACGGCGGCACCTTCGCGCGTCCTCATGGTGGCAAGTTCACCGGCGTCGCGCTCGCCTGGCTCGATTGGCAGCTCAAGGACAAGTCAGAAGCTTCCGAGTGGTTTCTCGGGGAAGAAAGCACGCTAAAACGCGACCCTCAGTGGACTGTAGAGACGAAGAATTTTGCTAACTAAACGAACGCTAGGGACGCATTTCATACGCAGCAAGAAATAAACATGAACGAGAATACGCTCGCTTGTCTAGGCGCCGTGGCCCTTCTCGCCGCTGCGTCGAGCATGGCCGTCGCCGCCGAAGCGCCCGGTATCCCTGATGGCTGGTCCGACGGCTATGTCTACGCCAACGGAGCACGCCTTCACTATTACCACGCGGCGCCCGCGCCGGAGAAGCCAGTGATCGTAATGGTTCATGGCGTCACGGATATCGGACTGAACTGGACCACGCTAACCTGGAAGCTCCAAGACGATTACGACATCTACATGTTAGATACCCGTTCGCACGGTCTCTCGGATCCGATCACCGCCGCCGATGATGGAGACACGCTCATTAAAGACGTCGTGGAGTTCGTCAAGGTGAAGGAGTTCGAAGAGCCAATCCTGATGGGGCATTCGATGGGCGGGGCAACGGTGATCCGTGTCGGGGCCGAATATCCAGACCTGGCCAAGGCGATTGTCGTACTCGACGCCGGCATCGGCGGTCCCGGTGGCGAAAGAGGTCGTGGCCGCCGCGGTCCGGCAGAACGTGGGGGAACACCTCCACGCGATGCCCGGTCACCAGATGCTGAGCGCGTACGCCCGCCCCAAGCTCGCCCGAACGAATCGTCACCCGCGGACAATCTGTCGGTCAACATGTTCGGCACGCCCGAAGCCTTGGTGGCCCAGAATAATTACCGCTTTGAAGACCTGGTGGCGACCAGCCAGCGGCAACACCCCAAGTGGGACATCGTCGACCATCAGTACTGGGCGCTTTCGAAGAAGCAGTACCACGGCGCTTACTCAAGTGAGATGTTTGGGGTGATGTCGGGATCGATGCAAACCGGTGATTCGCTGGCGAAGATCCCCGTGCCGGTCATTATCCTGAAGGCCGACGCGCCGCCCGAAGCCCGTAAAGCCCACCAGGTGACAGTAAGCGAGATGCCGAACGTGAAGCTCGTCCACATCGACAACGCCGGCCACAACCTGCACCACGATCAGCTGGATCGGACCGTAGAAGTGCTGACTGAGTTTCTGTCGTCACTATAGTGCCCCGAGCACGCAAGTTCCCTTGAGTTCACGAATCCGCGGCGGTCGTTTCACCGCCTGCAATTCACGCCCGCTGCTCTTGCGGTCGGGTGGACCAGTTTCAGCAAGTTAGCCTGTCGCCGAACTCGCTGAGGTTTACCCGCGGCGAGGACACCTCTCGCAGTTAGCTGGAAACGCAATCTGCAGGCGAGGACGCATCCGCTGCGCGTCAAGGGCAGTCCAATCCTGTATCGGTCGGTTGGCTCCGAAGAAGTTCGACGTCGGCGTGGCTCGAAGGCCTCCGCCTCGACTGTTGCAGGTGGATTGAGCAAGGGCTATGCTGCGCGAGGCAGTCGGCAGTGGTGACGCGTTCCTCTCTTCTTGCAGGTTTTGAGCATGCAAGGGTTCACGCTGGTGGTCTCGTTTCTCACGGTCACGGCGATTCTCGATCCGGGTGTCTGCGGCGCGGCGGAGAGGCGACCCAATGTGTTGATCGTGTTGACCGACGATCAGGGGTATGCCGATCTCGGCTGCTTTGGCTCGT
>PABB01000058.1 GCA_002702655.1 Planctomycetaceae bacterium
GCCGCGGCCGCCGCAGCCGACGAGCCCCACGCGCAACGTTTCAGCGCCGTCGCCGTCGGCATGCACGGCGCGAGCCGCGGCCAGAGCGCCGACGGTTGCCGCCGAGCGGGCCAGAAAGTCGCGACGATTCGCTTGGGATTGCCTGCTGGTCATGTCAAACGCCCTCCGCGTTGAGATATGGTCACATTGAGCCGCTGTTTTGTCTTTGGAATCGGACTGGCGTCTCGCGGCGATCTGTCGCGAGACGCGCTGCCGCGTCGCATCACTTGTGCAAATCCAGCACGCGATCCATCCGGGCGGAGATGTCGGCCAGCCGCGCTTCGCCGCCGCCGGCCACTTCGGCCGTCGCCCAGCCAGTGAAGCCGATCTCGGCCAGCGCGGCGCGGACTTCCGCCCACTGAATGTCGCCGTCGCCAATCTTGCCAAAGCCGCTGGCCGCGCCCCAGCCTTTCACGTCCAGCTTCACGATCCGCGAACCGAGCGTGCGAATCCAATTCTGGCTGGGGGCGAACTTCCACGCGTTGCCGATATCGAAGTACGCGCCGACCCACGGGCTATCGATTTCATCCAGATAATCGCGGAACTGCTCGGCCGTTTCGCAGAAGCCGTTCCACACGTTCTCGATCAGCACCCGCACGCCCAGCTTGGCGGCCAGCGGGAGCACGCGGCGGATCTCGACAATTGACCGCTGCCACACGTCGTCGTGCGTTTCGTCGGCCCCCGCAACGCGGCCGGGCACGAGCAGGACCGACGAACCGCCAAACGCCGCCGCATCGCGAATTGCCTGCAGCATGATTTCATGGGCTTCGTCTCTCACCGCCGGGTCAGGCGACGACATCCGCACTTCCCAGTGCTTCATGTTGACCAGCCCATGCACCGGCATGCCGGTCGCCTCGCTGGCGGCGCGGATCTCGGCCGCGGGCGGAGCGCCGGGGCTCACCAGTTCCATGCCGTCGTAGCCCAATTCGCGACAGAGCGCGAACTTGTCGCGGACCGATTCGCCGGCGCCGATCATGCCCCACTTCACCGCTTTGTAGATCTGCAGCGTCCCGGGCTGCGTCGGCTCGGTCGCCGCTGCCGTTGCCGGAGCAGAGCCCACCGCGGCCAGGGCGCCAGTTGCAGCCGCAGCGCCCAGGAAATCGCGCCGCGAGACGGCTTTTTCATCAGATTTGTCTAGGTCGTCCGCCATAACTCCCGCTGCCTGGGGTCCGATTTGCTGGACTGGTGATGAGTGCGGTCGAAGCGGCACGGACGACCGCCGGCACGTTGCGCCGAGGCGGTCTCCGCGGAATCGACCGCAGCTTATTCTACACCGCTGGCGCCGCGTTTCGCGACAGCGCGACAAACGCCGATTGGCGGGCTTTTTTGCGGCGTCGGCGGCGCAGAACGCGCAAAAATTGCTGCCAGCAGCGCAGGGAGACTCTCAGGACTGCTGCACTCCGCGGCGAGAAACCGCCCCAGTGCGGGGCGCCATTGCCTGCTTGATGCGTGGCGCGGGCGGCTCGCGACAGCCCTATCGAACACGCCGGCAGCAGGCGGCCCATGCGACGATCGCCAGCGCCACGGCCGACGGTTCCGGCAAGGCCGCCGCATTGAGCCGCGCCGCAAACGAGCCGCCGCCGTGCAGCGAATCAAAGTCGCGCTTGAAGAGTTGAAAGTCAAAGTAATCCGCCCGCCCGTCGCCATTCAGATCGCCGCGGGCGGCTTGCTCGGCGGGGCTCAATCCCGTCAGATCAGTCAGTTGATGCGTGGAGAAGAGGCCCCAGTCGGCCAGGTCAATCGCCTGGTCGCCGTTCAGGTCGCTGCGGGCAAACGGCAAGGAGTCAAAAACCAGGGCCGACAGCGGCGCGGCGAACACCGTTCCATGATGCGCGTCGGGCCCCTCGGGCATCGTCGAATCTTCCGTCAGATTGACCCACGAGCTGGGGTCGGTCGGATCGGTCGACGCCGCCACGCCCAAGTAGCCTGCGCCGTAGGCGTCGTAGTACAGATACCATGTGTCGCCGATCTGCAGCAGCGACGGCCCCTCGGTCACGTTGCCTTCGATCGACGAACCGGGACCGACAATGATCGGATTGTCGGTCGTCCACGGCCCCAGCGCCGTGGGCCCAGTCGCCAGGCGGATGTTCTTCGCGCCGCCTTGTTCGTCCTTGATCGCCATCAGGTAGCGATCGTTCGCAGCGTCGCGCGCGACCATGGCGTCGATGACCGTGGCGTTGTTGTAGTAGAAAACCGACGGCTCCGAGTAAGCCGCGAAGTCGCTGGTCGTAACCACGTATTGCTTGTGGTCGCCGTCGTCCGGATCCGATGCGAAGACGATCTGGTAATGTTGCTGCTGAGCGTCGTAGAAGATCTCTGGCGCCCAGGTGTGATTGACGACGGTGGCGGGGTCCCAGATCTCGACGAGTTGGGGCGCCGACCAGTCGATCAGATTGGGGGACGAGGCGTAGCCGATGGTCCGCGTTTCGATCCCCGAAGTCCACACCATGTGGAACAGACCGTCGGGACCGTAGACGACCGAGGGGTCGCGCGTCTGGTCCTCGGCGTCCGACCAGACCTCGGGCGGCACGAACACGGCCTCGCCGCCGTTCATGGAGTCGAAGTGCAGCCCGTCGGCGCTGTAGCTTAGAAAAACGCCGCTGTGCCCGCCGGCGGGCCAGCCCCCTTTGAAGTAGGCGTAGACGTAACCGGTCTCCGCGGCTGCCGCGGCGCTGGCGCTGACCAACGCGCAACAGACCGCCGCCAGCACTGGGGCTCTCATCGTTGCTCTCGTTTTGCTTTCTCTGCCACTGTGACCGCGGCTCGCGTCCAACGAACTGCGACATTTGCCCCTATCAATGCGAAACGCCCGGGGATCGCGGGACCCCCGGGCGTTCAGCGTTGCCCCCGTCTAGGGTGCTAGCGACCGCGGCGACAGACAGCCAGCCCCCCGGCTGCCAACACCACGATCATCGAGAGAGTCGCCGGTTCAGGAACGGCGCCAACCGCTCCGGTCACGTAGGAGACGCTCCCGTTCAGCAGTCCGCCACCCGCGGTGGCAAACTGCAAAGTCAGGTCGCCATCGGCAGCGCCGAACACCGAAGTGTTGTACGCGTTGCCCAGGCTAATAGACTCACCGGGCGCCAACGTTGTGGCGCCGCTGAGGAACAGTTCCGCCAATTCGTTGGCGTCGGCGCCGCCCGCCTCGGTCCAGCCGTCGCCGGGACCGGGCGCCTGGCCGAACTGCGTCTGCCACGCCAGGAAGTCGGCGCCACTGCTGATGCCGTCGCCGTTGGCGTCCGATTCGCCGTTGACGCCGTAATCGCCGCTCCACTTGGTGAGGTCGGCGCCATTAACGGAGCCATTGCCGTCGAAGTCAGCCGGCAAACCAGCGTCGATGCCCTGGTCGGCCAGGCTATTCCAGCCCGCGGTACTCAGCGCGCCGCCGGCGCTTTCGATCAGGTAGTAATCCATGGAGATGGCCACGGCGCTGCCGTTGCTCAGCGTCACTTCTCCGGTGGTCTTGTTGACCTGCAAAACAATCGTATCGCCCAGGGTGAGCGGGATGAGTTGCCCGGCCGACAAGGCGCCTTCGCTGAAGCGAATGTTGTCCTGGTAGCCAGAAATGTGGTCGACAAAATTGCCGTTGTACCAGCCGCGGCCGAACGTCCAGTTGAGCGCCGAGTCCGCAAGCGCATTGTCAGCGACCGACTGGGCGGAAATGTCCAACGACCCGATCTGCTGGTACCCGCCGCCGTCGTCGAGCCACATCGACAGCGTCGATCCGTCGCTCATCGCCGCCAGGGCGTACCAGGTACTCGGCTGGACATCGTACGTTCCGTCCAGGATCCAACGCGTACCGCCGGCCGACAAGTAGTTAATCCGGAACGTGTCGTCTTCGCCGTCGTTCTGGAAGTAGAAGTCGGCCGCCGGATCGCTGATGGTGGAACCGTCGCGGCCGACGAGCGTGTTCCAGCCAGCGAGATCTTCCAGGTAAACGGTCGTTTCAATCGTCCACGCCGTCGGCGTCCAGTTGTGCAGGGCGCCTTCGAGAACGTAACCGTCTTGGTGGGCGTCCAAGTGACGCATGCTCAGGCTGCCGTCGAACTCCGGCGTGAAATCGGAAAACGACGGACCGTAGAAATCGTCCCAGCCCCGCATCAGGATTCCGTTCACCGTATCGACCGAACCTCCCGAACCGTTTTCGGCGCCGGCCGGCGTGAAGGCCGCACCGGCCGTGCCGTCTTCAAAGTCCCAATACGCCACGGTCTGGGCGTACGACGCGGTCGTGGCGACCACGGCTAACATCAGCAGCGACGACGCGCCGTATGCGACGCCGCGTTTCACGGATGACCAACGATTCTCAATCATGCTATTTCACTCCCATCTGGGCGATCTATAAGTAGGTAACTCTGGGAAGATGCAATTCGCTCGACATCTCCAGTGCCAAATATTCTCAGCGTCGATTCCGCCGCAGGCAGATGCCGCCGCACGCGGCCAGCAACAACAGGCTCACGGTCGACGGTTCGGGAACGGCGCCAATCAGGGCCGCCAGAGCGCCCTCGCCGTTGGCGGCGTCGAAATCGCCCTGGAAAATCCGGAAGTCGTCGAAGTCATTGTCGAGATCGCCGTCAAGGTCTCCCACGGCGGAGGATTGCGCGACGGTCAGTCCGGACAGGTCGGTCAGATGGTTGGCGGAGAAAATATCCCAGTCAGCGCCGTCGATGTCGCCGTCGAAATCAAGGTCGCCGCGTTCCACGGACGTGCCGTTGATGTAGGTGACCGGGACGCCGAATTCTTCGATCGTGAAACCGTCGGAAAGCAGGCGCTGCACCGACACAACCACATCCTCGTGATACGACTGCGTCCAGGCCCCCGCGGCGCCCAATTGCAGATCGGACAGGGTGCCGCCCATGCCGAGTTGCCCGCCGTTGCCGGACAATTCCACTTCGCTGAGTTCCTGGTTCGTACTCACCTCGATCGTCCAATTGTCATTGGGATCGAAGGCGCCGCCGCTGTCGGCGTCGTAGTTGTCAGTGACGCTCAGCCAGTTGTTGGGATCGAGGGCGCCGCTGGCGGACTGAATGTTGATGTAGACGACGTCGACCGCCCCGGCGTCGTTGGAGAGCGTCATCTCGCCGGTGCTGCGATCAATCGTGAACGAGAAATTGAACTCCTGCGTCCAGGCGTCGAACGTGGCGAGCGAATCGGGGCCGGCGGCAAATGACGCCGCTGCGTAAGATTCCGAGGGCGCCGTATCGTAAATGCGGAACTCGTTGTACGAGCCGTCAAACAGCGGATCGGGCCACTGCGAACGACCGAGCCAGTTGTTCACGTCGTTGAAGGTTCTCAGGTCGATGTTGGGATGGATGCCGCCGTAGCCCACCAACGCGCCGTTGACGTACAGAGTCATCGTGCCGTTGGCGCCATCGGGCGTGAACGACCGCGGATCATTGTGGTTGTAGACAGCCAGCACGTGCTGCTGGACGCCCACGGGGGTCTCGCCGGTACCCACGATGATGTTGGGTTCGGGGCCGCCGGCAGGATGGTTGGTGATTTCGATGCCGTTCGCGGCGCGGCCGGAATTGGCGGCGATCAAGATGTAATCCGCGTTCCCGCCGCCGGGGGACATGTCCTCGCCGCCGTCGCTGACGCCGAAGTCGCCCAACCGCGACCACGTGTGCGTTTCGGAGACCGTGGCCCACCACTCAAACGCCACGGCGCCGTTGACGCCGGCCGTGGTGGCGTCCGAAACGAGCCCGTTGGGCAAGTCCACGTAGGCGTCTTCGACGATGTTGTTGGACGCTTCGCCGGTGTTCGCCGAGAAATCCAGCATGCCGCCGGAGAACGTAAAGTTCGGCGTCGTCCCGGCGTCGACGATCGTCCCGTGAGCGGTACCCACGGAATCGTTCACGTCGGCCGTGAAGGAATAGCGATGCGCTAACTGCCCCATCGCGGGCGAGGCGACGGCGAGCGCGGCCGCCACGCAATGGAATGTCGCCAATCGAAGAAGAGATTTCATAGCCACTGAGTACTCCCTTTCACATACACAAGGCATACAAGCATTGACTTAAGCCAAGCACACAAACCCACCGCGCAGAGCGCTCTCGACCGCGCCGCCAGAGAATGGCGCCGTGGCGCACGAAACCACTGGCGCCAAAACTTCGCAGCGGCAACCGCCTCGCCAGCGATCGGGCGTACCCCCCGAACTCGCGGACGAAACGCTCGCGTTTCGAAACGTCTCCAAACCGTGCGAGGAGGGTTTCTGCCCCCGAATCCTCCGCCACTGTGGTCCGCAAGACGATTGAAAAGACGCCTACATGGTTTGGGCGATCCGGCGCAAGAAAAGTGGGAAAAGCGTGTCAGTCGACTCTTTTAGCCTAATCGGTAATTCCATTCCCGCTAGGAATAAGAGCGAATGAAATGTTTATAAATTGCGCAAACCCCTGCACTGGCCGTTTGTGGCGACCGTGGGGCTCGGAAAACCACCCGAGATACCGACTTGCCGTTGCGAGGCTGTGCCTCCCGGCCACGCGCGCTCCAGGACGGCGCGCGTGCAAGGCGTCGAGCCGAGAGATTCCGATTGTAGCAGTCACGCCGGAAAATGCCGCGGCAAGTCGCAGGCAGCGCCAGCCGCCGTCGCCCCCGCAGAACCTAATCTTGTAGTGACGACGACCGCCGGACGGTCGTCCCCACGGCTACCGCTCCCGCAGATGGTCCGCTTGCCATGAGTTACTTCGATGCGATCGGCTTCTGGATCGGCAACTTCCTGCGCAATACGTGGGGCTGGCTCAACTCGCTGAACTATCACGAGTGGTTCCTGCTGCTGGCAATCACGACCTGCGCCGGCTTTCTCTGCATGCGCGGGTTCGGCTCGCGCGCGGAATACTAGGACTCAACGACCTCAGCGACCGCGCCGGAGTTGCACGGTCCGGGTACAACCAGCCGCCATCAGGGCAGAGCACGCGCTATGCAAGGTTTACTGATTGATACGACCGCCTTGGCAGCGTTGGCGCTGTTGGGGTACATCGTCGGCCGGCGGACGCGATCGCACGCTCCTGCGATCGGCAAATCGACCGGGGACGGCATCGACCAGACGCAGCGCGTGGCCATCGACGTGCAGCGCATCGTGGATCGCGTACGGCGCCAACTCGCCAGCCACCAGGGCAGACTCGCCGCCTTTCGCCACTGCGTTGAGGAGCTACGCGACCCCGCGGCAGCCGACGCGCTGCCCCACGCGACCGGCGCCGTGGACGATATTCTCCACAGCACGTCCGAACTCACGGTGAGCCTGGCGGGAGCGTACGACGAGTTGCGATCGCGGACGTCCGAGTTGTCCGCAGCATGCGGCGGTCGGCTGGACGGAGAGACGGGCGCCTACAACCGCCTGGCGATGATCCACCGCCTGCACTCATTGCTCGACATCGATCCTGAACAGAAAGAAGATTCGCTCTCGGTGGGCGCCTTCGCGCTGACCTCGCACGACGACGTCGCCGATGAGGACCTGGAATCGCACATGGCGCGAGTGACCAGAATCCTGCACAGTTGCGCTCGCGACACCGACTTTGTCGCGCGCTGCGGCAAAGACGAATTTGCCGTGCTCATGCCGCAAACGCCGCTGACGGGGGCCGGGACGTTCTGCGATCGGGTGCTGCGGCGCGTCGGCAGCGAACTGGGACTGCCGATCTGGTGCGGCATCGCCGCAGCCGCGCCCGACGAAACCGGCGAAAGCCTCCTCTCTCGGGCCGATGCGGCGCTGTACACGGCCCGCACGCAACCGGCCGCCTGCCTGTTCAAGCACGACGGCGGCACGATTCGCCGCTACGCGGCGGGCACGGCGACGACCGTGGCGATGTCGCTCGCCGCGACCGAAACGCAACAGGTCCCCATGCCGGTCGGCGCCGACGGCTGAAGCCCGGCGGGTCCGACCGCCGCGGCCTGCGGCCAGCCGCGGAGACGCCCCCGCGGACGCCGCACCGGCAGGCGGGCCGGGGGCCGCCCACCACCGGGCGATTTCGCCCACCTTGAAGAAGCGAAAAACCACGGGTTTTGAACGCGCGTTGACCCTATTTGGCGGCATAATCTAGATTGAGTACGCGTCGGAGGCCGCGCGGGGGGCCGCTTGGTAGGAGATTTGCTAGCCGTCCCTCCCAACGCCGCATTCGCGACGCCGCTACTACGAGCCTTGTTCGAAAGGAGATTGCCATGCCGCTGTTTGAGGTTGAAACGGATAGTCACATCATCATCACCTGGGCGCAGGACGGCGACGATGCGTCGGCCGTGGTCGCGGACGCTTACCCAAGCGATACGGTCCTTCGGCTCACCAAACGCCCCCGCGACACCTGGGTGATTTCCAAAGCGGCCCTGGGCGTGGCCGGCTCGCTCGATCCGTGCAACACGGCTCGGGAATGCCTGAGCAAGTCCGGCGGCGACAAACTGCACGCCATCCGCCTCTACATGCATGAAACCGGTTCCGATCTCGAACAGGCCCAGAAAGCCATCGAATCGAATATGGTGATGGGTTGGTAGAACCACTCGCCATGGGCCGGCCGCTGCGGCCGGAACCTGTGGCTTAGCCCGTGATCAACGGCAAGAGCCGCGCTTCCCTGGGGGAAGCGCGGCTCTTGTGCGTTTTGACTTGTCCCGCAGTAGTTATTTCGCCGATCAGCGGTACTGCGTTGCGCCGGTCGAGGGGTACGGGCTGGAGTAGCTCGGCGCCCCGGCGGCCTCGGCAGTCGTGGTCGTGGCGGCCGGCGCCGCTGCGCCGTCCGGTCGCGAAGCGACGGCCACGCCATCCGTGGAATAGCCGCTCGTGGGATAGCTGCTCGTTCCGCCAGGGCGGTAACCGGCCGTCGCCACCGCGGTCGTCGCCGCAGCGGCAGCGCTGGTCGTCGGCGCCGACACGCCGGCGGTGGCGGATTCGATCGGCGCCTGATAGCCGGCCGCGGAGTAGCGATCGCTGCCGGCCGCGCCAGTTTGCGAAGCCGTGGCCGCGTAGGATGCCGCCGCCTCAGTGGTTGGATCCGCTGCGTAGCGCCCTCCGCCGTAGACGGCTCCGACAGCCGACTGGGCGGCATTGGTCGCGTCAGCCGCTGTCTGCTGCACCGCTGCGGTCGCAGCGCCGTAGAGATTCTCCCCATAGCGCGATTCGCTGGGCGCCGGCGTCGCAGGGGCCGCAGCGGCGACCATCGGATTCGTGGCGGCCGGAACGGCGTTGGGATTGTAGGGCATGGCAATCGAACCGACCTGGCTGGCAGCGGCCGTTTGCTGAGCGAGTTGGCCCGCACCCGGAGCCGTCGTGGCCATCGCCGTCGTGGCGGAAGGCGTGACCGCGGCCGCGCCCGTGGACGGATAGGCCGGGGCGGTTGATGCCACCGTGCTGCTGGCGGGCGCCTTGTAGGCGCTGGGCATCGCAGCCGTTTCGACGGACGGCTCGAAACGCGCGGCTTCGCCTGTCATGGCCACTTGCTGCGCTGCGTCCGAAGGAAGCTGCGGGGCCGAGTGCGCCACGGCCGTCGACTCGCCGGCGCTGTCCGACTTCCACCACGCCATTTTCGACGCTGTCTTGCAGCCCATCGATGCGGCGGTCGCCGTCAACAACAACGCCAGGGTTCCCCGGCGAATCCAACAGGTCGCGTATTTCATGGCATCCTTGCCCTTCGATTGGCCAGCGCCGGCCATCCTTGCCGGCGCGAGCGTCAACGTGTTTTCGTGGTTCCTTCGCGCGGGGCACGCAATTCGCATGCGGGAAGGAAATCCTCCTGTGTGCCTTGGTCGGCAGAGCGCCGGTCGTATCGACAGCCAAAAGTCGATCGCCTGGCAAAATCTTGCCGATTATCAGGCCGCCCGGCGCCAGCAACGCCGGCTCCTGGGGCGCGGAAGGTATCGAACCCTCGCCGACGGGTCAAGCGCGGTCACGGGGCAGTGCTAGCACACCTGAGGTTTCGGCCGTGAATGCTTCCGGAAGGGCTGTCAACTATCGGCGATCAGCTTTCTGCCAGAGAGGGCGACAGCACTGCTGTCGCGGGGAAACCTGCTGAAGAACCGCAAAGTAACGTGCCACGGCACTGTGAGCCGTGCGTAGCAGGGACCTGCTTGGCAATTCTCACGGCTCGCAGAGCCGTGGCACGCGATCTCCATCAGCCAGCTGGCGTCAGCACGAAAAAACCCCGCAAGACGCTCGGCGTCTCGCGGGGTCGCGTGCGTTGAGATTGTCGCGGACGCGGCCGACTACGACTTGGCCTGGGCGTACCGCTCGCCGACGGCGTTCCAGTCGATCACGTTAAAGAACGCCGCAATGTAATCGGGACGGCGGTTCTGGTACTTCAAGTAGTAGGCGTGCTCCCACACGTCCAGGCCCAGGATCGGCGTCTTGCCGCTCATGTAGGGATTGTCCTGGTTCGGAGTGCTTTCGACGGCGAGCTTGCCGTCGGCGCCAACGCACAGCCACGCCCAGCCGCTGCCGAACCGCGTGGCGGCGGCGTTGCTGAACGCTTCCTTGAATTTGTCGAAGCCGCCCAGCTCGGCGTCAATCGCCGCGGCGAGGTCGCCGCTGGGGGCGCCGCCGCCGTTGGGGCTCATCACGGTCCAAAACAGCGAGTGATTGGCATGCCCGCCGCCATTGTTGCGGACCGCGCCGCGAATATTCTCGGGGACCGAGTCGATGTTGCGGCACAGATCCTCGACCGACTGCTCGGCCACGCCGGCGCCTTCCAGTGCGCCGTTCAGTTTGGTCACGTACCCGGCGTGGTGTTTGCCGTGGTGAATCTCCATGGTCTGGGCGTCGATGTGCGGCTCGAGCGCGTCCTTGGCGTACGGCAATTCGGGAAGTGAATAAGCCATGGTCCTGGCCTCCATTGTGTTGGGGAGAGTATGCAGAGCCGCCAGCGGCCTGTCTGACGCGGCGGCAGGTGAATCGAGCCTGGCGAGTTCGTCGCCTAGCTAACCGGGCTGGCCCCGCCGCCGTAACGCAGACGCTGCGGGAGCGGTGCGAGCTTCGTGAGCCATCGGCCCAGAAGGGCAGGGCGGCCTGCGAAAACGTGCAGCGTCGCCTTCACAATAAGATATCGCTGCCCCGACGGTCTGACAATCGTCGAGGTGCGTACTTCACGCGCAGACGCGTGTCGTCGCCAGCGGCGCCGCGGCGAGTGCGGCCGGCTTAGTCGCGGGGGCTGGTCGCTTGGCGCTCGACCTGGTCAAGCAGGGCGCGGATTTGCGACTGATGCGCGTCAAGCTCGGCGAGTTGGTCCCGCAGAGCGCTCAGCAAGCTGGTCGCGTCGGAGGTCGCCGAGGACGGGCTCGCGGATGCTTGGGGTTGAGGGGCCGCGGATTCTGGCTTGGCAAGTTCCATGCGATCGTCCTCCAGCACGGCGTCAACCGTCGCCGGATCCAGCCGACTGCCGTCTCGGCGCATCACGGGCGCATCGGCCTGGTGGTCGCGAGAATGGCGTGCGGCGCGCTGCAGCGCGGTGCGGACCTTGCGGGCGTTCATCGTACTGACTCGTGGCAAGTGAAAATCGGTTGGGAGTCTGTGGGAAAGTAACTACGCCGTCGCGGCTTCCAGCTCGTCTTCGTGCTCTTCCTTAGCCATCAGGTAGCTCTTGATCGTCTGCAGCACGTACCGGGCGCGGTCCGTCGTTTCGTCGCGACGGCGGCTGCGGGCTCGCTTGGGACGGATCGACAGATCGATCACGGTTTCTAGGTAGCTGCCCCGGGCCAAACCGACGCCGTTGGTACGCTCGCGGCGAGCTTCGGCAAAATCCATTTCGATACGGAACACGATGGGCCGATCCGACGCCCGCCGGTTGTTGCCGATCTTGGCGGTCGACAGCTCCAGCTCGACGTGATCGTCTTTGTTCGAGACGATTTTGGCCTTCATGTCGGTCACCAAACCGGCCAGCTTCTCGACGGCGATGTCCTTGGGCACGCCGGTGGTCAGCTTGGTCTCGACGACCGGTTTGGCGCGGAGCGAGCCCAGGCCCCACCACCCGCGTTTTTCTTCTGCTTGTTTCATGCCTTCACCCATTTGGACGACTTGGTTGCGGCCCCCTTCCTTGGCGGTGTACAGCGCCTGGTCGGCCCGGCGCAACATGATTTCGGGCGTATCCCCCGACTGCAATTGCGTGACGCCGAAGCTGGCCGTGAGCCGCTTGCCGCCGAGAAACGCATGTGGCGTTTCCGCCAGCTTGCGGCGAATTTGCTCGGCTCGTTTGGCAGCGTCGTCCATGTTGCAGTCGGCGCACAGCACGGCGAACTCCTCGCCGCCGTAACGGGCGACAAGGTCTCCGGAGCGGCACATCTCCTTGAGCAAGCCGGCGATCATGATGATCGCCTCGTCGCCCGACTGATGGCCGTAGGTGTCGTTGATGTTCTTGAAGTGGTCGATGTCCGTCATGATCAGGCTGCACGGCTGCCCGGCCTGTTGGTGGGCTTCCATGAACAGCATCTGCATGCGGTCGAACTCGGCCCGATTGGCCACCTTGGTCATCGGGTCCTTGGTCGCTTCGGCGTGCAGGGCCTCGCATTTCTCTTCCAGCGAGGCTTCCGGCTGCGCGTCGTGCAGCAATACGGTGGCGCCCACCAGCTCGTGTTTCGTGCCCAGCACGGGAATCGCATGCAGGTCGATCGCCACGTGCTTGCCGCCGCGGCCGAGAATCTGCAGTCGTTGACGGATTTGCGAGTTGGATGCCAACGCCCGCTCGACGGGGCAGGCATCGTCAGTGACCCGCCGCCCGACGCTGTTGCACATGTCGAGCAGGCTGGGAGCAAATTTGCGCTTCAGCGCGGCGCCCGCGCTGACGCCCGACAGCCGCTCGGCGCCCTTGCTCCACAAAAAAATGCGGCGATTGGCGTCGACGAACAGCACGCCGTCGTGCATCGCGTCGATCAACTTCTGCTCGAACAGCGACGGCCCGCTCTGCTCGTTGGACTCGCTTTCGGCGGTGGTGCCGGTGCGTTCCTTGTCGGCGGAGATTTCCCACGGGAAGGCGGTCGTGTTGCTCAACCACCGCGTCGCGACCTGCTGCGTCAGAGCCGCTTCGCCTTGGGCCAGCACGTCGGCGAATTGCGCCACCAGGATGGGATCGAGTTGCTCGCCCGCCAAGTCGCTCAGCCGGGCCAGCGCCGCGGTGCGCGACAGCGGATCGCCCGTGCGGCCGGAAGTGAGTTGGTCGTAGGCGTCGACCACGGCGATCATCCGCGCTTCGACCGGAATATTATCGCCGGTGACGCGCAGCGCGCCGTTGTCGCCGGCAAACGTGGCGTCGGCGTGAACGACGGCTTGGATGACACGCGGCGGACACTGGCAGCCGGCCAGGATCTCCGTCACGGCGGCGCGGCGCGTCGCCAGGCAGTTGGGATTGGAAAGCCGTCCCGCGGCCGCCTCGCCCAGCGCCGCGTCGGACAGGGCAATCGAGCCCACTTCGTGCAGCATCGCGGCCAGTTCGACCACGTCGCGAGTCTCTTCATCGAATTGTTTGTAGAGCGCCCAGGAACTGCAGCCCAGCGCGACGCGCAGGCTGTGCGCCGCCGCCGCGGGGTCGCGATGCCGCAGGGCCGTGAAGATGCTGCTGGCCAAGCCAAGCCGCCCCAGAACCAGCCGGCTCTCTTGCGTCTCGAATTCGTCCTGTCCGGCGACCGTTGCAGCCGGCGGGGGGCAGGCGGCGGGGCTCGTGGCCGGAGCCACTGCCGGCGGCGCGGGTTGAGGTCGCGGGGCGTCGAGCGTTGGCGGACGATGCGAATCCAACGGCGCAGCCGGGGTCGGCGGCGTCGCAGGGGCGACGGTCGCGGTGGCGACCGGATCCGGCGCCGACGGCGGTTTCGTAGGCTCGGCGGCTTTCGTGGCAGCCGCCTCGAGCGCGGCCAAGAGCGAACTGATTTCCTCGACGCGGGACTCGGCGGCGCGGCGATGCCGCGAAACGGCATCGTCGGACGGCGCCGTCTCGGCCGGCGAGGCTTCGGTCATCGTCTGCGTGTTGGTCGAATCACTCATCGTGAGCGGCGTATTGGACGATCGGCGAGCGCGAAGGGGCACAGTCGCCAGGCCAAGCCGGGCGACGGGAATTCCGCGGGCGACGCGGATGTCGCACTCTGGAATCCCACTCAACCGTAGGTCACGCACAGGGGCCCGGCAAACCGCAAGAGGGACGCAGGCGGTGGTCGACCCGGCACAATCGTCACAGCCCGCAATTGTCGTCGTGGTCGGCGCCGCCTCATCCCGTTACACTGTGGCCATCCCGCCAATAGGAAGAACGCCCGATGCGTCTCATTCATCGCCTGACGCCCGCTGGTCCCCGCGCCGCCGCCTTATGCAGCGTCGACGGCGTCGAACATTTCGTCGATCTGCAACAAGCCAATCCCCAATTACCGGCGACCGTCGACGAGTTGCTGCACAACGGCGCTGAGCTGCTGCCGATGGCCGCCGCGGCCGCGGCGAGCAGCCGGCCAGAACGCCTGGGCGACGCAAAGCTGGGACCTCCGGTGCTCGCTCCGCAGAAGATTCTCTGCGTTGGGCTCAACTACGCGGACCACGCCGCGGAGACCGGCGCGGTGGTGGGCGACGAACCGGTGATCTTCAACAAATTTCCCACCGCCCTGCGCGGCCCGGGCGACGCCATTGAACTGCCGCCTGAATCCGAGCAGGTCGATTTCGAGGCGGAGTTGGTTGTGGCGATCGGCCGTGCCTGTCGCCGCGTGTCGCGCGGCGATGCGCTGGATTGCGTCGCCGGGTATGCCTGCGGGCACGACGTGTCGGCCCGCGACTGGCAGAAGGGCAAGCCCGGCAAGCAGTGGCTGCTGGGCAAATCGTTCGACAGCTTCGCGCCGCTGGGGCCGTGGCTGGCCACGCGCGACGAGATCGCCGAGCCCGGCAATCTGCCGATTCAGATGCGACTCAACGGCCAGGTGATGCAGCAGTCCAATACCAACCAGTTGATCTTCCCGATCGACTACCTGGTATCGTACCTGTCCCACGTTTGCACGCTGCTGCCGGGCGATCTGATTTACACAGGCACGCCGCCGGGCGTGGGGATGGCGCGGACCCCGCCGGTCTTCATGCAACCGGGCGACGTGGCGGAAGTCGAGATCGCCGGCCTGGGCGTGCTGCGCAACCCGGTGGTTGCGGCAGCGAATTCCTGAAGCAGCGGTTGCGACGCTGGCTTCCAACGCGGGGGCGTTTCAACTTGGCTCGTCGGCGGGAGCGAGCGTGTCGGCGTACCGCTCGAGCGTTTGCTGCGGATTGAGATTGAACACGGCTCGGCCGTCAGTCGTCCACGCTCCATTTCGGTGCATAAACACGGCCGTCGCCGCGCGGACGTTGCTGACCGCCTCGACCTCTTCCATGCCGCCGCCGGGGATCGCTTCAAACCGGATCTCGACGGCGACCAGGCCAACCGTCGCGCCGGTGGCCCGCTCGACGGCCGCCAGGCGGGGTTGGCCCAGCGTCACCGACTTCCAGCGCAACCCGCGGGGCAGCCCGGTCGCGTCGGCGGCTTGGCGGAACGTCTCGGCCAGTTCCTCGCCGGCCTCCTGCAGGTCGAGCAGCGCCAACTGGCGCCGCGCCCGCAACTGCGCGGCCCGCGCCCGGCGCCAGAACACCCCCGCCGCGAGAATGACCGCGGCCCCAAGAACAACAACAACGGCTGGGTGATCCACGCTGAAACTATTGACGCCGGGCCAGTGGGACGGTCGCGGAGCGAGCCGACCACGCCCCGCTGCGTTGCACCCTACCAGCGCAACGCAGGCAATCGAAGGGCGCGGCGCGGGAATCGAGCTGCGCCAGTTCGCGACTTCCGGCGATCGAGCCGCTCACCAGCGGGGCCGCTGGGCCTGTCGGTCGCTGGGCATGGGCAGCGGCTCCGGCCCGCGCTCGCCACCAGACCCCGGCGCCGGCGGCGCTTCGAGCTGCGGTTCCGCGGGTTGCGGGCTGGGCCCGGGGGCAATCGGTTCTGCCTCGACCTGCGGCCACTCCGGCCCGGGCGCGGCCGGGGAAAGCGCCGGCCCGTAGATCACCGGCGGTGCGTACGGGCCGGGCCGCATGCAACCCGGGCAGCCCCCTGCGCCACAGTCGCCGCCGCAACCGGCGATGTTGCGATAAGCCTGCGGGCAGAACGGCTGCACCCCCGGCGGCACGACAGTCACCCGCGGCGCGGGCGGCGTGCGGTGGTGGGGCGCCCGCACCATGGGGGCGTGGTGTCCGGGACCGTATCCGAATCCGGCGGCCTGCGCAATGGTGCTCGGCATCCGCCACCTCCCAATGTCGTTGGCCACCGCGGCCGGCGCACACCAAGCCGCGGCGACCAAAATCACAGGCAATGCAACTGGCAAGCGCATGGCGACACCGACCCGAGCGAGGGGAATGCGGACAAAATCCTGCCAGTAGCATCGACGGCCCACCCGCCCCCGCGCCATACCAGTGAGCCGCTTCACCGCGGGATGTATTGCCGCGGTTGGCCATCTGCCAGCACAGCCGCTGAAATGCTCAAGCTGCCCCTCACGGGAAGCCACGCCCCAGTTTGCCTAACCCACTGCCAGCAATATGGTTTTCCTGCGTTCCGGCGGTTTCCGATTGTGCCAAGAGCGTCGGTCATGCCGATGATCGAGCGTGTCGGCACGCCATGTCGACGGTTGTGGCGCCGCTCTGCCCGCGTGTCGCCCGCCCCCGCCCGTTGTCATCCCGCCTTGCTCCCAGCCTTTCTGCCATGCGTCGAATCCGCGCGTTGCTGACAGTCGCTGTCTTGCTCTGCACGCATGGTTTGCGCGCGGCTGCATCGGACACTCTCGATTCACCGCAGAACTTGTTGGCGGAGGAGATCGCCGACTCCATTGAGTTCGGGCCGCTCAGCGCCGACAGCATCGGGGCGATCACCCGAGCTGCCGAGCCCCGTGACGAGCTGACCCAAGACCCGGCGGTGCATCCGGCGAGCATGATTGCCGGCGGCGCCCGCCCGACCGGGTGCGAGCAGTGGCAACTGCTGCCCGAAGGGCTGATCTACCGTCCGTATCTGGCGGGCGTGAAGGAGTCGCGGCTGTCGTGCGTGTGGAACTACGACAACGGCAACGGTCGGATCTGGGACATCAACCTGGGCGGTCAAGTGCCGCTGGTTCGCTACGGAACGGTCGGCGGCCGCCGGCCCACGGGCTTTCAGATCTCAATGGAGGGAGCCGGGCAGGTGCGGCTTGATTGGGACGAAGACGGCGACGTCGAAGCGACCGACTACCGGTTCGGCGTGCCGATCACCTGGGGCGACGAAGTGCGGCAAACCAAGTTCGCCTTCTACCACCTCAGTTCGCATTTGGGCGACGAGTTTCTGCTGAAGAACTTCGGCTTCCCGCGGCTCAACTACAGCGAAAACGTGCTCGTGCTGGGCCAGTCGCTGCAAATCGTCGACGATTGGCGGGTCTACGCCGAGGCCGGCTACGGCGTGGACGTTGAAATCGCCGAGCCGTGGGAGTTTCAGTTTGGCCTGGAGTGGGCCCCCGAGACCTGGACCGGCTTCCGCGGGGCGCCCTTCGCGGCGTTCAACGGGTACTTGCGCGAAGAAGTCGACTTCGGCGGCAACGCCGTTGCGCAGGTCGGCTGGGCCTGGCGCCGCGACGAGGCGTCCGGCCTGCTCCGCATGGGTCTGCAGTACTACACCGGCAAGAACCAGCAGTTCTCGCTGTTCGACGACAGCGAACAGAAGTACGGGTTCGGGATCTGGTACGACTATTGAGGAGGAAACGCGTTCGCCGCGGCTCCCGGCCGTCGACTAGCGACGGATTTCCTCCCAGAAGTTGACCACCTCGCCGCCGGCGTAGGTTGCGATCGCCCGCAGCGTGTCGAGGTCGAAGTCAGGCGACAAGCGATGCACGCTGCCGTCGCACATGCCGACCAGCGCGTTCTTGCCACCGCCCGTCAGACCGCGGCTTGGATTCTCCGGATCGTAGGGCAGATCGCCCGGCTTGGCCCACTCGATGGCCGCAGCGGCATCGGCCCGCACCACGCAGACGGTGTTGGAGGTGCCGTCGGTGATCTGCCGCAGTTGCAGGCCCTTGCCGTCTTCGTACAGCGTCCCCGGCCCGGCGAGCGCCATAAACCGGGTCTTCCCCGCGGGCGCCGAACCGTCGGCTGACTGGTACACCCGCGGCGCCTCGCGCAATAGCTCGCTGTTGTGCGGACTGTCCCACGGCTCGTCCAGGTGGAGCCGATCGTAGATGGTCTGCTCTTCCAGATAGGGCAGGATCGCCACGCGCCAACTCAACAGCGGTTTGCCGTTTTCATCGACAATGTCGCTGGGGTAGGAGCGATTCGCCGACTCGTAGTTCAGCATGCCCAGCAGGATCTGCCGCATACTGTTCATGTCTTGAGTTTCACGAGCCGCCGTGCGCGCTCCCGCGATCGCCGGCAAGCCCAGCGCCGTCACCACCGGTACGGCGGCCACCATGTTGCCGCCGCCGGGCAGCGACCCGCGGCTGATCACGTGGAACCCGTCGCTGTCATGCGACCACGCCCCCACGCCAGGCCGCAGGTGGCGGACAATCGTGTCGACGGTCGGGAGAATTGACGGGTCGATTTCGATCCCCTCGCGGCGCAACTGCCCCGAGAGCATCTGGGCGCCCATCTGCAACCAGGGATAGACCGAGCGCACCAACCGCGGCGTGTCTTGGTAACCCAGGGCCGCCGCGCCGTTGAACACGGCGTCGTCAACGGCGTCCGCTTCGGCCAGCGACTCGCCCTCGGGCCGCTCCACCGCGGTGCGGACCGCCTGCGGCAAGAGCCCCGCCACGAGCCACCCGTCGCTCACGCACCAGGACGGCGAGAAGGGGATCGGGTCTTCCAGCACCTGCAGCGTGTACATCGTGCCGTCGCCCAACGGCGATTCGTTGATGACCGCCTCGTCGGGCCGCATCTGCATCCGGGCGATGGCGGTCAGCTTGGTGATCGCCCGCTCCAGGGCGGCCTGGTCTTTGACCTTCACGGCCACCGCGCCGTTGAGCCAGGACGACATCAAGTCGCCGCCGGGAAGGTAGGCGACCCACACGTCGTCCAGCGCGTTGACCACGTCGCGCCGCACGTCGATGCCCAACTGCGCGGCGATTTGCCGCAGGGCGTCGTCGAATTCATCTTCGGCCCGCGGGTCAAACTGTCGGGCCAAATCGACCGCGTTGTCCCAGACTTCGCTGGGGTCGAGTCGCACGGCGCCGGCCACGAGTGCGTCGCGCGGGATGCAACTCAGGTCGCGTTTGGAGAGCGGCTCGTGCGGCAGAAAGGCCAGCAGCCCCCGGCGTTGGCCGTCGGTGGCGATGTGGGCCTCGTTGACGCAGCCAACTTCGTCGAAGCCGCTGCGGGCGGTGATGGCCGTGACGCTGGTCAGCCCCAGCCGCTCGACGATCGGCCACGCTTGCGGTTCGTTTTGCTCGACCAGGGGCTGAACGCGGCTGAGGATGCCCGCCACGTCGACCCGCGCGACGCTGATCTCGCGGGTGACTTCGGCGTGCTTGGCCCGCAAGTCGGTGAGCCACTGCGGCGCGCTGCCGTTCATGCGATCGACCAGCCGCTGCGGCGTGGCATCGCCGACGGCCACCAGCAGGTAATCGTCCTTCCACGCCCAGCGCACGGGCGGCGCCTGCGGCGGCAGGGCAGGGCGGGTCCACGTGAGCCCGGCCAGCGACTCTTCGCTCAGTTGCAGTTCGTCTTTGTTCTCCTGCTTGGCCAGGTCGAGCAGGGCGCCGATCGCCCGCTGAGCATCCGCGCGCTGCTCGCCGGCGTTCATCACAAAGGCGGCTTCGATCATCACCCCGCCGTCCGGCGACGGGCCGGCATCCTCCACGTAAACCGCCAGCGGCCGCGTCAACGCCGTGCGAACCAGTGTCGTCATACTGTCGACGACGACCGCCTGTTCGCGGTTGTTGCGGCCGGTGCGACGCAGGGCCTTCATCACCTGCGACTCGATTTCCTCGGTGAACCGCTTGATCTCCGGCTCGGCGAACAGTTGCTCGGTCTGGTTGGTGCTCTCGGGGTCGGCCTCGCCCTGACCGGAGTAGGCGGCGTACCACAGGCACTCCTGCGGCGCGATCGCCGACATCACGGGGTCTGGCGGCAGTGGCGCCCCGCCCAGCGGCAGCGAGCCCACGCCCCCGGCCAACATCATGATCAGCCACACGCCCGGAACTACAGATGCCGTCGCCATGTCCATTTGTCCCTTCCGATGAGTACCAGCGCGGCCGCAGCCGCCCGCCGCGCAAAGTTGCAGGTTGTCCCGCGACCAGCCATTGCGGCTTGCCGCTGCCGTTGTTTTACCCCATTCGCGGCGAAAACGCACGCACAGCCCCCCGCGCGAGCCGTTACCCGCCGTCGGCGCCCGGGTACGCGGCCCCCAAACTCACGCGCGCCGCCAGCGTCGTGCTCCCCGACAAAACACGTCTTTCCGCCCCCTTCATCATTCCTTCACAGTCCGCAGCTACGATTCTGCGACGATTGCTCGCCGTTGCGAGCGGTCCCCACGCACTTGGAGCACGACAACGGCCATGACCACGGTTGGGTTGGGCGTCTTTTCGCAAGTTCGCCGCCGCGCGGGGCGATCTTGGCAGAAATTTGCGGCAAGCGGCATCAAGGCCGGGGCAGCGCCACGACGCGCGACGGAGCGTGCCGTGATGGCCGGACTCGCGCTGGCGATTGGCTGCGCAGCCGCGATCGCAGCCCCAGGTGCACCAATTCAGGCCGAACTGCTGTGGCGATGCCAGGCCCAGTGCGGCTCGGCAGAGATCGGCGCCTTTGACGCCGCGACCGGGCGGATCTTCGCCACCGGCCTCGGCGGGGTGAGCGTCGTCGACGCGGCCACCGGGGCCGGTCTTGATGCCGTCCCCGCCATTCCCGGGTACGAATGTAACAGCGTCGCAACCCATCACGGCGTTGTCGCCGTCGCCTGGGCCGCCATCGATCGCCGACAACGCGGGCAGGTGGTGCTCTACGATGCGCGGACGCTCGCCGCGCTGGCCGCGATTCGCGTGGGTCACAATCCCGACATGCTCGCATTCACCGCCGACGGCCAGCGGATCGTCTGCGCGAACGAGGGCGAGCCGACCGACGACTACCTCTGCGATCCCGAGGGGAGCGTCACCGTCGTCGACGTGACAGCCGGCGACTGGGCCCATGCGATCGTTCGCCACATTGGCTTTGCCGATTTCGACCCGCAGCGCGATTCGCTCCGCAGCGCCGGCGTACGGATCTACGCCCCCAGTTGGTCCCACCCCGACGGGGAGTCCACCGTGGCCGAGGATGTGGAGCCGGAGTACCTGGCGGTCAGCGGCGACGGCCGCCGGGCGTGGGTCACTCTCCAAGAAAACAACGCCATCGCGGAACTCGACCTGCAGGCCGGGCGCGTCGCGACGATCCATCCCCTGGGCCTAAAGAAATTCGACGAGAGCCCGTCGACCCAGCGCAATCCATTTCAGTACGTGGGGCTGGACGTCAGCGACCAGGACGGCGGACTCCATCTGCTGCCGGCTCCTGTCTACGGCTTGTACGATCCCGACGCGATCGCGGTGATCGAGCAGGATGGCGACACCTACCTGCTCACCGCCAACGAAGGCGATGCGCGCAAGTACACGGGCTTCAACGAGTTGTGCCGCGTCTGCGATTTAGCCGGTACATCACACCCGCTCGATCCCCAGTGCGACCGGCAGATCCCGGTCGAATGCCACCGCGACGTGGATCGGCTGATGGTCACCACGGCTGCCGGCGACACCGACGGCGACGGCGATATCGATCAGCTCTGTAGCGTGGGCGCGCGGTCGTTCTCGATCTGGCGGCGGCGGGACGATGGCTCTCTGGAGCGGGTGTTCGACAGCGGCAGCCAGTTCGAGCAGGTCCTGAGCGAGGCGGCCGCGGAGCGCTACGTGCGCCACGGCGACCAGCCGTGCCTCGACGATCGCAGCCCGCTCAGCGGTCCCGAGCCCGAAGGGCTGACCATCGGCATGGTCGGCGAGCAGCGGCTGGCGTTCATCAGCCTGGAGCGCGCCAGCGGCGTGATGGTGTACGACGTGACCGATCCGCTGGCCCCCGAGTTTGTGCAGTACCTGCCGCCCTGCATCGACGGAAACTTGTGCGACATCGCCCCCGAGGGGATGGTGTTCATCGCCCCCGAGCAGAGCCCCACCGGCCGCGCCATGTTGGTGGTGTGCAACGAGGTCAGCGGCACGCTCACCGCGTACGACTTGGCGCCGTAGCTGGCGGCTACCGAGAATGCCCGCCCGCGGGCGCTGATCGTCTAGCAGCGCGCGGCTGGTTAGGCATCCGTCTGCAGCCGACCGTCGCGCAGCACGCACTGGCGGTCCATCCGCGCCGCCAAGTCGGGGCTGTGCGTCACGACGATCATCATGGCCTGCTGCTCCCGCTGCAGTTCCAGCAGCAGGTCGGCCACCCGCTCGGCGGTCGACCCGTCCAGGTTGCCGGTCGGCTCGTCGGCGAGAATCAGCTGGGGCTCGCGGATCAGCGCCCGGGCGATGGCCGTCCGCTGCCGCTCGCCGCCCGAGAGCTGCGCGGGGCGATGCGTCGCTCGCTCGGCCAAGCCGACGCGCTCAAGCAACTGCTGCGCCCGCTCCACGTCGGCGGCGCAGGCCGCGCCGTCCGCCAGCAGCGGCACGAGCACGTTTTCCAGTACCGAACACTGCGGCAGCAGGTGGTGGTCCTGAAACACAAAGCCAATTTGGCGGCTGCGAAACGCCGCGAGCGCCGGCTCATCCAGCGAAAATGGCTGGGTGTCGCCCAGCCAATACTGGCCGCCGGTGGGGCGATCCAACGTCCCCAATAGCGACAGCAGCGTGCTCTTGCCGCAGCCGCTGGGCCCAGTCACCGCCACGCTCTCCCCGGCCTGCATCGACAGCGACGCGTCGAGGAGCACCTCCAGCGACGTGCCAGCCTCGGTGGGAAAGGATTTGCTCAGCTGTTCGGCTCGGAGACCACTCATAGTGCGTATTGTGGCGCGGCGACGGCGGCCCGCCAAGCCGGCCGGGAATGCGCGAGCCGTCCGCAGAGTACGGAACGTCACCGCAGCAGCACGCCGCACTGGCTCGGCAGAGCCCCAACCTTCCGAGGGCAATCGCCAATTACGCGGCAAACTGGGACAGTTGTTTCGCCACGTCGGCGGGAATCGGCGTCGATTCGGGGCGATGTCCCGGCTTCATCCGACAACAGACGCTGGTCATCTGCCCCTCGGCGACCAGCCGCTCGCCATGCGTGAAGGTGAACGAGTAGGTCACGCTCCGCTGGCCGATCCGCTGCACGGCCACGGCAATGTCCAGAAACTCCTCGCAATGGGCGGGCGAGCGGTACTCGCACGACGCGGCCACGCGAGGAAAGCTCACCGGATGGCCGTCGAACATCGAGTTGATGCTCAGCCCCAGCGACCGCAGCAACTCGTGCTCGGCCGACTCCATGTAGCAGAAGAACGCCGCGAAATGCATGATCCCGGCCATGTCGGTGTCATGGAACTCGACCATCCGAGAGGTGCGGAATGGTTCGGCCATGGCAGGACGAAACTGGGCGGGACGGGGCGAAGAGGGGACGAAGTCGCCCTTCCGGTACGACGCGCACCGGCAATGGCGTTCGGCGCCAGTGACCGGGGCACGCAAGCCTCAAGGCGGCTGTTCGCGGCGATCAGCTGCCGACGTACGGCATCAGCGCCATGAAACGGGCCCGCTTGATCGCCTTGGCCACCGCGTGCTGGCTGGCGGCCTGGCAGCCGGTCTTGCGACGGCTGACGATGCGTCCATGGCGGTTGGTCAGCTTGCTCAGCAGATCCAAGTCCTTGTAATCCACGAACATGGGGCGAGGCCGCACGCCATCGACGCAGACCGGGTCTTTCTTGATGGCACGACTAACTTTTCGGCGAGACATGTACCAATTCCACTCACAACTGTCCAAAGAAACGGGGGCTCGGCGACATCCGGGTCAGCCGAGCCCCTCATTTTAGGGTCATTTCTGCGGCCCGCAAGACCCCCGGAGCTCAACCGGCGGCCGCCCGCTCGTACGGCAAACTCAGCCACGCCTCCGAAGGGTTCGTGACCGGAACCACGGCATATTCGTATTCCACGATCATTCTGGTCAATTGGGCCACCGAATCGGCCTCCATGACGTCGAAAATCCGCCGGCGACGGTTCTCGACCGTTCGCAGGCTCACGCCCAGCCGCTTGGCGATGCTGCGATTCTTCGTCCCGGCGAGCATCATCGTCAGGACCTCCCGATCTTGCGGCCCCAACTGCCGCAGGCGGGACTCGATGGTCGTCTGATGTCGGTGCCGACGCAGCCAGTCGTGGCTCAGCTCGATCGCCTCCTGGACGGCCCGCCACAGCTCGTCCTCGCGATACGGCTTCTCGACCACGGCCACCGCTCCGCGCCGCAGCGAACGCACCGTCGAGGGGGTGTCGGCGTACGCGGTGAGCACGACCACGGGCACGGGTAGCGAACGCTCCAGCAATCTCTGATGGACCTCCGAGCCGTTGAGGCCCGGCATGCGTACGTCCAACACGACGCACCCCGGACGTTCGGGGCTGACGTTGGCCAGGAAATCCTCGCCAGACTGGAAGGTGCGCACCTGGTAGCCAAACGTCTGGGCCAGTTCAGCCACCGCCCGACACGCCGCCGGGTCGTCGTCAACCACGTACACCGTGGGGTCTGAGAATCGCTCTACGTTTTGCATTCTTGCTTCGCCTCCGTCGGAAAGCCTGCCTCTGCTTGCCGGTCGGGCGCCTCGGTCCGTGCGCACGCCGCCGTGAATCCACTGGCCGCGAACCCTTCGCGGCCTGCCTGCAAAACGGCCTGTTCCGACGCCGCTTCAGCAGTGCTGTTATCGTATTCACGCTAATGGCGGGGAACATCCGCACTTGCCGCCGCCAGTTTGTGGAAGGCCGCAATGAGACGGATTGTGCGGCGCGGAAGACCACAGAATCGGCGACGCCCGGCAGCGGTTAGCCGCGAATTGAGAAGGTTGGCCACTCGCGGCGAGACACGGATGCGGCGACAACCGTAGCCGCGTTGCGACAAGCGGATGGGCGTCACCCCGCTTGGGGAGGGGGCACAAAACGCTAGGCCCCGTCGGGGCGAGCCTCCATGACCATTCGCACCAACTCTGCGACGGAGTCGGCGCCCATCTTCTCAAACACCTTGCGACGATGGTTTTCAATGGTGCGAATACTCACGTCCAGCTTCCGCGCCGCCACCTTGTTGGCGTCCCCGGCGATCATGCACTCCATGACGGCCTGCTCCTTGTCCGACAGCGATTTGAGACGCTCCTGGATGTCGGCGAGCTGTTCTTCGCGCTGGCAGGCCTCGCGATCCGCGGCGAGCGCGTCGCGGATCGCTTCCCACAACTCGTTCTCGTTGCACGGCTTTTCCAACAGCGTCACGGCGCCGTTGCGCATCGCGCGGACCGTCACTTGCGTCGTGGCGAACGCCGTCATGACGATGACGGGCATGTTGATGTTGCGGCGCGCCAGTTCTTCCTGCAACTCCACGCCGCTCATGCCCACCATGCGCAGGTCGGTCACGACGCACGCGGGGCGTTCCAGCGGCAGGGCCTCCAACAGTTGCTCGGCGGAAGAGAATCCCCGCGCGTCGAGCCCCATGGCGCCGACCAGCGCCACGACGCTCTTGCAGGACATGTCGTCGTCGTCAACAACGTAGACAATTGATTGCTCGTTCACGGTTCGCCCTTATGCGGATGCGGCAGGGTAATCCTAAACGTGCTGCCCGGCGCCGGATCGTTCGGTTCGTAAACTAGTTGAGCACGGTGCGCTGCGGCAATGGACTTGCACAATGCCAAGCCGATGCCCATGCCATCCTTCTTGGTCGTGAAAAACGCATCGAAAAGTCGATCGCGAACTCCCGGCGACACGCCCTCGCCGGAATCGCGAAACGCAATCTCTACTCCATTGTTCGACGCGGCGGCCGTGATGACAAGGGTGCGGGAATCGACCGGCTGCTGTGCCATCGCGTCATAGGCATTCAACATCAGATTAACAAATATCTGCTGCAGTTGCACACGGTCGCCCGCAACCCAGGGAAGTTGGGATTCAAACTCGAAGCGCTGCCGCACGCGTGCGCGCCGCGCCTCAAACGCCGTCAGCTCGATGGACTCGGCAACGACTTCGGTCGCATCGAGATGTTCGAGATGAACAGGACGCGACTTCGTGAAATCGCGCAACCGCCGAATGATGGCGGCCGTCCGATTGATCGCCCCCTCGATCTCCTGACAACACTCTTGGGCCGCGGCGACGCCCTGATCGGTTCCTTGCTGGAGATTCCGCCGCGCCGCCTCGGCGAACGTTCGCGCAGCGTGCAACGGCTGGTGAATCTCGTGCGCGATTCCCGCCACCATTTCGCCCATCGTCGCCAACCGCGAGACGTGCGTTAGCAGGTTTTCGTGTTCGCGAAGCCGCTCGTCGGCCTGCCGCAACTCCGTTACGTCGCGGCCCACGGACTGGTACTCGATCGGATTGCCCGCCGAGTCGAAAAACGCCCGGTCAGTAAACTGGATGTAGCCGATCGAACCGTCGGGCAGATAGACCCTCTGCACGTAGGTGGTCGACGGCGCCTGCGGCGTGAGCCCCTCGACGGCGGCGCGGAATTCGTCACGATCGTCGTCGTGGATGAGTTCGTAGAAGCTGCGCCCCAGCAGTTTCTCGCGCGGCGTGTCGAAATACCGGCAGTACGCCTCGTTGGCAAAGGTCCGCGTCCCGTCAGGCCGCCAGCGCGTGATGAACTCTTCCTGCGTTTCGACCACATTGCGATACCGCGCTTCGCTGCGGCGCAGCTCCGCATTGATCCGCGACAGCTCGGTCGTGCGTCGGGCGACGCGCCGCTCCAAATCTTCTTTGAGCGCCTGCAACTCCTGCGCATTGCGCGTCGCCTCGGTCACGTCCTTGGCGATGCCCTCCATCGCCAAGTGCGAGCCGTCGAACCCAAATACGGGACGTTCTTGAATTTCGAACAACCGCGGCGCGCCGTCAGCGTGGCGAATTTCCACGACGAGTTGATGCAGCAACTTGCCGGCCTGCGTCTGCTCCCGCACGCGGTCGGCGGCGGCGCGGCCGTAGTTCTCCTCGCCGACCAGGTCGCGCCAGTTGAGCCCAATCACCTTGTCCGCCGGCATGCCCAGCACGTCGCGGACCGAGGGGCTCACGTAGGTAATCACCCCGTCAACGTTGTGGGAGTAAATGACGTAGCCGCCCCGGAGCCCCTCGACCAGGCGGCGGTACTTCCGCTCGCTTTGCCGTAGCGAGAACTCCGCGTTGACGCGGCCCGTCTCGTCGTGCGCCATGACCTCCGTGCCGATGCGCTGCCCGTCGCCATCGAGCAACGGCCGCTCGCGCAGCGCGAGAAAGGCCAATCGGCCGTCGCGACACCGGGCGACGCACCGACGCATCGCCCGCGCGCCGCCGCCCAGCAATCGATCCGACAGGTCCTGCAACTGGGCGTGCAATGGGTGATCGAGGTCGAGAAACTCGCGGTAACTGCGACCCAGCATCTCCTCGGGATCGTAGCCGAGGATGCCCTTCACGGAGGGGGCGATGAACGTGAGCAACTCGTTGGCGTCGATCTGATAGAACAGGTAGTCCTGCTGCCACGACGCAAGCCAAGCCTGCGCGTCAGCGGGCAAAGACGCGAGTGTCGCACCCGTCTGGAACGGGGCGTTCAGCATATGAGACCGTTCGTCCGACGACATCGTGATGCGCCGTGGGGGCAGTGCGCGTGGCAGCGTTATCGCGAGCGAGCACCACGCAGGTTCTCGTACAAGCTCCTCGTGGCCTGCGCCATCGCAGCATCATTGTACAAACGCTCGACCGCGCGGCGACCCGAAAGTCCGAGATCATCCCCCTTGGCTTGATCTCGCAACACCTCGGCCAGCCTGGCCGCCAAATCTGTCGCGTCTCCCGCACGATGTAACAACCCGCCGCCGCTGGCTGAGATCATTTCCGTGAAAGCGCCGTGGTCCGGCACGACCACAGGACAGGCATTGGCCCACGCCTCGAGCACGGGCAATCCCTTGCTCTCGCGGTAGACAGTTGGCGTGGAGAACGCAGCGAGCGACTGCAAAAACGCAATCTTCCTGGCGCGATCCAACTCCCCGTGGTAGAAAAAACGACCTCGCAGGCGGCCTTTGTCGGCTCGCTGCCGCACGTCGCGCAAATAGGCTCGATCGCCGGCTCCCAAATAGCCGGCCGCGTGCAGTTCGAAGGCCGGTATGGTCGCGTCCGCCGCCAGTTGCTCGCAGGCCTCGACCAGCAGGTGCAGCCCCTTGTCTTCGCAAATGCGCGCCAAGTAACCGATGCGTTTGATATCGCCAGTGGTTCGCCGGGTCGGATCGTGGCCCTCTAGCCGCAGTCCGTGAGGAATGGCGTGGACGCGCTGCCGCGGCACGCTCAGGTACTCGGCCATGTAATCGGCAAAGTATCCGTTGAGGGCCACGAAGGCGTCGACGTCGGCGGCCCGCTCCCGCAACAGCTCACGCGCCCGCTCGTAGTGCGGCGGACGAAGCTTCTCCAAAAAGATGTCCTCGCCCGACAGCGAGCAGACGATCGGCGGCCCGCATCGCTCGCGAATCATTCGCGCCAGCCCCAGCATCATCGAGTTGGACAGATGCACGATGTCCGGACGCACCTCGTCCAGCAGCCAATCGACAAGCTTGACCAGTTCCTTCCGCTGGTTGCCTTGTTCGCCCTGCAGCATCGAGACGGTCATGTCGCCCAGCTTGGCGGGATCAACGCTCGCGCCACGGCTGGCGACGATTCGCAGCAGCGTGGGATTGTCGAGCCACCCGTCCAACCATCTCGGCGTGCGGCGAAACAGCGGGAACTTTTGCTGCAAGTAGGCGTTGATACCGCCGAAAAAGACGCGGCGCTGACTGACGTCGGGCTCGTCGGTGCGGATCGGCGTGTAGATCGGCGCCAGGATCACGTCCTCGCCCATCTTCAACAACGCGGCGGCCAACGTGTTGTCGTGCAGGCAACTGCCGCAGTACATGCCGGCGGCGCCGGCGGCCAGGTATCCAATGCGCATGGGCGGGAGTTTCTCGAACTGACGATTCAAAGAAGCGCGTGGCGTGCGGGGACAGGCGGTCGACGGCGACACCTGCCGTTGGCGCCTCGACGACACATGCGCTCCCGCACCATCATGCCCAGCCGTAGGCCGCTCAGGCAAATCGATCGGGGAAAAACCGTCGCAGCGTCGCCTCCCCCGGCGGTTTGGTCGCCAGCGACACCACGATCAGCGTGGTCGCCGACGCGGCAAACATCAGCGCCACTGGCATCACGTGGTACTCGGCGCCGCCCAAGTTGAATGTCACCGTGTAGGTTTCTTCCGCCGCGTAGCCCGAGTCGCGGAACAGGTAGATCCAGGACGAAATGGCTGCGATCACGCTGGCGTAGGCGCCCGCCTTGGTGAGGCGCGGCCAGTACAGCGCTGCAAAAACCAACGGAAACAGACTGGAAAATCCGCTAAAACACCACACGCCCAGCGTGAACACGCCACGCGGCTCGGCGAGGCTGAAGAGGTACGTCAGGGCGACAATCGCCACGATGAACCCCCGCGCCAGCAGCACGACCTGACGATCGCTCAGCCGGTCCTTGCCGAGGTAGTGGACTGCAACGTCTTCGGTGAACATCGTCCCCAGGCAGAGAAACTGACTGTCGAGCGACGACATGATGGCCGCCAGTACGCCGGCGGTGAGCAACCCGGCCAACTCGGGGCTGGAGAACTTTCGGACCATCCACGGGAGAATCGCGTTCTGATTGGCGGCAATCGGCGGCGGCACGTTGACCAAATCGCTGGTCGCCCACAGACCGATCAACACGCAGGGCGCCCACACGATCATGATGAACAGCGGATGAGCGACGACCGGCAGCTTGAAACTGCTGGCGCTCTTGGCCGTCAGCCAATGCTGAAACAGGTGCGGAAACATGCCCACCGACAGCGGAATCAGCATGTAGGTGAAGAACTGCAGCTTGAACACGTGATCGCGCGTGAGTTTCTCCTTGGGGACGTGGGCGGCGATCTCGCGCAGGTTCGCCAGCAAGGAACCCTGGTTGCCGATCTTCTCGGCCAGCACGACGAAGGTGATCACTCCCAGGATCATGAACACAATCGTCTGAAACGCGTTGGCCCAGGCCGTGCCGCGCATGCCGCCGAAGAACACGTAGGTGAGCACGACCAGGCAAATTGCCAGCGAGGCGACTTGCTTGGGCACTCCGCCGCGGGAGCCGTCCTCGCCCGTGAAGCCGTTGGTTCCTTGCTCCAGGAATTCGGGGAAAGTGCCTTCGCTGAACGTGGCATCTTTCAACTCACCGGTCGCCGGGACCACGATCCCGGCCGTCACCTTGTTGATCACCGTCCCGGAGGCCATCACGCCAATCAGCAGGTACGGGATGACCAGCCCCACCAGCACGGGAAACAACAGCAACCCGATCTTGTCGCTGTCGAGTCGATCGCGAAAAAACTGAATCTGCGTCGTGTAGCCGTTGCGGCGGCCGAGCTTCCACAGCTTCACGCCCAACACGAAAAAGCAGAGCGAGTGGATGATCCCGCTGGAGCTGGCCAGCATGCCGTACACGCCGGCGCCTTGCTTGAACGACTCGCCCGTCGAGCCCACCAGCGCGAACGCGGTCATCGTCGTGCCGAAGATCGACATCAGCAGCAGAAACGGGCCAATCGAATGACTGGCCAGCATGTAATCCTGCGTCGTGCCGCGGAACAGCCGGCTGGCGAACAGCCCCAGCAACAACAGCAGCGCCAGATAGCCGCAAATGATGAGCAGTTGGCTCATGCCTCACCTCCCGGCGTCCCCTGCGACGCAGCGGGGCGGGCGTCGTCCAACGGCCAGCAGAACTTGGTCGCCAAGAACCAGGTGATCGCGGCGCCGGTCGAGATGCCCATGTGGTACAGCAGGGCCACGGGCACAAACCCGAACACCAACCGCGTGTCACTCCAAAACCAATTGTCCTGGTGCAGCACAATCAGTGCGACGACCAGCACCCAGACGAATTTCGACATACGGTTCCTGCGGACGACGAGGCAAGGAGGTTATCCAGCCGCAGCGGCAGCGGCCAGAGCGAGCTTGAGTGTATCAGACGCCCGATGCGAACCCAACGCAGGTGTGCGGCCGAATGTACCGCCGCCTACCAACGAACGCATGCCTGCCAAGCGATCGTGCCTCGGCTTTGCGAGCCGTGCGAATCAGCGCGGGAGCTTTGTCACTCGATCCCACGCAAAAAGTGAGAGGGCGTGGCTCCTGCCGAGCCTGCGGGGGCGACGCGGTTGGGCTGGATAGGAGCCTCGCCCTCCCAGCAGGTCAAGCAGGCGGCGCGACCGTCACGCGATGGCCGGCACGTTGGCCCCGCCGTCGTGGCCGTCCTCGCCCTGAAACTCGCCCGCCAGCGCCCGGTCGAGCCACGGTTCCAGATCGTCGAAGATGGCGCCGCGCTGCTCGCCAAAGACGCGGCCGATCAGCAGGTCGACCAGTTCGCATTGGTGCTGCGGGTGATCCATCAGGAACTTGCCGACGCGGAACTCGCCGGAGTAGAAGGCGTGGACCAGTTTGCGAATCAGGCTGGTGCGGGCGCTGAACTCCGGCAGCCAGGCGCCCAGCTTCGCCGCGCTGACGTCGTCGGCGCGGAGCCCCTCGACGATGCAGTCGGCCGCCAACTCGGCGCTCTTCAGCGCGAAGTACACGCCCGACGAATAGACCGGGTCGATGAACCCCCACGCGTCGCCGACCAGGACCCAGCCGTCGCCCGCTGACTGCTGGGTCGTGTAGGAAAACTCCTTGGCCACCGCGACCTCGTCGACCGGCGTTGCGTCGGCAAGTCGCTCGGCCACGCCCGCGCATTTGGCCATTTCTTCCGCGAACACAGTAGCCGGGGCGCCGCGTCCCTTGAGCAGGTAATCGCGGTCGCCGACCACGCCCACGCTGACCACGTCGTCGGCCTGCGGGATGTACCAGAACCACGACTGCTTATCGCAGGTGTGCATGATGATCGTTTTGACGCCGCCGCCCGTTTCGTCACGATCCGCGCCGCGGAAGTGCTGCCAGATGGCGGCCTTCTTCAACTCGGGGTTCATCTGTTGCAGCCCCAACCGCGATGCGATCAGCGCCGACTGCCCGGTCGCGTCGACCACGACCCGCGCCGCCGCCTCCACAGTTTGCAGGCTGCCATCTTCGCCGGGCGTCTGCAGGCGAACGCCGCGCGCCGTGTCGCCATCCATCAACACTTCCAGCGCTCGCACGCCATCGCGGCATTCCGCGCCTTTGGCCGCGGCGTTGTCGAACAGAAGTTTGTCGAAGTGCGCCCGGTCGACGTGCCAGGTCTCGCTGCTGCGGCGGTCGTCGTGCGAGCGAAAGAAAAACGGCGCCGACTCGCGGCCCGTGTTGTTGACGAACTGCACGCCAACTTTTTTGGCGTACCCGGCCGCATCGAGCTGATCGACGACGCCCAGTCGCTCGAAGATCCAGTAGGTTTCGGGCATGAGCGACTCGCCCACGTGCTCGCGCGGCATCCGCTCGCGCTCGACCAGCAGCGTGGAAAAACCGGCCTGGGCGACCAAGGCGGCCGCGGTCGAGCCAGCCGGCCCGCCGCCCAAGACAATGCAGTCGTACTGCGGAGCGATTGATTTCATGCCCTGACAATCTCTAGCAAATCGACGGCGGGGACCCCCTCGACCCAAATGCCGGCCGAGCGGCCGTAGACCACCTCGTCCGGCCCCAGGTCCCAATGTAACCGAAGTTGCGGGCCCGGTTTCACTCGCCACAGCCGCCGCAATTCGACGTGCCGCAGCAGATTGTGGCGGATCATCACGCGGCCCAAGGGCGTCTGGCCCGCGTGGATCTCTTGCCGCACCGTCTCGGGCAAGTCCGTCAGGCGGATCTTCATCACCCCGTACTGGGCGATCCCGCGATCGGACTGGCGAATCAGCAGGCTTGTCCGCGCGTAAAACTCGTCCGAGGAAACCTCAGCCAAGGGCTGCACGTCGACCAGAGTGCCGTAGAACGCCTCGATCGTCACTGTCATGTGATCGTCATGGGCCAGTAGGATTCCGTAATCCTCCGGCATGTCCGTCGGCCCAACCGCGGTCAGTTCGCCGATTTCCTCCAGCGAGTCAAAGAACAATCCGGCAATCTCGGCGGCAGCGATCACGGGCGCAGTGTTCCAGAGAGGGCGGGGGGCCTAGACGCGGCAACTTGAAGCCGCCGGTCAATCCAGCTCAGCGACTGGCGCCAGCGGCAACGCGCTGGCGGGCGAGCGGCGACTCGGCCAGCGCTCGCAGCGCGTCGGCAGCGGCAATCCGCGCAGCGAGACCGCCATGATACCAAACGCCCCAGTAAGAGATCGACGCCGCCTGACGCTTGATCGGTGCGTCGGCTAACAGTGCGTCGACCAACCAGCCGGCGCCAAGCTCGACCGCTCGGACAATCGCGCGGTTGCCTCCGGCAAACGGCGCCAATGCGGCGACCGCGGCCGCGGTTTCATGCAGCGTGCAGCGGGCCGCGTCTTCTTGCTCGGCGGTCCCGCGCCGCTTGGCGTAGCTGCCCGTGGCGCGCGGAGCCGGCCCCCACCCGCCGCAAGGGTGCTGCACCGAAGCCAGCCACTGGGCGCCCCGTTGAGCCATCTCCTGCTCGGCCAATCCCAACTGGACGCAAGTCCGCAGGGCGATGGCCGTCCCCATCACGGGGTTGCCCTCGTATTGGTAGGTCGCGTTGCCGAATCGTTCGGCAATCCAGGCGCCGTCGGCCTGCTGCTGGGCGGCGAGTTGCAGCAGGCCGGCGTCGATCGCCGCCCCCAGTCGCGCGACAATCGCGGCGTGATGTTCGTTGCCGGCGAGCAACTCCCGCCACGCCGAGAGCGCACGCAACGTGGCGGCCGTCGCATCGACGACGTGGACCGGTTCGCTGCGTCGCAGCCAATTGCGCCATCGCGACAGGCTGCTCGCGTGGTGCGGCACGAGCAACCAATCGATCGCCGCCAGCGCCGCACGCTGCACGTCGGCCTTCAGGGCGGAAGGCCAACGCCGCCGCCACGCGGCCAAGACAGCCAACGCTCGGCCCGTGTCGTACACGCTGCTGACCACGCCGGGGCGATCCGACCACGACCAACCCAGCAACCGGCGTCCGCCGCCCGCATCGGCCTGCTTCATCTGTGCGCCCAGCAGCCATCGCATCCGGGCCAGTTGCGCGCTGTCGGGCACGGACCGCAGAGCCGCCGTCCTGCAATCGCTCGAGTCCTCGCCGTGGCTCGCGTCGGCAGCGTCGGCCAACATGGCCGCAACGGTGGTGCGGACCGACACGTCCAGCGCGTCGGCCCAGCAGTTGTCCTCGCGAACCGCGACCAGCAGAAACTCCACCGCTTGGCGAACTACGACTTTGTCGGCCAAACCGCCGCAGGCGAGCCCGCACGTGACCAACGCGGTGAGCGTCGGCGAGTCGAGGAACCCGCCGCTGGGGGCCTGTTGCGATTCCAAAAACTTGATCGCCCGCAGTCGCGCCGCCCCGGACAGCATGCCGCCCAGCGGCTGGCGAGCGTAGGCATTGCGGAGCTGCGCCAACCCGGCCGCGGCCTGCATGATCGCCCGCGCTCGCGCCGCGGCGGTCAGCATGCGACTGGTGCGCCCCGCGGACGCCATCGCCAGCGTGGCAAATTTGGCGGGCGTCTTCCGCCACGGCGTCAATCCGGCGGCGGCGTACAGTGTCATCACGCCCGCGGCCACCGCGCGGCGTTCGCCCTCGGCGTCGCGCAGCGTGGCGACGCCGCCGTGCTTGGCCACATACCGCCGCGCCCGCTGCAACATGTCGCCGCACCGCGCGGGGACGCCGGTCAGCTGAAACGCCGCTTCCACCGCCATGGTCGCGTCGAGCTGCGATCGCCCGGGCGCCGCGTCGCCCCAACCGCCGTCGTCGTTCTGCACCCGGGCGAGCCACCGCAACCCCGCGGCCACCAATTGGTTCAATTCAGTGCGCAGCAGCACGCCCCCCAGCCAACTGTCAGCCAGCGGGTCGGCCGCGCTGTCGGCGTCGTCGACGTGCCGCTCGGCCAGCACCAGCGCACTGATTGCCGCGGCCGTCGCCAGCGGACTGCGACCGGGTTGCTCGCGCCACACGCCATCGGCGTCGCACGCCGCCGCCAAGTCAGAACACACGGCTCGACCAGCGGCGGCGATTTGGTCGGGCGACGGGAGAGAACTCATGAGAGCCAGAAGGCTCCGGGGTGGGCGGGGACGACCGGACGCGCCGATCGCTCAGACCTAATTTTAGGCAGCCGGCCGCAAGGCTGTCGAGAACCTGCTAGCACGCGAGTCCCCGCAAGTTGGCGTCTGTCACCTGTGGGACTGCGCAAAGCTGCTGTGAAAATGGGGGTTTTATCGGGCGCAGACGATTCCGCGGAATGCCTCCCGCGCCGGAGACGATGCCCCTGGCGCAGCCGCTTCGACAGTTCCGGCCCGGTGCATCGTCGACCTGCTCCGCCTGACGGTCACGGTTGTGACGCAGAATCAGCCGCCCGATCCGTTGCCGCGTCCTATTCCACCGCGGTCCGGGCCGTGGCCAGCGTGCCTTCGATCATCGCAACGATTTCCGGTGGCGCGTCACCGGCCCGGGCAATCTTCAACGCTTCCTCGGCCCATTCCACGGCGCGCGCCGGGTCGCGGCGTTGCCGGTCGTCGCACGTCGCCAGCAAGTGCGCCAAGTTGTTTCCGGCAACAGCGGCCAGGAACGTCTCGTCATCGGCATCCTGCAGTAGCTTCTCGTACGCCGAGATGGCCGCGGCGTAGCGACCGTGCGTGGAAAGTTGGTCAGCCGCCCGCAGCCGGGCGGGTAACGCGGATTTTTCGGCAACATCGGGGTACAGCACCGGCTCGTCGTCGAACGATTCGCTCGGCGATTGGCCCACGACGGTTCCCGTCGCCGTCACGGCCGACGTCGACACGTCGTACATTGGCGCAGTCAACTTGAGCGTCTGTCCGTCGATCACATGCTGCACCGGCAGGTCGTCGATTGTCTGCATGTCCGGCGTCTTGGACGTCCAAGCGGGGCGGCCGGTCTCGGCCTCGGGGATCGTCACCAGCACGCGGCGGTCAGCGCCGCGGCCAGTAACCCCGGCGTCAGAAGTTGAAAGTCGAGCAGCCAACCAACCAGTGCGGGCCAAATTTCAGACATGACAGCCTCGGCAAGTCGTTAAGAGAGGTCCGGGGGAGGAGAGAATCGTTTTGCCAGTTTCTTGGGGGTGGCTGGGGACGAAGCGCAGCGGAGCCCCCAGGAGTTTCGCTGGGGGTTCCCTGCGGTCGTCCCCAGCCACCCGCCGCCGTCATCCGTCCGGGCGTTTGCGGCGCGATGCCTTTCGCCGCGGACTGGCCCGCTCTTTGGCCGCGGCGATCATCGCCTCCAACTCGCTCAGTTCGTCGGCCGACAGGTCGCGCGACTCCAGCGCGTGGACCGGGTAGTCGCTCACAGCGCCGTCGAACACGCGATCCAAGAATCCGCCGGTCAGATCGCGGAACGTGCGGTCCCGCTCGATCAAGGGCAGGTACACGTACGCTTTGCCGTCGCGGCGGTGATTGACCAGGCCCTTCTGCTCCATCACCTGCAGCAGGCTCAGCACGGTGGTGTAGGCGAGTTCGGCGCCCGCGTCGTTCATGGCGTCGCAGATCTCGCGAACGGTCGCTTCGCCGCGGGACCACAGCACCTTCAGGGCTTCCAACTCGCGATCGGTGGGATTACCGGTCATGAGAGTGGGAAGAGTTCAGAGGTCAGAGGGTCGGGGTGGCACGCATGCCGCCGGTCGCCGAGTGGCATCGCACGAGCCGTTCTATTGCTCAGCCAGTATTTCCAACCGCATTCCTCCTGGACCACCAGGAGTTGCCAACGAAATTCGCCAGAAATGGAGAAAATGCAGAGCTACGGCGATTCGGCTTCACCCAACGCATGGGCCCGACATCGTCCGCCAGGCGAGAACCGCCAGCGCATGAAAAGGGGAGGGCGAGCCCCTTGCCCGCCGCGAGAACCTCATCGGCTCGCGGCTTGGCAGGAGACTCGCCCTCCCGTCATTCTCAATCGATGGACGAACTGCCCGCAGGCAGGCGCCTTGGCACTAGCCCGTGAAGTACAAGTACGCCGCCACGATCAACCCGATGACCAGCAGCGACGACAGCACGTCGCGGCCGTCCCAGCTGTCGCGGGTGACCTGCTTCTGCTCGTCGGTCACGGCGCCGTAGGTCAAGCCGGTGATCCGCGCGGGATCGGGCGCCTCGGACATGTAGCTGACCACGATCATCACGGCCGAGCAGACCAGGAAAATCAACAGGCTGAAGTACTGGAAGTAAATCTTGTTGACGATCCAGAAGAACGAACCCTCGGTGTAAGAGAAGGCGTCCGGCCCGTCAGGCCAGATCTTGCCCGGCGTGTCAACCGCCAGCCGGAACACGCCCATCGCGAAGCCGACAATCAGCGCGGCCAGGCAGCCCTTGGCGTTCAGTCGCTTCCAGAACACGCCCAGGAAAAACACCACGAAGATCGGCGGCGCCAGGTACCCCTGCACGCTCTGCAGGTAGTCGTACAGACCCTTCGAGCCGCGAATCACCGGGATCCACGCCAGGCCGATCAGCACCATCACGACGGTGGCGGTGCGGCCGACCCGCACCAGGGTGCTCTCGTCGGCGTCGGGTTTTTTCAGCTTGTACAAGTCCATGGTGAACAGCGTCGAGCACGCGTTGAACACGCCGGCCAGCGAACTCATCAAGGCGGACAGCAGGCCGGCCACGACGATGCCCCGCACGCCGGCGGGCAGCACCTCGCGGACCATCAGCGGGAACGCGACGCCGCTTTCCTGGATCTTGGTGCCGCCCTCCGAGCCGACCATTTCGGTGAAGTTCAGCCCCTCGACCGCGCCGGAATCCGATTTCAACACCAGTCCCCAACAGATCATGCCAGGGATGATAAAGATGAACACCGGCAGCAGTTTCAACAGGGCGGCAAAGATACTGCCGCGGCGGGCCTGGGTTTCGTTGCGGGCCCCCAACGCCCGCTGCACGATGTACTGGTCGGTACACCAATACCACAGACCAATGATCGGGGCGCAGAACAGCATGCCCAACCAGGGGTAGTTGCCGTTGAAGTACCACGCCTGGCGGGTCAGCTCGCCCGCCTCGTTCGTTTCTTCGACCGGCGCCCACTCCATGGGGAGCGCTTCGCCGTCGGGGCCGATCGCCGTGAGCGGCTTCCACAGGTTGAACTTCTCGGCGCCGATCGTTTCACGCAGTTCGGTCCAGCCGCCGATCTTTTCCAAGCCGTAGTAGGTCACCAACGCCGAGCCGATGATCAGAATCACCGTCTGCAACGTCTCGGTGTAGGCCACGGCCCGGAAACCGCCGAGCGTCGTGTACAGACCGGTGAAAACCAGCACCAAAATCGAGCCGATCCAGAAACTGTCGAGCGGCCCCAGCTTCATGTCGGGCAGCAGCACGGAGAACACGATGCCGCCGGCAAAGATGCCCACGGCGATCTTGGTCACCACGTAGGCGACCAGCGAAATGATCGACAGCGTGTAGCGGGCGCCTGGCGAGAACCGCCGCTCCAGAAACTGCGGCATGGTGAACACGTTCGACCGGGCGTAGAACGGCACCAGCACCCAGGCGAGCACCAGCAAACACCACGCGTGCAGTTCGTAGTGGGCCATCGCCACGCCGTCGCTGGCGCCGCTGCCGGCCAGGCCGACCAGGTGCTCCGAGCCAATGTTCGAGGCGAAGATCGACGCGCCGACAATGAACCAGCCCAGGCTGTGCCCGGCTAGGAAGTAATCGGCGGACGTGTCCTTGCTCTGCCGAATGACCCACAGCGCCAGCCCCGCCAGCAGTGCGAAGTAGCCCGCGATCACAACCCAGTCAATCGTTTCCATGTGCGCACTTTCGAACGAAAGTTGAGAATGAAGTGAAAAGAACAGCGTGCCGCGATATTCCTGCCCCGCGGCGCTAGAATGCTGCGTTGTCTTGGCGGAGCTCCCGCCGCAAGTTCCGCAGGCGCGTGTCGCCGTCGATGACGACCAGCTCGCAGTCGATCATTTCGGCAAAGTCTTCAAAGTGTTCGGTCGACAGCGCTTGGCTGAACGTGGGGTGGTGCGACCCGCCCGCGTAAATCCAGCCTGCCGCAGCGGTCGCCAGATCGGGCAGCGGCTGCCACACGGCGCGGGCGACCGGCAGTTTGGGCAACGGCTCGGGCGGAGCGGCGACCTCGACCTCGTTGAGCACCATCCGGAAGCGGTGTCCCAGGTCGACGATCGTCACGTTGACCGCCGGCCCGGCCGGGGCGTCGAAGACCAACCGCACGGGATCCTCTTTGCCGCCGATGCCCAGCGGATGCACCTCGCACGAAGGCCGCCCCGCGGCGATCGTGGGGCAAATCTCCAGCATGTGGGCGCCCAGGCACTGCATCGGGTCGCCCGCCATGTCGTAGGTGTAGTCTTCCATAAAGCTCGTGCCGCCCGGCAGGCCGTCGGCCATCACCTTGGCGGCGCGCGTCAGGGCGGCCGCTTTCCAGTCGCCCTCGGCGCCAAAGCCGTAGCCGTCGGCCATCAGCCGCTGGGTGGGCAGTCCCGGCAGCTGCCGCAGGCCATGCAGGTTTTCGAACGTGTCGGTGAAGCCGACGAAACCGCCGTCCTGCAAAAAGGCTCGCAGCCCGATTTCGATACGGGCCGCCTCGCGGAGCGACTCGTGCTTGGCCCCGCCGCTTCGCAACTCGGCTGCCAACTCGTAGGCGTCGTCGTACACGCCGCACAGTTTGTCGATCTCGGCGTCGCTCGCCTCGTTGACGAACTTGACCACGTCGCCCAGACCGTACCCGTTGACCGACACGCCCAGGGCGATCTGGGCCGACACTTTGTCGCCCTCCGTGACCGCCACTTCGCGCATGTTGTCGCCGATGCGGGCAATCTTGGCAGACCGCAGGTCGGCCCGCGCCATCGCAGCGCGGGTCCAGGCGCCCACCTGAGCCTGCACGTCCGCGTTTTGCCAGTGACCAACGACCACCTTGCGCGGCACGTTCAGCCGAGCACAGATGTGCCCGAACTCGCGCCCGCCGTGAGCCGACTGGTGCAAGTTCATGAAGTCCATGTCGATCGTCGACCAGGGCAGGGCGGCGCCGTACTGCGTGTGCAGATGCAACAGCGGCTTGTCGAGCGCCGTCAGCCCGCCAATCCACATCTTGGCCGGCGAGAAGGTGTGCATCCACGCCACCAGCCCCACGCAGTTGGGGTCGGCGTTGGCAGCCAGGATCGTCTTGCGAATTTCGTCGGGCCCGGTCAGCACAGGGAGCCACTTGACCTTCGCCGGCACGGCGTCGGAGGAGTCGAGCGCGGCCGCGACCTCCTTCGCGTGCTCGTCGACCTGGCGCAGCGCCTCGGGGCCGTACAGATGTTGGCTGCCGACAATAAACCAGACTTCGGCAGGTTTTGCGTTGATAACGGACATGCTCAGAGTGGGAGTGAAGTGAAAAATGTGGAAGGGGGGGAAGGGGCACGGCGGAATGCGACGGGGGAGTCCTCTTAGCGGCGGCGGCCACGCCGCTCAACGCAAATCAAACCTCCAAAAAATCCAGTCGCCAGTCGCCCTACAATCACTTCTCCACCTGGCCGTAATACGCATCCTTGCCATGTTTGCGGTCATAATGCTTGGCCAACACATAGGGCTCCAGCACCCGCGCGTCGGGGTCGATCAACAGCGTGTCGAGCGCCATCGCGGCCACGGCTTCGAGCGCTACGGCATTTTTGACGGCCTCGGCCGCGTCTTTGCCCCAGGCAAAGGGAGCGTGCCCCGCCACCAGCACGGCCGGCGCGGTGATTGGATCGAGATCCTCGAACCGCTCGATGATTACGTCGCCCGTGTGAGCTTCGTAGCCGTCCTCGACTTCTTTGGCCGACAGCGGCCGCGTGACCGGCACGGGCCCGTGAAAGTGGTCGGCGTGCGTCGTGCCCAAGCAGGGAATTTCGCGCCGGGCCTGGGCAAAGGCGGTCGCCTTGGCGCTGTGGGTGTGCACGATGCCGCCGACGCCTTCAAACTTGGTGTACAGCAGCCGGTGCGTCGGCGTGTCGGACGAAGGGCGCAGGTCGCCCTCGACGATCTCGCCCGTCTCCACGGACACGACGACCATGTGCTCGGGCTGCATGTCGTCGTAGGGAACGCCGCTGGGCTTGATCGCAAAGTACAAGCCGTCGTCGCTCAGCCCGCTGACGTTGCCCCAGGTCATCGTTACCAGGCCGTGCGCGACCAAATCGAGATTGGCCTGGCACACCCGCTCGCACAACTTGTCAAACTCTTTGCTCATAGTCTCAACGTGTTTCGTGTGGTGGGCGCCGTGTTCGACCCCGCGTCGCCGGTCAGCCGCCCTGGCGGACGTCCTGGCGGATATTGATCAACTGTTTCATGACGTCGCCCAGATCCGTGGCGCCCGAGACGCCGCCGAAAGCGTCATGCAGCGTCTTGTAGAGTTCGTACAACCGAGCATAAGTGGCGGCCGCGTCCGGGTTCGGCTGATACTCTGTCTCTTTCAGCCCCGTCATGGCGGCCTGCGCTTCCTCGACAGTTCCGTAGGAACCGGCCGCAACAGCGCCGAAAATGGCGGCGCCCAGGGCACACGTCTGAGCGGAGCGGCTGATACGCATCGGCCGATTGCACACATCCGCGTAAATCTGCATGACCACGGCGTTCTTCTCGGCGATGCCGCCGCAGTTGATCACCTGCTCGACATGCACGCCGTACTCTTCCAAGCGGTTGATGATCGTCAGGGCGCCAAACGCGGTGGCTTCGACCAGCGCCCGATAAACCTCCGGGGCCGTCGTGTGTAGCGTCTGTCCCAGCAGCAAACCGGTCAGTCGCGGGTCGACGAGAATCGTCCGATTGCCGTTGTTCCAGTCGAGCGCCAACAGGCCGCTCTCGCCCGGCTTCAGCTGGGCCATATCGGCGGTCAGCTTTTCGTGGGCCGCGGCGTCGCTGCCGTACGCCGCGGGCGAGAGGGACTTCACGAACCAGTTGAAGATGTCGCCCACCGCCGACTGGCCTGCTTCCAGGCCGTACATCCCGGGCAGGACCGACTCGGGCACGATGCCGCACAGGCCGGGGACGTCGGGCAGGTTCTGCTCCAGCGGCGCGACCATGCAGTCGCAGGTGCTGGTCCCCATGATCTTGACCAGCGCGCCATGGCCGCAGCCGGCGCCAACGGCGCCCATGTGGGCGTCGAATGCTCCCACCGCCACGGTGACGCCCGGCTGCAGGCCGACTTTCTCGGCCATCTCGGGCGTGAGTTGCCCGGCTACGCGATCGGCGGGCAGTGCGGTCGTCGTGTACCGGAACCGCGACAGGCCGTCCTGCAGTGAATCGAGGAAGTCTTCCGCTGGCAGCCCGCCCCACTCTTCGCTGTAGAGCGCTTTATGCCCCGCCGCGCAAATCCCCCGGGCCGTGCGATTGGGATCGGTCGTCCCGGTGATGTACGCCGGCACGAAGTCGCACAGTTCGACCCAGGTGTGCGTCGCGGCCGCCACGTCGGGGGCGGTCCGCATGCAGTGCAGGATCTTGGCCCAGTACCACTCAGACGAATACGTGCCGCCGCACTTGGCCAGGTACGGCCGGTCCTGCTGCTTGGCGAGCTGGGTGATTTCCAGCGCTTCGGCGTGCGACGTGTGATCCTTCCACAGCCACGCCTGGGCGGCGAGGTTGTCGCGATACGCGTCGGTCAACGCCAACGCCACGCCGTCGGCGTTGACTGGAATGGGCGTCGAACCGGTCGTATCGACGCCGATCCCCACGACGTTCGCCGCGTCGAACCCTTCAGTAGCGGCCGCTTGCTGCACGGCGCCGGAGACCGATTGGATAAATCCTTCGATATAATCGCCGGGGTGCTGCCGGGCGAGATTGGGGTCGCTGGAATCGAGCAGGATCCCCGCCTCGCCGCTGGGATAGTCGAACACTTGCGTGCCGACTTCCTCGCCCGTGGCAATATCAACCACCAACGCACGCACGCTGTTGGTGCCGTAGTCAACGCCGATCGCGAATTGTCGTGCCATCCCCAGACGCTTTCCGTATTACCGAAGAGTTACCGGCCACGCGCTCCGATGAGTTGGCCGGAAGACGAGCCCTCTCGGCCGCCGCCCAATTTGCGTGCCGAAACTGCTAGTGTATCGTGGCAAAATGGCGACGCCAACGGCCGGCGGGCTCCTTACATTAATCTTCGTCGCTGCAATTTGACGGTCAGGGAAAGCAGGGGGAGGATGAGTTTATGGATTTGCAGCGCCACACGTTTCGATTTAGCGCACCCCGCCCCGGCGAGGGCCGCACACCCGTCTCGCCGCGTCGACGAAGCCGCCTCCCGACGCTGACGACAATGTTGTCTTGTGCGGGCCTCTGGGCGAGCGTCTTGAACTGCGCCACAGCTGCTGCAGCTCCGACCGCTCTGGCGGCGGACCGCACGATTGAGGACTACCTCGCGAGGATTCCGAACGACTGGCCGGCGGCAATTCAGTCGGTCGTGGTCGACGCCGACGCGGTGACGATCAGCGGCCAAGCTCCTCCAGCGGACGCCCCTTCGTGGCGCCTGCTGGAGTTGCGCCCCAACAACAGTTTGACTGACTTGGCGCCGGTGGAATGCGTCGTTGTCGACCACACGACAAACAGCGCGTTTGAAGCCGCTGTGCCGCGTTTCGTCGACGGATATGACCGCCTGCTGTCGCGGTGGGTCGTTGCCGCCGGCGACGCCGACGGGCAAGCGGAACCGCGACTTCTCAGCGCTGCGAAGTATGCCGACAAGTTGCCCACGCCCGCCGATCGGATCGATCTGCAGCGCCAGCGGCCGCTCAGCAAAAAGGGGCTCGCCGCAGTGGACGGGCCGGCCAGCTACTCCGATGTCGTCGAACTTGGCATTCACAACATCACGATCAATCTGCCGCTGGCGCTGCTGCTCGCGCGACCCGATGCGCCCGACGCGCTGCAGCACGAGTATTGCGGGCACACCTATCCGATCAATCCGGGAGACGTGGCGCGGCTCGATCGCGTGCTGCAGTTCGCCGACCAGCACGACATCGTCTCCAGCGTGATCATTCTGGCGCCGCGACTGCCGGCGGATGATTCGCGGCACGCGGCGCTCACGCACCCTGACGCCGTTGACGGCCACTACAGTCTGGCCAACGTCGCCACCGCAGAGGGCGTCGCCACGTACGCCGCGCTGATCGACTTTCTGGCCCAACGCTACAGCCGGCCCGATCGCCAGTTTGGTCGCATCGACAACTGGATCGTGCACAACGAAGTCGACTCCGCCTGGGTCTGGACCAACGCCGGCGAGCGGTCGGTCGTGTCTTTCGTTGAGCAGTATGTTAAGTCGCTGCGAATCGTCGACTTGATCGCCCGCACGTACCACCCCGGCGCCCGCGCGTTCGTGTCGCTCGACCACTATTGGACGCTCACGCACGAGCCGGATCCGCAGCGCTATTACCCCGGCCGCCGCGTGTTGGAGTTGCTTTGCGCCTGGGGCCGCGCCGAAGGCAACTTCCCCTGGGGCGTCGCTCACCACCCGTATCCCGAGAACTTGCTGAAGCCCGACACGTGGAACGACGCCACCGCCCGCGACGATGTCGATACGCCGCGCGTCACGTTCAAGAACATTGGCGTGCTGATGCAGTGGCTCCAGCAGCCCGAACACCGGTACCGGGGCGCCGTGCGACCCGTGCTGCTGTCCGAGCAAGGCTTCCATACGCCCGACGACTCGACCGCGAGTCAGCAGCTGCAATGCCGCGCGCTGCGCTACGCATGGGAGCAGGTCGCCCCCTACGACGCGATCGAGGCGTTTCACTATCACCGCCGCATGGATCACCCGGCCGAAGGCGGTTTAAAGTGCGGCCTGCGGATGCTCGCCGATCCGGCCACGGGCGCCGACGGCGCCCGGAAACTCGGCTGGTACACGTGGCAAGAACTCGGTCAGGCGCCGTAGAATGGGCACGCGACGCGAGCGCCGTGCCGCGCTGGCGACTTGTCTCATAGAACTTCTCCGCTCGAATCTGCAAACCCTGGACCGCGCCATGCGTGATCGTCGCTCATCCTTCCGCTTGCTCGTCGCCTGCTTGATCGTGACGACGTGGGCCGCCGCGGCAACGGCCGCGGAGTTTGCCGTCACGTCCACCGATCACGGCGTCGCCGTGACCGTCGACGGACAACTCTTCGCCGAGTACCGCACCCACTCCGGGCACCAGCCGATCCTGTGGCCGGTTCGCGACGCCGGCGGCCGCGCCATGACGCGCAGCTACCCTGTCGGTCCGCAACAGGAACACGAGTGGGACGATCACCCCCACCACCGCGGGCTGTGGTTCACCCACGGCAACGTCAACGGCCACGACTTCTGGCTGGAAGTCGACCGCCAACACGGCAGCACGCCGGCGAAGAACAACCAGATCGCGCATCGGGAGTTCGCCAAGTCGGAAGCGACCGACGAGGGCGCGACGATCGTCGCCGTGAGCGACTGGCAGGTCGGCGACAAGCGCATTCTCACCGACCAGCGCACGCTGCAGTTCGGCGCCGACGGCGACTTGCGGTGGATCGACTACGCGATCGAATTACACGCCACCGACGGCGAAGTCGTCTTCGGCGACACCAAGGAGGGCGCGTTTTCGATCCGCGTCCCCGGCACGATGAAGGTCGACGAGAAACTCGGCGGCCAGCTGATCAACAACCATGGCCAGAAGAACGGCGACGCCTGGGGCCGCGAGGCGACTTGGGTCAACTACACCGGCCCGGTCGACGGCCAGCCCGCGGGGATCGCCATCTTCTGCCACCCCGACTCCACCCGCTGCCCGACCCGCTGGCACGTGCGGACCTACGGCCTGTTCGCCGCCAACCCGTTCGCCCTGCGCGACTTTCCCCGCGACGGCGACGGCGTGAAGCAAGGCCCGCTGACCATCCCCGCCGGCGAGTCGGCGACGCTGCGCTATCTAGTCCTCTTCCACAACGGCGACCTGACCGCCGAGCAGCTGAACGACTGGCAAAAGCGGTTCGCCGACGGCGAATTGTAGAAGACGCGGGCGTACCCGCGAATGAGACCGCCAGGGAGGTTCACCCCATTACAGGCGAAGGACCTTGAGGGTGCCACTCTACGCCGTTAACCCTTTTCGATCATTGAATTGGCCTTGATGCGGCTGGCATGGTCGCCTTACAGGCGGTGTGGACTCAACAACCCA
>PABB01000059.1 GCA_002702655.1 Planctomycetaceae bacterium
CTAGCAGCCCGTTGAAAAACCGGTCCTTGACGCCGGTGCTATAACAGCGGTCGTTGAAGCGATCGCCCCCTGGAGGATGCGGGATTATGGCCTTGGGAAAGCGGCCGGATAACCGACAGCAGGAACTGTTCATTGCGACGGCGGAACTGGCCCGCGCACCGGGGCATGCGTTCTACGAGCAGCTGGGCAAGCTGCTGTCCGCGGCGGAGTTTGACCGCTGGGCGGAGGACGTCTGCCGGCCGTACTACGCCGAGGGCGGTCGGCCTGGCATTCCGCCGGGCGTGTACTTTCGGATGCTGCTGATCGGCTACTTCGAGGGGATCGACGCGCAGCGGGGAATCGCGTGGCGGTGCGCCGACAGCCTGTCGCTGAAGCGGTTTCTGGGTTACGGCCCGACCGAGGCGACGCCCGACCACTCGTCGCTGACCAAGATCCGCCAGCGGCTGGGCAGCGAGGTCTACGAGCGGATGTTCGAGTTCGTGCTGCGGCTGGTCGCGGAGCACAAACTTCTTGCCGCTCACGAGATCGGCGTGGACAGCACGACGCTCGAGGCGAACGCGGCGATGAAGAGCATCGTCCGCAAGGACACGGGCGAGGACTGGCGCGAGTATGTCACGGGGTTGATGCGCGAGACGGGGGCGATCGGCCCCGACCAGGAGCCGTCGGCCGAAGAGGTCGCCAAGTTCGACAAGCGGCGCAAGGGGAAGAAGGTCTCCAACGACGATTGGGAAAACCCGCACGACAAGGACGCGAAGATCGCCAAGATGAAGGACGGCCGGACGCGTCTGGCTTACAAGGCGGAGCACGTGGTCGACCTGCAGACGGAAGTCATTCTCGCTGCAGAGATCTACGGAGCGAACCGAGCCGATACGGCGACCCTGGTCCCCAGCGTGGAACAGGCGCAGGACCATGTCGACGCGACGGAGACAGGACGCCTGATCGGCAAGATCGCGGCCGACAAGGGGTATCATGCGATCGAAACGCTGGAGGGCGTCGAGCGGTCGGCGCTGGTGGGCGCCAAGACGTACATCCCCGAGCGACAGACCAAATGGAACTGGGAGGGCAAGACGTCGGAGCAAAAACGGGCCGTGCTGAACAATCGGACCCGCACGCAGCGGGACTACGGCAAGCGGCTGCAACGCAAACGGAGCGAACGGGTCGAGCGGAGCTTCGCCCACGTCTGCGACACCGGCGGCGGCCGGCGAACTTGGCTGCGAGGCCTGGCGAACATTCGCAAACATCACCTCGTGAAGGCCGCCGCGCACAACTTGGGGCTGATCCTCCGCAAGCTGCTGGGAGCCGGCAAGCCGCGAGCCTATGCGGCCTTCTGCGCGCTCGTGCAGTTGCTGCACTTTGCCCAGATTACGCTCCGCTGCTTCCTACGCATTCCGGGCAACTCGAAACTGAACTCCCGGCACTCGCCGCTACGGTTGAGTGCATAGTTCCACGATCCCGACGAAACCGGTTTCTTCAACGGCCTGCTAGCGGCGTCTCGCATGAAGCCTCTCGCCGAGGACACAGGTCAGGATTGCTTATTGGCTCTCTGCCGGAGGCGGCGCGGGAGTCGGACTGGCATTGCCTTCGTAGCTTTCCACGGCCATCTGCCACAGGTCGTAGCCGTAGGCTTCGCGAACTACGAGCATCCTCATCACGTCTGTGGTCCCGTCGGCGATGCGGAGGCCCATTAGGTCGCGCACCCGATCTCCGACATCAACGTCACGACTGTAGCCGAGCGCCCCGTGAGCGCGCATCGCTGCGTCGCAGGCGGCCAACGCGATCTCGACGCCCTCCGCCTTAATGCCGTCGACGAGCGGCTCCGCCGCGTCGGAGTTCCCCCGGTCGATCAGTTGAGCCGCTTCGCGGGCGAGTGCGGCGGCCATTCGCAGCTTCGTGGTTTGTTCGCCGATGGGCTGCTGCAGGTGCGTGAAGCGACCGATCGGGCCGCCCATCACCTGACGCTCCCGAATCCGTTCCGCCATTGTCTCAAGCGCCCGTTCACCGCAACCAATGGCGGCGGCCGCTTGCATCAACCGCCAGTACAAGAAGTGGTCGTTGAACAGCGCTCCCCCTTCGCCGTCCTTCCCGATCAGATGCTCCGGTCCGACGACCATGTCTTCGAACTTGAGTCCGCCGAACGAGTTGCCCGTCAAACCGTGCGCGTAGCGGTCGACGATGTTGAGGCCCGGATGGTCAATCGGCAGCATGAAGGCCGTCTGGTCGCCTGGTTTCCCGTTGGCTGTTCGGGTGAAGAGGATAACGTGCGTGGCTTGTCGGAGGCGCGCGTTCCAGAGCTTGGAACCCGTCAGACGAAAGCCGTCGCCGTCCTTGACCGCCCGGCTCTCCATGTTCTTGACGTGCGTTCCGGCTTCTTCTTCTGTGATAGCGATGGCGAAGTACGCCTTGCCTGCGATCAGATCGCGGAGGGCCGCCTTGGCAAACTCCGATTCCATCCCCGCGATCGGCCGGCCGTGCGCTCCGCCGACAACGTCCCGTAAGTTGAGGCTGTAGCGTCCCGCGTGACGAAACACGTCGACCATCTGTTCGGCCGTCCACCCGCTGCCGCCAACGTCCTTCGGGAGATCAAGCCCGGGCAGTCCGAACGCTGCGCCCCGCCGTCGCCATACGCGGGGCGAAGTCAATTTCCCCTCCGCTTGCAGCGACGCGGCCAGCAGATCAATCTGAGTCTTGATCTGCTCAAGACTCCGCGGGCGCGGCGGGCATGCGGCGGCCTCCGAGACAACCACGCGAATCGTGAAGACGGTGTTCAGTTCGTTGATCGCTTCGTTGGCATCGTGACGAGACAGATTGTCGAGCAAGACCCGCTGCTTCGGTTCCGCGGTGGCGCCTTCGGTTTCAATCCCATAGTGATAGTCTTTCAGCGGCCTGCCAGGATCGAGCACCCGCAGCTGGCCGCCGTCGTTCTTTCGCAACAGGACAAAGTGCCGACCGCGTTCGATGCCGGTCGCCGTCGTGACCGTGTACGATAGGATCTTCAGCTCCCCGGGTTTCAAGGTGAGATCCGGGCCAACGTCCCCGGGCCAAAAAGGCCCATCGGGAGCGTACTTGCTGTTTTCCGCCGACATCGTCTCCACGTCGACTGTGAAGCCGTCGACGTCCGAATTAATTCTCTTGAGGAGCTCGACGAACCGATCGTTTGAGATCCGCCCTTGTTTCAATTCTGGCCGTTCGTCGAATACTCGCAGCGCATAACGGTGGGGATGTTCCCGCAGAGGCGCCCCGGCGATCGAGCGAATCGTTTGCATCGCGATCAAAGCGGCGGAAATGGGGCACGCTCCGCCACCGTCGGCGGCAATCAACTTGTCGAGTTCCCCTTGCGATACGATCACTGGCGCCTGGTCCGAGTGGACGCTGCGAACCGACTCGATGGCGTACGTGGCCAGCGGCAGCGCCGCTTCGATGCGGTCCGGAGTCGGGGTCTCTTGAGCCTTTGTCGGCGAGGACGCCACGGGGGCGATCAACGCGACGCAGAGCGTAGCTAGACTTGGCAGTTGCGTCGTCAAGGCGGTGTGGCCCTTGAGGTTCATCGATGTCACCGTCCTACAAATTCAGGTATGCGTTCGCGGCGCCGCTCACATAGTCGAGGCAGGTAGTGAATCCATCCTGCCATGCGATTACGTCGAAAGCATCAGCTCCAAACGATCCAGAAAAAGTACCAGAATCCGCGATCCACCGATAGCAATCCAAACGAATGCACTGCTTCATTCCGAACGCGTAAACCGCGTTTCGAATCGCCATGCGTCCCCGGCCCAATGCGGCTATTGGAAGACCTTCACTTTTCGTTGTTGGTAGCGAATCACGTCGGGCGAAATCGTGGCGAGCCCGACGGTTTTTCTCGACGCGTTGACCTCCCGCAGCAGCCCCAGCAGCTGTTTGCGAATCGGGGCGTACGGCTCGAACGGCACGTTCCAGAACTTTTGCGCAAACCACTCCGGCCGTCGGCTTCTCGCATTGCCGAGCAGCTCGGCCTTGAGCTCCCGAAACGCATCGCGTGCAATCTGCACGCGAACGCGGTGCTTCCGGTCCTGCTCGGGGCCGCCCGTCGGTTGGCTCCTCTCGCGGTTCAGCAGATAGCCGCCCCGGACGTAGCTGATGGAGTAGCCAAAGAACTGGATAGGCTGACCAGCCTTGCAGTTGCGGACGTTGCCCCCCTCGGTGCGGTGCCAGTCCAGAAAGCCCTCGCTCGGATCATGCCCGCCCCTGGTGGCCAGCATGATCCAGTGTCGTTCGAACCGCAGATACGCCACGTTGGCCAGGTCCCGCTGCTTGCGGGAGTAGCGCCGCCCCGCCGTCATCTCGATGGGGTAGCGGAACAGCAGCTTCTCGTCGAGCTTGCGCGGGTCCTTCCCTGCCGGCACGAGTCCCTGCACGTAGAACACGTACCCGTTGCGGACCCAGCCCGAGACGATCTGCTGGATGAATCCCTCGCGACTGGTCGCAAGGTAATTAAAGTGTTTTGTCATGGTCGTCACCTCGCGTCAGCGCGCCGCGGGCGCACTCAAACGAAGAGGAGGAATTGATTGCAGGCTCAATTCCTCAAAGGCCTCGCTTCGTCGTTTGCCAACCTTCGAGTGACAACCTCGATGCGTTCGCAAAACCTCCGCCAGGAGCAGCGGACAACCTCCGGTTGCAATGTGCCGCTGCTGTGTCTTCCATAACGAACTCATCTGAATTCCATTCAGATTCGTCATGGTCTGTTGTTTTAAGGCTGCACCCTGACGCTGAATACAACTCGGGTGTCGCCCGTCAGCTTCAGCAAAAAACGACATCCCCGACCAAGGGGTATCTCGTTTTCCGCCCAGCAAATCACCCGCTCGTGAGCAGGCGGGAAGCTCCGCTCCCCGCCTGCCCGTCATCGCGGACTTCTGATGGCTACGAGCGCCCTGTTGGGCGCTCCAGCCGGTCGTGCCTTTCGTTGACGGCTCCCCGGGAATCACTCCGGGGCCCGAACGGTTCGCGACTGCCCTGCCGCGTCTCGCTTGGCGGTAGCCCGACAAGCACCCGCGGACCGCACTCGCCATGGGTCCCCCCATGACGCGCGGCCCCTTCTACTTGGCACTCTCGCCCCCTGTGCACCCTCTGAGGCTCGCTGACAGGCGAGACCCCGCTGCCACCACGGCAGCGGCGGGAGCACAGGTTCCTGCATTAGTCGCACTCGTCGATGTCGCAAGTCACGCGGCTAGCCGTCAACCGGCAGGCCGTAGCCCCCGCAGGGGCGCTGAGCGTTAGGTGGAGGGGCCCCCCTCTCCTACTTTCACGCGCTCGGTCAAGCGCGCATTTCAGCGGGCAGAAGACACAAGCTCCCGCTTACCGATTACGCTCAGGGCTCTTCGCCGTGGGGGGCGCGGCTATCGCCTTCCCCCCACCTGTCTGGCAACGTCTCTTGCAACACTCACCCGAAAGGGATTGCTCCCCTTTCTCCGCTTGAGCTCTTCACGTCCGGGGCTTTTCTCCCCGGTACCCGCCCTTGTCACAGGCGGCAGTCGTCGTCGCCGACGACCGGCTCCACGGTCGGGACGCGGTTGAAGGAAGCCGGTGGCTCCGTCATCCCCCGCGTGCGGATTACGGCTCGCTCTGCGCGAGCCCTCACCGCTTCGAGATGCGACGGCCTTTGAGCAGTTCAAAGGTCTGTCTGCATCGCCCGTCCTCAATTGCTGTCTTGGGTAGAAATCTGGAATTACGCTCGTGCGAAACAATGGCACGAGGACTACGCCAGAGAGCCCCCATCGAACCGGACAAGCCGCTCTCACGGCATCCGGCTCTACCGGCAAGAGGCTCGCGCCGCACGCGCAAACAAAGCGCGCCTCGGCGTGACCGGGCTGGTGAGGCCCGGCTGACTTAGGCGGGGTGATTAGGCCCGCTTTCCCGTCGGCCTCTCAGCCATCAGAAGTGCTTCACGTTCGTGAAGGACTGACAGATGACGCACATTGGCGTCGAAGGGGTCATACTGCCGCGAACCGGCGGGCTAATCAAACGCCGTGTCAGAAAATTTTGCGTAAGAATTCTGACTGTGAGAGTCTCGATTCAGGCCAGCGGAGCAAGCGCAGTTGGAGCCACGGTTATTCCTAAACAAGAATCGAGGTTCCCATGGCTACGAAGAGTTCATCTGCAAACGCCAAGAAGCGTCCCCATGCCGAGGCGTTGCGCCGACGCAATATTCAGGGCGCCCTGTGGCAAAACCACGATGGCGACGGCAACGCGTTTTACGTTACCAGCGTCACCCGGAGCTACAAGAACGGCGACGGCGAGTGGCAGAACGAGGTCTTGTACGTCCCGCTCGACGATGCGCCCCGCGTGTGCGAGGTGCTGCGCGAGTTGGAGACCAAGGCGTACGAGGCGATTGAAGCGGACTATCAGGCGGCGCGAGAAGCGACGGCCTGAGCGCGATTTCCGAGTTTTTTCTGCAAGGTCCCGCTCCAACTGCTTGCTCCCGCTGGACCTTCTTTTTCTGTTCTCTGTCATTCATCCGTGACACGCCGAGCGTCGCGTTCGACCTGTGTGTCGCGAGGGGCCTTCGGAATCCGCCAACACAGGAACCGGCGGGGACGCCTGCAGGGCGAAGCTTGATGGCTGTGGGCTCGTGTCGCTCCCTCCGTCGTCCTCCTCGTCGGCCCCGGGCACGGGGTGAGGGCCGACGATGATGCCGACGAAGGAAGCTTAGCGGCGACCTGTTATGCTGCGCTGGGCGCCCAGCCAGTAAGAGTACATGGCGTCACGTCGCGTTGTTTCGCGCTGCTCCGGCGTCGTGCGAGACAGCTGGTCTCGGTAGGTTCTGGCCCGCAACGACGAACCGCTCAACGCCTGCTCGGCGTAGGCGTTGCGTGCGCTGTCATCGAGTCCGCCGAGAAACTCTTCGAACTTGGTTCGCTCCGACGCCGACGCGGCGTCTAGCTGCCGATCCCGATCCTGCCGATGGCGGGATTGTCGAGCCTCCCGCTGGCGAGCGGCGACCCGCTGCGCCTGGGGCGTATAGCCGCGGCGGAACTCATACGGCTCGGCGGCCGTGATGGCGTTGACCAACCAGCCCGGGCCGATCGCTTCGCCGTGGGCCCGGCGATCGTCGTAGTTTTCGATCGCAATTTCAATCCGCTCGCGCGGGTGCTGCGCTACGAGCTGTCGGGCCCGCTGCTTGATTTTGCGCTGCTTGAGGGCGTCGACCAGGCGCTGCTCGTCAGGGTGCGCTCTGGCGGGCGAGGCGTCCCGGGGCGACTGTCGGTAGACGACGTCCCATTGGCCGCGACCCCGCTGGACGTACTGCGCGCGGCAGACGCCGCGGGATTCCAGCTCGGCGTGGCTGGCGGCCAGCTTTTCTTTGATCTGCCCCGTGTGCATGCCGCGGCTGAAGCCGACCTTTTCAAAGGCCAATCGCTTGAGATCGATCGTCACGGTTCCGCCGTGGTAAAACCGCTTGCCCAGCCAGCGGTAGAGACGCTTGGAGACGCCGCTGTGGAGGCTCTTGATGAACTCGAAATCGAGGGAGCGCAGGTTGCCTGCCTCGATGCTCCGCCACACGAAATCGCCCCACTCGAAATAGCACTCCTCGTCGCGGCCCGCTGCCTCCGGCCCGCGGCCGGAGAGGTAGACCCGGTCGAGCAGACTGAACGAGTCGTTGACCCAGCGATCCTCCCCCTTGTCCCAGAATCCGTTTTCGGAGATCAGCAGCGTCCCTTTCCATTTTCGCAGGCTGTCGGCGAGTCGTCGGTAGTGGTGGCCGCTGCGTTTCCACCCCAGCACCTCCAAGAACTCGCTCCGCCGGAACGTCACCTTGGGGCTCGCGAATCCGCTCTGGAAGCTGAGCTGCAGGCAGCCGAGCATCACCTCGTCGTCGACGGCCGTCGGCAGGCCGAGCACGTCGGCCGCGGAGATCGTCAGTTTGCGGCGGACGGTGCGGCCCGTTTTGCGGTCGATCGTCTCGTCGGAGAAATGCAACGTCTTGACGCTCGCGGGAGCGCGCTTGCCGACCAGCGCCAGCGGGAATTCAGCAAAATTCATTTCGTCCTTGCCGATTTGCTGACGCGGCTTGCTCGTTTTCCTGTCGCTCATGCCCCCCTTCCTGAAAAAACGCCTCCCAGTGGAATCTAGTAATAAGAGTGAAAGTAGTTCGTGAGCCGCAACCTGGCGGAATGCCTGACGATTTCCCCAAGTTGCGTCACTCAATTGACGTCGATCCGCCACTCAGGCGACGCGACGCCGCCACCCGACTGACGCGGTTTGGTCACTCAAACGACGACGGGCGTCACTCAATCGACGTCTCGCCCGGTTGCCGCCGAGCGGGTCCGCGTCACTCAAACTACGCTGCCCGCAGCTTTAAGCCGCTTGAAGTGGACGCTACCGCGAAACGAAGCGAGATGGCAATCAGTTTTTTGTGCCGCACGCGTTCACCGCTCCAAGGTGCGAGATGCAGGTGACCGCAAGTTGTCGCGGGCAGAAGGCGAGCTGCGCATTCATGCTCAGGAGCGGTCTTTTTGCTGGGGCGACCTCACCCTAGGCCCGAACAAAATCTTCATGCACACGGGCAGCCAGCCCCCTTGCTGACGAAATGCACTGCGGGGCGCGGCACGCCCTTCGCCGTTGAAGGTGTGATTCGGCCGGATTGGCGGCAAGCATGCAAGCTTGATGGCATGCAAACATTCACGGAAGCAGGAAAGGTGAAAAAGGTGCTTGCCAGCTTCTGACGAATCGCGGTAGCGTCGCTGTATGGTGATACTTTTCAGCAACACGAAAGGGGGAGTCGGCAAGTCGACGCTCGCCGCCCACCTGGTTCTTTATCTGTTTGACCGCGGCCGTCGCGTCGCGTTGGTTGACGCCGACAAGCAGGGGAGTTCCTCGCAATGGATCGCCGAGGCCGAGCCGTCGATCCCGATTCGACAGGTCCGCGTGCCGGAAGCGGCGGCCGAGTCAGTCGTTCAGCTGCGGCAAACGCACGACTATGTCGTCTGCGACTCGCCGGGCGACGACAATGACGTGCCTCGGACGCTGATGCTGCTGGCCGAGTTGGCGTTGTTTCCCGTCGGGCCGTCGATCCTTGATTTGCGTTCGGTCGCGATCGCAGCGTCGCTCCTCAAATACGCCCGCCAGATCAACGGGGGGCGACCGCAAGGGCGACTGCTGCTCAACAAGATTCGCAAACGCGACCGCATCAGCCGTTCGCTGCCGGAAGCCGCGGAGCAACTGGGCGTGCCGCTGCTCGAGTCGCGAGTCCGCGACCTGGAGGCGTTCCGCGACGCGGCTCAGCAGGGAACCTCGGCGGCGCGCATGCAAAGGGCGCGTGGTTTCGCCAAGCAGGATATCGAGGCCTTGTGCGACGAGATTCTCCGCGTCGCTGATTCGATGGACGTTGACGCTGCGGCGGAGGCGGCCCATGGCTGAACAACACCGCGGTCTTGCGGCCGCACTGAATAGTACGCCCGCGATGATCGACTTCGTTCAAGGCGGATCCCGCCGACATTCGGACCATCGGCAATCGAAAGCGAGTGAGGAGGCGGCCATCGAACCCCAAGACGAGAGTTTGCAAGCGCCGACGGCCAGGAAACCGCGGCGCCGTCGGACCCGAAAGCCTGCGGTCCAGCGCGACGCGCCGTCGCCGACCAGCAGAGCGAAAGTCGCGATCACCACGCGGTTTCGTCAGGGCACGGCGGACGCCCTCCGCAGAGCGTCGTTGGAGCGGAAACTCCGCGGCGAAACGCTCCATTCGCAGCAAGACATCATCGAGCAAGCCGTGCAGGCATGGCTGACAGGAAACGAACGCCGCAGACGCCATAGCGATGTCAGCTCCGAAACGTAGCGCTGCGGCATCTCTGGGAACCGTGGCCCAAAGCCCGGGCTTCGTCTGTGACTTGCGTGTCGAAAGAAGGCGTTGCGGGACGGCGGCGTCCGACGGTTCGCGGTTTGTTGAGTAGCGCAGCGGCTGTGATAGTATTCGATATTGAATGAAGGCAACACAGGAGGGATGCCATGGAAACCAACAACATCACAAGCGAAGAAAGCAAGACTGCTGCGGACCGCCCGGTCCACATGGTGCGTCGCGGAGCCGTTGCGGCGAGCATCTGGAAGCGGCGGACCAACTCGGGGTCGACCTATTACGAATACACGCTCTCAAGAAGCTGGAAAAGGAAGAGCGGCGACCGGCAGGGATACTCGCCGAGCTTCTTCAGTCGTAACGTAGGAGAGTTAAGCGAGGTGATCGACGAAGCGACCCGGTGGATCGTCATACGCGAGCAGGCGGAACAGGCCGAGGACGCCCCAGCGGCGTCGAGCAGCGACACAGAAGCGGCCTAGACGACCTCTACTCGTCCGCCTGTTAAGCTGGTCCGCCCGTCTCTTCGGGCAGGCGCGGGGAGCTAATCTCCCGCGTCGTTCGCTGCTGAGGTGACAGCCACCGCCAGCACGTGTGTCAAAGGCTAGAGTGCCGCGAGTGGTCCAACTTCATTCAGTTGGAGTGATGGTGAACTCGCATCGGTGTCCTCACCGATGCGGCGAAGTCACCTGCTCCAGAGGCAGGGAATTCTATGAGTACTTTCTCAGCGTTCTGATTGGTATGCAAGTAATCGCAGCGCGTTAAAGACAACCACTAGCGTACTGCCTTCGTGGAGGGCCACTGCCGGGCCAATGCTGAGCCCAAATATCGTCGCCGGGACGAGGAACGCGACCATGCCAAGACTCATCCAGAGATTCTGACGAATGATTCGCCGAGTGGCCCGGCTGAGTCCGATTGCCAGCGGGAGGTGATCGAGGTTGTCGGCCATCAAAGCCACGTCCGCGGTTTCTAATGCCACGTCGCTACCGGCCGCCCCCATCGCGATGCCAACCGACGCAGAGGCCATGGCGGGGGCATCGTTGACTCCATCTCCCACCATCGCGACGCCCCCTTCGCTTCGTAGTCGCTTGATCTCGGCGACCTTGTCGTCCGGCATCAGGTCGCCACGGGCTTCGTCGATTCCGACTTCTTGAGCGACCGCATCGGCGACGCGCTGGTTGTCGCCCGAGATCATGATCATCCGTTTGATGCCCAGTTCCCGCAGTCGGACCAGCGTTCGTTTGGACGCTTCGCGCGGCTTGTCCATCAACCCGATGACACCCAGGTAGCGGTCGCCGCGCCGCACGATCATCGTGGTGCGGCCATCGCGTTCTAGCGACTCGACCGTCCGACTAACAGCATCGGGAATGAGATCCCCGCCGACTTCTGCGAACAGATCGTCTTTACCAATGTAGACAGACTCCCCTTCGACATTCGCCTGAATCCCGCGGCCGGTAATGCTCTGCAAGTCAGTGGCGTGTGGAATCTGTAATTCGTCGACCCTTGATTGCCCGTCGCGAACCACCGCCTTGGCCAAGGGGTGCTTGCTGAGGCTCTCCACAGCCATGGCTGTCAGCAACAAGTCACTTGCGTCAACGCCATCGGCTGGTCGGACATCGGTTACTTTCGGCTCCCCCTCGGTCAACGTACCGGTTTTGTCGAAAGCAATCGCGTCGAGACTGCCAAGACTTTCCAGTGGGCCGCCGCCTTTGACCAGGACGCCGCCACGCGCAGCTCGCGCGACGCCGCTCAGAACGGCGCTCGGAGTGGCAATGGCCAGTGCGCACGGACTGGCAGCCACCAGCACCGCCATCGCCCGGTAGAACGATTCACTGAAGCTCTCTTGCAACACCAAGGGCGCCAACATTAGTAGTAGTACGACCGCAATTACCGACGGCACAAAGAACCGCTCGAACCGCTTCGTAAACTGCTGCGTTGGCGAGACTCGCGTCTC
>PABB01000060.1 GCA_002702655.1 Planctomycetaceae bacterium
ACGCTTGGGCGTGCGCGTCCGCAAAGCCAGATTCTCTACGCAATACAGGCGGTAAACGCGTTTCGCGTTGATCTCCCAGCCGTCCCGTCGCAGGAGAATGTGCAGACGGCGATAGCCGTACCGCACCCGGGCGGCAGCCAGTTCCTTCAGCCTCATTCGCAAGGCAGCCTGCTCGTCTGGCCGAGGCTGATAGCGCTGACTTGAACGCGGCGATTGCAACACCCGACATGCTCTTCGTTCGCTGATCCCGCAGTGATCCCGGGCCTCTTGAACCAGTTCGCGGCGACGAGCTCGCCTTCAGAGCTTTTTTGACAACACGTCCTGCAGAATCTGCTCGTCGAGGCTCAGATCGGCCACGAGGGCTTTGAGCTTCTTATTCTCCTCCTCAAGAAGCTTCAACCGGCGGACCTCCGAGCAGTCCAGCCCGCCAAACTTCTTCATCCACCGGTAGTACGTCGGCTGGCTGACGCCCAGCTTCCGGCAGACCTCCTCGACCGGCACGCCGGAGTCCGCCTGCTTCAAAACAAACGCAATCTGCTGATCCGTGAACCGAGACTTCTTCATGGCCGCATCTCCAAAAAACGCCTGGCCAGAATTCAACGCCCCTTTCTCATAATCGATGGATCAGTTTCTTGGTAGCAGGTCAAAGGGAGCGCTGCCTTACCGTAGCGGAGCAGACTGCTGAGGCGTAGCCGCGCAACAGTCGGAGACAGCCCTGGGTCTCCAACAACGAAGGGTTCGAATTACATCGCTAAGCCCCGACCACTTTCGTTTGCCATTATCGACACGACCGGAGTAAAGTGCGTTAGAAGCACTGCACTTCGAAGACGCTTGCGGGGACTTGAGGGCTGGGATGGTCAAGTTCAATGACGAGTCCGCGCGTGATGACCGCTGGGGTGATATCCGCCGTCACACGCGTCTGGTAATTGTCGAAGCACTCGTGCAGTACCTGTCCGCTGGGCGTCCGGATGCGGAAGCTGCGGATCGTTGTCGGCATCTCGCGTTCGCTGTGCTGCATAACGACGGTTTCCAACGGATGGTCCCAGTCGGGGTCGAAGGCAAGGACGATACGGCCAATCGCCTGTGGCTCATCCCAATGCAGGTTCAGCGTGGGCTGTGGGTCGTCGGGTGAGGCGACCCAGGCATTGGCCTCGTTCGTTGGGCGCTGAAAACCGTTGATGACGTTCTCCGCAGCGAACGTCCGAGGAGGCAGATCAATTGTGCATGCCAAGTTGCGGCCGCGCGGCCGGCGTTCGGGAATCCAAAACTCGAACTCGTCGACTCCGCAGCCAGGAGGCGGGATCTGCCTGCTACCCTTGGCAACTTTCACGTTTTGACGATGCGCGACAGTTGTCACTCCGGTGACGAGGTGACTCGATTCGAAGACGTCCACCAGCGGGTTGGCACGGACGACGACGAATGCGTACATGTCGGCCGACAGGCGGGCGTTGAACTGCAGTGCGATACTCGACTCGGCGAATTCCCCATGTTCGTTGGGCGATACGGCGTCCCCACGAACCGCTTCACGCTGAGCAACGGCCACGCCGTCGCCGAAGTGTTGTCGATGGCGGCGAGCCACCGCAAAGTGCGCCTGCGGCGTCGCACCGTGCTTTCGCTCAACCTGCCCTGGCAGACGCGCAGCAGGCAGGGGCAGTGACACCGTGACCGCGTCCACCAGCACGTCGGGAGTATACGAGCCCGTGCGACTGCACGTGCGCAGCTCAGCCATCAATTCCGTCGCCCCCCGGTGGCGCACGGAAAAACGCACTTCCGGCACTTGCCCAGCGGACAGTGGCAAGAGCAGAGCACGGGACTCGTCCAGACAGCACGCGTCCGCCGGCTTGAGATCGAGTCGCTGCATGCAGCTGCTGGCCGTGACACGCGCACTCTGCGCCACGTCATCCGGGTCGTCGCGTTTCAATCGGGGAATGTACTGCCCAGAGCGGAGCAAGCGAAGCTGGAGTTCGCCGATTCGTTCGCGAGCCGACAAGTCGCGCGGGCGCAGATTGCGTTCCGTGCAAATGGCAGCCGCCATGCCTACCGCCTGACCGTTGTGGGCGCAGGTTGCCATGACTCGCGACGATCCGAAGGCCACGTGGGATGCACTGATGATTCTGCCCGCGAGAAAGAGATTGGGGACGTTGCGGCTGTACATCGTGCGATACGGGATCTGGTAGACCCCCTTGCTGTGCCACTGCGTGCACGGGGCGCCCTCGCTGTAGATGTTGTCCACCGGATGGTGATCGATCGCCCAACCGCCGACCGAGACGGCATCATAATGGGCTCGTTGTTCGATGATATCCTGTTGGACAAGCATATAGTCGCCTTCGAAGCGGCGGCTCTCGCGTTTTCCGGGGATGAGGCCGACCCAGTCGAGGGTGAGCGTTTCGGCGTCGGGGAACTCGCCGGAATTCTTGATGTGGTTCCACACACCGTAGACGACGCGCCACAGCTCCCACTTGATTTCCTCGGTCTCGTACACAGTATCTCGGCTTCCGCCATACTCAATCCACCATAGATCGGTCCCCTGATCCTTCGTGTTGAAGCGGCGATAGCGAGGGATCTTGGTGATGTCGTCCAGTGCGTAGGCAGGCGGCACGTAGCGCACGGGGCGCCCGGCATCGCGCGTGTAGAAGTAGATGGTATGACCGAGCAGTTCGCGCCCGGACGCCGCCGGGGCCAGCAACTCGCCAAATTCGCTGTACGACTCCACGCCGATGCGAAATGCCGCGCCGGACAGAAAGCCGAGCAGCCCGTCGCCCGAGGCGTCGCAAAACAACGGCGCACGAAGCATGTATTTCGTCGAATTCTGGCTGCAAAAGGCCGTGACGGAGGTGATGTGGCCATGGTCGTCCTGGGACGCATCATAAACGGCGGTATTCAGCAGCAGCGTCAATCGCGGTTCGGCGATAACCTTTTCGAGTACAACGGTATCAAACAGAACGGGATTGCCTTCAGGGTTGCGAAAGCAGTTCTCCACCATGATCTCGTTCAGCACGCCGCCTTCCCGAGCCCATCGGTTGTTGTTGCCCATATGGGACGTGGCGCCCACCATCCACAGTCGGACTTCGCTGGACGCATTGCCGCCGAGGACTGGCCGGTCTTGTACCAGGGCGACGTGCAAGCCTTCTCGGGCCGCAGTGATTGCTGCGCAAGCGCCTGCCATTCCGCCCCCGACGACGACCAATTCGGCTTCGATGACTTTTTGGTGAAGTCGGCGGCCAGTATTCCCGTCATGCGTCAGCATTTGTCAGCTCTCTCTTGTCCGTCGCAGGCGTACGCCCAGCACAAACGAATACGACTCCAGCGATTCCCCACAGAAGGATCGCAAACGATGTTAGCAGCAGTCGCCCTTCCTGTGTTCTCAGCGCTATCCCGGCCATTAAGGTGCCGCAGCCAACCAGACTCCAGGCGACGATCTTCGCCGGTGCGCGGCTGGCGTCCGACTTGGCCAAGTCTCCAAGCGTCGGGGGCAAGGCGGTCAACCGGTCCCAGCCTGGCGAAGTCCCCTTGGCAACAAGGAGACAAATTAAGACCGCACAAACGGGTAGAATCGCCCCAAGCACGATGTCCGTAGTCTTGGGATGAGCGTGTGTCCACTGCGCGATCGCGCCTAACGCGGAGTGTTCCAGGTCATACCTCAGCAAGACCAACTTGACGAGGATGACGCAACTGCAGCAAGCTGCGGCCGTCACCCATACTGCCGAAGCCGGCAGGCGTTTGCTGACAAGCCCAAACAAGAGCGGTGCGAGCAGCGGTCCCACCATCAGACTGGTGGCCGGGACGATGACGCTCTCCGCACCGCCCAGCGCAGGGACGGCGAGCGCTGTCGAGACAATGGCGACGCCGAGCAAGACGGTGAAACCGCGACCTGCCCACACCAGCAGACGCTCGTCTTGTTGATTCCGGAGCCAAGGGCGGAAAATGTCATTGGTCAGTACGCCGGCGAACACGTTGAGTTGCGAGCTGACCATGCTTGCTGTTGCGGAGAACATGGCAGCCATCATGAGTCCGATCATGCCGGCGGGCAAAACCGCACGGCACACGTCGATATAAGCGCTCTCAGCCAGCGCCGCGACGACTTCCTCAGTTGCACCTTCCGGGATCGGTACGCGGACGCGCTGAATCAGCGGGGGCAGCAGCCACAATAGCGGGCTGATCAGGTAGAGGAGGCCGAACAGATAGGCGCCCTTGCGCGCGTCGCGAGGCGATGGCACGCACAAATAGCGTTGCACGAACGCCCACTCCGCGCCGATGACGAAGTAGTGAATGGCGACCCAGCCGCAAAGAAAAGCCCAGCTGTAGCCGCCCCCGGTCGCTGTCATGAAGCCCTCCGGAGCGAGGGTCAAAAAGCGTCCCACGCCGCCGACATCGGCCAGCGCCAGCGGCACAACGAACATCACCGCCAAGTTGAGCACGATGAATTGTAGGACGTCGGTCATCAGGACGCCCCACAGCCCTCCAATCATCGTGTACGCCACAACCATTCCGCCCAGGATGAGAATTGCGGCGTTTAGCGAGAGATTGCCCGTCGAGCCGTCTCGCAGCGGTGTGCCTTCAGCGAGGGGCATCATGGCGACCATCAACACGCAGAGCGAGTACAGCGCCACGGCAGTGCCGACGATCTTGAACGACATGATGGCCCAGGTGTAAAAATGGAGGGCGGCCGCTCCAAATCGCAACTCGACAAATTCGGCAGGAGTCCGGATGCCCGAACTCTTCCACCGGCCGGCAATCGTCCATCCGACCAGGATGGCTGCCACGCCGTAACAAACGTTGATGGCGATCGCGACCATTCCGTGTTTGTAGGCGATACCGCCCCAAACCACGAACGTGCCGGCGGAGAACATCGTCATGAAACCGCTTAGTCCGGCGACCCACCAGGGCGATTGGCCCCCTGTGGCGAACATCTCAGCAGAACTGGTGTTGCGCGCAGCAAGAACCACGCCAACGGCGAGGACGCCGAGCAGGTACACCAACAACACGATGTAATCGACGTGCTGCAAGAGTCGATCAACTCCGATAGGTCATAATTGCTGTCTATGGGCGGGTTACTTCGACGGGTGTGAAGGGCGCTCGCAAATCTTGCAGCACAGCCCACTGGGGCTCGCTCAGTGCCCCACGTTGATCTTGCCGGTCCGCGAACGCCGTGTATGCCAAGCTTACGTTCAGCGCGGCGTTGAAAGCAGTCCAGCCCTCGGGGTGCCGAAAATCGCCGTCCGGGTTGAACGGGAAGTGCTCGTGCGCGGCCGACGAATGAATCACCCCGCGAACTCGCTCCAGCCGAGCGCAACGGTCCGCAGGGAAATGCACGGGCCACCCACGTTCGACGCCTGGGAACTGTGCGGGGCCGTCCGCGCAAGACGCGGCTCCGACCGGATTGCGACCGAAGAGATGATCGAAGTGGGCGGCGGCAAGCTCGACGAGACGCTGCCGTTGCTGCGGATTTTCCGTAATTCCCGCCACTGCCAGGCAGAGCGCGGGGAAGGCCGCGATGTTGCCAGGCTCGTTCCACCCCGCGCCGCCGCTCGTGGTCGGGTCCTGGCCGGTATCGCGAGGAATTGTCCAGAGGGCGTCGTCAAACTTGCGGAAATCCCACATGTTGTCGGACCGAGCGATCGCCGTCTGGGTCCACCGTGCGATCCACTCGCGCAGAGCGGGCGGCGCCAGGTCGGCGTAATTCTGCTGGAGCATGACCAGTCCGGTCATTAGCTTGTGCTCGCTCATCCGCTGGCCCTTCATGACCATGGGGTCGGCGGGGTTGAGCGTGTCCACGACCCAGGCAGCCTGCGCTACTGCAGCATTCAGATATTGGCGAGCATCGTCACGGCCTCGTCGCGTGGCAACCTCGTACATGAGCAGGTTGGGCATCACCGAGTGGCCGGGGCAGTGCCGCCCCTTGTAGTCGCCAACTTCCGAAATGACTTTGAGCAATCCGACTCTCGCCCATTGGTCGAAAGCAAACTGCTCCGCACGCCGGTAGAAGGCGTCGGGCACGTACTCCGCATACGCGGGGTAGGCATATAAAAAGTATGCGAACTGCTCGATTGTCTGAGCATGGATCTGATGGGGCAGAGGATCATTGCTGGGGTCTCGACTCGAGGGTTTGACGAGGTGCCAGCCGATGCCCCAGTGAATCAACTGCACGATGTCTGGCACGTTCTTTCCCTGCGGCGGGTCGAACGAGGCGTAGAACGCTTTGGCGGCCTCGAACGCACCGTCGTCGCCGGCTGCGGCGACGGTGCGGAAATCCGGCGATGAAATATGCTCGCGGTCGGACTTCCAGTTGATTTCCGTCGGCATGGCGTGGCATTCTGCGGGGCTGGACAGATACAGCAGGACCAGCGAGGGCACTTCGTAGCTGTAATACGTTCCGTCGCGCCACGGCATCCCGCCGTACGCCGAGGGGTGCGTGCCGACGATGCTCCTCGAATCGACCATGAATCGAATGGCCGGCTCAAGGCAAGAACCCAAAATCAAGCGAGGCTCGACCGCAAAGGGATCGCTCTGTCCACTGCGCCCCTGCTTGTCGACAACGCTTATGACATACTCCGCGTGCTGTTCAGTTTCAGGCGACATCACCGTGAAGTCGCCGATTCCGTCCCGTATTTCGCCGGCATGCACGACTTCGCCGGTAAGGACGTTCGCTATTTCGAAGGCGCCGGCGGTCACCGTAGGGGTAGTGAAGCGCTTAGGCAGATCGGACGAATATCCAATTTGGTTGACAAAAACAGGGAGGATCTTTGGTTCGTTGCTGTAGGCGCGCGGAGCCAAGGCGCAGATCAAAAGAGCAACGAGGCTCCAGCGCCACCTTCTCTGCGTTGACGGCGGACTGTATGCACATGGGGAGATTGTAACCTCAGGCATCGCAGTTCTCGCAGTCAACGTCGTCCGCGAGCACGCGAAGCAATATTTATGTCGTAAGTGTTATCCGAGGCAGCCTCGACGGTGCAGGTCAGTCGGGATGTCTCTGCGTCGCCATAGATTTCAGGAACATAGCGCCTGGGATTTACGGAAGCGAACGAATCCTTCCAATTCTCCTTAGTCACGCTCGGCGCGACGGTCTCCTCAATGGCGATGACTGCTACCTTGTAGGCGCCCGCCGGGGCCGTCACCTGATAGCGACCATCAGATCCGATTGCACCGCTAACTCGTGGTCCCGTTCTATCAGGGACAAACGTCACTAATCCAGTCGGAACGGCAGCGCCGTCATAAGTCACGACACCCTGAACGGAGTACTTTTCGGGGCAGGAATAATCACAACCGATTGTTGTCGCAATCGTCATGGCTACAATACACCAACTAGAGCAACGCATGGCAACACCGGGATCATGAAACCAATTCACGCGACGCAGATTGCGATTTGCCAACTGGAAATGCGATCACCGTTGCCCGCCGTTGTCGCCGCTCCCGCCAGCGTCCGGTTCACCGTCTTGAGCTGTTTCACCGCCGCTACGAGTGGCTAGATTGCGAAGGACTGTAACGCTCGTATCGTCGGCGAGAAAGTGCACGCTGCCGTCAGCGTAAGCGAAGTTGGCGCCACTGGGGTGGTCGCTGCCGAAGAACAGATCGTTGAATAAGATGGTCTTTGGCGATCCGTTGGGGGCGTTTTGCGCCATCACGTAGTACCCCACGTCTTCGGGGCTTGTGATTCCCCAACGCATGTTCTTTGCCGCGTGGCTGCAGACTTGCGTTGTCCCCGCCGAGTAGGGCTTGGCGCCGTTGTAGAAGGCTCCGGCAAAGAAGGTGCGAAGCTGGTAAGTCCGCTCGCCAATGGCCAGGGTTTGCGACGTTCCATCGGTAATATGTTTAATACTCACGGCCTCATAAGGGTAGAAAACGCCATCATTGAACACTTCGCCGCATTGGGCGGGATTTGCAAATGTGTACCGATTGCCGTTGCGGCCGGCGCCAGTCACGCCAAAGTAGGTCACCAGCGCCCGGCCGGCATCAGTGAAATCTTCTTGTTCCGATTGATCCCGACTGGGACACCAGTAAATCGTGATCTCGCCGTTAAGCAGCGCGTCGGTCAATGCCAGTTCGTCGAGGGTGCCATTGGGCGAGTTTCGTAGCCGTTCCGTCACAACCGCATCTAGCGCCCCTTGTTCGATATAGGGCAAGAGACTGATATGCATGCTGATCGACGTTTCAGACGATTTGCCCGGCAGTTGGGCGCTGGGGCAGAACTCGCCGACTGAGCCGTGATAGTTGTGCGCGGCGAGAATGATGTTTTTGAGATTGTTCGTGCAACTCATGCGTCGTGCCGCCTCGCGAGCCGACTGAACCGCGGGTAGCAGTAACGCCACCAGCACTCCGATGATTGCGATGACGACCAGCAGCTCGACAAGGGTAAATCCGCGCGCTCGCCGACGCGTGTCAGGCTTATTCTGATCATGAGACATTTCGGTGCGTCCCGTAGAAAAGGTCGGGGGCTTTGAGAAGCGTTGAATAGCGTCAAGCGGGCCATGCCAGACCGCGCATCCGACTGTCGCAATATACGGAGCAAATCCCTCGCCCACCTAGATGCAACTGCGCATAAATCCTTTACAATTACGACAACTCCGGCGGCAGCCGCTAGAAACGGCTGCGGTACGCCATCGCCAACGCGAACGACCGGCGCCAGTTCTCTTTGGGAAGAAAGCGGGACGCTCCGATGTTGACCAAGCACACGCGTCGCGTCGCGCTCCTGGTGGACACATCGACCGCTTGGGGCCGACGGCTCGTGCACGGCGTACTGACGTACACGCAAATGCACGGCCCCTGGGATCTTTGGCTTGAGCCGCGCGGGCAGGGCGAATCGCTTCGGCTTCCCAAGGGATGGTGCGGCGACGGCATCATCGCACGGGTGTCTACCCTCGCGATGGCCAAAGAGCTTCAGCAGCAGGCCGTGCCAATTGTCAACGTTTCTGGAATTCGGATTCCAGGCATCGATTTTCCGCGAGTCTTCACCGACAACGACGGGTTTGCTTCCTTGGCCGTCAGCCACTTCGTCGATCGGGGTATTCGCAATGTCGCTTACATCGGCATTCCGTCTCGCGCATATTCATTGGATCGCCAGGAAGCGGTCGCGCGAGCATGCACCGCCGCAGACTGCAATTTCGAGGTGTACCGCCCCTGCCGTGCAGCGAATACATCTGGTGCATGGGAGCGTGATCGAGTGAGCATTGGCATTTGGTTGAAGGCATTGCCGAAGCCGATTGGCATACTCGCCTGGGGCGTTAGGCGGGGAAGCGACGTCATTGAAGAAGCCGTGCATCATGGAATCCTCATCCCCGAGGAGGTGGCCGTTCTGGGAGACGATGACGAGCTATTATGCGAAGCCGTCCAGCCTCCCATGTCGGGCGTGATTGTGGCATGCGAGCAAATTGGGCTGCAAGCCGGCGAAATGTTGGAGAACCTGATGAGCGGAAAGCGACTCGCGCGGAATGAAGTTGCCTTATCTCCGACGGGGATTGCCGCGAGAGCGTCGACCGACGTATTGGCAGTTGAAGACACCGACGTGGCTGCCGCGATTCGGTTGATCCGCAATCACGCCAGCAATCCCCTGACGGTGAAGAACGTCGCTGATTCGCTGGCGATCAGCCGGCGTTCGCTGGAGCGCCGCTTTCAAGACGTACTGCGACGTACTATCGGCGAAGAGATTACGCGCGTTCGATTGGAGCGAGCCAAGCTCTTGCTGGCCACGACCGACATGCCGGTGCCTGCCGTGGCGCAGGCGTCTGGCTACGGCTCTCCGGAATACCTTGCGACCATCATCAAGCGCGATACCGGCCTGACGCCGCGGCAGTATCGCAAACAAGCCCGCGGTCGTTGACTCCGGCGGAAGACCGAGTGTCGCAATAGCGAAGGTATTTTGCGCGTTGGCTGATTGACGGAAAGCCGCCTGAAGAGCATTGTCGTGGAGAACGGGGCGCACGCATCGGCGTGATGTTGCGACGGCTTTGCGAAACGCGGCGACGCGTGAATCGGCGTGTTGGGGGAAGTGGACAGCGTGCGTCTCCCGTGCCTCTTCTATGTGTTTACGATGACTCTTATCAACTGGAGGGATGAACTCATGATGTGGCGTGTCAGTTCCTTGATCTTCGTGGCGGCAGCACTTGGCGGGCCTGCGGCGTCGCTATCCGATGCGGCGATCATCATCGCGGACTTCGATTCGCGGTCGGAAACCGACGGGGACGGCCCAGGCCCCCTCAATTCGAATACTGCGGATTTAGGCGTGGGGCCGATTTCGGCTGGCCGTTCGTTCCGGACTTATCTGACGTTTGACTTGAGCGGCGAAGATCCTGCCGCTGACGTGTCACTCGACCTGTTTAACATCGGCAACGAAAACAACACGTCGGCCCTGCCGCAGGTGTTCTCGTTGTTTACGACAACGGCCTGGGACGGCTCCGCTGCTCCGGGCCCGGGCGGCCCGGAGATCGCCACGTTCAGCATCACTCCCGCTGTCGGGGGCGACAACCAAGACATTAGTTTCAATAGCCCCGCGCTGACGTCCGCGTACAACGCGGTGCAGGCCGTGGGCGGCCTATTGCACTTGGGGATCATGTCCAGCGAAGAAAACGCAGACGCCCGCAGCTTCGTATTCCTCGGATCGCGAGAGGATGTCGGCATCCGACCGGTCCTGCGGACTGTCGGGGTGCCCGAGCCCGCTTCGGTTCTCCTGGCTGTTGCAGGAATCGTCTGCTTCGCCTTGCGCACGCGCGTCTGACACAAGCAGGTTTGTCATCGTTTGGTCGGGGCAGGAGGGCGGCTCGCCACGTGCGCGTCGCCCTCGCTCCGTTAATTGGGCATGGCCTGGATCACTTGCGGAAAGCACACTATGAACGTTCGAGACGCCGACCGTGCGCAGAAGATCTTCGCATGCCTGACGATCGTCGCATCGGTCGTCAACTCGGCAATGGCCGACGTGGCATGGGCTGCCCCGCTTCAACGCGGATCGATTGAAATCGCCGAGGACGGAACTGTTGTCTTTGACATGGGGGACGGCGTCCGCTGCGCTTTTCGACCGCGCTTCGTCATACTGCATTCGACGACGGACCCCAAGCTGGCGGCGCGGCCCGGGCAACTGGGGCGGGTCAAGTACAACGTCGCCTCTTGGCTTGCGGCACGTGGAACCGGCGGCGGTCTGGCAAACGAAGACACGTCGGTCACGGCAGGCGACGGACATGACGAGCGAATTCTCAGGGGAGATACGGGGCGCCGAACGGCTGATTACTTCTCAGCAGCCTCGCCTATCGAGTGGATTGCCGTTGGCGTCAATGTCAAGGAGCGGACGGTCGGGTGGCAATTCGCACCCAGCGAATTCGGGGAGCTGTCTGCGACAGTCGAGCTTTCCGACCAGGGGTGGCCCGCGCTAACGACTCGCTTCAAGGCGACGAAACCTGGGTTCTACTCGCTCGGCTATGCCGGGGCGCCCGAATCGGATGTGAAACTGGCGGAGGAGATTTGGCAGCCACTCATTTGGCAAGGTCGACGAATCCCCGACAGAAGTTATCTGACATTGGCCTATCGGTGCACGCTTCCCGCTCCAATGGTGCATCGCGATGGCGTTACCACCGCGGTTGTGGTTGATCCGCGAGTGTTCCCATTTCAGCCGCTACCAGACGCGTCGAATTCGCAATTTGGCGTCGCCGCTCGAAACGAGCGCGGGCGGATGCAATCGCTCGTTTTTGCTCCCGTGCTGGGCGGAGCCGGTTCTCGCATGCGGGCTGGCGAGACGCGGAGGTTTCGGCTCCGCCTCTTCGCTCAGCGGGGAGATACGACGGTCGCATTCGAGCAGATCGCTCGCGAAATCTACGGCTTCAAGGACTATCGGACCAATGCGGTGGGTTCGCTCAATGCGGCATTGGAGAACATCATTGCGTACGGAATGAGCCCGTATGCGCAATTCAACGAAGACTTGAGGGGGTGCTCCTACGCGACGGACGTTCCCGGGGCAGTCAAGAACGTGTCGTCGCTGCATCCGCTATCGGCTGCCCTGGTGACTGACAATCCGGAGATCTACGATCGGCGCGTGCGGCCGATTATTGAGTACATGCTGTCCCGAGAAAAATTTCTGTTCGCGGTCAGTCCCGAGATCAAGATCCAGAGTCCGTCGTGGCGTCTCAAAGGGCCCTGCGCGCCGACGTCCGAGTTAGCCACGTTGTATCGGGTGACTGGCGAGGGCAATCCGTATCTGCTTGACATGGCGCGCGAGATGCTTGGCAAGACTCGTATGCTGAATCTGGATACGCCCAGCCCGGCCCGCCGCTGGGACAAGGTGCTCGCCGTCGCGACAGCCGCGCGCGACAAGGAGTTGCTCGCCGAGGCAATTAATCGCGCCGACGCGTACTTGGAGCACGAGTGCGTGACCGGCGCCGATGACTTCCAGAAACAGCATGCTTCATTCTGGGACCAACTCGTTCCGCAGTTCCCCGAACTCCTGACATTGTACGAAACAACGAACGACAAGCGGTACTTAGACGCCGCGCACGCCGCCGCCCGCAGTTACGCCCAGTTTCTTTGGGTGTGCCCGTCGATTCCGGCCGAGGAAGTGCTGGTGAACCCCGGAGGCAAGGCTCCGCATTATTGGTACTTGCGAAGCAAAGGACATCCCCAGATGTCCGGGGCGCCCGAGCGCGTCGATGCGTGGCGACTCTCCGAGATCGGCTTGGCGCCGGAGGGACCAGCCACCTCGACAGGACATCGCGGGGTCTTTCTGGCGACTCATGCTCCTTGGATGATGCGGATTGGTGCGCTCACAAGCGATCAGTTCTTGCACGACCTCGCGAGATCGGCGGTCATCGGCCGGTACCGAAACTTCCCGGGCTACCACATGAATACGGCACGGACCACTGTCTACGAGTCCGCCGACTACCCGCTGCGCGACCACCGCGAACTGAGCTACAACTCGTTCCATTACAACCACATTTGGCCGCATGCCGCGATGCTGATCGACTATCTGGTTTCTGACGCATTCGCGCGTTCGGGCGGTCAGATCGAATTCCCTTCTCATTTCGCGGAAGGATACGCCTATCTCAAGGGCAAGATCTACGGGGACCGTCCTGGGCGATTCTATGACGATGAAGGGGTATGGCTGTGGATGCCCAGCAAACTGCTGGAGATCGACAATGATCAACTCAATTACGTCACGGGGCGAAAAGGAGACTCGCTGTACATCGCCCTGGCGAACCAGTCGTTTGTTTCTCAAACAGCAGCAATCAAGTTCAACCGCGACTTTGTCCGACTGGGCGACACGGCCGCCTTGCGTCAGTGGGTCGACAACGTCCCTAACGAGCCAGGAAGGATCGGCAACGACGGCAGTCTGTCTGTCGAAGTCCCCGCCGAAGGCTTGGTGGCAATCGCGCTGTCCGGAGTCGATCTTTCCCCGCGCCGGTTGCCGCCGACCGTCGCACCGCTCCCAGGGCAGTCCTCTGGAGGCACGCGTTTCGTCGAATTGCCGTTTGCTGAGAAAACAACGGGGTTGATCCTGCAATACGGCCAGCGGAAGAGCGCCTACGTCTACCTACAGGCTACTGACGAAACAGTCGAAAGCGCCACGCTCCACTACCGCACGAGCGCCAGCAGCGCAAGCTGGCAGGAAGTTGTCGACGCGAGCTATCCCTTTGAGTACACAGTGAGGTTGTCTCAAGGCGACGATCATTTCGAGTTCTTCGTGACAACGAGTGCCGCCGACGGCGCCGCCTCGCGGTCTGAGGTCGCCCATCTCGAGTCGAACTAGCGCAGCTCAATGGCAGAGAATAGACGCGTATCGCGCAGTTTCCGACTCGGCGTCTTGTTGTTCGCCGCATTCCCCTGTGGATTACTACGGGCGACGCCCCCTGCGGACTACGCCTTGACGACGTTCCAGGACGAGTTCGACGGTTCGAACCTGCTTGCGGACGACTGGACGGTCGATCCAGACCGTCCGCATGTGTCCGTCGACGGCGGCGTACTCACGCTGACAACCGTCCAACGCGACGATGGTGGATGGGAGTCGGGACAATTGTGGACGGACCATACTCAACGCTACGGATTCTGGGAAGCGCGCTATACGATTGGCGAGGATAGCGGCCTGAACAACGCGTTCTGGCTCAACACGCCCCATGACCTGATCAACGAGGGCGGCCACGTCGTCGGCCGTCAGACGGTCGATCGCATGGAAGTCGATATCCAAGAAACGCACTTTCCTAACGAACTCACAATGAACCTCCACGACTGGGCTCCCACTCACGTTGGCAAGGGAGCAAGTCAGCTGAATGTCAGTGGGGATCTCAGCACGACATTCCACAACTACGGGTTCGAATGGCGGGCGGACAACAGCATGCGGTGGTACTTTGACGGCAACCTGGTCAAGACTCACTCGACGTCGACGGTCAACAGCATTCGCAACATGATTCCGATGGAAACGCTGTTCTCGACGCTTGTCCTGCCTGGCTTTGCAGGATCGATCGGGCCGAATCTGGACGACACCACCATGGACGTCGATTGGGTCCGCATCTACCAGAAGCCCGGGTTCACAGGCGTACGGGATGGAAGTTGGGGCGATCCTGCTAATTGGGGGCCGGACGGCCTGCCCGGCGTGAATGACGCAGCCATCTTCAATCAGCCGACGGCAAGCACGGTGGTGCATCTTGGGGGGCAAGACCGTACCCTGCGGGAAGTCTATTTCCACGGGCCAGAGACGCCACCAATCACTCTTGTCGCGGGTAAACAACTCCATCTGGGAGCCATCTCGTCGACCAGCGGCGTTGGCGGAGTCACGATCAATACCGATGTGGCATCCAGCCAGACATTTGACGTCGACATCGTCGCGGATGCTGATCTGGTGTTCGGCAATTACAGCCGTACCTCGGGTGTTGAACTACAACTCAACGGCCAACTCACCGCGACGGAAAGCGGTACAAGATTATTCTTCGGCAATTTTGAAGAACAACCCATCACGGTAAGCGGCCAGATTGGGAGCGAGTTTGCTGGCCTCGTTAAGTTCCAAACTGGCACACTTGCTTTGGCAGCGGCCAATTCATACAGCGGGTTGACGGAAGTTCGTAACGGCACGCTGCGGGTTCTGGCTGATAGTGCCCTGGGAGTGGTCGGCGGAAGCAACTATACCAGTGTGGGCAACGGAGCAACGCTAGCGCTTGGAAATGGCGTCGACTACTCAACTCAAGAATGCATTCGCATCGAGGGGAGCGGCGCCGTGGGCGCGACCGGGGCTCTGGAGGTCGACGACGCAACCAGCAGTACGATCGCTGGCCCCTTGTGGCTGGACGGAAATGCTACCGTCGGTAGTGGAGGTCTGGGCGGAACTCTATCCATTGAAGGCAGCGTCAACGAAGCAGGAGGAAGTGCGCGAAGTCTCGCGATTTCCGGTAATGGCGTGGTACGACTCTTGGGATCTGTCACTCACACGGGGTTCACGGTGATCTCCAGCGGCACGTTGGCGGTGGTTGGCGGGTCGGATTTATCGTCGTCTCCGCTGGTTCAGGTTCAGGGTCTGGGGACGCTTGACGCGAGCGGTCGCACGGGCGGTTCCTA
>PABB01000061.1 GCA_002702655.1 Planctomycetaceae bacterium
GCTGTCCGCCCAGCCCCGCACCAACCGACAACGCGAGGCGGCTATCTCCAAGGCTGAGCGTGAGCTGCGGCAAGCCGGCGTCTAGCGTTTCTTCCCCGTTCACTCCCCGAGGCTGAGACGATGACCACAACACCTACACGCACCCCGCCGACCTGTTTCGCTCGCTCGGCGATGTACCGTGCAAAAGCAGCGGCCGATGCTGGCGACTGGCACACCGCCGGCCGCGAGTTTCAAGATTGCATGCGGCAATTCATGGAAGGACTGTGCGAGTTCTTCGACGTGGCGCCGGCGGACGAGAGTCTGCGGACGATCTTGCAGGCGTTGGTTGATTGCCCTGAGTGCTGTACGGACTCGGAAGAGCACATGCGGCAGGCCATCGAGGCGAGCGAGCGGTTGCTTGCCGGCGAAGCGGACGACGACGACGACGTAGGCGGGTTCGCCATGGTCACGATGTTCTACGTCAACGACATGCTGTTGCAGACCGCCATTGACGGCGAGTTGATCTTGCCTGAGTTCGGCAAGCCGGCGGACTGGAAGTGGGACCACAAGTAGACCCCCGCACCCCGCCGAGCCGCCGCGGTGTTGGTGCGTTTTCAACTGGGCGGCAAATGAAAACACCCCGGCACGCGCTGGCACCTGCGCACCGGGGTGTGAGAAAGGACTCGACGCGATGAATTGTACCAGATCACGAGACGCTGAACACGTCAAAGCAACGGCCGCGTTCATCGAGAACGGCCGTGCGTATCTCGTCCTGGCCATCGGAGCCGGCCTGTTGATCCCGTTGGCCGTGCACGCTCTGGCCGACCCTGTGCTAGTCGCAGCGGCCGTGTACGAGGCCACCGGCCGCTGCCTGCTGGTCCCTGCCGGCGGCTGGTCGACGCACCTGCGGCAGATCCTCGTATGCGGGAGGGCGGCGGCGTGAACACGACAAGGAAACCGAGAACCGGACTAGTCCGGAAACGACTCTCAGCGATCAACCCGTCGCCGGAAAACGAGCATCTTTACCGGCCTGTTCACGACGACGACCCTGAGATTCAGGCACTCGCCGATAGCATCCGCGAGCGCGGCCTACTGGAGCCGATCGTCGTCACTCGCGACGGCTATATTGTGTCGGGCCACCGCCGGCATGCGGCGTGCAGACTCGCCGGTCTGTCGATCGTTCCCTGCCGCGTGCTGCCGATTCACAGTGTCGACGACCCCGACGACTTCGTGCGGCTGCTGAGAGAATACAACCGGCAGCGCGAGAAGACACTGGCCGAAAAGGTGCGTGAGGAGATCGTCAGTGCCGACCCTGACGAGGCGTATCGCCATCTTGTTGAGCATCGCAAAGCGGCGTCTGCGGTCGACGTGTCGCCCGTCCGCCTGTTAGAGCCGCGTCGACGGTCGAAGATCACCGCGGCCAAGCGGCCGATGGTCGATGCCGCGCTACGGGTGCTGGACGAGCGTCGCGACTTCCTGCCGACGACGGTGAGAACGATCCACTACGCACTACTGAACGCCCCCCCGCTACGGCATGCGTCGAAACCAGAGTCGACCTACAAGAACGATCAGCGATCGTACAAAGACCTTGACGAGCTGCTGACGCGGATGCGGTGCGACGGCACGATCCCGATGGACTGGATTCGCGACGACACGCGCCCCGTGACTGTGTGGGGCGTTCACAACGAACCGCGCACGTTCGTCCGCCAGCAAGTCGACGAGTTTCTCAAGGGCTACTATCGCGACCTGATGCAATCGCAGCCCAACCACGTCGAAGTGCTGGGCGAGAAAAACACGGTCGACCCGATTCTGCGGACCGTCGTCGGCGACTATTGCATTCCGATGACCACCGGCCGCGGCTACTCGTCGTTGCCACCCCGCAGCGCGATGGCTGAACGATATTTCGCCAGCGGCAAGGAAAAGTTGATTCTGTTGATCGTGAGTGACTTCGATCCAGACGGCGAGTCGATCTGCGAGTCGTTTGCACGGTCGATGCGTGACGACTTCGAAATCGAGAACGTGCACGCCATCAAGGTCGCACTTACGCACGAGCAGGTCGGCAGTCGCGATCTTCCGCTGTCGATCGACCCGAAGAAGACTTCGTCGCGATACAAGCGGTTCGCGGCGCAGTTCGGCGATAAGGCCTACGAGCTGGAAGCCCTGGAGCCCGGCGACCTGCAGCAGATCCTCCGCGACGCCATCGACAGCGTGATCGACCGGGAAGCATTCAACGCCGAGGTCGACGCGGAGCGACAGGACGCCGCACAGTTGGATACGCTGCGGGCCACCGTGCACAAGACGATCGGCGCCATCGAGTTGGAAGGGGGCGCAGCATGACCACGGCCACGGAAGCCTTACCAGCGGCACGGGACGCCGAGCAATATCTCGTGGGGGCCATGCTACGTGACCCGACGCTGATTGCCAGCGTGGCGAAGCGCGTGACTCCTGGCGATATTGTCGACCCGGCGCACCGCGAAGCCGTGCGGGAGCTGATATGGCTTGACCGAAACGGCGAGCCTGTCGACCCGGCAGTCCTCAATCACAAGCTGAAAGCCAACCGGGCGTTCAGCAAAGCCGCGCCGGATTCGTTCGGCTACCTGATTGAGTGCGGCAACGCATGCGCGACGACGGCACACCTGGACTACTACGCCGGCCGCGTTGTCGAGGCGTCCCGCAAGCGCCGGTTGTACGACATTGCCCAGACGGCCGCGGAGCACGCGCAGAACGGCAAGGCGTCGACTGACGTGCTGGCGGATCTCCTGAGCGACATCGAGGACATGCGCCGCGAGTTCGTCAACACGCAGCGGTTTCGCACGCTGACGGCCGCGGAGTTGGATGGCGGCGACTTCGCAGTCGAGTTCCTGGTGGCCTGGCTGTTGGTCAAAGGCCAACCGTGCATCCTGGCCGGCGGCAAGAAGTCTCTCAAGACGACGCTGCTGATAGCCCTGGGGCTCGCTCTGGCGACCGGAAGTGACTTTCTCGGCCTCGCCAAGTTCCGCGTGCATGGGGCCTGCAAGTTCCTGCTGTGCTCCGGCGAGTCAGGGCTCGGCACGATTCAGGAAACATCCCGGCGCATCGCAAAGTGGATGGGGTGGGAGCTGGGCGACGTTCCCAACTTCATTGTCACTGACGACCTACCGCAACTGGACAGCGACAGCGACCTGTCCGAGTTCAGCGCGTTACTCGAGCGCACCGAGGCGGACGTGGTTGCGATTGACCCGGCCTATCTCTGCCTTGGCGGCGACGATCACGGCAACCTGTTCAAGCAGGGCGCGCTGCTGCTGCGGCTGTCGAGACTGTGCAGCGAGTTGGGCGTCACGTTGATTCTGTGCCACCACACCCGTAAGAACCGCGGGCAGAATGTCGACGCCTTCGACCCGCCGGAGTTGGAAGACATCGCGTGGGCAGGTTTCCAGGAATTCGCACGGCAATGGCTGTTGGTTGGTAGGCGTGAGCAATTCGAGCCGGGCAGCGGCGTACACCGCCTGTGGCTGAATGTCGGCGGCAGCGTAGGCCACGGCGGCCTGTGGGCGGTGGACGTGACCGAGGGCAGCCTAGACGACCCTGGCGGCCGCACGTGGGACGTGAGCATTGCCAAGGCGTCAGAGGCCCGAGAAGCCGCTCAGCAGCGCAAGGACGAGGCCAAGGCCAAGCGGCAGGCTGAGCAGTTGGAAGACGACCGCCGAGCGATTGCCGACTATCTCGTCGCACGGACTGACCGCACGGACACCAAGACCGCCATCAAGGCCGGAGCTGGGCTGAACGACGCGCGATTCGCAGCGGCGATAGCGGCGGCCATCAAGCTGAACGCGATCGAGACCACGACCACAACCAAGGCCAACGGCCAGACCTATGACGCCTTCCGACTGTTGATTGATGACCCCGCACCCGGACACCCGGACGCATCCGGACAGCACCCGGACAAATAGCACTTGTCCGAGTGTCCCACCATCACCCGGACAACAACCCCTATAGGGGGTTGTCCTGGTGGTGGTGATGGACACGGCCACGGATTCAATGACCCGGACAGATTGAAAGTTGTCCGGATGAAGCCATGAACGAGCGACAACACCAACTCGACCTGTTCACGACCGCCAAGGAGCAACGCCGAGCGGAGCGACTACGCCGCATCGCCGAGTTGGCGACCAGCACGCACACCACGACCGCCAAGCACATGTTCGACGACGCAGGCGAGCGTGAGGCGCGGCGGATTGCGGAGGAGAGCGTACCGCACCCCGGGGCGGGGTCGGCTTCAACAAGGTAAGCGACCGGGACCGGCCGGGAGGGCAGACTTTCGTTTTACGGAAATATGACTGTTTCAGTGAGGATTCACATGCGAGGCAGACCAGCAAAGCCGTTGCGCGAGCACCAGCTCCACGGCACCGAAAGCGTGAGCGTACACGCGCGCCCGTCCGTGGCGATGCAGACGGCGACGGGCAACTTGCCGGCGCCCCCCGACGACCTGGACGCCGACGCGCTCGAGTTGTGGACGCTGGTAGCGACGACCAGGACGGCGTGGCTCAGCGAGAGCGACGCACCGGCGCTGAAGTCCCTGTGCGAGTGCTGGAGTCTGCGACAGCGAGCGTATGCGGCTCTGGCGGACGATGCGACCGACAAGCTGGCTCGGTGCGCGTTCACGGCCTATCAGCAATGCTTCGACCGACTGGCGGCCCGGTTCGGTCTGACGCCAAGCGACCGGGCGCGGCTCGGCGAGAAGACGGAAGATGCGTTTGACCCTGCGGCAAAGTACCTGGCCTGACCGATGAACGAACCCTGCCCGCAACCGTTCTGCAACGGCAAGCTGCGCTCCGCCGGCAAACGCATGGCCGGAAAGCACATCGTGCGCTATCGGTATTGCGACCGCTGCAACTACGGCGAGCGATGCGAGTTTCTGCCCGAAGTTCTCCTGCGAACATCGCGAGTTGCGAAAAGGGCTCCGAAGAGCCCACCAAAGCCGGAGTTAGATAGACCATCCGTGGGAAACGCGGGACAATTGAAGTAACGAGGAGCAAAACCAATGCTGACTATCGAAGACCTGAAAGACCGATACCGCGTCAAGTCCCGCAAGACCGTCATGCGGTGGGTGGCTGACGAACTGCTGCCGCCGCCGCTGCGGATTGGCGGCGTTCTGCGATGGCGCGAGCAAGACCTGGACGCATTCGACGAGTATCAACTCGCCTGCCAAGCGTACCGCAACCAGACCGGCCGCGACCCCTACGCCGCGGACAGTCCCATCAACCCGCCCGTGTTCAGTCACGGCATCCCGTTCAACGATCCGCGGCAGGCCAACGCTCGCATCGCCGAACGGCAGCGGCGCGCGAAGTCCAAGACGTTGCGGGCGGCCGAGTACCCCGACGCCATCGACGCGAGCATCGAGACGAGCCGCGTGTTTGTTGGCGACCAACTCCCCGCGGACGTGGTGGAGAAGTTCACGGAGAACGCACAATGAGCCCCATCTACGGCACGACGCCCGCGCTGCGAAACATCATTGCAAACTCGCTGGGCGGCCCCGGTCGCACCAGCGGCGCCTACTCCGGTTGGCAAGTCAAAGACCTGTACGACGAGTACGAGCATTTGCTTGGCGAAGCGGAGTCGATCTGCGACAGGACGGATGCGCAAGCCAGAGAGCATTACGAAGCCGACCAAGCGCGTTGGAAACAACTCTTTGGCCACGGCAACAACCCTGGCATTCTTGCGGAACTGAGAACCCGGATTAACGAGGAGACCGAAAAAGTGGAAGCGGCAAAAACGCGGGCCGCGGCGCGACACGCCGCACGGCAGGACAACGACAACCCCTACAGCCAGACCGGCCAGTTGCGTGCGTTCAAAGGCGAGAACGCTGCCCGCAACGCCCGTGACTGCGGCTTGTGGATTCGGGCGGCATGGAATCGCTCGCTCGGCATCGAGGACAGCGAGGCGGAAGACTTCATTGCATCACGCGGCTGGAGCATCCAGGCGACCGCGACCGAAGGCACCGGCTCGGCTGGCGGCTACACGGTTCCCGACCCGCTCAGCGCGGCGTTCATCGAGTACCGCAAGCAGGTGGGCGTTGCCTGGCAGTTGTCCGACGTGCGCCCCATGTCGTCCGACACGCTGAGCATTCCGAAGCTGACCGCCGGTCCGACTGTGACCTATCCCGGCGAAGGCGCGACGATCACCGACAGCGACCAGACCTGGGGCCAGATTGGGCTGACGGCGGTCAAACGCAGCATTCTGGAGAAAGTCTCCAACGAGCTGCGGATGGACTCGCTGGTCGACTTGGGCGACCAGATTGCGAGCCGCATGGGCTACCAGTTCGCTCTGCAAGGCGACAACGAGTGGCTGAACGGCGACGGGACCGCGACTTACGGCGGCGAAGCCGGACTGCTGGCCAACATCGGCTCGGCGGGCGTGAATGATGCCGACACGGGCGAAGACACCTGGGCGGAATTGGATATCCAGGACTTCACCGACACCATGGCGTTGTTGCCGGACGAGTACGCGGTTGACCCCGCGTGGGTTTGCTCCCGTGCGTTCTACTTCACCACGATGCTGCGAGTGGCTGCGGAAGCAGGCGGCAACACGATCAACAGCATCATGGACGGCAACGGCATGGCGCGGCCGATGTTCTTGGGCTATCCGGTCTACCTGACCGACCAGATGCCCACGGCCAGTGCGGCGAGCACCATCTCGTGCTTGTTCGGCACGTTCCGCATGGCGTGCGTCATCGGCTCCCGCATGCCGCTGGAAATTGCCATCAGCACTGACCGCTACTTTGAGCAAGACCTGACCGCATTCCGCGGCCTGTCGCGCTACGACATCAACTGGCACAACATCGGGGACTCCAGCAACCCCGGCGCGGTTGTCGCGTTGAAGACGGCCAGCTAAGCGAAATGAAAAACGTCCGCCACCGGGGCGGGGGGAGTCTCACGGCATCCCCTGTCCCGGTCGGGCGTCTTAACATCAACCGCCGCTCAGCGTGGTAACCCGAGTCATCCCCGGCCCTCGCTGAGCGGCGTTTTTCTTATGAGCCTACGCCGCACCGACCCGACCCCCGAGCAAATTGCCAAGGCGGCCGCGAAGATCCGGTCGCGTTGGTCAGCAGCCGAACGAGAACGGCGGCTGCGGGTGGATTGGCGGAACGGGACCGCGACGGTTCACGCGGTCGACCTGGGCGACCTGCAAGCCGCGGCGCAGGCGGCTCGGCGGTGACGGTTGCGGCTCACGCTCAAGTGCGAAGCGGCATCGTCAGCACGTTGGCGTAAATTTTCCCTCAACGTAGTTGCGGCTCACGCGCGCGTGCGAGGCGGCATCAGAATTCCCTATGCGAATCGGGAATTTGCCGTTCTACCACCATCAGGTTGCCGCATCGCTGCTGGACCGCCCACGAGCCCCGCACCCGCATCGCAGCCGCGGACGGGTTCGGAGTCGGACCGAGGCGCCGGAGCGCGTTAGAAGCGAATCTGTGCGGCCGATTTTCTGGGCGGTGTGTTCTGGGGCGCCGCGGACGGCTCCCCGCCGCAAACACCCCATTCCGTAGACTACGGAATTCTGGTCGGCGCCAATTCCGTAAATACGTGAATTCCCCGAGCGAAACCGGTGCGGCGTGATACGGTTTGCAATACCCCCAATTGCGGGTACAATCCGCGTATTCCCCGGAGAATTCGGGAGTTTCGACTAGGGTTTATTGGCTACTCATAACCTCGAGGTCGTCGGTTCGAATCCGGCCCCCGCCACTTAACTTAAGTCCTGCTGAAACCTCACGTTAGGTTACCCGCCGGTGGTCGGCGGTGCGGCTCGTTTGCAGCGGCAAACTAGGAATGCTAGGTAGTAGTCACCTAGCGACATCCTAGTTTGGCTCCTGCCAAGCGAGGAAACGCACCATGCCACGTCTTTTTCACCGGCCCCCCAAGTACGGTCTCCACAAGAGCACCAAGCAGGCCATCGTCTGCCACCAGGGCAAGATCATCTACCTCGGCCCCTACGGCTCCGAGAAGAGTCACCAGCGGTACCGCGACTTCCTGGAAGAGTGGAAGTCGCTCCGCCACCAGACGGCGTTCGAAGCCCCTGTCGAGGATGACGAGGAGCGACTGGCCGACGCCATCAACCCAGTTACCCTCCGCGAGAGATGGCGTCAGGGTCTCAAGGTCTCGCTCGACGAGCTGATCTTCGTCTACCGGCGTCACGCCCGGGAGTATTACGTCAAAAATGGCGAGGTGACCCGCGAGGCGGAGTTGATTGAGAAGATCACGGAACTGCTCGGCCTGAAGCACGGCCGCGACCGCGCCGACGACTTCGGCCCGGTCGACCTCGACAACTTCCGCGACTCCCTGATCGACGACAAGGACTGGTCGCGGAAGTTCATCAACAAGCAGATCGTCCGCGTGATTGCCATGTTCAAGTGGGGAGCGCAGAAAGAACTGTGCTCGCCCTTGGTCCATCAACAACTGGCGGCTCTAGGCGGATTGAAGAAGGGCCGCACCCGGGCAAGGGAGTCGAGCGGCGTCACCTGCGTGGCGGACGACGTCGTCGACAAGACGCTGCCAGCGCTGCCCCCGATTGTCGCCGACATGGTTCGCTTCCAACGGCTCACCGGCGCCCGACCTGGCGAGGTCTGCTCGCTGCGGCCGTGTGACATCGATCGGTCGGCCGAGGTGTGGCTCTGCCGTCCCGATTCGCACAAGACCGAGCACCACGAGCAGGACCGCACCGTCGCCATCGGGCCGCAGGCCCAAGAGGTGCTGCTGCCCTACCTCGTGCGTGGCGCCCGGTCTTAGTGTTTCTCGCCCGCCGAGTCGATAGAGCGGTCCCGCCGTCGAGCCGCCGAGGATCGCAAGACGCCGCAGTCGTGCGGTAACAAGTCAGGCAGCAACCGCGTCGTGACGCCCAAGCGCGTGCCGGCGGACAAATACTGCGTGTCGAGCTACCGGATGGCGATCCGCCGGGGCTGCATCAAGCTGTCGTTACCGATCTGGTCGCCCAACCAACTGCGACGCACGGCCGCGACCGAAATCCGCAAGCGGTTCGGCCTCGAAGCCGCCCAGGTGGTCTGCGGCCACCAGACGGCCGATGTGACGCAGGTGTACGCCGAGCGAAACCTGACCCTCGCGGTGCAGGTGGCGAAGGCGGTGGGTTGATCTTGACGCATTGTGAAACTGACGGCCGCGTGAGAGGCGAGCTTAGCACAACCTTCAAGGCTGCTGAGGTCGTCGGCACGAATGGCACTTAGTTATTCTTTGTCCCCTTGATCATAGCGAGTTTTGTTTCATTTCTAGGCATGCGCAGATAGCCGTACAAGGGTGGCC
>PABB01000062.1 GCA_002702655.1 Planctomycetaceae bacterium
TCCCAAGGGTTTGGCTGTTCGCCAATGAAAGTGGTACGTGAGCTGGGTTCAGACCGTCGTGAGACAGGTCGGTCCCTATCTACTGTGGGCGTACGAAACTTGAGGAGGTTCTTCTTTAGTACGAGAGGATTTAGAAGGACGACCCTCTGGTGTTCCTGTTGTCGCGCTAGCGGCACGGCAGGGTAGCTAAGGTCGGAACGGATAAACGCTGAAGGCATCTAAGCGTGAAGCCCGCTCCAAGATGAGGTTTCGTAGGCTAATAGCCGAAAGCCCCCTGAAAGACGATCAGGTTGATAGGCCGGATGTGTAAGTGCAGTAATGCATTCAGCTAACCGGTACTAATGGGTCGAACGCTTGGCCACATTTATTCAACGCTTTCCCCAATCGGGGCAAAGGAAAAAGACGCAGCACTCGTCCGCAAAACCAGCGCTGCGAGCCGGCTCGCCTGCGAGCTCGGCTCCACTCTTGCAACTCACCAAAATTGCCAGCGCCGACGGGTCGACAGGTCCGGCGGCGCTCTTCTGGCGACCATACCGTCGTGGAAACACCTGTTCCCTTTCCGAACACAGTAGTTAAGCGCGCCGGGCCGATGATAGTGAGAGCACTCGCGAAAGTAGGTATCGCCAGGTTTTTCAACAGCCCCGTCGGGATCTCCCGACGGGGCTGTTGTCGTTTAACGGCGTGACGCCAATCGCGAAATCCGCACGCGGCGATTTGGTCCCCACCGCTGTCTTTTCTATACTTGAGACGAGTTCCCGCACTTCGAGTCCGCCGTTCTTTGCAGAGCAACCGCGCGCCGTCGCATGAGTCGCCGACGCTGGGTTGCGTTCTAGGGAGAAGAGAGACGATATGGGTTGGGGATTTGGGGTTGTGCGGTACGCTATCTGCGCCAGTGCTATCTTTCTATTGAGCGTGTTCGGCAGGTCGAATTGCTCCGCCGCCGCTCCCGAGGCGGAACTCTACGACATTTTCGGGGTGACCCACTACGCCGGCGACTTCGTCGACCCGAACACCGAAGCCATCGTCGTGGTGGTGCTCGACGATGCCTGCCCCGTGGTGCAGCAGATTGTGCCCACGCTGATCGAACTGCACGAGCGGTACAACGGCTTTGCCAAGGACCGCGGCGGCCGGCCGACGGAGTTCGACAAGTACCCTGGCGACCGCGTGAAGTTTTTGGGCGTGTACATCAAGCCCGATATGGGCGCTCGGCGGATGGCGGTTCACGCCGCCGAAATGCGGCTCCCCTTTCGCGTGCTGCACGACAGTTCGCTGGCGCTGATCAAGCACCTGGGCCTGACCCGGCTGTCGCAGGTGGCGGTGCTCGACCGCAATTGGCAGGTGCAGTACACCGGTCCGCTGGATGATCGCAACGTGCAGGGCGCCGCCCGGCCCACCGCCAGTCAGCACTACGCGGCCGACGCGATCGACGCGGTGCTCGCCGGCCAGCCGGTGCTCACCTCGCGGCGCCCGGCGGTGGGCTGCAAAATCGACTTCGACCCGCCCGCGGCCAGCACCCGCGACGTGACTTTTTATCGCGACATCGCGCCGTTGCTGCAGGAGAATTGCCAGGCGTGCCACCGCGAGGGCGAGGTGGCGCCGATGAAACTGCTGACCTACCAGGAAGTGGCCGCCTACGCGGGCATGATCGAGGAGGTCGTCCTGCACGAGCGGATGCCGCCATTCCCTGGCGAAACGTCGCGGACGTTCGCCAACGACGATCGACTCACGGACGACGAGCGCCGCACGCTGCTCGACTGGCTCCGCGGCGGCAAAGTCGCCGGCGATCCGGCCGACGCCCCGCCGCCGCTCACCTGGCCCGAACGCGGCGAATGGCGCATCGGCGAGCCGGATCTCGTGTTCAAAATGCCCGAGCCGATGGCGATCCCCGCCACCGGCGTGCTGAATTACTTTTACATCCCCGTGCCGGTCAATGGCGGCAAAGGTTTTGCCGAGGACCGCTGGATCGAGGCGATCGAAACCCACCCGGGCGATCCCAAGGTGGTGCATCATGTGCAAGTGCACGAATACTACGGCCCGGTCGATCGCGACCCCACGGCGCTCGACCAGATTCTGATTTACGGACTGGGCATCGAAAGCGCCCGGCTGCTGGGCGGCTACACGCCGGGCAACGAGGAAGGCAACCAGCTGCTGCTCAGCCGGTACCTGGGCGACGAATCCGCGGGCAAGACCGCCGGCATCAAGCTCAGCAAGGGCGCCAACCTGATGTTCGAGGTCCACTACACGACCAACGGCACGGCCACCTTCGACCAGTCGGAGGTCGGCATTCGCTTTGCCGACGAGCAGCCGGACGTGGAGCTGGACTCGTGGTTCCCGTTCCGCAGCCGGGCGGACATGGTCATCCCGGCCAACGTGCAGAACCACAGTTTGCAGGACCTGTACCACTTTGGCCGCGCGACCGACGGCAAGCCGGTGTTGCTGCACGCGATCCGGCCGCACCTGCACTCGCGCGGCAAGAGTTTCCGCGTCGAGCTGGTCGACCCCCGCGGCATCACCCGCGCCGTGATGAGCGACTCGTCGCAGCATAATCTGGTGCGGGGCGAGCCGATCCTTACCGTGCCGGTCTGGGATTTCGATTGGCAGCGTTTCTACCAGTTCGAAGAACCGGTGCTGATCATGCCGGACCAGGCGCTGCTGGCCACGGGCTACTGGGACAACACGCGGCACAACCCCCGCAATCCCGACCCCAACGCCGACGTGCCGTGGGGGCAGCAGACCATTCAGGAGATGTTCAACACGCTGTTGCTGTACGAGGTGCTGGAGCCCGACGACCCGCGGATCCTGGCCCGTCAGAAGCCGGCCGTGGCGGAGGTGCAACGATGAGATTGTCCTTCGCAAACAGAATCAGCTGTCTGATGGCAGCGATTGTCGCGCTGACCGCTTTGCGCACGGCGCCCGCCGAGGAAGTTGCCGCCGATGCGTCGGCCTTGTCTCGCCCCGCGTTTGACGCCCAGAAGTACGAAGCTCGCCAGCAAACGTGTCGCGACCGCGTTGTTGCGGCCGTGCGCGATTGCCGCGATTTTCTCGCTCAGCAAACGGCGGCCGGCGATGCCGACACGTGGCGCGAGCACCTGCGGTGGCAGAGCTGGGCGCCCGCGGTGCTGGCCGAGGAGACCTGGCCTGCCGAGACCATGCGGGCCGCGGTCGAGCGGCTGTTCCTGGCCAAAGCAGGGCACGAGCAGCCGCCGGTGCGCGAGTTGCGCGCGGCGCTGGTCGACTATTTCGACAATCAAACCGCCGTGTCCATGGCCGGCAGCGAGGCGGCCGATTGGCACGCCGCCTCGGTCGAGTTGCTGGCCGCCGCGGCGGCAGGCGAGGAGATTCCCTACGCCGATCTCGAACCGGCCGCGTGGTGGCTGGACGCGACCGGCCAGGCGACCGAGCTGCTCCAACAGGTCCGCTCGATTTACAGCGGGCCGGTGATCGTCGGCCAGATCCACCGCGGGGCGCTGGAAGAGCACCTGGAAGATTTTCGCCGCGAGACCGAAGAGACGCACGACACCAAGCACCGCATTCAGGACGCCACGGTCATCGGCCGGGCGACGGTCAAATCGGTCACCCAGGCGGAACTGGCCAGCGGTCCCGACGACGTGCGGCTGCGCGTCACGGCCACCGGCACGGTCGATTCGCCGCGCAATCGCTCCACGTCGGGGCGGGTGCGGGTGTTCAGTTCGTCGCATTCGGATTTCTCCGTCACCGCGGAACTCTATTTTGACGGCAGCCGCTTCGTGCTGACCGAACCGCAGGCGACGGCCGAGACGACCTCGGAAGTCCAGCAGGTGCGGGCGCCGCAGCTGATTCGCTACGCGGCCGAAAAGCGCGTCCGCGAGAACCAGCCCGAAGTGGAAAAGGAAGTCGAGGGCGTCATCGCCCAGGAAGTTGCCGAGGGCCTGCGCACCCAGGTCGGCCGCGCGGTGGCCAAGTTCAACGAAAAGACAGTCCGCTTTCTCGCCTTTCTGCTGCGCACCGGCAACGACTGCCAACAATGGCAAACGCGGCTGACGCCCGGCGCCGTGCAGATTGGCTATCGCCCGCGGCTGAAGGGCGGCTTGGGCGCCCCGCCGTGCGAATTGCCGCCGCTGGTTGGCGACGAGCGGATTGGGCTCTCGCTGCACGACGGCGCCATCGAGGGGATTCTCGCCAACCAGGTGGCCGGCTCGCAGTGGCGGGACGTTGATTTCTCGAAAATGCAGCGCGAACTGACCGGCGGAAACACCGAGGAACACTTCATCGGGCTGTACCCCGAGCGGTGGCAAGTCCAGTGGAGCTGGCGGCAACCGGTGTCGTTGCGGTTCACGACCGACGCGGCGACGCTGACTTACCGCTTCGACTGGATCGAAATCGACGGCCGGCGCTTCGAGACGCCGTTGGAGGTCCGCATGGAAATGCTCGTGGCCGCCACGGAATTGGGCCACCAACTGCGGCCGCTCGCTCCCGCTTTTGTCGACAGCCAGGACGGCATGTCGACCGTCGACGATCAGGTGCAACAGTTGTTGGTGCGCAAGTTCAGCCGGCCGACCGACGAGCCGTTTTACATGGACGGCCTGCAGTTCCCCGCGGGGGGCGAGTTGGACGGGTTGGCCGGCTATCGGGCGTGCGACGCCGTGCTCGCCCCGCACTGGGTGCATCTGAAGTACACCAACCGCGGCCACGTCGCGTCGCCGCAGACCGACGACGCCCGAACGGCGGCGCGGTAGTCGAACCGCGTGGCGCTTGTCGTCTGGCGAATCGGCCCGCGGCTGTGCTCGCTGCGCCCGGCGGGCTGACGCTTTTCAGAAAGAAAGTCGCCACCGAGCCCGTGGCTCTTGCGAACGGCTCGTGGCGGGAACTGCATGAACGCGGCTGATCTGGAAAGTCTGGCGATCGCGCTGGGGCTCGGTTTGCTCGTGGGCATCCAGCGCGAGTGGAGCGATTCGGAAACAGCCGGAGTGCGCACGTTTGCGTTGCTGACGCTGTTTGGCGCCGTCCTGGCCCTGTTGCCGGCGCCCGCGGGCGCGTGGTGCGCGGCGGCCGGGCTGTTGCCCGTGACCGTTCTGTTGGCATTGGCCAACGTCGGCAAGATCAAGCGGGGCGAAACCGATCTGGGGCTCACGACGGAAGCGGCGGTGCTGGTGATGTACGGCGTCGGCGTGGCCGCCGGGTTCGGCGAAACGATCCTCGCGGTGGTCGTCGGCGGCGCCACGGCGCTGTTGCTGCATTGGAAACGCCCGATCCACGGCTTGATTCATCGCATCGGCGAGAACGACTTTCGCGGCATCGCTCACCTGGTGCTGATCGCGCTGGTGATCCTGCCGGTGTTGCCGGACGAAACGTTCGGGCCGTACAACGTGCTGAACCCGCACAAGATCTGGCTGATGGTCGTGTTGATCGTCGGCATCAGCCTGGTTGCCTACGCCGCCCAGCGAATGCTCGGCGCCCGGCAGGGGTCCGTCCTGGCCGGTTTGCTGGGCGGATTGATTTCCAGCACGGCGACAACCGTCAGCTACGCGAGGCAAACGGCCGCCGCGCCCCAGTTGGCGGCCACCTCGGCCGTGGTGATCATGCTCGCCAGCACCGTGGTCAACCTGCGGGCGCTGTTCGAGGTGGGCGTCGCGGCCCCCGGGCTGCTGCCGTATGCGATTCCGCCGCTGGCGATTCTCACCGCGTGGATGGCCGCGCTCAGCGTGATCGTGTACCTCGTGGCGCGCAAGCATCAGGTCGAGCCGCCGCAGTCCGAGAACCCGGCCCAGCTCAAGGCGGCCGTGGTGTTCGGGCTGCTGTACGCCGTCATTCTGTTGACGGTGGCTGCCGTGAAGGAGCAGTTCGGCAACCAGGCGCTCTACGCGGTCGCCGTGATCTCGGGGTTGACCGATGTGGACGCCATCACGCTTTCGGCGGCGCGGTTGCACGAGCAGGGGACGCTGGAACCGAGCATCGCCTGGCGGATCATCATGATCGCCATCGTCGCCAATCTGGTCTTCAAGGGCGCCGCCGCCGCCATGCTGGGGACGCGAAAACTGGGCGGATACGTGGGCGCCTTGTTCGGGCTGTCGATCGTTGCCGGCGGGGCGCTGTTGTGGCTGTGGCCCGATGCCACGCTTGGCTTGGAGCGGTTGTTGGGCGGTGGCGCCGGCGGCGGTTGATCGCGCGAGCGGGGGTTTCGCAGGAGATCAAGCTCGCAACGGTCCCCTCGGCCCTGTATACAATAGACCCGGGGCGGCCACTGACCCGGAGATCATCCCGATGGCGACGGTGCGATTGCAGTGCGGGAACTGCCAGGCGGCGCTGCAGGTCCGCGCCGAACTGGCCGGGCAGCAGGGAAAGTGCCCTCAATGCGGCGCCCCGGTCACGGTGCCCAGCGCCCCCGCGGCCGGCTCGGCGACCACCGCGCCCCCGTCCAGCACCAAGCAGGCCGGCGTCTTGCCGTTGGGCCGCGCCACCGCCGTGGACATGCTGGCGGAGGTCGCCCGGCGCAAGAAGAGTGCCGTGATGATCGTCTTCGAAACGCCCGCCGATGGCGACTATCGCGTCGGCCAGCAGTCCGGCGCCAACGTCCGCTGCTACCGCTCGCCGGACATGTCCGACGAGCAGATGATGGCTGTACTGGAGCAAGTGGGGCAAATGACCCAGGGCGTCCGCAACGCCAAGGGGGGCGTGCAGCTCACCGGCGAAGGCGGCCCGCTGCCGTACGAGCTGAAGGGCGACCGGCTGGGAATGACGCTCGAGGAGTTCAAGACCAAGTACGCCCGCAAGGTGGGGGCGTTCAAGCTGCCGCAATGTTCCGACAGCTTGCCGGGGCAAGTCATCGACGCCCTGCGCACCGAGGCGTGGTTCGACGCCGCGGGCCTGGTCAACGCCCGCGTCGAGCTGCCCTCGGAAAACAACTCGCCGACCATCGCCGGCGTGAAGACCGAGTTGTTTCTGTATCAATTCGTCGACGGCCAGCTGTATCGCATCACCGCCCTGTTCGACACCGAGCAGTTTCACCATGTCCGCGAAGCGCTGGCCGCCAAATACGGCCCGACCACGCTGGACCAAAGCGACCCGGTCGCGCACGTGTGGGAGAACGGCGTCAGCGCCGTGAAACTGCTCCGCGGCGCCATGCGCCCCCGCAAGCCGTCGATCCTGCACGTGGTGCACCACGGCCTGCTGCGCGTGGCCGAGGGCCGCACCCCGCAGCGGTCGACGGATGTGTGAGCCAAACTGCAGTTGTCTACCCCGCTGCCCGTTCGCGGTGCAATTGCTCGGCCAACCAGGCGAGTCGCTCGGGCGTGGGCAGGCCGTAGGGGCGGAACTTGGTCTGCGTGCCCAGGTCGTCGCGGTAGAGAATCGCTCGGTGCTCGCCCAAACGGCCGGCGGCGGGGCTTTCGATCAGTGCGGTCGAGTCGCCGCTGCTCATCGGCAGCGCGATCCGGTAATCGATCTCCCGCAGACTGAGTCGATCGATCACGCGGGTCAGTGAGTTGTACGAATCGCTCCACAGCAGCACATGCACGCCGACCGCGGGGCCTTCCTTCAGCACGTCGCGGAACAACCGATCGGGCGTCGCCGCCTGCTTGGCGGACGCGAAGCTAAACTCGTCCTCGGTGAGCCGCAGGTCGCGGAACTGCGACAGGTCGTACACGAACAAGTATCGCGGGGGATGCACCACGTCGATCTCGCCGGCGCGGCGGGCGACTTCTTCGGCCAGCTCCTGCACCACTGCGGCCGCGTCGCGCGGGCCGCGCCGCTGGACCGCGGCGCCCAGCGCGGCGGCAATTTGCTCCCAGGCGTCGCGGTCTTCGCTCTCGGGCCGGGCGCCGTCCAGCACCGTGATCCGCACGCCGCGCTCGCGCTGCTGGCCGACGAGCGCCGCGGCGGCTGCCGACAGCATGCCCAGCGCCGAGCGTTCTTCGTTGCCGACGATGGCCACGTTCTGACCGCTCTGCCGGCGCAGCACCAGATTGGTCGGCGGTTCGATTCGCACGGCCGAGCCCAGCCACAGCGTCGGCTCCGCAATCTCTTCGGGGCCGGCCAGCGCGAGGGCCAGCGGGCGGTTGTCGCGGGGGTCGGCCGGCACGTTGCCTTCGAACACGACCATCGGGTCGACGACCTCAGCCACGGGGTTGGGCCGCTCCCGCAACGACTGCAGATAGCCCCGCCGCTGGGCGTCGGGCAGCCACGCGACTTGGAACGGGTGATTGCCGGCGGTCAGGCCGTTTTCGTCGTTGTAAATCGCGTCGCCGGGGCGGCTCAGCAGACGCGCCGCCGGATTTTCGTCGCTGAGAATCAGGTGCGCATCGGCGTCGCTGCACTGCAGGGCGATTCGCACGGCCATCTGCCCCAACGTGCTGCGGGCCAGCGAGTACGCTCCCGCCAGTGTTTGCGAACCCAAGATTACATGCACGCCGAACGCGCGGCCTTGCCGCACCAGCCGGTCCAGCAGCAGCGCCGCGTCCTGGGCCAGTTTGTCGTCGGCGACGAACAACTCCTGAAACTCGTCGATGATCAGCAGCGTCCGCGGCATCGGCGTGCCCGGCTCGGCGGCGCGGAACCCGGCCAGGTCTTGCACGCCGCGGGCGCGGAACAGCTCGCCGCGGCGCCGCAGTTCCCCGTCGAGTCGCTCCAGCACGCTGACGCCGAATTCGCGTTCGCTTTCGATCGCAATCACCCGCGCGTGCGGCAGCTCGGCGGTGGCGTACGCTTTGAACTCGACGCCCTTCTTGAAGTCGACCAGGTAAAACTCCAACTGATCGGGGCTGTAGTGCAGCGCCGCATTGGTCACCAACGCGTGCAGCAGCGTACTTTTGCCCGAGCCAGTCTTGCCGCTGATCAGCACGTGCTGCGACGTGCCGCGACCCAGTCGCAACGATTGCAGTTCCTTCGCCCCCGCGCGGCCGATGGGCACGGCCAACTCGCGGCTCGAGTCGCTCGCCCACAGCGCGTCGGCGCTCGGGGCGACCCGCTCGAACGCGACCTCAACTTTGCTCGCCTCGCGCGACTCGCGGGCGGCGTGTTGCAGAATCTCCGTCAACTTGCCCTGCGTGGGCAGCGGATCGATTGTCAGTTCCAGCTTTTCGAACAGCGGATACCGCCAGACGAAGTGGTCCTGGTTCCAGTCCAGGTGCATCGCCTGGGCGAGCAGCGGGTCGAGCTTGAACTCGTGGGGCAGTTTGCCGGTGCGATCGACGCTCATCAGGATGTACACGCCGCACCGCGGGCCCGCCTCGGCGATGGTCAGCAACCGCCGCGACGCCGCTTCGCTGATGCCGGTGGGAAAGTTGGCCAACACGATCACGTGGTACGGCTCGGCGACCTCGCCCGCCTGGGCGTTGTACTCCTCCAGCGTGGCAAACTCGTTGCGCAGATACTTCTGCAGCACCTTTTCCATGTGCGCCGTGACCAGCGCCAGCCGTTCTTCGATGCGCTTCGGCTCGGTGAAGACTTGCTTGGGAGCAAGTTGCTCGTCGTAGTCGGCCAGATGCATGAACGGGCCGAAGCTCTCGCCCAGCCCCGCGGGGTCGATCAGCGAGAACCGCACAAGTCCCGCCGGCAGCGTGGTGAGCAGCCGCAGCATAACCAGCTGCAGCGCGTCGACGGCGGCGCGGCGGCCGTCGCCTTCGGCGGTCAGCACCAGCCGCGGCCGATCGACCAGCGACATGGCCGCGGTCAGCGGCAGCGCGTCCACCGGGGGCGCCAGCCGCGGGTCCTTTGGCGCCCCGTGTTTGACGATCGAGAGCGGCAAATCATAGCCGCCCACGGTCACCGCCTCGGGGCGTTCGGTGGGCCGCTGCCACTGGTCCCACGACAGCTCCTCCCAATTGGGGAACAACTGATGCGACCGTTCGCGGATGGCAGCCAGTTCGTCGGCGATTTTCTGGAAGCCGCTTTGCCACTTCTCCGCCAGCGCGGTGAAGTCGGTTGCCTGTTGCTGCTGCGCCGCGGTGCGGGCTTGCTCGTAGCGTTGGTTATTTGCGCGCTCCGCGGCGGCGCGGTCGGTCTTGTTCTGCTGGAGCTGAGCGGGGAAGCTCTCGTTCGCGTTGGCCAGGGCGGCGTCGCGCTCGGAGGCGAGCCGCGCCAGCTCGGCGTCGGTCTCTTGCTGCAAGCGAGCCGACTCGTCGGTGCGATGGCGCTTGGCGGCATGCACGCGGTGATCGCGCTGGGCGTCGGCGGCGTTGCAGTCGTCATCGCGTCGTTTGACGACGGCCGCTGCTTCGGCTTCGGCAGCCGCTTTGGCGTCGAGGAGCGCCTGATGCTTTTCGGCCAGGGCCGCGTCGATCCGGGTGCGAATCGTGGCGTACTTCTGCAGCGATTGCTGACGACCGCGGGGCAAGAGCCAAGCCCACAGCAGCGCTGCAGTCACGACGCCGGCAGCGCCGGCGCCGATGCCGATGCTGGTAAACGTCATGCCCAACGTGCCGATCATGCCGCCCACGACCACGGCCCCGACGAGCCAACCCCACGGCCCGCCGTTTTCCAGAAACAGCGACGAGATCCGCTGCCCCTGCATTTCGATCACCGCCTCGCGAATCGAGGTCACGGCGCTGCTGACGCGCTGGGCGGCGGACTTCGACGCCGCGTCGGTCGACTCCGCATCGGTCGGCTCCTCAGCCGTTGCCGTCGCGGCCAACTCGGCGAGCGCGTCCTCCTGCGGGACGCGAATCCGCCGCATTCCCAACAGCGACTCCGCGTCGCGGCGCAGCCCTTCCAATTGCTGAGCCTGCATCGCCAGACGTTTGTTCGCACGCTCCCAATGTTCGTGCGGTTTGTCCTTCGATGCGTCGAACACCGCCATGGCTTCCCACTTGGCGGTGTCGGCCGACTGCTTCGCCGCCGCCATCGCGTCCGACTCGTCGACCTCCAACTGGTGGAGCTGCTCGGCAAGGCGGCTGCGGGCCGCTTCCGCGGCCGCGTCGTAAGTCGCCTCGGCGGCCTGCTGAGCGTCGGCGTATTCGGCTTCCAACTCGCGTCGGCGGGCGCTGAACTGCTGGTTGATCTCGCCGGAGGTCGTCTCAAAGTCCTCGGCCGCGTATTCCAAGGCGTCGCGGTGCGCCGTGGCGACGGCCTCCTCGCGCTCCGCACGCCAATCGGCCAACTGCTGCAGCTGGCTCAGCAGTTCCATTTGGCGGCGGATGGAAATGCGCGGTTCGGACAAGGCAAATTCGCCGCGGGCGGCGGCGGTCAAATTGAGACAAGGGACGTCAGGCGGGCGTGACGGCGGCGATTATCGAATATCCTACAGCGTCTCCGGTTGTTCGTCGCGACACTCCCGCTCCATTTCTCCGACAAGTTGAGCCATCCGGGCGACCGCATCCAGCGACGATTTGAACGCCGGCGCAAGCGGCTCCAGGAAGCGCTCGCAAAAAGCGCGACTCACGTCGTCGTTCCACAGGTCGCTGGCCTCGTCCCACGCGATGCGCAGTTCGTCCATCGCATCGCGCATTCGGGCGGCGTCGGTTTCCAGATCGCAGGTGCGCATGCGGAGTATCGCGGTTAGGGTTTCTGTTGCTGGGCGTCGGGCGGATCGGCGGCTTGGTCGGGCTCGTCGGCCGCGTCATTCGCGGGAGCGTCGGCCGCGTCGCCCGTGGCGGATGCATCGCCTGCGGCGGCGCGGCGCGTGTGGTTGGCGTCGGTCGCGCCGGGCTCGTCAGCCGTTCCGACCAAGTCGTTGAGCTGGCTGACCGGCGCGCCCTCGACGGCGTAGTCTTCCAGCCGACGCACGATGCGGGCCAGCGTCTGCTCGGCCGCCTCCAGATCGGCGTCCAGCAGCGCCCGCAGACCTGCCACCCGCCCTTGGTATTCAAACGCCTCGTGGTCAAGTTTGTATTGCCAGTTCTTCACGCGCTCCCGCTGGCCGCGGCAGTATTGCAGCCGCGCGTTGCACTCGGCGACGAGCGCTTTCTCCTCGCGGCAACTGGGGCGTTCACCCGAGAGCAGCGGGAACGCCAGGCAGCGTTCCAGGTCAATCTTGGCGTTGTGAATGGCTTCCTCGGCGGCGCGGGTGGCGCGCTTCCAATACGAGGGGCGATCGTGCTCGATCCAGTCGACGGCTCGACGGAGTTGGCTGTCGAGTCCTTCCAGCGAACCTTGCACGCGACGGCGATACTGGATCACCGCCCGCCGCAAGCGGTCGATCGCCTCCACCGAGCGAACTTGTGCAGGTCCAGCCACAAACCGCCTCGCGCTAGCGTTGCTGCAGGTATTCTTCGATCCGTTCCGCCTTCCGCAGCAGAAACGGCGCGTACTCGTTGGTCGCCTCGATCGAGCGGCGAATGAGCTTCAGATGCTGCTCGAATTCCTCGGCAAACTTCTTTTGCTCCTGGTCGCGCCAGGTCACCGTCAGAGAGTGCAGTTGATTGGCGAGCGTGCCCATGCGGTCTTCCAGCTCGGCGTTGAACCGTTTCAGCTGGTGGGCAAAACGGCGCAGTTCGGCCGGATCGACGATCGCTTGAGACATAGGGCGGTCCCCCTGGGGGTTGAAACGCCAGCGCACGCGCGTGCGCAGCGGCGCAATGCCAACTCAACCGCGGCGACGAAGCGGTTCCGGACGCTTCGCCAGAAAATGCAGTATCTCCCGCCGCTGTTGATTGTAGCCAGCAGCCAGTGTTCGGTAAAGAAAACGCTCTGCCGAGCCGGGAGAATCGCCACATCCGCGCGTGCCACTGCTGGCTCGTCCAGCAGTGGCACTCCCTTCGATTTCTCTACTTCTCTACCGCGGCGGCAGCGGCGCTTCGACTTCGTCGCGTTGCGGGCTCAACGGCGGCAAGGGACGGTCGGCGCCGCGGTACGACGGGTCGATCCGGTCCAACTCCTCGGCCACGGCCCGCACCGTCGTGCGGATCTGCTCGGGCGTGTGCGACGCGGTGATGAAGAATCGCAGCCGGGCCGCCCGCTCCTCGACCGCCGGGTACAGGATGGGCTGCACGTTGATCCCGCGCACGAACAGTTGATGCGACAGCCGCAGTGCGTGTTCGCTGTTGCCGGTAATGACCGGAATGACGGGGGTATTGTTACTCGCGCCCGTGTTCAGCCCGGCGTCTTTGGCCAATCGCAAGAACAGCCGCGAATTCTCCGCCAAGCGGGCCACCCGTTCCGGTTCTTCCTGCAGCAGCTCGATCGACGCCAGCGCCGACGCCGTGTTCGCCGGCGACAGACCGACGCTGTACACGAATCCGGGGGCGGTGTACTTCAGGTACTCGATCAGTTCGGCCTGACCGGCGATGTAACCGCCGCAACTGCCGAACGATTTGCTGAGCGTGCCCATCCAGATGTCGACGTCGCGGGGGTTGATGCCAAAGTGCTCGCTCATCCCGCGACCGTGCAGACCCATCGTGCCGATCGAGTGCGCCTCGTCGACCATCATGTAGCACTTGTGCTTCTTTTTCAGCTCGACGAATTGCGGCAGGTCGGGGTAGTCGCCGTCCATGCTGTAAACGCCTTCCACAACGATCAGCACGCGGCGGTACTCGTGGCGGATCTGATCGAGGATCCGTCCGCACTCGCGCCAGTCGTTGTGAGCAAACGGTCGCCGCCGCGCACCGGACAGGATGGCGCCCTGCATGATGCTGTTGTGCGACAGCGCGTCGTGCAGAATCAGATCGCCGGGGCCGAACAGGTGTCCGATGATCGATTCGTTGGTCGAGTGGCCGCCGACCATCACGATGGCATCTTCCGTGCCGATGAAGTCGGCGATGCCGCGCTCCAACTTGCGGTGCAGCGTCTTCTCGCCCGACACCAGCCGGCTGGCCGACACGCTCGTGCCGAACCGCGCCACGGCGTCCTGCGTCGCCTTAATCACCGCCGGGTCGCCCGACATGCCCAGGTAGTTGTAGCTGCAGAAGTTCACATACTCCTGCCCGCCAATGGTCGTGCGGTCGTTGGTGATCCCCTCGTGCACGGTGAAGAACGGATTCGGCAGGCCGGCCCGCTCGGTCAACTGCTTGTTTTCCAGCAACCGCAAGAATTCGGGGCTCTTGGCAAAGACGTAATCTTCTTCGGCCACTTCGCCGTGCGCGTGGCCGGCCGGCAGTTCGACGCGACCGCCCAGGTACTGCTGGATCGCCTCGGCAACTTCGCCGCACGTTTCCATGTTGGGCAGCACGTGATCGGGGAACCGGCCGCCGAAGTGGTCCTCCAGCGCCGCCACAATCTCCATCCGCTCCAGCGAATCGAGCCCGAGCTCGACAATGTTGGTGTCCCAATCGAGCTCTTTGACCCGTTCGCGGCCGATCTCGCGGACCTTCGCGTACACCACGTCGACGATCTCGCCCAGCTTCTCGCTGGGAATCGCGGCGGCGGGCTGCGGTTTGGTCGGAGCCGCGGGAGCCTCCGCGGCGCCGTTGCGATCCGCCAAGGCCGCTTCCTCGGCGTCGAGTTTCGCGCCCGCCTGCTCCGCGTCGAGCGCGGCGTCCAGCCCGTCGCTGTCGAGCTGCGCTTCCTCGGCCCGCGAACGCTTGCGCAGCGACGCGGCGATTTCCACTTCGCCCGTTTCGGCCGACCACGTGGCGACCGCAGCCAGGGTGCCGGCCAGAAACCCGTCTTTGCAGGCGTGTCGTTGAATCTTGCCGCTGGACGTTTTGGGAATGCTGCCTGTCTTCAGCAGCACCACGGCCGCGACGGCCTGCTCGTGGTCGCGGGCGACTTGCTTGCGCACCGCAGCGACAATCTCCTCGAAGTCCAGATCGCGGCGGCGGACCGTTTCGTTGACGACCACCAGCCGCTCGCTGCCTTCGGCGCCCACGGCAAAGGCCGCCCCCGCGCCCGGTGCGATCGCCGGATGAGCCTGTTGCACCGACTGTTCGATGTCCTGCGGGTAATAGTTGACGCCCCGCAGGATGATGAGATCCTTCAGCCGCCCGGTGACAAACAGCTCGCCGTTGTTCAGAAAGCCGAGGTCGCCGGTCCGCAAGAACGGGCCGCGGCCGTCGGTCAGTTGGGCGCCGAACGTCTCCAGGGATTGCTCGTCGCGTCCCCAGTAGCCTTCGGCCACGCTGGGGCCGTTGACCCAAATCTCGCCGACGCGGTCCTCGCCCAGGGCCTCAAAGGTCTCCGGGTCGGCGATCACGATCGTCTGGTCGAGCAGATTCCCGCCGCTGCCCACCAGCGTGCGGGCGTTGTCGGCTTCGTCGCGGGCCTCGACGACTTGATGATTCTCGAGCGCCGGCAGGTCGAATGTCCGCACCACCGCCGGCGACTGCTTGTAGCCGCCCGAGACGATCAGCGTCGCCTCGGCCAGGCCGTAGCAGGGGTAGAACGCCTCCTGCTTGAAGCCACACTCGGCAAACGCGGCGCTGAACCGCTCCATCGTCTCGGCCCGCACGGGCTCGGCGCCGTTGAAGGCCAGCGTCCAGCGGCTCAGGTCGAGCGTGCGCTTCTGCGCCCCGGTGATTTTTTCGACGCACAGGTCGTAGGCGAAGTTCGGGCCGCCGCTGATCGTGGCGCCCCATTGGCTGATCGCTTGCAGCCAGCGGACCGGCTTCTGCAGAAAGTGGGTCGGCGACATCAGCGTGTTCGGCTGACCCATGTACAGCGGCTGCAACACGCCGCCGATGAGCCCCATGTCGTGGTACAGCGGCAACCAGAACATGCCGCTGCCCGAGCGCGAGTGCTCGAACGCGTACGCGATCATCGCCGAGTTGTGCATCAGGTTCGCGTGGGTCAGCATCACCCCCTTGGGCGTGCCGGTCGAACCGCTCGTGTACTGCAGGAACGCCAGCGTGTCGCCGTGCACCTCCGGGCGGCGCCACTCGTCCGAGGCGGCCAGGTCCCACTGATCGGTCGCCCGCCACCGGATCTGCTGCAGCGCCGGCGTGTCGGCGATCATCGTCTGCACGCGCTCCAGCACGTCGAACGTGGTCAGCGCGACTTTCGCTTCGGCGTCATTGGCAATCGCTTCGATCCGCGCCATGTTGCGATTGCGGCGCGGCGGGTAGGCCGGCACGGCCGTCACGCCCGCGAACAGGCAGCCAAAGAACGCGGCGATGAAATCGAGCCCCGACGGATACAGCAGCAGGGCTCGCTCGCCCTCCATGCCCATCGCCTGCAGCGAGGCGGCGATCGCCCGCGCCCGCGCGTTCAGGTCGGCGTACGTCCACTCGACGACTTCCTTCTCGCCGTCGTTGAGAAAGCGAAACCCCACGTCGTCGCCCTGGTGGCACGCGCGGTGCTCCAGCAACTCGACCAGGTTGGCGGGGCCGAAAAAGGAACCGGGGAGTTGATCCAGATGATCCACTGTTCTGTGTGTCTCCTCGCAAGCGTGCCTTGGGACGGCGGCTGCGGAAAGTGCGTCGGGCGGGCGCTCGACGCGGCGGACGGGGCTCGCGGCGGACATTCGGTCCGACGAGCCTCAGGCTGCGGCGGCGTCATGCCGGCCGCGGGAAATGCGGTTATCTCATGTTCGGACGACGGGGCGGGGCGGCAGGCCGCGGCACGGGCGCCGCGACCAGCACGGGAGTCGGCCGATCGAGCAGCCAAAATCGCACCACGCGCTGCCAGTGACCGGCCTCAGCCAACCACCAGTCGACCCATCGGGCGAGTCGATCCGTCTCAGACCAACCAGCCCAGTGAGAGCGGCGCGTAGGAGCAATTTTCTCAGGCATTGTGCAACCCCTCGATTTTACGCAGTCGGCGCGACCGACGCACCCCCTGCGAGCCAACTTGCGGCAACCGCTCGCGGCGGCTGCCAGCAGGTGAAAAACGGGCCGATTTCGCCCAATTTTGCCTGCCAAGGGACCCTACCACCCGCCGCCGCCCCGGGCAAATTGCCAGCTCCCCGTGCAGAAGCGAATTCGGGTGAGTCTTGTTACCTCGCAGCGCATGGGCGGCGCCGTCGGCAATCTGCCCGGATGCGGCACAGTTTTCCCAAACCGGCGCAACGCTTGCCTGAAGTTTGCGCAAGCAGCGCGGTTCTTCAGCGATGCCGCAGTCGCACAGCGGCTTGCTCGCCGCAATTGGCGCAGAAATCTCCGGCGGCAAAACAGGCGCGCCGTGCGTCGCCGGCGCCGTGTGTGCATAGGCGCTGTCAAGTTGCTCTCGTCGATGTGAATGTCGTCATATATGCTGCCGTAGACTTGCTGCCAGCGTCGCCGCTTCGCATAATAAAAAGATGCGACCTCGCGGCGGTCGAGGGCTGCTGCCGCCCAGCCTGACCCCCGGTCGCCCCCGCCCAGATTTTGAAGGAGGACTGTTTTGCTTACCGAAAGCGAAGTCTCGCGTAGCTGGCTCAAACTGTTCAAGAATGGCAACGTGTCTGCTGAGTCCTTCGAACGAGCCGACTTGCTGCTCGAGGAATTGCGCAGCACCAGCCCGCTGCGTCATCGGTTGCAGAGCGAATTGGAAGAACTCCGCAAGCTGCACGCCGACAAGCTGGAAGGCGTCGAGGCGTAACGGCCGCGACCCTCTGCGACCAAACAGCATAGCGAAAACAGACAACTCGCCCCGCGCTGACGGTGCGGGAGTGCATCCAGGCCGAGGGCTGCCGCGACAGCCCCCGGCTTTTATTGTGCGCCGATCGCAGGCTCGTCGCTCGGCCGCGGTGGATCGATGCGCTGCCGCCACGCCGGGTAGTCTTCCGCGAGCAGCTCCGCCGGCCACGCGCCCAGGTACGCGTAGTGCACGCGGCGTTCGCGTTCGATATCGGCCAGCCGGTCGCGCACCACGCCGTCGCGTCCCACGAACATCGGCCGGTTCGTGCCGATCTCGTAGAACCGCGCCCACAGCGGGCTCGCCTGCGGATCGTCGACGACGATGCGATCGACGCCGTCTTCGTTGCGGACCCACTCGATCCGCTGGCCGGTGATCTTCACCCGCTCGAGCCACGCGACAGCATCGTTGACCGCCGCGATGATCTCCGGCGTTGGTTCTTGGATCCGCATCAGCACGCGCACCACCGCGACGCTTTCTTGCCCCGACAGCGAAGGCAGTTCGTAGGTCCGCGCCTTCGCCGGCGCCAGCGTGTGCTCGTCGTGCTGCGCGCACCACGCGGTCCGTTGCCCGTCGACGACGACTTGGCACTTCAGGATGCACTCGATGCCGCGGGCCAAGGCGGCCGCCGCGCGCTGCCGACCGGCCGCGTCGACGAAGTCAAACCCCGGCCGCCCCTCGGCGATGTCCGCCAGCAGGTTCAGCACGTTGGCCATGCCGTCGTCGTTGAAGTGGATGTGCGAGTAGTACCCGCGGGGCCGCAGCGGGTAGTACATCGGCCAGCCGCCGTTGTCGTACTGCGCTTCCAGCAGGTAATCGAGACCGCGCTGAAATGACGCGGCTGCGGCGGGCGCCTTGTCGGCATCGCCAGCGGCGGCAATCGCCCGGGCCAGAAAACGCAACTGCTCGACGGTGGCGCCGTTGTCGATCGTGCCCTCGTCGGTTCGCTCGGCCAAGGCGGCCCGCGCCGCGTCGTCCAGCCGCGCGGCCATGTCAATGTTCTTGTCCCACCCCCCGCAGGGGAGCTGGTAGGCGATGACGTTGGCCACGACCCGCCGGCCTTCGTCGCTCTGGAACCACCCCGGCCGCTGCCGCACCGCCTGCCGCCACGTGACGGCCGCCACCGGCGCCGCCAGCAGCCCGGCCAGGGCCATCGCGACCAGCGCCCACGCGATGCACCGCCGACTGGGCACGCCCCCCGCCGCTTCCAAATCCCTCGCCGCACCCATGGCTGCTCTCGCAATCGACAAGAAGAAACGAAAAGAAAAGCCGCAGCGCGGCGGCCCTGACCGTGTCCGGGAGTGTGAAGCTCCGCTGAACCTGTACTCTGAAATTCCCCTCCCTCGCAGGGAGGGGGCCAGGGGAGGGACGGCAAACGCTGACAATGCTGCCCACGACCCAACCTCTCCCCTTGGGGGAGAGGAGCCGCGCGCTCAAAACAACGGCGGCAATCCCATCTGCCGACGCCAATTCGACAGGTGCCCCAGATGCGACGCTTCGTGCGTGGCCATCAGGTGCGCCAGCAAGTCGCCCTTGGTCGGCAGCGTTTGCTGCAGGAATTCAAACGGCAGCGGATTCGGCTCGGCCAGCACGCTCACATCCGCCTCGGCCAGCGCCGCCGCCACGGCCGCGTGCCCCTCGCGCAGCGCAATCAACAGCTCGTCCTTCTCGGGGTAGGGGTGCGTCTCCGACAGCGGCTTCGAGCCCGGCCCGAACTCCTGGTGCCACTCCGCCGGCAACCGGTTCGGCTTGCCCAGCAACTGCAGACCGAAATCGGTGCAGATCGCCAAGTGCCCCAACAACCACGCCGGCGGATTCACCCCCGGCGACGGCTGGGCCGTCATCTGCTCGGCCGTAATGTCGCCGGCCAGCCGCTCGCAGTAAGCCAGGTTAAAGTCATACAGCGTCAACAACGTTTGGCTCATCGATCCCTCAGCACTGGTTCCGTAGGTCAGGCTTTCCAGCCTGACAATCGTTGGTCCATGTCAAGCTAGAAAGCCTGACCTACCGGGCGCAGCTAGCAACTCGCCGCCTCGCCAGCAGGAAACCATCGTAACACAAAACTGATCTTGGCCGCCAAGTTCGCCGCCGCGTACAATTCCTCTAACCGAGCAGCGACAGACTAATCGGCAGGCGTGTCCGCCCGCCCCGCTGCCGGGAACAGTTGATCGAAGGATCACGACGATGGGTCAGCAACAGAATGCTGGAAAAGGCGCGAAGCCACAGGCCGCTCCCGCTGCGAAAAAGGCTCCGGCCGCCAAACCGAAGAAGGGCAAGTAAGCGCCCCGGCGGCGCCCCACCGCCGCCATCAACGCGAAATTGCAGGACGCCCCGGGAACTTCCCGGGGCGTCTTTTTTTGTGCGCTGGGAGACTCACCGCAGAGGCACGGAGGGCACGGAGATCTACGGGTATCGTCGAAGGAAAGCGTCTCACGACTCTCCCATCGAGAGTGCACTGCAACCTGCAAAAATCTCTGCCACTTTGCGAACGAATCGCAGGTAGCCCCTCTGGGCCGTTGGCCGGCTGCCGGTGCGCTGCAGTACTTCAATGACGGCGGCCACGCGGCTGTTGCGGACGACGGGCGCCCCGATGAGAAGTACTTCCTGACCCTCCGCGATGGCTTTGCGCAGTTCGTCGCGTTGAGTCTCCGAGACCTCTTCCGCAAACCGCGGCGTATCGTCACACCGACCCGTCGCGGCGACCAGCCGCAAGCGTTTCCCGCGCGGCCGCCGGCGCGTTTGATCCCCCAGCCACAACATGGCCCCGTGGGCCGCCAGGCAGTGCGTGACCTCTTTCACCAGAACATCGCCGATCTGCTCGACAGGCACGTCACGGCGGCACAACTGCGAGAGTTCCTCGACGGATTGTTCAATGGCGGCCCGGACATTGCCAGTGGAATCAACTCGCGGGCCAATCCACGCCAGAGCGCCGCACGACGCGCAGACGCAGTCGCCCGGCGGCCGCGACACGTCGACGCGTTGCGACGCGCCGCAAATCGGACATCGCAACGGCTCGCCTTCAGGAGTGCGGGATGAGGGCGGCATGGCGTGTCTGTAATCTGACGCTGCTATTTACGGGACCCGCGTCATGGGGCGGCGGGGTTGCCATTGATTTCCGAATCCGCTGGCCAATTACTCAGTTACTCAGTTGGCTGTGCGTTTCGTAACCAGAACTCATGCGCGGCTTCTTCTGTCGAAGGTTCAGCTTCGGGATGCTGCCAACTAGCTTGGCCGTCTGCAAACCACATTCTTCCTTCCATTGGCACGGAAACGCCTGTCGGCAGCCGAGCATTCCATGAATCGCAATTAGAAATCGGGGCGTACCGGTCAAATTCGTCCCAGTCATGATCTCGCCCGTCTGCAATCCTGTGATGGAAAGCTTCGCAGAATGAAATATAGGCAAGCAATTGATCCTGCAGCTCACCTTCGCCGGTTGTGATCCTCAAATCACATTCTGCGAACCATGTTCCTTGGTGTGGAAACGCGTGATGGAGGTCAGCGACCAACAAGTTGCCGTACCACAGTTGAAGTTCCAACCGAGGTGGTTCGATCCAGTGGACCATGCCCGTTGCTTTCGTGCGCCCGAACCGTTGACTTGCGAAAAGCTTCTTCAGTAAGCAGATTTAAGCCGAAGCCGCAAAGGGGTTGCGGGGGAACCGTACCGGCGGTGCTTCGACACGCGAACTTCGCATAGTCGCGAGTTTAGCACTTCCGGGGATTCAGCAAAGGTTTGTCGCATCAGCCGCCTCCGCGTTCCCCGCGTCCTCTGCGGTGATTCCCAAAGCGCCCTCCCGCGGCCGCTGCAGCCACAAATAAATCGCCGCCGCGATGCCGCCCGCGCCGAATAGCATCGCCATGACCATGATCTGGTACCGCGCGGCCAGCAGCGGCGACGCGCCCGCGAGCACCTGCCCGGTCATCATTCCGGGCAGCGACACGATGCCCACCGCCAGCATCGAGTTGGTCAGCGGGATCAGCGACGCGTTCATCGCCGTGCGGCGGGCGTCGGCGTAGGAGCGGCCGGCGGTGGTTTCGCTGCGGAACCGCTCGGCGGCCAGGCTGACCGTGTTCATCGAGTTGGCGAAAATCATCGACCCCAGCGTGATCCAATCGCGGGGCGAGAACCACGGCTCGACCCCCAGCACCCCCTGGGTCACCAGCGTCAACGTGGGCAACCCCGCGACCGCGATCGCCAGCACGGCCTGGCCGAACCGCCGACCGTCGACGCCCTCGCCGACCGAGCGCATCGCAATCCACCCGGCGGCGACGATCATCACCGACAGCGTGGCGAGCACGATCCACGGCGTGTGGGCCTCGAAGATCCCCACCAGCACGTACCCCACCAGCAGCAATTGCAGCGTCATCCGCGCCGCGGCCAGCGACGACTTGCCGAGGCCCAGCGACCAGCGCGCCTGAATGCCCAGCAGGATGGCCACGGGTATGAACGCCAGCGCCAGGTGCGCCAGCGGAATCTCGCGAACCCCGCCGCGGGTAACGGCGGCCAACAGGGAAGCAGAAGTTGCCATGGTCGACGGCGGGACAAACAAGGGCAGGGCGGACGGCCAACGCTAGCAGCGATGGTACCAGCGCCAGCGGCGGGGCTCTATCTGCCCGTAGAAGATGCAACGATCCGGCGTGCCACGGCTCTGTGAGCCGTGCGAACCACCGGAGATTTCCCCGCTTCACACGGCTCACAGAGCCGTGGCACGCAAACTGCGCGAGTCGCCGCCGCGTGCCACTGCTGGCTCGTCCAGCAGTGCGAACCGGGTACACGGCGTGCCACTGCTGCACCAGCCAGCAGTGGCACGTTCTTGTTCTGCAATTCTCACAGATTCTTGCCAGCTTTCCCTCAAGCGACTCTGCCGGTTCTGCCGATTGCATCAACGACGCGCTATTGTCGTCGCCCTGTGCGGCGGCTCTGCGCCCTGTCGCGGTGAAAGGGGGGCTCCTTTCACGCGGATGATCTCACGGTGCACCGAGCCCGAACATTATTGACGCTGCTAGCTGCCGGGTGGCTCACGGCCGCCGCGGGCTGCAGCCTGGTGCTGCCGCAGGTTGTCGAGAAGCCGGTCATTCGCAACCCCTTCCCGCAACTGAGCCGCGTGGCGGTCGCCCCGTTCTTCAATCACAGCGACGAAGCCACTGTCGACGGCCGGGCCGCGGCGATGGCCTACTACGGCGAGCTGCAGTCGATCCCCGGGTTCGAAGTCGTTCCCGTTGGCGTGGTCGAAGAAACGATGATCGCCCACCGCATCGACCTGAGCGGCCCCGGCGAAGCCCGCCGGCTGGCCAAGGTTTTGGGCGTCGACGCCGTGGCGGTCGGCTCCGTGACGGACTACTCGCCCTATTATCCGCCGCGGATCGGCCTGCGGGTCGAGTGGTACGCGGCCAACCCGGGCTTCCACGAGATTCCCGCCGGCTACGGACTGCCGTTCGGCACGCCGGAGGAGGAGTTCATCCCCGAGGAGTTGGCGTACGAAGCCGACCTGGCGCGAGCTCGTCAGGAGTTTGCCGCGTACACGCCCGATTGCGACGGAGCCTGCCAGACGCTGCCGGCGCCGCCGCTGTCGTCCAGTGGGGTGAACTCGTCACCCATGCGCGACGGCGGCCAATCGTCGCTGGAGGCCGCTGACGACGCGCTGCTGCAGCATAGCGCCGCGGCCGACCCGTTCGATGACGCGGCCGTGCGGCCGACGGCGGGCCAAGCGGACGAGCCGTTACCGACGCCCGCTGGCGAGGTTGTCGAGCCGCTTCAGCCCCAGCCAGCCCCGCTAGCGTCTGCTGCAACCGATGCAGCCGGCGCCACGGGCGCCGCAGGCGCAATCGGCACGACCGGCGCCTGCGCCGCGACAGCTCAGGTCGGGCCGTGCGGGCCGGCTTGTTTACCCCAGCATGGGCCGGTGCTTTCGCACACAAATATCTACCGCGGCGACGACGAGCAATTGACGCAAGCCCTAGAGGGGTATGCCTTTTTCCGCGATGACCGACGCATCGGCGGGTGGGAAGCCTATCTGCGTCGCAGCGAAGATTTCATGCGGTTCTGCTGTCACCTCCACATCGCCGAGATGCTGTCGGCCCGCGGCGGCGCGCAAAAAAGTGATGTGGTGTATCGGTGGGACAGCGACCGATAAGCCACTGTAGGCAAGGCAGTTAGCGACCCGCGTCGCTGGCGCCGCAATGATTCTTGCCCGCGATGTCTGACCCGCATCGCGCCCCGCCTGCACCCGCCCCCACGGCGCTGCGCCAAGCCGGTGAGCGTCCGCTGCCTGGAGACGACCCCCCGTGAGCGATGACATCAACGTACTGGCCCTGGTCAAAGGCAAGGAGCGCTACGTCTTCCTGTTCGAAGACTCGCAACGGGCCGACGCCCTGCGCACGCTCGGGCGGTTCGCGTCGAACCCCGAGCTGAGCTTCAACTGGTACGACGCCGCCGTGCTGAGCCAGAAGATCCGCAACGCCGCCGAAGCCAACGGCGAGTCGACCCCCCACCGGGCCAAACTGTCGCCGTGGGAAGAGTGAGGCGGTTGCCCTCGACGCGAATGCGTTAGGGGGAGGGCGAGGCTCCTGCCGAGCCTGCGCCGCATACCCGCCCCCGGCTCGGCAGGAGCCTCGCCCTCCCGGTTGCGTCGTCCTCACGCCTCAAACCTCACGCCTCCGTCGTGCAACGCAAGATCGCCCAGTTTCTTCGGCACTTGCACATCGAACGCGGCAGTTCGCCGCTGACGGTCAAGAGCTACCGCGAGGATCTCGAGTCGTTCGCGGACTACTTTGCCGACGAGACCGGAGAAACGCCGGAGCCCGAGACCATCTCGGCCAGCGAACTGCGCGGTTTTCTCACCGCGTTGCATGACGCGGGCTACGCCAAGACGTCGATCGCCCGCAAGCTGGCTTCCTTGCGCAGTTTCTACCGGTTCGGGCAGCGCGAAGGGTGGGCCGACAGCAACCCGGCTCGCGCGCTGCGCAACCCGCGCAAGAGCCGCAACTTGCCGCACTTTCTCACGACCGACGAGATCGGCAAGCTGCTGGGCGCCCCGGCGTCCCAAGGCGCCCTGGGCCTGCGCGATCGCGCGATCCTCGAGACGCTGTACTCCGCCGGTCTGCGGGTCAGCGAATTGGTCGGCCTGAGCGACGGCGACGTCGATCTCGACCAAGGCGTCCTGCGGGTCCGCGGCAAGGGCCGCCGCGAACGGCTGGCGCCGCTGGGGTCCTATGCCGTGCGAGCGCTGACCGCTTGGCTGGCGGTGCGGCAACTCGCCCCCAAAGAACCCACCGGCCGCCAAGCGCCCGTGTTCGTCAACAAGTTCGGCACGCGGCTCACCACGCGCAGCGTCGGGCGGATGCTGGAGAAGTATCTCAAGGAAACGGGCCTCGACGCCCGCACCAGCCCGCACACGCTGCGGCACAGCTTTGCCACGCACCTGCTGGACCGCGGCGCCGACATCCGTAGCGTGCAAGAACTGCTGGGTCACAAGAGCCTGGTCACGACCCAGATCTACACCCACGTCAGCACGGCCAGCCTGCGCGAAGCGTACGAGAAGGCGCACCCGCGGGCGCACTGAGTCGGTCAGGTTTTTCAGCCTGACAGCCGCCATCTCGCAGCGGCGAGGGATGAGGCGCACCGCAAGGCAATGTTCGCGTAGCATGGCCGCTCCGGCCGTGCGCGCGTTTCAGCGCTGGCGGAAGCGACGACATGTCGCGAGGTTTTCGCACGGCCGGAGCGGCCATGCTACAGACGTGACGCCGGCTCGGCAGGAGCCTCGCCCTCCCAGGCGATTTCACAGCGCCGCTGGCCCCTCTGGCCAACAGCCGATAGCCGACAGCCAACAGCTTCAAAAAAAACTGTAACGCCCCTGTCATGTTCCCGCTTCGGTTGTTGATCCCCCTTATACAACCGACCAACCGTCGAGCGGGCACGGTTTGATTGTTTGAGCAGGCAACTTCGACGTCCGATGGCGTCGGCCGCGTCCGACTCGGCTGGTTGGTTTTTTTCGCACAAGAAATGGTTCGTGCGGCAACGCCGCGCCGGTCGCTCAACGGACCGACCGACGCAGCGCACGACCCTCGTTATGGGCGGCTTGCTTGGACTGCCGCTACGCTTGCTCCCCATCACGGAACGAGTGGCCCGTCTTCAGGCCGGCGACGAACACGACCAGCGCGACGGCCCCCAGGAAGAAGATCGTGTCGCCGGGGACGCGCAGCCAACGGAGCGTCTGCATCAGGTCGGTCTGCATGAACTCGCTGCTGCGGGCGTACCAGTAGCCGTGCTCGACCGAGGCCTTGGTCTGCAGCAGGCCGACGGGCAGCAGGCTCAGGCAACACATGGCGAACAGCCCGACGTTCATCCCCCAGAACGCTAACAGCAGCAGGCCGTCCTTCCATTGCCGCGCCGGGATCAGCACCCGCAGGCACATCAGCATCAGACCGATCCCCAGCATGCCGTACACGCCGAAGAGCGCCGCGTGGCCGTGGACCGGCGTGGTGTTCAGCCCTTGCATGTAGTACAGGGCGATCGGCGGGTTGATCATGAATCCGAACAGACCGGCGCCCACCATGTTCCAGAACGCGACGGCGACGAAGAAGTAGATGGGCCATTTGTACCGCTGCACCCAGGGGCTGGTCCGCGACCGGCGCAGGTCGTCCATGGCGTCAAACCCGACCAGCGTCAGCGGCACCACTTCCAGGGCGCTGAAGACCGATCCCCACGCCAGCGCCATGGTGGGCGTGCCGGCGAAGTACAGGTGGTGCAGCGTGCCGATGATGCCGCCCGACAGGAAGATCGTGGCCGACAACAACGCCGCGCTCGCCGCCAAGGCCGGCCGAATCAGGTTGAGTCGCATAAACACAAACGCGATCACCGTGGTCGCGAAGACCTCGAAGAACCCCTCCACCCACAGGTGAACCACCCACCACCGCCAGTACTCGACCATCGTCAGGTGCGTGTGCTGGCCCCAGGTGAGTCCGGCCCCGTAGAACAGCGCGATCGCCCCCGTGGCCACGGCCAGCAGCGTCACCAGCTGTTTCTGGTGGCCGCTCTGCCGCAGGGCGGGCAGCAACACGCGAATCATCAGTCCCAGCCACAGCAGCAGCCCGACCATGAGCATGATCTGCCAGAACCGCCCCAGGTCGACGTACTCGTAGCCCTGGTGGCCAAAGTAGAACGCCACTTTGTCGGACAGATGGTTCTTCACGCTCAGCCACTCGCCGGCGAGCGAACCGACGACCACGACCAACAGCGCGGCAAACAACACGTTGACGCCGAGTCGCTGCCCCTTCGGCTCGCAGTCGCTGACCAGGGGGCCAATGAACAGCCCCGCGGCAAGCCAGGCCGTGGCGATCCAAAACAGACCAATCTGCACGTGCCAGGTGCGCGCCACGCTGTACGGCAGCCATTCCGCCAGCGGAAAGCCGTAAAAGCCGTTGCCTTCGACGCCGTAGTGGGCCGTGACGACGCCCAATCCCATTTGCACCAGGATCAGCGCTGCGACGACCCAGAAGTACTTGATCGTCGCCAGTTGCGAGGGGGTCGCCTGCCAGCGCGCGAGCGGATCGGAATCGATCGGCATCCCCGCGGTTTCGTCCTCCTCTTTGCGCGCCGCGTACCACCAGGCCATCGCCGAGATGCCGGCCAGTAGCATAATGATGCTCACGCCCGTCCACACCACGTTGTCGCCGGTCGGGCGGTTGCCCACCAGCGGTTCGTGCGGCCAGTTGTTCGTGTAGCTGGCATTGTCGCCGGGCCGGTTTGTCGCCGCCGCCCACGCCGTCCAGAAGTAGAATGCCGTGAGCTTGCGGACTCGTTCGCTACTGGTAACGGCGCCCGGCGGGATCGCATAGTCTTCGTTGCCGTCCATGAACACCTGCGCGTAGTGCGCCAGATTGGCCTCAAACGCGTCGGCTCGCAGCGGATCGATCGTCAATGTTCCCGTCGCGGGATCGTAGCGATTGCCTCGGAATTGCTCGGCAAGTCGCGCACGCAACTGGCCCTGCCGTTCTTCGCCGAGTTCCTCATAGACCGCGCCGAACTCCTCCTCGGCCCAGGCGTCGAGAATGAAGATCGCTTCCCGGTGCAGGTAGTCGGCGGTCCAGTCCGGCGCGACATAGCTGCCATGCCCCCAGACGGAGCCCAGTTCCATCCCGCCCAGCGATTGCCACACGTTCTGGCCGGCGGCGATTTCGCCTTCGTCGACGACCGTGCGACCGTCGGTCGTCACGACCTTCTCAACGAGGGGCGGCATCTCCCGGTAGATCCGCACGCCCACCCAACTCAGCACGGCGAACGACGTGATGAGCACCAGTCCGAACAACAGCCACAGCCGTCGCATGGTATATTTCTCCGCCTGAGGAACGTTGAGTACCAGTGGCAGTCCCAGCGAGATTTCCAGCCCTGGGGACTGCCGCCGTCGCCCGCCGATCTTCGATCTTGGCAATCTACACGTCAAGGTGTATTATTTCGAAAGTTGGCCGTCCAGGAGAATCGAAGCGTGTTGCCCAAGACATCCGAGTATGCGCTGCGAGCCGTGGTCTGGCTCGGCAGCAGCGAGGCCAGCGTGCCTGCGGAGCCGCTCTCCAAGAGCACGAAGGCGCCCAGGCGCTACCTGCACACCGTCCTGCAGCAGTTGGTGCAGGCGGAGTTGGTGGTGTCGCAGCCAGGGCCCGGCGGAGGTTATCGACTGGCCAAGGACCCCGCGGAGATCACGATCCTCGACGTCGTGACGGCCGTGGCCGACCTGCAGCGGATTCGCAGTTGCCCGCTGGGCCTGTCGTCGCATACGCGGCTGTGCCCGCTGCACAAGAAATTGGATGACGCCTACGCGGCGACCGAGAAAGCGTTTCGCGAGGTGACAATTGCTCAACTGCTTCGCTCGACGAGCAAGATCAAACCGTTGCTGGAGACGCCATGAGCACGCCCTACACCCTAGTCGCCGACGTCGCGTCGCTGGCCGACGTGCCGGACGACGGCACGCTCAGCCGCACGTTGCACAACGACGCGCACACGAAAGTCGTCCTGTTCAGCTTCAGCGCGGGGCAGGAACTGTCGGAGCACACGGCCTCGACCCCCGCGGTGATGCACTTCCTTTCAGGCGAGTCGGAGGTGACGCTGGGCCCCGACGCGATCGTCGCCGCGGCGGGCACGTGGATTCACATGCCGGCCGAGCTGCCGCACAGTATTCGCACCAAGACGCCCGTGACGATGCTGCTGACGCTGATCAAGGCGCCGACGGGCGACAGGCCGTAGTGAAGCGGCCGGCGACTGCCTGGCATCAAGCACGAATCACTCGATCGCCAAGACAGCCGCCACTTGGTTGCCTGGCTCGCATTGTCGCACCGCGGCCCACTTCGCTCCCCCACCCCAGCGCCGACCGAACGATGCAATATCGCCGTCACACGCAAAGCGACGTCCCGGCCATCGTGCAGCTGTTCACCTCCGTGTTCGCCGATGCGGAGGGCGATGCCGAGGGGGAACTCATTGGCCGGTTGGCCAAGGACTTGTTCGAGCAGACCGACCAGCGCGACCTGTTCAACTTCGTCGCCGCCAGCCAGGGCGAAATCGTGGGATCGATCTTCTTCACGCGCCTGACGTTCCAGGCGAGCGGGCCCGTGTTTCTCCTGGCGCCCGTCGCTGTGCGCACCGACAAGCAAGGCCAAGGCGTCGGTCAGGCGCTGATCCGCCATGGCCTGCAGGCCGTACGCGAGCAAGGCGTCGTCGCGGCGCTGACCTACGGCGACCCCCGGTTCTACACGAAGGTTGGCTTCCGGGGCATCTCAGAACAAACCATCGCGGCGCCCTACGAACTGTCGCAGCCCGAGGGCTGGCTGGGCCAATCGCTTGCCGGGACCTCGCTGGAGACGCTGGCGGGAAAGTGCGCATGCGTGGAAGCCTTTCGAGAGCCGGACTACTGGTGATGCAACGGCGATCCAGCACGCTCCCAGCGGCCGACTGATTTCGGCAAGCTGCCCCGCCACTGGGAAGCGGCGCCGGTCGATGGCGCCGGTGCACTTTCGGGAATCCCGTATCTGACCGAGGTTGTGACAACCGACGCGGCTTGGCGGGGTGGCATGCAGCGGTAGGTGAGTTCAACCGACGACAGATGCGCAGGATGCGAAGTCCCCACGACTGGTCCAACCGCCTGCAATCCAGCCGCTGGCCAACTGCGGGCAGTCTTTGTCACCGTTCGCGGTGAATGGCGGCCCGCCTCATTGCGGCAAGATGCGGAGCGGTCTCTCCTTAACCGCCTGTGATCCAA